>DATMRS010000001.1:0-5916 GCA_035566015.1 Sphingomonadaceae bacterium
ATATACGCATCGTCGAATTCGGTGCGCATCTTCTCGGCATTGGTGATGAAGTAGGGGGAGATATAGCCGCGATCGAACTGCATGCCTTCGACGACATCGAGTTCGGTTTCGAGCGACTTGGCTTCCTCGACGGTGATGACGCCCTCGTTGCCGACCTTCTGCATGGCCTTGGCGAGGTAGTCGCCGATTTCCTTGTCGCCGTTGGCCGAGATGGTGCCGACCTGGGCGATCTCGTCGTTCGAGGTGACCTTCTTGGAGTTGGACTTCAGGTGCTCGACGACGGCTTCGACGGCGAGGTCGATGCCGCGCTTCAGGTCCATCGGGTTCATGCCGGCGGCAACCGACTTGGCGCCTTCGCGCACGATGGCCTGGGCCAGCACGGTCGCGGTGGTGGTGCCGTCGCCGGCCAGATCGTTGGTCCGCGAAGCGACTTCGCGCACCATCTGCGCGCCCATATTCTCGAACTTGTCCTTAAGCTCGATTTCCTTGGCGACCGTCACACCGTCCTTGGTGATGCGCGGCGCGCCGAAGCTCTTGTCGATGACGACGTTGCGGCCCTTCGGACCCAGCGTGACCTTCACCGCATCGGCAAGGATGTCGACGCCGCGCAGGATGCGCTCCCGGGCGTCACGCGAAAACTTGACGTCTTTCGCTGCCATGATCTCTCTATCCTCTGTCTAGATTTTGAAAATTCGTGAGAAGTGCGGAGATATTCCGGGGCGGCTTCAGCCGACGATGCCCAGAATATCGCTTTCCTTCATGATCAGCAGATCCTTGCCATCGATCTTGACCTCGGTGCCGGACCATTTGCCGAACAGGATGCGATCGCCCGCCTTGACATCGAGCGGAACCACCTTGCCATCTTCGCTCTTGGCACCGCTGCCAACGGCGACGACTTCGCCCTCCTGGGGCTTTTCCTGCGCGGTGTCGGGGATGATGATGCCGCCGGCCGTCTTCTCCTCGGCCTCGACACGGCGAACGAGCACACGATCGTGCAACGGACGGAAACCCATGCGTGCTACCTTTCCTTCTCGAACGGGGGGCCACGCCCGCCCGTCTTCCTCTTTGCGAACTGATTGTTGGCACTCGCCATCGGTGAGTGCCAACGGCAGCCATATGGACGCTTGCCGCGCGAGGTCAACCCCCTTGTCGCAGAGAAGAATAAAGGGATGGTTCGCCCCGCCATTTACACCCGTCCGGCGCTGCGATAGCTCCTTGGCCAAGGCGATGGCGAGGATGTGACATGCGGCTGCTACGGGGATTCTGGGCGCTGCTCGTCGGCATCAAGGACCTGCTGGTCCTCCTCTTCATGCTCCTGTTCTTCGGCTTGCTCTATGCGGCGCTGACGCTTTCACCAAACCCCCGCACCTCGGGCGGCGGCGCGCTGCTGGTCGATCTCGACGGCAGCCTGGTCGAGCAGCCGGCGCCGGTCGATCCGATGCGCGCAATCGCCGGGTCCAACCCGGTCACGCGCGAATATCGCCTGCGCGATGTCGTCCGCGCGATCGACGCGGCCGCCAACGATGATGCGATCAAGGCTGTCGTGCTCGATCTCGACAGCTTCACCGGCGGTGGGCAAACCGCGATCGAGGCGGCGGCGCGCGCGGTGGATCGGGTGCGCCATGCCGGCAAGCCCGTATTGGCCTTCGCGACCGGCTATACCGATGGCGGCTATCTGCTGGCCTCGCATGCGAGCGAGGTCTGGCTCGATCCGCAAGGCGCCGTGCTGCTGCGCGGTCGCGGCGGCGAACAGCTCTATTATAAAGGTCTACTCGACAAGCTCGGTGTCGACGTCAACGTCTATCGCGTCGGCCGCTTCAAGTCGGCCGTGGAGCCGTTCACGCGCACCGACCAATCGGATGAGGCGCGCAAGGCCAACCAGGCGCTTGCCGATTCGCTGTGGCGCACCTGGCTGGACAACGTGCAACGCGCCCGGCCGGCCGCGAAACTCACTGCCTATGTCACCTCGCCCGAAAAGGCGGTTGCTGCCGCCGATGGGGATACGGCGAGGGCCGCCGAGATGGCGGGGCTGGTCGATCGCATCGGCGACCGGATCGCCTTTGGCAAGCATGTCGCCGAGATTGCCGGCACCGATCGCCGGCAGCCGGGCGCCTATCGCGCGATCCCGCTCGACAGTTGGATCGCTAACCATCCCGAAACGCATAAAGGCCCTCTGATCGGGGTGCTGACCGTCGCCGGCACGATCGTCGACGGCCATGCCGCGGCGGGCACGGCGGGCGGCGAGACGGTCGCGCGCCTGTTGCTGAACGAACTGGCGAAGAATCGGATCAAGGCGCTCGTCGTCAGGATCGATTCGCCCGGCGGATCGGTGACGGCATCCGAACGCATCCATTCGGCGATCGTCCAGGCGAAGGCCAAGGGGCTGCCTGTGGTCGTCTCGATGGGCTCCGTCGCGGCGAGCGGCGGTTATTGGGTGGCGACGACGGGCGACATCATTTTTGCCGAGCCGTCGACCATTACCGGATCGATCGGCGTTTTCGGCCTCATCCCCACCTTCAAGGGTACGCTCCAGAAGCTCGGCTTGTCGGTGGATGGCGTGAAGACCACGCCGCTCTCGGGCGAGCCCGATGTATATCGCGGCACCTCCCCCACCTTCGATTCGCTCATCCAGACGGGGATCGAGCGCGTCTATCGCCGTTTCACCAGCCTCGTCGCGGCATCGCGCCACATGACCGTCGCCGACGTCGACGCAATCGGGCAAGGCCGGGTCTGGGCCGGCGCCGAGGCGCAGCGGATCGGGCTGGTCGACCGTTTCGGCGGTCTCGACGAGGCCATCGCCGAAGCAGCGCGGCGCGCGAAGCTCGATCCCGCGAAGGTGTCCGCGCTCCATATCGAGAAGGAGCCGGGCTGGGCCGGCAAGCTCCTCGCGACGCTCACGCGCAGCCGTCCCGACGAAGAAAGCGATTCCGCGCCGCATGACGCCTGGACGATGATCGCCCAACGCCCCGCGCGTGATATCGCGACCGCACTCGCCGATATTCAGGGAATGGCGGCGGGTCCGGTCATCCAGGCGCGTTGCCTCGAATGCCCCGTCACCGGCGCACCGCGCATGCCGGAGAAGGGCTGGGCGATCCCGTTGCTGACGGCAGTCGGGCTACGGTGAGCCTGGTCCTGCGGGCAGCGACCCTCGCCGATGCGGGGACGATCGCGGCGATCTACGCGCCTTATGTAACCGACACGACGATCACCTTCGAGATTGACGCGCCCGACGCAGCCGCCATGGCGGCCCGGATCGAGGCAGCGGCGAACAACGCCTATCCCTGGCTCGTCGCCGAGCAGGACGGGACGGTCCTCGGCTATGCTCATGCCAGCCGCTATCGCGAGCGCGCCGCCTATCGCTGGGTCTGCGAGACGGGCATCTATCTGGCACGCGAGGCGACCGGCCGGCGCATCGGCGGCAAGCTTTACGAGGCTCTGCTCGATACGCTGGAAGAGTGGGGCTATGTCGCCGCGATCAGCGTGATCGCGCTTCCCAATCGGCCGAGCGTGAAACTGCACGAGCGGCTGGGCTTTGAACCCATCGGCGTCCAACCGCGCATCGGATTCAAGAAAGGCGTCTGGTGTGACGTCGGCTTTTGGCAACTCGATCTGGCGCCCCGTCGCAAGGACCAGACCGAACCCGCGCCGCCCGCCGATCAGATCCGCCGATAGCGGAAATACCACACCTCACGTCCCTCCCGCCGGGCCTTCGCTTCATAGCGCGTCTCGGGCCAATCGGTGGGACGGACGAGGAAGTCGGCGGGGCGTTCGGCCAGCCATTCGAAATCAGGGCGCTGGTCCATCACCATCATCGCCCAGCGGCAATAGACCGGATGATCGGTGCCGAAGCGAAACTCCCCTCCCCGCTTCAGCTTCGCCGCGATCAGCGCGATCGGGCCGTGATTCATGAAGCGCCGCTTGGCGTGGCGTGCCTTCGGCCAGGGATCGGGGTGGAGCAGATAGGCACGATCGAGCGAACCGTCCGGCAAGCGCTCAAGCACGTCGAGCGCATCGCCATGGTGAATGCGGATGTTGGCGAGATTCTCGTCGCGCACATGTTGCAAGGCGCCGATTACGCCGTCGAGGAAGGGTTCGCAGCCAATGAAGCCGTGGCCCGGGCGCATCGCGGCCTGGCCCGCCATATGCTCGCCCTTGCCGAAGCCGATCTCCAGTTCCAGCGGCCGCGTGTCATCGAAGAGCGCCGGGGCATCGATCGGCCCCGTCTCGGGCACGGAAACCTTCGGAAGCAGAGTCTCGACGAGCGCCGACTGCGCCGCACGCAGCCGATGCCCCTGGCGACGGCCATAGAGACGGCGGATCGTGGTGGGATCGTTCATGGTACGCCGCGCTTGCCCCGGCAGCGGCCAAAAGAAAAGGGCCGTGCGTGACACGGCCCCAGACGATCACACCAGGGAGAGCAGGAAATTATATCGGCTTGGCACCAGGCATTCCGCATTTCACGAATTTGCCCTTGATGTCCTTGCAGCGCACCGGCGCTTTCTTGGCGGGCGGACATTTGATGAACTTGCCCTTTGCATCCTTGCATGGGGCAGCGAGCGTGGGAGCCGCGCCTCCGGCGATCAATCCGAAAGCAAGGGCGGCGGAGACGAGAAGATGGCGCAATGCAGTTCTCCTTCCGCCGCCCCTTTTATCGGGACCCGATTCGCTTCTCAAATGAACTCCTGTTCAGGAAAGAAGCGCCCCTCAAGCCTGCAGCGCGGCTTTAAGGTCGTTGACGAGGTTGGTTTTTTCCCATGGGAAGAAGTCGCCTTCTGGGGTGCGGCCGAAATGGCCGTAGGCGGCGGTTTTCTGGTAGATGGGTTTGTTGAGGCCGAGATGGGTGCGGATGCCGCGCGGGGTGAGCCCGCCGAGTGCCTCGATGCGCCCGATCGCCTGCTCGATCGCCTCGTCGGCCACCGTGCCGGTGCCGTGCGTGTCGACATAGAGCGACAAAGGCTTCGACACGCCGATCGCGTAAGCCAACTGGATCGTGCAGCGCGTCGCCAGACCCGCCGCGACGATGTTCTTCGCCAGATAGCGGCTGATATAGGCCGCCGAACGATCGACCTTGGTCGGGTCCTTGCCCGAGAAGGCCCCGCCGCCATGCGGCGCCGCGCCGCCATAGGTGTCGACGATGATCTTGCGCCCCGTCAGCCCCGCGTCGCCGTCAGGCCCGCCAATCTCGAAGCTGCCCGTCGGGTTGATATGATATTCGGTGGCGTCGGAGAGCAGGTCCGCCGGCAGTATGTCGGCCACCACGCCCTTTACATAGGCCTTGAGCTCGGCCTCCTTCGCGCCCTCGTCATAGCCCTTGCCATGCTGCGTCGACACCACGATCGCCGTCGCCGCCACCGGCTTGCCGCCCTCGAAGCGCAACGTCACCTGGCTCTTGGCGTCAGGCTCAAGGAAAGGCGCGCGACCCTGATGCCGATCCGCCGCCATCCGCTCCAATATCTTGTGGCTGTAATAGAGCGTCGCCGGCATCAGGTCGGGCGTCTCGTCGCACGCGAAGCCGAACATGATCCCCTGGTCGCCCGCACCCTCATCCTTGTTGCCCGACGCATCCACCCCTTGCGCGATATGCGCCGACTGGCCGTGCAGATTGTTCTCGAAACGAAAACTCTGCCAGTGAAAACCCGCCTGCTCATAACCGATCCGCTTCACCGTCTCGCGAACCGTCCGCTCAATCTCCTCCAGCGCCCCCGGCGCCCACGCACCATTCTCATACACCCCCTTGCAGCGTATCTCCCCCGCCAAAACCACCAACTGCGTCGTCGTCAGCGTCTCGCACGCAACACGCGCCTCCGCATCCTTCGACAAAAACAAATCCACGATCGCATCACTGATCTGATCCGACACCTTGTCCGGATGACCCTCAGATACCGACTCCGACGTAAATAAATAATCCTGACGCAT
>DATMRS010000002.1:0-257729 GCA_035566015.1 Sphingomonadaceae bacterium
CTGTTCGCGGCGGCGTGGCGCCCCTTCGGCTGAAACGCGCCCGGGGCCGCCGGCTCACAATCCCTTGATGTAGTCGATGATCGCCTGGCGCTTGGCGGCATCCTTGACCCCGCCGAACGCCATCTTGGTGCCCGGCACTACGCCGCGCGGATCGGTCAGGAAGCGGTCAAGCGTGGCTTGGTTCCAGGTCAGACCCGAATTCTTCATCGGATCGCTGAAATCGAAGCCGGGCACGGCGGCCGCCTTCTCCCCCCAGATTCCGGCCAGCGAGGGGCCGATGCCGTTCTTGCCCGGCTCTACCGCATGGCAGGCCTTGCACTGGGCGAAAGCCGCCGGCTCGGTCGCGGCGGCGGCAGACGTGGTGGCGGAAGCGGAGGCCGATGCGCTGGGCGTGGGGGCCGGCGCCGGAGCGCCGCTGGCGCTGGCAGCCGCACTGGGCGTGGCTTCGGGCGCAGGGGTTTCCTCGGCGGGGGCGGCCGTATCGCCCGGCAGCGGCAGGGTATCGGCCGCGGCGGGGGTTTCCGTAGGAACCGGGGTCGTCTCCTCGCGGCTGCCGCCGCAGGCGGACAGGGCGAAAACCAGAGCAAGCGCGGTGGCGGACGTCGCAGCGAACTTCACGGAGGGATATCCTTCAAGAATGGGTCGCGGAGCCCCTTATCTTCGGAAATCCGCAAGCGGAAGGCCCCTGTGGCACGCAAGCCGCTGGCGCGAGCCAATTCTCCGCCGCGCCGCCGGCCCGCTTTCGGCCCGCCGCGCTCCGGCGTATCCGACCCGGCTTCATGTTCGACGAATCGCCTTCCACCTGGCGCGGAGAAATGGCCGCCACCTTGCGCATCGCGGGGCCGCTGGCGGCCGCGAACCTGCTGCAGATGCTGGTCTATGCGATGGACGTGATCTTCGTCGCCCGACTGGGCGAAGAGGCGCTGGCCGCGTCCAGCCTGTCGATCTCGCTGTTCGGGCTGATGATGTGGTGCTTTTCCGGGATGACCGGAATGGTCGCCGCGCTGATCGCCGCCGAGCTCGGCCGCCGGCGCCACGCCGTGCGCGAGGTGAGGCGCAGCACGCGCATGGCGCTGTGGCTGGGCTTCGCCCTGGGCCTGGGCGGCATGGCGATCTGCCTGTTCGGGCATGAGATCATGCTGCTGGCCGGGCAGGAGCATCGCATCGCCGAGATGGCAGGGCGTTTCCTGCGGGTGATCATGTGGGCCATGGTGCCGATGATCTTCGCCAATGTGCTGCGTAGCACCGTTTCGGCCCTGGGCCGGCCGCTCTTCGCCACCATGATCACCGCGCTGGCGATCGGCGTCAGCGCGCTCGCGAACTATGCCTTCGTGTTCGGCCATCTCGGCGCGCCGGCGCTGGGCCTGGAGGGATCGGCGCTGGCCAGCGTGATCACGGCGATGTTCTCGTTCGCCGCTTATGTGGTGGCGATCCGGCTCGACCGGCGGCTGCGCCGCTATCGCCTGTTCAGCAACTGGTGGCGCTCCGAGTGGCAGCGGCTGGGCGAACTGGTGCGCACGGGAACGCCGGTGGCGCTGACGATCCTGGCGGAAGCCGGGCTGTTCAGCGGGGCCGCGTTCCTGATGGGGCTGATCGGCGCCTCCGAACTGGCCGGGCACGCGATCGCGCTGCAAGTCGCCTCGCTGGCGTTCCAGGTGCCGTTCGGCGTGGGCCAGGCGGCGACGATCCGGGTGGGCTATCACTATGGCGCGGGCGACAGCGCCGCGATCGGCCGGGCCGGGTGGGTGGCGATCGTGGCCGGCACCGGCTTCATGGCGGTGACCGCATCCGTGATGCTGTTCGCGCCCAAGCTGGTGCTGGGCCTCTATGTCGATACAGAGGCGGTGCGCAACGCCCACCTGATCGGCTTCGCGGTGCAATTCATGGTGGTGGCCGCGGCGTTCCAGCTGTTCGACGGCCTGCAGGCGGTGACGGCGGGCGCGCTGCGCGGGCTGCAGGACACGCGCGTGCCGATGGCCTATGCGCTGTTCGGCTATTGGCTGCCGGGCCTGGGCACGGCGGTGGGCCTGGGCTTCTTCACCCCGCTCAAGGGGCTCGGCGTCTGGATCGGGCTGGCGGTCGGCCTGGTCGTGGTCGCCCTGCTGATGCTCCAGCGCTGGAATCGCCGGGCCCGCCTGCGCTTGCTGCCGGCATAGGGCGATTTTCTTGCCGCCACGCGGTTGACGAGCCCTCTGCCGCGAACCATATGCCCGCCGCTGGCACTCTCAGGTGGAGAGTGCCAAAGATCCCCAACTCTGGAAGAGGTCATAGTCATGGCATTCCGTCCGCTACACGACCGCGTACTGGTCCGCCGCCTCGAGGCCGAAGAGAAGACGGCCGGTGGCATCATCATCCCCGACAGCGCCAAGGAAAAGCCGAGCGAGGGCGAGATCGTCGCCGTGGGTTCCGGCGCGCGTTCCGAAGACGGCAAGGTCACCCCGCTCGATGTCAAGCCGGGCGACCGGGTGCTGTTCGGCAAATGGTCGGGCACCGAAGTCAAGCTCGATGGCGAAGACCTGCTGATCATGAAGGAAAGCGACATCATGGGGATCATCGGCTGATCCAGCCGCCCCGACGCTTTCCCATCCAACCCATTCGTAAAGAGGAACCAGGAAAATGGCTGCCAAGGACGTGAAATTTTCGCGCGACGCGCGCGAACGCATCCTCAAGGGCGTCGACACGCTCGCCAACGCGGTGAAGGTCACGCTCGGTCCCAAGGGCCGCAACGTGGTGATCGACAAGAGCTTCGGCGCGCCGCGCATCACCAAGGATGGTGTGACGGTGGCCAAGGAAATCGAACTCAAGGACAAGTTCGAGAATATGGGCGCGCAGATGGTGCGCGAAGTGGCCTCCAAGACCAACGACATCGCCGGCGATGGCACGACGACCGCGACCGTGCTGGCGCAGGCGATCGTGCGCGAAGGCATGAAGTCGGTTTCGGCCGGCATGAACCCGATGGACCTGAAGCGCGGCATCGATCTTGCCGTTTCGAAGGTTGTCGACGATCTGCGCGCCCGGTCGAAGACGGTCGCGGGCTCGAACGAGATTGCCCAGGTCGGCATCATTTCGGCCAATGGCGATGAGGAAGTCGGCAAGAAGATCGCGGAAGCGATGGAGAAGGTCGGCAAGGAAGGCGTCATCACCGTCGAGGAGGCCAAGGGCCTCGATTTCGAACTCGACGTCGTCGAGGGCATGCAGTTCGACCGCGGCTATCTGTCGCCTTACTTCATCACCAATCCGGAAAAGATGACGGTCGAGCTTGCCGACCCGTACATCCTGATCCACGAGAAGAAGCTCTCCAACCTCCAGGCGATGCTGCCGATCCTCGAAGCGGTCGTGCAGTCGGGCCGTCCGCTGCTCATCATCGCCGAGGACATCGAGGGCGAGGCGCTGGCGACCCTGGTCGTCAACAAGCTGCGCGGCGGCCTCAAGGTCGCGGCCGTCAAGGCGCCGGGCTTCGGCGATCGCCGCAAGGCGATGCTGGAGGACATCGCGATCCTGACGAAGGGCGAGATGATTTCCGAGGATCTCGGCATCAAGCTCGAGAACGTCACGCTCAACATGCTTGGCCAGGCGAAGCGCGTTACCATCGACAAGGACAACACCACCATCGTCGACGGTGCGGGTGAGGCCGACGCCATCAAGGGCCGCGTCGAGGCGATTCGCCAGCAGATCGAGAACACCACGTCCGACTATGATCGCGAGAAGCTCCAGGAGCGTCTGGCGAAGCTCGCGGGCGGCGTTGCGGTGATCAAGGTCGGCGGCGCCACCGAAGTCGAGGTGAAGGAGCGCAAGGACCGCGTCGACGACGCGCTGCACGCGACGCGCGCGGCGGTCGAGGAAGGCATCGTTCCGGGTGGCGGCACCGCTCTCCTCTATGCGACCAAGGTGCTCGAAGGGCTCACGGGCGGCAATGAGGACCAAACGCGCGGTATCGACATCGTGCGCCGGGCGCTGCAGGCGCCGGTCCGTCAGATCGCGCAGAATGCCGGTCATGACGGTGCCGTCGTCGCGGGCAAGCTGTTCGATGCCAACGACACGACGCTGGGTTTCAACGCGCAGACCGACAAGTATGAGAACCTCGTCGCGTCGGGCGTGATCGATCCGACCAAGGTCGTTCGCGCGGCGTTGCAGGACGCGGCGTCGGTCGCTGGCCTTCTCATCACCACCGAGGCGTCGATCGCCGACATCCCCGAGGACAAGCCGGCGATGCCGGCCATGCCCGGCGGCATGGGTGGCATGGGCGGCATGGATTTCTGATCCAGTCGTTTCTTGTTCAGAAGGAAGAGGCCGGGGAGGGATCCCCGGCCTTTTTCTTTTGTGGGAAAGGGGGTATCGGCTTTGCCGTGTGTGGGACACCCCCCCCCCCGAGAGGGCGTTGGATTGCTCCTACATTGCTCTTATGGGGACTATACGCGCCGCCGCCCTAATCCCCGTTGGTAACGGGTTCGTCCTCACCGGTGCCGAGTGTCGTATTGGCGGGTGCGGCCAAGCTATCAGGGGAGACGTCCTCGAAGGTGGTCGGTACGCTGCCATTTGCCGTAGCGCTCTGATTTTCGCGTGTGTCGCCGGTGCTGGCGCCTCTGTTGCACGCGGCAAGGAGCAGGAGGGCCAGTGCCGTGCCGGCAATCCTCGATTTCGCCATGGTCTTTCCTCCGTTGCAGCCGTGCGTTGCACAGTCCGGAACGATCTATTGGCACGAAAACGCGCGCGCACACGAAAAGAGCCGCGTTCCTCAAGGGAACGCGGCTCCGATCAAGCGTCCAGTATCGCGCGCATGCGCGCGCGTTGCCGTGTGGCTTACTGGGCGTTCGTGGTCGTCGTGGTGGTGTTTTCCACGGTTTCCGTGCTGTTCTGAGCAACCATCGCGTCGCCCTCGTTGCCGAGCGTGTCGGTCGCGGCGTTGAGATCGGTGGTGGCTTCGTTGGTGGTGACCGTGGTGTCGGTCTCGTTGACGACGGTGCTCTCGGTTGCGGTCTTCTTGCAGGCGGCGAGGCCGAGCGAGGCGACGGCGATGAGCGACAGAGTAACGATCTTCTTCATGGGCTAGACCCTCCTGGAAAATAGGAAATGATGGATACGTGGACGCCGTTCAGATCGATCTGGCGTATTTCCCCCCGAAACCAGCGGTATGCCTCTTACCCGTTCACGCAAGTCTACGCAATGTCTCTTGTTTACGTTGACTCATTCCTTGTCTTTGGAAGTCGGCGCCGGAGTGGAAGGCCCGGCGGTTTCGCCATTGCCCGCCGCCGATGGCGCGGCCTCGCCGGCGGGCGCCTGATCCTCGCCCGCCTGGGCCTTCAAATCGGCCACCGCGGCGTCGAGTGCGGCATCGCCACTGGCGTCGGCCGCTGCCGGTTCGCCCTGCGCGCCGCTTTCATTTTCATTGTCGCGGATTGCCGCGCGCCGGCTCTGAAAATAGGCCGATCGTGCGGCGGCATAGGGATCGAGGCTGGTCTTGAGGAAGGTGTCGGCGCCCGATTCGGTGGCGTCGGCGCGCAGGATGACGATCTGCGCGGCGCTGACGCCCAGCCGCGTCGTCGTGGACGTGTCGACGCATTGATCGAGGCAGACGCGCCACGGATCGGCGAACATGGCCACGCCGCTGCCGATACCGTCACGCACCGTCGAGGGGCCGAGCAGCGGCAGCACCAGATAGGGGCCGCTCTTTACACCCCAGGTGGCGAGCGTCTGGCCGAAATCTTCGGGGCTGTCTTCGATTCCCAGTTCGGTAGCATGATCGGCGAGGCCGCCGACGCCGATCGTCGTATTGACGACGAAGCGCCCGAGATTTCGGACGGCGCGCTTCGGCTTGCCCTGAAGCAGATTATTGATGAACGACCACGGCTCCTCGAGATTGGCGAGGATGCGCGACAAGCCACGGCGCGCGGGCTTGGGCGTTACCGTCCGGTAGACACTGGACGCGGGCTTCATCGCAACCTTGTCGAGCGCCTGATTGACGTTCCACATGCCGCGATTGAACCCTTCGAGCGGATCCTTCTCCTGCGTCAGCCGATCGACATTGCCGGTTGTCGCACAGGCGGAAAGCGCCATGAGGCACAGGATGGATGTGGCTCGACGCACGCGATGACCCCTCGTTTACGCACGGGGCGTCCCCCGCGAAGGGCAGGCGGTGCCATAGCCGTGGCCGCCGTACAAGTCGCTTGCATTGCGCAGGCGGCATATTCATGTCCTGACAGGCTATGAAGCGCGCTCTCGATATCTTTCGCGCCCTCGCCGATCCGACGCGGCTGCGTATCCTCACGTTGCTGCGCGCGATGGAGCTGTCTGTGGGCGAACTGGCGCAGGTACTGGGGCAGAGCCAGCCGCGCGTCTCGCGTCATGTGAAGATATTGGCGGATGCCGGGCTCGCCGAGCGGCGCAAAGAGGGAAGCTGGGTCTTCATCGGCCTGGGCGACGAGCGGTCGATCGCCCCGCTGCTCCGCGCGCTCGATGCCTGGTCCGCCGAAGAGGGCGGCGATCATTGGGCGGTTGCCGATATCGCGCGGCTGGCGGCGGTGCGAGCCGATCGCGCGGCGGCGGCGGCCGATTATTTCGAGGCGCATGCCGCCGAATGGGACGCGATCCGCTCGCTCCATGTCGCCGAGAGCGACGTGGAGGCGGCGATCGCCGAGGTGCTGGGCGCCGCGCCGATCGGCCGGCTCGTCGATATCGGCACCGGCACCGGCCGGATGATCGAGCTTTTCGGCGGCAGGGCGGAAAGCGCGCTGGGCGTCGATCGCAGCCCCGAAATGCTGCGCATGGCGCGCTCCAAACTCGCCGAAGCGGGGCTTGCGCGCGCCGATCTGCGGCAGGGAGACATGTATGCGCTGCCGCTTCCGGGCGGCTCGGCCGATGTCGTTATCCTCCATCAAGTCCTTCATTATGCTCAGCAGCCCGGCGCGGCGATCGCCGAGGCGGCGAGGCTGCTGGCGCCCGAAGGCCGGCTGCTGATCGTCGACTTCGCGCCGCATGAAAAAGAGGAATTGCGCACCGATCACGCGCATGCGCGGCTCGGTTTTGCCGACGACCAGATGGCGCATTGGTATACGGCAGCAGGGCTGGAGAGCGAGCCGCCGATCGAGCTTGGCGGCGGCGAGCTGACGGTGAAGCTGTGGCCGGGCCGGCGGCCGGCAACGGCGGACAAGGCGGTTGTCCGTCGCGATCGCGCGCGGCAGGGCGCTGCTTGAACGACGCAACGGATGCGACCATCTAGGCGCATTCCAGGGCCGGGAGGGTTAGGATGGCGACGACCGCGACGACAGAGGACAGCGATCTGGTGCTTACCCCGCCCGATCCGGTGAAGCCCGTGGCGCCCGAAAAGGCGGCGGGTCTGGTTCCGCTCGCCGAAGAACAGCGCTCGAAGCTCGACGAGAAGGTCGAGGCTTTCGTCGACGAACTGGTCGCGCAGGACGCGAACTCGCCCGCTTTCGGCCAGAAGGTCGACCAGATCACCAATATGGGCCGGCGCGAGATCGCCGAGGCGGCAGGCCAGTCGAATCGCTTTCTCGATCGGCCGGTGCGGGCGATGGACAAGGATAATGATGTCGGCGCCGACCTGGCCGAGCTGCGCCGCACGATCGAGGACCTCGATCCCGGCGCGCGCGGCAACCTGCTGGCGCCCAAGCGGCTGTTTGGCCTCATCCCGATGGGCAGCAGGCTGCGCGATTATTTCGACGGTTATAAATCCGCGCAGAGCCACATCTCGACAATCCTCACGCGCCTCGCCAGCGGTAAGGACGAATTGCAGAAGGATAATGCCGCGATCGATGTCGAGCGGCAGAATCTGTGGAGCGCGATGGGCCGGCTGGAGCAGATGATCCATATCTCCAAGACGCTCGACGCCAAGCTGGAGGCGCGCGCGCTCGATCTTGAGGCGACCGATCCCGCCAAGGCCAAGGCGATTCGCGAGACGGCCTTATTCTATGTCCGCCAGCGTACGACCGACCTGCTGACGCAGATGGCGGTGTCGGTGCAGGGTTATCTCGCACTCGATCTCGTCAAGAAGAACAATGTCGAGCTGGTGAAGGGCGTCGATCGCGCCTCAACGACGACGGTGGCGGCGCTGCGTACGGCAGTGACGGTGGCGCAGGCGCTCACCAATCAGAAGCTGGTCCTGGAGCAGATCGGCGCGCTCAACATCACCACGGCCAACATGATCGAATCGACCGGCCAGATGCTGAAGAACCAGACCGGCGAGATTCATCGGCAGGCCGCCGGGTCCACCATCCCGCTGGAGACGCTCAGCCGCGCCTTCCAGAATATCTACGACACGATGGATTCGATCGACACTTTCAAGGTCGAGGCGCTGGCCTCGATGAAGCAGACGGTGGGCGCGCTGACCGACGAGGTCGAGAAATCACGCGGCTATATCGCGCGCGCCGAAGGGGCGGCGCAGGCACGGCTGGCGGGTCAGGCCGAGCCGTTCGCCGCCATCGACGCGTGACGTGGCCGAAGGCGGCCCCCTGATCGACCAGGTGGAGGCGCTGCTGCGCCGCTTCACGCCGGAGGGGCGGCGACAGGCGCGCCGCGCCCGTGAGCGGCGCTGGGCCGTGGTGAAGCGTATCGTCAAGCGGCTGGCAATGGCGACGCTCGCTATCCTGTTCGCAGCGATCGCCTGGGGTATCTTCATCGGCCCGCTCGGCGCCGAAGGGGCAATGCTGGTGCTGCTCGGCCTGCTGATCGCCTGGATCGCGATTCCCTGGTTCGGACGCGCGCCGGTCTTCACGCCTGAAAAGCTGGTGCAGAGCGACCTAAGACTGCTGCCGGCGCGCACCGGCGAATGGCTGGGCATGCAGCGTCAGGCCCTGCCGGCTCCCGCGCAGCGGCTGATCGACGCGATCGAGGATCGGCTGGAGGCGATCGCGCCGCAACTGGACGGGCTCGACCAGCGCACGCCTGCCGCCGCGGCGCTGCGCAAGCTGATCGGTGAGGAGCTGCCTGAGCTGGTCGATGGTTATCGCCGCGTGCCGCCGCCGCTTCGCCGCGAGGCCCGGAATGGGACAAGTCCCGACGTGCAACTCCTCGATGGCTTGCGCACAGTCGATGCCGAACTTGGCCGGATGAGCACGCAACTTGCCAGCGGCGACCTCGACAAGCTGGCGACGCAGCGGCGCTTCCTCGAAATCAAATATCGTGACGAGACGAACCTGCGGCAATGACGGCGATCATTTGAATATCGATCCGTTTACCAGGGTTTACCCTGCATTAACCTTTTGCCTTCATAACTCGAACAGCTAATGAAAGGTCTCCACGCGCCGAGGCTTGTTGAAAGGTCCGGGCGCGCTGACAGGGGGTACTGGCAATGCGTGTGTTGCTGATCGAAGATGAGCCGACCACTGCGAAGAGTATCGAGCTCATGCTCGGCGCCGAAGGGTTCAACGTCTATACGACAGACCTCGGCGAAGAAGGCATCGATCTCGGCAAGCTTTATGATTACGACATCATCTGCCTCGATCTGAACCTGCCCGACATGCACGGGTATGACGTGCTGAAAAAATTGCGGGTCGCGCGTGTGCAGACGCCGGTGATGATCCTGTCAGGCATAGGCGAGATGGATTCGAAGGTGCGGGCGCTAGGCTTCGGCGCCGACGATTATGTCACGAAGCCCTTCCATCGCGAGGAATTGGTGGCGCGTATCCATGCGGTCGTCCGCCGATCCAAGGGCCATTCGCAATCGGTGATCCGCACTGGCAAGCTGTCGGTCAATCTCGACGCCAAGACGGTGGAGGTGGACGGTTCGCGCGTTCATCTGACCGGCAAGGAATATGCGATGCTGGAACTGCTGTCGCTCCGCAAGGGGACGACGCTGACGAAGGAGATGTTCCTCAACCATCTCTACGGCGGAATGGACGAACCCGAACTCAAGATCATCGACGTCTTCATCTGCAAGCTGCGCAAGAAGCTCAGCCTGGCCTGCAGCGGCGACAATTATATCGAGACGGTCTGGGGCCGCGGCTATGTCCTGCGCGATCCGGAGGACGCCGGAATCGCTCAGGTCGCCTGATCGCCACGAGTTCCAATGAACAAAAGGCTGGCCCCTGCGCCCCGGCTCTCGCTATGCTGGGGACGATGAAGCATTGCATGAATTACCGGAAAACAGCCGCCAATGGCCTGTGCGAGGCGCGGCTTCCATGATCGATCGTCGCCAATCTCTGGCCGCGTTGGGCGCGGCGATGCTGCTGGCTTCACGTGGCGCTTTCGCGCGCACGGCCACGGCGGGCGAGCCCTTTTCGTGGGAGCGGCTGTGCGCCCAGGCGAAACGGATCGCGCATCAACCGTGGCGCGAGGTGAAGCCGACCGACGGGGCGCACGCGGTCGATTTCGATACGGTCGGCCAGATAAGCTATCGCGAGGGCAAGACGCTCTGGGCCGATCATGACGGCTTCGGCGTGCGCTTCTTCCCGGTGAACAAGGCGGCGCCGATGCCAGTTTCGATCTATATGGTCGAAAATGGCCGGGCGCGGCCCTTCACTTTCTCTCCCGATCTGTTCACGCTGACACCCGACGCCAAGACGGGACGCAAGCCCACCTTGCTGCCCGGCTTCGGCGGCTTTCGCGTGATGAATCCGGGCGATGTGGGCGACTGGCTCGCCTATCAGGGTGCTTCCTATTTCCGTTCGGCCGGCGCGCTCGATCAATATGGCCTTTCGGCGCGAGGGCTTGCGATCAACACGGGGATCGACGGGAAGGAAGAGTTTCCCGTCTTCACCAGCTTCTGGCTCGAGCGCGGGCCGGGCGAGGCGATCACTATCTATGCACTGCTTGAAGGGGAGAGCGGCGCAGGAGCCTGGCGCTTCGTCAATCGCCATTCGAAGGCAGGCGTGACGCAGGATGTGAGCCTGGCATTCTGGCTGCGTCGTGACGTTGCACGGATCGGCTTCGCGCCACTAACCAGCATGTTCTGGTATGGCGAGGGCAATCGCGTGCAGGGGATCGACTGGCGCCCCGAAATCCACGATTCGGACGGGCTCGAACTCTGGACCGGGCAGGGGGAGCGCCTGTGGCGGCCACTCACCAACCCGCGCACGCCCACGATCAACAGCTTTGCCGACAAGGGACCGCGTGGCTTTGGCCTGCTTCAGCGCGATCGCCATTTCGATCATTATCAGGACGACGGCGCCTTTTACGAGAAGCGGCCTAGCCTGTGGGTTGAGCCGCGCGGCAACTGGGGCGCGGGCGCGGTGATGCTCTACGAAATCCCGACGATTAGAGAATATGAGGATAATATCGTCGCCTTCTGGACTCCGGCGGGGGTGGCCAGGGCCGGGCGCCAATATACAATGGACTATCAGTTGCGCTGGATCGCGGCCGATCCGGCGGAGGGGCCGATGGCGCGGGTGGTCGATTGCTGGACGGGCATCGCCGGCCCGCCGGGCACCGATCCGATTCCCGGCGCGGTTCGACTCGTGGCCGATTTCGTTGGCGACACTCTGGACGGGCTGACACGGACCAGCGGCGTCGAGCCGGTCGTCTCGGTTCAGCAAGGCAAGGTTATTGAAGCGGTAACCTATCCCGTTGTCGGCATGGCAAAACGCTGGCGACTCATCGTCGATGTGGCCATGCCGCACGGCGGATCGGCCGATTTGCGCGCTTATTTGAAGCGGGGTGGGGGTGCGTTGAGCGAAACCTTGCTCTATCAACTCAGCCAATTGCCCTGACCGATCGTCAGTGGAACCGCCAGCGTTCCTGAAAGTTGGCACGCAGGCGAGATCGCGCGCTCACAAAAAGGGGAGTGGCGCCGGTCCATTGGTGCGTCTGTAAGGAATAACTGTTTGTACGTAGAGCAATTTCCGTCGCCCGCGGCTTCGTTTCCGCAGCCTTCCGGCGACGCCAATCGGGCGGACCTGCCCCGCGAAGCGCCCCTCGACATGCCCATTCAGGACCTGGATGAGGCGCCTCCGCTTCCAATGGAACCCGAGACACAGCCAGACGGCATATTCCAGCGCCGCCTGTTCCTGGTTGCCGGCAGCTTCACGCTGGGGCTGGCCGCCGCGCAGGAAATGGCGGCGCCGTTGGCGGTGGACGGCATCGATCTCATCGACGCCCTGTTCTTCCTGCTCTTTTTCGGCCTGTTCGCCTGGATCGCCTTCGGTTTCCTGAATGCGATGGCGGGCTTTGCGGTGATGCTGGGCACGGGACCGGGCATGCCGCGCTGGCTGGCGCAGGCGCGACTGCCGAAGAAGCGGACGGCGATCCTGCTGCCGATCTACAATGAGGATGTCACCGCCGTGTTCAGGCGGCTGCGCGCCATGTCCGATTCGGTGGTATCGGTCGGCGCGGCGGACCTGTTCGACTTCTTCGTGTTGAGCGATTCGCACGCGGAGAATGAGGCGGCGGAGCGCGCCGCCTTCCGCGCGCTGCGCGAGACGAGCCGCGTGCCGGTTTATTATCGTCGGCGGACGCGCAATATCGCGCGCAAGCCCGGCAATATCGCCGACTGGGTGCGCCGTTTTGGCGGGGCCTATGCACATATGATCGTGCTCGACGCCGACAGCCTGATGAGCGGCGCGGCGATGGCGCGGCTGGCGGCGGCGATGGAGGCGCGGCCGGGCGTCGGCTTGCTTCAGACGATCCCCGCAATCATTAACGGCAACACCTTCTTCGCGCGCTGGAACCAGTTTGCGGCGGTGGCCTACGGCTCGGTGGCGTCGGCGGGCATGCAGTGGTGGTCGGGCTCCGAAGCGACCTTCTGGGGCCATAACGCCATCATCCGCGTCTCCGCTTTTGCCCAAAGCTGTGGGCTGCCGCTGCTGACGGGGCGCGAGCCGTTCGGCGGCCATGTGCTCAGCCACGACATGGTGGAAGCAGCGCTGCTCCGGCGGCGCGGCTGGGCGGTGCACATGGTGATGCTGCCCGAGGGGAGCTATGAGGAATTTCCGCCGACGCTGATGGATCACGCCATTCGCGATCGCCGCTGGTGTCAGGGCAATTTGCAGCATGTGCGCCTGCTCGGCACGGCGGGCTTCCATTGGGTGAGCCGGCTCCAACTGCTGATGGGCGCGTCGGCCTATCTCACCTCACCGTGGTGGCTGCTGATGCTGGCGATGGGCCTGCTGGAGCCGCTGCGCGCCGGCAGTGCGGGTATGATTCTGCTGCCGTCCACATGGCTGCTTGCGCTCACCGTCGTGCTGCTGGTGGGGCCGCGGCTGGTGGCACTGCTGTGGCTCGGCGTCGACAGTCGCCTGCGCGAGGCCTTGGGCGGCACGCGGCGGGTGATCGCGACGGTGTTGCTGGAAATCCCGCTATCGGCCTTCGTTGCGCCGCTGACGATGGTGACGCAGACGATGGCGATCATCGACATATTGCGCGGCCGGCCGAGCGGCTGGTCACCGCAGCGTCGCGAGGCTGACGGCATCGCCGCGGCGGACGCGTTGCGCCATTATCGCCTGCACATGACACTGGGCGGTCTGTTCCTCGTGGCGATCGTCGCGGGCGTGAACGGTGCGATGTGGACGCTGCCGGTGGCGCTCAGCCTGCTCGCCGCGCCCGCCACCGCGATGCTGACCTCGCGCGCCGACGTCGGCCAGTGGCTCCAGCGCAAGGGCTTGTTCCTCACCCCGCATGAGACAGCGAATGCCATCGCGGGCGAGCGGCGGATCGATTCGACGACGCGTGATCCCGCCCGCTTCATTCCCGAAACGAGTTGGTCGCGCATGTTCCTGGCATCGCGGACGGTGCGGCTGCTCCACCCATAGGAGAGCAGCCGATCAGCCGGCGAGGGGCATCACGCGTAGCTTGAGGCCGCCGATCGGCTTCGCATTTGGCCAATGATAGAATTTGGGTGGAGTCGGCTGCGCCATCTCGATGCGGTGCCCGTCGAGCAGGTGGCGGAGCAGCAGTTTCGCCTCAAGCGCCGCATAATTCATGCCAAGGCAGGCATGGGCGCCGCCGCCGAAGGGGACATATGCGAAGCGGTGCCGGGCGCGTACCCGCTCGGGCAGAAAATGATCGGGATCGAATCTCTCCGGCTCGTCGCCCCATATCTCCGGAAGGAGGTGGGTCAGCATCGGATTGACGCCTGTGAACGTACCGGCGGGAATGTGGACGTCCTGAAACTCGCAGTCGCGAATCGCCCGGCGCCAGAGCACCGGCGCCGCCGCATGGAGGCGCAGCGCTTCCTTGAAGACGCGATCGGCGAGCTGGCATTTGCCGAGATTCGCCAGCGTCACGTCCTCAGGGCCCTTGATGATGTCGAGCAATTCCTCGCGAATCGGGGCCTGCCATTCGGGATTGCGCGCTAGTTCGAACAGCATCGACGTCATGCCCGACGAAAGCGCGTCATAAGAGGCCGCGATCACGAAGATGACGTGGCTGACGATCTCCTCGGGCGTGAGTCCCTGCTCGTCGCGCTGGCGCAGCAGGTTGGCGAGGAGATCGGTGCGCTCGTCGATCAGCGGATCGGCCATCGCATTGCCGATCAGCGCATGGATATGGCGATGCGCCTTCGCCGCGCGCCATTCGTTGTTGCCGGGGAAAGGCACGGTGACGACCGAGGTCGAGGTGCGCATCATCGTACGGAACGACCATAAATCCATCGGCTGCGCGCCGCTTTCGGGACGGCCAAGAAAGCTCGAATAGCCGATCTTGAAGCCCAGCCGCTGCGCCGAGCCGTAAGCCTCGATCACGCCGCTGCGCCATTCGGGCTGATCGTCGCGGATCACCCGATCGAAATTGCGCGCATAACCTTCGAGATGGCCCTGCTTGAACGCGGCGGCGAGCAGCTTGCGGTGGCGATTATGGTCGGCACCATCGCGCAGCATCAGCCCGCCCTGGAAATGGCGGCCGAACACCGGGTCCCATCCTCCCGCGCAGGAGAAATTGCCGGCCTGATCGAACAGTGCGAACTCGTTCGCCTCCGGCCCGACGATCTGCAGGTTCCAGCTTCCATAAGCATAGAAGCGGTGGATCGGGCCATAGCGATCGTACATCGAACGGGTGAAGCGATAGGGATCGGATACCGCCTCGGGCAAAATGCCGAACCAGGGCAGGCCTTTGCGTCCCGGAATATGGGCGAGTGCCTGCCCCTTTACCGCCGGAAAACGGATCTTCTCGACCTTGGGCGCCTGGAAGGTGCCCGGCGCGGTATACTGCATCGTCATTGCGGTGGATCCCCGGATTCGTTGCCCATCGCAGTAGGGTTGGTTAACGAATAGTTAATCCCGGTAGTTACCGGGATGCAAACCATTCGTCCGCTCTGTCATGCGGAGACGGTGAGGAACTATCCCATGACACCGACGATCGACCTGATTAGCCCCGACGAACGGCAGCTTTTCGCAAGCTCGCTGTTGCAGATGTATCGTGACCGGAAGCGCGTGTTCGTTGACGAACTCGGCTGGCAGCTCAAAAATCCGGGTAGCTGGCTCGAACTCGACGATTTCGACAATGACGCCGCGGTCTATCTGATGGCGCGCGATGCGGAGACGGGCGCGCACCGCGGATCGGTGCGCCTGCTACCGACCACCGGGCCACACATGATGGACGGGGTGTTCCCCGACCTGTGCGCTGACGGGGTGATTCGCTCTTCGTCCTGCTGGGAGATTTCGCGCCTTGTCGCCTCGATCGAAGGCAAGGCGGGGACACGGCTGCTGCGCGTGCACCGTCTGCTGGCGCTTGCCTTGGTCGAATTCGCAGTGCTTAACGATATCGATCGTTATGTTCTGGTCGCGGAAAGCCAGCGCGTGCCGGCGCTCCTGACTGTCGGTTGGAGGGTGACGCCGCTGTCGCTTCCGACTGAGCATGACGGGCAGATGATCGAGGCGCTCATGATCCATATCGAACCCGATACGCTGGCCGCGATGCGCACGCGGCTCGGCTATGAAGGCAGCGTCTTCTCGACCGGTGGCGCCGATCTGGCGGTGGCGGCATGATCCCCGCGCGTTTCGACCATCTGCGCGACGAGCCCGGCCTCGACAGCCTGTCGCGCGAACTGATCGACCAGGGCTATGCGATCCTGCGCGGGGCCGTGCCGCGCGACTTGATCGACACGATCAACGACGAGATGGAGGATCGTTTCGAAAAGACGCCCTTTTCGGTTGGCGCCTTCCACGGCGAACGCACCAAGCGTTTCCACGGCCTGCTGAAGCGCGCGCCCTCATCGCAGAAGCTGGTGATGCACGACCAGATATTGCGCGCTACGAAGACCATCCTCGGCAAATGGTGCGATTTCCCGCAGCTCAATCTGAGTCAGGGGCTCTCCATTTATCCGGGTGCGCCGGCGCAGATCCCGCATCGTGACCAGACGATGTGGCCGTGCCCCAAGGGCGAGATGGAATTCTCGCTCAACGTGCTCTGGCCGCTCGACGAGTTCACCGAGGAGAACGGCGCCACCAAGGTCTGGCCCGATACGCATCACGAGCATGAAAAATACAAGATGAGCGTCGCCGATCTCGGCGATCCGCTGGTCGCGACGATGCAGAGGGGCGACGTGTTCGTCTTCCTGGGCTCCGTCCTCCATGCGGCGGGATCGAACCGTACCGATACGCCCCGGCGCGGGATCATCATCAGCTACAGCCTTGGCTGGCTGAAAAGCTATGAGAACCAGAATCTCACCTATACCAATGAATTCGCCCGCACTTTGCCGCCCGAACTGGCGGCGATGATCGGCTATCGCTGGCAGCGGCCCAATCTGGGCACGTTCGACGGCCAATGCCCATCGGTGCTGCTGAAGGAAGGCGAGGTGGACGATTATCTGCCGACGGTCGACTCGTTCACGCCCGAGCAGAAGGTGGTCGTCGACGCCCATCTCGAAAGGGAGCTGGCGTCGCTCGCGCATTGATGCGCGCGCCCTGAAAGGGGCTGAGCTAAAGATATGCGACGGAGGGTGCCGCGCTCTCCGTCGTTTGCCGACATGTCGGCAGGGGTGGGCGGATTTCCGTTCGGACAAGGGTGTTGATGTGCTGGACGATGTCCGCCGAATGATTCGCGAGCGCGAGCGCCGCTACCGCTATTTCGACGCGGGTCTTCTGTCCGATCCCGCCTGGGACATATTGCTCGAGCTGTTTCTGGCCGAGCTGGAGGGGCGGTCTGTGTCCGTGACGAGCCTTTGTTGCGCCATGAACGCGCCGGAAACGACGGCATTGCGATGGATCAGGACGATGGTCGAGGACGGCATGCTCGTCCGGGCGCGCGATCCTAGCGACAGGCGGCGCGTGTTCGTGCGGCTCGGTCCCGACGCGCACGAAGCGATGAAGGGCTATGTCGAGGATCAGAAGGCATATTCCGCGCGTCAGAAAAAGGAGGCGGCAGATGAGAGGAGCGCATTCTGCCCCGGCCCGGAAGAGGACGTACCGGCCTGAGCTGGCCTATCGCGCCAACTCATCGTCCAGCTGATGGATGGCAAGGTCGAGCGTCGCCGCCGCAGGCGATGTCGAAACGATATCGAGAATCGCCAGCGCCTCTTCCATCAATGCCCGAGCGGCACGCAGCGATGTGGCATCGCCGATGGTTCGCCCGTTTGCGGGCGGTTGCTCATTGTTCGGCATCGAACCATTCATCCATGCGCGCTGTCCGAAGCGACGACCAAAGACTCTTCTAGCCCGTTCTGGTTTATGAATGGTCGTGAAGCGAGGACGGTCCCTCCAATTCGGATTCGAATCTCGATTGGTCGGAGCCTCTGGTGTTCGGCGAGCCGCCGGCCTTATTCTCCTGTCCTGACGATGGAGTGTTTCCGGCGGAGGATTCCCATGCGCTACAATCAGCTTGGCCGCACCGGCCTGTTCGTTTCCGAAATTTGCCTCGGCACGATGACCTTTGGCGGGGCGTCGGGACGATGGTCCGCCGTAAGCGGGGTGGGACAGGACGATGCTGATGAGATCGTCCGCCGGTCACTCGCGGCGGGTGTCAATTTCATCGATACCGCTGATGTCTATTCGATGGGCGACTCGGAGCGGATGCTCGGCCAGTCACTCCGTAATCTGGGTGTAGCGCGCAGCGATGTCGTCATCGCGACCAAGGTTTATGGCGTGATGGGGGAGGGGCCGAACGATCGCGGTGCCTCGCGCGCGCATATCATGGACGGTGTCGAGCGAAGCCTTGAGCGGCTCGGGGTCGGCCATATCGATCTTTACCAGATCCATGCCAACGATCCGGTGACGCCGATCGAGGAAACGCTGCGCGCACTGGATGACCTGATCGCACGCGGGCTGATCCGCTATGCAGGCGTATCGAACTGGCAGGCATGGAAGATGGCCAAGGCGCTGGGCATCTCCGAACGGCGCGGCTGGGCCCGCTTCGAATCGGTGCAGGCTTATTATTCGATCGCCGGCCGAGATCTGGAGCGCGATATCGTGCCGTTCCTGGAAGAGGAGCGGCTGGGATTGATGGTCTGGTCGCCACTGGCGGGGGGGCTGCTGTCGGGCAAGTTCGGCCCTGGTGCGCCCAACCCGGAGAATGCGCGGCGGACGAGCTTCGATTTCCCGCCGGTGGACCGCGATCGCGCCTGGCCGATCATCGATGCGATGCGCGCCATCGCCGATACGCATCGCGCGTCGGTGGCGCAGGTGGCGCTGGCATGGCTGCTCGCGCGGCCGGTCGTCACCAGCGTCATCATCGGGGCGAAATCGCTGGCGCAGCTGGATGACAATCTGGGCGTGACGAAACTGCGGTTGACGCCCGAGGAACTGGCCCGCCTTGATGAGGTAAGTGCGATCCGGGCCGAATATCCGGCGTGGATGCTCAGTACGCAAGGCAGCGCGCGATGGCCCGAGCCGTTCGAGCCGGGCTGAGGCTAACCCGTCAGGTGAGGGCGCGGACAGGCGTAGGCGTATCGGCCTCGAACAGGCGCCAGCCGTCAGGCCCAAGTCGTTCGAGCGGGCGAAAGCGCGTCTTATATTGCATCCGCGCCGCACCCTTCACCCAATAGCCGAGATAGACATAGGGCAGCCCCGCACGGGCGGCGCGGGCGATATGATCGAGGATGATGAAGGTGCCCAGCCCCTGTCGCTCGCCCTCCGGCTCGAAAAAGCTGTAGATCATCGACAGGCCGTCGCCCTGCCGATCGGTGAGGCAGGCGCCGACGAGCGTGCCGTGCGGATCGCGATATTCCATGACATGGGTTTCGACCGATGTCTGCTCCACCATGTCGGCGAAATCGAATTCGTCCATGTCGCTCATCCCGCCAGAGGGGTGTCGCGCCGACAGATAGCGACGCAGGAGCGCGAACTGCTCCTCGGTAGTCCAGGGCTTGCAGGCGGTGACGGCGAGATCGGCATGCCGCCGCATCAGCCTGCGCTGGCTGGCATTGGGATGGAAGTCGCCGGCGACGACGCGCACCGAGACGCAGGCGCTGCAATCTGCGCAGGAGGGGCGGTAGGCGACGCCCTGGCTGCGGCGAAAGCCGATCCGGCCAAGCGCATCGTTAAGCTCGCCCGCGTGCGGGCCGCTGAGTTCGGTGAAGACCTTCCGCTCGATCTTTCCCGGCAGGTAGGGACACGGCGACGGCGTCGTCACGAAGAAGCGCGGGAAACGAAATTGTACGCTCACCTTGCCGTCCCACCCCTGCCATACGACCCCCGGAAGGAACTATGCAGGGGCAGGGCAGCTATGAAAAGCGCGTTTACCAAGAAAACAGGGTTAAGCCGATCCCGTTTTCGGACGATGGTGCCGGTCAGGCAAGCTCGACGGGTGTCACCTCATAGCCTTCGCGGCGCAGGGCGGCGATCAGGCGATCGAGATGGTCCTTGTCACGCGCCTCGCACTCGATGTCGGTGATGAGGCCCTTGGCGGGAAGCGTGGTAAAAATACGCTGGTGCGACACCTCGACGATGTTCACCTGCTGCTCGTCGAACACGCGCGCGACATTGTAGAGCGCGCCCGGCCGGTCCTTCAGCTTGATGCGCAGCCGGGCGAGCCGGCCCGATCGGGCGAGATCGCGCAACAACACGTTGGCGAGCAGCCGTGTGTCGATGTTGCCGCCACACAGCACCACGCCGACATGCCGGCCGGCAAAGCGTTCGGGATGGGCGAAGAGCGCGGCAAGGCCTGCCGCGCCCGCACCCTCGACCACGGTCTTTTCGACCTGAAGCAGTAGCGACACCGCGCGTTCCAGCTCGCGCTCGCTGACGAGGACGATGTCGTCGACGCGTTCGGCGACGATGCCGGCGGTAATCTGCCCCGGCTCCTTGACGGCGATGCCCTCGGCCAGTGTGTCGCCCTCGCAGGGGAGCGTCATGCCGTTGCGGCGATTGTACATCGAGGGATAGAGTTCGGCCTGCACGCCCACCACCTCGATCGGCCGATCCATCGCCTTGGCGACGGTTGCACAGCCCGAGATGAGGCCGCCGCCGCCGATCGGGATCGCCAGCGTGTCGATCGCCGGCGCGTCCTCCAGCATCTCCAGCGCCACCGTGCCCTGCCCGGCGATGATGTCGGGATCGTCGAAAGGGTGGACGAAGGTGAGGCCACGCTCCTCCGCAACGGTCAGCGCGGCGGCATAGGCATCGTCGAACCGCTCGCCGGTGAGAATCACCGTCGCGCCGTGTCCTTCGGTCTGCTGCACCTTCACCGTCGGCGTCGGCTTCGGCATCACGATCGTCACCGGGATGCCCAGCCGCGCGCCGTGATAGGCAAGGCCCTGCGCGTGATTGCCCGCGGAGGCGGCGATGACGCCACGCGCGCGCGCCTCGTCGCTTAGCTGCAGCAGCTTGTTGAGCGCGCCGCGTTCCTTGTAGGCGGCGGTGAACTGCAGATTCTCGAATTTCAGATAGATGCTCGCGCCCGTCAGCTCCGAAAGCGTGCGGCTGAGCAGGGTCGGCGTGCGGACAATCGAACCGGCAATTCGCGCCTGCGCGGCGCGGACATCATCAAGCGAGACGGGAAGGGCGTTCAGCGTGAGTGGGGATGTAGCCATGGCGCTCTCTAGCGGAACGGCCGTCATGATTGAACCCTTTTACGAATCTTGCGCGATCGCCCCCATGACGCGCGCGATTTTCCGCGTTAATCGGGTCACATGGCAAAACTGACCTTCATCGGCCTGGGCGTGATGGGCGCCCCGATGGCCGCACATCTCGCAAAGGCGGGGCATGATGTCACCGTCTATAACCGTACCGCTTCCCGCGCCGAGGCGTGGGTGGTGAAACAGGGCGGCCGGGCGGCGCCGACACCGGCGGCGGCGGCCGAAGGCGCGGACGCGGTCTTCTCCTGCGTGGGCGCCGATGCCGATCTGGAGGCGGTGACATTGGGGCCTGACGGCTGTTTCGCGGCGATGAAGCCGGGTGCGTTGTTTGTCGATCATACCACCGTTTCCGCGATTATCGCGCGTCGGCTGGCGGCGGAGGGCGAGGCGCGCGGGCTGCTCATCGTCGATGCGCCGGTGTCGGGGGGGCAGGCTGGCGCGGAAAACGGCACGCTTTCGATCATGTGCGGCGGCAGCGACGCGGCGATGGCGGCGGCTGAGCCGCTGATGGGGGCTTATGCCGGGCGCATCGTCCATGTCGGCGGGCCGGGAAGCGGGCAGCAGACCAAGATGGTCAACCAGATATGCATCGCCGGCGCCGTGCAGGGCGTATCCGAGGGGCTGCGTTTCGCGCAGGCATCAGGCCTCGATCTCGATAAGGTGTTCGAGGCGGTGTCGGGGGGCGCCGCGGCAAGTTGGCAGATGCTCAATCGCTGGAAGACGATGGCCGAGGACAGTTTCGACTTCGGCTTTGCGATCGACTGGATGCGCAAGGATCTCGGCCTGGCGATGGACGAGGCGCGACAGAATGGCGCGACGCTGCCCATCGCCGCACTGGTCGACCAATTCTATGCCGAGGTGCAAAGCATGGGCGGTGGACGGCAGGATACGTCGGCGCTGGTGCGGCGGATCAGGCGGCCCGGCGAGCATTGAGGCGACGCCATTTTTTTCGAGCCGCGCTGGCCATGCTGGCGGCGGCGGCGATCAGCACGACGGCCGAGTCGCGCCGTCGTGAACCGGCACCGACTCCGCCGCCACCCTCGGCGGGCGGGCTGGTCGACAATATCAATGGCTATATGTTCGATCGCGCCGGTAACGTGACGCGCTTCAATGGCCTGCTGATCGGCAAGGACGGTCGCGTAGCGAAGCTGCTCGAAAACGGCGACAAGCGGCCCGAACGGCTCGATTTTCGGCTGGACGGCCATGGGCGCACGCTGCTGCCCGGCCTTGTTGACGCGCATGCACATCTGATCGCGCTCGGCCGGCGGGCGATTGCGCTCGATCTGGGCGACGCCCTGTCGCCGGCGGCGATGCAGGCGGAACTTACCGATTATGCGCGTACCCACGGTACGCCACTGTGGATACGGGGAAGTGGCTGGAATGAGGCGGGCTGGGGACTGGGCCGGCTGCCCACCGCCGCCGATATCGACGCGGCGGTCGCCGATCGACCGGTGGTGATCGACCTTGGCGAAGGGGGCGGGCTCCTTGCGAACAAGGCGGCAATGGCGGCGGCGGGGATCAATGCCAAGACCGCCGATCCGGCCGGCGGGCGTATCGTGCGCGGTCCGGACGGGCGACCCACCGGGCTGTTTGTTGGTACGGCCGAGGCGCTGATATTGGCCGCGATGCCGCGAATGCTGCCGCGCGAACGCGACGAGGCGCTGGTGGCGGCGCAACTGGCTTTGATCCGCGCGGGCGTCACCGCCGCCACCGACATGGGCACCAGCATCGAAGACTGGACCGCCTTCCGCCGTGCGGGCGATGCGGGGCGGCTGCGGCTGCGTATTCTCTCTTATGCCGCCGGGATCGATCCGCTGCTGGCGGTCGCGGGCACCGGACCGACGCCATGGCTCTATGACGGTCGGCTTCGGATGATCGGGGTAGCGCTCGTCGCCGATGGCGGGCTTGATACGCGTGGTGCCTGGTTCAAGGCCGATTATGCCGATGCGCCGGGCGAACATGGCCTGCGCTATCTCGACGATGCCAAGCTGCGCAATCTGATGAGCCGCGCGGCGATGGACCATTTTCAGGTCGCGGTCGATGCGACGGGCGATGCCGCGGTCGCGCAGGTGCTCGGCGCGATCGAAGAGGAAGTCGATACCTATAAGGGCGATAGACGCTGGCGGATCGAGCAGGCGCGCTTCGTCGATCCGGCGGACCTGCCTCGTTTCGCACATCACGGCATCATCGCCTCGATGCAGCCAGGGCGTGCCGTCGCCGATCGGCCGGTTGCCGCAGCACGGCTTGACCCCGCGCGCGCCGGCACCGGCGCTCAATGGCCCGCGCTGGCGGGGGAAGGAGTGCCGCTCGCCTTCGGATCGGCGGTGCCGTCGGCGATGCCCGCTCCCTTTGCCGATCTCGCCGCCGCCGTCACCGGTGGGCAGGACGGCACACTGACGATCGCTGAAGCGCTGGGCGCCTATACCGCCGGAGCGGCCTATGCGGGCTTTGCCGAGGGGCGGTTGGGAACGCTTGCCCCTGGTGCGATGGCCGATTTCATCCTGATCGATCGCGATGTGATGGCAACGCCCTCGGCGGCGGCGGAGACGCAGGTCCTCGAAACATGGATCGGCGGCAAGCGGCTGTGGGTGCGCGGGCATGAACAAAATGTCATCCCGCTGCCACCGGCCGGCGATGCGGTGGACGCTACAAGATAGTCATCCGCCGCGAGACGGCGCCGCTTCGATCAAAGAGGCCCGTATGAAAGCTGGTCCGTCTGTGTCGTTCCCTGCTCCTCTTCCTTCCTAGAGGTCTGCCGCCCCCCTTGGCAGCACCGGCCGCCCGGCGTCACCCTCGTCGCCGGGCGGCCACCCCTTTCTAAAGGGTTGCGGTTCCCCCGCCGCAGAACCTATCCCGGAACGGCGACACAGAGGGCGCGATATGGGCCGCAAGATTCTCCTCGTCGAAGATGATAGCGACACGGCGGCCTATCTGGCGCGCGGCCTTGCCGAGCAGGGGCATGTCGTCGATCAGGCCGCCGACGGCCGCGACGGGCTGTTCCTCGCCAGCGAGGGGAGTTTCGACCTCATCATCCTCGATCGGATGCTGCCGGGGCTCGACGGGCTGTCGGTGCTCCGCGCGCTGCGGGCGGCAGGGGTGGGGACGCCGGTTCTCATCCTGTCCGCGCTCGGCACGGTCGACGATCGGATCGAGGGGCTGGAGGGCGGATCGGACGACTATCTCGTCAAACCTTTCGCCTTTTCGGAGTTGAATGCCCGCGCCAACGCGTTGTTCAGGCGGGCGGACGGCGCGGCCTCGGCCGCCGTCGAGACGCGGCTCACGGTGGGCGATCTGGAGGTGGATCTGCTGGGTCGTACTGTCCGCCGCGCCGGCCGGGCGATCGAACTCAAGCCGCGCGAATATAGGCTGCTCGAATATTTCGCGCGCAACGCCGGGCGCGTCGTCACGCGAACGATGCTGCTCGAGCATGTGTGGAACTATCATTTCGATCCCGGCACCAATGTCGTCGACGTGCATGTTAGCCGGCTTCGGCGCAAGCTGGAGGAAGGCTTCGAGCGGCCGATCCTCCATACAGTGCGCGGCGCGGGCTATCGGTTGGCGGCGGACTGACCGGCGATGGGCTCGCGCGTGCCCACCACCATGCGCATTGCGGCCCTTGCGGCCTTCCTCGCCCTGCTGTCGAACCTCGCGGTGCTCGGCTTCATCCACCTGCGCACGCATGACGACGCGTTCGACGTGCTGCGCCAGCGTGCGACCGAGGAGGCGCGCGCGCTCGACGACGTCTATCGCTCGGGCGGGCGAACGGCGCTCGACGATGCGATCCGCGGCACGCTCGATGCGGGCGACAGTCAGATCATGATCGCGATTGTCGATACAGAAGGCCATCCGGTCGCGGGCAATATCGCCGGCCCGCTGCCGCCCGTCGCGCGCAAAGCGACCGATTTCGCGATCGCGCAGTTGCGGCAAGCCGATCGGCCGCGCGTGCCGGTGGAGGCGGGGATCGTCGTTCGGCCGCTGGGCGCCCATTATATCCTGGTGAGCGCGCGCAGCTTCGGCGAGCGGCTCGCCTTCCAGCGCCTGCTTGAACATTCGCTGCTGCTGGCGCTGTTCATGTCCCTGCTGTTCGGGGCGATCTGCGGGCTGGTCACAGCGCGCTATGTCGGCCGGCGGGTGCGCGCGATCGCCGACGTGGTCGATGAGGTGGGCGAGGGCGATCTCGCCCGGCGCGCGCCGATCGGCGGATCGGGCGATGCCTTCGACGCGCTGTCGGCGCGCATCAACCGCATGCTGGACCGGATAGGGCTGCTGATGGGCGAGTTGCGGTTGCTGACCGACAGCCTCGCCCATGATCTGCGTTCGCCCGTCGGCCGTCTGCGCGCGCGGGTGGAACGTGCGCTGATGCTGACCGACGAGGTGCAACGCGACGCCGCGCTTGGCGGCGTGCTCGCCGAAGCCGACGGGCTGACGCGCATCCTGACGACGGTGCTGGAGATCGGGCGGACCGAAGCAATGGCGAGCCGCCGTCAATTCGCCTGGGTCGATCCGACCGAACTCGTCTGCGAGCTGGCGGAAATGTACGAGCCACTCGCCGAAGAAAAGGGCGTGACGATCGAACTGGATGCGAAGGCGCCGCTCTTTCCACTGATGGCGCACCGCCAACTCCTTGCCCAGGCGCTCAGCAATATGCTCGACAATGCGCTGACTTATGCCGGATCGGGGGGGCGGATGACACTTTTCGCGCGCCAGGACGAGGAGGCGCTGCGTCTCGGCGTCGGCGATCGTGGCCCGGGCATCGCCGAGGCCGACAGGGCCGAGGCGCGGCGGCGATTCGGCCGACTCGATTCCTCGCGGTCGACGCCCGGTGCGGGGCTCGGCCTTGCGCTGGTCGATGCGGTGGCGCATCTGCACGACGGCTGGCTCGATCTGGCGGATAACGAGCCCGGTCTTTGCGCGGTGATCGTCCTTCCGCGAAAGGCGAAGGGCCGGGGCGGCACCGCTTGACAGGGAAGCCGCCGGTGCCTAGATCGAAACCATCCCACGAGACCGGTTTCCGGCGGCGCTTGCGCGTGCGCCGTTTTTCGTTCTGGTGTGATGAAGCGTCGAGATGGGGCGGCCCAGCCAGCCGTTCTGTGGAGCAGGAGAAAGAAGAGTGGCACGTATCGCGGGTGTGAATATCCCGACCAACAAGCGCGTGGAAATCGCGCTTACCTACATTCACGGCATCGGCCCCGCCAAGGCCAAGGAAATCACCGAGAAGCTGGGCATTGAGTCGCAGCGGCGCGTTCAGGACCTGTCCGATCAGGAAGTCCTGCGTATCCGCGAGGCGATCGATTCGAGCTACACGGTGGAGGGCGATCTTCGCCGCCAGGTGGCGATGAACATCAAGCGCCTGATGGACCTTGCTTGCTATCGCGGCCTGCGCCATCGCAAGGGCCTTCCCGTTCGCGGCCAGCGCACGCACACCAATGCGCGCACCCGCAAGGGCAAGGCCAAGCCGATCGCCGGCAAGAAGAAGTGAGCCCGTCCGGGGCGACGCCCCGGATCGCCTGGCCTTTCAGGTAGGAAGAACGAGATATGGCACGCGAACCACAGCGCCTGCGTCGGCGCGAACGCAAGAACATCACCGCCGGCGTGGCGCACGTTAACGCCAGCTTCAATAACACCATGATCACCATCACGGATGCGCAGGGCAATGCGATTGCCTGGTCGTCCGCGGGCATGATGGGCTTCAAGGGCAGCCGCAAGTCGACGCCCTATGCCGCGCAGGTCGCCGCCGAGGATGCCGGCAAGAAAGCTGCCGAGCATGGCGTGCGCACCCTTGAAGTCGAGGTGAAAGGCCCCGGATCGGGCCGCGAGTCGGCGCTTCGCGCGCTGCAGGCGGTGGGCTTCCACATCACCTCCATTCGCGACGTGACGCCGATCCCGCACAATGGTGTGCGCCCGGCGAAGCGCCGCCGCGTCTGATTCCCCGGGGGGCGGGCGCGCCCCCCGCTGATTTTGACCGGCCCGGGCGGACGCGTCCGGGCCTAACCCCGAGGGGAACCCCATGGCCGTCAACGCCAAGAACTGGCAGGAAATGAAGAAGCCCAATGGCCTTGAGAAGAAGGCTGGCGGGGACACGAAGCGCCGCGCGACGTTCGTCGCCGAGCCGCTCGAGCGCGGCTTCGGCCTGACGCTCGGCAATGCGCTGCGTCGTGTTCTGCTTTCCTCGCTTCAGGGCGCCGCCGTCACCTCGATCAAGATCGAGAATGTCCTTCACGAATTCTCGTCGTTGGCGGGCGTGCGCGAGGATGTGACCGATATCGTCCTCAACGTGAAGCAGATCGCACTCCGAATGCAGGGCGAGGGGCCGAAGCGGCTCCAGCTTTCCGCCACCGGGCCGGCGCGCGTCACTGCGGGCGACATCGCGGTTTCCGGTGATATCGAGGTGATGAATCCTGATCTCACCATCTGCCACCTCGATGACGGCGCCACGCTCAACATGGAGCTGACTGCTGATATCGGGAAGGGCTATGTTCCGGCCGCGAACAACCGCCCGGTCGATGCGCCGATCGGCCTCGTTCCGGTCGACGCGCTCTACTCGCCGGTGCGTCAGGTGGCCTATAAGGTCGAGAATACGCGCGTCGGGCAGGAGCTGGATTACGACAAGCTGACGATCACCGTCGAGACCGACGGCACGATCACGCCGGACGACGGGCTCGCTTATGCGGCGCGTATCCTGCAGGATCAGCTCCAGCTCTTCGTCCATTTCGACGATGCGCTCGTCGCGCCGACGGCGCCGGCGGGGGCTGCTGCCGCGGCCGCGCCTGGCGGCGAGGCGGAACCCAGCTCGAACCAGCTCAACCGCTACCTGCTGAAGAAGGTGGACGAGCTGGAGCTTTCGGTGCGCTCGGCCAACTGCCTGAAGAACGACAACATCATCTATATCGGCGATCTCGTGCAGAAGACCGAGGCGGAGATGCTCCGCACGCCGAACTTCGGCCGGAAGTCCTTGAACGAGATCAAGGAAGTCCTCGCCTCCATGGGGCTGCGGCTCGGCATGGAAATTCCCGGCTGGCCGCCGGAGAATATCGAGGAAATGGCCAAGAAGCTCGAACAGGAGTTCTGAGAGGCGGCCACGCCTTTCAGCCTGAGGGCGAAGACAGGGTTTGGGTGGCGCCCTTCACCGCCACCCGGCCCGGAGTACCTTGTCCGGCTCCGGGACGAACATAAGGAAGCATATCATGCGTCATCGTGTAGGCGGCCGTAAGCTGCAACGCACTTCCGGCCACCGCGCCGCCTTGTTCCGCAACATGGCGGCCGCGCTCATCAAGCATGAGCAGATCACCACCACGCTCGCCAAGGCGAAGGAACTTCGCCCCTATACCGAGAAGCTCGTGACTCTCGCGAAGAAGGGCGGCCTTTCGAACCGCCGCCTCGCCCATGCGCGCCTCATGGACGACGCACAGCTCGTGAAGCTGTTCGACGTGCTCGGGCCGCGCTATGCGAATCGCAACGGCGGCTATATCCGCATCATCAAGGCGGGCATTCGCGCCTCCGATGCGGCGGCGATGGCGGTTATCGAGTTCGTGGATCGCGATACGTCGGCCAAGGGTCAGGATTCGGGCCCGGTGCAGGACGAGGAACTTGACGAAGCGGCCTGATCGCTTCGGTTGGCGAGATTGAACGATTGGGAGGGCTCGCCTGCTCAGCGCAGGTGGGCCTTTCTTTATGCCGCCGATCGGCTGCCGGCTACGGCAAGCGCCTCCGCGATCTCCCTGTCGCTTGGCATGCGCTGTTCGACGAGGCAGGTGAAATCGAGCCCGGCATAGCCGTAGACGGGTTCGGCACTGGCATAGGCGATGACCGAATCGCCGCGCGCCTGCGTGCCGTATCGACCCGTCACCTCCACATCCACGACGTCATGGAAGCTCCCGCCCCAGGAGGAGGCAACCAGGCGATGCTGCCGATCGATCATGCTGATGCGGCGCTTCGACTGACCCTTGCCCGCTCGCGCGGCATCGGCGAAATGCGCCGTCGTCGTGCCGTGCCAGTCATATTCCAGATGGAGGACACCGATCGGGGCCTGGCGCCGTTCGGGCGCGTCGCGCAGCCCCGCCGCGAAGACCAGGACGGGGCGGTTGTCCTTCCATGGATTTGGCCAGACGTTACCGGTGAACCATTGATCGGGATCGAGACTCGCCATCGCCTGTGCATGCAGGGTGGCGTTGAACTGGATGGCGCCGCCTGCCTCCGTCGCACGCCGCTGCGCCTCCTCATCGGCGGAGAGGATAATCCTGCCCTCTGCGTCGGAGGCGAAGACATTCAGAAAATAGGGCGACAGATGGGTGAAGAGGCGCAGCCGCGCATTCGCCCGCTCCAAAGTGGCGTCGCCGGGATGGAGAAAGGCGTCGACGATCGCCTTGTCGCTGGCGAGCATGCGCAAATCGATGCTGCGCGCATAGAGCGTGCGCATGAGGCTCTGCATCGTCGAGCGGGCGAGATCGATCAGGCGCGCACCTTCGATCTCCGCCACCATCTCGTCCGCGATCGCCGCGCCGAGGGCGAGTCTGTCGAGTATTTCCGCCTGGAAGGCTTCCGAACTAGCGCGCGCCTGCTTTGCCAGCGCCTTCACCTCCTGCGCCACCACCGCAAAGCCTCGTCCCGCCTCGCCCGAGCGTGCGGCCTCGATCGTCGCATTGAGCGCAAGCAGGTTGGTCTGCCCCGCGAGCTTCGCATTCTCGCTGGCGAAGACCTGTATTTCGTCGCGCAGCGTGGCGAGAAGCGAGCGGATTCGGCGAGGCATTCCGGCGGTCCCGTGGCGGTGGCGCGCCCGCCCTAGGAGAGCGGGGTTAATATTCCGTCAGCCCATTACGTTCGGTTTGCAATGGTTGAAGGTTTCAAGTAATCTGCGAGCAGACGGACCGGCTGTCGAAAGGTCCGACGCGAGAGGAGCCGAGCCATGTCCCTCCAGGTGAATCAGTTGCATCCCCGTTTCTTCGGCGAGATTATCGGCGCCGATCTCAGGGCCGAGCCGACCGATGAACTGCGCGAGACTGTCCAGAATGCGATGGACACCTATGCGGTGTGCGTCGTGCGACAGGGGCAGATCAGCGACGAGGAGCATATCCGCTTCGGCAGGCTGTTCGGCCCGCTCGAATATCCGCCGGGTTATGCCACCCGTCCGCGCGGGCGGATCGCGCCCGAGCTGTTCTTCGCCGGCAATCTGGACCTGGACGGCAATATCAAGCCCATGACGCCGCAGAACCAGGACGTCGCCAAGGGCGCCGAGCGCTTTCATTCGGATAGCTCGTTCAATCCGATGCCGAGCAAATGGTCGATGCTGCGCGGCGTCGAATGTCCCCCATCCGAGGTGGGCGGCGACACGCTCTTCATCGACATGCGCGCCGCCTATGACGATCTGGATCAGGCGACCAAGGACAGGATCGAGGGTTTGACGGGCATTCACGACTTCTGGAAGGGCCGGCAATATGCGGGCCTGGAAGTGACCGACGAGATGCGCGCCGGCATGCCGATGCCGCCCGTCCACCACCCGATCGTCCGGCACATGCCCTATGGCCGCAAGGCGCTTTTCGTCGGCGGCCACTGCGTTGGCGTCGTCGGCATGGGCGAGGAGGAGGGGCGCGCCCTCGTCGAGCAGCTTTACGCACATTGCACGCAGGACAAATATATCCACCGCCACCGCTGGACGGAGGGCGATATCGTGATCTGGGAAAATCGCTGCGCGCTGCATGCAGCGACACCGCTCAACAGCGACAAATATCGCCGCGATATGCGCCGCGTGACGATCAATGAGGCCGGCGAGGAGATGGACGCCTACGAATTTCGGCGGCAGCACGAGGGCGCCGTGGCCTGAACGGTGGCGGGTGCGCCCCCCGCAGGGCGGTCCCGCCGCGGCCGCAACATGCTGGACAGGCGCGCCGTGCAATCCTATCGGCGGGCGCATGACAGGCCAGACCCCGACCGAGCAGACCGGCGACTGCATCCTCATCGTCGATTTCGGCAGCCAGGTGACGCAGCTTATAGCGCGCCGCGTGCGCGAGGCCGGCGTCTATAGCGAGATCGCGCCTTTCAACGCCGCCGATGCGGCGTTCGATCGGTTGCAGCCCAAGGGCATCATCCTCTCGGGCGGTCCCGCCTCGGTGACAGAAGAGGGTAGCCCGCGCGTGCCACAGCGCTTCTTCGAAGCGGGCATTCCGATCCTGGGCATCTGCTATGGCCAGCAGGTCATGTGCCACCAGCTTGGCGGCGTGGTTGTCGGCGGGCTGGGTGAGGGCGAGTTCGGTCGCGCCTTCGTGGAGGTGACGAGCCGTTCGGCGTTGTTCGACGGCCTTTGGAAGGATGGCGAGCGGCATCAGGTGTGGATGAGCCACGGCGATCGGGTCGAGGCGCTGCCCGCCGGCTTCTCGCCTGTCGCCGTCTCCGAAGGCGCGCCTTACGCGGTGACGTCGGACGAGGCGCGGCGTTTCTTCGGCGTCCAGTTCCATCCCGAGGTGGTCCATACCCCGCATGGCGGCGCGCTGATCGCCAATTTCGCCCGCCATGTCTGCGGCCTCGCCGGCGACTGGACGATGGCGGAGTTCCGTGCGACCAAGATCGCCCAGATCCGGGAGCAGGTGGGCGACAGGAAGGTCATATGCGGCCTGTCAGGCGGCGTCGATTCGGCGGTGGCAGCGGTGCTGATCCACGAGGCGATTGGCGACCAATTGACCTGTGTGTTCGTCGATCATGGTCTGCTCAGGATGGGCGAGGGTGACCAGGTTGTCGGCTTGTTCCGCGAGCATTATGGCATCCCGCTCGTCCATGTGAACGCGGAAACCTTGTTCCTCTCGGGGCTCAAGGGCGTCACTGATCCCGAGGCGAAGCGGAAATTCATCGGCAAGACGTTCATCGACGTGTTCGAGGCCGAGGCGCGCAAGATCGGTGGCGCGGAGTTCCTGGCGCAGGGCACGCTCTATCCCGACGTGATCGAAAGCGTGTCCTTCACCGGCGGCCCCTCGGTGACGATCAAGAGCCACCACAATGTCGGCGGCCTGCCCGAGCGGATGAATATGAAGCTCGTCGAGCCGCTGCGCGAGCTGTTCAAGGACGAGGTGCGCGATCTCGGCCGCGAACTGGGCCTGCCCGACATCTTCGTCGGTCGTCATCCCTTCCCGGGGCCGGGCCTCGCGATCCGCATCCCCGGCGAGGTGACGAAGGAACGCTGCGACATATTGCGCAAGGCCGACGCCATCTATCTGGAAGAAATACGTAATGCCGGGCTTTACGATGCGATCTGGCAGGCGTTCGCGGTGCTGCTGCCGGTGCGCAGCGTCGGCGTGATGGGCGACGGGCGCACCTATGATTCGGTCTGCGCGCTACGCGCCGTCACCTCGACCGACGGCATGACGGCCGACGTCTTCCCCTTCGACCCGGCCTTCCTCAGCCGCGTCGCGACACGCATCGTCAACGAAGTCGCCGGTATAAACCGCGTGACCTACGACTATACCTCCAAACCGCCGGGCACGATCGAGTGGGAGTGATGGGACGGCATGCTCTGGAGAGCTGAATCATTGTCCTTCGTAGAGATGGCGATGATTTCGGATGGCGCGGTTCACCATTTTATCTGAATCATCAACGGGGCTGTTTTGCCTTGAGAGCGCACGCCGATCTGCTCCGGCCGGCTGGCCGGCCAAGGAATGACATTACCGACGGGTGTCGGCGGCACGCCACCCAGGTCGAGTGTTTCCGCCACGGGCGCGCGATAACCCGGATCCTGGAATTCTGGCCGGAGATAGCGGATCAGGCGCGCCTCCCCGGCGGCGCGCTCCTTGTTGAGCGCAACTAATCGGGAGAGGATCGTCTCGTCATCCAACGTGCCGGCACGATGTTCGTCGCCCCAGCCATAGGTGTCCGCCACCGCGACATCGATCGTGTCGTGGTGGATCAGAGTTACCAATCCCCGGTTATCGATGTTGCGCTCGATGAAAAGGCGGGGCCGTAGCCCCGCCCTTATTTGGTGCAGTCAAGCTGCTTGTTAACAGCTGGCCCGCGATCTCTGAGAAGCGCATTCTTCTACGTACTCAGCGCGTCAGTCAAGGGGCCAACCGCAACTAAGAGCCAATGGCCGTTGCCGAAGCATTTGCGCATGGACTTAAAGCGGAAGCAGGGTTGGAATCCCGCTCCCTGGCGCTATGTGACGCACCAGCGACTTGCGGGTAGCTAGTGATCCGGTGTCATAGTTTGGACCTATGGCCCGGATCGCGCATCCTCGCGCTAATCGCTCTTTCGCCTACTAGAGGGTTGACGTCAATCCCCTAAGAGCCAATATATTTGTTTCGAGATGGTCCGCGGGCTTGCGCCTGCTTGGAGTTGCGGTACATTTGTGGGGTGGGGGAGGATATGCGCAGACTCGGTTTAGATATTGGCACAAATAGTATCGGATGGTGTCTGACCGAAGATGATATGCGGATCGTTGATATCGGAGTTCGAATCTTCGGTTCGTCGCCAAATGGCGCGGGCCGCGACCCGAAATCTGGTGCTAGCCTTGCGGTCGATCGCCGGACGGCACGGGCGATGCGGCGTCGGCGCGATCGTTACATTCGACGACGCTCGGTATTTCTCGACACCTTGATCCGTTATGGATTGATGCCCGCCGATACGGACGAGGCCAAGCTGGTCGCCGCAAAGAATCCCTATTCGATCCGCGCCCGCGCGCTGACCGAACGGCTGGAGCCGTACGAGATCGGCCGTGCACTCTTCCACCTCAACCAGCGCCGCGGCTTCCTATCCAACCGCAAGGCCGAGCGGCGCAGCAAGGATAGCGAGGACGGCAAGATCGCCAGCGGCGCCAAGGCGCTCGACCAGGCGATGGCCGAAGCGGGGGCGGATACCCTCGGCCAGTTTCTCGCCGGCCGCTCGGAGAAGCGCGTCCGCCTGAACGGCGAGAGTCAGGGCTATGATTTCTACCCCCAGCGCCGGCATGTCGAATATGAGTTCCAGCGCATCTGGGAGGAGCAGGCGAAGCACCATCCCATCCTGCTGACCGAAGAGGCGCGCGCGGCGCTCCACCGCATCCTGTTCTTCCAGCGGCCACTCAAGGAGCCGGTGGTCGGCGTGTGCCTGTTTGCCGGACGATACGGCATAGCGCGCGACGAGCGCCGGCTTCCCAAGGCGCATCCGCTGTTTCAGGAGCGGCGTCTCTACGAGGAGGTCAACCAGCTTGAGATCACCACACCGGGCGAAGCGCCTCGCAAGCTGACGCTCGACCAGCGCGACAAGCTGATCCTGGCGTCGCGCGACAAGCGCAAAGTGGCGTTCACTTCCTTGGCCAAGACGCTCAAGCTGCAGCCAGGCGAGAGCTTCAACAAGGCGAGCGAAGCACGCACCGACCTGACGGGCAACGAAGTGCGTGCGGTGCTTGGCGACAAGAAGCGGTTTGGCGCCGCTTGGCACCACAAGACGCCCGAAGCGCAATGGGAGATCATCGAAAGGCTGATCGACGAAGAGAATCCCGAGGCGCTGCATGACTATCTGACTGGCACATGCGGGCTGGGCGAAGAGGCGGCAGATGCGGTCGCCAAGGCTCCTCTTCCTGAGGGTTTTGGGCGGCTCGGCGAAACCGCGACGCGGCGCATTCTCGAACAGCTGAAGACCGGCGAAATCAACGGCGCGCCGCTCACTTACAGCCAAGCGGTCGAAGCTTGCGGCTGGCATCATAGCGACGATCGCACCGGCGAGGTTCTCGATCGTCTGCCTTATTATGGCGAGTTGCTGTCTCGGGACATTCCGCCCGGGACCTTCGACCCTCGCGATCTGGAGGGCGGTCGCCGCGAGAAAAAGATCGAGCGCTATTGGGGCAAGATCACCAACCCCACCGTCCATATCGGATTGCGCCAGCTCGAAAAGCTGGTCAACGCGATCATCGCCGTTCACGGCCGGCCCGACCAGATCGTCGTAGAACTCGCGCGCGAACTGAACCTCAGCGAAAAAGACAAGGACGAGCACAACCGGCGCATCCGCAAGGATACGGCCGACGCACAGGCTCGATCCAGAAAGCTGATCGAAGAAGGCATTGCTGATACGGGTGCCAATCGGGCGCGGCTTAAGCTTTGGGAAGAACTCGCCGGCAATCCGGTCGATCGCTTCTGCCCTTATTGCGGCGATGCGGGGAAATTGATCGGCTTCCGCGCGCTATTTTCGGACGAGGTGGATATTGACCACGTTATCCCTTACTCTCGTTCGCTCGACGACAGTGCTGCGAATAAGGTCGTAGCCCATCGCAACTGCAACCGTGCCAAGGGCAATAAGACGCCGTACGAAAGGTGGGGCTCTGATCCCGAGCGTTGGGACAGGATCGCGGCGCAGGTGGCAAACCTTCGTAAATCCAAACAATGGCGCTTCGGGCCCGACGCCATGGAGCGCGTCGAGAAGGACGGCGGCTTCCTCGCGCGGCAACTGACGGATACGCAATATCTTTCGCGGCTCGCCGGCAAATATCTGCGCAGCCTCTATCCGACGAAGGAGGATGGCAGGGTATTCGTGATCACCGGCCGAATGACCGCGATGCTGCGGCGCCTCTGGGCGCTCAACGATGTGCTGGACGACAGTAAGATCGTCGAGAACAAGAATAGCAACGCGCCCAAGAACCGGCTTGATCATCGCCATCACGCAATCGATGCCTTCGTATGCGCCGTTACCAGTCAGTCGTTGCTGACGCGCATTGCCGCCGCTGCGGGGCGGGCCGAGGAGAAAGATCTCGATCGACAGTTCGAAGACTTGCCCGAGCCCTGGCCGGGCTATCTACCCGAACTGCGGGCGCGTCTGCTCGCGACTGTCGTCAGCTTCAAGCCCGATCATGGTCGCAAGGGCGTGCCCTCGCCAATGCGCGACGTTACCGCTGCCCGGCTGCATGACGATACCGCATATGGCCTAACCGGCGAAGTCGGCCCAGACGGCAGGACGCCGGTAGTGGTAAAGCGCGTTGCGTTCCTCAGCCTGGAACCCAAAGACATTTCCGATCCGGAGCGAATTCGCGACGCGACGCTGCGTGCCGATTTGTACCGTGCGACGCAGGGGTTGTCGGGTACAGCGTTTCAGCAAGCGCTGATGCAATTCAAGGAGACGCATCCCGTCTTTCGTGGCATCCGCCACGTCCGCGTGCTCGGCGAGCGCCCCGGCACGACGACCCTCAGCGTCATTCCGATCAAGGACAAGGCCGGTCGAGCCTTCAAGGCATACAAGGGTAATGCAAACGCTCGTTTCATCGTTTGGCGTTTACCCGATGGTGGCTGGAAGCATTCCACCGTTTCGGTATTCGCCGCACATCAACGGGGCTATGAACTGCCCCGTCCTCATCCCGCTGCGAAAAAGATACTGGATCTGCGGCAAAATGATCTTGTTGCGATTGAGCGTGATGGCACTCGCGCGATCATGCGCGTCGTCAAATTCTCCGAAAGCGGTCAGGTGACACTCGCTGCGCATAACGAAGGTGGCGCGCTCAAGGCGCGCGATGCCGCATCGAACGATATCGACCCGTTCAAATATGTCGCTCCAACAGCAGGCGGGCTTAAGAAGCTCAAGGCCCGGCAGGTCCGGATCGATCCACTAGGAAGGGTTTTCGATCCGGGCCCGCGCTGAGACAGGCGCTCTACCCCATCATCGCAACCAAGGGGGCTTGATGGACCGCATCGTCGATATCGCCACGGATGGCCGCCATCTCTCGCTCTATCGCGGCTTCCTCGTCGTGGAGGAACAGCGCGAGGAGGTCGGCCGGATCGCGCTGGACGATGTGCATGCGGTGATCGTCCACGCCCATGGCACCACCTGGAGCGCCAATCTGGTCGCGGCCCTGGCCGAGCGCGGGGCGCCGGTCGTCTTCTGCGGATCGAACCACTCGCCGGTCGCGGTCACGCTGCCGATCGAGGGGCATCATGCCCAGAACGCCCGCTTCCGCGCCCAGTGGGATGCGTCGAAGCCGCTGTGCAAGCAATTGTGGCGCCGGATCGTGACGGCCAAGATCACAATGCAGGGATCGCTGCTGTCTGCGCGCGGCATCGCGGGTGCGGATGCGTTTCCCCTGATCGCGCGGCGCGTCAAATCGGGCGATTCGGACAATCTGGAGGCGCAGGCCGCGCGCCGCTATTGGCCGCTGCTGATGGGTGCCGAATTTCGTCGGAACCGCGACAGCCCGGGTGCGAACGCGTTGCTCAACTATGGCTATGCGGTGATCCGGGCGACCGTTGCCCGGGCGGTGGTCGCCGCCGGCCTCCATCCGACGATCGGCATCAACCACGCCAATCGGGGCAACGCCTTCGTGCTGGCGGACGACCTGGTGGAGCCGTTCCGCCCCCTCGTCGATGCGCTCGTCGTCGCCATGGTAGCGCAAGGGCTCGATACCCTCGACCCGAAGCGCAAGCGGCAGTTCGCCAGGCTGATCGCGTTCGACCTGCGGATCGGCGGCGAAGCATCGCCCATGTCGATCGCAGCCGTGCGGCTCGCGCAATCGCTCGCGCGTGCGTTCGAGACCGGACGTCCCTCGCTCGCGATATTCGATCCTCCGACACCGATCGAATGGGCGGCGCTTGCCCGGATCGACGAAGGCGACGAGGCGATCGATTGACCGACGCCTCCCATCTGAGCGGATATCGACTGATGTGGATCTTCGTCATGTTCGACCTGCCCGTCGGCACCAAGAAGCAGATGCGAGACGCTACCAAATTCCGCGAGTTCCTTCTCGACGAAGGATTCGAGATGAGCCAGTTTTCGGTCTATGCCCGATTCTGCAACGGCAAGGAGAGCTTCGACTCGCACCTTTCGCGAATCGAGCGCAACCTGCCGGAGAAAGGCGATGTGCACATCCTCACCTTCACCGACCGGCAATATGAGAACATTGTCCGATTCTCGAGCCAGCGGCGCAAACGCCCGCGCAAGAATCCGGACCAGCTTGCCATGTTCTGATTCGCGTGTTCGGAACGAGGCTTCCGGATGTGCAAGTTTTCCTTACTTGATCAGTAAGTTATTTGCACATCGGGTTTAGCCGCTCAGAGATCGGGGGCCAACCGCAACCCGCGCCATGCTGCGCGATGAAATCGATTTGGTTTAGCCGCTCAGAGATCGGGGGCCAACCGCAACCGCCCCAGATAGGTAACACCTTCACCGCGCGGTTTAGCCGCTCAGAGATCGGGGGCCAACCGCAACATACCGACCATCGTTCATGTACCCGTACCAGGTTTAGCCGCTCAGAGATCGGGGGCCAACCGCAACTGCGCACCTGTGCGCCTTCGGCGGCGGCTTGGTTTAGCCGCTCAGAGATCGGGGGCCAACCGCAACCCGTGGCGCCAATGTTCCAGGACAACAAGGGTTTAGCCGCTCAGAGATCGGGGGCCAACCGCAACGCGCGCCGTGCTGGGCACCGACGCCATGGTGGTTTAGCCGCTCAGAGATCGGGGGCCAACCGCAACCGCCACAAGACTATCCTGATCGGCGATGAAGGTTTAGCCGCTCAGAGATCGGGGGCCAACCGCAACCTATTTGGGCCGGATGGGAATACTTCGCGCGGTTTAGCCGCTCAGAGATCGGGGGCCAACCGCAACTTAGCAGGAGCACAAGTAAGCACAGCAATAGGTTTAGCCGCTCAGAGATCGGGGGCCAACCGCAACCCAGATACAGCGTAGCCGCCCCGATCACTTGGTTTAGCCGCTCAGAGATCGGGGGCCAACCGCAACACCTGATCCAAGGCAGCGACGAATGGCTTGGGTTTAGCCGCTCAGAGATCGGGGGCCAACCGCAACTCTGCACGCCCCCCAGCTTCTTCATCTGGCGGTTTAGCCGCTCAGAGATCGGGGGCCAACCGCAACGGTCATTGCCGCTAGCATGAGGCCGACGAAGGTTTAGCCGCTCAGAGATCGGGGGCCAACCGCAACCGCCTCAACAAGACGATCCAGTTCAATTCGGGTTTAGCCGCTCAGAGATCGGGGGCCAACCGCAACTGCCGGTGGCGGCGTGACCCGCCCGCTCGAGGTTTAGCCGCTCAGAGATCGGGGGCCAACCGCAACGGGTTTCGGGCGCGTTCGATCCGCCGGCGAGGTTTAGCCGCTCAGAGATCGGGGGCCAACCGCAACAGTGCGGCCTTGTAGACCTCAAGCAGGGCCGGTTTAGCCGCTCAGAGATCGGGGGCCAACCGCAACACCGCGTGTGTGGACTAGGCGATCCGCTGAGGTTTAGCCGCTCAGAGATCGGGGGCCAACCGCAACAGAAGGACAAGCGCCTTCAGGAGCGTTTTAGGTTTAGCCGCTCAGAGATCGGGGGCCAACCGCAACACCGCGTGTGTGGACTAGGCGATCCGCTGAGGTTTAGCCGCTCAGAGATCGGGGGCCAACCGCAACGCCATGGCGTCGGAATTAATTGCAGCGCCAGGTTTAGCCGCTCAGAGATCGGGGGCCAACCGCAACCCAATCGCCAGACGAAGCTGCCTTCGCGCCGGTTTAGCCGCTCAGAGATCGGGGGCCAACCGCAACGCTTGCGTCCGGTCAAAGTAAGCTGGTTGAGGTTTAGCCGCTCAGAGATCGGGGGCCAACCGCAACGCAGTGGACGAAAACCCGGCTCGACGATCAGGTTTAGCCGCTCAGAGATCGGGGGCCAACCGCAACTGATGCCCCGCGCGCCAGCTTGAATAGTTCGGTTTAGCCGCTCAGAGATCGGGGGCCAACCGCAACGACCAGCCGTTCGTCAATCAGTATGGTTCGGGTTTAGCCGCTCAGAGATCGGGGGCCAACCGCAACAAGAAGCTCCGGCAGGCGCTAGAAGACGATGGTTTAGCCGCTCAGAGATCGGGGGCCAACCGCAACTTGAACAGCGTCTCGGTGAACGCGCGCTGGGGTTTAGCCGCTCAGAGATCGGGGGCCAACCGCAACCTTGCCGTTCGCGAGTCTGCGCGTGGTCTGGTTTAGCCGCTCAGAGATCGGGGGCCAACCGCAACGTCCGGCTGCCGTCGGGCGCAAGATCGGCGGGTTTAGCCGCTCAGAGATCGGGGGCCAACCGCAACCCGCGCGGCCCAGGCGGCGGCCTTGTCGGCGGTTTAGCCGCTCAGAGATCGGGGGCCAACCGCAACCCAGTGCGCCGGCAGCGCCAGCGGCCTCTTGGTTTAGCCGCTCAGAGATCGGGGGCCAACCGCAACGTCTATAGGGGCGTCAAGATTATTACTTCGGGTTTAGCCGCTCAGAGATCGGGGGCCAACCGCAACCCCATTGTCACCGTCCTTTCCGCTTCCTGCGGTTTAGCCGCTCAGAGATCGGGGGAAGGCTGAGGTGAGATTGGTGTCGATTACCGCGCGGCAGCGTTCGAGGCTGAGTTCGTCGCTGGGCGTATGATCGGCGATCCCAGCATTGTTGATGAGGATGTCGACGCGCCCGAAACGCGCGATCTCGGCTTCGAACAGGCGGAGCACCTGCACCTCGTCGGTCACGTCGGTCGGCGCGGCGGTTGCCTCGCCGATGTTCGAGCTTGCGCCGGTGACGATGACGGTACGTCCTTCCACATGGGCCATTCTTTGTCCCTCCTTCAGTCCTGCCAGCCGCCGCCGAGCGCCAGGAACAGATCGATTTCCCGGTTCGCGAGCGCGGCGTCCGAGGCGGCGAGCACCGTCTCGGCCGAGGCGAGGCTGTTCTGCGCGGTCAGCAGCGACAGGAAGTCCGCGCGGCCGAAGCGATAGAGCCGGCCCGCCTGATCGGCGGCAGCCGCCGCGCTGTCGCGGGCGCGGGCGAGCGCGCGATTGCGATCGATCTCGCGCGCATAAGCCGAAAGCGCCGTCTCGGTCTGGCGGAGCGCGTCGAGGACCACGCTGTCGAAATGGGCGAAGCTCGCCTGCGCGGCGGCGTCGGCCTCGGCGATCCGGGCACGGGTGACGCGGCGGTTGGGGAAGGTCCAACTGATGAGCGGCCCCAGTTTCAGCCGGAGGGCCTTGTCGGAACCGATGCTGGCCAGCGGCCCGGTCAGCCCCGCCGATCCGCCGAGGCTCACCTGCGGATAGAGATCGGCGGTGGCGACGCCGATCCGCGCCGTGTCCGCCGCCAGCGCGCGCTCGGCAGCGCGGATATCGGGCCGGCGACGCAGCAGCGCCGCGCCGTCGCCCACCGGGATCGCGCGCGCGGGGTGCGGGATGGCGGCGCAGGACGCGATATCCTTGGGATAGTTCCCCGCCGGCCGGCCGAGCAGCGCGGCAAGCTGGTAGAGCGCGGCCATGCGCTCAGCGGTGAAGCCAGGGAGCGTCGCCTCGGTCTGCTCGACGGCGGCGCGCGCGCGAGTGACGTCGAAGGCGGTGCCGCGCCCACCCTCGGCAAGCCGAGTGGTGACGTCGAGCGACTGCCGCTCGATCCGCAGCACGCGGTCGGCGGCGGCAAGTTGGTGATTGGCCGCGCAGATCGCGGCATAAGCGCGCGCCGTCGCCGCCGCGACGGTGACGCGCACCGCGTCACGCGCCGCGCGGACCGACTCCGCATCGCCGCGCGCCGCCTCGATCCCCCGCCTGATCTTGCCCGAAAGGTCGAGCGGCAGGCTCGCGCCGATGCCGATATCATAGCCCACGGTGCCGGGCAGCGCGCCGCCGACGGTCTGGGGGCGCGACAGGCTGAGCCCGCCCGCCGTGCTAGCCGCCACCGTCCGGCCCGCCAGCGCCTCGCTGACTACCGCCTGCGCCTGCCGCAGATTGGCATTGGCGGCGCGCAGATCGGCATTGGCGGTGAGCGCCTGCGTGACGAGCGTGTCGAGGCGGGGATCGGCATAGAGGCGCCACCAATGCGCCGGCGGCTCTTCCTGCACGATGTTCGCGCTGCTGCCGGTGAAGGGCGCGCTCGCGGCGGGCGCGTTCGCCACGGCCCCGGCGGGGCGTTGATAGTCCGGCCCGGCGACGGTGCAGGCCCCCAGACCGCCGAGCAGGCCGAGCATAACGAAAAAGTGCCCGCGCTTCATCGCGGCGCGGTCCCCGGCAGAATCTTCACTGTTGCGGTGCGCCCTGAAATCAGCCGAATATCGGCCGGCACACGATCGAGCTGCACGCGCACGGGGATGCGCTGGGCGAGGCGTACCCAGGAGAAAGTGGGGTTGACGTTGGGCAGCAGATTGCCGGTGTTCGATCGCTCGCTGTCGTTGATGCCGGCGCTGATGCTCTGGACATGGCCGGCAAGGTCCCTGTCGTCGCCCATCAGGCGCACGATCGCCTTGTCGCCGACATGGATCGCATGGAGCTTGGTTTCCTCGAAATAGCCCTCGATGCGCAGGCTGTCGGTGTCGATCAGCGCCAGCGCCTGCTGGCCGGCCGCGACATAGTCGCCGGGATGCAGATCGAGATTGGTGACGATACCGTGGACGGTCGCGCTCACCTGCGTGCGTCGGAGGTTCAGCGCGGCGGCGTCGCGTTGCGCCTCGGCCTGCTGGAGGGCGGCGCGCGCGGTGGCGACGCGGGCGACATTCTGCTCGTGCGTCTCCTTCGCCACCAGATCGCCCAGTACCACGTCGCGCTGCGCCTCACGCCGGGACTGGCCGAGCGTCGCGCGGGCGCTGGCGATGGCGGCGTCGGCCTGGGCGAGCGCGAGCGCGTAACGCGGCCGATCGACAACGAACAGCAACTGGCCGGGCGACACGGGTTGGTTGTCGTGGACGGCTACCTCGGTCACCAGCCCGCCGACATCGGGCGTCACCCGGACGACATCGGCGCGCACCCGCCCGTCACGCGTCCATGGATCCACTTCATAATGGCGCCACAGCCACAGGAGGGTCAGGAGGGCGAAAACGACCAGCAGAAGCGTGGCGGCCCAGCGCCCGATCGCAGGGATATAATGTCTCATGTGACGATCTTCGTGCCCGAAAGAAACGACAGCAAGCCGAGGATCAGGATGAACAAGGCGAGGTCCACCAGCGGCCGATAGGCGACGACGCGATAGGCGCCAAGCCAGGAAAGGACCTGCGTCAGCACGCCCGTCAACACCAGGGCGATCGCGCCGAGCAGGAGGAGGAGGGGCACGAACACGCCGAACAGGTCCACCTCGCCGATCATGCGCCTGTCCTGCCGATAAGCAGCGCGTCGGGGAAGAGGTTGCGGCGCAGGCTTATCAGCGCCAGCGTGCCGTTGCGCCGCACCTCCGCCTCGGCGCTGGCGACGGTGGCGGCCAGCGCCTCGTCGATCGTGGCGAGCAGGTCCGCGCCCGGCACCTCCTCCTCGCGGGCGACGCGGCGGCGGAAATAATCGCCGACGCCGCGCAGTACGGGCGTGATGATCGGCGCGAAGGAGGGCGTCGCCGCACGCAGTACGCGCAGCTCGCCGACCGAGACGCCGACGCGCAGGTCGGCCAGCGCATCGAACAGCGGGCGGCCCGGGTCCTCCCGGCGGGCGGCGAGGCGCGGCGCGAGGAGGCCGATCCGGTCGAGCATCCGGCTGATCCAACCGACGATATCGGGCTTTTGCGGGCTGTTCGCGCGCTCCGCCAGATCGCGCCAGCCCGCGCGCATCAGCCGGCGCGCGCTTTCGCCGACGCCGATCGTCAGGAAAAGCTGCACGCACAGCACCGCGAAGCTGGTGCCGACGATCTGGGCGATGCCGCCGTTGACGAAGCTGGGGAAATCGGCGGCATAGCGATCGTTCAGCCCGACGACGTTGAGGAAACCCAGGAGGAAACCGATCGCGATCAGCGTGGGACGCGGATTGGCGAGGATCGCGCCGCCGATGAAGAGAACCGGCGCCATCGACAGCATCAGGACAGGAAAGGCAGTGATCTGGGGAAAGAGGACGAAGGCGTAGAAACCGGCGAGGACGATCCCTATCACCGTGCCGATCAGGAAGGTCTTGATGACCGGCGCGGGATCGTCGACACTGCCGAACAGCGCGCAGCAAATCCCCGCGATCGCCACCGCGCCGCCGCCGTCCTTCCAGCCGGTGACGATCCAGAAGGCGCAGCCGAGCAGGACGGTCGCGATCGTGCCCGCCGTCGTGCGCAGCGCCATGCCGTGATCGCGATGCAGCGGCCGGCGGTGCGGCAAAGCGAGAAGGCCGGCGACATTGGGCGTAACGGGGGCGGGGCCGACCGAGCGCATCTGATCGCTAAGATCGCGGCAGTCGCGATGCGCGGCGACCAGATCGGCGACACGGCCGAGCAGGTTGAGCCGCACCGCCGCGCGATAGTCGAGCGGGGCGGCGATCGCCGGCTCCAGCGCTTGCGCCCGTGCGATCAGGCGGGCGGCGGCCTCGCCACGGTCCGCGATCGGCAGCGAACGGCCGAGCCAGTCGCGCACGCCCTCCACCAGCGCCTGCACGTCGCGGGGTATCCCGCCGGTCGCGGCGAGGACGTTCAGCCTGTCCTCGATCGCGCTCGCCAGCGGCAGCAACATCGAAAGCTGGTCCTGAAAGGCGCGGACGGTGCGGATGCGCGGCAGCAGGCGCGCCATGTCGAACGGCAGGTGGATCGAAAGCTGGTGGAGATCGCCGATGTCGAGCGCGAGGCGCCGCCGGTCGCGGTCGAGCGCCGGTCCGGCGGCATGGCTCAGCGAATCGCGCGACCAGCGTTCGGCATCGTCGAGGATCGAATCGATCCGCTTCAACAATTGCTCGACCACGGTTCGCGGGAAGATGACGCCGTGGATCAGGCTGGCGCAGAGAATGCCGAGCATGATCTCCTGCATCCGCGCGCTCGCCGTGTCGAAGATCGCGCCCGGCGCGGTCACGCTCGGAAAGCCGATGATGCTGGCGGTATAGCCCGCGAGCAGGAAGACATAGGCGCGCGGCGTCCTGTCGAGCAGCGAGACGTAGAGGCACAGGCCCAGCCAGAGCGCAAGGGCGAGCGACAGCAGTTCGGGCGAGTTGACGAGCGCCGGGACCAGCAGGATCGCGACCCCGCCGCCGACGATCGTGCCGACGCCGCGGAACACCGCCTTGGACAGCACCGCGCCGGCGAGCGGCTGGGCGACGATATAGGTGGTCGCCACCGCCCAATAGGGCCGGGTGAGCCCGATCCTGAGCGCCACATAATAAGCCAGCACCGCCGCCGCGAAACATTTGAGCGAGAAGAGCGCCGCGAACAGGCCGAAGCGCGCGTCGAGCGATCGTATCGTCTCGCGCAGGCCCGCTTGCCCCCCCTGTGCCGCCACCGCCGTCACCGTGACGACGTCCGGATCATGTGGCCGGGCGGGAAAATGTGCATGGGCAAGCCGCCTCGATCGTTACGGCCGACGTGATGTACGCCATCGCCTCTATAACGTCGAGCAGGGCGTCGGGATGCCTCAGCCGAACACCAGCAGAGCCGCGCGGATCGCGAGCGCGAGCAGCACCAGCGATCCGGCCATGAACAAGGCGAAGCGCGTCATCACATGGTTGACCAGCGCCTGCACGAGGCTGTGCACGACGCGCAAACCGACATAGGCCCAGGCGAGCGCGACGTCGGCGCCGTTTACCGGCGCGGCGACGGCGAGCGTCAGCGCGACCGCATAGAACAGCGTCGGCTGTTCCATCAGGTGATTGTAATTGTCGGCCTTCCACCGGACGCGCGGTGGAATCCGGTCGAGAAATTCCTGCCGCGGCCGATGCGGATCATAAGCGATCTTGAGCCGGACCATCGCGGGTATGCGCGTCGCGTAAAGCCACGCCCACATCACCATGGACCAGAGGATCAGTGCGACGACGGGCTGAAGAATCGCATGCGCCATGGTGCCCCCGGGAGCGATGAGGCCCCAGGGTGGCGTAGCGGTCATTATCCTGTCAACGCCTTATCGGCTCAGCGATTCTCGAACTTGAGCACGCGCCGGTCCTGTTCGTCCTCGTCGCGATACAGGCTGGCCATCGGCTCGTCGGTCACTTCGCTCTGCGCGCCTTCGCCGAAGCCGTTGAAGCCGGTCCGCATCGCACAGCCATAGGCGCCGAGCATGCCGATCTCGACATAATCGCCGACATCAATATCCGCCGGCAGCAGGAAGGGGCCGGCCATGTGATCGAGATCGTCGCAGGTCGGGCCGTAGAAGCTGAACGCCATGTCGCGCGCCTCGCTGGGCGTCTCGCGGACGAGCGCGACCGGGAAGCGCCAGCGGACATGCGCGGCGTCGAACAGCGCGCCATAGGCGCCGTCGTTGATATACAGCTCGTTCCCGCGCCGCCGCTCCACGCGGACCAGCAGGCTCGCATATTCGGCCGACAGCGCGCGGCCCGGCTCGCACCACAATTCGGCCGAATAGCTGATCGGCAGGCTTTCGAACGCATCGTGGATCGCGCGGAAATAGCCTTCGAGCGCAGGGGGCTCCATGTCCGGATAGACCGAGGGGAAGCCGCCGCCGACATCGACGAGGTCCACCGTTACCGCCGCCTCGACGATCGCGGCGCGCACCCGCTCCATCGCCTGCGTGTAGGCGGTGGCGCTCATCGTCTGGCTGCCGACATGAAAGCAGATGCCGAGCACGTCGGCGGCCTGCCGCGCGGCGAGCAGCAGCGAGGGCACGTCGCGCGGATCGGCGCCGAACTTGGCGGCGAGGCTGAGCTTCGCATGATCGGAGGGCACGCGCAGGCGCACGCAGAGGGTCAGGTCCTCCGCATTGCCGGTCGCGCGCAGGATCTTCTCCAACTCCTCATGCGTATCGAGCGAGAAGGCGCGCACGCCGTGGACGGCATAGGCCTCGGCGATCGCTTCCTCGGCCTTCACCGGGTGCATGAAGCAGAGCGTCGCTTGCGGCAGGACGCGCGCGACAAGCCGCACCTCCGCGATCGAGGCGACGTCATAATGGGTGATGCCGCCTTCCCACAGCGTCTCCAGCAAAGCAGGGGACGGATTGGCCTTCACCGCATAGAGCGACTTGCCGGGAAATTTCTCGGCAAAGAAGCGGGCGGCGCGCAACGCGGCATGCGGGCGCAGAAGCGTGACCGGGTCGGCCGGTCGAACCTGGGACGCTAACCCCAGCGCGCTATGATGCTTGTGCAACTCAAGGGACCCCCAACATCGTTGTTAGACATAAGCTGCCTTGCGGTTGGAAGTCCCCATGGGGCAGCGAGGGGCGCGATATAGAAACGGGGGTCCCCCTTGTAAAGACGCTTGCCCGATTTCTGTTCAAGTATCTGAAATAGATGTATTTTATGAAAGCCTGTCGCGGAAGTCCTCATAAGCGAAGGCGCGGACGGGGGTGATCGAGTCGTTCTCGCTGTTCCACAGCAGGATGGCGGGCAGCGGCACGCCGTTGAACGTGTTCGTCTTGACCATCGAATAATGCGCTTGATCGAGGAAGGCGATGCGCGTGCCGGGCGCGGGCCGCGTCGGGAAGCGATAATCGCCGATCACGTCGCCCGCGAGGCAGGAGGGGCCGCCGAGGCGCACCGTCACGCCCTCTTCCGCCTCGCCCAGCAGCGCGGGGCGATAGGGCGCCTCGATCACGTCGGGCATGTGGCAGGTGGCGCTGATATCGACGATGGCGATCGCCATGCCGTTGTCGATCACGTCGAGCACTTCGCCGACGAGGATGCCGGTGTCGAGCGCGACCGCTTCGCCCGGCTCCAGATAGAGATCGAGGCCCGTATCGGCGCGTATGGCGCGGATCAGCGCGACCAGATCGTCGCGCTGATAATCGGCACGGGTGATGTGGTGGCCACCGCCGAAATTGAGCCATTTAAGGCGGGGGGCCAGCGCCCGGACGCGCGGCGCGATCGCGTCCCACACCGCCTTCAGCGGCGGGAAATCCTGTTCGCACAAGGCGTGGAAATGCAGCCCGTCGACGCCCTCCAGATCGGCATCGGTCAATTGCGAGATGGGGAAGCCGAGGCGTGAGCAGGGCGCTGCGGGATCATATTTGGCGATCTCGCCGACGCTATGCTCGGGATTGATCCTGAAGCCGATGTCGAAGCGTTCGCCCGCCGCGCGCGCCTCGGCGATCAAGGGGGCGAAGCGGCGTATCTGCGCAGGGCTGTTGAAGATAACATGATCGGAAAGCCGCACGATCTCGCGCAGGTCCTCCGCCTTGTAGGCGGGGCTGTAAGTAGCGATCTCGCCCCGATATTGCTCCGCGCCCAGCCGCGCTTCCCAGAGGCCCGAGGCGCAGACGCCGTCGAGATAGCGGCCGACCAGGGGCGCCAGCGACCACATCGAGAAGGCCTTGAGCGCGAGGAGTATCTTCGCGCCCGATCGTGCCTTGATGTCGGCCAATATGCGCAGGTTCCGTTCCACCGCCGCCTCGTCGACGACGAAGGCGGGGGTGGGGACGCGCGACAGGTCCAGCCGGGCGAACGCGCCCGCGCCGCCCGCCTTGGTCGTCATCAGCGCATCGGCATGTCCGGTCGCCATGCCGGTCAGAAATCGAGCGGCTTGTCGAGTTCGCGCACCTGCCAGGGCAGGCCGTGCGCGTTCAGCATTTCCATGAACGGGTCGGGGTCGAGCTGTTCCATGTTGAACACGCCTTCGCCCTTCCAGACGCCTTGCAGCATCAGCGCCGCGCCGATCATCGCGGGCACGCCGGTGGTGTAGCTCACCGCCTGGCTGCCCACCTCGCGGAACGCGTCCTCATGATCGCAGATATTGTAGACGTAAACGGTACGCGGCTTGCCGTCCTTCACGCCCGTCGCGATGTCGCCGATATTGGTCTTGCCCTTGGTGCTCTTGCCGAGGTCCGACGGCTCGGGGAGCACGGCCTTCAGGAATTGCAGCGGAATGATTTCGCGCCCTTCGTAGAGGATCGGCTCGATCGAGGTCATGCCGACATTCTGGAGCACTTCGAGATGCTTGAGGTACGCGTCGCCGAAGGTCATCCAGAAGCGGATGCGCCTGATCTCGGGCAGGTGCGTCGCCAGCGATTCCAGCTCCTCATGGTACATGAGGTACATGTTGCGCGTACCGACCTGATCGAAATCGAACGGCTGCTTCTTCGCGAGCGGCGGGCTCTCCACCCATTCGCCGTCCTCATAATAACGCGCGTTCGCCGTCACCTCGCGGATGTTGATCTCCGGATTGAAGTTGGTCGCGAAGGCCTGGCCATGATCGCCGCCATTGCAATCGAGGATATCGAGCGTGTCGATCCGATCGAGCAGATGCTTGCGGATATAGGTAGCGAAAACGCTGGTGACGCCGGGATCGAAGCCCGACCCCAGCAGCGCCATCAGCCCCGCCTTGCGGAAATGCTCCTGATAGGCCCATTGCCATTTATATTCGAACTTCGCCTCGTCGCGCGGCTCGTAATTGGCGGTGTCGAGATAGTTGACGCCCGCCGCGAGGCACGCGTCCATGATCGCGAGGTCCTGATAGGGGAGGGCGAGATTGACGACGAGGTCGGGCTTCACATGCTCGATCAGCGCGGTCGTCGCGGCGACGTCGTCGGCGTCCACCTCGGCCGTCTCGATCGTGACGCCGGTGCGCTTGAGGACCGATTCGGCGATCGCATCGCATTTGAAGCGCCGGCGGCTGGCGAGCGTGATCCGCGTGAATATCGCCGGCAGCATCGCCATCTTGTGAACCGCGACCGAGCCGACGCCGCCCGCGCCGATGACCAGAACCTCGCCCAATGTACGCTTCCTCGCTGCTAGCCGGATCAGGAAGCGGCCCATATAAGGGCCGCGCTACGGTTTCGCTACAGCGTGCATCGGCCAGTCGGGGGGAAGCGAATGGGTTCGGGTTCCAATGCCATTGTCCTGGCCCTGGCGATGATCGCGGTCTTCGCGCTGGGCGCGGGCGGCCTCTATGTCGCGATCAGGCGCGGCGACCGGCGGCGGGGCATATTGATGATTATCGCGGCGGCGGTTCTGTTGGCGAATGTGCTGATAAACGCCTGGCCGGCGTAGGAGGCGTTTCCTCTGCTCATCCGTCATTCCCGCCTGCGCGGGAATGACGGGGAAATTGGGAGAAGCCGCCCCCCATCATCGTCACCCCGGCGGAAGCCGGGGTCTATGGACTCGGCTCGCCCAATAATGAAGCGGACCGAATCCACGGGTCCCGACTTTCGTCGGGATGACGGGTGGTTCGGCCTTTAGCGGACCAGCACGCCGTGCTGTTTCTTGCCCGCCGAAATGCGGACGGGGAAGGCGCCGACGCTGACCGTCGCGCTTTCGTCGGCCACCTTCTCGCCGTCGATCCGCGCGCCGCCGCCCTTGATGAGGCGGCGCGCCTCGCCCTTCGACGCGACGAGGCCGAGGGCGACGAGCGCGTCGACGATGGCGATGCTGCCGCCCGGCACGGCGAAGCTGGGGAGCGTATCGCCGGCCGATCCTTCCTCGAAGGTGCGGCGCGCGGTTTCGGCGGCCTGCTCGGCCGCTGCGTGGCCCCGGCAGAGCACAGTCGCCTCATTGGCGAGGATCTTCTTTGCTTCGTTGATCTCCGCGCCCTGAAGCTGTTCCAGTCGGGCTATCTCGTCGAGCGGCAGATCGGTGAACAGGCGGAGGAAGCGGCCGACATCGGCGTCATGCGTGTTCCGCCAGAACTGCCAATAATCGAAATGAGGGAGCGCCGCCTCGTTCAGCCACACCGCGCCCGACACCGTCTTGCCCATCTTCTGCCCATCGGCGGTGGTGAGCAGAGGCGTGGTCAGGCCGAACACTTCGCGCCCGTCGACGCGGCGGGCCAGCTCGACACCGTTGACGATATTGCCCCACTGGTCCGATCCACCCATCTGGAGCCGGCAGCCGACGCGGCGCGACAGCTCCAGAAAATCATAGGCCTGGAGGATCATATAGTTGAATTCGAGGAAGGTCAGCGACTGCTCGCGATCGAGCCGCAGCTTCACCGAATCGAAGCTGAGCATCCGGTTGATCGAGAAATGCTGCCCGATCTCGCGCAGGAAGGGGATATATTCGAGACGGTCAAGCCATTCGGCATTGTCGAGCATGATCGCGTCCGACGGGCCGTCGCCGAAGGTCAGGAAGCGTTCGAACACCGTGCGGATCGAGGCGATATTGTCACGGATCGCGTCGAGGGTGAGCAGCTTGCGCGCCTCGTCCTTGAAGCTTGGATCGCCGATCTTGCCGGTGCCGCCGCCCATCAGCACGATCGGCCTGTGCCCCGCCTGCTGCATCCGGCGCAGCATCATGATCGAGACGAGATGGCCGACATGCAGCGACGGCCCCGTGGGATCGAAACCGATATAGCCGGGCACGATCTCGCGCCCCGCCAGCGCGTCGAGGCCGGCGGCGTCGGTCAGTTGATGGATATAGCCACGCTCGGCCAACAGGCGTAGCAGGTCGGACTTGTGCTCGGTCATGATGCGCGCGCGCTTAGCATGCAGGCCGGCGAAAGGGTAGGCGAACTATGGACACATATCTGGCGATCGGGCTGATGTCGGGCACCTCGCTCGACGGGATCGACGCGGCGCTGATCGAGACGGACGGCAAGAAGCATGTCCGCCCCATCGCGTTCCGCAGCGAGCCCTATTCGGATCAGGCCCGCGAGACGCTGCGCGCGGCGATGCAGCTCGCGCTCGTCTGCGAACGGCCACGCCAGGATTTCGACATCATCGCCGCCGAGGAACTGCTGACGCGCAGCCATATCCTGGCGGTCCGCAAATTGCTGGGCGACGCGCGCGTGGCGCCGGCCGACGTGGCGGTGATCGGCTTTCACGGGCAGACGCTGGCGCATCGCCCCGATCGCGGCTGGACATGGCAGATCGGCAACGGCGCGGCGATGGCGGCGGCGCTCCGGATCGAGGTGGTCAATGATTTCCGCACGGCCGACGTGGCCGCGGGCGGGCAGGGCGCGCCGCTCATCCCCGTCTATCATCGCGCGCTGACCGCCGACATGGAAAAACCCCTCGTCGTGCTGAATATCGGCGGCGTCGCGAACATCACCTATATCGGCGAGGATGGAGGGCTGATCGCGTTCGATACCGGGCCGGGCAATGCGCTGATCGACGACTGGATGCTGGCCGAGAAGGGCAAGCGTTTCGACGAGAACGGCGCGTTTGCCGCACGCGGGCGGATCGACGAGGAACGGCTGGGCTCGATGCTGGACCATGGCTGGTTCGACATGATGCCGCCCAAGTCGCTGGACCGCGCGGATTTCACGATCCAGCCGGTGCGCGGCCTGACGCCTGCGGACGGCGCGGTGACGCTGACCGCCTTCACTGCCGTCTCCATCTCCTATGGGCTGAAATTGCTGCCTGAAAAGCCGAAGCGGCTGATCGTCGCGGGCGGCGGACGGCATAATGCGACGCTAATGGCGATGATCGGCGAGGCGTGCGGCCTCACGCCCGAACCGATCGAGGCGATTGGCTGGAACGGCGATGCGACCGAGGCGGAAGGATTCGCCTATATGGCGGTGCGCACACTGCTCGGCCTGCCGATCAGCTTTCCGGGGACGACCGGCGTGGCCGCCTCGCAGGTGGGCGGCGTCGTCCACCCCGTTCCGGACGTGTAGACCGCCCGCCTCACTCCTTGACCGGCGGGCAGCCCGGCAGGTTCAGCATCCGCGCGTCGGTGCAGGTGCGGATCTGCGCCGATCCGTCGGGCCCGATGAAGAGCACATAGTCACCGCCCGGATCGCAATGCGCGGTCCAGCCGATCAGATTCTTGTAAGGCTCGGCCTTGGCGACATTGCTGATACGGCCGCAGCGCTGGTTTGAATCGACGATCGCGCGGCGCAGCGCGGCGGCGCGGCGGGCGGGGTCCAGCCTCTCCAATCGCTGACTGTAGCTGTTCGCCGGCGGCGTCGCGGCGAGGGCGGGGGCCGTTCCCATCATGAGGGTGAGCAGGATGGCGGCATATCTGGTCATCTTGAAATCTCCATGCCCGTTTGGGGCTCCCTTGCTGTCTTAGTCGTGCGATATCCACGCTCCAACGCACAATCGGTTCCTGCCTCCGTTTCGGCGGGAACGAGTGGCCGGGCAGGGCATTATCGCAGCACCTGGATCGTGTCGCGGGGCTGACATCAATCCATGGAGACGGCCCATGAAAGTGAACGAATGCATGACGCGCGATGTGCGGATCGTGGACGTTGGCGATACCGTGCAGGACGCGGCCCAGATCATGGCGCAGATCGATGCGGGCGTGCTGCCCGTGCGGGAGAATGACCGGCTGGTCGGCGTCATCACCGATCGCGATATCGCCATACGCGGCGTCGGGCGCGGCTGCGCGGCGGACGCCAAGGTGGGCGAGGTGATGAGCCCCGAGGTCAAATATTGCTTCGAGGATGATGAGGTGGAGGACATCCTCCTCAACATGGGCGATATTCAGGTGCGGCGCCTGCCCGTGCTCGATCATGCCAAGCAACTCGTCGGCATCGTCTCGATCGGCGACCTCGCGCGTGGCGAGACGGCGGAAACCGGTGAGACGCTGGTGGAGATCACGCGGATCAGCGGCCAGCACTCGCAGATGATCTGATCGCCATGGACGACGCACCGAAAGCGCCGGAGCCGGCAGAGGTTACGCTGGTCGATCTGTGGGTGCCGGCGGAGAGCTGGCAAGTCCCCTGCATGATCGAGGCGGCGTGCTGGACACTATTGCTTGAATGGACACGCCCGTCCCCCGATCATGGCGCGGATTATGAGGCGTCCCACGGGCAGCTTGTCCTTCCCGAACCAATGGAGGATGATGCGGGAAGCGGCCTGTTCGCGTAAAGCCGTCGCCGGCGGGGCAGGGAACTTGTCCCCGTCTGGTCTGTTGCGTGGTGTGATCCTTGGTCTTTCCATGCAAGGGGGCGTGATGTTTCTGCTCGACAGGTTGCTTACCCGGATCGTTCGTGCCGGGCCGCTGACCGTGATCGATGCGAAGGGCCGGCGGCGAAGTTATGGAGATGCCTCGCCCGCGACGAAGCCGGTCACGGTGCGGCTGGCCGACAATAAGGTGATGTGGGACATCGCCTTCCAGCCGCCGCTGAAGACCGGCGAAGCCTATATGGAAGGGCGGCTGATCCTTGAGAAGGGCGACATTCTCGATCTGCTCGACCTCGTCGGCTACAATGCGCGGTGGGAGGACGACAATCCGGTCCGGTCGATGCTCTGGCACGGGCGGCACGCCGCGCGGCAGGGGCGGAACGGCAGGCGGCTCGCCAAACGGAACGTGGCGCATCATTATGATCTGAGCGACCGGCTGTACGATCTATTCCTCGACGCCGACCGCCAATATAGCTGCGCCTATTTCACCGATCCAGCGAACAGCCTGGAACAGGCGCAGGCCGACAAGAAGACGCATATCGCCGCCAAGCTGTACCTGAAGCCCGGGCAGAAGGTGCTCGATATCGGCTGCGGCTGGGGCGGGATGGCGCTTTACCTGAACAAGGTCGCCGACGTCGACGTGCTCGGCGTCACGCTGAGCGAGGAGCAGTTGAAGGTCGCGCGCCGCCGCGCCGAGGAAGCGGGCGTCGCGGACAGGGTGCGTTTCGAACTGATCGATTATCGCGACGTCACCGGCAGCTTCGACCGGATCGTCTCGGTCGGCATGTTCGAACATGTCGGGCCGTCCCATTATCCCGAATTCTTCGAGACGTGCAGGAAATTGCTGACGACCGACGGGGTGATGTTGCTGCACACGATCGGCCATGTCGACGGGCCGAGCCCGACCGATCCCTGGGTGGCCAAATATATCTTTCCCGGAGGGTATATCCCCGCGCTGAGCGAGGTGGCGCCGGTGGTCGAGAAAGCGGGGCTGTGGCTTACCGATCTGGAGGTGCTGCGCCTGCATTATGCCGCGACGCTGGAGCATTGGTACGAACGCACCCAGGCGGCGCGCGACCAGATTATCGCGCTTTATGACGAGCGCTTCTTCAGAATGTGGGAATATTATCTGGCCGCCTCGATCATCGCCTTCCGCCACGACGGCTTCGCCAATTTCCAGTTCCAGCTTACCCGCCGCCGCGACGCGCTGCCGCTGACGCGCGATTATATGCTGCGCGAGGAGGAACGGATGAAGGCGGACCCACCGCTCGCCATGGCGGCGGAGTGACGGGGGCGGACTTCATAGAGCGGAAGAACAACCACTCCACGTCACTCCTGCGAAAGCCGGGGTCCATGGTCTCGGCTCACTTCATAATTAAACGATTCGCCGTCCATGGATTCCGGCTTTCGCCGGAATGACAGGGGGGAAGGGGTGAGATCGCGGGGAACGCTCTACGATATCAATAACGGCGGAGCAGGCCCGCCAATCGTCCCTGCACGCGCACTTGCTCGGGCGCGTAGCGCTGCGGATCGTAGGCGCGGTTCGCCGGATCGAGGCGGATCATATTGCCCTCGTGCCGGAAATATTTGAGCGTCGCCTCGCTATCCTCGATCAAGGCGACGACGATTTGCCCTTCGCGCGCCACGTCGGTGCGCTGAATGAGCGCATAATCGCCGTCAAGGATGCCCGCCTCGACCATCGAATCGCCTGAAACCTCAAGCGCATAATGCTCGCCCGGGCCGAGCAGGGCGGCGGGCACCGACAGCGAATTGCGACTTTCGATCGCCTCGATCGGCATGCCGGCGGCGATGCGGCCGTGGAGCGGAATTTCCATCACGTCATTATGCGGCGTCGGCGTTGCGACACGCAGCGCCGGCTTCAACTGAACGACATTGTTCGGCTTCGCCTGTATCTCGGGCACCTTGAGCACCTCGAGCGCACGGGCGCGATTGGGCAGGCGGCGGATGAAGCCGCGTTCCTCCAGCGCGCTGATCAGGCGGTGCACGCCCGATTTCGACTTGAGATCGAGGGCCTCCTTCATCTCCTCGAATGAGGGCGATACGCCGGTTTCGGCGAGACGATCGTGGATGAAGCAGAGCAGTTCATGTTGCTTGCGCGTGAGCATGGCCGACCCCTAAGAACGAACGGGGAACGTGTAGGAAACGTTGCGCGGCCTGTCAAGCGAAAGGCAGAATTTCCACCGAGTCGCCGATCGCGGCGGCAGGGCTGGACGGTGGGCGGACGATGAGCAGCTCCGCCGCCGCGAGCGCGCGCATCGCCGCGCTGTCCTGGCTTCCCGCCTCGACCACCCCGCCGGGGCCGTAGCAGCCGCGCAGATATTCGGCGCGCGCGCCGGTCGCGGGGAGCGGCGCGCCCAGCCTGGCGGTGCGCGCCTTGGCAAACGGATCGGGCGCGCCGAGCAGATGGCGGACGAGCGGCAGGAGGAACAGCCACGCGGTCACATAAGCCGACACCGGATTGCCGGGGAGCCCCAGCACGATCGCCTTGCCGAGGCGGCCGGCGAGCAGCGGCTTGCCCGGCTTCATCGCGATCCGCCAGAAATCGAGCGTCGCGCCGGCCCGGTCGAGCGCGGGGCGGACGAAATCGCGATCGCCGACCGAGGCGCCGCCGGTGGTGACGATGATGTCGGCATCGGCGGCGTCGGCGAAGGCCGCCGTCATGCCATCGAGATTGTCGGCGACGATGCCGCGATCCTCCACCTCGGCCGGCAGTGTCGCGCCGAGCAGCGCGGCGAGCATCGGCGCGTTGGAGGAGGGGAGGGTGACGCCCGGGGTCGGCGCGCCCACCGGCACCAGCTCGTCGCCGGTCGACAGCAAAGCGATACGCGGCCGTCGCCGGACAGGAAGCGTCCCGTGGCCGCCGAGCGCGGCGATCGCTATCTGTGGCGGGCCGACCGGTGCGCCCTCGGCCAGCAGCAGGGAATCGGCGGCAAAGTCGCTGCCCGCCGCGCGGACATGGGCGCCCTTGCGCGGCGGCCCTTCGCCGTCGAGCCGCAGGCTGTCGCCGCTGCGCGCGGCCTCCTCCTGTACGAGAATCGTGTCCGCGCCCGCCGGGAGCGGCGCGCCGGTGAAGATGCGCGCGGCCTCATGCGGGGCGAGCGGCCGGTCGAACCCCGCGCCGGCGGCGCTCTCGCCCACCACCGTCCACGGGCCGGGCATTTCGGCGAACCGCAACGCATAGCCGTCCATCGCCGAAAGGTCCGCCGCCGGCTGCGTCCGCCGCGCCGTCACGGGACGTGCCGCCCAGCGCCCGAGGGCATCGAGCAATCGCACCTCCTCGACCGGCAGAGGTTCGCCAAGCGCCAGCAGCCGCGCCTGCGCCTCCGCGACAGGCAGCAGGCTCATGGCGCAGCGCGCCACTCGCCCGAGCGGCCGCCTGATTTGGCGAGCAGGCGGATGCCGTCGATCGTCATGCCGCGATCGAGCGCCTTCGCCATGTCGTAAATGGTGAGCAGCGCCACCGAGACGGCGGTGAGCGCCTCCATTTCCACCCCCGTCTGATCGCGCGTCGAGGCGGTGGCGGTGCAGCGGATCGCCCCCTCTTCAAACGCCAGATCGAGCGAGACGGCGTTCAGCGGCAGCGGGTGGCAAAGCGGCACCAGATCGGCGGTCTTCTTCGCCGCCATGATGCCCGCGACCCGCGCGACGGCGAGCACGTCACCTTTCTTCACCGCGCCCTCGCGGATCGCGGCCAGCGCCGCGGCGGACATGGCTATCCGGCCCTCGGCGGTGGCGGTGCGGGGCGTCGCGGGCTTGGCCGAGACGTCCACCATATGCGCCGCGCCCTCGGCATCGAGATGGGTGAGCCGGCTCATGCCCCGACCAGCAGCCGCCGCGTCGCCTGCTCGACATCCGCCTCGCGCATCAGCGATTCGCCGACGAGGAAGCAGGAGACAGTATGTTCGCTCATCGCGACGAGATCGGCATGGCTCGAAAGGCCGCTTTCGGCGACGAAGGTGCAGCCGGCGGGGGCGTGGGCGACCAGTTCGTAGGTCCGCTGGAAATCGACGGTGAAGTCGCGGAGGTCGCGATTGTTCACCCCGATCAGGCGCGAGCGTAGGCGAAGCGCGCGATCGAGTTCGGCGGCGTCATGCACCTCGACCAGCGCGTCCATGCCGTGCGCGATCGCGGCGGCCTCTATCTCCGCCATCTGCCCGTCCCCGAGCGCTGCGACGATGATGAGGATCGCGTCCGCGCCCAGCGCGCGCGCCTCCGTCACCTGCCAGGGATCGACGATGAAATCCTTGCGCAAACAGGGCAGCGATACCGCCGCGCGCGCCTGTTCGAGATAGGCGTCAGCCCCCTGGAAAAAGGGCATATCGGTCAGCACCGAGAGGCAGGCCGCGCCGCCCGCCTGATAGGCGCGGGCATGCGCCGGCGGATCGAAATCGGCGCGGATCAGCCCCTTGGAGGGGGAAGCCTTCTTGATTTCCGCGATCAGCCCGAAGCCGCCCGCCGCGACCTTCGCGTCCAGCGCGGCGCGAAAGCCGCGCGGCGGCGTCTGTTCCTTCGCGCGCCCCTCCAGTTCGGCCAGTGGCATCGCAGCGCGGCGCGCGACGACATGATCGCGCTTCACGGCGAGAATTTCGGTGAGCTTGTTCGTCATCGAAAGGCGATCCAGCAATCGAGCAGCGCGTTGGCGAGGCCCTTGTCGATCGTCTCGGCGGCCTCCTCCATGCCCTCCGCCCAGCTATCCGCCGCGCCCGCGACGATCAGCGCGGCCGCGCTGTTGAGGAGAACGGCCTCGCGATAGGCGCCCGGCTCGCCTTGCAGCAGACGGCGCAGCGCCGCCGCATTATAAGCGGGATCGCCGCCCCGGATCGCATGGAGGCCGTGCCGCGCGAGCCCTGCATCCTCGGGCGTCACCACCTCTTCGCTGCGGCCCGTCATGCGGCCGATCCGGATCACGCGGCTGGGACCCGCGATCGAAAGTTCGTCGAGGCTTTCTTCGCCCGATACGACCATTGCCGACTCGGTACCCAGATACTCCAGCGCGGCGGCGACGGTGGGCAGATAATCGACGCGCGCGACGCCGATGAGCTGGCGGGTGACGCGCGCCGGGCTCGCCATCGGGCCGAGCAGATTGAAGATGGTGCGCTTGCCGATCGCGCGGCGGATCGGCCCGAGCCGGGCGAGGGCGGGGTGATGCGTCTGCGCGAAGAGGAAGCCTATGCCGAGATCGGCAAGGCTGCGCTCGGCAGTGGCCGACGCGATTGACAGGTCGAGGCCCAGCGCCTCCAGCGTGTCCGCCGCGCCCGCCTTCGACGACGCCGCGCGATTGCCGTGCTTGGCGACCGGAACGCCGGCCGCCGCGACGACGATCGCGACGGCGGTGGAGATGTTGAGGCTGTGCGCGCCGTCGCCGCCGGTGCCGCACACGTCGATCGCGTTGGCGGGCGCCTCGATAGGGATCATCCGCCGCCGCATCGCGCGCGCCGCGGCGGCGATTTCCAGGCTCGTCTCGTCGCGCGCCGCCATGTCGGTCAGAAAGCGGATCACCGCCTCGTCGCTGGCTCGTCCGTCGAGAATATCCTCAAAGGCGGCTTCGGCGATCGCCTCGTCGAGCGGGCTTGTCGTGTCGGGAAGCAGCGCGAGCGTCGTCACGTCCGCTCCTTCACGGGGATGCCGGCGATTCGCAGGAAATTGGCGAGCAGCCGGTGGCCATGCTCCGTCGCGATGCTTTCGGGATGGAACTGGACGCCATGGATCGGCAGCGTCGCGTGGCGCATGCCCATGACGGTCGCGTCGTCGGCATGCGCGTTGGCGATCAATTCGGCGGGAATATCCTCCACCACCAGCGAATGATAGCGCGTGGCGATATAGGGCGAGGGTAGGCCCGCGAAGACGCCGCTGCCGTCATGCTCGACCGGTGAGGTCTTGCCATGCATCAGGGTTCTGGCGCGCGTCACGCGGCCGCCGAAATATTGGCCGATAGCCTGATGACCAAGGCAGACGCCGAGCAGCGGCCGCCCTTCGCGCGCGCATGCGCCGACGAGATCGAGCGAGATGCCCGCTTCGTTGGGCGTGCACGGCCCGGGCGAGATCAGGAAGGCGTCGGCGCCGCTCGCCAGCGCTTCATCGGCGCTCAGCGCATCGTTGCGGCGGACTTCCACGGGCGCACCCAGCTCCTGGAGATAATGCACCAGGTTCCAGGTGAAGCTGTCATAATTATCGATGACGAGGATCATGGCATGGCTTTAGAGGCTCGTCACCGCCGGGGGAAAGCGAATTATTGGCCGAAGCCGCTTTCGTTCGCCCGTGCCACCGCCTCGCGCGCGGCGGCGGCGAGCGCGCTGGCCTTCGCCTCACATTCGCGCTGTTCATAGGCCGGGTCCGAATCGGCGACGATGCCCGCGCCCGCCTGCACATGCATCATGCCGTCCTTCACGACGGCGGTGCGCAGCACGATACATGAATCCATCGATCCGTCGGGCGAGAAATAGCCGACGCCGCCGGCATAAGGCCCGCGCGTCTCCGCCTCCAGCTCGGCGATGATCTCGCACGCGCGCACCTTGGGCGCGCCCGAGACGGTGCCCGCCGGAAAGCCCGCGAACAGCGCGTCGATCGCATCCTTGTCGGGCGCCAGCCGGCCGACGACGTTCGAGACGATGTGCATGACGTGACTGTATTTCTCGGTCGTATAGCTATCCGTCACCTCCACCGTGCCTGGCGCCGCGACGCGACCGACATCATTGCGGCCGAGATCGAGCAGCATCAGATGCTCCGCCCGTTCCTTGGGATCGGCGAGCAGGCTTTCGCGATTGGCATTGTCCTCGGCGGCGGTGCGGCCGCGCGGACGGGTGCCCGCGATCGGGCGGATCGTCACTTCGCCGTCGCGCGCGCGGACCAGTATTTCCGGGCTCGATCCGATCAGCGCGAAGCCGGGCAGATCGAGATAATAAAGGAAGGGCGAGGGATTCACCCGGCGCAGCGCGCGATAGAGATCGAAGGGTGGCAGCGGGAAGGGCGCGGTGAAGCGCTGCGCGAGGACGACCTGGAAGATGTCGCCCGCGGCTATATAGTCCTTCGCCTTCAATACCATCTCGCGATAGCGGCCGGGCGGCAGCACCGGCTCGGGCGGGGCAGGCTCGGCAACGGGCGCGCGGTGGCGTGTCGGCAGCGGAGCCGCCAGCCGGGCGGCGGCACTCTCGATCCGCTCATGGGCTTCGGCAATCGCCTGCGCAGCGTCGCGCTCCGACGGCCAGAGCGGGGCCACGAAGAACAGCTCATCCGCCAGCCGATCGAAGATCAGCACCAGCATCGGGCGCACGAACAGCATGTCGGGCAGGTCGAGCGGATTGGGCGCGGGGCGGGGCAGCTTCTCGACGAGGCCGACCGTCTCATAAGCGAAATAGCCGACGAGGCAGGCGAGCGCGGAGGGCAGCCCCTCGGGCACGTCCATCCGGCACGCCTCGACCAGCGCGCGCATTGCGGCGAGCGATTCCCCGGCGCACGGCTCGAACGCCTCGCGGTCGCTTGCCCAGCGGCGATTGATCTCGGCGCTGCGGCCGCGCGCGCGGAAGACGAGATCAGGCGAGAGGCCGAGCAGGGTATAGCGCCCGCGCGTCGCCCCGCCCTCGACCGATTCGAGGAGGAAGTCGCCCCGATGCGGCTCGATCAGCTTGATCGCGGCGGCGACGGGCGTGTCGACATCGGCGACCTGGCGGCGCCAGACGAGCGCCGGCCGTCCGGCGCGGAGCGCTTCGGCCGCCGCGCGGTCATCCCCCTGCCGTTCCTGATCGCCTGGCATCATTGATCGGAGGCCGTCCCGCTTAGCCGCGCCTTCAGCTTCGCGATCGCGTCGGGGAATTGCTTGACGCCCACTTCCTTCGCCGCGGCGTTCACGAACTGCTGGACATGATCCTGCGTGAGCAGTTCGGCAAACTCGCTGCGGCTGGCCTTGACGATATCGGGCGCCTTGCTGGCGTCGCCGGGCGTGATCTTGTCGAGATGGACGACAAACCAGACATCGCCGGCATCGGAGGCGATCAGCTTCGTCTCGCCCTGCTTCATCGTGAAGAGCAGCTTGAGCGGCGGCGGCGCCGGCCGATCGCGACGGCCGAGGTCCATCTGGCGCGCGGCGGCCTTCTGCGGCGGCGGGAGGCGGATGCCCGCGCCCGCCAGCGCTTCGGCCATCGACTTGCCCGCCTGCACCTTCTTCTGGATGTCGGCGGCGATCGCCTTCGCCTTGTCCGACGCGCGCTTCGCCTTGAGGTCGCTCACCACGCGATCATGTACCTTGGTGAGCGGGGCGGGAGCGGCGGCGACGATCTTCGCCACCGCAAGCATCGCATAGCGCTTTCCGTTCTCCACGACGGCGACGGTGGGGTCGTCCTCGGGGCTGGCCTGGAACGCCTCCTTCAGTAGCGCCGCCGTCTCGGGCGGGGCATGATAGTCGGGCTGATCGGGGTCGCGCCCGTCGGAGAGGAGCGGCGGCGTGACCGTGACCGTCAGGCCGTGCGACTTCGCGATATCCTCGAAGCTCGACCCGTCGGAGATCTCGTCGCTGACCGCGCCGACGAGCGTGTTGAGCGCGTCCTCTTTCTTGCGCTCGGCCACCTTGGCGGCGATCTCGTCATGCACGGCGGCGAGCGGCCGGGCGGCGATCTGTTTCACCGCCTCGACCTTGACGACATACCAGCCGAGGTCGCCCTTCACCGGCTGGGTGATGCCGCCCTGCGGCGCGGTGAAGGCGGCCTGGGCGATGGCGGGGGAGGCGGCCTTCGCGAACGCGTCGTGATCGACTTCGCCGACAGCGGTGTCGCCGGGCTGGAACCCCGCTTCGCGCGCGGCCTGATCGAAGCTCGTCCCCGCCTTCACCTTGGCGGCGAACGCATTGGCGCTCTTCTCATCGGGCAGGATGATCCGCTCAAGCTTGCGCGTCTCGCGCGCGGCATAGGCGGCGGCATTGTCCTTGTAATAAGCGGCGATCTCCGCCTCGGTCGGGGCGGCGGCCTTCGCCTGTTCCTCGCCGAACACGGCATAGCGCAGCACGCGCCGCTCGGGCACCGTATAGCGCGCGACATTCGCCTTGTAATAAGCCGCGATGTCGGCGTCCGAAGGCGCGGCGCCCGCCGGCACCGCCGCTACCGGCACGATGCCGACCAGCCCCTCGCGCGCCTCAAGCAGCAGCGAGGCATAGGGCTCGACGAGCCCGATAGGCGCCTTCGTCCCCGCGGCGATCGGCATAAGCAACTGGCGACGGATCGCGCCCGAGGCGATATCGGCGCGCAGCTCGCGCTCGGTGATCTGCCGCTGCGCGAGCAGCGAGCGCATCAGTTCGGGATCGAACTTGCCGGTGGGGCCAGAAAAGGCCGGGATGCTGGCGATCTCGCCGTCGATCAGCCGTTCGCTCGCCACCACGCGATGCTTCCGGCCCCACTGGGCGAGCACGCGATCGTCGACATATTGGCCGATAACCTGCTCCAGCCCGCCGGCGGCGATGAACTTCGGCATGTCGAGGCCTGGATTCTGCTGCCGCGCGGCCTCCAGCGCATTTTGCGCACGCTGCGATATCTCGGTGGCCGAAATCGCTTCCTTGCCGACAGTCGCGATCACCTCGCCATTGGCGCTGCCGCCATTGCCCCCCATTCGCGAGGACATGACGTCGCCGATGACGAACGCCGCCACGACCAAGACGAACAAGGCGATCGAGAGCCAGGAACTGAGTGCGCGTCGGAAGAACGAGATCATCGTGGGTCCACTGGCCGAGACTGTCAGGAGCGAACGCCATAGAGGCGTGGGGTTGCGGCTTCAAGCGCGGCGCGGCTAGGAGCAGGCGGCATCAACGCACGAAGGGAGAGGGCCTTGCGCAAGCTGGTGGCGGGAAACTGGAAGATGAACGGCTCGCTGGAGGCGCTGGCGGAGCTGGACGCGATCGCCGATGCTGGCGCGCGGCATCCCGCACTCGACATCGCGATCTGCCCGCCCTTCACGCTGATCGCGCCCGCCGCGGCGCGCCGGCCCGATCTTCCGATCGGCGCGCAGGATTGCCATGCCGTCGCCTCGGGCGCGCATACCGGGTGCGTTTCGGCGGGGATGATCGTCGAGGCGGGCGGGCGGCTGACGATCGTCGGCCATAGCGAGCGGCGCGCCGACCAGCATGAGACCGATGCCGAGGTGAAGGCCAAGGCGACGGCGGCGATCGCGGCCGGGCTTGTCGCGATCGTCTGCGTCGGCGAAACCGAAGCGGAGCGCGACGCCGGCGACGCGGTGGCGGTCGTCACCCGTCAGCTTCAGGGATCGCTGCCCGCCGGCGGAATCGGCGACACGCTGGTCGTCGCTTATGAACCGGTCTGGGCGATCGGCACCGGGCGGACCCCGTCGCTCGCCGACGTGGCGGCGATGCACGGCGCGATCCGCGCCGAGTTGCGCCGGCTGCTGGGCGAGGAGGGCGCGCGCGTCCGCATTCTCTATGGCGGCTCGGTCAAGCCGGGTAATGCGCGCGAACTGATGGCGATCGCCGACGTCGATGGCGCGCTGGTCGGTGGGGCAAGCCTGAAGGCGGCCGATTTCGTGCCGATCATCGAAGGGGCCGCGGCATCGTCCTGAACCGGCGCGGTTGAATAAAGAGGGGCGATTCTGTAGAGCCGACCGGATTCGACCGATTTTGCCGGTCCGCCGCCTTTTTTGCGAAAGACGTTCCCCGCGATGCTGTTCATATTCCTGCTCGTCGTTCACGCGATCATCGCTGCCGCGCTCGTCGCGGTCATCCTCATGCAGCGTTCGGAGGATAGCGGGCTCGGCATGGGTGGCGGCGGCAGCCCCTCCGGCCTGATGAACGCGCGCGGCGCGGCGGATTTCCTGACGCGCGCAACGTCGGTGCTCGCGACGATCTTCGTGCTGATGTCGATCGGCCTCGCCGTGCTGGCGGCCTCGCGCAGCGGCGAGCGCACGATCGACACGTCGCTGGCGCGTCCGGCCGGCACCGCGAGTCAGCCCGCGACGCCCGCGCCCGAGCCGCCGGCGGTGCCGCTGGCGCAGGACCAGGGCCAGGCGCCGGCGTCCACCCCGGCCGATCAGGCCCCGGCGGCCCCCACCGCACCCGCGCCGCAGAAGTAAGACGGCGCTTTCGCGGGCGATTTTTTCGCTCATCCACAGATTTCTGGCCGGGGCAAGGATTTGCCGCCTTGCCCCGGCCGCGCAATCGCGGCTAAGCCTTTTCTCCCATGGCGCGGTATATATTCATAACCGGCGGCGTGGTCTCCTCGCTCGGCAAGGGTTTGATGGCGGCTAGTCTGGCCGCCCTCCTGCAAGCGCGCGGATACCGCGTACGCATCCGGAAATTCGACCCCTATCTCAACGTCGATCCGGGGACGATGAGCCCTTATCAGCATGGCGAGGTCTACGTCACCGACGACGGGGCCGAGACGGATCTCGACCTTGGCCATTATGAGCGATTCACCGGCGTGCCGTCGCGTCAGTCGGACAATGTCACGTCAGGCCGGATCTATCAGACAATCATCGCCAAGGAGCGGCGCGGCGACTATCTGGGCGCCACCGTCCAGGTGATCCCCCACGTCACCGACGCGATCAAGGAATTCGCGCGCACCGACGTGAGCGATCTCGATTTCGTCCTGTGCGAGATCGGCGGGACGGTGGGTGACATCGAATCGCTGCCGTTCATCGAGGCGATCCGGCAGCTTCGCAACGATGTCGGTCGCGCCAATGCCGTATTCGTCCACGTCACGCTCGTCCCCTATATCGCGGCGGCGGGCGAGTTGAAGACCAAGCCGACGCAGCATTCGGTGCGCGAGCTGACCTCGCTCGGCATTCAGCCCGACGTGCTCGTCTGCCGGTCCGACAGGCCGTTGCCGGAGAGCGAGCGCGCCAAGATCGCCTTGTTCTGCAACGTGCCGGCGGAAGCCGTCATCCCCGCGCTCGACGCGAAGAGCATCTATGGCGTCCCGCTCCAATATCATGCCGAAGGGCTCGATCGCGCGGTCCTTACCGCCTTCGGGATCGAGGCTGCAGGCTCGCCCGATCTGACGCGCTGGACGGGCATCATCGATCGCATCGCCAATCCTGAAGGCGAAGTGACGGTGGGCGTCATCGGCAAATATACCGGCCTGCTCGACGCCTATAAGTCGTTGCATGAGGCGCTAGTCCATGGCGGCATCGCCAATCGGGTGAAGGTCAACATACGCTGGCTCGACGCCGAACTGTTCGAGGGCGAGGCGTCCGAGATCGCGGCGCAGCTCGAACCGTGTCACGCGATCCTCGTCCCCGGCGGCTTCGGCGAGCGGGGGAGCGAAGGGAAGCTGGCGGCCGTCCGCTTCGCGCGTGAGCGCCGCGTGCCTTTCTTCGGCATCTGCCTCGGCATGCAGATGGCCTGCATCGAGGGCGCGCGGAACACTGCGGGCGTCATGCGGGCATCGAGCACCGAGTTCGGCGCGACGAGCGAGCCGGTGATCGGCCTCATCACCGAATGGGAATCGAGCCGTGGGCTGGAGCAGCGTTCGGCGGACGGAGACAAGGGCGGCACGATGCGGCTGGGCGCCTATCCCGCGGTGCTGACGCCGGGTAGCCGCGTCGCCGACATCTATGGCGTTACCGAGATTTCGGAACGCCATCGCCACCGCTATGAGGTGAACATCCATTATCGCGAGGCGCTGGAGCAGGGGGGACTCGTCTTTTCGGGCATGTCGCCCGACGGCGCGCTGCCCGAGGTGGTCGAGCGGCGCGATCATCCCTGGTTCGTCGGCGTCCAGTTCCATCCCGAGCTGAAATCGAAGCCCTTCGATCCGCATCCTTTGTTCAGGAGCTTCATCGAAGCGGCGGTGCATCAAAGCCGGCTGGTTTAGCCGGTCGCAACGGCCTCAGCCCCGCACACCGTCATTCCGGCGGAAGCCGGAATCCATGGATAGCGAGTCGATCCATAAGGAAGCGAGTCGAGTCCGTAGGCCCCGGCTTTCGCCGGGGTGACGGGGGCCGACGCGCGTTTCAGCCGGTGAATTTTCGAAGAATTTCTGCCGCCTGCTTTGTCCGGGCCGCATCCTGATCCGGGCTTTGGACGGTCTGCTGCCCGGCGGGTTTCGCGTGCGGCTTGCCGGCGACGTCGATCGCCCACCACAGGATGCCCGCCGCCCAGAGCAGGGCGATCCACCGGCTTTTGAAAATAGAGCTGTGGCGGAAGGGGAACATCGCCCGACCGCTATGCGCGTGAGTCGGTTATCGGCGGGTAAAGGCGCCGTCCCTCTTCTGTATCGCCGGATCGGCCGGTTCGGGCGGCATGGGATCGATCGGCGTTGGCACAGGATCGTCGATCGGCACGTCAGGGGGTGTCACGGGCGGCGGCGGATTGACCGGCGGGACAGGGTTGGGCGCAGGCGGCGGCTCGGTAGCCATAGGTTCGTCTCCTTCCCTCTTGAACGCGGCGGCGGACGAACGGCTCCGTTGGGACGGACGGAGGCCCAGAAAAGCAAACGCCTGGGAAACCGAGGTTCCCCAGGCGCCGCGTGACGAAAAATCGTCATCCCCCTTGTTGGTTGGCATTGCGCCCGCTCACAATGCCGTCCCCCTGTTACGGCATCGCGGGGCGCCCGCGCCTCCCCGAACCACGGCCATTGTTGCCTGTGTTCGTAAGTCTGTTGCTAGGCAATGCCGCCGCGTTTGTCATGGCCCTTCATGTGAGGTTAAGCCGAAAGGGGTGCCCCTGTGCCTTAAACGCAACATATGCCTTTCAGGGGCGCAACGATGATCCCGGCGGCCGATCCGGCGAAATCCCCGCTCGCATGCGGGCCAAACAGCCTCTAGAGCAGGGGCCTGTCATCTTCCTTTGCGGACCGGTTTGTCGATGCGTCTTTCCCATTATGTGCTGCCTGTTTCGAAAGAATCCCCCGCCGATGCGCAGATCGTCAGCCATAAGCTGATGCTGCGCGCGGGCCTGATCCGCCAGACGGCGGCGGGCATCTATGCGTGGCTGCCACTCGGCTATCGCGTGCTGCGCAAGATCGAGCAGATCGTGCGCGAGGAGCAGGACAAGGCCGGCGCGATCGAATTGCTGATGCCGACGATCCAGTCCGCCGATCTGTGGCGGGAATCGGGCCGCTATGACGATTATGGCGCGGAAATGCTGCGCATCAAGGATCGCCACGACCGCGACATGCTCTACGGTCCCACCGCCGAGGAGGTCATCACCACGCTTTTTCGCGAGTCGGCGCGCAGCTATCGCGACCTGCCGCGCACGCTCTACAATATCCAGTGGAAGTTCCGCGACGAGGTGCGCCCCCGTTTCGGCGTGATGCGCGGCCGCGAATTTCTGATGAAGGATGCCTATTCCTTCGATCTCGACGAAGCGGGGGCGCGGCATAGCTATAACAGGATGTTCGTCGCCTATCTGCGCACCTTCGCGCGGATGGGGCTGCGCGCGATCCCGATGCAGGCGGATACCGGCCCGATCGGCGGGGATCTCAGCCATGAGTTCATCGTGCTGGCCCCCACCGGCGAGAGCGAGGTTTTCTATCATCGCAACTGGGAAGAGCCGGCGGTCGTCGAGACGATCGATTTCGAGGATGTCGAAGGTTTGCAAGCCGTCGTTTCCGGCCTGACGCGCGATTATGCCGCGACCGACGAAAAGCGCGATCCCGCGCGCGAGGCGGAGGCGGGCGAGGCGCTGCGCCAGTCGCGCGGCGTCGAAGTCGGCCATATCTTCTTCTTCGGCACCAAATATTCGGCGCCGATGGGCCTCAAGGTGCAGGGTCCGGACGGCGCGGAAATCGTCCCGCAGATGGGTAGCTACGGCATCGGCGTGTCCCGGCTGATGGGCGCGATCATCGAGGCGAGCCATGACGAGGCGGGTATCATCTGGCCCGAGGCGGTGGCCCCGTTCCGCATCGGCCTCATCAACATGCGCGCCGATGACGAGCGGTGCCGCGCGGCGGCGGATGACCTGTATTCCAAGTTGACGATGGCGGGCGTCGAGACTTTGTACGACGATCGTGACGAGCGCGGCGGGGCCAAGTTCGCGACGATGGACCTGATCGGCCTGCCCTGGCAGATCGTCGTCGGCCCCAAGGGGCTGGATCGCGGCATCGTCGAGCTGAAGAACCGCGCGACGGGCGAGAAAGAGGAATTGCCGATCGACAGTGTGCTGACGAGATTCGGGGCCTGATCGCGCATGATCCTCTCGCGCTACGAGTGGATGATCGCGCGGCGATATCTGTCGCCGGGACGTGGCGAGGGCTTCATCGCGCTCGTCGCCTCGATCAGCCTCGTCGCGGTGATGCTGGGGGTCGCCGCGCTGATCGTCGTGATGAGCGTGATGAACGGTTTCCGCGCCGAGCTGTTCGACAAGATCGTCGGCCTCAATGGCCATGCCGTCGTCCAGGGTTATGGCGGGCGGCTGGACGACTGGCGCGAGATCATGCGGGAAGCCAAGGCGACGCCGGGCGTCGTCTCCGCCACTCCGCTGATCGAACAGCCGCTGATGACGAGCTTCAAGGGCCGCGTCGAAGGCGTGCTGGTGCGCGGCATGCGCGTCGCCGACATACGCAGCAATGCGGCGCTGGAGAATAATGTCGTCGCGGGCAACCTCGACGCGCTGACGCCGGGCAGCAACACGGTGGCGATCGGCGCGCGGCTGGCCGAGGCGCTGGGCGCGCGCGCGGGCGACGAGATCAGCCTCATCAGCCCGCAGGGGCAGACCACGCCCTTCGGCACCGTGCCGCGCATCGTCAGCTATCGGATCGCGGCGATTTTCGAGGTGGGCGTCTACGATTACGACAAATCCTTCGTGGTGATGCCGATCGAGGATGCGCAGACGCTGCTGATGCTGGGCGATGCCGTCGGCATGGTGGAGATACAGACGGTCGATCCCGACAAGGTGGGCGCGATCCTTGCCCCGCTCGCCGCCAAGGTGGGGCAGAGCGGCGTGGTGAACGACTGGCGATCGATGAACGCCAGCCTGTTCGAGGCGCTGGAGGTGGAGCGCGTCGTGATGTTCTGGATATTGTCGCTCATCATTCTCGTCGCGGCCTTCAATATCCTCTCGTCGCTCATCATGCTGGTGCGCGCGAAGACGCGCGACATCGCGATATTGCGAACGATGGGCGCGTCGCGCGGCGCGATGCTGCGCATCTTTCTGACGGTGGGAGTGACGATCGGCACGGCCGGCACGGCGGCGGGCATGCTGCTCGGTTTCGTGCTGCTGCGTTTCCGGCAGGACGTGGTCAACTTCTTCCAGATGGTGACGGGGCAGGACCTGTGGGATCCGTCGATCCGCTTCATCACCGAACTGCCGTCGAAGACCGATCCGTTCGAGGTGACGGCGATCGTGCTGCTGGCGATCGGATCGACCTTCCTCTTCACCCTCTATCCCGCGTGGAAGGCGGCGAACACCGATCCCGTGCAGGTGCTGCGCTATGAGTGATGTCCTCCACGTCACCGATCTGCGCCGTTCCTTCGTGCAGGGCGGGCTGACGATCGAGGTGCTGCGCGGCGTCGACCTGACGGTGCGGCAGGGCGAGATCGTCGCGCTGCTCGGCCCCTCGGGATCGGGCAAGTCCACGCTGCTTCAGGCGGTCGGCCTGCTCGAAGGCGGGTTTGAGGGATCGATCCGCATTCAGGGCGAGGAAGCCGCGCGGCTCGACAATGACGGGCGGACGCGGCTGCGGCGCGAGGCGCTGGGCTTCGTCTATCAGTTCCATCATCTGCTGCCCGATTTCACCGCGCTCGAAAATGTCGTGCTGCCGCAGCTCATCGCCGACACCGCGACCGACGAGGCGCGCGCGCGGGCCGAATCGCTGCTGGGCGTGCTGGGCCTCGCGAATCGCCTGACCCACCGGCCGAGCAAGCTGTCGGGCGGCGAGCAGCAGCGCGTCGCCGTCGCCCGCGCGCTCGCCAACAAGCCTGCTCTGGTGCTGGCCGATGAACCCACCGGCAATCTGGACGAGGCGACCGCAGACGTCGTCCTCGCCGAATTCCTCCGCCTCGTGCGTGGCGAGGGATCGGCGGCATTGGTGGCGACACATAATGAGCGGCTTGCCGCGAAGATGGATCGCGTCGTGCGGCTGAAGGAAGGCGTGCTCGTCTGAGGCCGGGCGGCGCATTTTCTTCCCCCGAATCGTTCGGGGGCGGTTAGGCTGCACCCATGGCACAGCCCCGCTTCGTTCCGTTGCGCATCTTTTCCGCCTTCACGATGCTGGAAGGCGCGATCGATCCGAAGGCGATTCCCGGCCATGCCCGAAAGCTGGGCTTTCCCGCCGCCGCGATCACCGATCGCAACGGCCTTTACGGCGCGATGGCCTTTTCGGAGGCGGCGAAGAAAGCGGGCGTGCAGCCGATCATCGGCACCTTCCTCGCGGTGGCGCGACCGGGCCGGGAGGGGGGCGACGGCAAGCCGCCGATGCTCGACTGGCTGGCGCTCTATGCGCAGGACGAGACAGGCTATGACAATCTCTGCCGGCTGGTGTCGGCCGCGCATCTCGATCGGCCGCTGACCGAGGAGGCGCATGTCGCGCTCGACGCGATCGCGGGATATAGCGACGGGCTGATCGCGCTGACCGGCGCGGGCGAGGGGGCGCTGGCCCGCCTGCTGGCCGACGAACAGGCCGATGCGGCCGCCGCCTATGCCGACCGCCTCCAGGCCCTATTCCCCGGCCGCCTCTATATCGAGATCGCGCGGCGCGGGGACGATGTCGAGACGCGCGCCGAGGGGGCGCTGATCGACATGGCCTATGCGCGCGACCTGCCGCTGGTCGCGACCAATCCGGCTTGCTTCGCTGAGCCCGATTTCCACGCGGCGCACGATGCGATGCTGTGCATCGCCGGTTCCTCCTACGTCGAAAGCGCCGAACGCGCGCGCTCCTCTCCCGACGCCTGGCTGAAGCCGGCCGACGAGATGGAGCGCCTGTTCGCCGACCTGCCCGAGGCGATCGCCAACACTTTGGTGGTGGCGCAGCGTTGCGCGGTGGCGGCGCCCTCGCGCAAGCCGATCCTGCCCAGTCTCGCCGGCGATCGCGAGGCCGAGGCGGAGGCGCTGCGCCGCGACGCGCTCGCCGGGCTGGATGCGCGACTGGCGGCCATACCGGGCGAGGTCGATCGCGAGGCCTATCTGCAACGGCTTGAGTTCGAGCTGGACGTCATCATCAAGATGGGTTTTCCCGGCTATTTCCTGATCGTCGCCGATTTTATCAAATGGGCGAAGGAGCATGATATTCCGGTGGGGCCGGGGCGCGGATCGGGCGCGGGTTCGGTCGTCGCCTGGGCGCTCACCATCACCGATCTCGATCCGCTGCGGCTCGGCCTGCTGTTCGAACGCTTCCTCAATCCCGAACGCGTCTCGATGCCCGACTTCGACATCGATTTCTGCGAAACGCGGCGGGGCGAGGTGATCTCCTATGTGCAGGAGAAATATGGCCGCGATCATGTCGCGCAGATCATCACCTTCGGGCGGCTGAAGGCGCGCGCGGTGCTGAAGGACACCGGCCGCGTCCTCCAGATGAGCTACGGGCAGGTCGATCGCCTCGCCAAGCTGGTGCCCAACCACCCGACCGATCCCTGGACGCTCGACCGCGCGCTGAACGGCGTGTCCGAGCTTGCCGCCGAATATCGGCAGGACAAGGAGGTGAAGCGCCTGTTCGATCTGGCGATGAAGCTCGAAGGGCTACCGCGCCACAGCTCCACCCACGCGGCGGGCGTCGTGATCGGCGACAGGCCGCTCGACCGGCTCGTCCCGCTCTATCGCGATCCGCGCTCGGACTTTCCGGTGACGCAGTTCGACATGAAGTTCGTCGAGGGCGCGGGGCTGGTGAAGTTCGACTTCCTCGGCCTGAAGACGCTGTCGGTGCTCAAGAAGGCGGTCGAGTTCCTGAAGGATCGCGGCGTCGAGGTCGATCTTGCCGCGCTGCCCTTGGACGATCCCGCCGTTTTCGAACTGCTCCAGCGCGGCGATACGGTCGGCGTGTTCCAGGTCGAATCCGAAGGCATGCGCCGCACGCTGTCGGCGGTGAAGCCGACCGTGTTCGAGGATATCATCGCGCTCAACGCGCTCTATCGGCCCGGCCCGATGGATAATATCCCGATGTTCGGCAGGCGGAAGAACGGGCAGGAGGAGATCGAATATCCCCACCCGCTGCTGGAAGGCATCCTCAAGGAAACCTACGGCATCTTCGTCTATCAGGAACAGGTGATGCAGGCCGCGCAGATCCTGGCCGGCTATTCGCTGGGCGGCGCGGACCTGCTGCGCCGCGCGATGGGCAAGAAGATCAAGGCGGAGATGGACCAGCAGCGCGCGACTTTCGTCGCGGGCTGCAAGGCACATAACGACATTTCCGAAAACAAGGCGAACGAGCTGTTCGACTTGATCGACAAGTTCGCCGGCTATGGCTTCAACAAGAGCCATGCCGCGGCCTATGCGCTGCTCACCTATCAGACGGCGTGGCTGAAGGCGCATCACCGGCCCGAATTCTTCGCCGCCTCGATGTGTTACGACATGGCGCTGACTGACAAGCTGGCGATCTGGGTGGACGATATGCGCCGCTCCGCCGTGCCGTGCCTGCCGCCGTGCATCAACGCGTCCGATGCCGAGTTTACCGTGGAGGGCGAGAGCGTCCGTTATGCGCTGGGCGCGCTCAAGGGCGTGGGCGAAAAGGCGATGGAACAGCTTGTCGCCGAGCGTGAGGCGAAGGGGGCCTTCACCTCGCTCGCCGACTTTGCCGATCGCATCGATCCGCGCGCGCTCAACCGGCGGCAGCTCGAAAGCCTCGCGGGGGCGGGCGCGTTCGATACGCTCGTGGGCGAGCGGGCGAGCGTGTTCGCCGCCGCCGAGACGATCCTCGGCCATGCCCAGAGCGCGGCGAGCGCACGCGAAAGCGGGCAGGGCGGCCTGTTCGGCGGGCCGGGCGAGGCGGTGGCGCCGATCCGCCTGCCGACCGCCGCCCATTGGTCGATCGCCGAACGGATGGCGGCCGAGAAGGAGGCGTTCGGCTTCTATTTCTCCGCGCACCCGACTGATCGCTTCCGCCATCTGGCCGAGGCGAACAAGGCGCGCACTTTCGCCGAGCTTGCGGCGATGCCCGCGCCCGCCGAGCCTGATCGCGACGCAAACGGCCGCCGCCTGCCGTCGCCGAGCGTGAAGATGGCGGCGCTGATTGAGGATGCGCGCTGGCGTACTTCGGCGCGCGGTCGCCGCTATCTGTTGGCGAACCTGTCAGACAGTTCGGGCCAGTTCATGGCGAGCTGCTTCGACGATGCAGTGGCCGAGGAATTGGAGGCGGCGGCGAAGGCGGGCGCCTGCGTGCTGTTGACCGCCGAGCTGGACCGCAAGCCCGGCGAGGAAACGCCGCGCGTCACGGTGCGCCAGATCCAGCCGTTCGAGGGGCTGGCGGGCAATGCACGTCTCCATCTCGATATCGCGACCGGCGAGGCGGCGGCGGTGCTGGCGCTCGCTGGCCTGCTGAACGGACAGCGCGGCGGGCGCGGCGAGGTGCGCCTGCACGCGCATTTGGTAGATGGCGAGGCGACGGTCCTGCTCGGCCGGGACTTCCTCCTCGACGCCGAACTCGCCGCGCGCATCGCACGCCTCCCCGGAATCGACGCGGCCGATCTCCGGGCCGCCGAACCGCCTCGGCTGTCGCTGGTCTCCTGAACGGCGGCGCCGGGACGGCCGGTGTCAGGGTGTTGTGGGTATCGTTCCAACCAGCGGCCGTCATTGCGACAAAAGCCGGAATCTTTGGTATGCGAGTCGATCCGTAACGAGGGGAGCCGTATCCATGGGCCCCCGGCATCCGCCGGGGTGACGGGGAAGGGCAGTGGGGCCTCACGTGCCTGTCATTCCGCGAAGGCGGGAATCCCTGTGCGCGATGTTGGTGCGTCTATCCAGCGGCTGGTGCTTATGGATTCCCGCCTTCGCGGGAATGACGGGGAGTGTTTTGGGTGTCGCTAAAGCCAGCGGCCGTCATTGCGACGGAAGTCGGAATCTTTGGTGTGCGAGTCGATCCGTAACGAGGGGAGCCGTATCCATCGGCCCCGGCGTCCGCCGGGGTGACGGGAGGGGAGTGCGGACCTCACATGGCTGTCATTCCCGCGAAGGCGGGAATCCCTGTGCCGATGTTGGTGCGTCTATCCGGCGGCTGGTGCTTATGGATTCCCGCCTTCGCGGGAATGACGGGGAGTGTTTTGGGTGTCGCTAAAACCAGCGGCCGTCATTGCGACGAAAGTCGGAATCTCTGGAGCGCGAGTCGATCCGTAACGAGGGGAGCCGCATCCATCGCCCCCGGCGTCCGCCGGGGTGACGGGAGGGGGGAGTGCGGACCTCACATGGCTGTCATTCCCGCGCATGCGGGAATGACAGAGAGGGATTGTGGGTCTCGCTCCAGCCAAGGCCGTCATTCCGGCGAAAGCCGGAATCCATGGACGCGAGCCGTCGGTAGGAAGGGGGCCGCGTCTTGGAACGATGCCGTAATGTCCCGCCATCCCCGCAACAGGTGCGCGGGAATGGCGAGAGAGTACAGGGCTTAGCCCCGTTCGTTGCGGGCCTTGAGGGCCTCGCCGAGGATGTCGCCAAGCGACGCGCCCGAATCGGACGAGCCGTACTGCGCCACGGCCTGCTTCTCTTCGGCGATCTGCATCGCCTTGATCGAGAAGTTGGGCTTCTTCGAACGATCGAAGCCGATGACCATGGCATCGAACTTCTGGCCGACCTGGAAACGCTCCGGCCGCTGTTCGTCGCGGTCGCGGCCGAGGTCCGAACGCTTGATGAAGCCGGTCGCGCCATCGTCGCCCGCCTGCACGTCGAGGCCGCCGTCGCCGACATTGAGGACGGTGACGGTGACGATCGCGTTCTTGCCCAGCTTCGAGCCGTCCGCCGCGCCGGCGGCCGAGACTCCGCCACGCTCCAGCTGCTTCATGCCGAGCGAGATGCGCTCCTTCTCGGTGTCGATGTCGAGCACGACCGCCTGCACGGTCTCGCCCTTATGGTGCAGGTTGAGCGCTTCCTCGCCCGAGACACCCCAGGCGATATCGGACATGTGGACCATGCCGTCGACGTCGCCGTCGAGGCCGATGAACAGGCCGAACTCGGTGGCGTTCTTGACCTCGCCCTCGACGGTCGAGCCGACCGGGTGACGCTCGGCGAACGTATCCCATGGATTGTTCTGCGCCTGCTTGAGGCCCAGCGAGATACGGCGCTTGTCGCTGTCCACTTCGAGGATGACGACTTCGACTTCCTGGCTGGTCGAGACGATCTTGCCCGGATGGACGTTCTTCTTCGTCCAGCTCATTTCGGAGACGTGGACGAGGCCCTCGATCCCCGGCTCCAGCTCCACGAAGGCGCCATATTCGGTGATGTTGGTGACGCGGCCGGTGAACTTCGCGCCGACCGGATATTTGGCGGCGGCGCCCTCCCACGGATCGCTCTCAAGCTGCTTCATGCCGAGCGAGATGCGCTGCGTGTCCTTGTTGATGCGGATGATCTGCACCTTCACGGTGTCGCCGATGTTGATCATCTCGCTCGGGTGGCCGACGCGCTTGTAGCTGAGATCGGTAACGTGCAGCAGGCCGTCGATGCCGCCGAGATCGACGAAGGCGCCGTAATCGGTGATGTTCTTCACCACGCCTTCGATGATCTGGCCTTCATGCAGCGACTGGATGAGGCCGGTGCGCTGCTCGGCGCGCGTCTCTTCGAGGACGGCGCGGCGCGACACGACGATGTTGCCGCGGCGGCGATCCATCTTGAGAATCTGGAAAGGCTGCGGAATGTCCATCAGCGGGGTGACGTCGCGTACCGGGCGGATATCGACCTGGCTGCCGGGCAGGAAGGCGACGGCGCCGTTGAGGTCGACCGTGAAGCCGCCCTTGACGCGGCCGAAGATCACGCCCTCGACGCGGCTGGTGGTGGAGAATTCGGCTTCCAGTTTGTCCCACGCGGCCTCCCGGCGGGCGCGGTCGCGGCTCAGCATCGCCTCGCCATGGACGTTCTCGACGCGGTCGACATAGACTTCGACCTCGTCGCCGATCTTGAGATCGGCCTTCTGGCCGGGCGCCGCGAATTCGCGCAGCGCCACGCGACCTTCGGACTTCAGGCCGACGTCGATGACGGCCATGTCATTTTCGATTCCCGTCACCGTGCCCTTGACGACGCGGCCTTCGAAGCCTTCGCCCTCGCCCAGCGTCTGGTCGAGCATCTTCGCGAAATCGTCACGGGTGGGATGTGCCGCAGTGGCCATAAATTCAGGATTCCTGTATCGATGAGTTTCCGGCCGTCCGGTTGTCTCCGGAGGTCTTCAGCCGAACCGCCGCGCCTGCCTCATGCATTCGCGGCACCGATCGAAAGATTCCTTGCGCGGCGGCCTGCATTCGCCAAATGCGAAAAGGGCACGCCGAAGAACCGGCTGTAGCCGGAGCTTCCGCGCGCCTGCCAGGCTAGCCGATCAATCGTTAGCGGCTGTCCTGATACGGGCCTCCACGAGCGAAATCGCCCGATCGACGGCCGCCTCTATACCGAGATAGCTGGTATCGAGCAAGGCGGCATCGGCAGCCTGCGCCAGCGGCGCGTTGGCCCGCGACATGTCGCGCTGATCGCGTGCGCGAATGTCGCCGAGGATCTTGTCGAAGCTCACGTCGAGCCCCATCGCCTTCAACTCGGCATGGCGGCGCTGGGCGCGTATCGTGGGCGTCGCCTTCACATAGAGCTTGGCCTCAGCGTGCGGCGCGATCACCGTCCCGATATCGCGCCCGTCGAGTACCGCGCCGCCGGGCTGGTTCGCGAACGCGCGCTGCCGCTCGATCAGGCAGGCGCGCACGCTGGGAAAGGCGGAGACGATCGAGGCGGCGGCGCCGGCCGCTTCGCTCTTGAGCGAGGGATCGGCAAGCAGGCTGTCCGAAAAATCGCACCGCGCGAAGGCGTCCGCCTCACTCGCCGGATCGCCGCCGGCGCGCAGCACGCCGAGGCCGACCGCGCGATAGAGCAAGCCGGTGTCGAGATGCGGTAGCCCATAATGTGCGGCGAGCGCCTTCGCGATCGTGCCCTTGCCCGATGCGGCCGGGCCGTCGACGGCGATGATCATCGCGCTTCCGCCCCTAAGGAGGCGAACAGCGCCTCGAAACCGGGGAAACTCGTCGCCACGGGGGCCATGTCGTCGATCGTGACGGGGGCGGTGGAAACCATGCCCGCGACGGCGAAGCTCATCGCGATGCGGTGGTCCAGCTTCGCGGCGATCGTCGCCCCGCCGGCGAGCGGCGCGCCGCCGCTGCCGTCGATGATGAGGCCGTCTTCCAGTTCCTCGACGCGCGCGCCGATCGCGCGCAGCCCTTCGGCCATCGTCGTGATCCGGTCCGATTCCTTGACGCGCAGTTCTTCCAGCCCGCGCGCGACCGTCCGCCCGCGCGCGAGCGCCGCGGCGACGAACAGGATCGGAAATTCGTCGATCATGCTCGGCGCGAGGGCGGGGGGCACTTCCACGCCCGCAAGCGCGGAGTGGCGGACGACGATGTCGGCCACCGGCTCGCCACCGACGATGCGCTCGTTCCGGTAGGCGATGTCGCCGCCCATCGTGCGCAGCACGTCGAACAGGCCCGCCCGCGTCGGATTGAGGCCGACATTGTTCACCGTCACGTCCGAACCCGGCACCAGCAGCGCCGCGACGATCGGAAAGGCCGCCGAGGAGGGGTCGCCCGGCACTATGATCGTCTGCGCGCGCAAGCTCGCTTCGCCATGGATCGAGATGATCCGCGCGCCGTCTTCCTCCTCCACGTCGAGCTGCGCGCCGAAGCCTTGCAGCATCCGCTCGCTATGGTCGCGCGTCGCAACCGGCTCGATCACGCGGGTGACGCCCGGTGTGTTGAGCCCGGCGAGCAGCACCGCCGACTTTACCTGCGCCGAGGCGACGGGCAGGCGATAGGTGATCGGCACGGCGGGCGCGAGGCCGCGCACCATCAGCGGCAGGCGGCCGCCGGGGCTTGCCGTCACCTCCACGCCCATCTGCGACAGCGGCTCGATGATCCGGTTCATCGGCCGGCGCGAGAGCGACGCATCGCCAGTGAAGGTCACGCTGATCGGATGACTGGCGACAAGGCCCATCAGCAGACGGGTCGACGTGCCCGAATTGCCCATGTCGAGCGCGGTTTCAGGCTGGAGCAGGCCGCCCACGCCGACGCCGTCGACCCGCCATGTGCCCGCCGCGTCGCGCTCCACCGTCGCGCCCATCGCGCGCATTGCGGCGGCGGTGGCGATCACGTCCTCGCCCTCCAGCAGTCCCTCGATCGTGCTGGTGCCGACCGCGAGCGCCGAGAGCATCAGCGCGCGATGCGAGATCGATTTGTCGCCCGGCACGCGCACGGAGCCGGAGAGCGGGCGGGGGGCCGAAAAGGCGCGGGGGGAGGGCTGAACGTGCATCGGCCGCGGCTTTTGACAGTGGCGCTCCGCTATGGCAAGGCGCGCGGCGTTTCGCATATCCTCGGGCTGTTCCGGGGAGTCGCGTCCCTCCTTTCTGCCGGAGACTATGTACCGTGGTGAAACCTGAATGGGGCACCAAGCGGACCTGCCCGAAATGCGGTACCCGCTTTTACGACCTGGGCAATGAGGACCCCGTCACCTGCGTCGAATGCGGGGCGATCTGGGAGCCCGATCCCATCCTGAAATCGAAGCAGCCGATGCCCTTCGACGCGCCGAAGAAGGAGACCGAAAAGGAAAAGGCCGATTCGGATCTCGTCGAGGACGATCTGGACATCGACGAGGATGAGGAGCCGAACGCCGACGACGACGTCGATCTGGGCGGCGATGACGATATCGGGGTCAAGACATCGGAATCCGACGACGAGAATTGATCTACCCGCTTGCAGAGGAGGGCGGCCTGCTCTAAGGGGCGCCCTCCGCCGCCGGATCCCACCCGGCGCGAGGCGAAAAGGTCGGGGGCCGTAGCTCAGCTGGGAGAGCGTCGCAATGGCATTGCGAAGGTCAGGGGTTCGATCCCCCTCGGCTCCACCATTCGCCCATAGCCCCGGTGAGGCGGGGCCTTCCTGACTTCCTGAAATCTTCCTGTCCGCGGCCGGACGCTGCATCGGCGCCTTTGCTGTCATGTCGGCGAAAGCCGGAATCCGGCTTTTGTCGCTGGAAGATCGGACGGCCGACAAGTGGCGCCAGGAGAAAATATTCGGACAATGCATCGCCGTAATGACAGGCCCGACGTGCAAATCCGGAGCGGTCTGCGGGCTTCGTTCCAAATGCCGCTACTTCGTTGCGGGCAAGGATCGATCGGAAAATATGGTCTGCTAAAGCCGCGACCCGGAGCCTCCCGTCGTCGTCGAGGGGATGGCGACGTGGATGAAGAGCATGGCTGGCAGCCCTGTTTCTGTCCCGAAAGTTTACCATATCTGCCTTTGGCAAGAATAGACATTGCGAATAGGCAGCAAATCTGGCCTATTGTGTATCGCTGAATTATGCGTATCTATTCCCGCCCCTGTATCGCGGCTGCGGGTGGGATGCGGGATGGCCGGCAAGCACAGGCACAACATGGATGCTTTGTGCGCGCCGACGCCCGTATCGATTGCCGTTCCGCGGCTTTTGTCGCGCCGCCTTTTGTGCGGCCGGCAGGCCAAGGGATATGGACTGTGGAGGCGCGATATGTCTAAGGGGCAGCCCCATTCATCAACGAAAGATATGCCATGAACAGCGCTGAACTCGCCGACCGGATCGCCTCGGGCAACAATCTCGGCAAGGCTGAAGCCAAGAAACTCGTCGATGGCGTCTTTGCCGCGATTGTCGACGCCGCCACCAAGGGCGAGGAAGTCTCGCTGCCCGGTTTCGGCAAGTTCAAGGTGAAGGACAGCCCCGCGCGCGAAGGTCGCAACCCCGCCACCGGCGAAACGATCAAGATCGCGGCTTCGAAGAAGCTGGGTTTCACCCCCGCCAAGGCCGTCAAGGACAGGCTGAACGGCTGATCCCGCCGCTCTGACTATGGAGGCACCGCATTGACCGACATCAACCCTGACAGCGAAACCTTGCTGGCGCTCACGGCGGACATCGTTTCCGCCCATGTTGGAAACAACAGCGTCGGCGTCGGCGACCTGCCGGCACTGATCGTGTCGGTTCATGCGGCGCTTTCCAAGCTGGGTGCTCCGGCGGTGGAGGAAGCGCCCGCCAAGGCCCCGGCCGTTTCGGTGCGCGCCTCCATCCGGCCGGATTATCTGGTGTGCCTGGAGGATGGTAAGAAGCTGAAGATGCTCAAGCGGCATCTGATGACCCATTATCAGCTCACGCCTGCCGAATATCGCGCCAAGTGGGGCCTGCCCGCCGACTATCCGATGGTCGCGCCCAACTATGCGGAGTCGCGGCGGACGCTGGCCAAGGCGATCGGCCTCGGGCGCAAGAAAACGCCCGAACCGGCCGCGAAGCCGGCCCCGCAGGCGAAGGCCAAGGCGCCGGCGCGCGCGAAGAAGGCCGCTGCCCCCGCAACGGGTGCAGCCGCCGAAACAGCGGCGCCCAAGGCACCCCGCCGCAAGCGGACGACCGAGACCAAATAATAATCGCACCCGGCTCGCCGGCTGTGACGACTTTCGGGCCTGCGCATGAAAATGCGGCAGGCCCGAATTGTATGTGGGCAGGGCTTTTCTTTCCGTTCTGGGTTGAGAAAGTGGAAGGCCACTTTTCGCTGGAATGACTTGTTGCTGATGCTGCAACGAGTGTCGTCGTTCCTGAATGATGTTGCACCTCTGCCAAAGAAACATCCTCGTCCCCGCCCAAAGTCGAAATCTTTTTCTTCGAATCGGCGAAGGCGGGCGGTCGTGCTCTTCTTATTCGCGGTTTGTCTCGAAGCCTGATTTTAGTTTGCGCTGTTTAGCTGCGCGCTTGGCATTGGAGCCGACGCAAGGCCGGAATTCCGGCGAAAGAAGGCCATTCGACGGTGCCGAATAAAGCAGTCGCAGGGGCATTGCATCGCGCTGGAAGTGCCGCTAGAGGAGCGCCCTCACCGGGTGCGGGGCTGTAGCTCAGATGGGAGAGCGCTGCAATCGCACTGCAGAGGTCAGGGGTTCGATTCCCCTCAGCTCCACCACGCCCCGGTCGCTTTTCACGCCGTGCAACATGGCCACCGACAGCGTAACGAAGCGCCGCTTTTCGTGTCGGATCCAACTCTTGTTTGACAAATCAACCATCTGACGCGATGGGCATCCCGCCCATTCTTCACGCACGGCCCCTATCCATGTCGAAGCGCCTTCTCCTGACCGGCCTGATCATTCTCGCGATTTTCGCGGTCATCTTCGGGTGGCGACAGGTGCGGCAGGGTGGAGGGCATCAGGGAGGCCCGGCGCCTGCGCTCACGGTTCAGGCGGCGGCGGTGACGCCGCATGCGGTGCCACGCAGCTTGCAAGCGGTCGGCACGCTGCAGGCGGTGCGCGAAGTGACGCTGTCGGCGGATACGGCGGGCCGCGTCGTTGCGATCCGATTCGAGGCGGGGGAGCGCGCAGCGCAAGGCGCACCGCTCGTCGAACTCTATTCCGCGCCCGAACGAGCCGACCGCGCGGCGGCGAAAGCGCACGCCGATTTCGCCCGGCTCCAGCTTGCCCGCTCGCGCGAACTGGCGCCGACCGGGGCGGAACCGCGCGAGCTGCTGGAGCAGCGCCGCGCCGACCTGCAACAGGCCGAGGCGGCGGTGGCGCAGCTTGACGCGCGCATCGCTCAAAAGATGGTGCGCGCGCCTTTCTCCGGGCGAATCGGCATCCGGCGGGTCAATCTCGGCCAATATCTCAATCCCGGCGATCCGATCGCCACGCTGACCGCGCTCGATCGCCTCTATGTGAATTTCACGCTGCCGCAACAGGCGCTGTCGAACATCCGGGTGGGCGCGGCGGTGCGGCTGACCTCGGACGCATGGCCGGGGCGCGAGTTTCAGGCGCGCGTCAATGCGGTCGAGCCGATCGTCGGCGCCGATACGCGCAACATTTCGGTGCAGGCGGTCTTCGCCAATCCCGGCGAGGCGCTGCGCCCCGGCATGTATGTGACGGCGAATCTGGTCCTGCCGCCGCAGCCCGACGCCATTGTCGTCCCCGCGACCGCGATCACCACTTCGGCGACGGGCGAGAGCGTGATCGTCGTGCGCGGCAAGAATCCCACGCGCGAAGGCGAGGCGGCGGTAGTGCCGGTGGAGACGGGCCGGCGGATCGACGATTCGATCGTCGTCACGCGCGGCCTGAAGGCGGGTGATGTCGTGGTGGAGACAGGGCAGCTACGGCTCCAGCCGGGGGCGAAGGTGACGGTTGCCCAGGCCCGCGCCAAAGCGGCCGCGCCGGCGCGGCGCTGAGCGGGCGGCGGCGATGCGCTTCACCGACATCTTCATCCGGCGCCCGATCCTGGCGCTGGTGGTCAGCCTACTGATCCTGCTCGTCGGCCTGAGCGCGGTCTTCTCGCTGCCGGTCCGCCAATATCCCAGCCTGGAAAGCGCGACGATCCAGATCGACACCGCCTTTCCCGGCGCGACGCAGGCGGTAATGCAGGGCTTTGTGACGACGCCGATCGCCCAGTCGATCGCGACGGCCAGCGGCATCGAATATATGACGTCGACCTCGTCGATGGGGAAAAGCCAGATCAAGGCGAAGCTGGTCCTGAACGCGAATGCCGACCGGGCCATGACCGAGGTGCTCGCCAAGATTCAGGAAGTGAAGTTCCGCCTGCCCGAGGGCGTGACCGATCCGGTGGTGAGCAAGATCACCGACGGTTCGTCGGCGGTGCAATATATCGCCTTCACCAGCAAGACGATGACGATCCCCGAAGTCACCGATTTCGCGACGCGCGTCGCACAGCCGCTGCTGACGTCGATTCCCGGCGTCGCCTCGGCGCAGACGGTGGCGGGCACGTCGCTGGCGATGCGCGTCTGGCTCGATCCGGTGAAGCTCGCCGCGCGCGGCCTGTCGGCGGGGGAGGTGGCGGCGGCATTGCGCGCGAACAACGTCCAGGCGGCGCCGGGCGAACTCAAGGGCGCGCTGACGGTGACGAACATCACCGCCGGGACCGACCTTCAGAATATCGACGATTTCCGCCGCATGGTGGTGAAGACGGGCAGTGACGGCGGCCTCGTCCGGCTGGGCGACATCGCGACGATCGAGCTGGGCGGGCAGAATTACGATACGGCGGGCCTTGCCGAGAGCAAGCCGTCGGTCATCATGGCGATCCAGCCGACGCCCGACGGCAACCCGCTGGAAATCGTCGCCGCCGCGAAGAAGCTGCTGCCGGAGATACAGCGCGTCGCGCCGCCGGGGCTGCATGTCCATACCATCTTCGATGTCGCGCATTTCGTGAACGCCTCGATCGATGAGGTGCAGCATACGATTCTCGAAGCGGTGGCGATCGTCGTCATCGTGATCTTTCTCTTCCTGGGATCGGCGCGCGCGGTCATCATTCCGGTGGTGACGATCCCGCTCTCGCTGGTCGGCACGACGGCGCTGATGCTGGCCTTCGGATTCTCGCTCAACACGTTGACGCTGCTGGCGATGGTGCTGGCGATCGGGCTGGTCGTCGACGACGCGATCGTGGTGGTCGAGAATATCCATCGCCATATCGAGGAGGGACTGTCGCCCGCGCGCGCGGCGATCGTCGGCGCGCGCGAGATCGTGACGCCGGTGATCGCGATGACGATCACGCTCGCCGCCGTCTATGCGCCGATCGGGCTGATGGGCGGGCTGACCGGCGCCCTGTTCAAGGAGTTCGCTTTCACGCTGGCGGGATCGGTGATCGTGTCAGGCGTGATCGCGCTGACCTTGTCCCCGGTGATGAGTTCGTTCCTGCTCAAGAGCAAGCAGAATGAAGGCCGTTTCGCGCAGTCGGTCGAGCATCGCATGGAGCAGGTGACGGCGACGTACAGCCGTCTGCTGGATCGCACGCTGGCGGCGCGGCCGGTTGTGCTGCTGGCCGGGCTGGGGGCGCTGGTGGCGATCATCGTCCTCTTCACGGGCGCCAAGCGCGAACTCGCGCCTACCGAAGATCAGGGCTATGTCTACGTCCAGACGCGCGCGCCCCAATATGCCAGCCTCGATTACAGCGTGCGCTATGCCAACGAGATCGAACGGGTCTTCCATTCGATGTCCGAATATTCGGGCAGCTTCTTCAATGTCGGCGGCGGCGGTGTGAACAACGGCTTCGGCGGTATCATCCTGAAGGAATGGAGCCAGCGCACGCGCAGCGCCGATCAGATACAGGCCGCGCTCTACGGGGCCGGTTCGGGAATCGACGGCGTGAAGTTAAGCGCGTTCCAGCCGCCCGCGCTCCCCGCGTCGAGCGGCGGCGTGCCGGTGCAGATGGTGCTGCGCTCGCCCGACGATTTCAGCGCGGTGTATGACGCGATGGAGAAGATCAAGGCGGCGGCGCGGCAGAGTGGGCTGTTCGTCTTCGTCGACAGCGATCTCGCCTTCGACGCGCCCGAGGCGCGGATCGTGATCGATCATGCGAAGGCGGGCGAGATCGGCGTGACGATGAAGGAGATTGCCGACACGCTGGCCGTGCTGGTGGGCGAGAATTACGTCAACCGCTTCAATTATCATGACCGGTCCTACGACGTGATTCCGCAGGTTCGTCGCGAGGACCGGCTGACGCCCGACAGCCTCGGCCATTTTTACGTGAAGGCGGGGTCGGGCAAGCTCGTGCCGCTGGCGACGGTGGTGCATTTCGAGGTGCGCCCGCAGGCCAACCGCCTGCCGCAGTTCAACCAGATGAATGCCGCCACCTTGTCGGCGGTGCCGCGCCCCGGCGTGACGATGGGGCAGGCGGTGCAGTTCCTGGAGAGCCAGCCGCTGCCGCCGGGTGCGACGGTCGACTGGCTGGGCGACAGCCGCCAATATGTGCAGGAGGGCAACCGGCTCACCATCTCTTTCGGCTTCGCGCTGGTGGTGATCTTCCTTGTGCTCGCCGCGCAGTTCGAATCGCTGCGCGACCCGCTGGTGATCCTCGTCACGGTGCCGCTGGCGGTGTGCGGCGCGCTGCTGCCGCTCTATCTCGGTTACACGACGCTCAACATCTATACGCAGATCGGGCTGGTGACGCTGATCGGCCTCATCTCGAAGCACGGCATCCTGATGACGGCCTTCGCCAACGACCTGCAATTGAAGGAAGGGCTCGATCGTATCGCCGCGATCCGCAAGGCGTCGGCGATCCGGATGCGGCCGATCCTGATGACGACGGCGGCGATGGTGACGGGCCTCGTGCCGCTGCTGTTCGCCGGCGGCGCGGGATCGAAGAGCCGCTTCGCGATCGGTATCGTCGTCGTCATGGGGATGCTGATCGGCACCCTGTTCACCCTCTTCGTACTCCCGACCGTCTACAGCCTGATCGCGCGCGACCACCGCGCCTCGGCGGAAAGCGAGCGCGCGCGCGAACTGGCCGAACTGGGGACGGCGCATGCGTAAGCCGCGCGCGTTCCGGGTAGCCGCCGCCCCGTTGCTGATGGGGGCGATGCTTTCCGCCTGCGCGCTGGGGCCCGATTATCGGCCGGCGCCGCCGTCGGCCGCCGCCGCCGGAGCGTTCGTGTCGCAGCCCGCCGGGACGAGGGGCGCCGCGCTGCCCGATCAATGGTGGCGGCTGTATGACGATCCGGCGCTCGACGGGTTCATCGGCGAAGCGTTCGCGGCGAATACCGATCTGCGCGTCGCCATGGCGAACCTTGCGCGCGCGCGTGCGATCCTGTCGGAGGCGCGCGCGGGCCGCTTCCCCTCGACCACCGCGAGCGGCGGCGCGACCTGGGGTCGCTCGACCGTGCAGGGCGCGACAGTCAAGCCGCAGGAACAATGGACCTACCAGGCCGGCTTCGATGCCTCCTGGGAAGTCGATATTTTCGGGCGCGTCAGCCGGTCGATCGAGGCGGCGCGGGCCGATGCGGAAGCTCTGGCGGCGGCGCGCGACGCGGCGAAGGTCAGCATCGCGGCGGAAACGACGCGCGCCTACGTCAATGCCTGCGCATTGGGCGCTTCGGCCGGGATCGCGCGCGCCTCGCTTGCATTGGCGGAAAACAGCCTGCGCATCGTCACCGCACAGCAACGGGCCGGCTCGGCCTCGACGCTGGATGTCGAACGGGCAGGGGTAACGGCCGCGCAGGCGCGCGCCGCGATCGCGCCGCTTGAAGGGCAGCGCCGGGCGGCGTTGTTCGAACTGGCGGCGCTGATGGGACGGACGCCCTCGGGCGTGCCCGAAGCAGCGGCGCGCTGTACGCACGCCCCCGAACTCAAGGCGTCGATCCCCGTGGGCGACGGCACCGCGCTGCTCCGCCGCAGGCCCGACGTGCGCGAGGCCGAACGGCGGCTCGCGGCGGACACCGCGCGGATCGGCGTTGCGATGGCGGATCTCTATCCGCGCATCACGCTTGGCGGATCGGCGGGCTATCTGCGCAATGACGAGGTGCGGGGCAGCAACGCTTTCTCCTTCTCGCTGGGGCCGCTCATTTCGTGGAGCTTCCCGAATATCGCGGTCGCGCGCGCCCGCGTGCGGCAGGCCGAGGCACAGAGCCAGGCGACGCTCGCGACGTTCGACGGCGTGGTGCTGAACGCGCTCAAGGAAACCGAGCAGGCGCTCACCACCTATGGCGCCGATCTCGACCAGCGCAGCGCGCTCGCCGAGGCGCGCGATCGGGCCGAGCGCGCGTTCGACCTTGCGCAACGGCGCTATGGCGCGGGATCGATCAGCTATCTCGACGTGCTCGTCGCCCAAACGAGCCTGCTTGACGCACGCCTCCAGCTTGCGACCGTCGAGCAGCGGCTTGCCAGCGACCGCGTGACATTGTTCAAGGCGCTGGGCGGAGGCTGGCAGGAGGAAGCGAAATGATGAGCGACGAACCGGTCTCGCGCTTCTTCATCTCGCAGCGGCTGCGCCTCCATTATGTCGATTGGGGCAATGAGGGCGCGCCGCCGCTCCTGCTGCTGCATGGCGGGCGCGATCATTGCCGTAACTGGGACTGGGTGGCGCGCGACCTGCGCCGCGATTTCCACGTCGTCGCGCCCGACCTGCGCGGCCATGGCGACAGCGAGTGGGAGCGGGGCGGCCTCTATGCCGGAGTCTCACACATCTACGATCTGGCGCAGTTCATCCACCAGCAGGCGCTTGCGCCGCTCACCATCATCGCCCATTCGCTCGGCGGGCATATCGCGCTGCGTTATGCCGGCCTCTATCCCGAAGCGGTATCGCGGCTGGTTGCGATCGAGGGGGTATGGCTGCCGCCCGTCGCGCTGGTGACGGAGCGGGACGCGGCGCAGCGCGTGCGCGACTGGATCGAGCAACAGCGCGGCCTCGCCGCCCGCCAGCCGCGCCATTATGCCACCTTCGACGAGGCGCTGGCGCGGATGCAGGCGGCGAACACGCATCTGAGCGAAGCACAGGCGCGGCATCTGACCTATCACGGGCTGCGGCGGAACGAGGACGGCAGCTATACGTGGAAGTTCGACAATTATGTCCGCTCCTTCCCGCCGGTGGATATCGGCGAGCGCGACCTCTACGCGCTATGGGAGCGGATCGAGTGCCCTACCTTGCTGGTCCACGGCCGCGAAAGCTGGATGACGGATCCGGAGAAGGATGGCCGGATGGCCTATTTCCGCAATGCGCGCCTCGCCTGGTTCGACAAGGCGGGCCATTGGGTCCACCATGATCGAACCGAGGCGTTCCTCGCCTGCGTGCGGGATTTCCTGAACGCCTGAGCCGTCAGAAGACGGGGGCGGTGTCCTCGTCATCGTCGGCAGCCTTGGGGGCTTCTTCCTCGACGGGCGTGTGGATGCCGCATTCCACCTTGTCCCAGCCGCGCCAGCGGCCGGCGCGCGGGTCTTCGCCGGGCTTGACGATGCTGGTGCAGGGCTGGCAGCCGATCGACAGATAGCCCTGCGCCTCCAGCGGATGACGCGGCAGGTCGTGCGCCTCGAAATAGGCGTCGAGATCGGCCTTCGTCCAGCTTGCCAGCGGGTTCATTTTCATCCGGCCGGATTCGTCGACCTCGAAACGGGGCAGGCCGCTACGCGTGGCGGACTGGAAGCCCTTGCGGCCGGTGATCGATGCATCGAAGCCTTCCAGCGCCTTCGCCAGCGGCACGACCTTGCGAATCTCGCAGCAGCCATCGGGATCGTAGGACCAGCGCAATTCGGTCGCGTCGCGCTTCGCCAGCGTCTCGGGATCGGGGCGGATGATGCGCAGATCGGTGAGGCCCAGCCGCGCTACCAGTTCGTCACGATAAGCGAGCGTCTCAGGAAACATCTTGAGCGTATCGAGGAACAGCACGGGGGTGTCGGGCGCGCTCTCGGCGACCAGATGCAGCAGCACCGCCGATTCGGCGCCGAAGGAGGAAACTACCGCCACATCGCCGAGCAGGCTTTCGCGCAGCACCGTGGCGAGCATCGCGCTCGTCTCTGTACCGCGAAACAGATTGTTGAGGCGCACCGCATCGGCCGTCGTGTAGCGCGGGGCCGCATCGATCCTGTCGATTGCCCGGGGGGAGGAAAGCTCAGCCAAGACGCACCTCATACACAGGAAAATTCACGCTATCGCCTCCGCCTGCCGCGCCAGCGCGCGCAGCCGGTCCTCGGCGTCCGACAGCAGCACGACCTCGCCGACGACGATAATCGCGGGGCTCTGCACCTTCTCGCGCTCGACCATGTTGCCGAGATCGGCGAGCAGGGTGCGCATCGCGCGGCTGCCTTCCAGCGTGCCGCGTTCCAGCACAGCGACCGGCATATCGGGCGCGACGCCGTCCGCCATCAGCTTGTCGGCGATGCCACGCGCGCAGGTGACGCCCATATAGATGACGAGGGTGCGACCCTGGCCGGCGAGGCCCGACCAGTTCTGCTCGCCCAGGCCCTTGCAGGTGCCGGTGACGAAGCTGACCGCGCTCGACCAGTCGCGGTGGGTGAGCGGCAGCATCGCGTCCGCCGCGCAGCCGAGCGCCGCCGAGACGCCGGGAACCACCTCGACTTTGAGCCCGGCGGCGCGGACGGCCTCCACCTCTTCGCCGCCGCGCCCGAAGATGAAGGGATCGCCGCCCTTCAGCCGCACGACGATCGAGCCCGAACGGACATGCGCGATGATGAGCGCGTTGATCGCCTCCTGCGGCAGCGTGTGGCGCGCGCGCTGCTTTGCGACCGAAATGCGCTGCGCGGTGGCGGGCGCGTAATCGAGCACGCGCGGATCGACCAGCCCGTCATGGACGACGATGTCGGCCTGCCGCAGCGCCTCGACCGCGCGAACCGTCAGCAGCCCCGGATCGCCCGGGCCCGCGCCGACGAGAATGACGCGCCCACGCGCATCGGGATCGAGCAGAGTGACCATGCCGCCGAGATGGCGGATCGGGCGCGCGGGTGCAACCGATGCTTGCTTGGGCCGCGTACAGCAGAACTTTCGCGAATGGCGGCGTTCAGGCGTCCTCCAGGCCGATGCCGATCACCGCGCGTGGCTGCTCCGCTTCTGAGGACACCACGGGATAGGCGCAATGGTCCGCCGCATAATAGCCGCCGGGGCGGTGGTTGCCCGACAAGCCGATACCGCCCGCGGGCGTGCTGGTGGGAAGGCTGCTGGTTGGCCGGTTCCAGTTGACGATGCCGGCGCGGACATTCGCCCAGAAGCGATCGTAGAGCGCGGGGCTGCCGCCCACCAAGGCGGCGGAAAGGCCGAAGCGGGTGGCGTTGGCCTCGGCGATCGCGGCATCGAAATCGGGCACACGGATCAGTTGCAGGACGGGGCCGAAAATCTCCTCGTCGGGCCGCTGGGCGATGCCGGTCACGTCGATCAGCGCGGGCGAGAGGAAGGGCCGGGCCGGATCGCGGCGGGCAAGCTGGCTGATCGGCCGGCCGCCTTTCAGCATGAGGTCCAGAAAACGTTCCTGCACATGATCGGCGGCGTCATTATCGATCAGCGGCCCCATGAAGGGCTGCGGTTTGGCCAGCGGATCGTCGACGATGATCCGGCCGATCAGCTTGCAGATTTCCTCGATCAACGGCTCATGCGCGCCGTCGCGCACGATCAGCCGGCGCGCCGCCGTGGAGCGCTGGCCCGCCGAAAGATAGGCAGACTGTACTGTAACGACCGCAGCGGAGGCGATGTCAGGCGTGTCCCAGACGATCAGCGGATTGTTGCCGCCCAGCTCGAGCGCGAGAATCCGGTCGGGCCGTTCGGCGAACTGGCGGTGGAGCGCGATGCCGGTGCGCGTCGACCCGGTGAAGAGCAACCCGTCAAGACCCGGATCGCCGGCCAGCGCCTCGCCTTCTGACGGGCCGCCCACGAGCAGGCGCAGGACGCCCTCGGGCAGGCCGGCGGCGCGATGGCATTCGACCAGGAAGGCGCCGGTCGCCGGCGCCTTCTCGGACGGCTTGAACACGACCGCATTGCCCGCGAGCAGCGCTGGAACGATGTGCCGGCCCGGTATCTGCGCCGGCAGCGTGAAGGGCGCGATCACGCCCAGGACGCCGTGCGGCTTGTGGCGCAGCGCCTGCCGCGCGCCCATCGCGCCTTCGAAACGGCGCTGCGAACTGCGTTCGGCATAAGCGGAGACGGCGACCTCGACGCCGTTGATGACCGCCTCGACCTCCTGCCGCGCATTCCAGAGCGGCTTGCCCGTCTCGCGTGCGATCAGATCGGCCAGAGGCTCGGTGCGGCCGCGAATGACGTTGGCGAAGCGGCGCAGCGTCTCGATCCGCACCGCCACCGGGCGCGCCGCCCAGTCGGCCCAGGCGGCGCGCGCGACCGCGATCTCGCGCGCGGCGTCGCCCGCCTCGCCGCGCCAGATCACGGTGCCGGTCGCGGGCTCGGTAGAGAGAATCTGGGTCATTCCTGGTCCGTGGAGGGGAGATGTGGCGAGGGCGTGAAGGAATACGGGCGCATTGTGGCGGCCCGCACAGCCGCGCGCAATGGCGCCTAACCGTCAGCCGCGATGGGCCTCTCCCATGCGGCGGATCGCGGCGATCTTCGCGTCGAAGGCCGACCAGTCGTCGGCCTCCGCGATTCTCGACCAGATCGCCTCCACCTCATCGATATGCATCGAGCAGGGCTCGGCATCGGCCCAATAGGGATGGCGTGTGTCGCGCGCCGTGTCGAACGCGCCCACCTGCATGTCAAAGGCGGCGAAGGCGTCCTGCCGGTATATCTCATCGGCGGGGGAGGGGCCGTGCCGGCGGCCGCCCGCCCAATCGAAGAAGAAGCGGTCGATCGTGACACCGGTGCCCGTCAGAGCGCGTTCCATCGCCTCGATCAGCGCCAGATCGTCCGCCTCGTTCTTGGGCGCGATGCCGAGACGCGCGAACAGGGCGTCGCGTATCGCCGCCTCATAGAGCGCGGGAAAGCGTTCGAGCGGCGGCGTCAGCGCCTCGGCCGAGGCGAGCGTGCGCAGCGCGATGGCGAGTTGCACGACGTCCCAATGGATCGCCTGCGCCTGCCGGCCGAAAGCGTAGAGCCCCTGCTCGTCGAAATAGGCGGCGGTGAAGGCGCCGTTCCAATGCGGGGTGAACCGCCAGGGGCCGTAATCGAAGCTTTCGGCGGTGATGTTGATATTGTCGCTGTTGAGCACGCCATGAACGAAGCCCGCCGCCATATAGGAGGCGGCGAGCCGCGCGGTGCCCGCGACGACATGGGTGAGGAGCTGCGCCTCGGGCTCGTCGCCGGGCGGATCGCCGTACAGCTCGTTCAGGCAATAAGCGACGAGCCGCGCCATATTGTCCGCATCCTTGAAGTAAGCGAGACGCTGGAAGGTGCCGATGCGGATATGGCCGTGGCTCAGCCGGACGAGGACGGCGGAGCGCGTGGGCGAAGGCTCGTCGCCGCGCTGGAGTTGCTCGCCCGTCTCGATCAGCGAGAAGCTCTTCGACGTCTCGACGCCCAGCGCCTCCAGCATCTCGGTGGCGAGCACCTCGCGCACGCCGCCTTTCAGCGTCAGGCGGCCATCGGCGAAGCGGCTGTAGGGCGTCTGGCCCGATCCCTTCGTGCCGAAATCGAGCAGCCGGTCCGCGCCGTCGCGCATCTGCGCGAACAGGAAACCGCGCCCGTCGCCGATATCGGGATTGTACACGCGGAACTGGTGCCCGTGATAGCGCAGCGCCAGCGGCTGCCCGAGGCTGCCGGCGAACGGCTCGAAACGCCCGAAATGGGCGATCCATGCTGCTTCGTCGAGATCGGCCAGCCCCATGGCGGGCGCCCACCTGTCGTTCCGGAAACGCAGGATATGCGCGGGAAAGCGCGCGGGCTCGACCGGATCATAGAAGGCGTCGCCCAGTTGAAGGATCGCCTTTTCGGGCCGGAATGCGGACGGTTGCGGAGCCTGTGCCATGCGGCGATATGGGGGGCGAAGGCAGGGAGGCGCAAGCATGGCGGCGTGGCGAGATGGCTATTGGGAGTCTGGCGACGGCCTCCGGCTGCACTATCGCGACTATGCGGGGCGCGAGGACCGGCCGCCGATCCTGTGCCTGCCGGGGCTCACCCGCAATGCGCGCGACTTCGCAACGACGGCGAACCGGCTGGCGGGCGAGTGGCGACTGATCTGCATCGAACTGCGCGGCCGGGGCGAAAGCGCCTATGCGAAGGACCCGATGAGCTATGTGCCGCCGGTCTATCTACAGGATATCGAGGCACTGATCGGGGCGCTCGGCCTGTCGCGCTTCGTGCTGTTCGGCACATCGCTGGGCGGGCTGCTGGCGATGTTCCTGGCGCTGGCGGGGCGCGATCGGATCGCCGGCACGCTGCTCAACGACGTCGGCCCGGTGCTCGATCCCGTGGGCGCGGCACGCATCCGGGGCTATGTCGGCCGGGGGCAGAGTTGGCCCACCTGGCTCCACGCCGCGCGCACGCTGGCGGAGGGCAATGCGTCGATCTATCCCGATTTCCAGTTGCAGGACTGGATCGACATGGCGAAGCGTCTGTGCCGGCTGACGCCCGCCGGCCGCATCGTCCTCGACTATGACACCAAGATCGGCGAGGCACTGCGCCTCCTTGATCCGACCGAGCCGCAGCCCGACATGTGGCCTGCCTTCGAAAGCCTGGGCGGCGCGCCGGTGACGCTGCTGCGCGGTGAACTTTCCGATCTGCTGAACGAGGAAACCGCAGGGGCGATGCGCGCGCGTGTGTCCGATCTCGATCTTGTCACCGTTCCACGCGTCGGCCATGTTCCGACGCTAGACGAGCGCGCCAGCGTTGCGGCGATCGATCGGCTGCTGGCGCGCATCCGTTGAATGGGCGCGGCCATTTGGTGGCGTTGGCGCTTTTCACGCGCATTTCGTGGCCGGCCTGCGTATAGAGGCGGGATTATCTGCATGGAGGCTTGATTGTTCAAAGGTGTGCGGCCGATCGTCTATGGGGGGCGCGAAGTATGGCCGTTGATCGAGGGTGGCAAAGGCGTCGCGGTCAGCAACCATGCAAGTTCGGGCGCCTGGGCGGCGGCCGGGGGCATCGGGACGGTGTCCGCGGTCAACGCTGACAGCTATGATCCCGAAGGCAAGATCATCCCTCAGGTCTATCATGCCCTCACGCGGCGCGAGCGACATGAGGAACTGATCCAATATGCGATCGACGGCGCGGTCGAGCAGGTGCGCCGCGCCTTCGATATCGCGGGCGGCAAGGGCGCGATCAACATCAACGTCCTGTGGGAAATGGGCGGCGCGCAGCGCGTGCTGCACGGCGTGCTGGAACGCACGCGCGGCCTCGTCGCCGGCGTGACCTGCGGGGCGGGCATGCCCTACAAGCTGTCGGAGATCGCGGCCTCCTACAACGTCCATTACCTGCCGATCATCAGCTCCGCCCGTGCGTTCCGCGCGTTGTGGAAGCGGGCTTATTCGAAGGCGTCGGAATGGTTGGCGGCGGTGGTCTATGAAGACCCGTGGCTGGCGGGCGGACATAACGGCCTGTCCAATGCCGAGGATCCGCTGAAGCCGGAGGACCCCTATCCGCGCGTCAAGGCGCTGCGCGAAACGATGCGCGAGGGCGGGATTTCGGATGACGTGCCGATCGTGATGGCCGGCGGCGTCTGGTATCTGCGCGACTGGAATCACTGGATCGACAATCCCGAATTGGGACAGATCGCCTTCCAGTTCGGCACGCGCCCGCTGCTGACGCAGGAAAGCCCGATCCCCGCCGGATGGAAGGCGCGGCTGATGGAGCTGGACGAAGGCGACATCCTCCTTCACCGTTTCTCGCCCACCGGCTTCTATTCGTCGGCGGTGCGCAACGATTTCCTGCGCGAGCTGGAGGCACGCTCCGAACGCCAGATCGCCTTTTCGGGCGAGGCGGCGGGCGATCACCAGTTCCAACTCGACGTCGGCGTCAAGGGCAAGAGCTTCTGGGTGACGCGCGGTGATCTGATGCGCGCGCGCGAATGGTATGGCCTCGGCTTCACCAGCGCGCTCAAGACGCCCGACAACACGCTCGTCTTCGTGACGCCTGAACAGATGAAGGATATCCGGAAGGATCAGGCCGATTGCATGGGCTGCCTCAGCCAGTGCGCCTTCTCCTCCTGGGCGGATACCGAGGGGAATTCGACGGGACGTCTCGCCGATCCGCGCAGTTTCTGCATCCAAAAGACGCTGCAGAACATCGTTCATGGCGGGCCGATCGACCATAATCTGATGTTTGCCGGCCATGGCGCCTATCAGTTCAAGAAGGACCCCTTCTATTCGAACGGCTTTGTGCCGTCGGTCCAGCAACTGGTCGATCGTATCCTGACGGGAGACTGAGCGGCCAATGAAGCAGGCGCTCGTCATCCGCCATGTCCCCTATGAGGCGCTTGCGGGTTTTCAGGCGCCGATCGAGGCGGCGGGCTATATGATCGAGATGGCGGACGTCACCGATCCGGGCTTTGCCGATCGCGATCTGGGGGCGCCCGACCTGCTGGTGCTGATGGGCGGCCCGATGGGCGTCTATGATCGCGATGGCCACCCCTGGATCGCGGGTGAACTGGCGCGCCTCGCCCGGCGTATCGCAGCCGGCGGGCCGACGCTGGGCGTTTGCCTCGGCGCGCAGATGGTCGCGGCGGCGATGGGCGCGAAAGTCTGTCCCGGGCCGGTGAAGGAAGTGGGCTTCGCGTCGGTCACGCTGAACGAGGCGGGGCTGGCTTCGCCACTCCGCCATATCGCCGACATTCCGGTGCTGCATTGGCACGGCGACACGTTCGACCTGCCGGCCGACGTCCAATTACTCGCCTCCACGCCACTTTATCCGCATCAGGCTTTCCGCCGGAGCGATCATCTGCTGGCGCTGCAATTCCATCCCGAAATGGGGGAGGATGCGAGCTTCGACATATGGCTCGACAGGGGCGAGCGGTGGCTCGCCGAAGCGGGAAGCGACGCGGCTACCCTCCGTGCGAGCCAGGCCCGGCACGGCGCGCGCGCCGTTGCCGCCGGGCAGGCCCTGCTTGCGGATTGGCTCGCCCGCCTTCAGCGATAATGGCGCCGGCCGTGATTATCGACCCAGTAGCGCCGGCCGCGATTGTCGCGATGCCATTTATGATGGTTGCCCTTGTCGAGCGCGCCGACCACGGCGCCGCCCGCGCCGCCGATCAGCGCGCCTTCGCCGACTGACACGCCAGGCACGACCGCCCCGACCACGGCGCCGCCAGCCGCGCCGAGCAGCCCGTTATGGATCGCCTTCTTCGTCGTGGCGTTCGCCGGCGCCGCAAGCATGAGAAGCAGTGCCGCGCCGCCCGTGCAGAGTGTGAGATTCTTCATCGCTTCCACCTCGTTTCGCGAGAGATATGAAGGCACAAACCGTCGAGCGCCGTCCACGTTCCCATCGGGTGAACGGCTTGGCGGCCCGCGCCTTCCGGCTTAGGAGGAGCGGGGCTTGTGGCGAACGGAGGGGCGGAAGACGAATGGCGATGGGCGCATGGAGGATCGGGGCCGGGCTGGCGCTGCTGTCGATCGCGGCATTGGCCGGCGCGACGAGGCGTGAGCCGCCTTATTGGGTATCGATCTCGGCCAGCGCGGCGATGCTGCGGACGGGGCCGGGCACGAACTTTCCCGCCACCTGGCGCTATGTCCGCCCCGGCCTGCCGCTGCGCGTCGTCCAGCTTCACGCCGATTGGCGGCGCGTCGTCGATCCCGACGGCGCCGAGGGCTGGATCAGGTCCAACCTGCTCAGCGATCAGCGCACCGGGATGGTGATCGGCGGTATCCAGCCGCTCTATGCGCGTCCCGACAGCGATTCGCGGATCGAATGGCGGGCCGAGCCCGGTGTTGTCGGCCGCGTCACAAGTTGCGACGACGGCTGGTGCCGTTTCGATGTGCAAGGGCGGGTCGGCTATGTCGATGCGCACGGCCTGTGGGGCGTCGCCCCCAACGAGACGTTCAACTGATTCTCTGGGCGGCGACGGGCGCGGCGCTGGGCGCGATCGTCGGCAGCTATGTCGCGACTTTGGTGCTTCGCTGGCCGCGCGGAATCGGGGCGAGCGCAGGGCGTTCTCACTGTGATGGCTGCGCCCAGGCGCTCGGCCCGGCCGAACTGGTGCCGATTTTGAGCTACCTCGTCCTGCGCGGCCGTTGCCGACGCTGCGCGACGGCGATCGACCTGCGCCAGCCGGCGATCGAGGCGGCGGCGGCTGCGATCGGCTTGGTTGCCTTTCTGGTTGCGCCGGGGCCGCAGGGATTGCTGGCGGCCGCGTTCGGCTGGGTCCTGCTCACGCTGGCGATGCTCGACCTCGGTCATTTCTGGCTACCCGATCGGCTGACCGGGCTTCTGGCGGCGGGCGGATTGATTGCCGGCGTCGCGGGCTGGACGCCGCCGCCGCTGCCCGCGCGGCTGTTGGGCGGGCTGATCGGCTATGGCGTGTTGGCTGGGCTCGCCTGGCTCTACCGGCGCTTGCGCGGACGCGAAGGGCTGGGGGCGGGGGATGCGAAGCTGCTCGGCGCGATCGGTCTCTGGACAGGCTGGGCGGCGCTGCCTTTCGTGCTGCTGGGCGCCAGTGCGGCGGGGTTGATCGCCGCCGGCCTAGGCGCGCTCGCGGGGCGCCGGATCGATGGCGCGACACCCTTGCCTTTCGGCACATGCCTTGCGGCGGCGGCCTGGCCTGCGTGGGTCTTCGCCGTGTTGCGATGAAACGGTTCCAGCAGAGCCTTCTAGCTGCCATAGAGCATCGCAGGGGGTAGTCTCCACATGCGTCTTCTATTCGGCCGGCGCGCGATGCGGTGGCAGCGCGGCATGCCGCATTTCGATATCGCCGGAGTGGCGGAACTGGGGCTGCTCGCGCTGCTCGCGATCCTGTGCGCGCGGCTGGTCTATGCGGTGGTGACGCCGGTCGGGCCGCTGGGCGACTGGCGCGCGCCGGCACCGGCGAGCGACGCATCGCCGGCGGTGCTGGGCGCGTTCGATCCCTTCTCCCGGCTGGCTTCCGCGAACGGCCCGGCGGTCGTCACCGGGGCCAATCTCACCCTCTTCGGCGTCCGGTCCGATCAGGCGACGGGGCGCGGCGCGGCGATCATCGGGCTTCCCGATGGCAGCCAGCAAAGCTTCGCGGTGGGCGAGGAGATCATCCCCGGCGTCACGCTGAAGGCGGTGGCGTTCGACGGGGTCACGGTGACGCGCGGCGGGCGAGACGAGCAGCTTTTCCTCGACCAGTCGCGACCCGCGACGGTGGTGAAGGCCGCGCCATGATCCGCGCTCTTCCTGTCATCCTCTCGCTGGCCGCACTAGCCGCGCCGGTTTCGGCGCAGCAGATATTGAACCTGCGCGACGCCGATATCCGCGCCTTCATCCAGGATGCGGCGAAGGTGACGGGCCGCACCTTCATCATCGATCCGCGCGTGCAGGGCAAAGTCTCGGTCGTCACCGATCGCCCGTTGAGCCGCACCGAATATCTGGAGGTGTTCCTCTCCACGCTGCGCGCCAACGGGCTGGTGGCCGTGTCGACCGGCGGCGGGGCGTTCCGCGTCCAGCCGGTGGAGGGCGCATCGGCGCAGCCGGGGCTGGTCGGCAGCCGGGGCAGCCCCAACAACGCCTTCGTCACCGATGTGCTGCGCCTGCACGCGATCGACGCCGCCTCGGCGGTGGACACGCTCCGCCCGCTCGTCAGCAAGGAAGGATCGATCAGCGCGAACCGGGGCGCGAACAGCGTCGTCGTCGCCGATTATGCCGACAATGTCCGCCGCATCCGCGCGCTCGTTCAGCGGATCGACCGCGACGGCAGCATCACCCGCCTCGTCGCGCTCAAAAATGCCGGCGCGCGCGAGATCGCCCAGTCGCTACAGGCGCTTGTCGGCGAAGGCGGGGCCGGCGCGCGCGGCAACAGCGCGCCCGGCCCGGCGGTGGCGTCGGTGGTCGCGGTGGACAGCGCCAACGCCGTCCTGCTGCGCGGCGACGCCGCCACGGTATCGCGCCTCGCCACGATGGCGGCGGAGCTGGACCAACGCGCGGCGAGCGGCACCGAAATCCGCGTGATCTTCCTCGAACATGCCGACGCGGCGAAGCTGGTGCCGGTACTTCAGCAACTCGTCGGCCAGCAGGTCGCGCAACCGGCTGCCGCCGCCAGCGACGGCAAGGAGGATGCGCCTGCCACCGTCTCCGAACCGGCCGGGCGGCGCGGGCCGGTGATCGCCCGCTACGAAGGCGCGAACGCGATCGTCATTTCGGCGCCCGCCGACCTCCAGCGTACGCTGGGCGCGGTGATCCGTCAGCTCGATACCCAGCGCGAGCAGGTGCTGGTCGAGGCGATCATCGTCGAGATCGGCGACAATGCGGCGCGTAATCTGGGGGTGCAATTCCTGCTGGGCGGGCTGAAGGGCGGCACCGTGCCCTTCGCCGCGACCAATTATTCGAACGTCGCGCCCAATATCCTGACGATCGCGGGCGCGCTCGCCTCGCGCAAGCTGAACACCACGACGACGACGGTGAACGGCACGACGACCACGACGACCAATGACAATGCGGTGAGCGACCAGCTTGCGCAGGCCGCCGTCAATTCGGTGCTGGGCGCGGGCGGCAGCTTCGGCGGAGTCGCGACCGACCTCGGCAACGGCGCGATCTTCGGCGCGATCATCAACGCGGTGAAACAGGACACCGATTCGAATATTCTTTCCACGCCCTCTGTGATGACGCTCGACAATCAGGAGGCGAAGATCCTCGTCGGGCAGGAGATTCCGGTGACGACCGGGCAGGCGCTGTCGACCAATTTCGACAACGCCTTTCGCACCGTCCAGCGCCAGAATGTCGGCATCCAGCTTGAGGTAAAGCCGCAGATCAATGCGGGCGGCGCGATCAAGCTTTTCATCCGGCAGGAGGTCAGCTCGATCGCCGGTCCCGTCTCGACGACCGACAGCGACCTTATCCTCAACAAGCGCGAGATTGAAACCACGGTCAGCGTCGAGGATGGCGAGATCATCGCTTTGGGCGGCCTGCTCGACGATAATGAGCGGCGGACGATCGAGCGGGTGCCGCTGCTGAGCGACATTCCGCTGGTGGGCGAACTATTCAAGTCGCGCTCGCGGGCGCGGGCCAAGACCAACCTGATGGTGTTCATCCGCCCCACCATCATTCGCGGCGTGGGCGATGCGCGCACCGTGGCGGCGCGGCGTTACGGCTATATCCGCGACGTGCAGGCGATCCAGCGCCCCGATCGCGAGCCGACGATCGACGAACTGGTGCGCGACTATATGGGCGCGGTCCCGCCGAGCGCGCCGGCCATCGTCACGCCGACAATGAAGACCTCCACCGAAGTGGTGCCGGGGCGAACGCCATGAGGATCGCGCGCGGAGCGGAGATAAGCGGGCAGGGAGACATGCCCGCCGCGTCCGCGCCGCCGCTCAACCTGCCTTACGCCTTCGCCCGCGCGACCGGGGTGGTTGTGTCGGGAGCAGGCGAGACAGGGCTGATCGTGGCGCTGCGCGAGGGCGGCGATCGCCATGCGCTGCTGGAGGCGCGGCGCGTTCTCGGGCGGCCCTTCACCGTCGAGGCGGTGGCGGCGGATCGCTTCGACCGGATTTTGTCCGAACGCTATGCGATGGACGGGCAGGCGGCGGCCGATCTTGGTGGGTCACTGGGGCGCGACGAATTGAGCCTGCTGGCGAGCGATCTGCCCTCGGCGGAAGACCTGCTCGATTCGGCCGACGATGCGCCCGCTATCCGTCTCATCAACGGCATCATCGCCGATGCCGCGCGGCGCGGCGTGTCCGACATCCATGTCGAGCCTTATGAAAGCGGCCTCGTCATCCGTATGCGGATCGACGGCGTGCTGCGCGAGACATTGCGGATGCCGCCGCACGTCGCGCCGGTGGTGGTGAGCCGGATCAAGGTGATGGCGCGGCTCGACATCGCCGAACGGCGCGTGCCGCAGGACGGGCGCATCGGCCTGACCCTCGGCGGCAAGCGGCTCGATGTCCGCGTCTCGACCCTGCCCAGCCGGGCGGGCGAGCGGGTGGTGTTGCGTATCCTCGATCGGGAAAATGCCGCGATCGGGCTGGACCGCCTCGGCCTCTCGCCCGCGATCGAGCGCCTGTATCGCGAGGCGCTGGCGGAGCCGAACGGTATCGTCCTCGTCACCGGTCCCACCGGATCGGGCAAGACGACATCGCTCTATGCCGGGCTGCAACTGCTGAACGACGGCACCCGCAATATCCTGACGGTGGAGGACCCCGTCGAATATGCGATCGAGGGGGTGGGGCAGACGCAGGTCAATCCGAAGGTCGGCCTGAGCTTCGCCGCGGGCCTGCGCGCGATCTTACGGCAGGACCCGGACGTGGTGATGGTGGGCGAGATACGCGACCGCGAGACGGCGGAGATCGCGGTGCAGGCGTCGTTGACCGGTCACCTCGTCCTGTCGACGGTCCACACCAACGACGCGGCGGGCGCGATCACGCGGATGCGTGACATGGGGATCGAGCCGTTCCTGCTCGCCTCCACCCTGCGCGCGGTCATCGCCCAGCGGCTGGTGCGGCGCCTCTGCCCGGCTTGCCTGACGCCCATGCTCGCGCCGGCGGCGGTGGCGGCACTGCTCGGCCTTGAGGAAGGCGAAACGATCCATGCGGCGCAAGGCTGCGAGGCGTGCGACGGCACAGGCTATCAGGGCCGCGTCGGATTGTTCGAGGCAGTGCGCGTCGACGAGACGGTCCGCCGTCTTATCCATGACGGCGCGGACGAGGCGCTGATCGCCGCCCACGCCTTCGCCGCTTCGCCGAAATTGCGCGACGCGGCGCGAGGGCTGGTGCGCGAGGGCGTGACCACGGCGGAGGAGGCGGTGCGCGTCTCGCGGCGCGAGGAGGGCGCGGCGGCATGAGGCGCTATGCCTATCTCGCGCTCGACACCGCCGGGCGCGAACGGCGTGGCAGCGTGCGTGCCGAGACGCTGGGCGCGGCGCGCGCGCAACTCGATGCGCGGCGCTTCCATGTCGTGCGAATCGTGGCCGAGGCGGACGCGTCCGCCTTGCTCTCCCGCCGGGCATCGTCTGCGCGGCGGCGGCTGCGGACGAAGGACCTCACGCTCTTCACGCGCCAGCTTGCGACGCTGGTGCAGGTTACGCCGCTGGAGGAGGCCCTGCGCACCGTCGTCCGGCAGGCCGAAGGCGCGAAGGTGCGGGCGGTGCTGGGCGCGGTGCATGCCGGGGTGGTCGAGGGGCGGCGGCTGGCGGATGCGATGGCGCGCGAGCCGGCGAGCTTTCCGCCGCTCTATCGCGCGATGATCGCGGCGGGCGAAGGATCGGGGGCGCTGCCGACGCTGCTGGAGCGTGTGGCCGATCTCCTCGAACGGCAGGCGAAGATACGCGGCAAGATCGTGACCGCGCTCGCTTACCCGCTCATCCTCGCGCTGGTCGCGGCGGGTGTGGTGACGGCGCTGATGCTGTTCGTGGTGCCTGAAGTGGTCGCGCAGTTCGACGGCGTCGGCCAGCAACTACCCCTGCTGACCCGCATCGTCATCGGGATTTCGACCTTTCTGGCGCGCTGGTGGTGGGCGCTCGCGCTCGGCCTAGTGGTCGCCGCCTTCGCCGCATGGCGCGCTCTCCGCAATCCGGCGACGCGCCTCGCCTTCGACGGCGCGCTGCTGCGGGTGCCGCTGCTCGGGCGGCTGATCCGCGATCTGCATGCCGCGCGGATGAGCCGCACGCTGGCGACGATGGTGGCGAGCCGCCTGCCGCTGCTCGACGGGCTGGCGCTGACGATCGGCACGATCCGCAATCATGCCCTGCGCGCCGCCACCGCCGACATTGTCGAGGCGGTGCGCGGCGGCGGCGGGCTTTCCGCCGCCTTCGGCCGGGCAGGACTGTTCCCGCCGCTGCTGGTCCACATGATGGCGTCGGGCGAGGCGTCGGGGCGGCTCGACATGATGCTGGAGCGCGCCGCCGATTATCTGGAACGAGAATTCGATACCTTCACCGCGACGATGCTCGCGCTGCTCGAACCCGCGATCATCGTGGTGATGGGCGGGCTCGTCGCGCTGATCGTGCTGTCGATCCTGCTTCCCATTCTGCAACTCGATGCGCTCGCCGGCGCGCTATGAGGTGTGTCATGTCCATTGCCCAACGCCGCCCCGCCGAACGGGGCTTCACGCTTATCGAGTTGATGGTCGTGATCGTCATCATCGGCCTGCTGGCGACGGTGGTGGTCATCAACGTCTTTCCCGCGCAGGATCAGGCGCGCGTCACCAAGGCGAAGGCTGACATAGCCCTGCTGGAACAGGCGGCCGAAATGTATCGGCTCGACAATCTCACCTATCCCACCACCAGTCAGGGACTGGCGGCGCTGCTCTCTCCACCGACGAGCCTGACGGAGGCGGGCCGTTATCGCCCGGGCGGCTATATAAAGAGGCTGCCTAAAGACCCGTGGGGCAATGCCTATCTTTACGCCATGCCCGGCCAGCATGGTGCGTTCGACATTTATAGCCTGGGTGCGGACGGCCAGCCGGGCGGCGAAGGGAATGATGCGGATATCGGCAGCTGGCAATGAGCGCGGCTTCACGCTCCTAGAACTGCTGGCCGTGCTTGCGATCGTCGGGCTGGCCTCGGCGGCGGTGATGCTGGCGATCCCCGATCGGCAGGGATCGCTCCGCCATGATGCCGAGCGTTTTGCCGCACGGGTCCGCGCCGCCGGCGACGAGGCGGTGATCGGCGCGCATGCGATCCGGCTGCGCATCACGCCCACGGGTTATGGCTTCGAACGGCGCGATCACGGCGAGTGGCGCGCGATGACCGATCCGCCGTTCCAGCCGCTCCGCTGGGGGCAGGGCGTGACGAGCGATCCCGCGACCGCGCGGCTGCTGTTCGATCCGACCGTGCTTGCCGATCCGCTGACGCTCATCTTGCGGCGGGAGAGTGCGCGCGTGACCGTGCGGATCGAGGGCGACGGGGCGGTGCATGTCGCGCCGTAACGGCTTCACGCTGATCGAGCTGCTCGTCGCGCTGGCGATCTTCAGCCTCGCCGCGATCGCACTGCTGCGCCTGCAAGGCGTGACGCTGGCGAGTACCGCCGTGCTGGAGGACAGGCTGATCGGCCAGATCGTCGCGCGCAACGTGGGCGTGCTGGCGCTCACCGATCCCGAGCCGCCGCCATTGGGCCGGATCGAAGGCGACGAGGCGAACGGGAAGCGCGTTTGGCACTGGACGCGCACCGTTACGCATACGCCCGAGCCGGGTATCCAGCGCATCGATATCAGCGTTCGCGACGACAAGGGCCAGCCGGCGGGCGCGCTCACCCTGTTTCGGGCGGTCGTTCCATGACGCGCCCAGCGGAACAGGGCTTTACACTCGTCGAGTTGCTGGTCGCCCTTTTCGTTTTCGCAGTGCTGGCGATGGCGGGGGTGGCGCTGTTCGGCTTCAGCGTGCGCGCGCAGGATGCGGCGAAGATCAGGCAGGGGGAAATCGCCGCGATCCGGCGGCTGGACGCGATTCTCACCGCCGATCTCGCGCAGGCGACGACGCGGCTGCCCCGCGACACGACGGGCGTTGCCCAGGTCGCCTTTCAGGGTGGATCGGCCGCGTTGCTTTTCACCCGGCGCGGTTGGGATAACCCCGAGGGCAAACCGCGCGCGTCGGTGCAGCGCGTCGAATATCGGCTGGCGGGTGACAGGATCGAGCGGCGTGCCTGGCCGATGCTCGACGGCACGGAAGCGGGGCCGCCCGTGACGATCGTGCGCGGCGTGCGGGCGCTGACGCTGCGCTATCGTGACGAGGGCGAGTGGCGGGCGCGCTGGGACCCGCTTCGCCCCGCCGCGCTGCCGAGCGCGGTTGAGACGGTGGTTGAGATCGAGGGCGTCGGCCCGGTTCGCATGCTGTTCGTCACCGGGGCCGGGCAATGAAGCGCGGCGAGCGTGGGGCGGCGCTACTCGTGGTCTTGCTGCTCGTCGCAGCGATGGCGGCGCTCTCGGTCGTCGCGCTCGAACGCCTGCGGCTCTCGACGCATCTTTCGGCGAACGGCGCGGCGCTCGATCAGGCGCGCGCGCTCGCTTATGGGGCCGAGGCGCTGGTGACGACGCGCATTACCCGTCTCAACGCGCTTGATCCGGCGCGGACGACAGGCCGAAACGGGTGGAACGGTCGAACGGAAAAGCTCGCCCTGCCGAACGGCGGCACCGCCACCGCCCGCATCTCCGATGGCGGCAATTGCTTCAACCTCAACAGCGTCGCCGAGGGCAGCGTGCCCACGCGCCTCACCGCGCGCGAAACGGGCATCGCCCAGTTCATCGCCCTGATGACCCTTCTGGGGGTCGACGCGCCGCGCGCCGCATCGGTTGCCTCTGCGCTGGCCGACTGGATCGACGGCGATTCAGTCCCCCGGCCGGGCGGAGCGGAGGACGAGCAGTATCTGCGGCTCGACCCGCCCTATCGCACCGGCAACACCCTGCTCGCCGATGTAAGCGAGCTGCGCGCCGTCGCCGGGGTCACGCCGGCCCTCTATGATCGGCTGCGGCCGTGGGTCTGCGCGCTGCCGACGACCGATCTGTCGCCGATCAACGTCAACACGCTGTTGCCTGATCGCGCGCCGCTGGTGGCGATGCTGATCCCTGGCCGCCTCGATCCCGCCCGCGCGCGGGCGATGTTGCAGGCGCGTCCCGCGGACGGCTTTTCCAGCCTCGATCAGTTCTGGCGGCTGGCCACCTCGGCGGGGCTGACCCCCGACATGGACGCGCAGCAGCAACTGGTCTTACGGACGCGCTGGTTCCGCCTCGACCTTGACGTCGATATAAGTGGCGCGCAGTTGACCGAGCGGGCGCTGATCGACGGCGGGCTGCGGCCCGCGCGGCTGATCGAGAGGCAATGGGGGAGCGACGAATGACCGGGGGGCGCTTCCTCCTGCTCTTTGCCGACGAAGGCGGCGGCTGGTGGCGGCTGCGCGAGGGTGCGGTGATCGCGCGCGGGGACGCATGGCCCGGCGCGGCGGAGGACGAGCGCGTCGTCCTGATCGTACCGGGCGCCGATGTCGCCTTGCATTGGGTGGACCTGCCCGCTCTCGCGCCGCGTCAGGCGCTCGCCGCCGCGCGGCTGCTGGCGGCGGAGAAGAGCGCCGGGCCGGTCGAACGGCTCCATATCGCATTGGGGCGGACGGAGGAGGAACGGCGCCCGCTTGCGCTCGTCTCGGTCGATCGGATGTGCGGCTGGCTGGATGCTGCCGCGACAGCGGGGATCGATCCTGATCATGTCGTGCCCGCGCCCCTGCTTCTTCCCTCGTCCGGAGAGGTGGTCCGATGGGAGCGGAGCGGCCAGCACAATGTGCGCGGCCCGCATCTGGCCTTCGCCGCCGAGCCGGGGCTGGCCGAAATGGTTACGCCGGGCGCAAAGGCGCTGGACGACAAGGCGGTTGAAGCCGGGCTGGATGCGGCGCTGGCGTCGATGCCGCTCGACTTGCGGCAGGGTGTCTTTGCAAAGCGGCGGCGATGGCGGCCCGAAGGCGATCTGGTGCGGCGGCTGGCGCTGATCGCGGCGGCGTGCCTGCTGGTCGCGCTGGCGATCCCGCTCATTCTACTCCTCAAAACCAGTTTCGCGGCCGACCGGATCGAAGCGGAGGCGCGGACCGTCGCGCGGTCGGCGCTGCCGCGCGGCGCGGCGGATGCGGCCGATCCCTCGGCGGCGCTCGCGGCGCGGCTGACGGGCCTGCGCGGGGGCGGGGCGGGCTTCACCGCGACCGCCGCTACCCTGTTCGCGGCGGTGCGCGACACCGCCAATGTCGAGCTGGCAGGGCTGCGTTTCGGAAAGAACGGCACGCTGCGCGCCACGGTCGAGGCCGGCACCGCGCGGGACATCGACGCACTCGCCCGGCGGATCGAGGCGGACGGCTTCGCGGTCGGGCAGGGCGAGGCGCAGCCCGGCGGCGGCCGACAGATCGGCGAACTGACGATGCGGCCACGATGAACGGCTGGTGGCGCGAACGCAGCGTGCGCGAGCAACGATTGCTCCTGCTGATGACGGCGTTGTTCGTCGCTGTGATGCTATGGCTGGCAATCGTCCGCCCGCTCGCGGCCGCACTCGTTCGCGCGCGTCATCGGCAGGCGGCTGCGGTAACGGCGCTCGCTGCGGTGCGCGAACAGGCGACCGCACTTGAGGCATTGCGGAAAAGCATGCCGACCCGACCCACCACGCCGATCGCAACTTTCGTCGGCGGGCAGGCGCGGGCGGCCGGCTTTAGCGGTTTCCACGTTGCGGCGGCAGGCGACGAGCGGGCGACGATCACGATCGACGCGGTGCGCCCGCAAGCCTTTTTCGGCTGGATCGCCCGTCTGGAGCGCGAACAGGGCCTCGTCGTCGACAGCCTGAGCGCGCGCGCCAATAGCGATGCGACACTGGCGGTGGAGGCGCGGTTGCGCGTGGCGGCTTCGTGATGCGGCGTCGCGAATATTTTATCTTCGCTGTGGTCTTCGCGACCGCGCTCGTCTTGCTGCTGCCGATGCGGCTCGCGCTGGGCTGGATGAGGCTCGACGCGTTGGGCCTCGGCGTCCGTGCCACTGGGGGCAGCGTCTGGCGTGGTCGGCTGGAAGGCGCGAGCCTTGGTGGCATGCCGCTCGGTAATCTGTCGGCAGGGCTCGCTTTACCCCCGCTCCTCGTCGGACATGCCCGGATCAACCTGCATCGCGACGGCTTTGATGGTGCGCTCGGCTTCACCTGGCGCGGCGCCGGGATCGACGACATGACGGGCGAGATACCGGTGGCCGGGCTGCTGGCGCCGCTGCCGATCGCCGCGCTGGCGTTATCCGATGCGAGCGTCTGGTTTGAGGATGGGCGCTGCACGCGTGCCGAAGGGCGCATCACCGCGATCCTGCGCGGCGACATCGCGGGCATGGCGCTGCCGGGCGGGATGAGCGGCGCGCTGCGCTGCGAAGGCGGCGCGCTGCTGCTGCCACTGGCGAGCCGGAGCGGGCTGGAGCGGTTCACCCTCTCGATCGACGCGTGTGGACGCTATCGCGGGCGGATCGCCATTCGTCCGACGATCGATGGGCTCGATGCGGCGTTGCGCGGCTTCGGTTTCCGCGCCGTGGGGGCCGACTATCGGCTGACGATCGACGGACGGCTTGCGTCTTGGCCCCGGCGGGGGCAGTCTCCACCAAAATAGATGGAGAGGGTCCGACGGCGATGCGCGAGATGAGCCGGAGAGGCGTGTTGGCGGCAGGGGCGACGGTGCTCGGCATCGCCGCGCTCCCGGCATTGGCGCAGGGTGGGAGATATCGCCTGCTCGTCGAAAAGCATGTCGATATGCTCTGCGTCGGCCGCCTGACGGCCGCCCGGTTCGGCCCCCCGGTCTCGACGGGCATGCTCTCGAACACGATGCTGGACGATCCGACGACCCTCGCGCGCGTGGCCGATACCTTTCATGGCGAACGGACGATCGTGATCGCCAATCCCACGCTGGTTGCGGCGCTTAGCCGGCTTGCCCGCGCGCCGCGCCGCGCCGCCCCCGGGCTGGCGGAGGATATACGTCGCGTCCTGCCCGCCGATCGTGTCGAAGTGGCGGTCTTTGCCTGACAGGCCGCCGCCACCCGTGCTTTCACCGATCTTTTTTCGCCACTTGGCCCCATCGCATGCGGCAGGGCCTTTCACATGTGACCGCTCCTATGGCAGGGGAGCGCCAACCGCCTTGTTCGTCAGACGCGCGAAAGAGATATAATGGCCTCAAGCCCCGCACTGTCCACTGCTGGCCGCCCGCTTATCGCCGGTTATGTGGAGTTCGTTTCGGCCTGGATAAGAAATCCGCTGCAAACCGCCTCCGTCTTGCCGAGCAGTCGTTATCTGGCGGAACTGATGATCGCGGGCGTGGAGCCGGGCAAGGGGCGGGTGATCGAACTGGGCGGCGGCACCGGCGTCTTCACCAGCGCGATTCTGAAGCTGGGCGTCGCCTCGTCCGAACTTGAGGTCGTCGAGATCAACGAGGATCTGGCGCACCAGCTTCGCCTGACCTTTCCGGAGGTCAGCATCATCGAGGCGGATGCGGGAATGCTCAGCCGCCATGTGGCGGCGGCGCCGGGCGATTATCAGGCGGTGGTGAGCGGCCTGCCGCTTCTGGCGATGCGCCGCGCCCAGCAGCGCGGCATCCTGGCCGAGGCTTTCTCGCTGCTCGCCGATGACGGCGCGATGTATCAATTCACCTATTCCACCAAATGCCCGGTGAACGCCGGCCTGCTCGATGAGCTTGGCCTGGCGAGCGAGCAGACCGGCTTCACTTGGCGCAATTTCCCGCCGGCGCGCGTCTTCCGCTTCACGCGCCGGACGGTCGCCGCGCGCGTCTGAAGGGCGCGGCCGCGCGCATGGCAAACGGCACGCAAAAAAGGGGTGAACAGCAGATGGTCGCCCCAGCCGAGGCGGATGGCTGGCCCGCCGAGGTCGATCTGCTCGTGCAGAGCCTGCGCTTTGCGAGCCTGCTCAACCGGCCGATGCTGGACGGGGTCGCGCTGCCCCAAGGGCTTAACCTCAACGAATTGCGCGTGCTGATGAGCCTTGGCGGCGAGGGGCAGGCGGCGGGCCATGCGCTCGCCGCGGTCATGGCGATGTCGCCGATGAACGTCAGCCGCGCTCTCGCGTCGCTACATGCACGCGGCTGGATCAGCGAAGGCAGCGACGAAGGCAATCGGCGGCGCAAACCCTATCATCTCAATGAGGTGGGCTGGGCGGCCTATCGGGCGATGACGCCCCAGGTCGGAAAGGTGGCCGATTTCATCTTCTCGACGCTGAGCCCGGCTGAACTGTCCGCGCTCACGCGGATCATGGAGAAGCTCAACGCGCAGGTCGGCTCCTGGCCCGAGGGAAAATCGCGTTAAGCCGGCGGTTTGGGCTCACAGCCCAACCCGTCCTTCCGGCGAAAGCCGGAATCCATCGACGGCGAGCCGATCCATTGGGAAACGAGCGCGTCCATGGACCCCGGCTTTCGCCGGGGTGACGGGTGGGTCGCTTTTAGGTCTTGGCCACCAACGGGTCGACGGTTGAGGTGCCCGTCGCCCCTCAGGCCGCCCGGGCGCGGGCGTCGGCCAGCGCGGCGGCGGGGACCCACCAGCCGTGGACCTGCGGGCGTAACTGCCCTGGCACCTTCACCTTGGCGACGGGCCCCTTGGCGACGTCGCCCGCATCGATGATCCAGACCTCCGATTCGTGTCTGTCCTCACCCGTCTCGCGATCGACGACGGCGAGCAGCCAGCCTTCATGATCGGGATCGGAGGAGGGGACGTGAACCGGCTCGTTGATCCCCATGCCCGGCCCGAGCGGCATCACGTCCATCCGGCCGTTGCCCGGCTCGATACGGAACAGGCAGTTGAAGGCGACGCCGACCGGCCCGCCGACGAGCGGCGGCGGCCCCTTGGGGTTGACGCTCAAATACCAGGCGGCGCGATAGGGCCGGCCCTGATCGGCGTCGCGCACGCGCGGCATGTCGCCCGGAGGGCCGAGCGGGCGCTCCTCCATCTTGTCCTCGGGCTTGGTCATGTCGAACGTCCAGCGGATCAGGCCGCCCTGAATCTCGTTCTGCTGACGCTCGATGCCCGACGCCGCGCGGATGAAGGGGAAGGCGTTGGTGTCCGACAGGCACAGGTCCAGATGGACGCGCCCATCCTCCTCGAATGCGTTCAGAAGATGATAGGCCGAAACGCCGACCGGCCCCTTGAACCAGCGTATCTCCTCGACCTTGCCGTAGCGCGGCAGGATGCCGATCCAGCTTTCGCGATCCTGCTCGTGCACCCAATGCTCGCCGCCGGCCTTCAGCCGCTCGATATCGGCGGTGGTGGGGAAAAGCGGGAAGATGGCGTAATGTTCGGTGATCGCGAAATCGTGGATCATCGCGCAATAGGGGCCTTCGAACCACTGTTCGGAAACGAGCTTCCCGTCCTTGTCGGCGATGCAATAAGCGATGGTGCGCGAGCAGAGGCCCGACGCCTCATAGCCGAAGAAGAACATCTCCCCCGTCTCGGGATCGATGCGCGCGTGCGCTGTCATCGTCTCGGACTTGAGCGCGCCGTGATAATCCCATGATCCGCGCGTCTCCAGCGTGTCGGGATCGACCTCATAGGCGCGGCCGTCCTCCTTCGTCATGAACAGGCGGCCGGCGTGCCAGATCGGCGTCGTGTTGGCGACGGTGCGATCCACGCCCGCAACCTCGGGCTGGTCGGTGTAGACGTTGCGGTAGCGCCCGAACAGCGCGCGCCGCGCCTCGCGCTCCGCCTTGTAGCGGGCGGTGTGGACGTAGCGGATGTCATAATCGACATGGCCCTTGTCGAACAGGAAGCGCGCGACCATGCCGTCGCCCGAGAGCACATTGTCATCGGCGAAGAGCGGTGGATAGGCGGGATCGGGCACGGCGCGGAAGAAGGCGCCCTGAATATCGGCCGGGATTTCGCCCTCGACCTCCAGATCGCGCGCCGACACCTCTGCGCGCACAGGGGTGTTGAGCTTGCTGAAATGAACCGTGCGGGGGAAGCCAGTCATGCGGTCATCCTTCCTCAATATTGCCATTGCGGCGGCGTCTTCCGAAGACACCGAGTCCGTGGGCATAATATAACAATTGGTAGAATGATCGACAAGGGGCGCGCGCCGTGCGACGGGTCGTTTCGCCTTCCCGCTTGCCCTCAATCCCGAGGATTTCTATCCCCCACCCGGTGACACGGCTTTCCCTTCCGCTTCGATTGACTCTCGATGGCGAGGCGCTCGTCGCCAACTGGCGCCGGCTGGCGGCGGCGAGCGGCCGAGCGGCGTGCGGCGCGGCGGTGAAGGCCGACGGCTATGGGCTTGGCGCGCGCGAGGTGGTGCGCCGGCTGGCGGCGGCGGGGTGCCGCGATTTCTTCGTCGCCACCTGGGCGGAGGCCGAGGCGCTGGGCCCGCTGCCGATGGAATTGAACCTGTCGGTGCTGCACGGTGTGCGCGAGGCGGACATGGCGATCGCGCTGGAGGGTACCGCGCGGCCGGTGCTCAATACCGCCGCCAGCGTCGCGCGCTGGAAAGCGGAAGGCGGCGGCCGGCCCTGCGACGTGATGATCGACACCGGCATGAACCGGCTGGGCCTCAGCCCGGAGGAGGCACGCTCCGGCCTGCTCGACGGGCTCGCGATCGAGACGCTGATGAGCCATCTCGCCTGCGCCGACGAGCGGGACAATCCGATGAACGAGCAGCAGCTTTTCATCTTTCGCGCGTTGCGCGGGATGATTTCGGCGCGGCGTTACAGCCTCGCCAATTCCGCGGGGATCGGCCTGGGGCAACGCTACGTATTCGGGCTGACGCGGCCCGGCATCGCCCTCTATGGCGGCGTTCCGCATCCCGACGATGCGGAGGAGGTCCGCGCGACGCGGCCGGTGGCGACGATCGAGGCGCAGGTGCTTCAGGTGCGCGACGTGGCCGGCGGCGCGACCGTCGGCTATGGCGCGACCTTCACGGCCCCCGCCGAGATGCGCGTCGCGATCCTCAATATCGGCTATGCCGACGGCTATCTGCGGCTGTTCGGTCATGAGAAGGGCTTCGCCTGGGCCGGGGACACGCGATGCCCGGTGCTCGGCCGCGTGTCGATGGACCTCGTCGCCGTCGGTATCGGCCCGGCGCGCGTGGGGGAGGGGGATTGGCTGCGTATCGATTATGATCTTCCCCGCCAGTCGGCCGCGACGGGCCTCACGCAATATGAGCTTCTCACCTTGCTAGGTCGCCGCTATCAGCGGCGCTGGATATGAATGGTGGAAATCCTGTCGTGGCGCTGATCGCCCTTCTCGCCGCGATCGGACGCGCAACGATCCTTATGTTCGCGACTATCGGCGGTGTTTCGCGCTTTGCGGCGCGCACGGTTCGGCGCGGATTGACGCCGCCTTATTACCCGGGCGCGCTCTTTCAGCAGCTTGCTCAGATCGGCTGGCTTTCGCTGCCTGTGGTCGGGCTGACCGCGATCTTCACCGGCGCGGCGCTGGCGCAGCAGACCTTCACCGCCGGGTCGCGCTTCAACGCGCAATCGACGGTGCCGGCGATCGTGGTGATCGGGATCGTGCGTGAGCTGGGGCCGGTGCTCGTCGGCCTGATGGTAGCGGGGCGCGTCTCCTCCTCGATGGCCGCCGAACTGGGGACGATGCGCGTCACCGAGCAGCTCGACGCGATGACGACGCTTCGGACCGATCCCTATCGCTACCTGATCGCACCCCGTCTGTTCGCCGCGCTCATTTCGCTGCCGCTGCTCGTCCTGATCGCCAATTCGATCGGCATCTTCGGCGGCTATATGCTGTCGGTCTACAAGCTCGGCTTCAATGCCTCCAGCTATCTGGCGATCACGCGCAATTTCCTGGAGGCGGATGATTTCGCGATGGCGCTGGTGAAGGCGGGCGTGTTCGGTTTCTTCATCGCGCTGATGGGCTGCTACCACGGATTCCGTACCGAGGGCGGGGCGGCCGGCGTCGGCCGGGCAACGACCAATGCGGTCGTCTCCAGCTTCATCCTGATCCTCGTTTCGAACCTTCTCGTCACCGTGCTGGCGTTCGGATAAGGCGCGCGCGATGACCGAACCGAAAATCGTGCTCGACAATGTCGTCAAGACGTTCGGCGACAATCATGTGCTCGACGGGCTCAGCCTCGCGATCGAGCCGGGAGAGTCGGTAGCGATCATCGGCCAGTCGGGCTCCGGCAAGTCGGTCACGCTCAAATGCATTCTCGGCCTCATCAAGCCCGACAGCGGATCGATCCGCATCGATGGCGAGGAGGTCGTGGGGGCGAGCGGGCGCGCGCTGGCGCGGCTCCGCCCGCGTATCGGCATGCTGTTTCAGGGAAGCGCCCTGTTCGATTCGCTGCCCGTCTGGCGCAACGTCACCTTCGGTCTGACGCGCGGCCAGCATCGCGATGCCGCGCGGCTGCGCAAGGTGGCCGAGGAGAATCTCGAGCGCGTCGGCCTCGGCCGCGAGATACTGGATCTGAAGCCGGGCGAGCTTTCGGGCGGCATGCAGAAACGCGTCGCGCTGGCCCGCGCGATCGCACCCCGGCCGGAGATCATCTTCTTCGACGAGCCAACCACCGGGCTCGACCCGATTCGCGCCGATGTCATCAACGACCTGATCGTCAGCCTGACCGACGATATCGGCGTCACCGCGCTCACCATCACGCATGACATGGCCTCCGCGCGCAAGATCGCGCATCGCGTGGCGATGCTCTATCAGGGGCGCATCATCTGGTACGGTCCACGCGACCGGCTTTACGATTCGGGCAATCCCTACGTCGATCAGTTCGTGCAGGGCCGCGCCGACGGCCCTATCACCTGATTTTCAGACGGCGAGCGGCACCGCCGTCGCGCCGAGCGCCGTGACGAGATCGGCGGGCGCCAACCGTATCTGAAGCCCGCGCTGCCCGCCGTTCACGAAAATATAGGGTTGTTCCAGCGCGGCGCTGTCCACGAAGGTTGGCACGGCGCGGCGCTGGCCGAAGGGGCTGATCCCGCCGACCTTGTAGCCGGTCATCCGCTCGGCCGCAGCGGGCACCATCATCGCCGCGCTCTTGCCGCCGGCGGCCGAGGCGAGCCGCTTCATCGCGACGCTGCGATCGGACGCGAGCACGGCGCAAACCGGCTTGCCGTCCACCTGCGCCATCAAGGTCTTGAGCACGCGCGCCGCCGGCTCCCCCAGCGCTTCGGCGGCTTGCAGGCCGACGCGATCCGCATCCGGATCATAATCATGGCTGTGGATGGTGAAGGCATGGCCGGTAAGCGCGAGCGCACGTGTCGCTTGTGTCTGGCGCGCCACCGCCTCGCCTGCCTACCGTTCGATGCAGAGCGCGATGCCCATGCCCCCGCCGATGCAGAGCGTGGCGAGGCCTTTCTTCGCGTCGCGCTTCGCCATTTCGTAGAGCAGGGTGGTCAGCACGCGCGCGCCGCTGGCGCCGATCGGGTGGCCGATCGCGATCGCGCCGCCATTGACGTTGATCCGTTCGGGATCCCAGCCAAGTTCCTTGTTCACCGACAGCGCCTGCGCCGCGAACGCCTCGTTCGCCTCGATCAGGTCGAGGTCGTTGATCGTCCAGCCGGCCTTTTCCAGCGCCCTGCGGCTCGCCGGGGCGGGGCCGATGCCCATATAGGCCGGATCGACGCCGCACGTCGCCCAGGAGGCGATCCGTCCCAGCACCGTGCTGCCGCGCTTGCCCGCGTCTTCTTCCGACATGAGGAGCAGGGCGGCCGCGCCGTCATTGATGCCGCTCGCATTGCCGGCGGTGACGGTGCCGTCCTTGCGGAAAGCGGGGCGCAATGCCGCCAGCGCCTCCAGGGTGGCGCCGTCGCGAATATATTCGTCGTCGGCGATAACCTGCTCGCCCTTGCGGGTCTTGATCGTCACCGGCGCGATCTCGTCCTTGAAGCGGCCCGAGGCGCGCGCCTTTTCCGCCTTGTTCTGGCTGGCGACGGCGAAGGCGTCCTGGTCGGCGCGGCTGATCTGGTAACGCTCGGCCAGATTTTCCGCCGTGATGCCCATATGATAATTATTGAAGACGTCGGTGAGGCCGTCGCTCAGCATCGTGTCGACCAGCGAGACGGCGCCCATCTTCGTGCCGCCGCGCAGATTCTGCGCATGGGGGGAGAGCGACATATTCTCCTGCCCGCCGGCGACGACGATCCGTGAATCACCGAGCGCGATCGATTGCGCGGCGAGCGCCACCGCGCGCAGGCCCGAACCGCACACCTGATTGACGCCGAAGGCGGTCGCCTCCTGTCGCATACCGGCGGCGATGGCCGCCTGACGCGCCGGATTCTGGCCCTGCGCGGCGGTGAGCACCTGGCCGAGGATCACCTCGTCCACTTCCTCCGCCGCGACATTGGCCTGCGCGAGCGCCGCCTCGATCGCGATGCGCCCCAGTTCATGCGCCGGCGTGGCCGCGAAGGAGCCGAGGAAGCTGCCCACCGGCGTGCGCTTGGCGGCGGTGATGACGACGTTCGACATGAATATTCCTCCTCGGACTCGGGACAGCGCGGCTGCGGCGGGCTCTTAGCACTCAAAGGGGCGCGCGAGCCAGTGGGCGAGCGGCTGCCACAGGGCTTCGCGCGCCCGCCCCCCGGCGACCATGCCGACGTGGCCGAGGCCGAGCGTCAGCCGCTCACCGATGCCGGTCGCGCTTGCCTGCGGGACGATCCGGTCGGTGGTCGAGACGATGTCGAGCGTCGGGCGGCGGATCGTCGCGGGATCGATCGCCTCGCCCGCCACTCGCCAGCGGCCCTCGCCGGGCAGATCGAGGCCGAAGAAATCCTCGATCAGTTCCTGTGCGGCGGCAAAGGTGAGGGGTGGCCCGTCATTCGCCCAATCTTCGAGCGCGACAAAGCCCTGCACGGCGGCGCTGGCGGGATCGAGACGGCCGAACGCCTCGAACTTGGAGACGGTGCGCGCGGGATCGAGCCGCCAGAAGCCCGACTGCAATATCTCCATCGGCAGCAGGCCGAGTTGGTCCGCCACCGGCGAAGCGGCCTGCCACAGAGCGGCTAGGTCGGCGCGACTATCGAGCGGAAAGCCTTCGAAGCGCCACGGCGCGGCGATCAGGGCGAGCGAGGAAATCGGGTGCAACGCGGCGGCGGCGATCGCCATCGTCCCACCGAGACAGTAGCCGACCAGTGCTGCCGGTTCACCGAGCGCGTCGAGAAGCGGCAGCAGCAAGTGCTCGACATGGCGGGCGATGGACAGGGTGCGTTCGGCGGGGGCGGGCTCTCCCCAATCGACCAGCAGGGGGCGTATGCCCTGGCCCGACAGCCAGCGCAGGAGCGAATTGTCTTTCGCGAGATCAAGGATATGCGGAGGGTTGATGAGCGAAGGCACGAAGATGGCGGGCCGCCCCGCGCCGCCATAATCGCGCAGCACGGCCCGCCCGGCGGAGGCGATGATCGGCATTTGGGGAAGCGACGGCGCGCGTGGCGCCTCCTGATAGGCACGCAGGCCCAGCAGCGCGGCGGCGCGGCGATCGGGCGCTGCTGCGGTTTCGCTGCGCAGCAATTCAATGAAAAGCGGCAGCGGACGGGGCTTGTGTTGCGGCGCGGTATTCATCGATGATACGCTATCGCACTTTCTGGAGGGGCACAGGCATGGCGAAATCTTCCGGCGGTTCCGGCACGGTCGTAATCAAGAAATATGCCAATCGCAGGCTCTATAACACTGAGACGTCGAGCTACATCACGCTCGACCATCTCGCCGCGATGACGCGGGAAGGCCGCGATTTCAGGGTGATCGACGCCAAGACCGAAGAGGATATAACCCACAGCGTCCTCACCCAGATCATCATGGAGGAGGAAAATCGCGGGCAGACGATGCTGCCGGTCAGCTTCCTGCGCCAGCTTATCTCGCTCTATGGCGACTCGATGCAGGCGATGGTGCCGCAATATCTGGAAGCCTCGATGGAGGCGTTCCGCCGCAATCAGGCGCAGTTCCGCACCGCGATGGAGGGCGCCTTCGCAGGCGGCCCCTTCGCCGAGATCGCCAAGCGCAACATGGAAATGTTCGAGGCGGCCGCGAATGCGCTGAAGCCGGGCCGGCCGGGCGATGCTGCCCCCGCCGCCCAGCCGTCTCCCGACAAGGCGGACGAGATGGCGGAGCTCAAGGCGCAACTGGCGGGCCTGCAGGCCAAGATCGACAAGCTGACGAACTGACCGAAGCGTCAGATCGATTGCCAGATCGATGTTTTGTGGCGGCCGGCGGTGGAGAACAGCCGGCGGCCGGGCGGGGGCAGGCGTTCGATGCGCCGCAGCCAGCCCGATTGCGCCAGGACCTCATCGCAGACCGGATTGATATAGACGATCCTGAGCGGAGGAGTGCACGCCGCCTCGCGTGAGGCGCGGATGTTGCGCAGCACCTGTTCCATCGTGGTTTCGCCGAAGGGATGGAACATGAAGAGCATCGTCATATCGGCAAAGGCGTAGCGCGTCGCGTCGGTGCAGACGAACGAGATGTCGCGATCGGCCTGTCTGGCGCGCGCGCGGTTCGCTTCCGCTTTCGCAACCAGCTCGGGAATCAACTCCACCCCCACCGAACGCCGCGCCCCCAGCCAGGCGGCGGTGAAGACCGCGCGGCCCATGCCGGCGCCGAGATCGACGAACACATCGTCCTTGTGCAGGCCGGCATGCCGCAGGAGGCGTAATATGTCCGCATAAGGGGTGGGTGTGTAGTGGACGTTCCACACCGCCTCTCCCTGCGCGCCGCTGCCTTCATGGAAACCGAAAGTGCGGATGCCGAGCCGGCGATCCCAATATTCGTCATGGGGATTGAGCAGCCGCGTCTTGTATCCCTGGCCGCGAAAGCGTGCGAGCAAACCCCCCATTGCTTTTTCCGTTCTGTTATCGCGGCTTGATGAATTTCAGCGTCATCCGATCGCTTTCACCGATGGCGAGATAGGCGGCGCGATTCTCTTCGCCCTTGGCGAGCACGGGCGGCAGCGTCCAGACGCCGCCCGAATAATTGGCCTTGTCCTTGGGATTGGCGTTGATTTCTGATTCTCCGACGAGGCGGAAGCCGGCGTCGGTGGCGAGCTTCACGATCGTCGAGCGCTTGAGATAGCCGCTCTTCTTCTCCAGCGCCGAATCGCGATTCTCGGGCAGGCGATGGTCGACCACGCCCAGGACGCCGCCGGGCTTCAGCGCCTTGTAGAAGGCGCCGAAGACATGCGGCGCGGCATCGTCGCCGTTCATGATGAGATTATGGACGTTGCGGAAGGTGAGGATCACGTCGGCGCTGTCGGGCGCAAGCGTCGAGGCGCCCGTCGAAGGATCGACGGTCGCGAGTTCCGCATTGGCGCCGAGAATCGCCTTGTGCGCGGCGAGCAGCTTGGCCGTGCCCTCCTTCATGCGCATATTGTCAGGAACGAGCGCGATATAATGGCCCTTCTCGCGCAGGAGCGGGCCCAATATCTCAGTGTACCAGCCGCCCCCCGGCACATATTCCACCAGCGTCTGATCCGGCCGGACACCGAAGAAGGCCAGTGTCTCGACCGGGTGGCGATAGCGATCGCGCTTGCGGTTCGCCTCGCTGCGCGCCGGATTCGCGACGGCATCGGCGATCGGGCCGGTGGTCGCCGGGGCGGGGGCGGCGGACGCGACGGACGGCGCGGCCGCGGCGAGCAGGAGAATCGCGAGAAGGGGCTGGCGCACGGACATTCTCCGGGTCATGGCTCTCCGCCGATCTTGTGGAGGGCGGCGCGAGACTATGCAAGAGATGTGGTGGTGGTTGGCGGGCGTCGCGGCGGCGCTGATCTGCCTGGCGATCGTCGCGGACAGGCGGCGCATGCGCCGACGCAACATCGACCGGCCGGGTTGGGTGCCCTGGCCGCTCGTTCTGATTCTGTCGCTCATCGCCCTCATCGCCTGCACGATCTTCGCGCTCGGCGGGACGATGGCCCCGCGCTGACGCGATCTCGCAATCTCCACCCTGTCATTCCCGCCTTCGCGGGAATGACAGAAAGATAGGAGGGGTAGCCGAGTCCATGGTCCCCGGCTTTCGCCGGGGTAACGGGGTGCCCTAGAAAGTTTCCCCCCTCACCCAATCGGCATAAGGGGCATGGGCGGCGGCCGTATCCCAGGCGACGATCGCCGGAACGGCGTAGCTGTGGGCGGCGGCGATCGCCTCGATCAGCGCCGGTGCGGCGGCGGTGGTGGTCTTGAAGAGGGCAGGCGTTTCGCGGCCTTCCTCGATCCGGCCTTCCCAGCGATAGAGCGAGTGGCACTCGGCGAGGATGTTGAGGCAGGCCGCCAATCGCCGTTCGATCATGTCGCGGCCGATGCGGCGGGCTTCCTCGGCATCGGCGAAAACCGCATAGACACTGACGACGCGGCCTTCGTCGCTCATGCCGGGCGGCGGCCCAGCGCGTGGGCGGTGGTGACGATGCTGGCGAGAAGCAGCACCGCCATCGCCTGATGCGTCACCGCGATGTCGATCTGCACGCCGCTGAGCAAGGTCGCGATGCCGAGGCCGATCTGGCAGACGAGGGCGACGATCACGGCGATCGGCGCGAAGCGGTAGCCGCGCCGATAGGCCCGAACGGCAAGCGTCACTGCCGCCGCCGCGACGATCCACGCCAGCCAGCGGTGGATGAACTGGACGACGATCGGCTGGTCGATCAGGTTGCGCCAGGCCGGTTCCAGAAAGGCGACGCCTTCGGGGAAGAAGCGGCCGCCCATCGTCGGCCATTCGGCATAGGCATAGCCCGCGTCCAGGCCGGCGGTAAACGCGCCATAAGCGAGCTGTAATGCCAGCAATGCGAGGACGAGTGCGCCATGGCCGGGCATCCGCGCCGGCCGCGCCGTCGGCACGCGGGCGAGCAGGCTGAGATCGAGCGCGGTCCAGATCAGCGCGGAGAAGATGAGCAGCGCGGTCAGGAGGTGCGTGGCCAGGCGAAGATGGCTGACGTCCGGCCGGTCGACCAGTCCGGAGGCCACCATCCACCAGCCGATCGCGCCCTGAAGCGCACCGAGCGCGAGGATGGCGCCCAGCCGCCAGCCATAGCCCTGCGGGATGGCGCGCCGCAAGGCGAACCAGAGGAAGGGGATCGCGAAGGCCAGCCCGATCAGCCGGCCCAGCACGCGATGCACATATTCCCAGAAGAAGATCGCCTTGAACGCGTCGAGCGTCATGCCCTGGTTGATCTTCAGATATTCGGGCGTTGCCCGGTAATGGTCGAACTCGACCTGCCAGTCATGCGCGTTGAGCGGGGGCACGATGCCCGTCACCGGTTCCCATCGTGTCATCGACAGGCCCGATTCGGTGAGGCGGGTGATGCCGCCGATCACGACCATCAGGAGGACGAGGAGGGCGACGAGGAACAGCCAGCGCGCGATCTCGGCGGGCTGCGCCGTGCGGGGGAGGGCATGCGAGGACATGGGCCGTGGCTATGCGCGTACCGCACGCGGATCGCAACCGGCATTGCCGGGCATCAAATGATATATTGTATCTTTCGGCGCGCCATGGCATTGGCATGACGATGGAAGCGCCCCCGGACATGCCGCAGACCGCCGCCCCGCGTGGGCATTGGCTCGATCGACTCGCCATCGGCCTGTCGGGATTGTGCGTGGTGCACTGCATCGGCACTGCGGTTCTCGTCACCTTTCTCGCGTCGGTGGGCGGCGCCCTGCTCAATCCGGCGATCCACGAGATCGGCCTCGCGCTCGCGATCGTGCTGGCGACGCTGGGACTGGGGCGCGGCATCGCGATCCACGGTTTCGTCCTGCCTTCGCTGATCGGCGTGACGGGCATCGCGCTGATGGCCAGCGCGCTTGTCCTGCCGCATGGCGGTGGCGAGGTGATCTGCACGATCATCGGCGTCAGCCTTGTGGCGTTCGGCCATCATCTCAATCGCCGGGCGTTGCGATAGCGCGTCGCCTCCCGCTTGCCCTAAGCGACGCGAATACCTACTTTCGGCCCCATGGCGCAGCCGCATGTCCATATCCTCCACAAGGGGAATGCCCTTGCCGCCGCCGCCCGCGCCGCGCTGGAGCGCGCGGGCCAGCAGTGGACGTCGATGCGGGCCATTGTGTTCGATTCGCTTGCCTCTTTCGATCGCCCGGCTTCCGCCTATGACATTGCGGAGGCGGTTTCGAAGGCCGAGGGGCGCCGGGTCGCGGCCAACAGCGTCTATCGTATCCTCGACCTGTTCGTGACCGCGAACCTCGCGCGGCGGGTCGAAAGCTCGAACGCCTATATGGTCAACGCCCATCCCGATTGCCTGCATGACTGCATCTTCCTCGTGTGCGACGAATGCGGCGACACCACCCACATCGATGACGATATGTTGAGCAACACGGTACGCGCAGCCGCGCAGAAAGCAGGCTTCTTCGTCGAACGCCCGGTCATCGAAATGCGTGGCCGCTGCGCCGCCTGCACGGGCGGGCACTGAATCCAGGCCGATTTCTCCTGCGTCCGGATGCCGCCTCCGCCCGATCGGTGGAGGTTCACCCGCCGGAAAGGATCGGCTAAGACGATGGTTTGAAAGGATCGTTGCGCGCTCATGACCGATCGACCCCACACCCCTCTGCTCGATACGGTGAAAACGCCGGAAGCGCTCCGGGCGCTGAAGCCCGCCGAACTCAGGCAATTGGCGGACGAACTGAGGCAGGAGACGATTTCGGCGGTTTCGGTGACGGGCGGCCATCTGGGGGCGGGGCTCGGCGTGGTCGAGCTGACGGTCGCCCTGCATTATGTCTTCGATACGCCGCGCGACACGCTGATCTGGGACGTGGGCCACCAGGCCTATCCGCACAAGATATTGACCGGGCGGCGCGACCGCATCCGCACCTTGCGCGAAGGCGGCGGCCTGTCGGGCTTCACCAGGCGCGCCGAAAGCGAATATGATCCGTTCGGCGCGGCGCACAGCTCCACCTCGATCTCGGCGGCGATCGGTTTTGCGGTCGCCAACAAGCTGGCGGACCAGCCGGGCAAGGCGATCGCGGTGATCGGCGACGGCGCGATGTCGGCCGGCATGGCCTATGAGGCGATGAACAACGCATGCGAGGCCGGCAATCGGCTGGTCGTCATCCTGAACGACAACGACATGTCGATCGCCCCGCCGGTGGGGGCGCTTTCGGCCTATCTCGCGCAGCTCATCTCGTCGAAGCATTTCGTCTCGGTGCGTGAGGTGCTGCGCAAGCTCGCGCGGAAGATGCCGCGCCCGATCCACCAGGCGGCGCGCCGGGCGGACGAATATGCGCGCGGCATGGCGACGGGCGGCACGCTGTTCGAGGAACTGGGCTTCTATTATGTCGGCCCCGTCGACGGCCATAATCTCGACCATCTGCTGCCGATTCTGGAAAATGTGCGCGACGCCGATCTGGGGCCGATCCTCGTCCACGTCGTCACCCGCAAGGGCAAGGGCTATGCCCCGGCCGAGGCGGCGGCGGACAAATATCATGGCGTCCAGCGGTTCGACGTCGTCTCGGGCGTGCAGGCCAAGGCGCCGGCGGGTCCGCCAAGCTATACCGGCGTGTTCGCCAAGGCCCTGGTGGCCGAGGGCGAGCGCGACGACAGGGTCTGCGCGGTCACGGCGGCGATGCCGTCGGGCACGGGGCTCGACAAGTTCCAGGCGAAATTCCCGCATCGCTGTTTCGATGTCGGCATTGCCGAGCAGCATGCCGTGACCTTCGCCGCCGGCCTTGCCGCGCAAGGCATGCGGCCCTTCTGCGCGATCTACTCGACCTTCCTGCAACGCGCCTACGATCAGGTGGTGCACGATGTCGCGATCCAGAACCTGCCGGTGCGCTTCGCGATCGACCGGGCGGGGCTGGTCGGCGCCGACGGGGCGACGCACGCCGGCAGCTTCGACGTCACCTATCTTGCGACCTTGCCCAATTTCGTGGTGATGGCGGCGGCCGACGAGGCCGAGCTGGTGCACATGGTGCACACGATGGCGCTCCATGACAGCGGGCCGATCGCGGTGCGCTATCCGCGCGGCAACGGCACCGGCGTCGCGCTGCCGGCGGCGCCGGAGCGGCTGGCGATCGGCAAGGGCCGGATCGTGCGCCAGGGCAAGGCGGTGGCGATCCTCTCACTCGGCACGCGCCTCGGCGAGGCGGAAAAGGCCGCCGACCAACTGGAGGCGCAGGGCCTGTCGACCACCGTCGCCGACCTGCGTTTCGCCAAACCGCTGGACGAGACGCTGATCCGTACCTTGCTCACCTCGCACGACGTCGCGGTGACGATCGAGGAGGGGGCGATCGGCGGGCTCGGCGCGCACGTCCTCACGCTCGCTTCGGATGAAGGGCTGATCGATCGCGGCCTCAAGCTGCGGACGATGCGGCTGCCCGATCGCTTCCAGGATCAGGACAAGCCCGAGCGCCAATATGAGGAAGCGGGGCTTGACGCCGATGCGATCGTCGCGACCGTCCTCGCCGCGCTGCACCACAATAGCAGCGGGTTGAAGGAAGGCGCGCGCGCCTGACGATCAGGCGCGTAGCCCCTCGCCGGGTGTCGCCAGCATTGCCATGATGTCGCCGGGGCCGCCGGCATGCGCCACGCGCTCGCCGCTGGCGCCGATCAGCCGGTCGAGCAGCGCCAGTCCGTCCTCCCACCAGCCGATGCCGCTCGCCGCGTTGAGATGGCCATGGGGGCCGACATTGACGAAATGGCTGCCCCATTCGCGCGCCAGATCGAAGCTGTGCTGGAGCGAGGCATAGGGATCGTCTTCGCTGGCGACGAGAATCGAGGGGAAGGGCAGGAGGGCGCGGGGCGAAGGCGCGAACCGCCGCAATTCCTCGCAGGCGTCCTGCCGATCGACATCGGCGGGGGCGACGAGCAGCGCGCCCGCCACGGGCCAGGCCCAGGGCTGCCCCGCCAGCGCCGCCCACCAGGCCACGGCAAGGCAGCCGAGGCTGTGCGCGACCAGGATCACCGGCTGCTCGGCGGCGCGAACCGCCTGATCGAGGCGCGTTACCCAGCCGTTGCGGCGCGGCGCTGCCCAATTGCCGAGATCGACACGGACGATATCGTCATAGGCCCGCTCCCACAAAGTCTGCCAATGTTCCGGGCCCGACCCGTTGAGGCCGGGGACGGTGAGGATCAACGGTCGCCTGCCGCTGAAATCGGATAGGCCGTATGTCATGGCGCATTCCTTCGGAATCACAGCCGCGATATTATGTCTACCTCATGAATTGACAATAGACGCGGGGCCGATGGTGGCTTTCCCGAGGCGGGATGTTGCGCCAAGAGGGGGCATGGCCCGTACTCTCCGCGCCGATCAGTTGCTCGTCGAGCGGGGGCTCGCCGAAAGCCGCACGCGCGCGCAGGCGCTGATCCTCGCGGGGCTCGTCTATGTGGGGGAGACGAAAGTCGCCAAGGCGGGGCAGGCATTGCTCCCCGATGCGGCGATCGCGGTGCGCGGGCGCGATCATCCCTGGGTTTCGCGCGGCGGGATCAAGCTGGCCCATGGCCTCGACCATTTCGGCTGGGACGTCACGGGCACGATCGCGATAGACGTCGGATCGTCGACCGGCGGCTTCACCGACGTGCTGCTCAGCAAGGGCGCGGCGCGCGTTTATGCGATCGATTCGGGCACCAACCAGCTTGCCTGGAAGCTGCGGCAGGACCCACGCGTGATCGTCCATGAAAAGACTAACGCCCGCTATCTGACGGCGGCCGAGATCGCCGAACCGGTCGACCTCATCGTCTGTGACGCGAGCTTCATATCGCTCGCCAAGGTATTGGAAACGCCGCTTTCCTTCGCCCGTCCCACGGCGCGCGTGATGGCCCTCATCAAGCCGCAATTCGAGGCCGGGCGCGGCGAGGTGCCGAAGGGCGGGGTGGTGCGCGATCCGGCGGTGCATGACAGGGTCTGCGCCGAAGTCTCCGCCTGGCTGACGGGGCTCGGCTGGGCGGTGGAGGGGATTACCGAAAGCCCGATCAAGGGGCCTGAAGGCAATGTCGAATTCCTGATCGCCGCAAATCGGGACACTTATCGGGAATGAGCGCCGAGGCGGACTGTTCCGGATCGGCACATAATGTGTGATTATGGGACGGTGCCCGCAGGAACGGGCGAGCCAAGGGGGGTTAGGATGATGGGGCAGATCGCGTCGCGGGGGCAGATCCGCATGGCGTTCGTCCGATGGGCGCTGGTGATGGTGCCCTTGCTGTTGCTGCTGGGGATCGCATCGGGCCTGTTCAGCGGATCGGGGTACGGCAATAGGTGGTTCGCCGCGCTGAACAAGCCGGCCGCGCTGCCGCCCGCATGGCTGTTCCCGGTCGCCTGGACGATCCTCTACATATTGATGGGTTTCGCGCTGGCGCTGATCCTCGGCGCGCGCGGCGCCCGGGGAAGGCGAATCGCCATCGCCTTTTTCGTCGTCCAGTTCGTGCTCAATCTCGCCTGGTCGCCGCTCTTCTTCGCCGCGCATCAGGTGGATGCGGCGCTGGTCCTGATCGTCGTCCTGTTGGTGGCGGTGGCGCTGACCACCTGGCATTTCGCCCGCATCCGGCCGGTCGCGGGCCTGTTGCTGGCGCCCTATCTCTTCTGGCTCGTCTTTGCCGCCTATCTGAATTACGAGATCGCCCGGTTGAACCCCGACGCGGGGATGCTTGCGCCGGGCGGGGCGAGCACCCAGATCAGCGTGTAGACAAAGACAGGCCCGAGGAGGCGCGCATGCAATCCGAAAACCGGATTTTCGAAGACCTGGTCAAGCTGTTCAACGGTGCGGCCGGCACTGTCGCCGGCGTGGCGCGCGAGGGCGAGGCGGCGATGAAGGAACGGGCGCGCGAATGGATCGGCGGGCTCGATTTCGTCAGCCGTGACGAGTTCGAGGCGGTGAAGGCGATGGCCGCCGCCGCGCGTGACGAGGCCGAAGCGCTCAAGGCGCGGCTTGACGCGCTGGAGGGGCGCACCCCCGCCCAGGGGGCCAGCCCCGGTGTCGAATTTCCTAAATGAGGGAGTAATCCACAGGATTCTGCTGTCGTGCGGCGCATGCGCCTTGCCAGCGCAGGCGCGGCCGTTCACCCAATTGCCGACGGGACGTTCCGGGGAGGGCGGTCATGATGGTCGATGATTTCGAAGCAGGGCGCGACGCCAGCGCACCGATCGACATGCTCGAAACCTATTTCAGCGCGCATGGCTGGAATCACGAGCGTACCTGCGACGAGGAGATCGTCGCCACCTTTCAGGGAAGCTGGACGCAATATGAGCTGCGCGCGGTATGGCGCGACGAGGATCGGGTGCTGCAATTCCTGGCGCTGCCCGACATAAGGGTGCCGGCCGAGAAGCGCGCCGTACTCTATGAGACGATGGGCTTGATTAACGAGCAGCTCTGGATCGGCCATTTCGAGATGTGGGCCAGTTCGGGCATGCTGCTCTTTCGTCATGCGGCGCTTCTTGAGGGATCGAGCGAGCCGGCCCTGACGGTGGAACAGGCCGAGACGCTGGTGGAGGCCGCGATCGACGAGTGCGAGCGTTTCTATCCCGTCTTCCAATTCGTGCTCTGGGCGGACAAGACGCCGCAGGAGGCGATTGCCGCCGCATTGATCGAGACACAGGGCGAAGCATGACGAACGGGACGGGGGCGGCCGAAGGGCCGCTGTGGCTGGTAGGCGCCGGCAATATGGGCGGCGCGATGCTGCGCGGCTGGATCGGCGCGGGCGTGGACCCGGGACGGATCGTCGTGATCGATCCGGCGGCGAAGGACCTGCCCGAGGGCGTTGCCCATCATTCCACCCCGCCGCCCGACGGCGCCGCGCCCGTGACCTTGGTGCTCGCGGTGAAGCCGCAACTGCTCGATACCGTCGCGCCGTCGCTGAGAGGCGCGCTGGAAGCGGAAACGCTGCTGATGTCGGTGCTCGCCGGAGTCGAGATCGCATCGCTCCGGGCGCGCTTTCCCGCGCCACGCACCGTGGTGCGCGTCATGCCCAATCTGCCGGCGGCGATCGGCAAGGGCGCGACGGCGATTTTCGGCGAAGGGCTCGATCCCGCGTTGCGCGCGCGCGCCGAGGCGCTGGTGGCGCCGCTCGGCCTTGTCGAGTGGATCGATCGTGAGGCGCTGTTCGATCCCGTCACCGCTTTGTCGGGCGGCGGGCCGGCTTTCCTGTTCCGTTTCATCGAGGCGCTGGCCCAGGGCGGCGCGGCGCTGGGGTTGCCCGCCGATCAGGCCGCGCGACTCGCGCTGACGACGGTGGAAGGGGCGGCGCTGCTCGCGGCCGGATCGGACGCCGATCCCGCCACGCTGGCGGAACGGGTGGCAAGCCCCGGCGGGACGACCCGCGAGGGGCTCAATACACTCGATGCCGACGATGCGTTGAAGCGGCTGGTGGCGGAAACGCTGGCTGCCGCCGCGCATCGCAGCGCCGAAATGGCCGCCGCCGCGCGGGGCTGACAGTCCCGCCGCGCCGGCGGCCTGATCTTTTTAGCGGTAGAAGATGTGGTCGCCGATCTTCATCACGCGGGTGCGCGTGCGGAAGAAGGCGGTCGCGGGCTGATAGGCCGCGTGATAGAAATAGGTGCCTTCCGACACATCGCTGGCGGTGCCGGCCAGCGCCTCATGCGCGGCCTCGACCGCCGAGGCCCAGGTCTCGCTGTGGCGATTGGGATGATAGCTGGCGGTGGCGAAGAACTGACCCGGCTGATTGGCGACATCGCAGGGCGTATCGGGGAACCTATCCGATTCCACGCGGTTCATTATGAGTTGGGCAACCGCGAGCTGGCCTTCGAATGACTGATTGGCCGCTTCATGGTGGACGACCTTGGCCATGCACTCCAGCTGCGGGTCGAGCGCGGCGGTCGGATCGATCGAATCCGCGTCGTCGCTGTCCTCGGTGACGGTGGGCGTCGGCGCGGTCAACATGGCGAGGCGCGCCGAATCGGCGCTGATCGGAGCCGCCGCTACGCTGGCGGTAGCGGCGAGAAGCGCGTCTTGCGCATAAGTGACGGGAATCGCGACACAGGCCACCGCGAGTGTGGAGATAGCGCCAGCGACAATCCCGCTGCGTCGGAAGACGGGCATTCAGTACTCCAGAAAATGCGCAAAAGCACGGGTCCCCGCCCCAAACTCAGACTCATGGGCGTGGCCGGACTTTCACGTCTTGTCGGAGGGCGCGTATTTTCGAGCATTCGCGCGCCCGGCGACCGGGTTGCAGGGCCTATGTCCGGTTCATGCCGCAGTGCGCAATCCGGCTACGATGAATCGTTACGCGTGCACGATGACGTGAGCCGATCGAACGGCTTCGCGCCATGGTGAACGGTTCGCTAACGACTGCGATCGGTGAGAATGAGGATGGACTCGCCGGCCGAGTCGCGGCGAAGAGCAGCGATGAGGCTGGCGTGATTCGCGGGAGGCGGCGCGCGGGGCCTAGGGAGGTGCGAAGCGGCGATGAACGTCCATCGGCCTGACATGCAGGACAGCGATCGGGAGGAGGGCGACCGGCCCGCGTCCGACCTGGTCGATCATGCCGAAACGGCGATCATCGCCTATCGCCGCGATCGCCTGCTCGCCGCGCTGACGTTGATGGCGGGGATCGGCCTGTTCCTCGCTTTGCCTTTCGCGCTGCGTGCCGGGGCCGAATTTTTCCTGCCGGTGGCGGCGGGGCTGGTGGTCGCGATCGCGCTGGTGCCGCTGCTGGAATGGCTGGAGAGGAGGCGTGTGCCGTCGCCTCTGGCGGCGCTGATCTGCCTCGCATTTTTCCTGACGCTGGCGAATATCGTCGTCGTTTCGATTCTCGTGCCGGCGACCGACTGGTTCGCGCTGTTGCCCGACCGGATCGGCCGTATCCGCACGACGCTGTCGCCGCTGATCGAATTTTATTCGAGCATCGAACAGTTCATGGACCAGACCGCCGCGCTGCTGGCGCGTCATCCGGGCGCCACGCCGCAGGCGATCGCACTGGAGGCGCCCGATTCGCTGTTCGGGCTGATCGCCGCTTCGGCTCCCTATGCGCTGATCCAGGCGATGTTCTCGCTGCTGCTGATCTTCTTCTTCCTGTCGGGCTGGACGCGGATGCGGCGGCGCACGATCCAGAGCCGGTCGAGTTTCTCCAGCGCCATGGCGACCGCGCGGGTGATCCAGGAAATGGTGGACGCGACCTCGGCCTATCTAGGCACGATCACGCTCATCAACCTGATGCTTGGCCTGATCGTCACGGGCATGCTCTGGGTGGTCGGCATGCCGACGCCGCTGATGTGGGGCGGGATCGTCGCGCTGCTGAACTATATTCCCTATCTGGGGCCGGTCACCGCCGCGCTGCTGCTGTTCGTCGGCGGGCTGATGACCTTTCCCGACGTGTGGCACGCCGTCCTGCCCGTGCTGCTGTTCGTCGGCCTGCACCTGATGGAGGCAAACCTGTTCACGCCTGCGCTGGTGGGCCGGCGGCTGACGATCAATCCGATCCTGATCCTGCTGGCGCTGAGCTATTGGGGCTGGGTGTGGGGCACGACGGGCGCGTTGCTCGCCGTGCCGCTGCTCATCATTTTGAAGACGGTGCTCGACGCCGCCGGCAAGCCCGATATCGCCGGTTTCCTGTTCGAGGAAGGCACGCTGACCAGCGCGCCGCCCGAGGATATTCCCCATGGCGGCGGCGGAATGAGCGGCACCGTCTGACAGCCGCGCTTTTTTGCGAATTTTTTGCGCTGCAACGCGCTTGACAGCCGGGGGTGCGCTCCCCTAGGTGCGCCGCTCATCGCGATGCCCACGCGGGTGTAGCTCAGTTGGTTAGAGCGCCGGCCTGTCACGCCGGAGGTCGCGGGTTCAAGTCCCGTCACTCGCGCCATTCCCCTCCTGTGGGGATGGCGGATCGCCGCGATGTCCTCCTCGCATTTCCTGCACGACAAGAAGGTTAGCGAAGCGTTAAGCTTCCTTCCATGATCGAGGCCGAATCCTGTGGCGCGGTGTCCGCCGATGCTGAAGCGGGGCGGTGCTGGCGCGATGATCTGCGCCTGTTCGCCTTTCTGTGGGCCGCCGGCTTCCTGTTCGTGTCGGCGCTGCTTGCCTGAGGCCTATTCGCAGGCGAGGTGGAGCTTCCAGGCGAGCCAGGCGGCGACGAGGCACATCGCCGCGACGACCAGCAGGCCCTCGCGCACCGTCATCCCCATCCAGGTGAGGCCGAGGACGAGGATCGATCCCGCGACCATCGCGCCCGAATTGATGATGTTGTTCGCCGCGACGGTACGCGCGGTCTGGTCCTTGGCGACGGTGGTGGTGAGAAAGGCATAGAGCGGAACGACGAACATGCCGCCCGTCGCCGCGACGCCGAACAGCGCGATGAAGACGAGCATGGCGTGCGGCTCCACCACAAATTCCCAGATGTCGTAGAGTTGGCCGCCCGGCAGGGCCGGCCAGTGGCCCGCGACGAAATAGAGCATGATGACGAAGCCGCCCATCGCGATCACCGAGGCGGGCGCATGGCGCGCCGAGACGCAGGCGCCAAGCAGCCGGTTGATGAGCACCGAGCCGACCGCGACGCCCACCGAGAAGATGCCGAGGAACAGGCTCGCTACCTCCTTGTCGGCGGTGAAGACGTTCTTCACCAGCGGCGGAAATTCGATGATGAGCACCGCGCCGATCGTCCAGAAGAAGCTGATCGCGCAGATAGCGAGGAACAGGCGGGGGACGTGCATCGTCGCCGAAACGAGCTTGATCGACGATCGCACGACATGGAAATCGAGCCTGGTCGGCTCGCCCATCGCCGGGGCGGGGGGCACCTGCCGCGCGGTGAGCCAGCCGAGCGCCGCGACGAGCAGCACCATGCCGGCGGCGGTCTTGCCCGAGATGAAGCCGGCGAGGATCGTGCCCATCAGGATGGCGAGATAGGTGCCCGCCTCGATGAGGCCGGTTCCGCTCAGCACCTCCTCTTCGCGCAGATGCTGCGGCAGGATCGCATATTTGATCGGGCCGAAGAAGGTGGAGTGAATCCCCATCGCGAAGAGCGCGGCAAGCATCACCGGAATCGAGGAAATGACGAGGCCGGTGGCCCCCACCAGCATGATGAAGATTTCGGCCGTCTTCACGAGCCGGATGATGCGCGCCTTGTCGCGCGTATCCGCAAGCTGGCCCGAGACGGCGGAAAGCAGGAAGAAGGGCAGAATCACCAGCCCGGTCGCCACGGCGTTGAAGCGCGATTCGACGCCGGGATCCGAATAGACCTCGAACGTCACGAAGAGCACCATCGCCGTCTTGAACAGATTGTCGTTGAACGCTCCCAGAAACTGGGTGGCAAACAGCGGCAGGAACCGGCGCTTGGCGAGAAGCCGAAGGGAAGAAATCATCAGAAGATGGTGCTGCGTCCGGTTCGCGGGAAATGCGGGTGGCCGTGCATAGCCCAAAGCAGCGGCGGGGGCCAAGCAATTGCTTTGCCACCATCTCCCCAACGGCAGACATTCGCGCTATGACCGCCACGCCATGCTGACGCTGCCCAATCTCCTTACGCTGTCGCGCATCCTTGCGGTGCCGATTCTGGTATTCCTGCTGTGGCATCCGCACTGGTTCGATTATGCGCTGGCCTTCGCCCTTTATGTGCTGATGGGGCTGACCGACTATTTTGACGGCTATGTGGCCCGCGCGCGCGGAACGGTGTCGCGCCTCGGCATCTTCCTCGATCCGATCGCGGACAAGATCATGGTCGCTGCGGTCATCGTCATGCTGATCGCGATGCCCGATCCGTCGCTCGGCCGGCCGTCGATCGAGGGGCCTGAAGTGGTCGCGGCTCTCATTATTCTGCTGCGCGAGATCGCGGTTTCGGGCCTGCGCGAGTTTCTGGCGGACCTTCGCGTGTCGGTGCCGGTGAGCCAGCTTGCGAAATGGAAGACGACGTTCCAGCTCATCTCGCTCGGCGCGCTGATCCTCGCCGGCGCGCTGCCGCAATTCTGGTTCGTGCGCGGCGTCGGGCTGTTCAGCCTGTGGGCGGCGGCGGCGCTTACCCTCATCACTGGCTGGGACTATCTGCGCGTCGGCCTGAAGCATATGGATTGAGCAAATGGCGCTCGACATCGTCTATTTCGCCTGGGTGCGCGAGGCCGTCGGCCGCGATGGCGAGCGTGTCGATCCGCCCGCGCGGGTGGCGACGATCGCCGCGCTGCTCGACTGGCTGGAGACACGGGGCGGGGGCTATGCCGAGGCGCTGGCCGATCGCAGCCGCCTGCGCGCCGCGCTCGATCAAACCTTCGTGCCGCTCGACACCCCTCTGGGGGACGCGCGCGAACTGGCGATCTTCCCGCCGGTGACGGGCGGATGAGCGCGGTTCGCGTCCAGACGGAGCCGTTCGATCCGGGTGCCGAACTTTTGGCGCTCGAGGCGCTGGGCGGCGGCGCGGTGGCAAGCTTCACCGGCCTCGTCCGGGGCGATGACGGGCTTATCGAACTAACGCTCGAACAGTATCCGGCGATGACGCACCGGGCCTTGTCCGCGATTGTCGAGGAAGCCGAGCGGCGCTGGCCCTTGCTCGGCGCAACGGTGATCCACCGTTGCGGTACGATGCGCGTGGGAGACCGGATCGTCTTCGTAGGCACGGCGGCCCGGCATCGCGCGGCCGCGCTCGATGCATGCGCCTTCCTGATCGACTGGCTGAAGACCAAGGCGCCCTTCTGGAAGCGCGAAGCGTTCGCCGATGGGCGGCGCCGCTGGGTCGAGGCACGCGCGGATGATGACGGAGCGGCTGCCCGCTGGGGCTGACCCGCTTACGGCATCAGCACCGTGTCGACGATATAGAGGACGCCGTTCTTCTCCGGCCGTTCCGGCTGGACGATGCGGCTGGTGCTGCCCTTCGCATCGATCAGCACGATCTCGCCGGCGACGTGCGAGGCGATTAGCGGCTCGCCTTGCAGCGTGTCGAGCACCGCGCGTCCATCGCCTCTGGCGATCGCCTCGCGCAGGTCCTTCGCGCTGAGCCGCCCTCGAACGACATGATAGCTGAGCAAGGTCGCCAGCGTCGCGCGATTCTCCGCTTTCAATAGCGTCGATACGGTGCCGGCGGGCAGCTTGTCGAAGGCCGCGTCGTTGGGCGCGAACAGGGTGAAAGGGCCTGCCTTGGCCAGCGTTGCCGTCAGGCCCACCGCCTTCGCGGTGGTGGCGAAGGTGCCCAGTTCCGCCATTTTGGCTGCATCGCGGGCGATCGTCGTCTCTGCCTGGGCGAAGGCTGGCGACGGCGTCAGCAAGAGCAGCGCGACGGCCCCGGCGATGGGCGAGGAGCGGAGGATCATGGTCACTCTCCCGGATTCGCGAGGAGGTGCCGGTCAGGCCGGCTGTCTGGCGGCCGACGCACGCGCGGCGGATTCGTTCCGGCGCGGCACGTCTGCAAGTTGGCGCAGCGCATCGGCCAATATCTCGAACTCCTTCTGACGCGGGCTGCCCTTGCGCCAGACCAGCGCGATCCGCCGCGAGGGATGCGACGTCTCCAGCGGCCGGGCGACGACCCGCGTATTGTCCAATATTCCCGCCTCCAGCGCCATCTGCGGCAGCATCGTGACGCCCAGCCCATTGTCGACCATCTGGACGAGCGTGTGGAGCGAAGTGCCCATCATCGTCGCCTCGGCGCGCAGTTCGGGCCGGTTGCAGGCGGCAAGGGCGTGGTCCTTGAGGCAGTGGCCGTCCTCCAGCAGCAGCAGCCGCGCCGGATCGATCGCCTCGGGCGGCACGCGGGGCGGGGGATCGGCGGGCTGGCCGGCGGGGAAGGCGACATAGAGCCGGTCATCGAACAGATCGGCGGTTTCGATGTCGCCGCATTGATAGGGCAAAGCGAGGAGCACGCAATCGACCTGCCCGCGATGCAGCGATTCGCAGGCAAGCGCGGTCGTCTCCTCGCGCAGGTACAGTTTCAGGTCGGGCCAGTCGCTGCGCAGACGGGGCAGGATACGGGGCAGCAGGAAGGGCGCGATCGTCGGGATCACGCTCATCCGAAGGTCGCCCGACAAGGGCTTGCCCGCCGCGCGCGCCATGTCCGCCAGTTCCTCCGCCTCGCGCAGGACGCGCTGCCCCTTTTCGGCGATACGCAGGCCGAGCGGGGTGAAACGCACGACGCGGCGGGTGCGTTCGACCAGCGTGATGCCGAGGAGCGACTCAAGCTCGCGCAGGCCGGCGGAAAGGGTGGATTGGGTCACGAAGCAGGCTTCCGCCGCACGGCCGAAATGGCCGTGGTCGCGCAGCGCGACGAGATATTGGATCTGCTTGAGCGTGGGGAGGTGGGTCGTCATCTAATCGTCTCACTCGATCATTAAGACGCATATAATCAATTGGCTCGAAAAATCCTAATCGCTATTGTGACCGCACTGGTTCACCGGGGTGCCCGACAGGCGGGCGCCCCTTCACTTGGAGAAGGAGTTATCCCATGCTGACTGTCGGCGATAAATTCCCCGAAATGACCGTTTCGATCCAGCAGGGCGTCGATGCGCTGCCCGCCGGCGAGACGCTCAACCTGGGTGAGACGAACGGCAAGTGGAAGATCGTCTTCTTCTGGCCGAAGGACTTCACCTTCATCTGCCCCACGGAAATCATCGGCTATGGCGAGCTGAAGAACGATTTCGCCGATCGCGATGCCGAGCTTATCGGCGCGTCGGTGGACAGCGACTTCGTCCACTTCGCGTGGCGCCGTTCGGACGAGCGGCTCGCCGCCTGCGATTTCCCGTGGATCGCGGATAACCAGCACAAGCTGGCGAACGCGCTGGGGATCATCGAGAAGAATGCGGGCGTCGCGCTCCGCGCCACCTTCATCGTCGATCCGCATAACGTGATCCAGCATGTGACGGTGAACGGCCTCGACCAGGGCCGCAACCCGGCCGAAGCGATCCGTGTCCTCGATGCCTTGCAGACTGACGAGCTTTGCCCGTGCAACTGGAAGGCAGGTGACGAGGTGTTGAAGCCGGCTGCCTGAGTCCCCCCTCTCGAAGGGCAGCCGGAGCCGCCGCCACCGTGCGGCGCGGGGCGCGGAGGGACTTATCCTTCCGCGCCCTTTCCATAAGAAAGAAAGGAACAAGGAATGTCGATCAAGGGATTGGCCGATACGCTTCCCGATTATGCGAAGGACATCCGCCTCAACGTCGGATCGATCCTTGGCGACGAGACGCTGGGCGACCAGCGCAAATACGGGCTGTTGCTGACCTGCGCGCACGGCTCGGGCTATCGCCCGCTCGTCGAGGCGGCGGAGGCCGAGGTGGAGGGCAAGCTGTCCCCCGAGGCTGCGAACGCGGCCCGCGCCGCGGCGGCGGTGATGGCGATGAACAACGTCTATTATCGCTTCACCCATCTTGCCTCGAACAAGGAATATAGCCGGCTTCCCGCGCGGCTCCGGATGAACGTTATCGGATCGCCGGGCATCGACAAGGTGGATTTCGAGCTGTTCAGCCTCGCGGTCAGCGCGATGAACGGCTGCGGCATGTGCATCGATTCGCATGAGAAGGTGCTTGCCGGCGCGGGCGTCGGGGCCGATGTGATCCAGACGGCGGCGCGGATCGGCGCGGTGATGAAGGCGGTCGCCACCGTCCACGCGACCGCGGTGTAAGTCATGAGCAGGCGGCGCGCATCCGCCCGGGTTGTGCGCCGCCTCTGGTATTTTACGATTGCGGGGCTTACATCGCCCGATGCCGAGAAACGGACGAACCGGGATCGCACATGCTCGATGGATTGATAGACTATCTCGATTCAATCAAGGCGCGTGATCCGGCGCCGCGCTCGCGCTGGGAGATATTGCTCTATCCCGGCGTATGGGCGCTCGGTTTTCACCGCATCGCCCATTGGCTGTTCGAGGCGGAGCTGTTTTTCCTGGCGCGCCTCATCAATCATTTCTCGCGCCTGTTGACCGCGATCGACATTCATCCGGGCGCGAAGATCGGCGCCAATTTCTTCATCGATCATGGGTTCACCGTCATCGGCGAGACGGCCGAGATCGGCGACAATGTCACAATCTATCAATGCGTGACGCTGGGCGGCACCAATCCCAGCAACGGCATGCCGGGCAAGCGGCACCCCACGATATCGGACAATGCGATCATCGGATCGGGCGCGCAGGTGCTCGGCCCGATCACGATCGGCCGCCGCGCCCGCGTCGGGGCGAACGCCGTCGTCACTAAAGATGTGCCCGAAGGCGCCTCGATGGTCGGCATCCCGGCGCGTCCGGTGCCGGTGGACGCCAGTGACTATCAGAAGGGCTTCCTGCCTTATGGCACGCCCTGCTCGGAGCGGTTCGACCCGCAGACGCAGCAGCTTGAAATGCTGAAATGCGAGGTAGAGGCGCTGCGCGCCAAGCTTGCCACCCTGATCGACGAGCGCGACGGCAAGGCTGACGGCAAGAACGACGCCGCCGTCGAGGAACGCAATCGCGCCTGATGGGCGTCGTCTCGCTTTTCCCCGCACCCACGCAGGTGGGCTTCGACCGGATCGAACTGGCGCGCATTCTCGACCTGTACGGGCGCATGGTGATCGCCGGGCAGTGGCGCGATTATGCGATCGATCTCGGCCGCGACGCCGCTACCTTTTCGGCCTTCCGCCGCGCCGCCGAGCGCCCCGAGTTCCGTATCGAAAAGCGCCCGGCGTTGCGTGCGCGGCAGGGCATGTGGTCGCTCGTCGGCGAAGCGGGCGCGATCCTCAAGCGCGGGCATGAACTGGCATCGGTGCTCGCCCCGGTCGAGCGGCGGCTGCTGAAACTCGTCTCGCAATGATCAGCCGGCGGCGGCGCGCTTTTCCTTCGGCGGCGGCACTGGAAAGTTGAACTCGATGCCTAGGGCGTCAAACCGCTGAAGCACCGCCAGCGCGACGGCATGGCGTGCGCGGGCCAGCCCGTCATTCTTCAGCTTGTCGACGTAGAAAGCCAGCTCCACCTCGATCGCGGGATCGCCGAGATTGGTGATGAGGCCATGGATGAAGCGGCAGCCCGGCTGCGCCTCGACAATGCGCTGCAATTCCTGCGGAACGGTCGCCAGCACGTTCAGGTCGTTACGGTAGATGAGGTGCATCGTGAACAGCACGCGCTGCCATGACATCTCGCTCATGTTGCGGATGTCCTGATCGAGCAGGCGCGCGTTCGAGACGACGAGCAATTCGCCGCTGGCCGCGCGAATCCGGGTCGTCTTGAGGCCGATCTCCTCGATCGTGCCGGAGAAGGTGGAATAAGCGACGCTCTGTCCCCGCCGGAACGGCCGGTCGAACAGGATCGAAAGCGCGGCGAACAGGTCCTTGAATATGCCTTGTGCGGCAAGGCCGATCGCGATGCCGCCGATGCCGAGGCCGGCGATCAGCGTCGAAACGTTGATGCCCAGATTGTCGAGCACGAACAGCCCGGCGACCGCGAACAAGGTGACTGAGACGAGAAGCTGGATGATGCCGATCGCGGAGGAGAGGCCCCCGCCGACGGCTTCGTCCTCGGCAGCGCGGTGGGTGATCCAGCCGACGATCACCTCGCGCAACCAGATCGCGCCCTGGAAGGTGGCGGCGATCGTTATCGCGAACCGGGCGACGTCCCGCACCATGGGTGGGGCATTGCCGAATTGCGCCACCAGATCGATCGCAAGGATGAGGATGAACCAGTTCCGCGTGGCGGAGAACAGGCGGCCAAGCAATATCCGCATCGTCGAGAGCGACCCTGCCGGCGCGCGGCACAGGCGCGTGCCGAGCATGCGCAGGCCGATCAGCACGGCCGCGACGATCGCGGCGAAGACTAGCGCGAAAAGAATATCGAGGCTGTTCCGCGTCAGCCAGACCGCCGCTTCGTCCAGCAGGAGATCGAAGCGATGATTGAGCTTGTCCATGCTTTCTCCGGGGCGCGGAAATCCAAAAGGGGGCGGAATGTGCCGTGGGGGGCAAGGGGGGACTCGTCAAGCCAACGCGCGATCGGGCGGCGGGGTTCGCGATTGGCCGGCACTTTCAGGCCGCCCAGCCAGCCGCCTCGCCCATCATCTTCAAGGCCACGCGCATGGATTTGATGCGGACGGGGCCACGGCCGATATCGCCGAAATGCTCCTCGCGATGCAGCGTCGCGCCGCCGCGCCGGGCACAGGCGAAATGCACGAGGCCGGGCTCCTCGCCCGGCGCGCCCGGGCCGGCAAAGCCGGTGATCGCCAGCGCGATATCGGCATGCGACGCCTTGAGCGCGCCTTCGGCCATCGCGATCGCGACGTCCCGGCTCACCGCGCCGCAGGACTGGATAGCCTCGCGCGCGACGCCGAGCAGCTCGCACTTCGCCTCCTCGCTATAGACGATGAAGCCGCGCTCATAAGCGTGGCTCGCACCCTCGACGTCGGTCAGCAGCGATCCGAGCATGCCGCCGGTGCAGCTTTCGGCGGTCGCCAGCGTCAGCCCCTTGTCGCAGACGGCGTCCAGCAGGCGATGGGTCAACGCCTCGACATCGTCGGGGAGCGCGGGGGACAGCGTTTCGGTCATGGGCCTCGGATGATGGAGGGGGAGGGGATCAGTCTGCCTGGATAGGAGCGGCCTCGGCGATCGCGGCGTCGATCATCCGGTGCCAGACGGCGGCGTCCCCCGCCTCGGCCACCCGGTCATTGGGTTCGCGCAATGTCTTGAGGACGGCGAGCGCATCGTCGGCGAAATCGCGCCATTGCTCGTCCACCAGCTCGGCGGCGGGTTCCTCGCCCGCCGCGCCGCCGGCATTGCGGCTGTAGAATTGCCCGGCGAGCACGCGGGCGATCCGCTCGATCAGGGTCATTCCCTATGCACTCCTTTATGTTGTGCTCAACGATCCCACCGGCCGTCATCATGATGATCGCGCCCATCATGGTCGCCCCGGTGATCCCGATCGCGATGATGGCGATGATGATGATAGTCGCTGTTGTAGCCGGGCCGTCCGTCCCGACAGCCGACCAGCGAGATACCGGAGACGATCAGGGCCGCGGCAAGGGCGGCGCGCATCGGGATGGTCCGCATAATCAGGCTTCCCGTTCCAGAAGAAGGAGCGGATTACCAACACCCGGCGCCGCCTGTCGTTCCGCCTTCATTGCGTCTCGGGAGAATCCGGGCGAAGAGGCAACCCGCGCGCCTTTCCTTTCGTTCAATGGGTTGGCCGAAAGGGAGGATAAGCATGAACAGGAAGGCGGCATCGGTCGGCCTCGGCATTTTCAGCATCGGTATCGGCATCGGCCAGTTGCTCGCCTCGCGCCGCATCGCGTCCGCCCTCGATGCCGAGGGCCGTGAGGGCGTCATCAAGGGTTTCGGCCTGCGCGGCATCAGGACCGGTGTCGGCCTCCTCCGCTCGCCCGGGCAAGGCGCGCACATCTGGGAACGGGTGAATAACGACAGCATGGATCTGGCCGCCCTCGGCCTGCTCGCCGCGCGCGCGCCGCGCAACCGGGCGGTATGGGGCGCCATCGCCTTTGTCGGCGCGACGACGATCGCCGATATCCTCCTCGCCCGCGCTCTCGACGCGCAAGAAGGAGAGAGCGAGGCAGCGGCAGAGAAAGATGCGCGGGAATCACCAACAGTTAAGTCATAAAAAGTCGGATATTGCCAAAGAGCATCGGCCCTGATCGGTGCCGTCCCGCCGATATGCTCTTTCGGCATGTGTTTCACGGCTGCTTGTGGCGGCCGGCATAACCGATACAAGGTGCGGCCGTGCAGCCGGATAGTTCCCAAGGCCTCGAAGCCCTGTACCGCATTCACCGCGCTGCGCTGCTGCGTACCCTTGTCGCGCGTACCGGCGATGCGGGTGAGGCCGAGGATATCCTGCAGGAAATGTGGATCAGGCTTCGCCATGCGTCGACATTTCCGATTGCCAACGGGCGGGCCTATCTCTTTCGTATGGCACAGAATCTTTTGCTCGATCGCCTCCGGGAAAAGCAGCGCCGGATGCGCCGCGAACGGATATGGCTCGACAATCTGGCCGGCGATGCTGGCGGAGGAAGTGAGCGGGCGGACGGTGGCCCCAATGCCGAAGAGGCGATGCTGGACCGGGAAGAGGCCGCGCGTCTGGCGTCGGCGTTGGCGACGCTTCCCGATGGCGCGCGGCGCGCGTTCGAGCTTCACAAGATCGAGGGACTGAGCCACGCCGAGGTTGCGATGCGGCTGGGTATTTCCCGAAGCGGGGTCGAAAAGCATATGGCGGTGGCGATGAAATATCTTCGCCGCGCGCTGCTGGACTGAGGTGGGCGGGCATGCGTGACGTCGATCGATGGATTATGACATTCCAGGGATACTATTCGCGATGACGGCGCGGCCGGAAATCGATGAACGGCTGCTGGACGAGGCCCTGACCTGGTATCGCGCGCTCGAACAGGACGATGCGGACTGGGATGCCTATACGCGCTGGCTGGAAGCGGACCCGCTGCACGGCAAGGCGTTTGACGAGATCGCGCTCACCGGGCGGATCGTGGACGATCATATCGCCGATCTTCAGGCCCTCAAAGCCGCGCCCGCGGCCGATCCGGCGGAGATACGCACCGTGTCGCGCCGCAAATGGCTCTATGGTTCCGTCGCGGCAGCGCTGGCGCTTGCCGTCGGGATACCGGCACTTCGTCAACAGCAGGATGTCGTCTATGCGACCGCGCGCGGCGAAACCAGGCACATCGCCCTTTCGCAGGGGATTGCAGCCGATCTTTCCCCATCCACGCGGCTGGTGGTGAAGGGCGGCGATCCGACGAAGCTGGAGGTGGCGCGGGGCGATGTCTATTTCGCCGTGGCCCACGATCCCGGGCGCGCGCTTTCGATCAGGGCCGGCGAATATGTCGTCAGCGATATCGGCACGACATTCGGCCTCAACCTTTCCGCCAAGGCGGTGGCGGTCGCGGTGGCGGAAGGGCATGTTTCGGTTGCGGGTGAAGGTGGCGAGGCAACCCGTGTGTCGGCCGGCCAGCAACTGATCGCCCGGCGGGACGATCGCTCCACCCGGATAAGGCCGGTCCCGGCTGCGAACGTCGGCAGTTGGCGGCAGGGCCGGCTGGTTTATGACAATATGCCCCTCAATCTCGTCGCGGCGGATATCGCCCGCTATTCTGGCAAGACGATCACGGTGGACCCCGCCATAGGGGATCGGCCTTTTTCGGGGGTTTTGGCCATTGGGGACGGTTCTGAACTTCTGGCCAATCTGTCGGATCTCATGGCGATTTCCTACGAAGAGAAAGGCGATAGCGTTCGCATCGGCGCTGCTGCCGTACGCTGAACTGGTTGTTCCGTCCTCGCCGGCTGTTGCGGCGGATGTTCAATACAGGCTCGATATTCCGCCAGGGCCGATCAGCGGATCGCTTCCGGCTCTGTCTCAGGCGACGGGCGCTTCTTTCGGCCTGCCGGGGGAGTTGCCCCAGTTCCACGCACCGGCGCTGCGCGGGTCGATGAGCATAGCGGAGGCGCTGCGCCGCCTCTTGTCGCAAAGCGGCTGGACGGCGGTGCGCGTGGGCGCGACGGCCTATCGGATCGAGCGCGCGCCGCGCTCTTCGCACCCATCACCTGCGCCGTCGGTCGCGAAGCCGCCGGCGCGACCGGTCGTCTCCACGCCTCTGCCCCCGCAGGCGACCATTATCGTTACCGGCCAGAAGCGTCCGCAGCTTCTCCAGGACGTCGCCATGTCTGTCTCGGTCGTACCCTTGGCGGGCAATGCGGCCGGAAAGCTTTCGGCGGGCAGCCAGGACCTCGCGCTTTCGGTCGAGGGTCTTGCCGTCACGAACCTCGGGCCGGGCCGTAACCGGCAGTTCATTCGCGGCGTCGCCGACAGCCCCTTCAACGGCCCAAGCCAATCGACCGTGGCGGTTCAGCTCGACGAGGCGCGCGTCACCTTCGATGCGCCCGATCCCGATCTGCGTCTCGTCGATATGGATCGGGTCGAAATCCTCAAGGGTCCGCAGGGGCCGCTTTACGGCTCCGGCGCGCTGGGCGGCATCTACCACATGGTGACGCGCAAGCCCGATCCCGCGCAGGCGGCCGGTAGCATGCGGCTGATCGGCGAAGTCATCGAGCATGGCAGCGCGGGCGGCGGGGGAGAGGCGGTGCTGAACCTTCCGCTCATCGCCGACACGCTGGCGGTTCGCGGCGTCGGCTATGTCATCCGTTCGGGCGGCTATATCGACAATCTGGGCCGCAATCAGGATGCGAACACGACCGAGACGACGGGCGCTCGCCTGGCGCTGCGCTGGCAGCCCGATGCGAACTGGACGGTCGATCTGTCCGGTACGCTTCAGGACATGAACGCCCATGACAGCCAATATGTCACCGCATCCGATGATACCGTACGGCGGGATGCGCGCATGGCCGAGCCGACCGATAATGATTTCAAGTCGGCCGCCGCCACCGTCCAGGGGTTGATCGGCGGGCTGAAGCTGCTCGCGACGACCAGCTATATCGACCATGACGTCGATTATACGCTCGATTCAACCGACGCCTCCGCACTGTTCGGATTGTCGGGGCAGTCCTCCTATCTGGACGACCGCAAATATACGCTCATCAACCATGAAATCCGCCTGTCCCCGGCAAACTCGTCGGTCTGGCTCGCCGGCCTGTCCTACATGCGCGCGCGCAGCCACAGCGAAGCGACGATAAGTTCGGCGGACACGGTGCTGACCGTCGAGGCGCTGGACCGCAAGATCACCGAATTTGCGGCCTTCGGTGAAGTGTCCGTCCCGCTCCTGCCTCACGTCACGGCGACAGCGGGCGCGCGCCTGTTCCGATCGATCGCCGAGGATGAGGCGGTCGAACGGGCGGGCGGCGCATCGGATCGCATATCCAAGACCGTGTTGTCCCCCAGTGTCGCTGTGTCATGGACGCCCGACCCGCGCAGCATCGTCTATCTGCGCTTCGCAAGTGCGTTGCGGCCGGGGGGCCTTGCGCCTGCCGGGCAGGCCGTATCCCGGCGGTTCGATTCCGATGGGCTCGGCACCTTCGATCTCGGCATCCGCCACACGCTCGCTGACGATCGCCTCTCGATCAGCGCCAGCCTGTTCCACACCGACTGGAACCATATCCAGTCGGACTATCTGTTGCCCAATGGGCTTATCTCGACGCGCAATGCCGGGCGCGGGCGTATCTATGGGCTGGAAGCCAGCGCCGAATGGCGCGCCTTCCCGGGTTTTCAGCTCTCGGCGGGGGGCAGCTATCTCGATGCCAGGCTGGTCAGCACCGAGGCCGGGTTGAAGATCGACGATCGGCGCCTGCCTATCGCGCCCGATGCGACGGGCCGGCTGACGGCCCAGTATAATTTCTCGCTCGGCGGCTGGGCGACGAGCCTCTCGGCGCAGGCCAATTATATCGGCCGATCGCGCCTGACGTTCGACGATAATCTCGATCGCGAGATGGGGGATTATACGATCACGTCGCTGGCCGCCTTCTTCACGCGGAACCGGCTGACCATCGGCGCCCGGATCGACAATATGTTCGACGTGAAGGGCGACAGCTTTGCCTTCGGCAATCCCTTCTCGATCATGGTGGCGCAGCAATATACGCCGCTGCGCCCAAGGACGTTCACGCTTTCCCTCGCACGGGCCTGGTAGCACCCGCCGCCGCGCCGGTGCGATCTGTCACGAACGCCATTTATTTTCCGCGCTGGACTGTGGTTGGGGAGGGCGGCGCCGTCTCCCAGCCAGTCAGTGCGCGGAGGCGGGTTTGCAGATTCGAACATCGGGAGGCTGCTCGTGTCCCGGCTTCCGCGAAGAAATGCGTGAGCGGCTGCTGCTGCTCAGCATCCACGACGTCAGCCCACGCACCGAGGGCGCCGTCGATCGGCTCCGCGATCATCTCGGCCGCCATGCCCCGGAAGATCGCATGGCTCTGCTGGTGGTGCCAAATCATTGGGGCGAGGCGCGCATCACCGCCGGCACCGCTTTTGCCGGTCGCCTGCGGCGCTGGGCGGAGAGCGGCGCCGAAATCTTCCTGCATGGCTGGTTTCACCGCGATTCGGGCGGACATCGCACGCGCGCCGCCCGTTTCAAGGCCCGTCATATGACCGCCGGCGAGGGGGAGTTTCTCGGCCTCGATCGCGCGACCGCCGTCGGGCGCATGCGCGCCGGAAAGGCCCTGATCGAGGATATTACAGGCCGCGATCTGGCCGGCTTCATCGCACCGGCATGGCTCTATGGGCCCGGCGCGCTCGAAGCGCTTGCGGACTGCGGCTTCGCGCTTGCCGAGGATCATTGGAAGGTGTGGCAGCCAACGACGGGGCGCGTGCTGTCCAGAAATCCTGTGCTGACCTGGGCAAGCCGCAGCCCCGGCCGTGTAGCCTCGTCGCTGTTTGCCGCGCGGATGCTGCCGCCATTCCTGCGGCGCATGCCCGTCGCGCGCATTGGCGTGCATCCGGGGGATGCGGGTGTACCGGCCCTGATGGCGAGCATCGATCGCGCCATCGCCTATGTCGCAAAGTCCCATCGGCCTGCGCGCTACGGCGATCTCGCCGGGGCGGAGCGGGCCGTTTGAAGGTGCTGACATTTCTGCACAGTTTCGAACCGGGCGGCGTCGAGCGGATAGCGCTGCGGCTCGTCCGGCAATGGCGGGCGCTGGGCACGGACGCGCCTTTGTTCATCGGGCGGGTGCAGGGCGACATGCGGCACGATGTCGGCGCCGGCCTCGATTATGTCACGCCGGCTCGCTCAGGCCCGTGGGTGGCCCGCTGGGAAACGCTCTGGATGATCTGGATGCTGCCCCGCACGATCCGGACGCTGCGTCCCGACATCCTGTTCTGCGCGGGCAACACCTATGCGGTCGTAGCGGTGGCGATGAAGCTCCGGTTCGGCCGCCGTTGCCCGTTTGTCCTGGCCAAGATCAGCAACGATCTCGATCGTCTCGACGCATCCTGGTGCCAAAGGGCGCTGTATCGATTCTGGCTGAAGCTTCTGGGTCGTTTCCTCGATCATTTCGTTGGAATGGAAGCGCCGATGGCGGAGGAGATAAGGGAAAGGCTGGGCGCGCGCGTCGGCCGGATCACGATCATACCCGATCCGGCATTGTCGAGGTCGTTGATCGACATGTTGATTGCTCACCCGGGACGCGAACGGTCGGCCTCGACGGGCCGCCATTTTGTCGCGGTCGGCAGGCTTGCGCCGCAAAAGAATATTGCCCTGATGCTGCGCGCCTTCGATCGCGGCGCCATCGGCGATGACAGGCTGACCGTGATCGGAGACGGCCCCGAGCGGCCGAAGCTCGAAATTCTTGCCCGGCGGCTGGGGTTGGGCGATCGCGTGACCTTCCGGGGCTATGTGCCCGATCCGGCGGCGATCCTGCCGGACTTCGACATTCTCCTGCTGTCCTCCAATTATGAAGGCGTTCCCGCCGTCCTGCTCGAAGCGCTTGCGGCCCGCCTTCCCATCATCGCCACCAATTGCAGCCGGAGCATGGCGACGCTGCTGCAACATGGCCTGCTGGGGGAGTTGGTGCCGGTCGGCGATGAACGGGCTCTGGCGGGCGCGATAAGGCGGGCGAATCCCGCCCCCCAGGATCGCGGCCTGAGCCTGGCGCAGGCCGAACGCTTCACGTTGGAACATGCGGCCGAAGCCTATCTGGCTGCGATGGCCGGACTGCATCGTCGCGAAAAGGATGCGCAGGAGCTGGCAGGCCGGACTGAGGTGCCGGCCGGTCCACGCCGTCAAGGTGCGCAGGTTGGAGACACCGCTTCATGATCGGCACTGCTGCTGTAGGAAATGCCGCCCAGACGTCGCCGGACCCGATCGAGGCGGCCATCGGCCATGTCATCGATCCTTCGCCGCTGGTCGAAAAGGGACGAAACTGGACGAAATGGGCCGGCCCGGCCATCTCACTCCTCATCCTTGTCGCGGTGAGTTATCAGCTACGGCATCTGAACTATCGCAGCCTCTATGCGCTGCTGCCGTCAAATCCGCTCTTCTGGGCGACCTTCCTCGCTTTCTATCTCATTGGCCCGGCCAGCGAATGGGTCATCTTCCGGCGGCTATGGTCGCTGCCGGCCGAGGGTTTCGCGGCGCTCCTGCGCAAATTGGTCAGCAACGAGATACTGCTGGGCTATCTCGGTGAGGTCTATTTCTACACATGGGCGCGGCGGAACGCGCATGTCAGCGCCGCTCCGTTCGGCGCGATCAAGGATGTGGCGATCCTGAGCGCGCTTACCGGCAACGTGTTCACCTTGCTGATGGTGCTCGTGTCGGCGCCGATCCTGGGATCGCTCCACCTCGGAATGGACCGGACCGCCTTCGTCGCGTCGGCGCTCTTCATCCTCGGCTCGTCGATCGCGGCGCTGGTGCTTCGCAAGCGCCTGTTCACCTTGCCTCGCTGCGAACTCTGGTTCGTCACCGCCGCGCATGTTGCCCGTATCGTCCTTTCGACGCTGCTGGCGGCGATCATGTGGCACCTGCTGCTGCCCGCCGTCGCCTTGAGCTGGTGGCTGCTCCTCGCAACCGCGCGCCAGCTTCTGTCGCGGCTTCCCTTTCTTCCCAACAAGGATGTCGTCTTCGCTGGCCTCGCGGCCTTTCTGGTCGGGTTCGATCAGCAGATCGTCGCCGCCATAACGCTGGTGGCAAGCCTCATCCTCGGCGCGCATCTGCTCGTCGGCGCCAGTCTCGGTCTGTCCGCACTGTTCAACGAAAGCCGCGCGCAATGATCGCGGCGGCGCTGTTGCTCGCCCTTGGCGCCCCGCTTCCCTCCACGCCCGATCTGGGCAAGGCGGAAGGGCAATGCCGGCACGATGAGGCAGGCCCCTCTGTCCTCGTCGATGTGATCGGCCTCAAGGACCGGCGCGGCAGGCTCAAGCTTGAACTCTATCCCGCCAATGACGACGATTTCCTCGCGGACGACAATGTCCTTTTGGGCGAAGGCAAGACGTTCAGGCGCGTCGAGGTCGAGGTCCCCCCTTCGGGGCCGGTGGAGCTGTGCATCCGCGCGCCTTCCGCCGGAACGTTCGCGCTCAGCCTGCTGCACGATCGCGACGCCAACCGCAAATTCAGCCTGTCCGTTGACGGCATCGGTTTCGGCGGCAATCCAAGGCTCGGCTGGTCGAAGCCCAAGGCCAGCGCCGCGAGCGTGCGGGTCGGCAATGGGCCGACACGCGTGCGCATCATCATGAACTATCGGAAGGGCCTGTTCTCCTTCGGCCCGATCGGAAGGTAGCGGCATGCGGATCGTCGACGTCTGTGCCTTCTATGCGCCGCAAGGCGGCGGCGTGAAGACCTATGTCGAACATAAGCTTCGCGCGGCGCGCCCGGGACAGGAAGAGGTGATCGTCGTCGCTCCCGGCGAGCGCAACGGCACGATCCAGCGCACCGCAGCCGGCTGCATCATGACGATCGCGGCGCCGCGCTTCCCGCTCGACCTGCGCTATCGCTTTTTCGATGACGAAGGCGCGCTCCACGCGCTCCTCGATCGTCTCGCGCCCGATATAGTCGAGGTGTCCTCGCCATGGGCGAGCCCGGCGATGGTCGCGCGCTGGAAAGGGCCCGCGCTCCGGTCCCTGGTCATGCATGCCGACCCGCTTTCCGCTTATGCCTATCGCTGGTTCGGAAGCCTTGCCTCGCGGGACAGGATCGATCGCGGCTTCGATTGGTTCTGGCGCCATCTGCGCCGGCTCGACCAGCAGTTCGACATGGTGGTGAGCGCAAGCGCCAGCCTCACCGCAAGGCTGAGCGCCGGCGGCCTCAACAAGGTCAGGACGATCCCGATGGGCGTGACGCCGGGCCTTTTCTCGCCGTCGCTGCGGAATCGGGCGTTGCGCGCGCGCCTGCTCGCGCGGTGCGACCTGCCCGAAGATGCGACGCTGCTCATCGGCCTCGGCCGCCTGGCCGCCGAGAAACGCTGGCCGATGGTGATAGAGGCCGTGACGGCGGCCGGTTACGATCATCCGGTCGGCCTTTTCCTGCTCGGCAACGGGCGGCAGAAGGCCGCCGTCGTGCGCGCGGCCGCCAACAACCCGCATGTTCATCTGGCCGCGCCAATCACCGATCGGCAGGAAATCGCCGCGATACTGGCCAGCGCCGACGCGCTCGTCCACGGATGCGAGGCCGAGACTTTCTGCATGGTTGCCGCCGAAGCGAAAGCAAGCGGCCTGCCTCTTATCGTTCCCGACGCGGGCGGCGCGGCCGACCAGTTCCTGCCGGGGCAGGGCGAGATGTACGAAGCAAGGTCGGCATCGGGACTGGCCAATGCAATCCGGCGATTTGTGGCGGCCGGCCCGGACCTCCATTGGCAACGCGCGGCGCGGGCGGCATCCGACGTACCGGGCATGGACGATCATTTCGAACGATTGTTCGGCGCCTATGCGGCCAGCCTGCACAGCGCCGCCGATGCGGCCTGAACCCCTCTCTTTGCGCCATCCGATCGATGGCATATCGGGTGCGTTCAACGGGCCGACCCGAAAGAGACGAGAAATCCGGCTGATGGTGATCGGGCGCGTGCCCCGCGCGGATTGTCGGGACCGATGCGGGCTGAAGCGGCAATTCAGTTGGTCGGTCTGGCCCATGTTCGTCCGGTTCCTGTGGTGGGCGACGCGCCACAACCAAAGCTGACCGGCCTCAACGAAGGCCGCGATGCCATTGCCCGCTAGCACCAACGATCAAACAGGCGTAATTTGCGGTCGGAAGGCTTGCCCTCCTGCAAGGCGCCAACGCCGAAGAAGATCGATGGCAAAAGTAAACGACCTCTGAGCCAACGACTCGATGCGACGCGACGCCCTGATATCATCTTGATGGCTTTGGCGCGATGACACGGCTGCGGGGGAGGGGCCCCGACCGATCAATAATCGAAGCGGATCGTGCCTATCGCGCTGCGCGGGGCGGCATAGAATGCCTGGCCCCATTCGAGCGAGTTCAGATATTTCCTGTTGGTCACGTTGCGGACGTTCACGCTGGCGTGGACATGATCGGCCAGCCGCACCCCGGCCAGCAGGTCGAGGACCGCATAGCCGCTCTGGCGGATGGGCAGCCCGCCAGTATCGTCGGTCGCGCTGATCCTGCTCTGGTAGCGAAACTGGGCGCCGAGCTTCAGATCATGCCATTCGGGAACTTCGTAGGTCGCGGCCAGCTTGAAGGCATTGCGCGGGACGAAGGTCCGCGCCTTTTGGCCCTGATCGTCGTGGATCTTCAGGTGCGTGAAGCCGCCGCTCAGCAGCCAGTGATCGGTGACGCGGCCGGAGACTTCGACTTCGAAGCCCTTCGACGTCGTATCCACGCCTTCATAATAGTCGACGCCCAGCGGCCCGTCGCTGCCGTCGAACGTGCCGACATAGGTTGCGAGCCCACGCTGCCTTGCCTTGAACAGAGCGGCGGTCGCGTAGAGCCGCCCGTCGAGCCAGCTCCCCTTGATTCCGCCTTCGACGCTCGTGCCCTTGGCGGGCACCAGACGCCGATTGTCGATATCCACCTGGCTCTGCGGCGCATAGATATCGGTATAGCTGGCGTAGACCGTCAGGTGGGGGGTGAGATCGAACAGCAGGCCGGCATAGGGGCTGACCTTGTGATCGTTGCGCGCGAGATCGGAGCCGTAGGAAAAGCCGGTCGTCTTCAGCCACACCGCGGAAACGCCTGCCACGCCCTTCAACTGATCGGTGAAGTTGAGATGGATCGCGCCATAGACGCGGGTGAGGCGATCATGCTCGCGTCCTTGCAGCTCGGCCTCGGGAAAGCTTGGCTCGACGGGAACGAAGGAGCTTAGTTCGCGGATGTCGCCATAGTCGATCTCGACGCCAGGATCGGCTTCATATTCGGTTTCGCGCAGCCAGCCGTTCGACACGCCGACGGCGATCTGATGGCGCCGACCGAACAGCTCGACGCTGCCCGAAGCATAGCCGTCGATCAGATATTGCTTGTTCCGGGTAGGATAGAAGCCGCTGCTTCCGGTCACGCCCAATCCGGTTTCCGGATCAGGCGTGCCGCCAGCATAGATGCGGAGCGCATGCGAATCGAGATCGTTGTAGGTGAACACGCCACGTACCGACCAGTCGCCGCCGAGCTGATAGGTCAGCTCGCCGAACGCGCTCTGATTGACGACATTCGCGTAGGTCCACGGCGCCGAGGTGGAGGCGGAGCGTGCATAGGGAATGCGGCTGCCGTCGCTGTAGACGAGCGGCAGCGCGCCCCACAGGACGCCGTCGGCGCGATTGTCCTGCCGCGAATAGCCGATCGTGGCGGTCAGGCCGGGCACGATATCCCAGGCCAGCAGACCGCCCACGACATCCCGATTGACCTTGTTGTAATCCAGATAGGAATTGCGCTCCTCATGCGCGCCGATGACGCGCGCCCGTATCGTGCCGGCGGCGTTGAGCGGCCCCGATACGTCGCCTTCCAGTCGCCACATGTCGAAGGAGCCCAGAGAGGCCGAGGCATTCGCCTGGAACTCGGCCGTCGGGCGCTTGCGCAGATAATTGATCGTGGCGGAAGGATTGCCGATGCCGGTCATGATCGCATTCGCACCACGCACGACATCGACGCGTTCGAACAGGATCGTGTCGAGATCACCCTCGACCGCGGCGAGGAGCGGGAGGCCGATTCCGTCGACCTGCAAATTGGTGATGGCGAAGCCGCGCGCGGTATAGTCCGTGCGATCGGTTTCGTTGCGCTGGACCGTAACGCCGACGGTCTGTTCGAGCAGATCGTTGATGTTCGTCAGCGCGAAATCATCGATCCGTTGCCGATCGACGACCGTGATCGATTGCGGTGTCTCGCGCAGGGAAAGATCAAGACCGGTCGCCGATGCGCTTTCGTTCAGCCCTGATTGTTTGGATTGGGCGGCCGTAACGACGATGTCGTTTCTGGACCAGCTATCGGCAGCGTCCGCCCCGGCCGCATAAGCCGGTGCAGCCATTACTACCCACATGGAGGCCGTCGCCAGCAATCCCCTGACCAATTTCATGATGTCCCCTTCCGCAGTCGGGGCGGCCTAAGCGCTGTGCTAACGCGAATCAAGTGCATTTATGAAGTAAGAACGGGCGCGGCATGAAGGGCGGGTGGCTGATGCCGAATGTTGGCCTTGCTTCCAATGGCGGTGGAAAGCGGTCGTTCGCCCCTTTATCGTCGGGGGCGGATTTCGATCAACACACGGAATCAATCGATGGCGATCACCATCACCGCCTTTGAAAATTCGCCCGATCGCGGCAGGGGGCTGGCGCGGGATATGCCGGTGCGCTGGGCGCTGGAGGAAGTGGGCCAGGCTTATGACGTCCGGCTTGTGTCGTTTGAGGCGATGAAGGCGCCCGCATATCTTGCGCTGCATCCCTTCGGGCAGATTCCGACCTTTGAAGAGGATGGTCTTGTCCTCTTCGAATCAGGGGCGATCCTCCTCCACATCGCGGAGCGTTATCCGGGCCTGCTGCCGGACGATCCGAATGCACGCGCGCGCGTGATCGCCTGGATGTTCGCCGCGCTCAACACCGTGGAACCGCCCATCGTCGAACGCGCCGTCGCTACGATCATCGAGCGCGACAAGAGCTGGTATGAGGCGCGGCTGCCGATCCTCAACGATCGCGTCCGTGCTCGCCTGGGTCAGCTTTCAAACCGATTGGGCGATGCCGACTGGCTCGACGGCGCATTCAGCGCCGGCGATCTGCTGATGGTGACGGTGCTGCGCAGACTGGAACGAACCGGGCTGCTGGAGCCCTATCCGCGCCTCTCTGCCTATATCGCCCGCGGTGAGGCGCGACCCGCCTTCAAGCGCGCGTTCGACGGTCAATTGGCGGTCTTCGCCAGAAGCGGGCAGGCGGCTGAGGACTGATCCTCTACAGGCACGCTTCCAGCAGCGGCTGATCGAAGCCGAACTGTTTCGCCTTGTCGAGTGTGTAGGGGCGCAAACCCATCGATCGATATTCGCCGACGATCTTTCCGTCGGCGCTCTCGTCGAGATATTCGAACTTGAACAATTCCTGCGTGACGATCACCGCCCCTTCCATGCCAATCACCTCGGTGACGTTGGTGACGCGGCGCGAACCGTCGCGCAGCCGCTTCACCTGCACGATCAGGTCCACCGAATCGGCGATCTGGCGGCTGATCGCTTCCTTCGGCACCTTGATGTCGGACATCATCACCATATTCTCCATACGCGCCAGCGCCTCGCGCGGGCTGTTGGAGTGGAGGGTGCACATCGATCCATCGTGGCCGGTGTTCATCGCGGCCAGCATGTCGAAACATTCCGCGCCGCGAATTTCGCCCAGGATGATGCGATCGGGCCGCATGCGCAGCGCGTTGACGACAAGATCGCGGATCGAGATCGCGCCATTGCCTTCCAGATTGGCCGGGCGCGTTTCCAGCGGCAGCCAGTGCGGCTGTTGCAGACGCAATTCGGCGGCGTCCTCGATCGTTATGACGCGCTCGCCGGGGTCGATCAGCTTCGACAGCGCATTGAGCATCGTCGTCTTGCCCGATCCGGTGCCGCCCGAAATGACGATGTTGAAGCGGCTCGCGCCCGCGATCTTCAGCGCGGTCGCCATCTTCTCGCTCATCGATCCGCCCTTCGCCATCATGTCGAGCGTGATCGGCTTGGCGGAGAATTTACGGATCGAGATGGCGGTGCCGCGCAGCGACAGCGGCGGGACGATCACGTTGACGCGGCTGCCGTCGGAGAGGCGCGCGTCGGCGAGCGGCGTCGTCTGATCGACGCGGCGGCCGACCTTGCTCACGATCCGCTGTGCGATCTGGAAGAGGTGCGCCTCGTCGCGGAAGCTGATCTGCGCGAGTTCCAGCTTGCCCTTGCGCTCGATATAGGTCTGATCGGGGCCGTTCACCATGATATCGGTGATCTGCGGATCGGCGAGAAGCTCCTCCAGCGGCCCCAAACCCAGCAATTCATCGACGAGCACCTTTTCCAGCGCGAACTGCTCGCGCCGGTTCAGCGTGATCTTCAGTTCGGCGAGCACCTCGCCGATGATCGGGCGGAATTCCTCGGCCAGCTCGTCCTTCGACAAGGTCGCCGCCGCCTCGGGATCGACGCGTTCCAGCAGGCGGGGGAGGACCTGTTCCTTGATCTTGTGGACCGACGCCTCAAACCCTTCGGCCTTCGAACTGGCGGCTTCGCCCGATGCTTCCTGCCTGCTGGCGAGCCGCGCCATCGCATCCATGTGCAGCGGCAGCGCGTCCGCCAGCGGGTCGGGCAGCGCGTTCGGATCGATCGGCGGGAACTGGGCGCCGCCCTCTGCGGGGGGCGGAGGCACGACGACGGTGCCGTTCGCCTGCATTGGTTTGGCGACCCCGAACGATGAACGGGGGGCGCTGCCTGCGAGATTGCCGCTGCGACGCCCGAATGCGCTCATGGAAAACACACCTCTATCAAACCCGCCGCCCGCTGGCCGCCATGGCTGTTCGATAGCCGCTAAGCTTTGACAATATCCTAATCGGCCCCGAGGCGGGCTTCCTCGCGCAGTTTGCGCTTCACCACCCCTTCATAGAGCAGGACCGCCTTGTCCATCGCCATCGGCATCATGCGGGGGTTGGAGGTGGTGGCGATGCGCCGTTGTTGCGCCTCGATCATCACCCGATCCTCGTTGAAGGCCTTCAGCCCAAGTTCGGCGAAGAAGCTCTTCCGTTCGGCCTCGCGCGCCCAGGGGCCATAAGCGAAGAAATAGCAGGCGGTGTCGTCGGTGAGCGGCGTCACCGCCTGACAGGTGAAGGTTATGAACAGCGGCTCGCCCTCGGGCCGTGCGCCGCGTGAGCGCTCATAGGTGCCGACGGGATGACGCTCGGTCCTCTGGAGGAAGATGCCGGGCATCAGGAAATCATAACGGGTCCAAAGGTCGATCGTCTCGACGTCCCGCGCGCTGTGCCCGGCGGGGTTGACCGGTTGCGCGGCCATCCACCGTTCCACCCGGACGCCATTGTCGAGCCTCATGGCGGACAGGTCCGCGTTCAGCCAGCCGGTGGCCGCCGCCGCGCTGCCGCCGGCGAAGCTGTTCGCATGGACATAGGCGATATGCGACAGGTCGAGGAGGTTGTCGTGGATCAGGCTGGCGGGCGCGGCATAATCCAGCCGGCCGGGCTCCATCGCCCAGTCAGCGTGCTCATAGCCGACGAAATCGGGGATCAGGTCCTCGTCCGCAAGGGCGGGATCGCCCATCCATATCCAGACTGCGCTGTGGCGTTCGGCAATGGGATAGGCGCGGACGCATGCTTGCTGCGGCACCAGATCCTGCCCCGGTATCTCCACCACCTTGCCGTCGGGCGCAAAGAGAAGCCCATGATACATGCAGCGCAGATTGGCGCCCTCGCAGCGGCCGTGGGATAGCGGCGCAAGCCGGTGCACGCAGCGATCCTCCAGCGCGACGACGGCCCTCGCCGGCGTGCGATAGAAGGCGATCGCCTCGCCGAGAATCGTTTCGGCATGGATGGCGCCGGTCGCAAAATCGCGGTTCCAGCCGGCCATGTACCAGCAATTCCGGGGATACATCCTCGCCTCCTTCGTTCATCGGCGCCGCGCCGGGCGCCCCTGGATCAGTCGTTCCGTACCAGGGTGCCGCCTTCGGTGGCGCTCGCACGGCGGCGTTCCTCGATCGCCAGCCGTTCCGGCGGCACCGCTTCATCGGGAAAGGCCGCCACGAGCGCGTCCCCCATCTCGCGCAGTTCCTCGCGAAATTCCGGATGGCTGAAGATGACCGGCTGGTTGGCGAGGATGCCCGCGATCGTCTTCCGGCCGACTTCGTCCGGATCCATGCCGTGTCTCATGATCTCTCCGAAGGCGCGGGTGAAATCGGTGTCCGGCTTGAACTGCGTGTCGCCATAGCGGGCGGGGCGCTTCTCGGCGGCGTGGTGAATATTGCTTCGTGTGAGGCCGGGCGCCAGTTCGGAGACGCCGATATTGTCGGCCGCCAGCGCCGGCTGCAGCGATGCCGTCAGGCCACGCACCGCGAACTTGGAGGTCGAGTAGAGTCCTACCTCACCAGCGGGCAGGTAGGCGGCCATCGACGAGACGTTGACGATATGGCCGCCTTCGCCGTGGCGGCGGATGCGCGGTATGCAGGCTGACACGCCGTGGACCACGCCGTAGAAGTTGACCTGCATGATCCATTCCCAATCGCTCGGTGTCGCCTGATCGATCGTGCCGGGGAATGTCGTGCCGGCATTGTTGACCAGAATGTGGAGCTTGCCGAACCGCGCTTCGGTTTGGTCGGCCGCGCGCTCCCATTCGGCCCGATCCGTCACGTCGAGCTTGACGGGCAGGACCTCGGCATCCGGTCGCCGCGCAAAATACCGCATTGCCTGATCGCGATGGTCCTCGCGGCGATAGCCGAGTGCGACTTTCACCCCCCGATCCACGAAAGCCTTGGCGATGCCGAGGCCGATCCCGCTGACCGCGCCGCTGATCAGCGCGACTTTCCCGTCCAGAGTTTCCATCCGCGCCTCGATCCTGTGCGGCATCGTGTGATACGATCGTATAGAAAGGCCCCGGACGCCGCAACGCACGATTGCCTCGCAAATAGTACGATCGTATGAATTGCGACAAGGAAGAGTTCTGGCCGGGGAGGGGGCATATGAAAGCGGCGCTGATCGGCGCGACGGGTTTCGTCGGCGAATCCATTCTCAACGAGGCATTGCGCCATGAGGATGTCGAGGTGACGGCGGTCGTTCGCAACACGGGCAAGCTGGCTCCGTATGCGCGGTTGACCGCCGTTTCCTGCGATATTCACGATATCGATGCGCTCGCGGCGGCGCTGGCGGGCCATGACGCGGTGATCCACGCCTATCATCCGGGGCGTGCCTATATCACCGATCCCAAAGTCTATGAGATGAGCATCGCCGGCCACAAGGCGGTGATCGCGGCGGTGAAGCGGGCCGGTGTCGAGCGGTTGCTCTGCGTCGGCGGGGCGGCGAGCCTGAAGACGCCCGAAGGCGCGCAATATATCGATTCATCGCATTGGGACCCGGCGTTCGATCCTTACAAACCCGCGATCCTCGGCACGCGCGCTCTTTATTATGAATTGGAGGAGGAGCCGACGCTTGACTGGGTTTTCCTCGCGCCGTCCGCCTGGCTGCGCCCGGGCGAGCGGACCGGCACCTTCCGTTATGGCAAGGACGACATGCTCTTCGACGCCGAGGGCAACAGCCGGATATCGAACGAGGATTATGCGCTCGCCATGATCGAGGAGTTGCGTCACCCCAGCCATCATCGCGAACGGTTCACGGTCGGCTATTGAATAACGCCAGGGAAAGGCAAGGCAATGAAGGGTCTTTTGATCTATTTCGATGTCGCGGCGGGCAGGCAGGCCGAATTCGAGCGGGCGATGGGCGTCCACGCAAACAATGTCCGCCGGCGCGATCCCAGCTATTCTCTCTACAGCCTCGCGAAAATACGCGACAGCGAAACGCGTTATGTGCTCGTCCAGCGCTTCGAGAGTTATGAGACGCAAGCGCGCCATCAGACTTACGACTATGTCGTGGCGGCGATGCCGGCGATCGATGTCTGCCTCGCCGGGCCGCCGACGATCGAGTGGCTCGACATCGTCGATTGAGGCGGACGAAATCTCTTCTCAACTCGGCTGCTCGTGGGCGATAGTCGCCGGACACAGCATGGAGGAGACAGGGGATGGAGGCGCTCGCGGCTGGAAATGTCGCCGTGGTGACGGGCGCGGCGGGCGGCATCGGCCTCGCCGTGGCGAAGAGGCTGGTCGGCCGGGGGCTGAAAGTCTGTCTGGTCGATCGGGCGGAGACGGTGGCGGATCGCGCCGGCGAACTCGGCGAGGGAGCGGCCGGCTTCGTCGCCGACGTCAGCGATCCTGCCGCCATGGCCGCGCTGGCGAACGAGGTTGCCGCGCATTTCGGGCCGGTCTCGTTCCTGATGAACAATGCCGCGATCCCGGGCGGCGCCGATGCGCTGTCCAGCTCCGCGGCGTGGGACAGGGTCATCGGCGTCAATCTGATGGGCGTGCTGCACGGTGTGCAGAGCTTCGTGCCGGCGATGATCGAAAGCGGCCGGCCGGGGATCGTCGTCAACACCGGCTCGAAGCAGGGCATCACCCAGCCGCCCGGCGACACCGCCTATAATGTGAGCAAATCGGGCGTGAAGGCGCTGACCGAGGGGCTGGCGCACACGTTGCGCGAGAAGACCGGCGAGCGCGTCACCGCCCATCTGCTCATCCCCGGCTTCACCTTCACGGGCATGACGGGCAACGGTGCCGGCGAGAAGCCGGAAGCCGCCTGGAGCGCCGATCAGGTCGCCGATTTCCTGTTCGCGCGATTGGCGGCGGGCGATTTCTATATCCTCTGCCCGGACAATGACGTGACCCGCGACATGGATGAGAAGCGCATGGCCTGGGCGATCGGCGACATTATCGAGAACCGTCCCGCCCTCTCGCGCTGGCACCCGTGCTACAAGGAGGCGTTCGCCGCTTTCATGCGCCGCTGATCCGATATGGTGACTGGAACGATCGACCGCACCGCGCGGTAAATTGCCGGGATTCGGCGCTTGCCCGCGCCGGCCAACTTCCACCATAGAAGGCAGACACTTCCAAACGGGAGCAATAGAGGAGCCACGCACCCGCTCATGACGGACGCGCGATTGCTGCTGATCATTCTCGCGCTTCCCTTTCTGGGCAGTCTGGGCGCGGCGTTCCTGCCCACGCGCGGGCGAAACAAGGCGGCGGCTCTGGCGGGTATCGTCACGCTGGCGGCGCTGCTGCCCACGGCCGCTTTCTATCCGACGCTCGCACATGGCGAGACGATGCGGCTCGTCATTCCGTGGCTGTCCTCACTGGGGTTGGACCTGACGGTGCGGCTCAACGGCTTTTCATGGCTGTTTTCGATCCTCATTCTGGGGATCGGCGCGTTGGTCGTCCTCTACGCGCGCTATTATATGTCGCCGCAAGACCCCGTCCCGCGCTTCTTCTCCTTCCTGCTGGCTTTCATGGGCTCGATGCTGGGGATGGTGCTTTCGGGCAACCTCATCCAGATCGCCTTCTTCTGGGAGATGACCAGCCTCTTCTCCTTCCTGCTGATCGGCTATTGGCATCATAACCAGAGCGCGCGTGACGGCGCGCGCATGGCGCTCGTCGTCACCGCGTTCGGCGGATTATGCCTGCTCGTCGGCTTCATGCTGCTCGGGCATATCGTCGGAAGCTACGACGTCGATCGGATATTGGGCGCGGGCGACCTGATCCGCGGCCATGCGCTCTATTTGCCCGCGCTCATCCTGATCCTGATCGGCGCCTTCACCAAGAGCGCGCAGTTCCCGTTCCATTTCTGGCTGCCGCATGCCATGGCCGCGCCGACGCCGGTATCCGCCTATCTCCATTCGGCGACGATGGTGAAGGCGGGCATCTATGTGCTGATCCTGCTCTGGCCCGTGCTGGCGGGCACGGAAAGCTGGTATCTGATCGTCGCCACCACCGGCCTCATGACCCTCCTGGTCGGCGCCTGGGCCGCGATCTTCCAGCAGGACCTCAAAGGGCTGCTCGCTTATTCGACGATCAGCCATCTCGGGCTCATCACCCTGCTGCTCGGCCTCGGCAGTCCACTGGCGGCGGTGGCGGCGATCTTCCACACAGTCAATCACGCCACCTTCAAGGCGTCGCTGTTCATGGCGGCGGGCATCATCGACCATGAAACCGGCACGCGCGATCTGCGCAAGCTGAGCGGGCTCGCCCATTTCATGCCGATCACGGCCACGCTGGCGATGGTTGCCGCCGCCGCGATGGCGGGCGTTCCGCTGCTCAACGGCTTCCTGTCGAAAGAGATGTTCCTGGCCGAAGCGCTTGAGGCGCATAGCGGCACCGTGCTCGACCTGATCCTGCCCTTGCTCGCGACGCTGGCGAGCATATTCAGCGTGCTCTATTCGGTGCGCTTCATCCACCAGACCTTTCTCGGCCCGCCACCGGTCGACCTCCCGCGCCAGCCGCACGAGGCCCCGCGCTGGATGCGTTTTCCGATCGAGGTGCTCGTGCTGCTGTGCCTTCTCGTCGGCATCATTCCGGCGCTGACCATCGGTCCCTTCCTCGCGACGGCGGTGCGGTCGGTGATGGGGGGCAGGACGCCGGCCTACAGCCTCGCCATCTGGCATGGTTTCAGCCTGCCGATGCTGATGAGCGCCACCGCGCTGATCGGCGGGGTAGGGCTCTACGTCCTGTTCGGCGCGCGCCTGAATGGTTTCTCGCAATCGCCGATCATCGGCCACTTCAAGGGGCGCCGCACGTTCGAGATCGTGCTGGCGGCGATCATCGACGGCGCGCGCGCCCTTCACCGGCTGCTTGGCACGCGGCGATTGCAGGTCCAGTTGCGGCTGCTGGTCGTCACGGCGATGGTCGCCGGCGCGCTGCCCTTCTTCCATTTCGGCTATGGCAGGGGGCCGCGTCCCGATACCTTGCTCGATCCCGTGTTCGCGCTGTTATGGATGTTGGCCGGCGCATGCGCGATCGGCGCGGCATGGCAGGCGAAATTCCACCGGCTCGCGGCGCTGGTGCTGATCGGCGTCTGCGGGCTCGTCACGTGCATCAGCTTCGCCTGGCTGTCCGCGCCCGATCTGGCGCTTACCCAATTGCTTGTCGAGAGCGTGACGCTCGTCCTCTTGCTGCTGGGCCTGCGATGGTTGCCGAAGCGATTGCCGGCGGTTTGGCCGGGCGAGCGCGTGCCCTTCCATGTCTATCTGCGGCGCGGCGGCGACCTGTCGCTCGCGCTGCTGGGCGGCGTCGGCACGGCCGCGATCGCTTACGCGATGATGACCCGCGAGGCGACCGATGGCCTGTCGCGCTATTTCGTCGAGCACGCTTATTCGGGCGGTGGCGGGACGAACGTCGTCAACGTCATCCTCGTCGATTTCCGCGCCTTCGACACCTATGGCGAGATTACGGTGCTCGCCATCGTGGCCCTGACGGTGTTCACGCTGCTCAGGCGGTTCCGCCCGGCCGCCGAAAGCATTGACCTGCCCGAGCAGCAGCGCCGGCAGAACGCTTTCGACGATGCGCGCGAAGACCGGACACGCGGCGACACCGTCCGCCATTATCTGCTCGTCCCGCGCGTGCTGATGGAATGGCTGTTCCCCGTCATCCTCACATGCGCGCTCTACCTGCTCGTGCGCGGGCATGACCTGCCCGGCGGTGGCTTTGCCGCGGGCGTGACCGCCTCGATCGCGATCATCCTGCTCTACATGGCAAGTGGTACGCGTTCGGTCGAAACGCGCCTCAGGGTGCAGCCGGTGCACTGGATCAGCGCCGGGCTGCTCTGCGCGACGGCGACCGGTGCGGCGGCGTGGGTCTTCGGCTATCCGTTCCTCTCGACCTGTTTCCGCTATGTGAACCTGCCGGTCATCGGCGACATGCCGGTGGCGAGCGCGTTGCTGTTCGACATCGGCGTCTTCGCGGTGGTGGTCGGCACGACCGCGCTCATCCTCGTCGCGCTGGCGCATCAGTCGATCCGTTCGCCCAGAGCGCGGAGGCCATCCGAACGTAGCCGCGAGGGGGCGGACTGATGGAAATCGCGCTCGCCCTCGCCATCGGCATTCTCACCGCCTCGGGCCTATGGCTGCTGTTCCGTCCGCGCACCTTTCAGGTGGTGTTGGGGCTGTCGCTGCTGTCCTACGCGGTCAACCTGTTCATCCTCGCGGCGGGGAGGCTGCGCACCAACGCGCCGCCGATCGTGGGCAAGGAGGCGGCGGACCCGGCCCTATATGCCGATCCGGTGCCGCAGGCGCTGGTTCTCACCGCGATCGTCATCTCGTTCGCGACCACCGCGCTGCTGCTCGTCGTCCTGCTCGCCTCGCGCGGCCTTACCGGCACCGACCATGTCGATGGCGAGGAGGGGGAGCCGTGAGCGGCTGGATGCAGCATCTGATCGTCGCACCGATCCTGCTGCCGCTCGCCGTCAGCGGTTTGCTGCTCGCCTTTGACGAGCGCCGGCGCACGCTGAAGCGGGTGCTGAGCCTGGCGACGGTGGCGGCTTTGGTCGGCATCGCCGTCATGCTGCTGTGGCTGGTGAGCGACGGATTTGGCCTCAGCCCCGCCTCGGCGCCGCGCGTCTATCTGCTCGGCAACTGGCCCGCGCCCTTCGGGATCGTGCTCGTCGCCGATCGCCTCTCGGCATTGATGCTGCTGCTTGCCAGCCTGCTCGGCTTCACGGCACTGTTCTACGCGATGGCGCGGTGGGACCGCTCCGGCCCGCGCTTCCACGTCCTGTTCCTGCTGCTGCTGGCGGGGATCAACGGCGCGTTCCTGACGGGCGACATCTTCAATCTGTTCGTGTTTTTCGAGGTGCTGTTGGCGGCGTCCTACGGCCTCATCCTGCACGGATCGGGCACCGAGCGCACGAGCGCGAGCCTGCATTATATCACGATCAACATCGCGACGTCGCTGCTGTTCCTGATCGGCGTGGCGATGATCTATGCGGCGACGGGCACGCTCAACATGGCCGATCTTGCGACCCGCATTCCCGATGTCCCGTCCGGGAACCTCGCCCTGCTGGAAGGCGGCGCCGCGATCCTGGGCACGGCATTCCTCGTCAAATCGGGCATGTGGCCGCTCAGCTTCTGGCTTTCCCGAACCTATGCGGCGGCGGCGCCTCCGGTGGCCGCCATATTCGCGATCATGACCAAGGTGGGCATCTACATCGTCCTGCGGCTCACCTCCTTGTTGTTCGGTCAGGCGGCGGGCGGCGCGGCGCGCTTTGCGGACGACTGGCTGATCTGGGGCGGTCTGGCGACCATGTTGTTCGGCACGATCGGCATTCTCTCGGCGCGCAAGCTCTCGCGGATCGCGGGCCATTACGTCCTCGTCTCGTCGGGCACGCTGCTCGCCGCGATCGGAATCGGCGGGCATGCGGTGACGGCGGCCTTGCTCTTCTATCTCGTCAGCTCGACGCTCGCGCTGGGCGCTCTCTACCTCATCATCGAGCCGGTGGGTCGTAATGTGGAAGAGGAGGATATGACCTCCGGCATCTCCGAACCGGTGTTCGACGACGAATATACCGGTGCGCTTGAGGAGGACGAGGACGAGAGCGGCGTCGTGATTCCGGGGACGATCGCGATCCTGGGGGGCGGCTTCATCTTCTGCACCTTGTTGCTCTCCGGCCTGCCGCCGCTGTCGGGCTTCATCGCCAAGTTCGCGATCATCGACGCCCTGTTTCAGCCCGCCGCGATCGCGCCGGCAAGCTGGCTGCTGATCGCGCTCATCATCGGATCGGGGCTTGCGACGCTGATCGGCCTCACCCGCGCGGGCATCGACCTGTTGTGGACCCCGTCCGAAGACAATCCGCCGCGCCTCAGCGTGATCGAGGTTGCGCCGATCGGCTTGCTGCTCGCCACCTGTCTCGCGCTGATGCTCTCGGCGGGCCCGATCTTCCTTTATATGGAAACGACCGCGGTCGCGCTTGGCGACCGGTCGGCCTATATTGAGGCGGTTCTGCACGCGCCGCGCGCAAATGGGGCGCGGCCATGAAGCGCCTCGTGCCTTTTCCGCTGCTCACCGTGGCGCTCCTCGTCATGTGGGTGCTGCTGACCGGTTTTTCGCCCGGTCATATCCTACTCGGCGTCCTCCTGACCCTCCTGGTTTCACGCGTCATGCTGATGCTCAGGCCGGAGCCGGTGCGGATACGATTCGGCCCAGCGATGCTCCGGCTGGCCGCGCTCGTCGTCGCCGATATCGTGCGCTCCAATATTGCCGTCGCAAAGATCGTGCTGTTTCACCCCGAAGCGCAGCATTCGGGCTTCATCCGCTACCCGACCGAATTGCGAAGCCCCTATGCGCTCGCCGTGCTCGCCGTCATCATCACCGCGACGCCGGGAACATTATGGGTCCAGCACGACGCGCGACGGCACGAGGTGCTGATCCATGTCCTCGACCTGGTCGATGAGGGGGCATGGATCGCGCTCCTCAAGGAGCGCTACGAACGGCTGCTGATGGAAATATTCGTATGAGCACACTCATCCTCGCTCTCGTCATCACGACCGCGCAGATCATATTGGCGCTCGCCATGGCGTGCGGCGTCTTCCGTATGCTGTGCGGCCCACGCGCGCAGGATCGGGTGCTGGGAATGGACAGCCTCTATGTCGGCGGCATGCTCCTTCTGCTTACTTACGGAATTCAGACGGGACGCACGCTGTTCTTCGAAGGCGCGCTCGTCATCGCGCTGCTCGGCTTTGCGGGCACCGTGGCGCTCGCCAAGTTCCTGATGCGCGGGGAGGTGATCGAATGATCGAGGCGCCCGATCTGCCGATCTGGGCCGCGATCGCGGTCGGCTTTCTCGTCCTTCTCGGCGCCTCGATCACGCTGGTCGGGGCGCTGGGGCTGCTCAGGCTCGACAATTTCTACAAGCGCGTTCATGCGCCGACGCTCGGCACGACGCTGGGCACGGTCTGTATCCTCGTTGCTTCGATGATCTGCTTCTCGACGCTCCACAGCCGCCCGATGATCCACGAAATACTGATCGCCATATTCGTGACGTTGACGACCCCGATCACGCTGATGCTTCTCGTCCGCGCCGCCCTGTATCGCGACCGAAGCGAAGGATCGAAAGCCGTGCCCGACGACGGGGCAGGGGCCATCGCCTTCGACGATCAATAGCGCCTCTTCTAAATGATACGAGCCGTGTTCGCCGCGTCACCGCAGTCGGCGGTAAGACGCGTTACCGCAAGGTCTGCGGTAACATTGCCCAGCGTCCGGAAGAGATCGGGGATCGTCTCTACGGCGAGTAACAGGGGTAACGTGTCAAGAGGAACCCCCATGGCGATGCAGACAGGGCCGATCGTCGCAAAGAATGACACCTGCGCCGGCAGCCCGACGGCTGCGAGGCTGACCGGGACGGCGACCAATATCCCTGTCCCCAGAATCGACCAGGTGAGTGGCAGGCCGTGCAGTTGTGCGAGATAGATTGCGACGGTGATGTTGGCGGCAACGCTCGCCGCGCGGAACAGAGAGACGGCAAGCGGCAGTACCACGCCCGCCGATACCGGATTGACGCCCAATGCGGGGGCGGCCTCGATCATCACCGGAAGCGAGGCCAGTGACGATTGCGTGCTCAACGCTACCGTTTGCGCGGGAGCCACCGCACGCGCGAAACGCCGGAAAGACAGATTTCCCGCGAAGATCGCAACGGGGTAGCAAAGCACCGAGATCGCCAGGCAGATCGTCGCCACGATCACGACATAATGGAAGAGCGTCCCCACGCTCGCCACGCCCATGCGCGCGCCGGCGACGAAGGCCAAGGCGGCAATTCCCAGGGGCGCGATCCGGAGCACCCACCCCACAATCACCAGCATGATCTGCACGATCGCGCGGAAGAAGATGGTGATCGCTTCACTAAGCGGCCGTTCGATCCGCGCCGCGGCGAAACCGAACAACAAGGCGAACACCACTATTGGGACCATCGCCGTCTCTGCCGCGGCTTTGACAGGATTGTTCGGAATCAGATTGCGAAACCAGGCGCCGGGTGGCGCGATCTGGGGTGCCGCGATAGCGGGATCGGCCATGGGGACCGCTACATTGACCGGCCATGCAGCGAGCAACGCGGTTGCCGCGACCGCAGCGAAGAGGCAGGCCAGCGTTAGCAGAATTGCGAACCAGAGCAGCGCCCGCAAGGCCACTTGGCTGGCCGATGCCGTGCGCGCCGCGGTGGCTATGCCGATGACGAGCAATCCGAAGACCAGCGGCACGACCGTCATGGTAAGCGCGTCGAGCCACAATTGACCGACCGGTCGCGCGATAGCGAGCAGGGTATCCAGGCCGAGCAGCCGCAGGCCGCTCATCGCGATGCCGCTGGCGAGACCAATCACCAGGGCCAGGAACATCCGCAGCGGCGCGCCAGCCCGGATCATTTGCAGGGTTGGCAGGTCGACGGGGGGATCAGCTGCGAGCCCAAAGATGCAGGCGATAGCGATCGAAACACCGCGCGCCGCAGTTCAGGCGTATCAGCGCGCCCTCCGCGATAGCGATTGCGCGGCTTGGTTCCTCCTCAACGAGCGGCCGCAAGGCTTCGCGGTTCCATTCGGTGCTATGCTTAACGTCAAGCACGGCGTGAAGATCGAAATAGCGGCGCTCCTTTCCACTCAGGCCGACGCGGCGCAGGCCCTCGGCGACCATTGCGGCGCGCCCCGGCGCGGTCAGTTCGATCACGCCCAGTGCGCCGACCGAATGCCACGCATAGCGGCGGTTGGTCGCCATCGCCGTCATCGCATTGGCGAGCGCCAGGCTCTCCCACACCGTGTTTTCAATCGTCGGGCTGACAGCGAGCGCTTCAGCAAGCGCGTGGAGCATCGGCCCGTGCATCCCCTTGAGGTTGCCGCGTCCCATCTCGTCCCAATAATTACGCGCGAGTTCGAGCTTCGCCTGCGCCGGTAACTTGACCTGCGTATAAGCGACCAAATCATCGAACCCCGCTTCGCCTGCGGCTTCCTGCTCGAAGAACCAGCGTAGCTCATCGCGCGAAGCCTCCTGGGCCAGCCAGGGAAAGAGCGGGTCGCCCTGTCCGGGGCCGGCATGCTTCAGATGCTCGAACCAGGAGACAAAGCCGTCGGGATCGGTCGGGACGTCTGCGACTTCCGCAATTATGGCGGAGCGTAACTCTTCGATGAAGCCGCCTTCAAGGCGCAGCATCCGCGTGTCTCGCTCCAGTATCTCGCGCCAGTTGGAAGCGGGAAATTGCGGTGCAAGCCGTTGGCGGTTCCAATGTGCCAGGCCGCGTTGAAAGCTATCGGTCAGGAATTGCGATCGTTGCTCGCGTCGATCGAGAGTGAATTGCGTTGCCATGATATCCGCCTGCTGAAAATATTTCTCAACAACGAGTTCGCGACAGACGGGGTTCCTCTATGCTGCCCGATTGGAAGGAGACGTTTGGAGAGTCTCGGAAAAAGCGGGACCAGACCTGTGGCGATGTCGCTGGGTTATCACGGCCTCAGTCTGTGCGTTTATTTGCGGTGATTACCGCAGCGACAACCGCGATACGGTCGACGTCGTGATAGGCCGGACCACCCAGTTCTTCGCCGAAAACATCGGGGTCTACCTCCTTATAGCGCATGCTATGATTGCGCTCCTCCACCAATTTGAGAAGCGCGGTGCGGATCGGATCGGCGCCATCCACGATGGCGCTGCCGGTGTAGAGAATGAGCCTGCCGCCCGATGACAGGCGGTCCAGCGCCGTGCGCGTCATGTCGAGCGTGACCGCTCCGCCATGCAGGCCGCCGCCATCACGATACCGGGGGCCGGCGCTATCAGCGATATAGGGCGGATTGGCGAGCATGACTTCAACGGTGCCCTCCACTTCGTCGAGATCGGCGCCCAGCAATGTTCGTGCCTTCACGCCTGCCGCAGCGGCGTTGATGCGTGCGAGCCGTAGGGCTTCCGGATTGATGTCCGTCATCGTCAGCCGCGCCTGAGGGCATATCTGCGCGGCAACGATTGCGCCGACACCGCTCCCCGCTCCAATATCGACGATATGCGCATTCTCCGGTGCTGGATGCGCTGTCAATTCGGCCGTGATCAGGTCGGCGAAACGATAGCTGTCCGGCCCGAAGAATACCGCATCCCGCTGGTCTGTAGGGAATGCGGAGTGGAGGTAAAGCTGCCCCTGGAGCGACGATACCCTAAGCGTGCTGCGCCAGAGCCCGCCGGAGGATCGCTTAAGCGCTCCGGCTTCCCGGAGCAGCTCTTCGACCCGCGTGTCGAGCAATCCTTGGGAAAAGGGCAAGCTCCACCCCAAGACATCCTCGAGCGAACCCGCCTTCTGTCGTACCGGCCTTGCCAGCACGCGCGCGTGGGTCGCCGGTGTCGGCGTGACGAACCGGTAGCCCATATCGCGCAACGTCAAGAGCAGTGACACGAGAGCGGCCTCAGGCGGGGCGAAGCCTGCCGCGATTGGCGGAGGGACTGTTCTAACCGGCATCGCTTCAGAACGCCGTGGTCGGGTAGCGGTTGCTTCCGGTTAGCCGAACGTTCGGGATGGGGATGGCGAACTCCGTAAGCGCGAGTGGATAGTCAACGGGCCTGCACGGAGCCAGGAACGAGCACCAGCGTTCCGTCTTCGACCCGCCAGGACGCGAGCTCTGAAAGGAAGTTCATTCCAAGCACGTCGAGACTGCCCAGCGCCGGCGAGACGACCACTTTGAGGATTCGGACTTCGATACCGCCGAGGCGAATGCGTTCGACCATTCCGGTTTCGGCCGGAACCACGCCGTTCGCGGTACGCATGCGCACCGGCAACAGTCCGCTGCTTCTTTCCACGGAGGCAAGTTCGGCCGTCTTCTGCGACAGTGCCGTCATCGTCGCCCCGCTGTCGACGAGCATGCGTCTTTTCTATGCCGTTGATCGAGCCGCGCTCGTCAGCGTGCAGCCAGCGCCGGTCGCTTGTGCCCGAGCCTTCATACCAGACCAGCGGCTCGTCGGCCCCGGACCCCTGTACATAGCGGCGCTGCGGCACGTTGCTGCCATCATATTCGGCGATCAGCGCCTTTCCGTCATAGGCGAACCGCGTCGTCACCGTCCCCGTCGCCTGATAGAGGCGCAAGGCGGATCGTAAGGTCGGCTCGATCGTGCCCGAGAGCGTATACTGATAGAGCCCGTCGGTGGTGGCCGGGAAAAGCCAAGGGCGCCGTTGATTAAAATGGCTGATTTCAGCCACTGGTGACCCCAACGGGACTCGAACCCGTGTTTTCGCCGTGAAAGGGCGACGTCCTAGACCGCTAGACGATGGGGCCGCGCGGGGCGGTGCTCGCTTGCAGGCGCGGGGATTAGGGGTTTCGATGCGGCGCGTCAATCCGCCCATGCGGCGTCGTCGAGATGAAGTTCGGCGGCCGGGCGATTGCCCCAGTCATCGAGCTTCGCGCGGCCGGCGACCCACAGGCGGCGCGACGGGCCGGCGGCGAGCAGCGCCTGGCCAAGCGCGCTGTCGGCGGCTCGAAACGCGATCGTCTTGATCGAGCGGCCATCCTCGCCGGCGACAACCGCGCGGACATGGCCGTTGCCGACCACATCAGCCTTGACGATTCGCACTGGCCCGGCGGCGACGCGCGGGGCGGGCCAGCCCGCGCCATAGGGGCCTCCAGCGTCCAGGGCCTCCACCAGCGACGGGTTGACGCCACCGGGCGCCAGAACCGCGTCGAGCAGCAACGCCCTGTCGTCGCGCGCCTGCGCCACGTCGGCGGCGAGGCGCATGTCGAGGAAATCGATCAGCGCGTCGATCTTGTCGCGCGCCACTGTCAGCCCCGCCGCCATGGCGTGGCCGCCACCGGCGACCAGCAGGCCCATATCCTTCGCCGCCAGCACCGCCGCGCCAAGGTCCACACCCGTGATCGAGCGGCCCGAGCCCTTGCCCATGCCATCGCCATCGAACGCGATGACGATCGCCGGACGGCCGAGCTTCTCCTTCATCCGGCCGGCGACGATGCCGATCACGCCGGCATGCCAGCCTTCGCCGGCGACAACCGCGACGGCGCGATTGCCTTGCGCTTCGGACGCCAGCTCCGCGCCCTCCTGCACGATCGCCTCGATCGCGCGTCGCTCGGCGTTCAGGCGGTCGAGTTCGGCGGCGATCTCGCGCGCTTCCTCGGCATCGTCGGTGGTCAGCAGGCGTACGCCGAGGTCCGACTTGCCGACGCGGCCGCCGGCATTGATGCGCGGACCGAGCGCGAAGCCCAGATCGCTGCACGTCGGCGCGCGATCGAGCTTGGCTGCGTCGATCAGCGCGGCAAGGCCGATGTTGCGCCGCCCGGCCATCACCTTCAGCCCCTGCGCGACGAAAGCGCGATTGAGGCCCTTGAGCGAGGCTACATCGGCCACCGTGCCGAGCGCGACGAGATCGAGTAGTTCGATCAGCTTCGGCTCGGTCCGCCCCGCGAACCAATTACGCGCGCGCAGGGTGCGAAGCAGCGCGGCGCCAAGCAGGAAAGCGACGCCGACTGCGGCGAGATGGCCGTGCGCGCCACCCTCCTCCTCGTCGAGCCGATTCGGGTTGACGAGGGCGAGGGCAGGGGGAAGCGCGGCGGCGCATTTGTGATGATCGACGACAATCACGTCGACGCCCACGCCGCGCGCCATTTCGAGGGCCTCGAACGCCTGCGCACCGCAATCGACCGTCACGATCAGCGACGCCCCCTCCTCGGCAAGGCGGACGAGCGCCGCGCCGCTGGGACCATAGCCCTCCATCAGCCGGTCGGGGATATAGGCGCGCGGCTGGAGTTGCAGCGCTCGCAGCAGGCGGATGAGGAGCGCGGCCGATGTCGCGCCGTCCACGTCATAATCGCCGAAGACGGTGACGGTTTCGCCCGCAATCACCGCGTCCGCCAGCCGCTCCGCCGCCCTGTCCATGTCGCGGAAGATCGACGGGTTGGGCATGAAGCCGCGGATCGTCGGCGCGCGATGGCTGTCGATCTGGTCTCGCGGGCAGCCGCGAGCGAGGAGCAGGCCCGCGACCAGATCGTCGGGCTGGAAATCGGCGTCGCGCGCGTCCGCGCTCAACCCGCGCCAGTGCCAGGGCTGGCCGAGGATCGAGCGCGATACGCCGCAGACGGGAAGCCGGTTCATGCCGCTTCGTCAGCGATTCTTGTGATGCTCGCCCTTCACCCAGCGGACGGTGCCGGAGCTTGCGCGCATCACAACGCTTTCGGTGGTCATGCAGCCCTTGCGGTGCTTCACGCCCTCGAGCAGCGAGCCGTCGGTGACGCCGGTGGCGGCGAAGATCACGTCGCCCTTTGCGAGGTCCTTGAGGTCGTAGATCTTGTCGAGGTCCTCGATCCCCCATTTGTGGGCGCGGGCGCGCTCGTCATCGGTGCGGAAAACCAGCCGGCCTTCGAACTGGCCGCCGACGCAGCGCAACGCCGCTGCCGCCAGCACGCCCTCCGGCGCGCCGCCCTGGCCCATATAGATGTCGATCGTCGTGTCGGGATCGGTAACGGCGATCACGCCCGCCACGTCGCCATCGGGAATCAGCATGATGCCGCAGCCAAGTTCGCGCAACTCGGCGATCAGCCTGTCGTGGCGTGGGCGGTCGAGCACGCAGGCGATGATCTCGTGCGGCTTCACGCCCTTGGCCTTGGCGAGAGCCTTGACGTTCTCGGTGGGGCTGTTCTTCAGGCTGACGAGGCCCTTCTCGTAGCCTGGCCCGATCGCGATCTTCTCCATATAGACGTCGGGCGCGTTCAGCAGGCAGCCTTCCTCGCCGATTGCCAGCACGGCGAGCGCATTGGGGCCGGCCTTGGCGGTGATCGTCGTGCCTTCCAGCGGATCGAGCGCAATGTCGATCCGGGGGCCGTGGCCGTGGGCCGCGCCCACCTTCTCGCCGATATAAAGCATCGGCGCCTTGTCGCGCTCGCCCTCGCCGATGACGACGGTGCCGTCGAGATCGAGTTCGTTGAGCGCGGCGCGCATCGCTTCGACGGCGGCGGCATCGGCGGCCTTTTCGTCGCCGCGCCCGATCATGCGCGAGGCGGCGATCGCCGCCGCTTCCGTCACGCGCACCATTTCGAGGACCAATACCCGATCGAGCGTCTTGCTTGCCTTCACCATCGCTGCATCATCCTTCATCTTGTGAGTTCCGGGCATAGGAACCGCCCGTTACGATATTGGGTAGCGTGCCGTCGCCGTCATTCGTCCAATATGTGCATCAGCATCGGCGGCCTGAGCATGCTGGGGCTGCCTTCAAGCCGCGCCACCGCATCGGTCACGCAATGTTCGGCCGACACGTGCGTCACCATCACCAGCAGCACGCCGCCGTCGGCGGTGGCGCCGCGCTGGATCATGCTTTCGATCGAAACGTCCGCGTCGCGCATCGCCGCCGTGATCTCGGCGAGGACGCCGGGCCGATCGGCGACGGTGAAGCGCAGATAGGCGCGGCCGCGCCGCTCGCCGGTGGGGGCGGGGGGCAACGCGGTCAGGCGCTCCACCGGCATGGCGAAGGCGGTGCCATATTCGCCGCGTGCGACGTCGATCAGGTCCGCCACGACGGCCGAAGCGGTGGGGCCTTCGCCCGCGCCGCGCCCTTCGAAGAAGAGCCGCCCGACATAATTGCCCTCGGCGACAACGGCGTTCAGCGATCCCGCGACATGCGCCAGCGGATGATCCGTCGGCACGAGACAGGGGTGAACGCGCTGGAAGAGCCCGCCCGATCCCGCCTCCGCCAGGCCGACGAGGCGCACGCGGAAGCCGAGCGCCTGCGCTTCGGCGATATCGGCGGCGGTGACGTCGCGTACCCCGGTGATGGCGACTGCCGGAAAATCGAGCCGGGTGCCGAAGGCGAGGCTGGCAAGGATCGCAAGCTTGTGCGCGCTATCGATGCCGTCGATGTCGAAGCTGGGATCGGCCTCCGCATAGCCCTTGGCCTGCGCCTCGGCCAGCGCGTCGGCGAAGTCGCGCCCCTCGGTTTCCATCGTGGTCAGGATATAATTGCAGGTGCCGTTCAATATGCCATAGACGCGGCCGATCTGGTTCGCGGCCGCGCCCTCGCGCAGGCCCTTGATGACCGGAATGCCGCCCGCCACCGCCGCTTCATATTTCAGCGCCGCGCCGCTTTTCTCGGCAAGGGTCGCAAGCTCCAGCCCGTGATGTGCCACCATCGCCTTATTGGCGGTGACGAAGGCCTTGCCACGGTTCAGTGACTCGCGGGCGAGCGCGAAGGCAGGGCCGTCGGCGCCCCCGATCACTTCGACGACCGCGTCGACATCGTCACGCGCGGCAAGCGTCATGGGATCGTCCACCCATTCGGTGTGGGACAGATCGACGCCCCGGTCGCGGGTACGGTCGCGCGCTGAAACGGCGACGACTGAGATCGAGCGTCCCGCCCGCCGTTCGATCAGGTCGCGATTGGCGTCGAGCAGCTTGATCACGCCGCCGCCCACGGTTCCGAGTCCGGCCAGCGCGATCCGCAACTTCTGTGTCATCTGTGTCCCTGTCCCTCCGCCCCGTGTTGGGGAAGGTTATCCTCTATGCATAGCCGACCGATTTTGCCACACCTGCCTTCACCGGCCATGAAACCATTACGGGAGCAGATCGTTCTGGATGGATTAGCGCCGTGTTTTCTTGGTGCGACATGGGATTTCCTTTAAACTGTGGCCCGGCTATCGGGGCATTCAAGGATAAGAATATCCACGGAGTCGCATGATGTCGGTTTCTGCGCTGATGCGCGAACATGCTGAATTGAGCAGACGCTCGATGAAGCTGGGGCAGATGGTCGCCGGTGCGGAACCCGCGCCGATCGATGAACTGGTGACGTACCTTCAGGAATTTTCTGATCTCATCCTGGCGCATCTGCGCAGCGAGGATAACGTTCTCTATCCCGAATTGTGCGCCAGCACGAACGTCCGGCTGGCGCAGACCGCACGCGCCTTCGCCGACGAAATGGGCGATCATGCCGATCTCTGGCTCGGCTATCACGCCACCTGGTCGCGCAGCGCGATAGAGAAGGATTGGAACGGCTTCCGCCACGCGACCGAGGACATGCTTGATCGCATCTCGCACCGCATCGTCCGCGAAAATCGCGTGCTCTTTCCCTTGATCGATCGCAGCAAGGATCGTCCGGCCGCCGCGTGAAGGCGGTGAATCAGCTTTTCGCCTTTGCCCGCGCTTCCGCGATCGCCTTTTTCAGCGCGTCGTAGCCGACCGCGCCCGACAGCATCTGGTCGCCGATGACAAAGGTGGGCGTTCCGGTCAGCCCCAGCGCCCGCGCGAGCGCGAGATTCTGCTTGATCTCGTCCTGTACGGCGCTGCTGCTCTCGTCGCTTGCCACCTGACGCGGATCGAGGCCGCTCGCGGCCCGCGCCTTCGCGATCGTCTCGGTGGTGGGTCGATCGGCGGCATACATCTTGTGGTGGAAATCGAGGAACTTGCCCTGCTTAGCGGCGGAGAGGCTGACCTTCGCGGCGGCGTCGCTGCCGTCGCCCAGGATCGGCAGCTCGCGGAAGACCACCTTCAGCTTCTTGTCCTCGGCCAGCAGCAGGTCGATGTCGGCAACGCTCACATGGCAGTAGGGGCAGGCATAATCGAAAAATTCGACGAGCGTCACGTCGCCGTCGGCGGCCCCCGCCCAGGCGCCGGCGAAGGGCGTCTCGATCGCCTTGCGGTTCGCGTTGATCGCTTCAGCCGTCTGTTTCGCCTGCAAGCGCTCCATCGCTTCGGGAATGATTTCGGGATGATCGAGGATATAGTCGTGGACGATCTGCTCGATCGTGGCGCGGCCGGGATCGGCGGCGCTCTTGCCGCCTGCCGCCGCGCCCATCAGCGCCATTGCGGCTGCGCCCGCGACCAGCCCCGACATTCCCGCCATCCATATGCTCCTTGTCCTGTTCACCGGCGTTTGCGCTTCGCTTGCTCCAGCGCGGTACGCGAGACCATGGCGATGTCCTGCGCCCGAATCCAGTCGGGCGTGCCTGCGGGAATGCCTTGCATCGCCATTTCGGCGTTGCTGAGCGCAAGATTGTCGCGCCCTTCCAGACTATTGCGCTCGGCCGAGGCGAGCGCGGCGCGCGCGAGATCGCCTTCCTGGGTGTAGATGAGGCCGAGCTGATACCAGGCGAACGGATTCTGGTCATCGCGCGCCACCGCCGTGCGCAATATCTCGCGCGCTTCGGGCAGATTCTTCCGGTCCTCGGTGGCGATCAGCGCATGGCCGAACAGCGCCGCGATCAGCGGTTCGTTGCGCGTTCGTTCGGTCGCCTCGCGCAATATCGGCACGGCGGCGGCGGGATTGCCCGATTCAAGCAGGATCTGGCCTTTGAGTTCGAGGAAATAGGGATCGTGCGGCGAGGCGGCGAGGAGGGCGTCGGCCTCGGCGACCGCCTTCTTGGGATAGCCCGATTTATGCCAGGCATAAGCGCGGGCGTAATGGGCGGGGATGCTTTGGTTGCTCTCGGGATAGGTGGCGAAGGTGACTTTCGGGTCGTCGACAAAGCCCATCAGCTTCGCCTTCACCCGCTCGAAGCGTGCTTCCAGCGCGGGATCGGTCTGGGCGTTCCACCAGCGCGATTTCCTGAAATCGGCTTCCAAAGCGGCCTGGCGGTCGGCGCTCGTCGGGTGCGTCAGGGCGTAGGGATCGACATCGGCATAACTGGGCGACAGGCGATATTCCTCCCGGCGCAGCTTGCCGAAGAAATCGAGCGAGCCCTTCCCTGACAGGTGCGCCCCGTCGAGCAGGCGGACGCTAGCCGCGTCGGCGCTGGCCTCTTGCGTCCGGCTGAAGGCGAGGAATTTGCCCATCGCCGCCTGCTGCCCGGCCGAAAGGATGCCCATGCCCGCTTCGCCCGCGCCAGCCGCGATCGCCGCTGCGCCGAGTAGGAGCGAGAGTAGGCTCACCCCGGTCGCTACCTTGGCGCCTTGCGAGAAATTGATGATATGCCCGCCGATGACGTGGCCAAGCTCGTGCGCGATCACGCCCTGCACCTGATTGGCGTTATCGGCGTGGGTGATGAGGCCCGACTGGATGTAGACCGTCTGCCCGCCGGCGACGAACGCGTTGATCTCCGGGTCCTGGAGAAGGACGACCTTCACATTGCCTGGTTGCAGCCCGGCCGAAATGGCGAGCGGGCGGGCGAGATCGCGGAACAGCGCCTCCGTCTCGGCATCGCGCAGCACCTGCTGGGCGGCGGCGGGACGGGCGGCGAGAAGAAGCGACAGGAGCAGCACGAACAATGCGCGCACGAGCATCGGGCGCGAGGGCAAAGCGGGCATTGTCAGGCGGCGGCGCATGGCCTCTATCCCTCCCATGGCCCGGCTGAATAGCCGCTGAAACGCAAAGGCGTTGCCCCTCCCCAGCCGAAGCAGGAGAGGGGTGATACGCTTGTGTCAGCTTCCGAACGTGCGCTGCCACCAACCACGACGCGGCGCGCCTTCGGCGGCGTCCGGCGACGCGGCCGGGCTCTCCGCATCCGCCGTTTCGACAACGGGCTCAACCTCGGCAGCCGGGGCCGCCGCATCGTCATTGGCGGCCTTCTTCGGGCGACCGCGACGCTTCGGAGCGGCCGGCGCTTCCTCTTTGGCCGTCTTGGCGGCGGCCGTAGAGGTCTTGGCGGTGGTAGCGGCCTTGCGCGTCCGCTTCGGCTTGGCCGGCGCGGCTTCGGCAGTCTCCTCCGGCTCAGGGGCGGGTGTCGGTGCTTCCGCTTCCATCGGTACCGAGGCCTCGACGTCCTTGCGCGCGCGCGGACGGCGACGGGCACGCGGCGCGGGCTTGGCGGCCTCTTCCTCCACCGGCGCGACTTCGGCGGCCTCCGCCTCGGCAGCAGGCGCTTCTTCGGCTGCCGTTTCGGGTTCGGAAGGTGTTTCCGACGCCTCGACAGCCGTCACCGCCTCGCCATTGTGACGGCGACCGCCACGGCGACCCCGACGACCGCGACGCCGCTGGCCATTCTCCTCCGGCGCATTGGTCTCGGCACCCGCCTCAGCCTCGCCTTCGGTTTCCTCGGTCGCCTCCCCGGCTTCCTCGTCACCGGCAGCGGCTTCCTCGCCATTCTGCTCGGCGGCTTCCCTGTCGTCGCGGCGTCCACCCCGGCGGCGGCGACGGCGGCGGCGGCGGCCACCACGTTCGCCATCGCCATGCTCCTCGCTCTCGGCGCGCGGGGCCGCCTCGGCGATTTCCTCCTCCTCTTCCTCTTCTTCCTCGAGGATGTCCTCCTCATCCTCCTGATCGATCAGGATCGGGGCGGGCAACTTCGGTGCATGCTCGGGCGGGGGGCCGGAAACCTCCACCGCCATGCGCGCGCCTTCCAGCGTGCCGTCGGACAGGATTTCGATGACGACGCCGTACCGATCCTCGATCTCGGCCAGCTCGGCGCGCTTGCGGTTGAGAACGTAGAGCGTCGCTTCCTGGCTTGCCCGCAGTGTCAGTCGCGAGCCGCGGCCACGCGCCGCTTCCTCTTCCAGCATGCGTAGCGCGGACAGCCCCGCCGAGGAGGCCGTGCGGATCAGGCCGGTGCCTTCGCAATGCGGGCAGGCGCGCGTCGACGCTTCGAGCACGCCGGTACGCAGCCGCTGCCGGCTCATTTCGAACAGGCCGAAGCCCGAGATGCGGCCGACCTGGATGCGCGCGCGATCGTTCTTCAGCGCCTCCTTCATCGCTTTCTCAACCTTGCGGTTGTTCGAGTTCGATTCCATGTCGATGAAATCGATGACGACGAGGCCCGCCATGTCGCGCAGGCGAAGCTGGCGCGCGATTTCATGCGCGGCTTCAAGGTTGGTCGATAGTGCCGTCTGCTCGATATTGTGTTCGCGCGTCGAGCGGCCCGAGTTGATGTCGATCGAAACTAATGCTTCAGTGGGGTTGATGACCAGATAGCCGCCCGATTTGAGCTGGACAATCGGCTGGTACATCGCCGCCAACTGATCCTCGACGCCGAACCGTTGGAAGAGCGGCACCGCGTCGGCATAAGCGGCCACGCGGCGCGCATGGCTTGGCATCAGCAGCTTCATGAAGGAGCGGGCGGCTCGATAGCCTTCCTCGCCCTCGACGATCACTTCCTCGATATCTCGATTGTAGATGTCGCGGATCGCCCGCTTGATGAGATCGCTGTCACCGTAGATGAGCGCCGGCGCCTCCGAGGAGAGCGTTGTCTCGCGTATCTCGTCCCACAGCCGGGCGAGATAGTCGAAATCGCGCTTGATCTCGGTCTTGGTGCGCTGCAGCCCGGCGGTGCGGACGATGCAGCCCATCGTCTTCGGCAGGTTGAGATCGGCCATGATCGATTTCAGCCGCTTGCGATCGGCGGCGTTCGAAATCTTTCGGCTGATGCCGCCGCCGTGCGACGTGTTGGGCATGAGCACGCAATAGCGCCCGGCAAGGCTGAGATAGGTGGTAAGCGCCGCGCCCTTGTTGCCGCGCTCTTCCTTGACCACCTGAACGAGCAGGACCTGCCGCCGCCGGATCACATCCTGAATCTTGTAACGGCGGCGCAGATTCATGCGCTTGGCGCGCAGGGCTTCCACGGCATTCTCATCGCCGCCGCCAGCCTGCATCGGCCTGGTGCGCGGGGCATCGCTTTCCTCACCCTCGGCCTCGTCAAGCGCCTCGGCGGGATCGGCATGCTCCTCGTCATGCTCTTCCTCCTCGAACTCCTGCGCGCGCAGGGCCTCTTCCTCGGCGGCATGCTCCGCCTCCTCGCGAAGCAGGGCGTCGCGGTCTTCCTTCGGGATCTGGTAATAATCGGGATGGATTTCCGAGAAGGCCAGAAAGCCGTGGCGGTTGCCGCCATAGTCGACGAACGCCGCCTGGAGCGATGGCTCCACCCGCGTCACTTTCGCAAGATAGATATTGCCCTTGAGCTGCTTGCGCTCGGCGGACTCGAAATCAAATTCCTCGATGCGGTTTCCCTTGACGACGGCAACGCGGGTTTCCTCCCGGTGGCGCGCGTCGATTAGCATGCGCATGGTCATTAGTATGTCTCCGCGCGCCCGCAGCCGCCCGGGGGCGGTAGGGCGCGATAGGCAGAAGGGACGGGGAAGGCGTCATGATGCCTTCCCTGCTTGTCCGGTGGTTATGGTGAGGGGTGCGTCTGCCGCCTGCATCACTCCGACGTCCGGCGCCGGATAAAGGCCCCATGCCCACGCGCCGCGATCCTTCAGGGGGCGTTGCGGGTTCGGGAAACGATAACACATGCAGCTTCAACCTAGATGGCCGACAGAAATCCGTCGTCGGCGCCTGAAATCGGAAGATGGCGTGGAATATGGAAAATTCCATCCCCGAACGGGTCCCACCTCTCCGGAATGCTACTGCTAGCATCCGCGTCGCAGGGCGGCAACCTAAAGCTGCTGGCGAAAAGCCGCCGTAACCGGGGGCTTTTGTGGGCTGGAGTGCAAAGATTTTCTTAACTATGCCAATTTACCACATGGCGAGGAAATCCGCGCGCGGACTATGGCTCGCGCATTGCCATGGCGAATCATCCGGTTAGAAGGCGGGGTATGTTGGGAGGGCGTTTCGGTAGGCGGCTGGCGCGTCGTGTTCGATGGGCGGCCGCCATGGTGCTGCTGGTGCTGGCCATGCCGGGCGTGGCGCCCGCCGCGGTGGTCAGCGGCATCGATATCGACGACGGCCGTATCATCCTCAATTTCGACGCTGTGGTGCGCAACGCATCCGCCTTCATGCTCGATGCGCCGAACAGGATCGCGGTGGACGTCGAAGGCGTGACGATGAGCAGGCTGTCGGCCGCAGGCGGCGTTGTCGCCCGGCTCCGCATGGGGCAGCGCGATGGCGAGACGACGCGCCTGGTCTTCGATCTGGCGAAGCCGGCGCTGCTTACCGACGGCCATTTCGCGCCCGATGGGCGTTCGCTCATCCTATCGGTTCGCGCGGTCGATCAATCGGTCTTCCATCGTGCGGCCAATGGTGCCCGCCGCTTCTTCACCTCGCCGGACGGCACGCGCGTCGCGCCGCCGAGTCCGGCTGATCGCAGCACGGTGCGCATCCCGCTTAGTCCGTCAAACAAGGTTGCGGGCCTGCCGCTGCCGCCGGTCAGTGGCGCGCGCGGGACGGACCGGCCGCTCGTCGTGATCGACGCCGGCCATGGCGGGCACGATCCGGGCGCGATGTCGCCCGACGGCCTGATGGAAAAGGACGCGGCGCTCGCCATCGCCAAGGCGATCCGCGACGAACTGGTCGAATCCGGGCGGGTGCGGGTGGCAATGACGCGCAGCGACGACCGCTTCCTTGTCCTCTCCGAACGACGCGAGATAGCCAGGCGGCTGCATGCGGACCTGTTCATCTCGATCCATGTCGACAGTGCACCCAATACCGATGCACGCGGGGCGACGATCTACACCCTGTCCGAAGTCTCCTCGGATCGCGTCGCCAGCAACCTTGCGGCGCGCGAGAACCGGGCCGACATATTGAACGGCGTCAATCTGGGCGACGCCAGTTCGGATATCTCGTCGATCCTGATCGATCTTGCGCAGCGCGAGACGATGAACGTCTCCGCCGATTTCGCGACGCTGCTGCAACGCGATCTGTCGAACAAGATCCGGTTCCGCACCAACTTCCACCGCTTCGCGGGGCTGGTGGTGCTGAAGGCGCCTGACGTGCCCTCGATCCTATTCGAAACGGGCTATATCTCGAACCCCGACGATGTGGCGCTGCTCTTCTCCAAGAAATATCAGCGCACGATCGCGAAGGGCGTTCGCGAAGCCGTCGAAACCCATTTCGCGCGCCGTCTTGCGAGCAAATGAGCGGATTCGAGGGCGGAAGCGGCGCAAGTCTGCTGGCAAAACGCCCCGGAAATGCTAGAGCCGCCCCCAATGGACGAGGCCCCGCCCGAAAACCTCCGTATTCGCCTGAAGCGTGGAGCGCACGGCGCAGCCGCCGTGCTGCGCGACGTCTGGGCATCGAAGCTGGCGCGAATCGCAATTGCCGCGGTTGGCCTGCTGCTGATCGCTTGGCTGGTTTTCTGGCTGCTCTTCGCGCGCGGCCTGCCCTCGGCGGATCGGCTGCTAGCCTATGAACCGCCGCTGCCCACCAACATACGCGGGATCAATGGCGCGCCGATCTACAGCTATGCGCGCGAGCGGCGCGTCGAACTCAGCTTCGACGAATTTCCGCCCCTTCTGATTCACGCTTATCTCGCGGCGGAGGACAAGACCTTCTTTCAGCACGGCGGCATCGATCTGCCCGGTCTTGCCGGCGCGGTGATCGATTATGTCAGCAAGATTGGCACGGGCCGACGCGCCAAGGGCGGATCGACGATCACGCAGCAGGTGGCGAAGAACCTCCTCGTCGGCGACGAATATTCGATCCGCCGCAAGATACGCGAGGCGATCCTCGCTTATCGGATTGAGCAGGTGCTGACGAAGCAGCAGATATTGGAACTGTATCTCAACCAGATATTCCTCGGCCGCAATGCCTATGGCGTCCAGTCCGCCGCGCGCGCCTATTTCGACAAGGATGTCGACCAGCTCACTTTGCCCGAGGTCGCCTATCTCGCTATCCTGCCCAAGGGGCCGGCCAATTACGATCCGGTGCGCCATCCCGATCGTGCGCTCGCGCGGCGCAATTATGTGTTGCGCGAGATGCTGGCCAATGGCTGGATCACCGCCGCGCAGCGCGATGCCGCCGCCGCCGCCCCGCTCGGCGCGCTTGCGCGGGCGCACGTCGCCCATAATGAGAAGAACGGTTATTTCATCGAGGCCGTTCGGCGCGAACTGATTGATCGTTATGGCGAGACGGCCGAGGATGGCCCGCACAGCGTCTATGCCGGCGGTCTGTGGGTGCGGACCTCGCTGGACCCGGCGATGCAGACCGCGATGGAGCGGGCGCTGCGCGACGGGCTGGTTCGCTACGATCGCGGCAAGGGGTGGACCGGCACGTCGGGCAGGATCGAGCTGGGCGATGGCTGGCCGAACCGCCTTGCCGGCGTGCGCGTCGGCACCGGCTATGACGATTGGGTGCGCGCGGTCGTCCTGTCGAGGGGCAGGGGCAGCGCCGAGATTGGCTTTACCGACGGATCGACCGGCACGCTGGCCGCCTCCGCCGCGGCGATGCCCAAGCGTGGCGTTGGCGGCCACGCCTTCGATTTCCTGAAGCCGGGCGACGTTATCGTCGTCAAGCGCGAGGGCGGCGCGTGGAGCCTGCGCAGCATTCCCGCCGTTTCGGGCGGCATGCTGGCCGAAAACCCGCATACCGGCCAGGTGCTGGCGATGCAGGGCGGTTTCGACGTTCGCGAATCCTCGTTCAACCGCGCGGTTCAGGCTTTCCGCCAGCCCGGATCGGCATTCAAGCCGGTGGTCTATGCCGCCGCGCTAGACAATGGAATGACCCCGGCGTCGATCGTCGTCGACGGGCCGTTCTGCGTCTATCAATCAGCCAAGCTGGGCCAGAAGTGCTTCCGTAACTTCGCCGGCGGCAACGCCGGCCCGCGCACAATGCGCTGGGGCGTCGAGCAGTCGCGCAACCTGATGACCGTCCGTACCGCGAGCATGACCGGCATGGACAAAGTGGTGGATATGGCGAAAGCGCTGGGCGTCATGCCGCCGGATCATCCCTATCCGCGCGTGCTGGGCATCTCGCTGGGCGCGGGCGACACGACCGTGCTGCGCATGGTCAACGCTTATTCGATCCTGGCCAATCAGGGGCGTGCGCTCTCGCCCACCCTGATCGATTATGTGCAGGACCGGCACGGCAAGGTGATCGCGCGCGCCGACACGCGCCCGTGCGAGGGCTGCAACGCCAAGGATTGGAACGGCAAGCCGATGCCACGCCCCCGCCCGCGCACGAAGCAGGCGATCGATGCGATGACCGCCTATCAGATGCTCCATATCATGGAAGGGGTCGTCAAACGCGGCACAGCGCGGGCGCTCAGCGATATGGGACGGCCGCTGTTCGGCAAGACGGGCACCACGACCGGGCCGACCAACGTCTGGTTTGTCGGCGGATCGGCCGATCTGGTCGCGGGCGTCTATGTCGGCTACGATCAGCCGCGGCCGATGGGCGGCTATGCGCAGGGCGGCACGATTGCGGTGCCGATCTTCAAGCAGTTCGCGCTGACCGCGATGAAGGATATGCCGGTCGTGCCGTTCCGCGCGCCGGAGGGTATCCGGATGGTGCGGATCGATCGCCGCTCGGGCCGCCGCGTTTATGGTGCCTGGCCGGGCACCGATCCCAAGGCGGCGGTGATCTGGGAGGCATTCAAGCCCGAAAGTGAGCCGCGCCGCACGATCCGCCGTGACGAGATCGCCAAGCGTGCCGACGAGGCGGCGGCAGCGCCGCGTAGCGCCGACAGTGATTTCTTGCAAAGAGAGGGCGGGATTTACTAGGCCCCGCCGCGAGCGAAGCGGGCTCGTCCCGCGCCGCTCGCCATGATGTTCTTGTGGAGTTTTCGAAGATGCGCGCCGAGGCGCAAGCCCATGTCGACCAGATCAACGATGCGCTGGCCCTCCTGCGCCGGTTCCTCGATTGGGATCGCGCGCTCCGGCGGCTCGATGAACTGAACGCGCGCGTCGAGGATGCGGCGCTGTGGGACGATCCGAAATCGGCCCAGGCGCTGATGCGCGAGCGTCGTCGGCTCGATGAGGCGATCGGCGCGACGCGCGCGATCGAGAGCGAGCTGAACGATACGGTCGAGCTGATGGAGATGGCGGAGGCCGAAGGCGACAGCGCCATGGTGGACGAGGCTGTGGTTAGCCTCGGCGGGCTTGCCGAACGGGCCGAGCGCGACAAGGTGGCGGCGCTACTCGCGGGTGAGGCCGACGCCAACGACACCTATATCGAGGTGAACGCTGGCGCGGGCGGCACCGAAAGCCAGGACTGGGCCGAAATGCTCCAGCGCATGTATACGCGCTGGGCGGAGCGGCACGGCATGAAGGTCGAGCTGGTCGATTATCATGCGGGCGAGCAGGCGGGGATCAAGTCCGCCACGCTGATCCTGAAGGGCGAGAACGCCTATGGCTATGCCAAGACCGAGAGCGGCGTGCATCGCCTCGTCCGCATCAGTCCCTATGACAGCTCCGCCCGGCGGCATACCAGCTTCGCCAGCGTCTGGGTTTATCCCGTGATCGATGACAGCATCGATATCGACGTGCAGGAAAAGGACCTGAAGATCGATACCTATCGTTCGTCGGGCGCGGGCGGGCAGCACGTCAACACCACCGATTCGGCGGTACGAATCACCCATATTCCGACGAACATCATCGTCGCCTGCCAGACGCAGCGCTCGCAGCACAAGAACCGCGCCGAGGCGATGAAGCAGCTCAAGGCGCGCCTCTATGAACTGGAGCTTCGCAAACGCGAGGAGGAGGCGATGGCCACCAACGCCACCAAGTCCGACATCGGCTGGGGGCACCAAATCCGATCCTACGTCCTTCAGCCCTATCAGTTGGTGAAGGACCTGCGCACCGGCGTCACGTCCACCGCGCCGTCGGACGTTCTGGACGGCGCTCTCGATCCGTTCATGGCGGCGGCGCTCTCGCAGCGCGTCACCGGTGAGACGGTGGATGTCGAGGATGTCGACTGAGATGGCATTGGCGATGCCTGTCACGATGCGATGGACCGCCGCGCTGATGGCGTTAGCGCTCGCCGCATGTCATGGCGGGCAGCCGATGGCGGACGAGGATGTGCCGTCCAAGGCCTTCCCGCCCGCCGATCGCCCGGTCGCCCCGATCGTCACCAGTCGCTTCTCGACCGAGGAAGCGCGCGATCGGCTGCGCGAGGCGGACAGGGTGATGAACCGCTCGGGCGTGAAGCGGGGCATGACCGTCGCCGATATCGGCGCGGGCGAAGGCTATTATACCGTACGCCTCGCCGCGCGGGTCGGCGCCGACGGCAGGGTTCTCGCGCAGGATGTCGTTCCGGCGGTGCGCGATAAGCTGGCCGAGCGCGTCAATCGCGAGCGGCTGGACAATGTCAGCGTGAAGCTGGGCGAGCCGGCCGATCCCAAATTGCCGGCGCACAGCTTCGACCGCATCTTTCTCGTCCACATGTATCACGAGATCGGATCGCCCTACGAATTTCTGTGGCGGCTGCGGCCCGCGCTGATGCCGGACGGTGAGGTGGTGGTGGTCGATTCGGATCGGCCGACCTCGCAGCATGGCACGCCGCCCGCTTTGCTCGACTGCGAGATGCGTGCCGTCGGCTATGAGCGGGTGGGCGGCGAGCCGCTGTCGGTGAACGGCTATATCGCGCTCTATGCCGCCAAGGGGCCACGCCCCGCGCCGGAGGCGATCAAACCCTGCCATATGGCCGATTGAGGGCGGGGCGCTTTGCCGCCGCTTGTCGAGATTAGCAACCATCACCCCGACGAAAGTCGGGCCCATGGATTCGGCTCGCTTTCTTATCGATCGGACCGCCGCCTAAGGATTCCGGCTTCCGCCGGAATGACGGATGGGCATATGTGTGGGAAAATCAGGACGTTCGTCATCCCGGCGCAAGCCGGGATGACGAGAAGGGGCAGGATCAGAAGCGGAACTGGCCGAAGAGGCCGAATTCGCTGTACGTGCCGTCGATCGATCCGCCGATATTGCCGTTCGACGTGGACAGGATGCCGTTGTCGGCCTTGTCACGCTTGTAGACCAGCGCGAGGTCCACAATCTTCGCTGGGCTATATTGGATGCCGACGTTGTAATAGTGATCCTTGAAGTCGGACACGGTATCCTTCCTCGGCTTCACCCAGTCATAGCGGCCGAAAATGCTCCATTTGGGTAGCGGCGAGACCGATCCGAACACCGAATAGCCCTCGGCCTTGTCCTCGACGACCGACGTGACCTGCGTCCAGTTTTTCGCGGAGAAATATTCCCCGCCCACGGTGAATAGCTTGGTCTTGTAGGCGATGAGGGCGTTGAGGCGATTCGCACGGTGATGCGTGATCGCGTCCTGCTGGTCCTTGCCGAGCTTGCCGGTATAACCACCGACGCCGACGTTGAAGCCCTTATAAGCCACCGAGATGCGGCCTTCGAGGTCGATCGTCTTGGTGAACTTCGGATCGCGATAGCCCGCGCCGTCGATCGCCGACACCTGATAGCTGACTAGCCCGTCGGCGAATTCGCCCATCACGTGCACGCCCCAGTCGGCCGAGGTGCCGAACTTGGTGCGGTCAGCCAGCGTGTTTTCGATATGCCGATAACCATACAGTCCTTCGGCATAGGGAATCCACGGCAGGTCGGCGGCGCCGAGGCGAATCACCAGCGCCTTATCGAGCTTCGCCTGCAAATAAGCCTTTTTCACGTAGAGGCCCTTGCCGATCGTCGAGCCGTTGGTGCCGACCACGCTGTCGATGTCGGTGGTGATGTTGCCCGAGAAGACGTCGTTGAACTTGTGATCGACACCCAGATAGAAGCGTTTGATCAGGAAACCGCCATCATGCTCCGTCTCCTGGCCGTTCACCTCGCGCTTGACCGAGCTGACGTTGAAATACATCCGGCCGCTGATGCTGGTGTCGTCGAACCATTTCGGTTTGTCCTTGGGTGCCCTCGCCATGGCGGTCTGCACCTGATCGGGAATCTGCTGGACCTGCGCCTGCGCTGCCTGGGCTTGTTGGGCGGCGGCTTCGGCCTGCGCGCGGGTTTCACGCTGGGCGGCGTCCTGCGCGTCCAGACGGGCGCGGAGCGATTCGATCTCGGCGCGCAGCGTGCCGATTTCCCGCTGTGAGGCGGCTGACGCCTTCGGCGTCATCTGAGCGGCGGCCGGCGTGGCCGCGATGGTGAGGGCAAGCGCCCCCATGCCCGCTCCCGCGAGCAGGGAAATAGTATGATGCATTGATGAACCCCTATAAGGCCCGGCTCATTCACCGCCGGGACGCGGGCCTGTTAGCCATCGATTATGACAGATTGATGTAATCGCTGATTAGATCGTATAATCATCCTATTTGTATTGCTGAATTATACTCACGCTCGATATCTATACTTGTCACGATTATGTAACAGAGCCCTCCTAGGGGGTGGTTTCTGCCGGGGGACAGACATATCCGGCATCCGGAGACTCGCATATGTTCAAGAAGATGACGGTCGCGCTCGGCGCGGCCATGGTCCTCGTCCAGGGGGCACAGGCGGCGGATATTTCGGGGGCGGGTGCAACCTTCCCCGCGCCGATCTATGCGAAATGGGCCGAGGCGTATCGCGCCCAGACGGGTATCGGTCTTAATTATCAGGCGATCGGCTCAGGTGGCGGCATCAAGCAGATCAAGGCGAAAACGGTTGCGTTCGGCGCGTCGGACAAGCCGTTGAAGCCTGCCGAACTCAATGAGGCGGGTCTGTATCAGTTTCCCACGGTGATGGGCGGCGTCGTACCGGTCATGAACCTGCCTGGTGTGAAGCCCGGCCAGGTGCACCTGACGGGCGCGGTGCTCGCCGACATTTATCTCGGCCGCGTCAATAAGTGGAATGCGCCGCAGATCGCCGCGCTGAACAAGGGTGTGCGGCTGCCCAACCTGCCCATCACCGTCGTTCACCGGTCGGACGGGTCGGGCACGTCTTTCCTCTTCACCTCTTATCTGTCGATGAAAAATCCGCTCTGGGCGAAGCAGGTGGGCGCGAGCGACTCAGTGCAGTGGCCGACGGGCATCGGTGGCAAGGGCAATGACGGCGTCGCCGCGATGGTACGCCAGACGGTCGGCTCGATCGGCTATGTCGAATATGCGTATGCCAAGCAGAACGGGTCGACCTTCGCGCTGCTCCAGAACAAGGCGGGCAAGTTCCCGGCGCCGACGGCGGCCAATTTCGCGGCGGCCGCGGCGGGCGCGAAATGGGCCGCAGCGCCCGGCAACTATATCCTGCTGCTCGATCAGCCCGGTGCGAACGCCTGGCCGATCACCGGCGCCACCTTCATCCTGCTCCACAAGAATCAGGCCGATGCCGCCAGCGGCGCCAGCGTGCTGAAATTCTTCGACTGGGCATACAAGAATGGCGACAAGCAGGCTGTCGCGCTCGATTATGTGCCGATGCCCGCCGGGGTGAAGGCGCTGGTCCGCAAGCAGTGGGCCGCATCGATCAAGGCAGGCGGCAAGCCCGTCTACGTCGCGCGCTGATAGCCCGCGCATATCCGAAGGACCGGCAGGGCGCCCCATGCGGGCGGCCTGCCGGCAACGGGTGGACCTGATGACGAGCTATGTCCAAGTGAAAGCATTGAAGCCGGTACAAGGCAGGGCCGGCGAGACAATCTTCCGCACTCTCTGCCTTGCTTCGGCGACATTGCTGCTCGCTGCCCTGGCCGGGGTGGTGATCTCGCTCGCGATCGGTGGCTGGCCGGCCTTCCGCACCTTCGGCTTCGGCTTTCTTATGTCGAGCGAGTGGAACCCGGTGACAGAGGTTTACGGCGCGGCGGGGCCGATCGTCGGTACGCTGATCACCTCTTTCCTCGCGCTCGCCTTCGCCCTGCCATTGGCGATGGGAGTCGCGGTTTTCCTTACAGAATTCTGCCCGCGTGCGTTCGCGCGTCCGATCGCGATCGCGGTTGAACTGCTCGCCGGCATTCCTTCGATCGTCTACGGCATGTGGGGCCTGTTCGTGCTCGCCCCCTGGTTCGCCACGCATGTTCAGCTCCCATTACTGATGAGCGCGGAGTCGGGATCGTGGCAGGACAAGCTGTTCGCGGGCGTGCCCAACGGGGCGAATATCTTCACCGCCTCGGTGATCCTGGCGACCATGATCCTGCCCTACATGGCGGCTGTGTTCCGCGAATTGTTCCTGACGGTGCCGCCGCAGGTGCGCGAGGCTGCCTATGGGCTCGGCTGCACCTCGTTCGAAGCGGTACGCGCCGTGATCGTGCCCTATGTCCGCAAGGGGCTGGCCGGGGTCATCATGCTCGGCCTTGGCCGCGCATTGGGCGAGACGATGGCGGTGACGTTCATCATCGGCAACGCGCATGGTTTCCCCGATTCGCTCTTCTCGTCAGGATCGACGATTGCCTCAACGATCGCGAACGAATTCACCGAGGCGACGGGCGAGATGCACACGGCCGCGCTGATCGCGCTCGGCCTCGTCCTCTTCCTCATCACTTTCGGGGTGCTCGCTATCGCGCGGCTCCTGCTCGGGAGGCAAAGACCATGAGCGCACGCGCGGCCAGACGGCGCGCCGTCAACCTGCTGTTCGTCGCCGGCTGCGGCATAGCCACACTCGTAGCGCTGGCGGCGCTGGCGATGATCCTCTGGTCGCTTGTGACGCAGGGGATCGGCGGGATCGACCTCAAGATTTTCACGATGACGCAGCCGGCGCCGGGATCGGTCGGCGGCCTTGCCAACGCGATCATGGGGTCCTTGCTGATGTGTGCGGGCGCGATGCTGATCGCGGTGGTGATCGGCATCCTTGCCGGCACCTGGCTCGCCGAATATGGCGGGGACACTGCCTACGGGCAGGTCGTTCGCTTCCTGAATGACGTGCTGCTCTCGGCGCCGTCGATCCTCGTCGGGCTGTTCGTCTATGAGTTGCTGGTGCGGCCATTCCACGGCTTTTCGGGCTATGCCGGCGCGGTGGCGCTGGCATTGCTCGCAATGCCGATCGTGACACGAACGACGGAGGATATATTACGGCTCCAGCCGCATAGCCTGCGCGAAGCGGGCATGGCGCTCGGCGCATCGCGCGCCTTCGTTATCCGCCGGGTTATCTGGCGCGCGGCAGGGGCGGGGCTGTTGACCGGCGTGCTGCTGGGTTTCGCGCGGATCAGCGGGGAGACGGCGCCCTTGCTCTTCACCTCGCTCGGCAACCAGTTCTTCAGCATGGATATGTCGCAGCCGATGGCGAGCCTGCCGACTACCATCTTCCAGTTCGCGCTGTCCGCCTATGACGATTGGCGCCGGCTCGCCTGGGTGGGGGCGCTGCTGATCGCCGCTGCCGTCCTCTTCATCAACATCGTCGGGCGGATGCTCGCCCGGGAGACGCATCGCCCATGACAGATATCGCAACCTTCGCCGAAGAAGCGTGCAGCCTGATCGCGCCGCCCGCCGAGGAATTGATCCTCGATACGCAGAAGCTCGATTTCTTCTACGGCAAGACGCAGGCGCTCCACGGCGTCGATCTGCCTATCGCACGCCACCGGATCACCGCGCTGATCGGTCCGTCGGGCTGCGGCAAATCGACGCTGCTGCGCGTGCTCAACCGCATCTATTCGCTCTATCCGGGGCAGCGGGCCGAAGGACGCATCCTACTCGACGGCGAGGACGTCTTGCCCGGCAATGGCAGCCGCGGGATCGAGGTGGCGCATCTACGTTCGCGCATCGGCATGGTGTTTCAGAAACCGACACCCTTTCCGATGTCGATCTATGACAATATCGCGTTCGGCGTCCGCCTCTATCAGCGCAAGAGCCGTGCCGAGATGGACGAGATCGTCGAACGTGCACTGCATCGCGCCGCGCTGTGGGACGAGGTGAAGGATAAGCTGCACACATCGGGTCTCGGTTTGTCGGGTGGGCAGCAGCAGCGGCTGTGCGTCGCCCGTGGCATCGCCGTCGAGCCCGAGATATTGCTGCTCGACGAGCCGGCCTCGGCGCTCGATCCGATCTCGACGGCGAAGCTTGAAGCGACCTTGCTGGAGCTGAAGGAAGACTTCACGATCGTCATCGTCACGCATAACCTGCAACAGGCGGCGCGCATCTCGGATCACACAGGCTTCATGTTCCTCGGCCGGATGATCGAGTTCGGTCCCACTTCCGAACTCTTCTCCACCCCCCGCCTCGCGCGGACGCGCGATTATGTAACGGGGCGGTTCGGATAATTTTAGAGGGCAAAGGAAATGCCAGTCCTTCGTTAAAACTGGGATGACCCGAGGGTCGTGAGAGACGCCGCCTTACCGCTACACCCGCTCGACGATCAGGGTCGTGCTCTCGGCGCCGGTGATCCGGACCTGCGCGCCGAGGGGGGTGTCGGGGCCAGTAGCATTCCAGACGCCATCGCCAACCTTCACCCGTCCGCGGCCGCCGAGGATCGGTTCGATCACCGTCACCGTTTCACCTACCATGCGCGCGATGCGATCGTTCAGCATCGGGTCGCTCGACGGCATCGGGTTCGTTTGCATCCAGCGGCGTGCGGCATAGACTGCCGCTACCGCCGCGACCGCGAACAGGCACGCCTGCGCCACGCCGCCGATCCCGAACAGGAAGGTGACGATGCCCACCAGCGCCGCCGCCGCCGCCATCCAGATCAGGAAGAAGCCCGGCGCAAGTATCTCGGCGATGCCGAGCAGCAGCGCGCCAATCAGCCACCACCAATATGCCTCCAGCGCGATGCCGCCTATCTCCATAGCCGCCTCACGCCTGCTCGAACGGGCCGGGGCGGCGCGGACGCGGCGGGGGAGGGGCAGGCGGGGCCATGTTCTCGCCGCCGCCCAGCGCTTCCTTCGCCAGCGCGCCGATGCCGCCGAGCGTGCCGATGAGCTGCGTCGCTTCCACCGGGAAGAGGATAGTCTTGGCGTTCGGCGAGGTCGCGAACTCGCTCACCGCCTCGACATATTTCTGCGCCACGAAATAGTTGATCGCCTGCGCGCTGCCATTCTCGATCGCATCGGACACCATCTGCGTCGCCTTCGCTTCCGCCTCGGCCGAACGCTCGCGCGCCTCGGCGTCGCGGAAAGCGGCCTCGCGCCGGCCCTCCGCCTCCAATATCTGCGACTGCTTCTGCCCTTCGGCGCGCAGGATTTCGGATGCGCGCAGTCCCTCGGCCTCGAGGATGGCGGCACGCTTTTCGCGCTCGGCCTTCATTTGGCGGGCCATCGAGTTGACGATGTCCTGCGGCGGGCGGATGTCCTTCACCTCGACGCGCGTGATCTTCACGCCCCAGGCGGTGGTCGCATGATCGACGACGCTCAGTAGCCGGGCGTTGATCTCGTCGCGCTTCGACAGCGTCTCGTCGAGGTCCATCGACCCCATCACCGTGCGCAAATTGGTGGTGGTGAGCTGGAGGAGTGCGAAATGCAGGTCCGACACCTCGTAGGCGGCCTTGGCGGCGTCGAGCACCTGGAAGAAAACAACGCCGTCCACCGACACCATCGCATTGTCGCGGGTGATGATTTCCTGCCCCGGAATGTCGACCACCTGCTCCATCATGTTCACGCGGCGGCCGACGCGGTAGAAAAAAGGCATGTAGAAGTTGAAGCCGGGATGGGCGACCGCGACGAACCTGCCGAAATATTCGATCGTATATTGATAGCCTTGTCGCACGACCTTGATCCCCGAAAAGAGGAACATCACCGCGAGCGCCACCAGAACCAGCGCGAACAGACCCATATCGCTTCCCCCACGGAATTTCGTGGAAGTGATCTTGCCCTGTCGGCGCGGCCCATCCAACCATAATCGGCATGAGGGAGGAATTATGATGCGTGATATCGGATGGGTGCGATCGGCCTTGTTTTTGCCCGCCTCCAACGCGCGGGCGATCGAGAAGGCGCGCGGGCTGGCGTGCGACATGGTGCTGTTCGATCTGGAAGACGCGGTGAAGGCGGAAGACAAGGCCCGTGCCCGCACGGCGGCGGTGGAAGCGGTGGCGGGCGATTATGGCGGCCGCCCGCTCGCCATCCGCCTGAACGGCGCAGGGACCGGCTGGCAGGCGGACGACATCGCCGCCGTCCGGTCGTCGCGCGCGGATTTCGTCGTCGCGCCGAAGGTCGAAAGCGCGGCGGACGCGACGCGGGTCGCGCAGGCATCGGGCAAGCCCCTGCTGACGATGATCGAAACGCCGGCTGGTCTGCTGGCTGCGTCCGCGATCGCCGCCGTGCCGGGTGTGCAGGGGTTGATCGCGGGGACGAACGACATCGCCGCCGCGCTCCGCCTGCCGCCGGGCGAGGGGCGGGCGGGGTTGACGCTCGCGCTCCAGACGATCGTGCTCGCCGCGCGGGCGCATGGCGCGCTCGCGCTCGACGGGGTGTGGAACCGGCTCGACGATCCTGAGGGTTTCGAGGCCGAATGTCGCGAGGGGCGCGCCTTCGGCTTCGACGGCAAGACGCTGATCCACCCGAACCAGATCGCCGCCGCCAATACCGTCTTCGCCCCCGACGCGGCGGAGGTGGAGGAAGCGCGCGCCCTTATCGCCGCGGCGACCGGCGGCGCCGAGCGTTTCCGGGGGCGGATGATCGAGGGGATGCACGTCGAATCCGCGCGCCGCCTGCTCGCCATGGAAGAGGCGGGGGGTAGCAAGACGGCACCGCTGCCCCTATAGAGCCGCCTCGACTCCTTGCATGGGTTATCCGCGTCACATGGACATCAGCCTCGGCCTCACTTTCGACGACGTCCTCCTCCGCCCCGCCGAGTCCGAAATAGTGCCGAGCCAGGCCGATACCCGCACGAAGGTGACGCGCGAGATCGGCCTTACTATCCCCATCCTCTCCTCCGCGATGGACACCGTGACCGAGGCGGACATGGCGATCGTGATGGCGCAGCTTGGTGGCATCGGCGTCCTCCATCGCAATCTGTCGATCGAGGAACAGGCCGCCGCCGTGCGCGCGGTGAAGCGCTTCGAATCGGGCATGGTCGTCAACCCGATCACGATCGCGCCGACGCAGACGCTGGCGGAAGCGCGTGCGCTGATGGCGGGGCACCGCATCTCGGGCATCCCGGTGGTGGAGAAGGGCGGCAAGCTGGTGGGCATCCTCACCAACCGCGACGTACGCTTCGCCGAAAATCCGAAGCAGCCGGTCGCCGAGCTGATGACGAGCCAGAATCTGGCGACCGTCTCGCCCGGCGTCAGCCAGGACGAGGCGCGGCGCCTGCTCCACCAGCGGCGGATCGAGAAATTGCTGGTGGTGGATGATGCGTATCGCTGCATCGGCCTCATCACCGTCAAGGACATGGAAAAGGCAGTTACCTATCCCGCCGCGACGAAGGATGGTTCGGGCCGGCTGCGCGTCGCCGCCGCGACGACGGTGGGCGACAAGGGTTTCGAGCGGACCGAGGCGCTGATCGACGCCGAATGCGACCTGATCGTGATCGACACCGCGCACGGCCACAACAAGGATGTCGCGCGCGCGGTGGAGCGGGTGAAGCGGCTGTCCAACACGGTGCAGGTGGTCGCGGGCAATGTCGCGACGGCGGAGGCGACGCGCGCGCTTATCGACGCGGGCGCGGACGGCGTGAAGGTGGGCATCGGCCCCGGATCGATCTGCACCACGCGCGTCGTCGCGGGCGTCGGCGTGCCGCAGCTTACCGCCGTGCTGGAATCGGCGGAGGAAGCGGCGAAGTCGGGCGTGCCGGTGATCGCCGATGGCGGTCTGCGGACCTCGGGCGATCTGGCGAAGGCGCTGGCGGCGGGCGCGTCGACGGTGATGATCGGATCGCTTCTGGCGGGCACGGACGAGGCGCCGGGCGAGACGTTCCTCTATCAGGGCCGCACCTATAAGAGCTATCGCGGCATGGGATCGGTGGGTGCGATGGCGCGCGGCTCGGCCGACCGCTATTTCCAGCAGGACATCAAGGATCAGCTGAAGCTGGTGCCCGAGGGGATCGAGGGGCAGGTGCCTTATAAGGGGTCCGTGACCGATGTGATCCATCAGCTTGTCGGCGGCGTGAAGGCGGCGATGGGCTATACCGGCGCGGCGACGATCCCGGATTTGCAGAAGAAGGCCCGCTTCGTCCGCATCACCAATGCGGGCTTGCGCGAGAGCCACGTCCACGACGTGACGATCACGCGCGAGGCGCCCAATTATCACAATCGGTAACGGCCGATGACCCCCGCCGCGCGCGCGCAGGCGGCGATCGAGCTGCTGGACGAGATCATCCGCGCCGCCCGCGACGGCGGGGCGGCGGCGGACACGCTGATCGCGCGCTATTTCAAGACGCGGCGCTATGCGGGCGCGAAGGACCGGCGCGCGGTGCGCGAACTGGTCTATCGCGCGATCCGCCGCGCGGGCGAACGCCCCGAAAGCGGGCGGGCCGCGCTGATCGGGCTGGCGGCGGAGGATGCGGCGCTGGCCGCCCTGTTCGACGGATCACCGCACGGCCCCACGCCGATCACGCCTGACGAACCGCGCGCCGCTCCGGGCATTGTGCCGGCATGGCTGCTCGGTCGCTTCGCCGCCTCGCTCGATTCAGCGGAATTGCTCGCATTGCTCGGCCGTGCGCCGCTAGACCTGCGCGTCAATCGATTGAAGGCGACGCGTGAAGCCGTGCGCGTGCGCCTGCCTGAAGCGGAGCCGACGCCGCGCGCTCCCGATGGCCTCCGCCTGCCCGAAGGCACGCGCGTCGAGGCACTCGACATCTGGGCCGAAGGGCTGATCGAGGTGCAGGACGAGGGGAGCCAACTCGTCACTCGTGCCGCCCATGCCGCGCCGGGCATGACCGTGATCGATCTCTGCGCCGGCGCGGGCGGTAAGACGCTTGCCCTTGCGGCCGCGATGGCGGGCGAGGGGCGACTGATCGCCTGCGATGTCGATCGCGCGCGGCTGTCCCGTCTCGCGCCTCGGGCGACACGCGCGGGTGCGACCGGTATCGAGACGCGATTGCTCAATGGTGGGCGCGAGGCCGAGGCCCTTGCCGACCTCGAAGGACAGGCCGATGTCGTGCTTGTCGACGCGCCTTGCTCGGGCACCGGAACGTGGCGGCGTAATCCCGAAGTGCGCTGGCGGCTCGATCCTGCGCGGCTGGAGCGGCTCGCGGGCATGCAGGTACGGTTGCTCGATCTCGCCGAGCGCCTTGTCCGGCCGGGCGGGGCGCTCGTCTACATCGTCTGCTCGCTGCTCGATGAGGAAGGGGCAGGACAAGCGGCCGATTTCCTCGCGCGCCATCCCGGCTGGACGGCGGGCGATCCGATCGGCGAAGGGCGGCCGCACGGACCCGGTCGCCGGCTGACCTCCGCGTATGACGGGACCGACGGCTTTTTCGTCGCGAGACTATGCCGGCCATGCTAGAGACGCGCAAAGAGACACTGCCGGAGCTGTTGATGCGTTTTTCCCCGATAGCGATCGCCCTTTCGCTAACATTGGCGGCGACGTCGAGCGCGGTGATCGGGCAGAAGCCCGACGATCAGATCAATCCCCGTTCGGTGACACTTCTCCAGAAGGGTGAAGCGTTGCGCCGTGCAGGCAATCTCAGCGCGGCGACCGATACGCTGGAAACGGCACTCGCCGTCGATCCGCGCAATCGCGCCGCTTATATCGCGCTGGCACGCGTGGCGCAGGCGCAATCGCTGCCCGGCAAGGCGATCCGCCTCTATTTCGAGGCGTTGCAGATGGAGCCGAATGACCTGACCGCGCTCGCCGGGCAGGGCGACGCGATGGTCCAGAAGGGCGCGGTCGAGCGGGCGAAGCAGAATCTCGCGCGGATCCGGCAGCTCTGCAAGAAGGATTGCAACGCCGCGACCCAACTCGCCGCCGCCATCGCCAAGGGACCACCCCCCGCGATCGTCACCGCGCAGGAGACGACCAAGGTGCCGCCCAAGGGCGAAGAAGAGGCCACGAAGAAGCCTTAAGCGCAGCTCATCGCCCGCGCGACGGCGACATAATCCGCTACCGCCAGCGTTTCGGCGCGGCGGCTGGCGTCTATGCCCACCCGATCGAGCGCAGCGAGCGCGCCGGGCAGGCCCTTGAGGCTCTGGCGCAGCATTTTGCGGCGTTGGCCGAAGGCGGCGGCGGTCAGCGCTTCGATCGTCGTGACGCGCACGCCGGCGGGCGCCTCGGTGGGCACGACGTGGACGATCGCCGACATTACCTTGGGCGGCGGCACGAAGGCCGAGCGGTGGACATTGAGCGCGAGCACAGGTCGCGCGCGCCACTGGGCGAGCACCGCCAGCCGGCCATAGGCCGATGTGCCCGGTTTTGCCACGATCCGCTCCGCAACTTCCTTCTGGAACATCAAGGTCATCGAGCGCCACCAGGGCGGCCAGGCGGGTGTCGTTAGCCAGCGAACGAAGAGCGCGGTGCCGACATTATAGGGCAGGTTGGCGGCGATATGTGCGCCGTCCCCCGCCTCAGCCCGTTCGTCTATCGCCAGTGCATCGCCGGCGATGACGCGCAGCCGCCCGCCGGCGGCTTCCGCCAACTCGGCCAAAGCGGGCAGGCAGCGCGCATCGCGCTCGACCGCGACGACCTTCGCATCCGCGCGGAGCAGCGCGCGCGTCAGCCCGCCGGGGCCCGGGCCGACCTCATAGACGATCTCGCCCGACAATGGGCCGGGCACGCGGACGATCCTGTCGAGCAATTGCTCGTCGAGCAGGAAGTTCTGGCCGAGCGCGCGCGTGGCGGCGAGCCCGTGCCGCGCGATCACCTCGCGCAATGGTGGCAGGGTCGCCAGTCGGTCGTCGCTCACGCTTGGCTGCGGTGCCAGGCGCAGCGGCCGGCCAGCTCGATCGCGGCGATCATCGCGCCCGGATCGGCGCAGTTCTTGCCCGCGATCTCGAAGGCGGTGCCGTGATCGGGCGAGGTGCGGACGATCGGCAGGCCCAGCGTCATATTGACGCCCTCGTCGAAATGCAGTGTTTTCAATGGAATCAGCGCTTGGTCATGATAGAGGCAGAGCGCCGCGTCGTAACGCATCCGTGCGCGAGGGTGGAACATAGTGTCGGCGGCGAGCGGGCCGATCACGTCCATCCCGCTCTCGCGCAATAGTTCGAGCGCGGGGATGACGATCTCGATCTCTTCACGGCCGAGCGCCCCCTGTTCGCCGGCATGCGGGTTAAAGCCAGCGACGGCGAGGCGTGGGGCGGCGATCCCGAAATCGCGTTGCAGGCCCCGCGCGGTCGCGTTCGCCTTGGCGACGATCAGGTCGATCGAAAGCAGAGCCGCCACCTCGGCAAGGGGGACATGCGTGGTGACGGGCACGGTACGCAGACTGGGGCCGGCGAGCATCATTGCGACGTTGGACGCCGAGACGCCGCAGCGCTCGGCCACGAACTCGGTCTGGCCCGGATGGGTAAAGCCGATCGCGTAGAGCTGGGCCTTCGAGACAGGCCCCGTGACCAACGCTCCAGCAGCGCCCGATCGCGCCAAACCTGCCGCCATTTCCAGCGCGTCGAGCGAGCAGCGCGCACCGGCCATGTCGGGCTGGCCCGGTGCGATGATCCCGGCATCTTCGACTTGGAGGAGCGGCAGGGCCTCATCGAAAACGGCCGGCGCGTCGGCTGGGGAGGAGATGCGCCGCACCGGCCCGTCCCACACGGCGGAGACCGAGCGCGCGTCGCCGATGGCGAAGAAGGTGAGGAGGCCGCGTTCCTTGCGGTGCAGCCACGCCTTCGCGACGATTTCCGGCCCAATGCCGGCGGGGTCGCCCAAGGCTACGGCCAGAGGGCTCACCGCGCAGCGCTCACCGATAATCGACCACGGCATCGCGCCGCAGATCGCGCAGATAGCGCTGGGCGCGGCGATTGACGCGTTCCTCCTCCATCTGTGCATAAATCTGGTCGAACGAAGGGCCTTGCGCGCTCTGTGCCTCGTCGCGTCCGCACAGAACGAGCGCGCGCACGCCTTCCTCCAGCGATCCGAAGGGCGGTGTCGCCTGGCCGACCTGGAGGCCCAGCATCATCTCCTGAAGCTGCGGCGGCAGATCGCGCACCTTGATATCGTCATTGTCGACCACCTCGGCGCCGGCCTTCTTGGCGGCCTCGTCGGCTTGGCCGCAGCCATGGATACCCTTCACGATCTCGGCGAACTGCGCGACCTTCGGTGTCGCCGATTCACGGGTCGCACCCTTGGGGAAGGTGATCGAAAGCTGCTTGAGCGCAAGCACCGCATCGCGCGGATCGGCAGTCAGCACCTGCCGCTTGTCGACCAGCACGATGATCGAATAGCCGCCCGCGACGGGGATCGGGCCACTGATCTGTCCAGGCTGGAGCGTCTGCGCGGCTTCGGCGAGCGGCGCGGGAATTTGCTCGGCACGCACCCAGCCCAGATCGCCACCCACCGCTGCTGTGGAGGCTTCGGAATATTGGCGCGCATAGGCGACGAAGGAGGCGCCTTTGCGAATCTGTTCCATGATCCGCTCGGCATTGGCGAGCGTTTGATCTTTGGTAGCAGGCGTGCTCGATAGGAATATTTCGCCGATATGATATTCCTGCGCGCCCTTTGATGCCTTCAGCCGGTTCAGCACCGACTGAACTTCCTCTTCACCGACATTGACGAACGGCTCGACCTTACGGCCCAGCACGCGCCGCCACGCCATCTCGCCCTCGATCTGGCGTTTCAGCGACGCTGCGCTCGATCCCTGCTCGGTCAGGAATTTGGCGAATTCTTCGGGCGTCTTCTTGAAATTGGTGGCGACGCGATGGAAGGTCTGATCGATCTCCTCCTTGGAAATCGTGATGTCCTGCGCCTTCGCCTCCTGAATCTGGAGCGTCTCGTCGATCAGGTTGCGCAGCACCTGCAGCTTGAGGCGCTGTTTCTCCTCGCCTTCGATCTTGCCGCCATTCGCCGCCAGCACCAGCGCCAGGCGCTGATCGACATCGGTGTCGGTGATGATCGATCCGTTGACGATTGCGGTCGCCTTGTGGACCGTCGGGTCCGAATCGCCGAAGATCGTAAGATCGGATGGCAGGTTCAGCCCGGTTTCGGGCTGCTGCGGCGCGTCGTCATTGGCTGGCGTCTGTGCCAGCGCGGCGGCCCAGGCACCGGCGATCAACATCCCGGCTCCGCCCAGCAGCGCCATCTTCCTCAACTGTCGCGTCAAACTCTTACCCCATCGGCTCGCGCCATTGATGTGGAGCCCCCGCTGCTCCATCGCGCCTGAACCCACGCTTAGCGGCCCAGGTTCTTGAACGCCAGCCGTAGCAGGAATGTGTTGCCCTGCCGTGCGTCGCCGGTGCTTTCATAATCGCGTCGCCATGTCACGCCAAGCTCCAGACAATCGTCGTCATAGAGGAGGCCGAGGCGGTGGCGCACCGGGGAAAAACCGTCGGAAACTGAAAGCGGGTCCTCGCCGCGCCCGGTGAGGTCCACCACGGTCGATCCGAAGACCGACCAGTAGCGCGCGAATTGCAGCCGGCCGCCCAGCCGTATCTCCTCGCGATCGCGCAGATCCTCATAGGTGGGATCGATATTGCGATTAAGCCTCAGATAGCCCGCCATCACATAGGTGCGCCGGCTGCCGAGCGTCAGGTCCACCTCGTTGCGGCGAATCTGGAGATTGTCCTTGTCGAGCCGGTAACGGTGGGTGATATCGACGAAATTGCCATATTTGATCGTCGTCCGCCCGACGATGTCGGACAGCCGGTCGGACAGGCCGGTGCCGTCGGGAAAGATGCTCGTCCGGTTGTTTAGGCGATAGCTTTGGCCTACGATCGTGCGGAATGAAAAGCGCGGCAGATCGAACGCCCATTCGAAGCCGTAGGTGACGCGGCTACCATCCTCCCAACGGTCGTAACCGGGAAAGCGATTGAGCGCAAACAGGTTCGAATCCTCGAGATCGACCGCGCGCGCATCCTCGTTCGGTATGCCGAGGTTGCGCGTCGGCGGCGTTGCGACGAGTTGGACGCGCGGCGTGAATATCTGCGTGCCGCCCATGAATTCACCGATCAGGGGCCAGCGCAGGTCCGCAGCCAGTGCGCCGATCGCGCGCGCCTGCCAGCCGGCATCGCCGCGATAGCTGGGCGTCACCGTGTTGGCGATATCAGCAGTGTGATAGACGTCGACACGGCTGTAGGCAGTGAGCGTCAACTCCTGCCCCAAGGGCGTGTAGCGCCTCAGGTCCCAGCGCGCGCCGGCGAAGGCGCGCTGCGTGTCCTGCCCGGCGGTGCGCAGGATAGCGAGGCTGTTCGCCTGAAGCTGTATGACTCCGCCCAGCAGCGGATCGGCGATGCGCTGCCGATAGTCGATCGCTGGAAGAGCGATCGGTTGCAGCCCCGCTCTGTCGCCTACGCGCAGGCTCTGCACCGCCCAGCCGGCGATGGAGAGATAGCTGTCGTCGGTAATCCGCTCGGCGTTGATGGTCGAGCGCAGCCGGTCGTCGCGCGAAATGTCGTAGCGGCTGAGGAAAGTTTTATCGGTGGTTAGCCGCGTTGAGGCGCTGATCGTCCAGTCGGGGCCGAGCTGAAAGCGTCCGTTGGCGTCGATATAACCGCGCACGTCGCGATTGCTGTTGGCGAGGCTCGACGAATCCACCGAGGCCGGCAGGCGCGACCCGTAGGTGATCATGCCGCCGACCTGATAGGCGCCGTTGCTGGTCAGCGCCCGATATTGCGCCTCCAGCGCCGGCAGCACCTCGGTATAAAAATGCGGCGTGACGGTAAGGTCGCGGTTGGGGCCGATCAGCCAATAATAAGGCTGCGCGATTTCGAGGCCGTTGATCCGGTTGAGTTGCAATTTGGGGACGAGCAGACCGCTGCCGCCCCCTTGGCTGCCGTCGGGATGCGACAGGCCCGGTATCACCAGTAGCGGTACGCCGAACATGGAGAGCCGCGCATCCTTGTACGAAATGCGATGCGTCGTTGGATTGTGGATGATGCGCAGCGCGGTGATCTTCCAGATCGGCTCTTTCGGGCAGCCGTGGGAATCGACCACCGCGCAGGGCGAATAAGCGGCATGTTCGAGCGTGCTGACCCCATTCACCCGTGTGCCCTTGCGCGCCGCGAGTCGGCCGCCATCTTCCAGCACCAGCAAGAGATTCTCGACGACGCCGTCCTTCAACGTGTCGGTCAGCTCGATCGAATCACCATAAGCGGTGTCGCCGCCCGGATTGGTGACAGCGACATTGCCGGTCGCGCGGACCCGTCCCGTCTTTCTCTCCCACACCACCGTGTCAGCGCGCAGCCGATTGCCCTCGCGCAGCATGCGCACGTCGCCGGAGGCAGTGACGACGTCGTTGTCGCTGTCGTAATCGAGCCGATCGGCGCTGAATGCCACTTGCTCACCAGTCGCCGCCGTCGTTTCCTGCGCGGCGACCGGCCCTGCCGCCGCGACAAGCGCGAGGGACAAGGCGGAGAGGGAAATGAGCCTGAACCTGTTCACAAACCCCACGCAGCGCCGCCGTCAATCCGGCGCCTATCGCACCCTCGCCGTCCGGCTGCAACGTCCTCGGCCATGGCATCGCCACGCTTCGCCTTTGCAGCGGCATCGGCAGGCCCTACATGAATGGTCCACATAGAAAAGGAAGACTGGAGCATGGACGTTCGTTTCGCCTCTACCCGCCCCGCAGGACGCTATGTCCTCGCCTTTCCCGTCGCGGCCGGATCGGGCGCGGTCGAGCGGATCGGGCTGGAAGAGGGCGCGGCGGCGCTGGCGAAGGCGTCGGCGGATGCGGCCCGGTTCGAAGGCGAGGCGGGCAGCATCGTCGAATTCTTCTTGCCCGAGGAGAGCGGCGTGCGCCGCGTGCTACTGGTCGGCGTCGGCGCCGACGGGGATGGCCGCAAGGCGGGCTATGAGAGCGCGGGCTCGGCGCTTACCGCGCGTCTGTTGACATCGGGCGAGACGAAGCTGGTCGTCGATCTTCAGGGCCTCGCGCTGGCCGACGGCGCTGAGGCGGCGGCGCATCTCGCGCTGGGCGCCGTGCTGCGCGGCTGGCGGCACGACATCTATCGCACGCGCCTGCCCGCCAAATCCAGGCCCTCGCTCGCGGAAGTGGTGATCGTCGGCGGCGGGGAGGGGGCGGAGGCCGCCTGGACGCCGCTCGCTGCGCTGGCGGATGGCATTGGCTTCACCCGCGCGCTTGTCTCCGAGCCCGCCAACATCCTCTATCCTGAAAGCTTCGTGGCGCGCTGCCAGCCCTTCGCCGAGTTGGGTATCGATATCGAGGTGCTCGACGAAGAGGCGATGTATTCGCTCGGCATGGGCGCGCTGCTCGGCGTGTCGCAGGGGTCGTCGCGTGCGGGCCGGCTGCTGGTGATGCGCTGGGACGGGACCGGCGGCACCAAGGAGCCGATCGCCTTCGTCGGCAAGGGCGTCACCTTCGACACCGGCGGCATATCGATCAAGCCCGCCGGCGGCATGGAGGACATGAAGTGGGACATGGGCGGAGCGGGCGCGGTCGCCGGCGTGATGAAGACGCTGGCGACGCGCAAGGCCAAGGCGCACGTCATCGGGGTATGCGGCCTTGTCGAGAACATGCCGGGCGGGCGCGCGCAGCGGCCGGGCGACATCGTCACCTCAATGTCGGGCCAGACGATCGAGGTCATCAACACAGACGCCGAGGGCCGGCTGGTGCTGTGCGACGCGCTCACCTGGGTGCAGCGTACCTATAAGCCAAAGACGGTGATCGATCTCGCCACGCTCACCGGCGCAATGATTATCGCGCTGGGCCATGAACATGGCGGTCTGTTCTCGAACGATGACTCGCTGGCCGATCAGTTGTTGACGGCGGGCCTTGCTACCGGCGACAAATTGTGGCGCTTCCCGCTGGCCGACGCCTATGACAAGCTGCTCGAATCGCCGATCGCCGATATGAAGAATATTGGTGGTCGCGACGCCGGATCGATTACGGCCGCGCAGTTCCTGAAGCGGTTTGTCGAATCGGGCGTGCGCTGGGCACATCTCGACATTGCCGGCATGGTGTGGGCGGCAAAGTCCGGTACTCTGCACGACAAGGGCGCGACGGGCTATGGCGTGCGGCTGCTCGACCGATTCGTTGCCGATCATTTCGAAGGCTGAGGACGGGCGCGCGGCGTGCAGGTCGATTTCTACCATCTCGCCGCGCATCCGCTTGAACGCGTCCTGCCGCGCATTGCCGAACGGGTGCTGGAAACGGGCGGGCGGCTGCTGATCGTCGCGCGCGACGACGCGCTGGCCGCCGCGCTGGACCAGAGCCTGTGGACCTACACGCCCGAAAGTTTCCTGCCGCATCGCCGCACGGGCGGGGAGGGCGCGGCGGACGAACCGATCCTGATCTCCGCCGATACCGACGCCGCCAATGGCGCGTGCAATATCGCGCTGGCGGACGGTATCTGGCGCGACGAGGCGCTCGGTTTCGATCGCGCCTTCCATTTTTTCGACGGCGAGACGATTGAGGCGGCGCGCGCGGCGTGGCGCTCGCTCGCCGGGCGTGACGGGGTTGAGCCGCGCTACTGGACGCAGGATGAAGGAGGGCGCTGGTCGCGCGTCCGTTGATTGCCTTGCGAAAAGCGCGTCCGCCCGCTAGGGACGCGCGACTTCTCCCACTTCAGACATGGAGCCCGCTCGGCCATGGCGACCGAACGCACCTTTTCGATCATCAAACCCGATGCCACTCGCCGCAATCTCACCGGCGCCGTCACCAAGATGCTGGAGGATGCCGGCCTGCACGTCGTTGCTTCGAAGCGCATCCACATGACGAAGGGCCAGGCCGAGGGCTTCTACGCCGTTCATAAGGAGCGGCCCTTCTTCAACGATCTCGTCACCTTCATGATCTCCGGCCCGGTGGTCGTGCAGGTCCTCGAGGGCGAGAACGCCGTTGCGCGCAACCGTGAGGTGATGGGCGCGACCAACCCGGCCAATGCCGACGAAGGCACGATTCGCAAAGCTTTCGCCGAGTCTATCGAAGCCAACTCGGTCCACGGTTCCGACAGCCTTGAAAATGCGAAAATCGAGATCGACTATTTCTTCAAGCCCGAAGAAATCGTCGGCTGAGCGGTAGCGAAGAGGGCGCAATACACTCTCCCGTCATCCCGGCGAAGGCCGGGACCCATAACCTATGCCGTTCCAGAACAGAGCGCGCTGCGCCCATGGATTCCCGCCTGTACGGGATGACGAACCAGTTTACCCGCAATAGCGCGCGCCCTCAGCGCGCGTCCCACAGCCGGTCGAGTTGCTTCTGTGCTTTGTCCGCGCTGGTCCGCTCGATGAGCGAGAGGCCGCGCAGGCGCACCGTGCTGCCGCCCAACAGCCGGCCCTCTAGCACATAGCCCAGATTGTAGATCGCGACGTCGGTTCGCACGTCGCCGTCGGCCAGATAGCGAGTGGTGATCGCCACCGGCAGCCTTTCGTCTCCCTTGGTCGAATCGGGCCGGCCCTTCGCCTTGCGTGCGCGGCGCAGCGCATCGCCGAACCAGTCGGCCTCGATCCGTGCGTCCCCCGTCGTCTCGGCGGGCGTGGTGTCGAGCGCGGTGGGAAAGAGGATTGTCATGCTCTGGATCGTCTGCGCCCGATCGACCGGCTGGATATCGAGCCGCCGGCCGCCGTCGGCGGGCTGGCTGCGCAGGAGGAGCGTGCGCGCCTGCTGGGCAGCCTTGCTCGCGCTCGCGCTACGATCGGCCTCCTGATGCGCGCGTTCGCTATAATTATTCCACAGCGTCAAGGCCGAAATCACGACTGCCAGCACCGCCAGCAGTTCGCCAAGCGTGATCCAGCGGCGGCGTGTCGCTGCGGCCTCGGCCTTCGCGCGCTCCGCTGCCGGGGTTTCGGGAGTTTCCGTCATCGCCTGCACGCGTCCAGCAGATGGCGCGGTGCGACGAGTTTCCAGCCCCGCGCGATGCGATCGGCAACGCGATCCCAATCGGTGCCGGGGCGGTCGAGGCGCATCGCTACCCAGCCATAGGCGCCGAGATAAGCGGGCCGGAAATAGCAATTGGGGTCGATCTCGATCAGCATCGCCTGCTCCTCGCGGTCGCTAGTCTTGACGATCGCCACCGTCTCGCCATCGCCGTGATGATCGTGCCAGAAATAGGCGAAGAACTTGCCTTTTTCGATGTGGAACCCGGGCGAGCCGTGCGACAGCCGCTCGGCCGCCCCGGGTAGCGCCAGAGCCAGCGCACGGACCTTTTCGAGACAGGCGGCAGGGTCGGGGCTCATCGTGTGACGAAGTCTGCCAGAACCTTCGGATAAAGGCGATGCTCTTCAGCAAGCACGCGTTCGGCGAGCGAATCGGCGGTATCGCCCGGCAGAATCGGTACTTCAGCCTGCCCGAGCACTGGCCCGTCATCCAGTTCCGCAGTGACGATATGGACCGAGCAGCCCGCCTTGGTGTCGCTGGCATCGATCGCACGCTGATGCGTGTCCAGCCCCTTGTGGGCGGGCAGCAGCGAGGGGTGAATATTGACGATCCGTCCCGCGCGGCCCGCGATGAAACCGGGCGAGAGCAGCCGCATATAGCCCGCGAGCGCGACCCACTCGATCCCGGCGACGACAAGCTGCGCCTCGATCCAGGCGTCAAATTCGGCGCGCTTCATGCCCTTATGGCTCATCGCGGCTGTCGCGATACCGGCCTCCCGGGCCAGCGCTAGTCCTGGCGCGTCGGGCACGTTGGAGAGGACGAGCGAAACCGCGAACGGGCAATCGGGTGCCCGTGCCGCCTCGATCAGCGCAGCCATGTTCGATCCGCGCCCCGATATCAGGACGCCGACGCGCGCCTTCTCAGCCATTGTGCGTTGCCGACCATGGCTGGAGCGCGGACCAGTCTTCCAAACCACCCTTTACTGTGCAGCCACGTTGGCCGGCGTCAATCGCGCCGATCTCGAACACCGTTTCGCCTGCTTCTTCCAGCGCCGCGCGCACCGTCGCCGCTTCTCCGGCCCCGACGATCGCCACCATGCCGATGCCGCAGTTGAAGGTCCGCGCCATTTCCTTCGGCTCGATATTGCCCTGCGCCTGCAGGAAGGCCATCAGCCGGGGCTGGGGCCAGGCGCCTGCGTCGATCGTCGCATGCAGCCCCTCGGGCAGCACGCGCGGGATATTTTCCAGCAGGCCGCCGCCGGTGATGTGGGCGAGCGCCTTGATCCGCCGGCCGCGCACCAGCGGCAGCAGTGGCTTCACGTAAATACGTGTCGGCGCGAGCAGCGCGTGAATCAGGAGCGTCTCGGGATCGAACAGAGCCGGGCGATTGAGCTTCCATCCCTTATCGACCGCCAGCCGGCGCACCAGCGAGAAGCCGTTCGAATGGACGCCCGAGGAGGCGAGGCCGAGAATCACGTCGCCCGCCGTCACCGCATTTCCCGTCAGGGCCTCGTCGCGCTCCACCGCACCGACGGAGAAACCGGCGAGGTCATAATCGCCCTCGGCATACATGCCCGGCATCTCGGCCGTTTCACCGCCGATCAGCGCGCAGCCGGCGATACGGCACCCTTCGGCAATGCCCGCGATCACGCGCTCGGCGACGCCATTATCGAGTCGGCCGGTTGCGAAATAATCGAGAAAGAAGAGCGGCTCGGCGCCCTGCACGATCAGGTCGTTGACGCACATCGCGACGAGATCGATGCCGACGCCGTCATGCTGGTCCGCTTCGATCGCCAGCTTGAGCTTGGTGCCGACGCCGTCATTCGCCGCGACGAGCAGCGGATCGCGATATCCCGCCGCCTTGAGGTCGAAAAAGCCCCCGAAGCCGCCGAGATCCGCATTGGCGCCGGCGCGCGCGGTGGCGCGGGCGAGCGGCGCGATCGCTTTCACCAGCGCATTGCCGGCGGCGATCGAAACCCCTGCCTTGGCATAGGTATAGGGTTCGGGCTGATTATGTTTGGCGTCCATGACAGGCGACTAGCCACATCGCGCTTGGATTTCCACGATCAACTCGTCACAAGACGCGACGTGACCCTGTTTCAGAGCCTGTACCGGCCTTTCCCGATCCTGCTCGGCCTGCTGCTCGCGCTAGGCGCGGCCGTGGCGCTGCGCGCCCAGATCGAGCCGGGCAATCGCGGCGTGCCGCCGATCGACAGCTCGTCCAGCTATGAAGTGTCGGGCGTAACCGTCGATGTTCGCGGAAAAGATTCGGAGATGGCGCGTGCCGCCGGCTGGCGTGAGGCGCAGCGCAAGGGCTGGAAAATGCTATGGGGCCGAGTGAACGGCCAGCCGGCAAGTGTGGCGCCCGCGCTCCCCGATTCGACGCTTGATTCGATCGTCGCCGGCATCGTTATCGAGAAGGAGGAGGTCGGGCCCTCGCGCTATATCGCGCGGCTCGGCGTGTTGTTCGATCGCGCGCGCACGGGGCAGTATCTCGGCGTTCACGGTCAGATTACCCGATCGCCGCCGATGCTCCTCATCCCCGTTCTCTATAGCGGATCGACGCCGACGACGTTCGAGCAGCGCAACGCCTGGCAGAAGGCATGGGCGCATTTCCGCACCGGTGGCAGCCCGATCGACTATGTGCGCGTCAGTGGCACCGGCGCGGACCCGCTGCTGCTCAACGCCGCGCAGGCCGGGCGGCCCGGGCGCGGCTGGTGGCGGATGCTACTCGATCAATATGGCGCGGCGGACATATTGGTGGCCGAGGTGATGCTCCACCGCCGCTGGCCGGGCGGCCCCGCCGTCGCCGAGTTCGTCGCGCGGCACGGGCCCGATGATCGCGTCGTCGCTCGCTTCTCGCTTCGTGCGCCGAACAGCGAGGCACTGCCCCGGCTGATGGAGGAAGGCGTACGCCGGATCGACACCGCCTACACCCTGGCGCTGCGCTCGGGGCAACTCGTCCCCGATTCGTCGCTCGTGATCGAGGATACGGGCGACAGTGACGCGCTCGCCCAGATGGTCGCCGACTCGCTCGCGCAGGATACGGCGCTGGCGGGCGAGGCGAGCTATGCGGTGCAGGTCGATACGCCCGACGCGGCTTCGCTGACCATGGCGGAGGCGGCGCTGCGCGGTGTGCCGGGCGTCCAGTCCATTGCCACGACCAGCCTGGCGCTGGGCGGCGTGTCGGTGATCCGCGTCACCTTCCTCGGCACGCGCGATGCGCTGCGTGCGGCGCTCTCTGCGCGCGGCTGGCGCGTCGAGCCGGTTGGCGAGTCGCTTCGGCTGACCCGTGCCGCACCCGCTCTCACCGCGCCACCGGCGGCGCCCGCCGCCCCGGTCGCGCGGTGAGCCAGATGGCCTTGCCGCTGGCCTGGCCGGCGGAGGAGGATGAATCCAGTTTCCGCGCGGGCGAGGCCAATCAGGCGGTGCTGCGCCATCTCGGCCATTGGTCGCTCTGGCCGGTGATGGCGACGATCCTCACCGGTCCGCGCAAATCGGGGCGCAGCCTGCTCGCGCGCATCTTTGCTGCCAAGACCGGCGGTGAGATGATCGACAATGCCGAGACCCAGGAGGAGGAGACGATCTTCCACGCGTGGAACCGCGCCCAGACCACGCGCCGGCCGCTCCTTATCATCGCCGATGCGCCGCCGCCCGTCTGGCGCGTGGCATTGCCCGATCTCGCCTCGCGCCTTGCCGCCACGCCGCAGATCGTAATCACCGAGCCCGATGACGAACTTGCAAAGGCGATATTGGAGAAGCTGCTTGGCATGCGCGGCCTCGCAGTGCGGCCTGAGTTGCTCACCTGGCTCGTCCAGCGGATCGAGCGCAGCTATGTCGGCATTCATCGCGCGGTCGACGCGATCGACGAGATGGCGCTGGTTCATCGCGCTCAGCCCAGCATCCCGCTCTTCCGCCGCGCGCTGGAGGGGATCGGTGTCATCGATCATTCACGATCGATCGGTTAACGTGGAAGAATGCAGGAGCATCATGCCATCGCCGAATCAATCCCGGAGGAAGCGCTCGCCCCCGTTGCCGATCCGATCCCGCCCGAGCATCGCTATTTCAATCGTGAGCTGTCCTGGCTGAAATTCAATCAGCGGGTAATGGAGGAGGCGCGCAACCGGGCGCATCCGCTGCTCGAACGGCTGCGTTTCCTGTCGATCTCAGGCAATAATCTCGACGAATTCTTCATGGTGCGCGTCGCCGGCCTCAAGGGGCAACAGCTCGCCGACGTTGATAGCCGCTCCGCCGACGGGCTCACCGCGCCGCAACAGCTTGCTGCCATCGCCGCCGAAGCCGATCTGGTGATGGAGGCGCAGCAGGAAGAGTGGCGCGAGCTGAAGGCGGAGCTGGCACAGGTCGGCATCGAAGTGCTCGGCGAGAAGGATATTGGCGAAGCCGCGCTTTGGCTGGAAAATCATTTCCGCGAGCAGATTTTCCCGGTGCTGACGCCGCAGGCGCTCGATCCCGCGCATCCCTTTCCCTTCATTCCGAACAAGGGATTCAGCCTGCTGTTCGATCTGGAACGGCTGTCGGATAGCGAGCCGATCCGCGAATTGCTGATGGTGCCGTCCACCCTGCCGCGCTTTGTGCGGCTGCCGGGCCGTGCGCGTTATGTCGCGATCGAGACGGTGATCCGCTTCTTCACCGACATCCTCTTCCCTGGCTATGCGGTGCGCCGCCACGGCGCGTTCCGCATCATCCGCGACAGCGATATCGAGATAGAGGAGGAGGCGGAGGATCTCGTCCGCTATTTCCGGACCGCCATCAAGCGCCGCCGCCGGGGGCGCGTGATCCGCCTCGAAATGGAAGGGCGCATGCCGGAAGCGGTCGAGCGGCTGGTGAAGGAGGAACTGGGCGGCACCGACGCGATCATCACCGACACCGCCGATTTCCTCGGCATCGCTGATCTCGAGCAACTGGTCGAAGAGGACCGGCCCGAGTTGAAATTCCCGCCGCTCAGCCCCCGCTTTCCCGAGCGGATACGCGAGCATGGCGGGGATTGTTTCGCGGCGATCCGATCGAAGGACATCGTCGTCCATCATCCTTATGAGACGTTCGACGTTGTCCTGGCCTTCCTCCGGCAGGCGGCGGCTGATCCCGATGTCGTCGCGATCAAGCAAACGCTCTATCGTGCGGGCAAGCAGTCCGCCGTGATCCGCGCACTGGTCGATGCGGCGGATGCGGGCAAGTCGGTGACGGCGGTAGTCGAGCTCAAGGCCCGATTCGACGAGGAGCAGAACCTGATGTGGGCCGCGCAGCTCGAGCGTGCGGGCGTACAGGTGGTCTATGGCTTCGTCGACTGGAAGACGCACGCCAAGGTATCGATGGTCGTGCGGCGTGAGGGTGGAGGCTTTCGCACCTACTGCCACTTCGGCACGGGCAATTATCACCCGGTGACGGCGCGCATATACACGGATTTGAGCTTCTTCACCGCCGATCCGCGCGCCGGCAGTGACGCGACGCAGCTCTTCAACTACATCACCGGCTATGTCGAGCCGACGGGGCTGGAAATGCTGTCCATGTCGCCCCTCGGCCTGCGCGAGAAGCTGGGGCATCTGATCGATACCGAGATCGACAATGCCCGCGCCGGCAAGGAAGCTGCAATCTGGGCGAAGATGAATTCGCTCGTCGATCCCGCGATCATCGAGAAGCTCTATCGTGCCAGCGCGGCGGGCGTGGAGATCGATCTGGTGGTGCGCGGCATCTGCTGCCTGCGGCCTGAGGTGCCGGGGCTGTCGGACAATATCCGGGTCAAGTCGGTGATCGGCCGTTTCCTGGAGCACAGCCGCATCCTCTGTTTCGGCAACGGCAAGGCGCTACCCAATGACGAGGCTAAGGTGTTCATCTCTTCGGCCGACTGGATGCCCCGGAATTTCGATCGACGCGTCGAATATATGCTGCCGATCGAGAACCCCACAGTGCACGCGCAGGTCCTCGACCAGGTGATGGTCGCCAATCTGATCGACGAGGAGCAGAGCTGGCACCTCAATCCCGACGGCAGCTATGAACGGGTAAAGCCGGGCAAGCGCAGCTTCAACCTGCACCGCTATTTTATGACCAACCCGTCACTCTCCGGCCGCGGCGCCGCGCTCGAGCATCGCGCCGTGCCCAAGCTCAGCCTGCGTCGCGGCGGCGTCTAGGACGGACCATCGTTCTGGATCGTCCTTCCCGGGAAGACGGGGAGGCTGCCGCCTGTCGCCCCGGATCGGCACCGCCGCCGCAACCAATTCGCTTCCGGTCCATTTCATTTGCGGCTACACGGCCTCTTGCATGGCATCGCAACCGCCCTCCCGACGAAAGGACGGCCCGACGCCGCCGGGCGGGCGCGTGGGCATTATCGATATCGGTTCGAACTCGATCCGCCTCGTCGTCTATGACGGGCCGGCGCGTATCCCTTCGATCCTGTTCAACGAAAAGGTGATGGCGGGGCTGGGGCGTGGGCTGGCGAAGGACGGCGTGCTTGATCCCGCGTCGGTTGAGCGGGCTATGGTGGCGCTGGCCCGCTTCCGTGCGCTGGCCGATCAGATGCACCTCGAAAGTCTGCGCACCGTCGCCACCGCCGCGGTGCGCGAGGCGAACAACGGCCCCGATTTCCTCGCCCGGGTGTTGGCGATGGGGATCGATGTCGAGCTGCTTTCGGGCGATGTCGAGGCGAAGATGGCGGGGCTGGGTGTCCTCGCCGGCATTCCCGATGCCGAGGGCGTCGTCGGCGACCTCGGCGGCGGCAGCCTCGAACTGGTCCGTGTCGGCGGTGGCGCGGTGCATCAGCGTGTTTCGCTACCACTCGGCGTGCTGCGGCTGGCTGCGATCCGCAAGCGCGGGCCGCGTGCGGTCGATCGCTTCCTTGCGAAGGCGTTGCGGCAGGCGGGTTGGGCCAATGGCGGCGGGCGCTTCTATCTTGTTGGCGGCTCATGGCGCGCGCTCGCGCGCTTCGACATGACGCTGACCGGCTTTCCGCTACCGATCATCCATCAATATCGCATGCCAGCCGAGCGGCCCGAGCAGCTTGTTCGCCTGCTCGCCGAGGCCGACGCCAAGAAGCTGCGCGCGATTCCAGGGCTTTCCGCTGCTCGCATCCCGACGCTGCCCGATGCAGCGGCGCTCCTTGCGCTGCTCGTGCGTCATCTGGGATCGAGCGATCTTATCGTTTCGGCTTATGGGCTGCGCGAAGGCCTCCTCCACAGCAGCCTTCCGTCCGTCTTGCAGGCGGAGGACCCGCTGATCCACGCCGCGCGTGAGGAGGGCGCCCGTCAGGGGCGTTTCGCCGAGCATGGCGATCTGCTCGATCGCTGGATCGCGCCGCTTTTCACCAGCGAGGACGCCGCAGACGCGCGCCTGCGCCACGCCGCCTGTCTTTTGGCCGACATAGGCTGGCGCGCGCACCCCGAATTTCGCGCCGAGCGCGGCCTGGAGGCGGCGCTGCACGGCAATTGGGTCGGCATAGACGCGCGCGGCCGCGCGATGATCGGCCGCGCGCTCTTTACAAATTTCGGCGGACGCGGCGAAACCGCGCTGACGAAGACCTTATGCGCGCCGTGCGAATCTACCCAAGCCGATGGCTGGGGGTTGGCGATGCGCCTCGGCCAGCGGCTGAGCGGCGGCGTCGCCCATGCGCTGCGCACCAGCCGCCTGTCGCTCTCACGCGATGCCGTGACGCTCCACCTCGCATCCGGCGACCTCGCGCTCTACGGCGAGGCCGTCGAACGGCGCCACAAACTCCTCGCCGCCGCCTTCGGCCTGAAATCGGTGGTGTCGGCGGGTTAGGTCGTCTCTTTCACAATCTTCCGTCATTTGGGCTGATGATGCCGTAAATGCACAAATAAAAGGGCGGTGGAACCTTGATTCCACCGCCCGATAATTTCTCGGCTATATCAGCCGCCAGTGCTGCCGCCTGTCGCGCCGCCCGGCTTGATATTGTCGCTAACGTTGCTGAACGTCTTATTGAGGTTCGAGCCCAGCGTCGTCATCGCGGCGATCGCGGCGACGGCGATCAGGGCGGCGATAAGACCATATTCGATGGCCGTCGCACCCTTGCTGTCCTTCAGCATTTTGCGAATGAATTGCACGTCAAATCTCCAATGTCGGATGTTCCAGTCCCCGGCCGCCCCCGAAAATGCTGGGCTAGCACGTGCCGTTTATACGATGGATGTAACCAAAGATTTAACGGGGGCAGGGAACCTTTCTCAATCGTGATTGATGACGCGGTCCACCACATGGCCCCAGATGCCGCCATTCGTCGTCGCGAGTTGAGACAGGCCGACGAGCATGACGAGCGCGATCACCGCGAGAATCAGGCCATATTCTATGGCGGTCGCGCCTTTGCTGTTATGGGCGATCCCGGCGAACCAGCCTTTCATATATGCCCGCCCCCGACGCTTTGCGCCCTCCTAGGGCAAGCTGCTTAAGGAATTGCTATGACCACTGCTGAAGCCGCCAAGCCGTTGCTGATCGTCGTCGCGGTGGCGCTGATCGACGGTGAGGGGCGGGTGCTCCTCCAACAGCGATCGGCGACGCGGAGCATGGCGGGGCTGTGGGAATTTCCCGGCGGAAAGATTGAGGCCGGCGAAAGCCCGGAGGCCGCGCTGATCCGCGAGCTTCACGAGGAGTTGGGTATCGATGTCGAGGCGGCCTGTCTTGCCCCCGCCGTCTTCGCGAGCGATCGGCTGGAAGATCGGGGGTTGTTGTTGCTGCTTTATGTCTGCCGCAAGTGGCGGGGCGTACCGCAGCCGCTGGATTCAGCTGGCCTGCGCTGGGTGCGGCCGGTCGAGATGCACGGCCTGCCTATGCCTCCGGCGGATCGGCCGTTGATCGGGCTGCTGGAGGCGCTGCTTTAAGAGAAAACGTAAAGCCCCTCTCCTTCAGGGGAGGAGCTATGTTATTTTTCCTCCTGCAGGCGCGCCAGAATCGCCATCGATTGTTCGGCGGCGGATTGCGGAGCCGTTGCGCCGGCGCGGTCGGCGATTTCGGCCCAATGCGTAGCGACGCCCTCAGGCGTGCGCTCCGCCTCGGGGAGGAAGGTGCCGGGCGTCATCGTGACATAGGCAGCGTGGAACACGCCCGCGCCGGCGCCAACGATCATGTTGGTCGGCGCCTCTTCGGAGACGAGGTAGAGTGCGGCGGGCACGACATTTTCGGGCGCGAAGGCGCCATAGATTTCGGGCGGCAGGATATCCTCGGTCATCCGCGTACCAGCGACGGGGACGAGCGTGTTGACCTTGATGTCATATTTCGCCCCTTCGAGGTGGAGCGTCTTGGCGAGCCCGACGAGGCCGAGCTTCGCGGCACCGTAATTGGCCTGGCCGAAATTGCCGTAGAGGCCGGTGGCGGACGCCATCATCAGCACGCGGCCATAGCCCTGATCGCGCATCAGGTTCCATGCGGCGTGAGTGACGATCGCCGAGCCGTTCAGATGAACATCGACGACCTGGCGGAAATCCCCCACTTCCATCTTCGCGAAGCTGCGATCGCGCAGGATGCCGGCATTGTTGATGACGACATGGACGCCGCCCCAAGCCGAGGCGGCGCGGCCGATCATCGCCGCCATCTGTGCCTCGTCGGTCACGTCGCTGCCGTCGGCCATGGCGATGCCGCCCGCCGCCTCGATTTCCCCGACGACCTTGGCGGCCGTGTCCGATCGGCCCGCGCCCTCGCGCGAGCCGCCAACATCGTTGACGACGACCTTCGCGCCGCGCCGCGCCAGTTCAAGCGCGCAGGCCCGGCCGATGCCGCCGCCCGCGCCAGTGACGATCGCCACGCGATCGGTGAAGGAGATAGCCATGCTCCGCTCCTCGGCTGGTCGATTCGCCACGGCGTGATGCGCTGCCATCCCGCTTTTCGGCGGCGAGGGGAAGCCGCTTTCCCGTCACCCCGGCGAAAGCCGAGGTCCATGGACACGGCTCGCTTCATCAAGGATCGACTCGCTGCCCATGGATTCCGGCTTTCGCCGGAATGACGGAAGGGGGCGTTACAGCGCGCCTTCGCTGTCCAGTGCGTAACCCGCCGACCGGACGGTGCGGATGATGTCGGCGCGCCCGCCTTCGTTGATCGCCTTGCGGAGGCGGCGGATATGAACGTCCACGGTGCGCGGCTCGATATCCGCATCGCGGCCCCAGACGCTGTCCAACAGCCGCTCGCGCGAGAAGACGCGGCCGGGATGCTCGAGGAAGTGGCGCAGCAGGCGAAACTCGGTGGGCCCCAACGCAATGCCGGTGCCATCGCGACGCACCTTGTGGCTCACCGTATCCATCTCGATATCGCCATAGGCCAGCCGCCCACCGGCGAGGGCGGGACGCACGCGGCGCAGCACCGCGCCGACCCGCGCGACCAACTCGCGCGGGGAGAAAGGCTTGGTGATATAATCATCCGCGCCGGTTTCGAGGCCACGGACGCGATCCTCCTCCTCGCCACGCGCCGTCAGCATGATGATCGGCACATTCTGTGTATCGGGCATGCGTCGCAGCCGGCGGCAGACCTCGATCCCCGAAAGGCCCTCGATCATCCAGTCGAGCAGGACGAGATCGGGTGGCGCTTCCTGGGCGAGGAGGAGGGCCTCCTCACCATCAGAGGTCTGCTCCACCGCGAAATCCTCCTGGGTGAAGTGCCAGGTAAGCAGCTCGGCGAGGGCGGGATCGTCTTCGACAAGGAGCAGGCGGGCGCGCGCCATCGCTTCAGGCCTCCACCGGGGCGAGCGCATCCTCGCCGCGTTGCCGCTCGGCCATCTGCTTGCCCGTCGCGGCGAAATAGACCATTTCGGCGACGTTGGTCGCATGGTCGCCGATCCGCTCCAGATTCTTGGCGATGAACAGGATGTGCGTCGCCGGCGTGATGATGTGCGGATTCTCCATCATGTAGGTCAGCAGCGTGCGGAACAGGCTGTTGTAGAAGCCGTCCACCTCCTTGTCGCGATCGACGACATCCAGCGCCATGCGCGCGTCACGGCGAACGAAGGCGTCGAGCACATCATGCACCATCGCCGAGGCTGCGTTCGCCATGGCCGGGACGATCGAAATCGGTTCGATCCCCGCCGAGGCGGGCAGCAGGGGCACGCGCTTTGCGATATTCTTCGCATAATCGCCGATCCGCTCGACGATGCCGGCGATCTTCATCGCCGCCAGTACCTCGCGCAGATCGTCGGCCATTGGCGCGCGCAGCGCGATCAGGCGGACGACCTGCTGCTCTATCTCCAGCTCCAGTTCGTCGATGCGGCGATCCGCTTCGACGATGCGGTGCGCGGCTTCCTCGTCGCGGCGGGTCAGCGCTTCGATCGATCCCGCGATCGCGGCTTCGGCGCGCCCGCCCATTTCGGAAACCAGCGCGCGTATCTGGCCCAGATCCTCGTCGAATGCCTTAACGGTGTGTCCGGTGGTCGCCATATCGAACATGCTCCTCAGCCATAGCGGCCCGTGATGTAATCCTTGGTTCGCGTTTCGCGCGGGGTGGTGAAGATGGTCGGCGTATCGCCATATTCGACGAGTCGGCCGAGGTGGAAAAAGGCCGTCTTCTGGCTCACCCGAGCGGCTTGCTGCATATTGTGTGTTACAATCGCAATCGCGTAGCGGCCGCGCAGTTCATGGATCAGTTCCTCGATCTTCGCCGTCGCGATCGGGTCCAGCGCCGAGCACGGTTCGTCCATCAGGATCACCTCGGGATCGACGGCGATCGCACGCGCGATGCACAGCCGCTGCTGCTGCCCGCCGGAGAGCGCCGTGCCGCTGTCGGGCAGGCGGTCCTTCACTTCGTCCCACAGGCCGGCGCGGCGCAGCGATCGCTCGACGATCGCGTCCATCTCCGCCTTGCCCGCCGCAAGCCCGTGAATGCGCGGGCCGTAGGCGACATTCTCGTAGATCGATTTGGGGAAGGGGTTGGGCTTCTGAAAGACCATGCCGACGCGGGCGCGAAGCTGCACCACATCCATGCCAGAGGCGTAGATATCCTCGCCGTCGAGCGTGATCGCGCCTTCCACGCGGGCGGCGGCAATCGTGTCGTTCATCCGGTTGAGCGTGCGCAGGAAGGTGGATTTGCCGCAGCCCGACGGGCCGATGAACGCCGTCACCTCGTCCATGCCGATGTCGATCGACACGTCGGTGATCGCCTGCTTGTCGCCGTAGAAGACGTTGACGTGGCGCGCCGTCATCTTCGGCGCGGTATCGGAAGAAGTCACCATCGCGTTTCGAACCTGTTGCGGAGGAATATGGCCAGCCCGTTCATCAGCAGGAGGAAAGCGAGCAGGACGATGATCGCCGCCGATGTCTTCTCCACGAAGCCGCGGCTCACCTCGTCCGACCAGAGGAATATCTGCACCGGCAGCACCGTCGCCGGATCGGCGACCCCGCCCGGCGGGGTGGCGATGAAGGCGCGCATGCCGATCATCAGCAGCGGCGCCGTCTCGCCCAATGCGCGCGCCATGCCGATGATCGTGCCGGTCAATATGCCGGGCAGCGCCAGCGGCAGGACATGGTGGAACACCACCTGCACCCGCGACGCGCCGATGCCCAGCGCCGCGTCGCGGATCGAGGGCGGGACCGACTTGATCGCGTTGCGGCCCGCGATCACGATCACCGGCATCGTCATCAGCGCCAGCGTCAGCCCGCCGACGATCGGGGCGGAGCGCGGCAGGTTCATCATGTTGAGGAACACCGCGAGGCCGAGCAGGCCGAAGATGATCGAGGGGACGGCGGCCAGATTGTTGATCGACACCTCGATCAGGTCGGTCCACCGGTTTCGCGGCGCATATTCCTCCAGATATAAAGCCGAGAGGACGCCGATCGGGAAGGCCAGCAGCAGGGTGACGAGCATCGTCAGCAGCGATCCCTTGAACGCGCCCCATATGCCCGCGACGGTGGGGTCGGTCGCGTCCGCGCCGGTGAGGAAGGCGATGCTGAAGGCCGTGCGGACCGCGCCTTCCTTTTTCAGCGCGGCATAGGCGCGTTCCGCCTCGGGACTGCCATCGCCCTTGGCGGCGAGATCGATGTCGGTCGCGGCGGGGACGTAGATCGCCGCCCTGCCGTTCAGGATCGCCGGATCATGGCGGATCGCCGCGCGCACGTTGAGCCATGCGCCGTCGGACAGGAGGCGCGCGCCGCCGATCGCGGGCCACGCCGCGTCCGCCGCCTTCGTGGTCACACCTGCGATGTCGGCGCCGGCGAGCGCCGCTTCCGCGCCGAAGCCCTGAATCGTCGCGGGATCGAGGATCAGCGTCGAATGGGGGAAATCGACCGGCAGGCGGATTTCGGTGCGCGTGAAACCGCGCCAGCCGTTCGCCGCCATGGTGAGGAGCAGAAAGGCAAGGAAGGCGGCCGAGAGCAGCACCGCGCCGAGGCCGACAAGGCGGAACCGGCGTTCGGCGGCATAACGGCGGCGGATGCGCGCGCGCATCGCCTCGCTCTTCCAGTCGGTGGGGCTATTCATAGGCTTCCCGATATTTTTTGACGACGCGCAGCGCGACGATGTTGAGCGCCAGCGTGACGAGGAAGAGGACGAGGCCCAGCGCGAAGGCCGCCAGCGTTTTGGGACTGTCGAACTCCTGATCGCCGGTCAGCAACTGGACGATCTGGGTGGTGACGGTGGTGACGCTGGCGAAGGGATTGAGCGTGAGGTTCGCCGCCAGCCCGGCGGCCATCACCACGATCATCGTCTCCCCGATCGCGCGGCTGACCGCCAGCAGGACGCCGCCGACGACGCCGGGCAAGGCGGCGGGCACGATCACCTGCCGGATCGTTTCGGACGATGTCGCGCCCAAGGCGAGGCTGCCGTCGCGCATCGACTGCGGCACAGCGGCGATCGAATCGTCGGCCATGGACGAGACGAAGGGAATGATCATCACCCCCATCACCAGCCCGGCCGCCAGCGCGCTCTCGGAAGAGGCGCCCGGAATGCCCACCGACGCAGCGAAATTGCGGAGCGCGGGCGCCACTGTCAGCGCCGCGAAATAGCCGTAGACGACGGTAGGCACGCCGGCGAGCATCTCCAGCAGCGGCTTCATCCATTTGCGCGTCGCGGGCCGCGCATATTGGGTGAGATAGATGGCGCTCATCAGGCCGAGCGGGATGGCGACGATCATCGCGATGATCGCGCCGATGAAGATTGTGCCCCAGAAAAGCGGCACCGCCCCGAACGCGCCGGACGACCCCACCTGATCGGCGCGGATCGCCGTCTGCGGGCTCCAGTTCAGGCCGAACAGGAACTCCAGCGGGGAGACGGAGGAGAAGAAGCGCAGCGATTCGAACAGCAGCGAGGCGACGATGCCCGCCGTGGTCAGGATCGCGATCAGCGAGGCGAGCAACAGCACCGCCATTACCAGCCGTTCGATCCGGGTTCGAGCGCGGAAATCGGGGGCGAGGCGCGTATAGGCGAAGGCGCCGCCGGCGAAGGCGATGACGATTGCCAGCAGCGCGCCCGCGATGCCGTAGCGGATTTGGGCGGCGCGATAGGCGGGGAGCAGCGCGTCGGCCTCGGGATGGAAGGCGGCGGCGAGCGTGCCGTTCGCCAGCGCGCGCGTCTCCGCCAATATCGCGTTGCGCTCCATGCCCGGAGCGGGAAGGGCGGAGGCGGCGGGGCTGTCGAGCGCGGTTTCCGTCGTCAGGCCGGGGGCGATGCTGGCCCAGACGGCGAGGAAGATCAGCGCCGGCAGCATCGCCCAAAGCGCGACGTACCAGCCGTGCTGGCCGGGGCGCGAATGGGGGCGCGATCGTCCGGCGGCGGCGAAGTGCAGAGCGCGGCCGCGGCCAGCCAGCCAGCCGACAAGGCCGAGGCCCAGGAGGGTCAGGAGGACGGCAAGGGTAGACATTGCGGGCTTATTTGATCGTTGCAGGATCGAGCGGGGTCAGGTTCGTTGCAATTGCAACGTTCTCCTGCCGCACGTCTTCCGGCGCGACGACCAGCCCGCGCCGCCGGAGATAGCCGTCGGGTCCCCAGGCGCTCGCATATTCGGCGATGAAGGCCTTGAGGCCGGGGATCGCGGCCAGATGCGCGGATTTCACATAGATGAAGAGCGGGCGCGCGCCGGGATATTTGTAGCTCGCGATCGTCTCATAGGTCGGCTCGACGCCCTGGATCGGCACGCCGCGCAGCGTGGCGCCATTCTCCTCAAGGAAGCTGAAGCCGAAGATGCCGACGGCATTCGGATTCGCGCCGAGCTTCTGGACGATCAGATTGTCATTCTCGCCCGATTCCACATAGGCGCCGTCCTCGCGCAGCTTGGTGCAGATCGCCTTCTTGCGGTCCTCGTCGGTGATCGCCTTCGTGGCTTGATCGCTCTCGCAGCCCTTCATCAGCATCAGCTCGGCAAAGGCATCGCGCGTGCCGCTGGTGGGCGGCGGGCCATAGACCTGAATCGCGATCGCGGGGAGCGCCGGATTCACGTCGCGCCACGTCTTCGCGGTCTGCGGCTTGCCGAACGGATCGGCGGCCAGCGCCTTGTAAACGTCCGCCTCGGTCAGGTTCAGCGACGGGCCGGCCTTGCTCTGCGCCAGCGTGATGCCGTCGATGCCGATCTGTATCTCGACGATGTCCTTCACGCCATTCTTCGCGCAATCGGCATATTCGGACGGCTTGATGCGACGCGAGGCATCGGCGATGTCGGGGAAGCGCGCGCCCACGCCCGCGCAGAACAGCTTCATGCCGGCGCCGGTGCCCGTCGATTCGACGATCGGCGCCTTCGTGCCCGGCGTCTTTCGCGCGAACGCCTCGGCGACGGCGGTGGTGTAGGGATAGACGGTCGACGATCCGACGACGCGGATCTGATCGCGCGTCACATCGCCGCCCTTGCCGCCGCAGCCGGCCAGAGCGAGCGCCGCAACGGCGAGCAAGCCGAAGGATCTTATCATCATGCCTCCATCATCCCCGAAAGGGTGTCGGCGGCCCCTATGTTACTTCTATGTGACTCTTTGATGACACCGGCTGCGCCGCCGGTAACAGGACGGAAACGGTGGTGCCGCGCCCGACGACGCTGTCGATGTCGAGCCGACCGCGATGCCGCTCGACAATATGCTTGACGATCGCGAGGCCGAGGCCGGTGCCGCCGACCGCGCGGCTGCGGCCCGGATCGGCGCGGTAGAAGCGCTCGGTAAGGCGCGGCAGATGCTCGGCCGCAATGCCTTCGCCCTCATCGGCGACAGTCAGGCGCACCATGCCGTCGGCGGGGGCCAGCCGGACGCGCACCGGCGTTCCGGCGCGACCATATTTCAGCGCATTGCCGACAATATTGTGCAGAAGCTGCGACAGTTGCGCGCGATCCCCCGACACGGGGAGCGTGCCCGGCGCCTCGTCCAGCGTGATGCGGGTGGGTTCGTGCAGCGCGTCGCGCACTTCCTCGACCAGCGGCCCCAGCGCGACCTTCTCGGCCGGTGGCGAATATTTGTCCGCCTCGATCCGCGAAAGCGACATGAGATCGTCAAGCAATTGTCGCATCCGCCTCGCCTCGCCCGACATGATCTTCAGGAAGCGCGAGCGGGTGGCCGTATCCGCCGCCGCCCCGTCCTGAAGCGTCTCGATGAAGCCGAGCAAAGTCGCCAGCGGCGTCCTGAGTTCGTGGCTGGCATTGGCGACGAAATCGACGCGCATCCGCTCGGCCGCATAGGCGCCGCTGCGATCGACGAGGCGGACGAGCAGGCCGGTTTCGCCGAGGGCGTGGACCGTCATTTCCCAGCGGCGCTGACGATCGCCAAGACCCACCAGTTCCACCGGTTCGGACGATTGCCCCTCGCGCGGCGGATGGGCGACAAGCCGTTCGGCCGCGGCGGGATGACGGATGGCGAGGCGGATATCCTCACCGACGATATAGCTGCCCAACACCGCCTTCGCCGTCGCGTTCGCCTGCACGACGCGCTGGCGCGAGACGAGCAGGACCGGATCGTCGATCACCTCGATAATCTCGGCCAGTGTCGGGGTGGCGGGTTCGGAGCGCGGCTGCGGCGGTGGCGGAAGGTCCCGCGCCGACAGGGCGAACCAGCCCGCGAGCGCGCCGAGGGCGCCCGTCAGCAAGGCCGGTTCGATCCCCGCGCCCAACAGCGCCGATATCGCCGCCGCGCCGCCGCCGGCAACCGCCGTCAGCGTCGGGCGGGTGGGATCGAACTCGGCCATGGCTGCTCCTTCGTCGAACCGGCGATCCGTGGCCGCGCGATGTTACACGACTATGACGGCGCTCGCGCCACGGTCAGGCCAGCCGCTCCAGCGCGGGTATCAGCTCATCGAAATGGTCGATCACGATGTCGGCCCCCAGCGCCTCGACCGGCCGGTCGGAAAAGCCGAAGCTGACCGCGACGCACGGCAGGCCGGCGGCGCGGGCCGTGTCGGCATCGACGATCGAATCGCCGACGAACGCCGCCCGCCCGCCGCCCGCGCGGGCGATCGCCTCGTGAAGCGGGGCCGGATCGGGCTTGCGCATCGCCAGCGTGTCGCCGCCGACGAGCGCGGCGAAACGCTTTTCCCAGCCAAGCGCCGCGATCAGTTCACGGGCCAGCGCCTCCAGCTTGTTGGTGCAGACCGCGAGCCGCACGCCCCGACCCGCCAGCGTGTCGAGCGCGGTTTCGAGCGCGGGAAAGGGGTGGCTGCGATCGGCGATATGGCCTTCATAATATTCGAGAAAGAGAGGAAAGCCGCGATCGATCAGGGCTTCCGACGCGCCGCCGGTGGCGCCCAGCCCGCGATTCAGAAGCGATCGCACGCCATGGCCGACCATGTGGCGCACCGATTCCTGCGAAACCGGCGTCCGCCCCAGCGCGACGAGCGCATGATTGAGCGCGCCGGTCAGATCGGGGGCGGTATCGACGAGAGTGCCATCGAGATCGAAGGCAACGACCTGAAAGGGAAAATTGGACATGAACCTCCTGTCACCCGGCGGATATGGAATATGCAAGCGGAACATGGCAAAGCGCCGGGCATGACCCGCCCGCCCTTTGCCGCCATCATCCTCGCCGCCGGCCAGGGGACGCGGATGAAATCCGCCCTTCACAAGGTGCTCCATCCGATTGCGGGGCGGCCGATGCTCGGGCACCTGCTCGCCAGCGTCGAGGCGCTGGCGCCGGCGAGGAGCCTCGTCGTCGTGGGCGCGGGGCGCGAACAGGTCGAGGCCGAAGTGGAGCGTAGCGGCGTTGCCGTCGTCACCCAGGCGGAGCAGCTTGGCACCGGCCATGCCGTGCGGCAGGCTGCAGCCGCGCTGGCCGGATTCGAAGGCGATATCCTGATCCTCTATGGCGACGTGCCGCTCGTCACGCCCGAGACGATGGCGCGGATGCTCGCGCGGCTGCACGAGCCGGATGCGCCCGCCGCCGTGGTGCTCGGTTTCCGGCCCGACGATGCGGCGGCTTATGGCCGGATCGTCGCGCGGGATGGCGTGATCGACAAGATGGTCGAATATAAGGACGCCTCCGCCGGGGAGCGCGCCGTCGCCCTGTGCAATTCGGGCCTGATGGCGGTGCGCGCGGCGGACCTGTGGCCGCTGCTCGCGCGTGTCGGCAACGCCAATGCGGCGGGCGAATATTATCTGCCCGATATCGTCATGCTCGCCGCCGGCGAGGGCCGTCGCTCGGCGGTGATCGAGGCGGAGGCGTGGGAGGTGGCGGGCGTCAACAGCCGCGCCGAGCTGGCCGGTGTCGAGGCGGTGTGGCAGGCGCGCCGCCGTGCCCGTGCGATGGCGGAAGGGGCAACGCTGGTCGCGCCGGAAACGGTGTGGTTCAGCCATGATACGGCGATCGGCCGCGACGTGCTGATCGAGCCGAACGTCTTTTTCGGCCCCGGCGTGACGGTGGCCGACGGCGCGGTGATCCATGGTTTCAGCCATATCGAGGGGGCGAGCATCGGCCCCGGCGCCGAGATCGGCCCCTTCGCCCGGCTGCGCCCCGGCGCCGAGATCGGCGAGAAAGCGAAGATCGGCAATTTCGTCGAGGTGAAGAAGGCCCGGCTGGGCAAGGGCGCCAAGGCCAATCACCTCACCTATCTGGGCGACGCCGATATCGGCGCGGATGCGAATATCGGCGCGGGCACCATCACCTGCAATTATGACGGCTTCCTCAAATATCGCACCAATATCGGCGCGGGCGCCTTCATCGGATCGAACAGCGCGCTGGTGGCCCCGGTCACGATCGGCGAGGGGGCGATCGTCGCCGCCGGATCGGTGGTGACGCGCGATGTCGCCCCCGACGCGCTCACCATCGCGCGCGGCGCGCAGGAGGTGAAGCCCGGCTGGGCTGCCAGTTTCCGTGTCGTCATGGCGGATCGGAAGAAAAAGGGCTGAGACACGCCTTGCGGGAGTATCAGTAAGCATATGTGCGGCATCATCGGCATCGTCGGGCGTGGGGAAGTAACGGAGCGGCTGCTCGCGGGGCTGCGCCGGCTGGAATATCGCGGCTATGATTCGGCGGGGGTCTGCACGATCCACGACGGCGGGCTCGATCGCCGCCGCGCCGAGGGCAAGCTCGATAATCTGGCGCGCAGGCTGGAGGCCGATCCGCTGCCCGGCAGCATCGGCATCGCCCATACACGCTGGGCGACGCATGGCGCGCCGACCACCGACAATGCGCATCCGCATGCGACGAGCGAGGTGGCGCTCGTCCACAACGGGATCATCGAGAATTTCAAGCCGCTGCGCGAGGAGCTTGTCGCGCGGGGCCGGCATTTCGAGAGCCAGACCGACACCGAGGTGGTGGCGCACCTCATTTCGGAGGAGATCGAGGCAGGGCTCGATCCCAAGGCCGCGGTGGCGAAAAGCCTGAAGCGGCTGCATGGCGCGTTCGCGCTGGCCATCCTGTTCCGCCAGCATCCCGATCTGCTGATCGGCGCGCGGCTCGGCTCGCCGCTGGTGGTCGGCTATGGCGAGAATGAGACATATCTCGGCTCGGATGCGCTGGCGCTGGCGCCGCTCACCCAGAAGATCGCCTATCTGGAGGAAGGCGACTGGGTGGTCATCACGCGCGAGGGCGCGCAGATATTCGATCAGGACAATAATCCCGTCGAACGGCCGGTCACGCATTCGGGCGCGAGCGACGTGCTGATCGAGAAGGGCAATCACCGCCACTTCATGCAGAAGGAGATTTTCGAGCAGCCGGTGGTCGTCGCGCAGACGCTCGGCTCCTATCTGCGGCCGCTGGAAGGCAAGGTGGCGCTGCCCATCCCCGAGTTCGATTTCGCCGATATCCGCCGCGTGACGATCGTCGCCTGCGGGACCAGCTTCTACGCCGGCATGGTCGCCAAATATTGGTTCGAGCGGTTCGCGCAGATGCCGGTGGACATCGATGTCGCGTCGGAGTTCCGCTATCGCGAGCCGGTGCTGGAGCCGGGCGGGCTCGCGCTCTTTATCAGCCAGTCGGGCGAGACGGCGGACACGCTCGCCGCGCTGCGCCATGCGCGGGCGGGCGGGCAGAAGATCGCGGTGGTGGTGAATGTCCCCACCTCCTCGATGGCGCGGGAGGCGGATTTGCTGCTGCCCACCCATGCCGGGCCGGAGATCGGCGTCGCCTCCACCAAGGCGTTCACCTGCCAGCTTGCTGTGCTGGCCGCGCTGGCCGCCAATCTGGCGCGCGCCAAGGGCCGGCTGGACGCGGAAGAGGAGCGGGCGATCGTCCGCCATCTGACGCAGGCGCCCGCCGCGATGAACGAGGCGCTGGGGCATGACGAGGAGATAGAGGCGCTCGCCCCGATCATCGCGCAGGCGCGCGACGTGCTCTATCTGGGGCGCGGGCCCGATTATCCGATGGCGCTTGAGGGGGCGCTGAAGCTCAAGGAAATCAGCTATATCCATGCCGAGGGCTATGCCGCCGGCGAGATGAAGCATGGCCCGATCGCGCTGATCGACAATGACGTGCCGGTGATCGTCATCGCGCCGTCCGGCCCGCTGTTCGAAAAGACCATCTCGAACATGCAGGAGGTACAGGCGCGCGGCGGCAAGGTGGTGCTGATTTCGGATGCGGCGGGCATATTGACCGGCGGGGAAGGGACGCTCGCGACGCTGGAAATGCCCTCGGTCCACCCGCTGATCGCGCCGCTCGTCTACGCCATTCCGGTGCAGATGCTGGCCTATCATGTCGCGGTCGCCAAGGGGACCGACGTGGATCAGCCACGCAACCTCGCCAAATCGGTGACAGTCGAGTGAAGGGGCCGTCCTTCCGCCTCGAACGCGCGCATCCGACGCCGCTCGCCGGGGTGGACGAGGCGGGGCGGGGGCCGCTCGCGGGGCCGGTGGTGGCCGCCGCGGTGATCCTCAACCGGCGCAAGGTGCCCAGAGGCATCGACGATTCGAAGAAGCTCTGCGCGAAGGCCCGCGCGGACCTGTGCGGCGAGATCCGGCTGGTCGCCGAGGTCGGCATCGGCATTGCCGATGTGGACGAGATCGACCGGATCAACATCTTCTGGGCGACGATGCTGGCGATGACGCGCGCCGTCGATGCGCTGATCGCGGCGAGCGGGATGGCCCCGGCGATGGTGCTGGTGGACGGCAATCGCTGCCCCGACTGGCCGCACCCCTCGCGGGCGATCGTGTCGGGCGACGCGCTCTGCCTCTCGATCGCCGCCGCCTCGATCGTCGCCAAGCATGAGCGCGACCGGATGATGGAGGAATATGATCGCGCGCATCCCGGCTATGGCTGGGCGAGCAACAAGGGCTATGGCACGCCCGCGCACCACGACGCGCTCACGCGACTGGGACCGAGCCCGCTCCACCGGCGCTCGTTCGCGCCAGTCGCGCAGATGATGCTCGATATCTGAGTCCTCGCGGCCACACCACAAGCCCTTGAGTCCCGTGGCCCGGCAGGACTCAATATAGGGTAGGGGGACTCCTTTCGTTCCCTCCCACGGCAGCGCGCGCGGGGCGCGACTCGCCTATTTCCGGGCTTGACGCTGGACTCGCGCTGACTCACATCTCGCCGCCTTGGTCGCGAAACGGGGGCGAAATGGGTGTTGTGAAGCGTATCGAGGGCGGTCGTCCGTCCGCCAAGGTGGTGCCGCTCAGGCCCTCGCTCGCGGTCCTGCCGCTCGACAGGATCATCGAGGATGATTGCGTCACGGCGATGGCGGGGCTGCCCGACAAGTCGATCGACATGATCTTCGCCGATCCGCCCTACAACCTGCAACTGGGCGGCGATCTGTTCCGTCCCGAGGGCGGACGCGTCGACGCGGTGGACGACGATTGGGATAAGTTCGACAGCCTGGAGGCCTATGACCGCTTCACCCGACGCTGGCTGCGCGAGGCGCACCGTATCTTGAAGGATGACGGCACGATCTGGGTGATCGGCAGCTATCACAACATCTTTCGTGTCGGCGCGGCGTTGCAGGACGAGGGCTATTGGATCCTGAACGACATCGTCTGGCGCAAGGCGAACCCGATGCCCAATTTCAAGGGCACCCGCTTCACCAACGCGCATGAGACGATGATCTGGTGCTCGAAGAGCGAGAAGGCACGCTATACCTTCAACTATCGCACGATGAAGGCGCTGAACGACGATCTCCAGATGCGCTCCGACTGGGTGCTGCCGATCTGCGGCGGGGGGGAGCGGTTGAAGGACGATGACGGCCACAAGGCGCACCCGACGCAGAAGCCCGAAGCGCTGCTCTATCGCGTGCTGCTCTCCTGCACGCGGCCGGGCGATATCGTCCTCGATCCCTTCTTCGGCACCGGGACGACGGGCGCGGTGGCGCGCCGGCTGCGCCGCCGCTGGATCGGGATCGAACGCGAACCGCGCTACGTCCGCGTGGCCAAGGAGCGGATCGCCTCGACACTGCCGCTCGACGAAAGCGCGATGACGCTGATCCCGGAGAAGAAGGCGCAGCCGCGCGTGGCGTTCGGCACGCTGATCGAGACGGGCGCGATCGTCCCCGGCACGATCCTCACCGACGCGAAGCGCCGCTGGAAGGCCGAGGTGCTGGCGGACGGGACGCTTGTCGCCGACGGGCGCGCGGGCTCGATCCACAAGCTCGGCGCGGCGTTGCAGGGCGCGCCGTCATGCAACGGCTGGACCTTCTGGCACGTCGAGGAAGGCGGCCAGCTTGTTGTCATCGACGAATATCGCCAACGCCACCTGAAGGCGGATGTCGCCGCCGTTTGAGCGACCGTCGCCGGTTCGGAACGAGGCGCCGTTCGCTCCGGACGTGGCGACACAGGCCCGATCCATCGCGGCAATGCAGACCGGACACCGGGTCCTTAACCGTCACCCTCGCAAAAGCCGGGGCATACGGACCCGGCTCGCTTCCTTGTTGGACCACTCGCCATCTGTCCGGCCCTCGGGCGTGAGCGCGCCACGCTACGATAGCAGACGGAGGCCTTCCGGCCCAGTTTACGCCATCGAGCGATGCCTTTGCCGGCCTACCCCCTGCCGTCTGTCCAGGTGGCCAAGGCTGTCCAGAACGTACGCCAATCGAACGAGGGGCACTGGACTAGAGTCGGATATTCCTTTGCTTGCCGTGATTTCCAAGCCGCCAGATGATTCCATCTGGCTCGAAATCACTCTAGCCATGAACCGTCTCGCCGCGTTGGAGCATCTCGACGAAATCAGCGATACGCTTGGCGCGCGTTTCGGACCTTTTCGCCGTGCTGACGCGATAGAGGATCGCGTAGCGGTTCGCACCTTTCAAAGTCGCGAAGAACTCTGCGGCCTGGGGCGCGGCATCGAGTGCGGCCCGCAGATCGGGCGGTACTTGCGCGGTGCTCGCGGGCGCATAAGCAGCATCCCATCGACCGCTGGCCTTAGCGGCCTGCACCTCGGCCAAGCCAGTGGACTGCATCCGACCCTGCTCGATCAACTCCACAGCGCGGGTCCGATTGACCTCGGACCATTTGCTTGCGCGCTTGCGCGGCGTGAAGCGAACCAGCCAGCTCTCCTCGTCATACTTGTCAAGCTGGCCGTCGATCCAGCCATGGCAAAGCGCCACGTCGATTGCTTCCGCTTTCGAGAGACTGGTAACCGCCGCGCCTTTTTTGGCGAGTTTTAGCCACAACCCCTTCGAAGTCCGCGGCTCCGCCGCCAGCCAGGTGCCGAAGGCGGCGGCGTCCTCAAAGCCGATTATGGGAAGGCCCGCTCGGATCTCCATTTCCATCTCCATCAGGTGGGGATCATATTACGCCTGCCTCGTGGGGCAACGGCTGATGTCTGCGTCGGGCTGCCTTTAGGCCAAGTCCCACAAGCCATCATTCAGCAGCCGAGCGTAGCGGCGACGGCTTAAAAGTCGAAACGGCGGCGTTTGGCGGAATGGCGGACCTCAGGGGAGAAAGTTCGAACCGCCTTTTGGAGGTTTTGGAGGGGTGGGACGGCCTCTTATGATACCTAAACGTGCAAGCCTTGCACAAGATAATCACGAATTTGGTACAGGTTAACTTCAGACCTATCAGCATCTTCGAGGCGAATAAAAATTGAAAGTTTATTCGAAAATGCCTTTTTCCTAGAGCCATCTGCAAAGGACTGCGCGATGCGCTCAACCATTTTTCTTCGTGGAATGCCCGTCCGCCCTCTACCTGTTCCCATTAGTGGGATTGAAATGTCTCTAAGTTCGCCGCTTTCGGCGATAAACGCCCATGTTGCGTCAAGCGCATCCTCTATCTCACGAAGAGTGGCCTTTGCGTTACCTTGGTTATTAAGTCGGGACATTGCTACGAAGTAGAAGGTCCTGTTGTGACTCTTCACTCGTGCGACGGTACCTATCGGATATTCGATTTTCTTCCCGGGCGCGTCAGCACGTTCATCTCCATGAACATGCGCAAGATCGACGTCCAACTGACGATCAATTTCGTCCGTGTTTGCATTAAAAAATTTAGTGGCAACCTGCCCTTGGATGCTATCAGTATCAATCAACCCGCTTGCCATATCGGTATCAAATGTGGTGTTTGTGCTAACTATAACATCATTACTTCCATCAAAGAGATCACCGATCTTAACTTCAATTGATAAATCCGTTCCAGGTATTCTATGAATAAATTGCCTGATGGGTCTCTTATTGAGGAAGGCGTAAATTACGCCAAGAACTACCATTCCTATAATGGCATACTTGCTATATTTGTCTTTTGTATAAACACTGAAGAAGTCCGCGATTTCTACGATTGTGTATTGAAACCCAACCGCAGCAAAAATCCGCGCCAAACCATCCCAAGATAGAAGTGCATACCTCCAAAATGAGTATGTAAATAGCGATTTAGCGAAATATTTCAAAATTGGCCCTTTTCAGATTGTTACGGGTTGTACCGATAGATACTAGGAGCTACTTTCGTAGACAATCTGAAATCAGGATCTTTCAACGCCGATGTTATCAGCGCCTTTTTCATTGGGACGTGGAGAGTAGGGACGCTACTCATTGAATCCCTGAAAATCGGTATTTTGGCCCAGAGGTTTTTGATGCTTTGCTTGATGCTTCCATTGATCAGCAAGCTTTCCTTTGAATCATACTCCGGATAAATTACGATCACAGGAAGACCTTGATCGTTAATTCCATAGTCAATCTCTTCCCGAAGCGCTCTCGAATTGACAGTCGAGGAGCTGAGAAAAAGAACGATATTCTGCGACGATCGTAGCCTCTCCCTTAATCTGGGTTTAAGCGTAGTTTCCCAGTCGCTGTCATCTCGAACATTGTAGGTAGACGCATGTGAGTCAACAAATGGAAAGCTTGATTCAGAGCCTTTCCATCCACGTAACATGCTGTAGTAGCAAAAGTCCTTTGTGGCGTGCGCGCCGAGGGCACTTGCGCTAAAGGGCTCCGCAACATAAAATGCACAGTAATTTCCGTTTCTTGCCAACTCTCTCGCTCCACTTCGTATGCTTCTACAATAGAAGAATTTTCACCAGAAATCATCGGAATTTTTGGTTTTGTCCAAGGCGCAATGATCCAGCAGATGATAGTTGCTAGGATCAAGAACGTCATCTCATCTGCGTCCAAGGGAGTGGGGAGGAATCTCCCCATTGGTGCGGGAAAGGCTCGATGCCGTATCCCGTGCCACGAGCATGGGGGATGCAACGGGGGCGCGCAGCCGCCCCCTTGCCAAGATGAGTTTGTATTACAAACGCACATCTTGCGGAACGTGTTAGCGTTCAAATAGCACTGATTTCAGACCCTTTCACGGTGATGCTTCCCATTCCCTTGTCCGATATGCTAGATGTGGAACAAATCTTGAACATGAAACTGACTTGTTGACCTCGTTATCGAGGGCGCGAACAACACCATAACAGCCCCATTCGGGCAAGGTTCGCCATGACGCATAAACACCAGACACAGGCGGTCATCTATGCCCGCGTCTCTACCAAGAAACAGGCGAGAGAGGGCAACGGCCTCGACTCTCAGGAAACGCGTTGCCGCGAGTTCGCGAAGTTTCGCGGCTTAAAGGTCGTCCGTGTCTTCACCGACGATATGTCGGGGTCTTCGACAGGTCGCCCAGGCATGTTGGACATGCTCGCCTATCTCAAAAAGCACCAGAAAGAGGCAATGGTCGTCATCATTGACGATATCAGCCGCCTCGCAAGGGGGATTGAAGCGCACCTCAAATTGCGAGCGGAAATCGCCCATGCTGGCGGCGTTCTGCAATCGCCATCTATCGAGTTTGGTGAGGATTCCGACAGTATCCTTGTCGAACACCTGCTGGCCTCCGTTTCGCAGCACCAACGCCAGAAGAACGGGGAGCAAGCCAAGAACCGTATGCGGGCGAGGATGCTCGGCGGCTTCTGGGTTTTCAATGCGCCTATTGGATATCGCTATCAGCGTGTCCCTACTGGGGGCGCAATCCTTGTCCGCGAAGAGCCGATTGCCTCGATCATCGGGCAAGGGCTGGAAGCCTTTGCAAGCGGTAAACTCGGCTCTCAGGCCGAATTTAAGCGGTTTCTGGAAAGCCATGAGGGCTTTCCGCTCTGCCGTCACGGATTTCTGACCAATGAGCAGGCCAACCGTATCCTGACGCGCCCGATCTATGCGGGCTATGTCGAGAGCAAGTGCTGGGGCGTATCATTGCGCGAAGGTCAGCATGAGGGCGTGATCTCGCTGGAAACCTTCCAGAAGATACAGGAACGCCTCAACGGTAAGCCTGTTACGCCTGCAAGAGCCGATATCAATGAGGATTTCCCTCTGAGAGGCTTTGTCGCCTGCGGCTGCTGCAATCACCCCATGACGGCTAACTGGGCGAAGGGGCGCAACAAGTCCTATCCCTACTATGTCTGTCGCCACAGAGGATGCGCGAAGTTCGGCAAATCCGTTGCCCGCCACCAGATCGACGATGTGTTTGAGGACCAGCTCAGGGAGACTACCCCTGATTCCGAGGTTGTCGCGGCTCTGTATGCCCATTTGCGGGCTGTCTGGAACGATAAGCACGAAACCCAGCGCGATGACCGCACATCCGCGAAAGAGGCTATTCTTACCCTTGAGAAGAAGATTTCAGGGCTGCTTGACCGCATTGTCGAGGCCGAAAGCCCCGCGCTGATTGGGGCGTATGAGCGCAAACTCGATGAGCTGGAGCGCGAAAAGCTGGTTCTGAAGGAAAAAGTGGCGCGTTGCGGGACGGTGGTCCGACACTATGACGATATTTTTCAAACCGCTTTTTCGTTTTTGGCAAACCCTTGTTCTGTATGGGAAAAAGACGGGTTAGAGGGCAAGAGAACCGTCCTCAAACTGGCCTTAGAGGGGCCTATTGTATGGGACTGGAATGAGGGCGTTCAAACCGCTAATTTATCCTTACCGTTCAAGGTGTTACAGGATAAAAATAAGCTCAAAAACGTGATGGCGGAGCGGGAGGGATTCGAACCCTCGATACGGTTTTGCCGTATACTCACTTTCCAGGCGAGCGCCTTCGACCACTCGGCCACCGCTCCGCATATGCCGGGAGTGAGGCCCCTATCGTGCGCGCGCCGCTTGCGCAAGCGGCGCGCGCACGCGGATCAGCGGTCGCGCAGGCCGCGCGGGCGGCCGCCGTCGCCGCTCCGTTGAGGAGGCGCACGGTTCACCCTTGGGCTGGGCGCCGACGCGCGCGGCGGGCGCGGCTGGCTTCGATTCACGTTCGGAGGCGGCGGGTTGCGCAAGCCGCCGGAGCGGCCCTGCCATTGGCCGTGATCGCCATTGCCGGGCCGGCCGCCGTTCCAGTGACCATCGCCTCTATGGCCGTGATCGCCGCGATGGCTTTCCCAATAGCGGCGCTGGCTATCGGACCAGCGATGCCGCCGGCCGCCGCGATCGTAAACATAATAGCCGTTGCCGGGATAATAGAAGCCGTCGTACCAGCCATAGCCCGGATAACCGTAGCCATCGTAATAATAAGGATAGTCGTAACCGTAATAACCGCCCGTGCCGTAGCCGACTGAAACGCCGCTATAGCCGTAGCCGTCATTATAACAGCCGCCGAGCGCGAGAGCGGATGCGAGGGCGAGCCCGCCTAACGCTATCCTGGAGCCTGAGAAGGCCATTTCAACTACTCCAAAAAACGTCTTGTTGCATGAATTAACGCATGAATCGGTTGAATGGGCACTGAACCTCCTCTCCCGGGCGCGATGCTATCCGCCTCATGAAAAGAAGGGCGTCAGGCATTCCCCCTCCCGGCAGCCCTTGCTATGCGCACCTGCGAGTCACGCCATCCAAGTCAGGGGAACGCCGTCATGACCGCCGTCGGACAAGATACGCTCAACACTCGCTCCACGCTCGAGGCGGGCGGCCGGACCATCCATTATTATTCACTGGCCAAGGCGAGCGCGGCGCTGGGCGACGTGTCGCGCCTGCCTTTCTCGATGAAGGTGCTGCTCGAGAATCTGCTGCGCTTCGAGGACGGCGCGACGGTGACGACGGAGGACGTCAAGGCGATCGTCGACTGGCAGAAGGAGCGCAAGTCCGAGCGCGAGATCCAGTATCGCCCCGCGCGCGTGCTGATGCAGGATTTCACCGGCGTTCCCGCCGTCGTCGATCTCGCCGCGATGCGCGATGCGATGAAGGCGCTGGGCGGCGATCCGGAGCGGATCAACCCGCTCGTTCCCGTCCATCTGGTGATCGACCATAGCGTGATGGTCGACGAGTTCGGCACGCCCAAGGCGTTCGAGGCTAATGTCGATCTGGAATATCAGCGCAATATGGAGCGGTACGAATTCCTGAAATGGGGTTCGAAGGCGCTCGACAATTTCAAGGTGGTGCCGCCTGGCACCGGCATCTGCCATCAGGTAAACCTCGAAAACCTCGCCCGCGCGGTCTGGGTGTCCGAGGATGCCGAGGGACATTCGGTGGCCTATCCCGATACGCTGGTGGGCACCGACAGCCATACGACGATGGTGAACGGCCTGGGCGTGCTCGGCTGGGGCGTCGGCGGGATCGAGGCGGAGGCGGCGATGCTGGGCCAGCCCGTGTCGATGCTGCTGCCCGAGGTGGTCGGCTTCAAGCTGACCGGCGCGCTTTCTGAAGGCATCACCGCGACCGATCTGGTGCTCACCGTCACGCAGATGCTGCGCGCCAAGGGCGTGGTGGGCCGCTTCGTCGAGTTTTACGGCCCGGGCCTCGATGCGCTGAGCCTCGCCGATCGCGCGACGATCGCCAACATGGCGCCCGAATATGGCGCGACCTGCGGCTTCTTCCCGATCGACACGCAGACGCTGAACTATATGCGTTTGACCGGCCGTGATGACGAGACGCTGGCGGTGGTCGAGGCTTATGCCAAGGCGCAGGGCTTCTGGCGCGAGGCGGGAACGCCCGATCCGGTGTTCACCGATACGCTCTCGCTCGACATGTCGACGGTGGAAGCCTCGCTCGCCGGTCCCAAGCGGCCGCAGGATCGCGTGCCGCTGACCGGGGTGAGCGACAATTTCAACGGGGAGCTTGTCACCGGCTATAACAAGACGGGTGCTTCGGACGCGCGTGTCCCGGTCGAGGGCCGGAATCACGATCTCGGCCATGGCGATGTCGTGATCGCGGCGATCACGAGCTGCACAAACACGTCCAATCCCTCCGTGCTCGTCGCCGCCGGCCTTGTCGCGCGCAAGGCCCGCGCGCTGGGGCTGAAGCCGAAGCCGTGGGTGAAGACCAGCCTCGCGCCGGGCAGCCAGGTCGTCACCGACTATCTCACCAAGGCGGGGCTGACCGAGGACCTCGACGCGATCGGCTTCAACCTCGTCGGCTATGGCTGCACCACCTGCATCGGCAATTCGGGGCCGCTCGCGGCGCCGATCTCCAGGGCGATCGCGGATAATGATCTGGTCGCCGCCGCCGTGCTCTCGGGCAATCGCAATTTCGAGGGCCGCGTCTCGCCGGACGTGCGGGCGAACTTCCTCGCCTCGCCGCCGCTCGTCGTCGCCTACGCGCTGAAGGGCACGGTGCGCGAGGACATCACCACCGCGCCGATCGGCGAGGGCAAGGATGGCGATCCGGTCTACCTCAAGGATATCTGGCCTTCGAACCATGAGGTGAGCGAGACGATCGCGTCCTTCATCAGCTCGGACATGTATCGCGCCCGCTACGCCAACGTCTTTTCGGGCGACGCGCGATGGCAGGCGATCAACATCACTGGCGGCCAGACCTATGCCTGGTCGGCGGGGTCCACCTATGTCCAGAATCCGCCCTATTTCGAGGGCATGACGATGACGCCCGCGCCCGTGCCCGATATTCGCGATGCGCGCGCGCTGGCGATCTTCGCCGATTCGATCACCACCGATCACATCAGCCCGGCCGGATCGATCAAGGCCGACAGCCCCGCTGGCCGCTATCTGCAGGAGCATCAGGTCTCGCGCGCGGACTTCAACTCGTACGGCTCGCGGCGCGGCAACCATGAAGTGATGATGCGCGGCACCTTCGCCAATATCCGCATCCGCAACGAGATGACGCCCGGCATCGAAGGCGGCGTCACCCGCTACGTCCCCACCGGCGAGACGATGGCGATCTACGATGCGGCGATGCGTTACAAGGCCGACGGTACGCCGCTCGTCGTCATCGCGGGCAAGGAATATGGCACCGGATCGTCGCGCGACTGGGCGGCGAAGGGCACCAACCTGCTGGGCGTTCGCGCGGTCATCGCCGAAAGCTTCGAGCGTATCCACCGTTCGAACCTCGTCGGCATGGGCATCGTCCCGCTCCAGTTCGCCGAAGGGGTGGATCGCAAGACGCTGAAGCTCGATGGGTCGGAGACGTTCACGATCGAGGACGTCGCGGGCCTGCGTCCGCGTCAGGACGTCGCGGTGAAGCTCACCCGCGCCGATGGCAGCAGCGAGACGTTCCAGACGCGCTGCCGGATCGATACGGTCAACGAGCTGGACTATTTCCTGAACGGCGGCATCCTCCAATATGTGCTGAGGAAGCTCGCCGCCTGAAAAGGCGAGGGAGGGCGCCATGGGTAGCGGACGTATCCGGGTCGGCATCGGCGGCTGGACGTACGAACCCTGGCGCGGCGCCTTCTATCCGCCGGGCCTGCCGCATGCCCGCGAGCTGGCCTATGCGGCGGAACGGCTCGGCACGATCGAGATCAACGGCACCTACTATCGCCTGCAAAAGCCCGAGACGTTCGCGGGCTGGGCGAAGGCCGTGCCGGACGATTTCGTCTTCACGGTGAAAGCCTCGCGCTTTTGCACCAACCGGCGGGTGCTCGCCGAAGCGGGCGAGGCGGTGGAGAGGTTCCTCGGTCAGGGACTGACCGAGCTGGGTGCGAAGCTGGGGCCGATCCTGTGGCAGCTCATGCCGACAAAAGCCTTCGATCCGCAGGATTTCGGGGCATTCCTGAAACTGCTGCCGGCGCGGCGGGACGGCATGCGACTGCGCCATGCGATCGAAGTAAGACACGAGAGTTTCCGCGATCCGGCTTTCACCTCCATGGCCCGCGAGGCGAATGTCGCGATCGTTTTCGCGGATTCATCGGATCATCCGCAATTCGCCGAGACTACCGCTGATTTCGTCTATGCCCGTCTGCAAGATGCGCGCGAGGCTGAGCCGACGGGTTATGCGGAGGGCGAGCTCGACCGCTGGGCCGATGTCGCGCGATGCTGGGCGGAGGGCGGCCAGCCGGCCGGCTTTGCGGCAATCGACGGGATAGCTCCGGCGGAGAAGCCACGCGACGCTTTCCTGTTCATGATCAATGGCGCAAAGGTTCGCGCACCGGCCGCGGCGCAGGCCTTGATTGCGCGGCTGGGCTGATTTTCCGTGCCGTCATCCCGGCGGAAGCCGGGGCCCATGGGCTCGGTTTGACCTATTGTTGAGCGTCTCGCCGCCCATGGATTGCGGCTTCCATCGGAATGACGGTCAAGAGCGGGCCGTCAGCGATGCTCATGCAGCCAGTCGGCGAGGGCGACGGCCTGATTATGCGCCTCGTCATGCGCGCCGTAGAGCAGGGTGGCGGGGCCTTGTTTCAATACCTCGCGCAACTCGCCGACGGCCGCGCCGTTCGCCTCCAGCTCCAGCCGATAGCGGCGCTGGAACTCGGCCCAGCGCGCGGGATCGTGGCCGAACCATTTGCGTAAGCCGGTGCTGGGGGCGATCTCCTTGAGCCACAAGGTGAGCTGCGCTTTCTCCTTGCTCAGGCCACGCGGCCAGATGCGATCGACAAGGATACGGGCGCCGTCTCCCTTCGCGGGCGGCTCATAAACGCGCTTGATGCGGATATCGGCCATGGCGCCAGCTTGCGCCTGCCCGCGCGCGATGGCCAGCCCCTCAAGGCCCGTCGACATTCGGCCGATCCCGCAGATCCGTATGTTCTTCCTCCATTAGCCTCCGATGAATAGGACGGTTTCGCCATCGCCTGTTTCGCCCCCTAGAAGGGGGACCAGCCCTGCGCGCCGGCTACCGCGCCGAGAATGGTGATGACGGCCAGCGTCAGGAGCAGGATGTGGGCGTAGTGCAGCCGGGCGAAGGCGCGTTCGGGCGACGCCTTTACCCAGCCCGGCAGCCGGCGATGCAGGACGAGCGGCTCGCCGACGAAAAGCAGCAGCATGAAGATCAGCCACAGGCAGACCATCGCATGCATCCACCAGAAGCCGCTCGTCCGGAAACGACTCCACAGGTCGAGCCGCCACGTCATGTAGAAGCCGGTCAGGCCGACGAGCAGCGTGGTCGCGCGCGCCTGCCAGACGAAGCGATGCTCGACCGCATGGAAGATGCGAAGCCAATTGTCCCCCAGCGCGCCCTTGCGCAGCGCGGGGAAAAACACCGTTGTCACCATCGACACGCCGCCGATCCAGACCACGACGGCGAGGACATGGAGCGCGCGGGCGAAGATCACATCATCCATCGGATTCTTCCGTCTCTTTTTTAAACCTGACGCAAGGCCTAGGCTCTTTCGCGCAGGTCTGGTTTGCGCTGGCGCAAATCCGTAGCCGAGGGGGAGGCACCCGCATGGATGCCGATATGCTGGCCGGAATGGAGCTGTTCGCGGGGCTGCCCGAGGCGGCGCTTCGCGACGTCCGGGCGGCTGCGCGCATAAGACGGCTTCCCGGTGACACGCATATCTTCGGCCAGGGCGAGCCGGCGGCGCATGTGCATGCGCTGGTGGAAGGCGGGGTGCGGATCACCCAATCGGGCAGCGACGGGGGCGAGGCGGTGATGCGGTTCATCGGGCCGGGCGAGATGTTCGGCACCGTCGCTCTGTTCACCGACCGGCTCTATCCCGCCGAAGCGGTGACGCTCGGCGAGGCGGTGGAGGCGAGTTGGGGCGAGGCCGCCTTGCACGATCTGATCGGCCGGCATCCGAGGATCGCGCTCAATATCCTCGGCATTGTCGGCCGGCGTCTGGCCGAGGCACAGGAGCGGATTCGCGAGCTTTCGACGCAGCGTGTCGAGCGGCGTCTGGCACATAGCTTGCTGCGCCTCGCCGATCAGGCGGGGCAGGGCGGGGCGAACGGAACGACGATCCGCTTCCCGCTGACGCGCAAGGATGTCGCGGCGGTGGCGGGTACGACGCTGCATACGGCAAGCCGCGTGCTGACCGCATGGGAGAAAGCGGGGCTGATCCTCACCGATCAGCGCCACGTCACTTTGCGTCAGCCCGAGGCGTTGCGCCGCATCGCCGAGGAGGAATGATGCCTCAATGCTCGTCGGCGAGGGCGAGCAGGGTGCGGCCGTAGGCGGTCTTTTCGAACAGGCGGCCGCGCCGGCGAAGCTGGTCGCGATCGATGAAGCCGTTGTGGAAGGCGATCTCCTCCAGGCAGGCGATCTGCACGCCCTGCCGTTTTTGCAAGGTGCGGACGAACTCGCCCGCCTCGATCAACGTATCGTGCGTGCCCGTGTCGAGCCAGGCATAGCCGCGTCCCATCCGCTCGACGTAGAGTTCGCCCATTTCCATATAAGCGCGGTTCAGATCGGTGATTTCCAGCTCGCCGCGCGCGGAGGGTTTGACCTGCTCGGCGAGGCTGACGACGCGATTGTCGTAGAAATAGAGGCCGGTGACGGCATAATCCGATTTGGGTTCGCGCGGTTTTTCCTCGATCGAAAGGGCGCGGCCTTCGCCGTCCAGCTCGACCACGCCATAGGCGGCCGGATCTTCCACCTGATAGGCGAAGACGGTCGCACCCTTCTCACGCGATCGGGCGCGCTGGAGCAGGGTGCCGAGCCCCGCGCCGAAGAAGATATTGTCGCCCAGCACGAGCGCCCCCGGGCTGTCGCCGAGGAAATCGCGGCCGATCAGGAATGCCTGCGCCAGCCCCTCGGGGCGCGGCTGCACGGCGTAGGAGATGTCGAGGCCAAGCTCCTCTCCCGTGCCGAACAGCCGCCGGTAATTGTCGAGATATTCAGGCGAGGAGATAATCAATATCTCACGGATATGGGCGAGGAGCAGCACCGACAGCGGGTAATAGATCATCGGCTTGTCGTAGATCGGCAGGAGCTGCTTGTTGATCGCGAGCGTCGCGGGATGCAGCCGCGTGCCCGTGCCGCCGGCAAGGATGATCCCTTTCATGCGTCCTGTTCCTCCAGTGCGGCCAGCAGTTCGTCGAGCATCGCCCGCCAATTGCGGGGCACAACGCCATGGTTTGCCGCGATCTTCGCGGTCGAAAGGCGGGAATTGGCGGGGCGACGTGCGGGCGTCGGATAGGCGCTGGTCGGAATCGGCTCCAGCCGGGGCACGGGCCGGCCCGCCTTCGCTTCGAACTCGAAAATGGCGCGCGCGAGGTCGTACCAGCTCGCCTCGCCGGCATTGACGAAATGATAGGTGCCGGTGGGCGTCGCGTCGTCGGCGATCAGCCGTCCGGCGAGGGTGAGGAGGGTTTCGGCGATGTCGATCGCGCCGGTGGGGCAGCCATGCTGATCGTCGACGACGCGCAGCAGATCGCGCTCGCGCCCCAGCCGGCGCATCGTCTTGACGAAATTGTGCCCCCAGGGGCTCACCACCCAGGCTGTCCGCAGGATCAGGGCGCGGGGGTGAGCGGCGCGGACCACCCTCTCGCCCGTCTCCTTCGAAGCGCCATAGACGCCGAGCGGCGCGACGGGGTCTTGCTCGACATAAGGCGCGGCTTTCGCCCCGTCGAACACATAGTCGGTCGAGACATGGAGGAAAGGAATGTCCCGCTTCGCCGCGGCTTCGGCCAGCGCGGCGGCGGCGGTGGCGTTGATCGCGAAGGCCGTTTCACGATCCTCCTCGGCGCGATCGACGGCGGTATAGGCGGCGCAGTTGATGACCGCCGTCCAGTCGCGCGCGCCGATCATCGCAGCGATCCGGTCGGGCGAGGCGAGGTCCAGTTCGGCGCGCGTCGGCAAAGCGAGATCGAACCGCCCCCGGTTCGCCCGTGCGATGCCGGTGCCGACCTGGCCGGTGCCGCCGGTGACGAGAATCGCGGGGCGGGCCAATCAGGCGCTCTTCAGGCCGAGCCGTTCGCCGGCATAGCCGCCCGACAGGATCGGCCGCCACCAATCCTCATTATCGAGATACCAGTCGATCGTGCGCGCGATGCCGCTTTCAAAACTTTCGCGCGGCGCCCAGCCGAGCCGGTCCTGCAACTTGCTCGCGTCGATCGCGTAACGGAAATCATGCCCCGGCCGATCGGCGACGAAGCGGATCTGCTCGCGATAGGGCTTGCCGTCCGGGCGTGGGCGAATCCGGTCGAGCGTGTCGCAGATCGTCTCGACGACGGCGAGGTTGGTGCGTTCAGACCGGCCGCCGATCATATAGCTTTCACCGGCGGTCCCCCGCTCGAACACCGCCGTCAGCGCGCGGACATGATCGTCGACATAGAGCCAGTCGCGGACGTTCGCGCCGGTGCCGTAAACGGGCAGCGGCTCGCCCGCGAGGCATTTGATGATGACGAGCGGGATCAGCTTTTCGGGGAAATGATACGGCCCATAATTGTTCGAGCAATTGGTGACGAGCGTCGGCAGGCCGTAAGTGTGGTGCCAGGCGCGGACCAGATGATCCGATCCCGCCTTCGAAGCCGAATAAGGCGATCGCGGGTCGTAGGCGGTGGTTTCGGTGAAATAACCGTCATCGCCAAGCGCGCCGAACACCTCGTCGGTCGAGATATGGTGGAAGCGGAAGGCGGCCCGCGCGCTGTCGTCCAGCCCGCGCCAATAGTCGAGCACGGCGGTGAGCAGGCTGAAGGTGCCCACCAGATTGGTCTGGATGAAGGCGGCGGGGCCATCGATCGAGCGGTCGACATGCGATTCGGCGGCGAGGTGCGTCACCACATCGGGGCGGAACTCGCCCAGGAGGCGGGCCATCGCCGCGCCGTCACAGATATCGGCGCGTGCGAAGCGGTAGCGGTTGCCGTCCCCGATTCCGGCAAGCGAGGAGAGATTGCCCGCATAGGTGAGCGCATCGACGTTGAGGACGAGGTGATCGGTGTGGCCGATCAGATGCCGCACGAGCGCCGAGCCGATGAAGCCGGCGCCGCCGGTGACGAAAATGCGCAAGGGGCGGCTCATGCGGGGCTCCGCGCTACGAGAGGTTCAAGCGGGCCGCCTTCATAGGCGAAGGGGCTCTCGAGATCGGCCAAACGCGGGAGGACCGCGTCCTTGTCCGAAACGATCGCGCCCGAAGAAGGAAGCGGCCAGTTGATACCCAGCGCGGGATCGTCCCAGCGCAGGCCACCTTCATTCTCGGGCGCGTAGAGCGCCGACGCCTTGTAGGCGACCTCGCTGTCCGGCTGAAGCGTGACGAAGCCATGGGCGAAGCCGGCGGGAATATAGAGCTGGTGGCCGTTCTCGGCGGAAAGCTCCGCCGCCTGCCATTGGCCGTAGGTGGGCGAGCCGTGGCGTATATCCACGGCTACATCCCAGATCGCGCCCCGGATGCAGCGGATAAGCTTCGCCTGCGCATGCGGCGGCGCCTGGAAATGGAGGCCGCGGATCGTGCCCACAGGCCGGGACAGCGAATGGTTGTCCTGGATGAAGGTTTCGTCGATCCCGGCGTTCGCCCATTTTGCCTGATGATAGCTTTCGCTGAACCAGCCTCGGTTGTCCTCGAACCTTCGCACGGTGAGAAGAAGTACGGGCAAGTGCGTGTTTCCATTTCTGATCGCGGCCGACCCGTCCTAATGACGGAATGTTGCGAAAGACCCTATCTATTGTCCGCATAGCGGGGGAGGGACAATGCTATCAAGCGAGCGCTTGGGGCGCTACGCTGACCGAAACGGGAGAATCGCATGGGCGACGGCCATGGCCACCATCATCATGGCATGCGGGCGCAGCATGATTATGGCGCCGCCTTCGCAATCGGGATCGTGCTCAACATCATCTTCGTGGGCGTCGAGGCCGGCTACGGCTTCGTGGCCGATTCGGTCGCGCTGATCGCGGATGCGGGGCACAATCTGTTCGACGTGCTGGGGCTGGCGATCGCCTGGGTGGCCTGGATGCTGGCCAAACGGCAGCCGACGGAGCGCTTCACCTATGGCATGCGCGGCTCCACGATCCTTGCGGCGCTGCTCAACGCGCTGTTGCTGTTGTTCGCCTGCGGGGCCATCGCGCTGGAAGGCGTGCAGCGGCTGATCGATCCGCGCCCTGTTTCGGGCGGGATCGTGATGGGCGTCGCGGCCGTCGGCATCATCGTCAATTTCGGCACCGCGCTGCTGTTCGCGCGGGGGCGCAAGCATGACATCAACCTGCGCGGCGCCTTCCTGCATATGGCCGCGGACGGCGTGGTTTCGGCGGGCGTCGTCGTGGCCGGCTTCCTGACGCTAAAGACGGGCAAGGGCTGGATCGATCCCGCGACGAGCCTCATCATAGTCGTCGTGATCTTCCTGGGGACTTGGGCCCTTCTGCGCGAATCGGTGGCGCTGGCAATGGACGCGGTGCCGACCGGCATAGACCCGCGCGCGGTAAGCGAGCGGTTAGCCCGTGTACCCGGCGTCGCACGCGTCCACCATCTCCATATCTGGCCGACAAGCACGACAGAAACCGCGCTGACGACGCATCTGGTAATGCCCGGCGGTCATCCGGGGGACGGCTTCCTGCGCGAAGTGGCGCACATCATGGAGCATGACTTCGCGATCGGCCACGCCACCTTCCAGATCGAGACGGGGGACGCGGACTGCGTCGTCCCCGTCGATTGTGCGCCCGTGCCCGAAAACTGATCAGCGCGGTTCGTCTATTCCCGTTTCGGTCACGGTGGGATCGGCGAGGCGAAGGCGAGCGAACTCGAAGACCTGCCGGCCGACCAACTCCAACTGTGCATTGGCGCCCTTGTCGCTGCACGCCCCGTCGCGGAAGATACCGCCCGAAGTATTGATCGCCGCGCCCAGCGGCGTCGGCCAGCCGCGCAGCGCATGGACGATCGAGCGAAGGGTCGCGAGCGTGCTGCCCGTCGCCTGCCATCCATAAGCGGTGCTGATGAGGCCGACGGGCACCCCGTCGAGATAGACCCGCTCGTCCTTCGCGGTTTCCTCCAGATAGTCGATCGCATTCTTCACGAGGCCCGATATGGAGCCGTGATAGCCCGGGCTGGCGATGATGATCCCGTCGGCGGCGCGCACCGCCTCGACCAGCGCCTTGCCTTCGGCCGATTCGGCGGAGCCTTCGGTAAGATAATGGGGAAGGGCGGCAAGCGGCGCACCGCCGAACATCTTCACCGTGGCGCCCGCGCGTTCCGCCGAGGCCAGAGCCAGTGCGAGCGCCTGTTCGGTGGAGGAGGAGGGCGCGGCCGTGCCGCCGATTCCCACGATGAACGGCTTCATATTCGTCATGCTTCCCCTTCCGCCTTCCTCTATACCAGACCGCTTGCCACAGGCTGTCGGCCGGCAAAAGGGCCAAGTGCACGAAGTTGGGTCGCCTCGGGCCCGGTGGTTGCCTATAGGAAAGCGATGCCGCGCCGCCATTCACCGGGCCTCCCCACCCGCCAGCAGATACTGGATTTCATCACCCAGTCGGATCAGCCGGCCGGCAAGCGTGAAATCGCCCGCGCCTTCGGGCTTTCGGCGCAGGAGAAGATCGCGCTCAAGGCGCTGCTCAAGGACATGGCCGACGAAGGGCTGATCGATTCGGCACCCGGCCGCGCCTTTCACAAGATGGGCGGAGTGCCGAAAGTCACCGTGTTGCGGATCGTCGATGTGGATGACGGCCAGCCGATAGCGGTGCCCGAACATTGGCATGCCGAGGGGCCGCCGCCCCGGCTGCGCGTGATGGAGCGGGGCAAGCGTTCGCCGCTCGGCCCCGGCGACAGGGTCCTGGCGCGCACCGAGGAGAAGGGGGCGGGCTGGCTCGCGCATCCGATGAAGCGACTGGCGCGCGGCGAGGAATTGTTGCTGGGCGTCCTCCATGACGAGGGCGGCAAATTGTGGCTGAAACCAGTCGATAAGCGCGAAAAGCATGACTGGCCGGTGTCGGATGCGGGCGACGCGGCGGCGGGGGATCTCGTCCTCGCCGAAAAGGGCGGTCGACCGCCGAGAAGGACCGCGCGCGTCACCGAGATATTGGGCGACCCCTTCGCGCCGCGCGCCTTCAGCCTGATCGCGATCCATCGCCACGGCATTCCCGACACCTTCCCCGAGGAGGTGCTCGAAGAGGCGGTGGGCACGGCGAAGCGCAGCTTCGGCGAGGGGCGCGAGGATCTTCGGCACCTGCCGATCGTCGCGATCGATCCCGCCGACGCGCGCGACCATGACGACGCGGTCTGGGCCGCGCCCGACGACGATCCGGCCAATGCCGGCGGCTTCCGGGCGATTGTCGCGATCGCCGACGTGTCTTTCTATGTCCGCCCCGGCGGCCGGCTGGATCGCGAGGCGAGAAAGCGCGGCAACAGCGTCTATTTCCCCGATCGCGTGGTGCCGATGCTGCCCGAAACGCTTTCGGCGGATATCTGCTCGCTCAGGGCGGATGAGGATCGCTGCGCGCTCGTCTGCCACCTGACGATCGCGCACAACGGCACACTCAAGGGGTGGCGCTTCACCCGTGCCCTGATTCGCGTCGCGGCTAACATCGCTTACGAGGATGCGCAGGCGGCGATCGACGGCGTCGAAGGCGCGGTGGAGGTTCGCCTTGTCGAGAGCGCCTTGCGGCCGCTTTGGGCGGCGTGGGGTGCGCTTTCCAAGGCACGCGACCGGCGCGTGCCGCTCGACCTCGACCTGCCCGAGCGGCGCGTGGTGCTCGACGAGAAGGGGCGCATCCTTTCGGTCGCCCCGCGCGAGCGGCTTGATGCGCATCGGCTGATCGAAGATTATATGATCGCCGCCAACGTCGCCGCCGCCAAGGCGCTGGAGGCGAAGAAGGCGCCGGTCATGTATCGCGTCCACGAGCCGCCGAGTCGCGAAAAGCTGGTGGCGCTCAAGGATTATCTCGACACGTTCGGCATCGCCTTCGCGCTTGGGCAGGTGATCCGTCCGGCCACCTTCAATCATATCCTCGAACGGATCGACGACGAAGCGCTCCGCCCGCAGATCATGGAACAGATTTTACGAAGCCAGACCCAGGCTTATTATGCGCCGGTCAATGCCGGCCATTTCGGGCTGACACTGGGTAGTTACGCCCATTTCACCAGCCCGATCCGGCGCTATGCCGACCTGATCGTTCACCGTGCGCTGGTGGACGCCTATGGACTAGGCGAGGGCGGATTGCCGCGCGAGGAGGCGGACAATATGGCGCGGCTGGGCGAGTTGATCTCGGCCGCCGAACGCCGGGCGATGATTGCCGAGCGCGAGACGGTGGATCGCTATGTCGCCGCCTATCTCGCCACCCATGTCGGCGAAGTGCTCGAAACGCGGATCACGGGCGTACAGAGCTTCGGTTTCTTCGCGACGGTGGAAGGGCTGGGCGGTGACGGGCTGGTGCCGGTATCGACGCTGGGGGCGGAGCATTTTCGCTATGACGAAGCGGCGCGCGCGCTGATCGGTGACGACAGCGGCGATCGCTATACGATCGGACAGCGGATCGGCCTGCGCCTTGTCGAAGCCAATCCGATCAGCGGCGCGTTGCGGTTCGAATTGCCCGAGGGCGCGAATCATATGCCGATGCCGCGTCGCAAGGACCGCCGAATAACAGGCCGGCGCGGCCGTCCGCCCAACATCCGGCACCGGAGCCGCTGACCCCTTCAGTGTTTCGTGGCGGCTTCCTCGGTGCGGCGGCGGACCCGGCTGGGAAGAAGCGCGCCGTGCTGGCGGAGGATGGGATAGGCGGCGGCCTCAACCAGATGGGCATTGACGCGCTTGAGATCGCCGAGTGCATCGAGATGCAGCGAACTCGTCTCCACCGTATTGATGTTGCCCGAGCGCAGGCGATCGAAATGGGCGGCGATCGCCTGGCTCTCCTCCTCGCGAAACACTTCCTTTTCGCCCGCGAGCGTCCGGGCGGCGCTTTCGTCGCCGCTCAGGAAAAGCGAGGCTGCCTTGTGGACGTTGGCGATGAGGCGATCCACCTGCCCGGCAAGATCGGCTTCGCCTTCCGGCGAGAAGACGAGCCCGCGTTTCAGGCGGCGTGAGGCAATGCCGAGGAGATTGCGATCGACGATGTCGCCCGCCTGCTCCATGTTGATCGTGAAGGCGAGAATGCGCGCGATCCGCTGCCGGTCATCCTCATTGAGGCGCGCCGTTTCGATCGAGACGACATAGTCCTTGATCGCGGTGCTGAGGCTATCGAGCACGTCGTCGAGCCGCTTGGTCTGCCCGATCAGGCGGCGATCATTCTCGTGCAGGGCGGTGCGCAGGCCGGCGAGCATTTGGGCGAGCACATCGGCAAGGCGCAGCGCCTCGCGCGTTGCATGGCCCAGCGCAAGCGAGGGTGTCTTACGCGCGCCCGGCTCCAGATAGAGCGGCGTGGCCGGGTCGGCCTCGTCGACGCGCGCGGGCAGCCATTTTTCGAGCAGGCGCGCGTAGAGCGGCAACCAGGGAAAGAAGAGCAGCGCCAGCACGATATTGAAGGCGGTGTGGAAATTGGCGACAATGCGGGCGGGATCGGCTTCGATATCCGTTACCAGCGGTGGAATAAGCGGAAAGAGGGCGAGCACCGCGAGCACGCCCACCAGTCGGTTGACGAGATTGCCGATCGGCAGCCGCCGCGTGGCGGGATTGCGCGCCATGCCCGTTTCCAGAACCGGATTCAGCGCGCTGCCGAGATTGGCCCCCAGCGTCACCGCGATCGCGGCGGGGAGGGGCAGCGCGCCATTTGCCGCGAAGGACATGGCGAGCAGCACGATCGCGACGCTGGAATGTGCCGCCCAGGTCAGCATCGCGGCGGCAAGGACCAGGAAGACGATGTGGGTCGCGAGTCCGCCGAGCATCGTGCGCAGGATCGGCTGCGTCGTCAGCGGCGCGAGCAGGACGAGGAACTGGTGGAGCGCGAGCAGGATGAGCCCCAGCCCGATCAGCACGCGCCCGAGATCGCGCGGCGCGGCATTGCCCCGGCGGAACAGGATCACGCCGAGCAGGACGAGGACCGGCGCGACCGCGACGACATCGAAAGACAGAACCTGGACGATTAAAGTCGTCCCGACATTCGCGCCCAGCATCACTGCGAGCGCGGGGGCCAGCGCCACCAACCCGCGCGCGCTGAATCCCGCGACCATCAGCCCCGTCGCTGTGCTGCTCTGGAGCAGTGCCGTTACGCCCAGCCCGGCCAGAAAAGCCTTGAAGGGATTGCGCAGCGCTCCGCCCAGCCGATCGCGTAGCTGCCCACCGAATGCGCGCAGAATCCCGCTCTCGACCATATGGACGCCCCAGAGCAGCAGCGCGACCGAGCCCGCCACATCGAGAAGCGTGAGGGAAATCTTGATGTGCCAGGCCTCCTTTGCCGGACATCCTAACGCCCGTCGGGGCGATAGGATCAAGCCAAGCCTTGCCCGTCAGGTCTCGCGGGCTTGCTCGCAGCGGCGGATTACGTCCTCCTCGATCCGTTCGAGCATTTCGTAGCGGCGACGATACATGGCCCGCTTCTTGGCTGGAATCTCCTCGATCGATCGCTGTCGCCTCGCGACGGGCAGCTCGAACCAGATCGAATCGACCTCGACGCCGCCACGGTCTTTCCAGATTGCATCATAATCGGGGGACATCGGCTCCCGCGCCTTTGCGCCGAAATAGGGGCTGCGGTGATGGCGTTCCCGATCGGAGACGGCGAAGATGTGCCGCACGCCGAGTGCCCTGCACAGCATCTGGAACAGTTCGATCAGAAGGTCGCGCGGGCGCAACCCATGCGCCGCCTTGGTGAGATCGCGATAGAGATCGAGCGCGCCCTCTATGTCGCGGCCTTGTAATCCGCCGATGAAGGCCGACAAGGCGCCATCCTGCTCGAACAGGGCAAAGCTCAACGAATAGATGCGTGTCTCCCCCGCGAAGAGATTGATGGCGATCTGGCCTTCGCGCATGAACCATTTGGGGTTGTCGAGGATGACCGACAAATCCTCCCGTATCTCGTCCAGACGCAGCAGTTCGGTCTCGCGGCCGACGGGTACGTCGACGATTCCGCCCATGCGATCGGCGATCGCATGATGTCCGCTGATCCGTGCGACACGCTTCGCGGCGTCCCAGGTAACGCACTGATAAGGCCAGATCGCCACGCCCACGATTTCCGGGCGGTGGCCGACCAGCCGGCCGAGGCCACTGCCCGCCGGCGCGTGCATCAATGGGCGAAGAGCGCCGTAAGAGCGTAGCGCGGCGGCAAGAAACCAGATTCGGCGTTTCAGATGAACGAGGCCGCTGCCCTCGCAAATGGTGTCCGATGTCCGCCAGAGCCAGCGGAAATCCCCGAATATCGACCGTCCGCTGCCTGTCGGCACTTTGCCCCCCTTGCCCTGATGGCGAAATCATAGCCGTGGTTCGGGCGGCTGTCAGCGGCCTTCCCATGGATGCCGGACATGCGTGTCCGGCGCGTTCATTGCCCTGTTCGTCCTTGAATTTCTCTTTTTTACTCGACGTTTTAGACACCGAAGGCCATTTACGCGCCATGCCTTCGCTCGACCGTTTGTTGAAACTGCTCTTCTGGGCCGCTCTGGTCTTCGCTTATGTCGCAGCGGTGATGCCGCCGGCCGACGCGCCTATCTTCTCCCGCTCCGACAAAGTGGAGCATATGGTGGCGTTCCTGACGCTCTCGCTGCTCGCCGGACTTGGCTGGCGCAGGCTTGGGCTGCTGTGGATCGGCGTGCTGCTCGCTGCATTCGGGGCGTTCATCGAATTCAGCCAGATGATCCCGGCGCTACACCGTGACGCGGATATAAGCGATTGGATCGCCGACGGCGTCGCCATCATGGTCGGCCTGCTGGTTGCCAGTCTTGCCCGTCCGCTCATCGATCGGATTGTCGGGGATCGCCACTGACCGGTGACGACTGGCGCTCAGCCGAAGTCAGGATGAAGGAAGCGCCACGGGTCGCTGTCGCTGCCGCGCGGGACTGTCACCTCGATCAGAACCGGACGTTCGGCGGCGAAGGCGCGTTCCAGCACCGGGCGTAGAGCCTGCGGCGTCGCCACCCGATGCGCCTCGACGCCGAAGGCTTCGGCGAACTTCACGAAATCGGGGTTGACCAGTTCGGAACCCAGCAGCCTTCCGCCGAACTGTTCCTGCTGATCGCGCCGGACATTGCCGAACGCCTCATTGTTGAAGACGATCGTGACGAGGTTGATGCCATATTGCACCGCCGTCGCCAGTTCCTGCGCCGCGAAGAGGAAGCCGCCGTCACCATTGATCGAGACGACCGCCTTGTCCGGATTGGCGACCTTGACGCCGAGCGCGGTCGCGAAGCCGAAACCCAGCGTTCCCTGATAGCCGGCGGTGACGAGCGTGCGCGGATGATAGACAGGAAAGCCGAAGATCGAGGCGAAGCCGACCTGGCTGATCTCCTCGACGAAGAAGCCGTCACGCGGCAGCACGTCGCGGATCGCGCGAAGATAATCGACCTGCGGCTGGATCGCCTGGATCGCCGCTTCGGCCGCCGCCTTCGTCTCGGCGAGCAGCGCGGTGCGACGGGGCGGCGGACCGGCACGGTCGACGGCCAGCGCGAGCGCCCTTGCGCCCGTCGCCGCATCGCCAAGGATGTTTACGGTAGCGGACAGGCGGTGCACCTCGGCCGGGTCCACATCGATGCGGATGAGCTTGAGTCCCGCCGGGCGATGCCGCCAGCGTATGTCGAGCAACTCGAAACGCGAGCCGATCACGACCGCGACGTCGGTTTCAGGCCAGAGGCGTTGCCCCGCGGCGACGGTGAAGCCGAGCGGATGATCGTCGGCAACGATCCCGCGCCCGCCGCGGAAGCTCACGACCGGTGCACCGAGTGCCTCGGCCAACGCTGTCACCTCCGCGCTTGCATCGAGTGCACCCGATCCGACGAAGATCATCGGCGCCTTCGCCGACGACAGCAGCGCCGCCGCCTCGGCGATCGCGTCCTCATCGAGCGGCGGATCGGCGAAGACGGGCAAGGGCGTACAGGAGCCGACATGCGCCGTTGCGGTGAAATAGTCCCACGACGCCTGCAATGCCGCCGTGCCCCGCCGTCCCGACCGCATCTCCTGAAACGCACGCGCCATCAGATGCGGGGCCTCGGCCGGATGCTCGATATGCGCGGCCCATTTGGTGAGATGACGCAGGACATCAAGCTGGCCGGGAAGCTCATGCAACTGGCCGCGTCCCCGCCCCCGGAAGCCCGCCAGCACGTCGCCCGTCAGCGCGAGCACCGGGGCGTTGCAGCCCTGTGCGGTGAGCAATCCCGCCGAGGCGTTAAGGATGCCGGGGCCGGGGACCACCGCGAACACGCCCGGTTTGCCGGACGACCGCGCATAGCCGAACGCCATATAGGCCGACCCCTGCTCGTGCCGCGCGCCGATTGTACGGATCGAATCGGCGGCTTGCGCCAAAGCGTCCGTCAGCCCGTAAATCTGCGCGCCGGGGAGCGAAAAGACGGTATCGACGCCGTGTGCGATCAGGGCATCGACGATTGCCTGTCCACCGGTGCGCGACGTGTGGGTCATCGGAATCCTTGTTTATTCAGTGAGAGGGTGAAGCGGTGCGGCGCGCATTCGGTGATTGAAGCGGGGTGATATCGGCCTTTATGATTGCGAGGGGTGGCTATCGAACGGCATGCTTGTCAAGCGCCGCCCAAAATCCCGATGACCGCTTTCTCCCCGCGCGCGCATTTGTTATCCTCCTGCCATGGTCAAGCAGGACTCCCGCTCCAAGGCTCGCAGCGCCCGCGCCGGAACACCGGTGAGCGTTCGGCTCGATCCGGAACTGCTCGCCGCGCTCGACGCCTGGATCGCCCGCCACACCGAGCCGCGTCCCTCTCGCCCCGAAGCGATTCGCCGGGTGTTGGCAGGCAGCCTCGGCAGCAATCATCCCTCCACCGCGCTGCCGGGCCTCGTGACCGGGCGCGACATAATCTGAATTTGGGCCCGCATATTTTCCTCACTATCAGGCGGTTTCTCCTCGCCCAAAAATGCTCTAAGGCCGACGCCGTCGGGGAGTAGCGCAGCCTGGTAGCGCATCTGCTTTGGGAGCAGAGGGTCGCAGGTTCGAATCCTGTCTCCCCGACCATTCTTCCTTTTGTTTCACCGGAATAGCCCTGCGTCCTCTTTTGATGGGCGCGCCGAAAACAATCCGCCCCATCCGATATCCCCCGATCGGGGGAAGCGGCGTTCCCATCCGGCCTGCACATAGCGCGAGGCGGATTCGCGCCTATCGTTAAAGGGGGTTCAACCATGAATGGGATGGGAATATCCGGCTTGCTGTCTGCCGTCGCCTTGGCGGCGATTTCGGCCACGCCGGCCAGTGCTGCCGACAATGCCTCGGATGGCGGCTTCTATGTCCAGTTGCGCGCCGGCGTGCAGAGCGTCAGCGATCCGAAAGGCGCTTTCTTCGATGAAGCGGGGACATTCAGCGGCGGCGACGTCGAACTTGATGCCGTTCCGGCCGGTTCGGATAGCTTGGGAGTCAAGTTCCGGACGAAGAGCAGCGCCAGTTTCGGCGCCGACATGGGTTACGATTTCGGCCAGGTGCGTGCGGAACTGGGCCTGACCTATGGTCGTAACAAGGTCAATGGCCTCACCGTTCGCTCGCTGAACGGCGCAGCGGCAACGGGCCTGACCGACGAGGATGCGCAGGCTTTCTGCGACTATCTGGCCGATGGCGAGGACGCGACCACCTGTACCCTCAAGGGCAACACCATTTCGGCGGGCGGCAGCTTTGCCAAACTGCGGCAATTGGGGGCGATGGTTTCGCTATGGTATGACGTACCCACCGGCTCGCCGCTGGAGCCCTATGTCGGCGGTGGCGTCGGCCTTGTGGGCTACCATATCGCGACGGGCGACGATGGTGAGGGGAAGGTACGCTTCGGCTGGCAGATCGGCGGGGGTGTTGCCTATAAGCTGAGCCGCAATGTCGCCCTGACGGCCGATTATCGATATCGCCAGGTTAAGGGCGCGACGTTCGATGACGAAGGTTCGGGGCTTGTGCTTGGCAAGCTCAAAACGTCCCTTATAAGTGCGGGACTGCGTTTCACCCTGTAGGGTGATCGAAGGCCGGGGCCGATCAACCGGCCCCGGTATCTTCCTGTTCGCTTGATGTTTGGCATTCCTTTCGTGTGCGGGACTCTGGATGAGCGAACGAAGGCTGCTCGATCTCGATGGGCTTTACGCGGCTATCGAGGATGATTCGTCGTTGGAAACGTTAGCGTCGTCCGTCGCGGCGGCCTGCGGCACGCGCTCCGCAATGATCAGTTATGAGAACGCCCAAGCCGATTTCCACCTGGCGCGGATGAACTATTGGCCGTCGGCGGCCTATCTGCGTTATTTTGCGGAGTTCGCGGAGGGCGACCCTTGGCTCGCCGTCGTGAACCCGCCGGAGATTGCGGGCCGGGCGCTCAGTTTCGACGATCTTTTGCCGCCCGCGCGGTTTGTGGAAACAGCGATGTTCAACGAACTGTTTCTGCCCTTGGGGGACGATACCGGCCGATGCCTCGGCATCATCGCCCCTCGCGGCTCTGATGGCTTGACGATGGGGGTGCATCGTGCGTTGGGCGATCGGGAATTCACGCCATTGGACGCCGCCCGGCTCAACGACGTTTATGGTCATCTGCGCCGCGTTCTGCGCCTTCGTGCCCTACTCGGCAAGGAGCGGCGCGATACAGCGCGCGTGCAGGCAATGCTGGATGCCAGCGATCGTGGCATGCTGCTGGTGGACGGGAAGCTGACGATCCTGCGCGCTTCGGCCGAGGCGTTGCGCTGTATCGATCTTCGCGACGGTCTGTCCTGCCGCCAGGGCAGATTGCATTGTGCATCGCCAGCGGTTGAAGGTGATATCCGCAAGGCGGTGCAGGCGACGATCGATCGATTACCCGTCGCGTGTTCGGCCTTCCTGTGCGAGCGTCCGTCCGGACGCATGGCCTTTCGTCTCGTCATTTTGCCGGCGGGCCTCAGGGGCGATGCGGGCGCGTTGATCTTCATCGATGATATCGCGCTGCGCCGTGATCGCGATCGGATACGCTGGCTGCGTGACGCCTATCATCTGAGCGCCGCTGAAACCGCCTTGGCCGAAGGGCTGCTTACCGGTGAATCGATCGATGAGGTGGCGGCACGGCGCGGAGTCGGAAGGGAAACCGTTCGGAGCCAGTTGAAGGCCTTGTTCGTCAAGACAGCCACACGACGTCAGGCCGACCTTGTACGGCTATTGGTTCAGATGCCGGGGTCCGCGCAATAACTCCCCAACGTGACGTCTGTCAGTTCCTGTTGGTGAACTTTTCGATCGTGAGCCGGGTGGCGTTCATATTGGCGGTGCTGAAGGCTTCGCGGTTGGCGCCCATCCATTCATAGGAGGCCGTCCGCCGCATGTTGCTGCCGGCGAATTTCGGCATGACGTAGCGCGCGATCAGGTCGAAGGATCGTTTGGTCGTCTCCGGATCGGCCCAGTTCTGGCCGAGGATCAGGATACAGCCGAAGCCGCCCGTTTTTTCCCAATAGCGTTCAAGCTGGGCGACGGCGTCATCGGGCGTGCCGATAACGGCGGCTTGTTTGGCGATCATCTCCTCGATCGAGCCGAGGCCGATCGCCGCAGGGCCCAAAGGACTGACCTGATAGGAATAGTTCGACCATTTCTCGAATCCCCATGCGAGGTCGTCGATCGCCTGCTGCCGGGTTTCGGCGATATGGAAGGGCGCCATCAGGCGAAGGTCGGACCGCGCCATGGCGTGCCCTGCCTCGGCAGCCGTGCGGCAGGCGATATTCCAATTGCCGTCGAGCGCGGAATAGCCGGCTTCGCTTGCCGCCGCCACGCAGAGCATGCCAAGGCCATGGCGGCCCGCCAGCACCGCGCCGTTGGGCGTTATCGTGCTGGTGGCGGCCAGATGGGGGCGGCGCCCCTTGTAAGGAGCAAGCTGAAGACGGGCATGGTCGAGTTCGAACCAGTCCGTCTTGCGGGTGACGATTTCGCCGTCGAGCAGGCGCACGATCACGTCGACCGCCTCACTCATCCGATCGCGCTGCGTCTCGGCGCGAATGCCCAACATGCGGGCATCGGAGTGGAGCAGGCCGGGGCCGAAGCCGAACATGGCCCGTCCGCGTGTCTGATGATCGAGCTGCGCGATTCGGCCGGCGACGGTGAAAGGGTGATGATAAGGCAGCGAGACGACACCCGTTCCGAGGCGGATGCGCTGCGTCCGCTCCGCAGCGGCGGCGATGAACAATTCAGGCGAGGCGACAATCTCGAACCCGCCCGAATGATGTTCGCCGATCCAGGCCTCGTCATAGCCGAGCCGGTCGAGATGCTCGATCAACTGGAGATCGCGCTGGAGACAGAGGGATGGATTTTCGTCCAGCGGATGGAAGGGCGGCAGGAAAATGCCGTAGCGAAGGTCTGCCTTATCGGCTGTCTTGTCTGTCATGCGCGATCATCCCTCCCGGTATTGCCGTTCGTTCGGCGCTTCTCCCTCTTGCTTATCGGAGGGAGAAGCCGGTTTCACCATGTGGAGTGAAATAGAGCCTTTCCTCCGGTAGCCGGAGGGGCACGTCGGCAGGAAATGCAGGGGTGATGCGGCCGCGCCACTTTTCTTGGGGCGTGGCAGCCCTTATATAGCAGGCCTGTTTCCGTAGCGATCGAAGGAGAAACCGCTATACGTCCGCCCATGATTCGGCGCCCGCTGGGGCAGCCGCCAATGCCGCTTAATGGCCCCCGGTTCAATGAGTTCATCCAGTCGCCCAAAGTTCGGGTGATCGATGAAAACGGCGAAAATCTGGGCGTGATGTATACGCGGGAAGCGATCGAACAGGCGGCCGAGGTGGGGCTCGACCTCGTCGAGGTGTCGCCCAATGCCGATCCTCCCGTCGCCAAGTTCCTCGACGTCGGCAAGTTCAAGTACGAGTCCCAGAAGAAGGCGAATCTCGCCCGCAAGAGCCAGAAGACGCAGGAGATCAAGGAGATCAAGATGCGTCCGAACATCGACGATCATGATTATGATACGAAGATGAAGAAGGTTCAGGAATTCATCGGGGAAGGCGACAAGGTGAAAGTCACGTTGCGCTTCCGTGGCCGCGAACTGGCGCATGGCCAGCTTGGCATGCAGGTACTTCAGCGCGTTCAGGCGGATATCGCCGAGATCGCGAAGGTGGAGCAGCATCCCCGCATGGAAGGGCGCCAGATGCTGATGGTGCTCGCGCCCAAATAAGCGGTCCTCTCCCTTTTTGGGACTGCGCAGGCCTGAGACTCGATTCCCTTCGGTCATCCTCACGCAGGTGGGAATGGCGAAGGGAAATCCTCGGGAATCGCCGGGCGGATCAGCCTCTCCCTTGAGTAAAAGTTAACCATCTCTGTTGCACAATCGCCGCAACGCCGACCTGTTCGTCTGCCAAGAGGGTTGAGAGGGTGGCGTGGGGGGTGTCGTTCGTTTACGTAAACGGCAACTTCGGGTGCGTTGGCGTGGAGATAGAAATGAAAAAGGGGTTGTGGTTGTTGTCGTCGGGTGTGTTGGCGCTTGCTACACCGGCGATGGCGCAGGATGCGGCGGCGGCCCCGGAGCAGTCCGCCCAAGCCGCCGACATATTGAACCAGGGCGATATCGTCGTCACCGCCACGCGCCGGCCAAGCCCGCTGAGCAACGTGCCGATCGCGGTATCTGCCATCACCGGTGACGCGCTGCAGAATAGCGGCGTCACCGACACCCGCCAGCTCACGCAGCTTTCGCCTTCGCTGCTGGTATCCTCCTCCTCGTCGGAGGCGACCGGCGCCGGCGCGCGGATTCGCGGAATCGGCACCGTGGGCGACAATCCGGGGCTCGAAAGTTCGGTCACGACCTTCATCGACGGCGTGTATCGCAATCGTTCGGGGGTCGGGCTCACCGAGCTGGGGCCGGTCGAGCGGATCGAGGTGCTGCGTGGCCCACAGGGCACCCTGTTCGGACGCAATGCATCGGCCGGCCTCATCAATATCGTCACCGCCCAGCCGAAATTTCAGGATGAGGGTTATGCCGAGGCGAGCTTCGGCAATTATGACTACCGGCGCTTTGGCGGTGGCGTGACCGGGCCGATCGGCAGCAATTTCGCCTATCGGCTCGACGGCGTTTACACGAAGCGCGACGGCTTCATGAAGGACGTCATCTCCGGCCGCGACATCAACGGCCGCGATCGCTACCTGATACGTGGCAAGCTGCTCTATCAGCCGAGCGACGATCTGTCGGTGATGATCATCGGCGATTATACCAAGCGCGACGAGGAATGCTGCGTCGGCGCCTATCTTCCCGCGCATGACGTGACGCGCAACCCGGACGGGACGCTCAATTACGGCCCCTCCTCGACGAAGGCCCTCATCGGCAGCATTCTCTCGAACGTGCCGGGTGGAGGCTATGGCCTTGTCCTCGACGATCCTTATGCGCGCAAGGTCGCGCTCACGCCGGGACGGGACTTCCGTTCGGACGTCAAGGATTGGGGCATTTCGGGGCAGGTGAACTGGAAACTCGGCGACGTGACGCTCACGTCGATCACCGCCTATCGCGACTGGAAGAATATCAAGGGGCAGGACGCCGATTATTCCAGCCTCGATCTCATGGTGCGGCCCAGCGACGGATCGGGCTTCACGCGGTTCCGCACCTTCAGCCAGGAACTGCGCCTGCAGGGTTCGGCCTTCGACGATCGGCTCGACTGGTTGATAGGCGGCTATTACGCCAATGAGAAACTCGCGCTGAACGACAATATGAGCTACGGCGCGGATTATGACCAATATGTCTCCGCGCGTATCGGGACGATCCCGGCGCTCGCAGGCTTTCCGGCGTTCGGTTTTCATAATCTGAACGGGTTCGCGCGGGCATTCGCGGCGGGGCAGGGCGCTAATGGCGCCCAGGTCGACGCGATCGCGAGCCAGGTGCTCAATACCCCGCTCGACAATAGCGGCACGCGCGATCATTTCCGCCAGACCGACCGAAATTTCGCGATCTTCACGCACAATATCTTCAAGATCACCGATCAGCTCTCGTTGACCCTGGGCGCGCGCTATACCGACGACAAGAAGACGCTGCATGCGGACCTGAACAGCGAAAGCCAGTGCGGCGTTTTCCTCGACAATATCAGCCGGCTGCGCGCGCTGGCGGCATCGGGCGGCGATCCGGTTGTCGCCGGGCTTTCGTCGGCGCTCGCCAATTCGGTGCTGGCGCCGCTGACCGGCCTTCCCTGCGTGCTCAATTCATTGAACGGCACGGCGTCCTCGAAGAAGAAGGAAGGCGAATGGTCCGGAACGGCGGTGCTGAGCTACAAGCCGTTCGATCAGTTGCTGACCTACATAAGCTATTCGCGCGGTTATAAGGCGGGTGGCTTCAACCTCGATCGCTCGCCCCTGTTCGATTCACGGACGCTGCAATCGACGATGAATCTCGATGTGCTGCAATTCCAGCCCGAGAAGGTCGATTCCTACGAGATCGGCGCCAAATATAATGGCCGCCGGTTCGGCATCAATGTGGCGGCTTTCTACGAACTTTTCAAAAGCTTCCAGCTCAACACCTTCAACGGCACCAGCTTTTTCGTCACCGATATCAAGGGCTGCAAGGACGATCTGGGCACGACCGATCAGGACCTGATCCCCGGCAACAGCAGTTGCGCCCATACGCGCAGCGGCGTCACCTCGAAGGGTTTCGAGGTCGAGGCGTTCGCCTATCCGTCGCGCTATTTCACGGTGTCGGCAGGCTTCACCTATGCCGACAGCAAATATCGTTCGGACCTGGCCGGCACACCCGATTTCTTCATTCCGGAATATGGCAATTCGCTCCAACCCACCTTGTTCCTGCTGCCGGGCGGTCGCCTGTCCAACTCGTCCAAATATGCGGTGACGGGGTCGGCCAACTGGTCGCCGCCGATCGGCAGCATGCTCAAGGGGCTGGTTTACGCCGATTTCCGCTACACGAGCGCGATCAACACCGGATCGGACCTGTTCGTGGAGAAGGAGCAGCCCGGCGTCATGCTCGTCAATGCCCGGCTTGGCCTGGGCGAGGCGCAGGGCAATTGGAGCCTGGAATTCTGGGCGCAGAACCTGTTCAACGTGAAGTATAAGCAGGTGGGCTTCAGCGCGCCCTTGCAAGGGGGCGGCATCCCGTCCTCCGCGCCGGGCACGGCGGGTGCGGTGCGCGAGTTCGGCACCGGTTCGAACCAGTTGTTCGAGGCGTTCCTGGGCGAGCCGCGTACCTATGGCGTGACGCTGCGCACCAAATTCTAGAGCCGATCGACAACGGTAGCGAGGCGGTGGCGATGGTCATCGCCTTGCCATATCCTGTCATTTCCGCGCAGGCGGGAATCCGTAAATGGTGCGTTTCGACCTTTCGGCACCGATAGTGCTTATGGACTCCCGCCTGCGCGGGAATGACGATGGGTTTGTGGGAAGGGCGTGTAAATCGGCGCCCTAGACTCGTTTCCACTTAGGTTGAAGCGTAGCCCGAGTTTCTGAGGTAGTTGGCGCATTCGTGTGGTGGGAAGGCGTCGAGCAGGGTGCCGATGCGACGCCAAGTTGCCTCGACGGATCGTTCGGCTGCCTTACGGAGC
>DATMRS010000003.1:0-98608 GCA_035566015.1 Sphingomonadaceae bacterium
GCGTCATCCACTCGTCCGAGAGCCAGAGCCCCCCGCCAGGCGGCAACCGCATGGCCGATATCTTCGCTCCCCCACGACTCGACTTCTCCCTCCAGACAGGCTGGGTCCAAAACGCCGACGAATACCCATTGCCCGATGAGGTAAACCTCTGACACGGTAAGGCGGGGGGCACCCCTCGGTCGAACCTCGCTTCATTCACGGCATTCGAAAGGTACGCCAGGCCATGACGACTTCCACGCAACGTCCCGATCCGCGCGAATTCCGCAAGCGGCTGATCAATCGCGAGCCGCTGATCGGCACGTTCATGAAGTTCCCCGGGCCGCACGCGACCGAGATATTGGGTTCGATCGGCTATGATTTCGTCATGCTCGACGAGGAGCATGCGCCGTGGACGCGCGACCAGCTTGGCATGGGCCTGCTCGCGGCGCGCGCGTTCGGCACCGCAGGCTTCGTGCGGATTTCCCGGCCCGATGCCGCCAGTATCCTGTCGATGCTCGACGACGGCGCGATCGGCGTCATGGTTCCCCACGTCACCTCAGCGGAAAAAGCGCGCGATATCGCTTCCTGGGCCCGTTATCGTGGCGGACAGCGCGGATCGGGCGTCGGCCGGGGCGGCAATCATGGCGGACGGACGATCGACGAGCATTATGACCTTTCGGATGCCACCACCACGGTGATCGCGATGATTGAGGATCGCGAGGCGATCGACAGGATCGACGAGATTACGGCGGTGGAGGGGATCGACGCCTTTTTCCTCGGGCGTGGCGATCTCGGCCTGTCACTGAGCAACGCGACCGGCACGGCGCCGACGGTGAACGAAGCCGTCAAGATCATCGCCGAGTCGGTGCTCAGGAACGGCAAGGCCCTGTGCGCCGTGACGCCCAATCTGGCGTCCGACGATGCGAAGGCGATGGCCGATCTCGGCGTAACCGGCCTGATGGTGGGCAGCGATCATGGATTCATGCGATCCAACGCCGTCGCGCAGCTTGCCCATTTCGAGAAGCTGATGAAAAGCGGCGCGCGCTGAACAACGGACGCGACACGGCAAACCGGCAGGGAGTTGGATCATGGACTATCGCTATCTGGGCCGCAGCGCCCTGCAGGTTTCGCCGCTTTGCCTCGGCACGATGATGTTCGGCGGCGCGACCGACGAGGCGACGTCGCGGCGCATCGTCGACAAGGCCCGCGATCAGGGCGTCAACTTCATCGACACCGCCGACGGCTATAATGAAGGCAGGTCGGAAGAAGTGGTCGGCCGCGCGATCAAGGCGCATCGCCATCATTGGGTGCTCGCCACCAAGTTCGGCCATCGCATGGGCACCGGCCCCAATGAAGGAGGCCAGTCGCGCAAATGGATCTTCCAGGATGTCGAGAACAGCCTGCGCAAGCTCGGCACCGATTATATCGACCTGCTTTACTTCCATAAGGCGGATATACAGGCGCCGTTCGAGGAAGGGCTGCGCGCGATCGAGGACCTGATGACGCAGGGCAAGCTGCGTTATTATGGCGTCTCCAACTTCAAGGGCTGGCGGATCGCCGAAATCTGCCGCGCCGCCGATGCGATCGGCATGGATCGGCCGGTGGCGAGCCAACCGCTCTACAACATGGTCGATCGCCTCTGCGAGGTGGAGCAGCTTCCGGCCGCCGGCCATTACGGCCTTGGCGTCGTGCCCTACAGCCCGCTCGCACGCGGGGTGCTGACCGGCAAATATGCCAAGGACGCCCCGCCCCCCGAAGGATCGCGCCTTGCTCGTGGCGACGCGCGCATCCAGCAGACCGAATGGCGGTCCGAGTCGGTGGACATCGCCCGCGCGATCGGCGAGCACGCCGCCGCGCGCGGCATGAACACCGTCACCTTCGCGCTCGCCTGGGTGCTCAGGAACCGTTTCGTCAGCGCGGCGATCGCGGGGCCGCGCACCGAGGAACAGTGGGACGGCTATCTGCCCGCACTCGAAGCGCAGCTAGGGCCGGAAGACGAAGCCTTCATCGACAGTCTCGTGCCACCGGGCCACGCCTCGACACCGGGTTACACCGATCCGGCCTATCCGATCGAAGGCCGCCAGGTGCGCTGATCGGGCGCGGGCACACCCGACTTAACCTTCACCTTCTTCGTCACTGGTGTGTCGGAACACACGCGGATCGGTGACAATCCCGCAGGAGAGATCGCGGAAGCGTCCTCCCTGTCACCCCGGCGAAAGCCGGGGTCCATGGATGCAGTTCACTTCATTGTTGATCGACCCGCCACCCATCGCTTCCGGCTTCCGCCGGAAGGACGGGAAGAGCCCGGCTCATTCCTCCATACCCAGCAGACGAAGCGGGTTCAGCGAGATCATCTTGCGGATATCCTCGTCCGAATAGCCGAGCCCAAGGCAGACCTTGATGACATTGCGGAAGCCCACCACGGGATGCTCGTTCCCGCGCTGGCCAAGGTCGGAGGCGAGGATCGTCCGATCGACCGTGCCCGCCTTGATCAGTTCGTCCAGATCCTCTGGCGGCAGCGGGTCGCGCTTGCTGACCTTCACGAACATGCACAGCGAATGTTCGATATAGGCGCCCATCGCGACAAGCGCGCGGATGTCATCATGCGTCGCGCCCAGAATGAAACTGGGATGATTGACCAGCAACCGCTTCACGCCGCGCTTCTTCGCTTCCTCGAAGACCTTGAATATCTCCGAAACATGAAGATGCCCGCCCGACAGGATGATGTCATGTTCGGCGATCATGTCGAGGATCACCTTCACCTCGTCCTTGACCTCGCCCTTGTCGTCGATCGGCGTCAGCGGATCGAACGGGATCATCTTCTTGATCGTGTGCGGAAAGCCCGCCTTGATGCCGAAGGGCGAGTCGATATGGTTCTTCGACGAGAAGGTCGGCATCCACACCAGCTTGGCGCCGAGCGCGATGCCGTGATCGACCGCATGCCTGTTGAACCCGCCCACTGAATTGTTGAGCGGCACGCCTGAAAAGAGCGCGACGTTGAGATGCCCGTGCGTCTCGTTCAGCAAGGCGGTGATCGGCGTCGCCGAATAATAATGATCCTTGATCAGCATCGCGCGGAAGCCCGCGTCCGACGCCTCCTGCAATGCCTCCAGATGGTTGAGGTCGCGCGCCATCACCGACGGGCCGGAATGGCAATGCAGGTCCACCGCGCCGACAAGCAGGCGCGAGACATGCGACTCCAGCGCCTCGTCGGCGGTTTCGGTTTCGAAGGTCGTAGCCATATGATCTCCCAGTCTGAGGATGGCGCGAAGCCGCGCTTATTCTCCTTCCTCGATCCGCTGGCGGCAGGCGCGGCCGTAAGGCGCGATTGCCATCCAGATGAGGAACGCATCAATCGGGCCGAGCAGGAGCCGGAAGCCGACCAGAACGTAGCGCAGCGCGGCTTCCGAATGCGCGACGAAGTCCGTCAGCAGCGCGATCAGCAAGGGCCCCACCGCCCCCCCGACGGCGGCGATCGTGAACAGATAGAGCGCGTTGATCTGCGCCCGCATCTCGTTGGGCGTCGAAAGTTGCAGCGACGCATTATAAGCCGGCCCGCCCATCCCGGCGAGCACCATGCCGATCGCGGTCAGCCCCAGCGCCAGCCATGGGCTCGGCATCAGCGGCGCGGCCGCGACGAACGGCAGCGAAAGGACCTGCGCCAGGAACAGGACGCGCAGATTGGCGTCGTCGCGACGCTCGCCCAGCCACTCGGCGAACCGTGCCCCGATGAACAGGCCCGCCAGCGCACTCGCCAAATTCACGGTGCCGAGCAGCGGGCCGGCGACGGCGGGCCCCCAGCCATAGGTACGCTCGTAGAAGGCCGGTCCCCAGGCGGCGAGGCCGAAGCCCTGCATCGACATGACGAGCACGCCGAGCAGCAGTGGCAGGTGCATCCGGCGATTGTCGCGCAGGAAGCCGAATACCTCGCGCAGCGGGTAGCCGCCCGGCTTGCGCCCGCCCTTGCGGCGCGGCTCGGGAACGGTGAGCATGATGAGCGCCGCCACCGCCAGCCCCGGAATGCCGAGGATCATGAAAACCAGATGCCAGTTATGGATCGTGCCGACGCCCGGCAGGTGGATCGGCGGCACATCGGCGAGGAGGCCGAGCAGCAGCCCGCCGAACACCAGCGACAGCGCCATGCCCCCCATCACGCCCGAATTGTAGATCGCGAAGGCACGCGGCAGACGCTCGCGCGGGACGACGTCCGCAATCATTGACAAGGTGGCGGGGCTGCTGCCGGACTCCGCGCCTCCCATGACGGCGCGGGCGAAGAAGAAGCCCCAGAAGCTTTGCGCGAGGCCGCACAGCGCGGTGCCGACGCTCCACACAGAAAGGCTTGCCGCGACGACCTTCTTGCGGACGCCGCGATCGGCGATGCGCGAAATCGGCGGCCCCACCACGGCATAGAAGAAGGTGAAGGCGAAACCGATCAGCAGGCTCACCTGCGTATCGGACAGGCCGAGATCGCGTTTCATCGGCTGGACGACGAGCGAGATCACGCCTCGGTCGATCTGCCCCAGCATCGCGACGAGCGACAGCATGAAGACCGTGTACCAGCCGGTGAGGCCCACCACCGGCGGCGTCGCGGCGGGCTGCTTGTCCGACAGCTCGGCAAACTCGCCCGGCGCCTCGATCGCGGCGCTGCCATTGCTTCCGATCACGCTCTCTCTCCTCTCCCCGGCGTCTTCCGCGCCATATATTTTGCGTGATGTCGTGCATTCTCGGCACGCATTCTGGGCAGGCCGTAAAATGTAACATGATAAGTATATGGCCGCCCCGGGCGTGTCAACGTGCTATGCGTCGGGCGGGGCGGCGTTCAGCCGAGCAGGGCGGCGCGCGCAAAGGCGAGCAGATGAGTGAGCGAGTCGAGCGGCTCTTCACCGCCGGCGGATACCGGCGTCCGCTTGCGCGGCGGCGGGCCGAGCGCCGCGCCCGAGATGAACCGCAAGCGCGCGCGAAATTCGTTGCGGGCGAGATGGGACACGTGCGGCCGCAGCACCTCGCCGACCCGGATGCTGGTCGCCACCATCGTCTTCAGCAGATGATCGCTGAGCGCGGGATCGCCATGCGCCGCAATCTCGTCGAGCACGATCAACGCACGGCCGTTCGGCGTGAAGGCCGCCGGGTGCATCAGCGGCCGCAACCAGATATCGAGCAGCGTGTCGAAATCGCCCGCGACGGCGCCATCGCCCGGCCCGAGCCTTTCCCATGCGGCGATCATCGGCTCGAGGTTCAGCCGGCACAGTTCGGCGAGCAGCCCCGCCATGCTGCCGAAATGATAGGTGATGAGCGCGGAATTGAGGCCGGAGACGGCGCCGATCCGCCGCACGGTAAGGGCATGGACGCCTTGCTCGATCAGGATCGACTCGGCGGCCTTCAGCAGGCGCGTCCTCGTCTCCTCGCTCATGCGCGCCCGTGCGCTTCGGCGACGATTCCCATGTCGGCGTCGGGCAGCGCGAGATCGGATCGGGCGAAGATACGAACCGCGTCGAAATCGCCGGCGCGTATCTTCTTCACCCAATCGGGATCGGCGATCAGGCTGCGGCCGATCGAGACGAGATCGAACTCCTGGCCGGCGAAGCGCCGCGTCAGTTCGCGGACGCCGGCCTCGACCTGGCCGCTCACCTCTTCGCCGAACAGGCTTTCCATCACGTCGGCGCTCAACCCGACGCTGCCCACCGTGATCGCGGGAAGGCCGCTCAGCTTGCGCGCCCAGCCGGCGAGATTGAGGTCCGACCCCGGCCACTCGGCTTCCCAGAAGCGCCGGGTGGACGCGTGCAGCACGGTGGCGCCCGCCGCGCGCAACGCCGCCAGCATTATCCCCAGTTCGGCGGTGTCCTGCGCGATGCGCGCGCCGAAATCGGCTTCCTTCCACTGCGAGAAGCGGAAGGAGATTACGAAATCGGGGCCGCACGCCGCGCGAATGCCCGCGACGATCTCCGCCGGCAGCCGCACGCGATCGCGCATCTCGTCGCCGCCATAGCCATCGTCGCGCCGGTTGGTGACGGCCCAGAGGAACTGGTCGAGCAGATAGCCGTGTGCGCCATGCACCTCCACCCCGTCGGCGCCCGCCTCCTGCGCCAGACGGGCGCTGCGGACGAAGGCGTCACGGATCGCGCCCAGTTCCTCGATGGTCGCCGCGCGGCCGTTGGCGCGCGCGCCGTGCGCAAGACCCGACGGGCTGAGCGTCGGGTAGCGGGCCCAGGGTCCATCGCCCCCTTCTTTCCGGATCGCGCCTTCGTGCCAGAGTTGCAGCAGCATATGCCCGCCCGCCTCCTTGACCGCCGACACGCAGGATCGCCAGGCGGCGAGCGTGTCGGGTATCAGGCGGGCGAACATCTCGGTCTGGGTAGCGGAAGGATGATCGACCGCCACCGACTCGCTGATGACGAGGCCGACACCCCCCTCCACCCTGCGCCGATAATATGCGACCAGCCGGGCCGACGGCGCGCCGTCGACGCACCAGCCGCGCTGCATGCCCGGCAGCACGAAACGATTGGGCAAGGTGATGCCGCCGAGCGTCAGCGGCGCGAACAATGGACCGACATCAACTCCCGTCATCTCACCCCCGGATGGTTCAATCGAAGAAAGCGACCGATCGTATCTCGATGCTTTCCCTTATCCGGGCATCGGGCAGGCTGTCGTCAAAAAAGGCAGTATGGGGGCAACGCCAGGTGACGCTGTGATCGCTGTCGTAGAATTTGAACAACAGCACCTCATCCTCGTGCATGTTCGAAAAATACCACCAGCGATGATTGGGCCGATACCGGAATACCGAAGCGGCAACCAGTTCGTCCTCGCCCGGAATTGGTGCCACCATATCTTCTTCGGAGGGCATTACGTCTACGATGTGCAGCGGATTGCGTACTCCCTCCTCCTCGGCCAGCGTGCGCCCGTCGCAGAGCGCGAGGGGACAATCCTGCGGTGGCGGCGAGAAGGTGCGCCACAGCGACGTGGCGATGAAGCGCGAATAGCCCGGCCCGTCGGGGAAGGCGCGGCGATAGATCTGCTCCGCGGTGCGCGGGGCCGTCTGCGGCGAATAGTCGACATGCGCCTCCCCCGCCGGCGGCTGAATGCCGCCCTGATGTTCATAGCCTTCCACCTTGCCGACGCGGTGCGAAAGATCGGCCGAGGTGCGGATCATCCAGCCCTGCGGCACGACATGATCGGCCCCCGTCAACCGCTGCACGACGCTTGCGGCCTCGGCCGGATAGAGCCGGGTCACCGCCTCCTTGTCATGGAAATCGGCGACGGCGGACCGGTGATTGGCCAGCATGAATCCCTGCACGTCGAGCGAGAAATGCGGCTCGATCCCCCGGCCGTCGCGGATCAGGACATCGCGATCCTCATAGCGGCCGGTGCTATGCTCGACGCCCGCCGACACGAACCGCCGGGTGACGAAGGAGCCTTCCGCCAGATACCGTATCCGCGCCGGCGCCGTTCGCACGCCTTCTTCCGTCCCGATCCGCTCGCTCATCCAACTCTCCGACGTTCCAACGGGCCGTGCCACGGCCGGCTCCGCTCCTTCTGTTAAGCATGTGAGTAACACCCAGCAAGCAAATTTATGCAAATGCTTAAATCGAGCTTATGGCCGATGGGGAAGCGAACCAGTTGCCGTGGAAACCGGGCGGAACGCGGTGCGGAATGTGGATGCTTGCGACAGGCGCGTCCTCGAATGCCATCGCGTCGAGGATGACAAGATCGGTCGTCTCCGTCTTCTGATCGACGACCAGACCCATCAGCCACCCCTCCCCCTCGGCGCTGTCCACGCCCGCCGGCACGAACACGAACTCGCCCGGATGCCGGCCGGGTCCGAAGCCATGCACCTGGCGGGTGCCCTGCTCCAGATCGTGCCGATAGAGCGCGGTCGCACCGACGAAACGGTCCTCGGCCTCGGTCGGTAGCGCCATCGTATAGGCATAGCGATAGGGCTGACCGAACCGCCGCTCGTCGATGCGCGGAAATTCCTGCGGGGCCGGATCGATCGCGCGGATCGCGACGGTGCGCGTCACCGGATCGACCGTCCAGCGCTCCAGCCCGCGCGACCGCGCGTCGGGCCCGCCGCGATCACCCACGAACATCGTGTCATAGGCGCACAGGTCAAGCGCCAGGCGGCCATCGGGCAGATCATGGGCATTGGCGACGTGGAAGGCGAAGGCCTGCTCCATCGCGCACCACAGAATGTCGCCCTCTCCGCCACCGCGCGGCATCAGGCCGATCCGGGCAGGATGATCGCTGTTCCAGCGATAGGGGAAGGGGTGTCCGGCGATCAACGTCTTCATCGAGAAGGTGACTGGCAGATCGAGGATAACGACATAGCGCGCGGTGATCGCGCAATCGTGGATCATCGGGCCCTGCCGCACCGCGATCGGCTGTTCGCGCACCACCTTCCCTTGCGGATCGAGGACGAGGTGGCGGATCGTGCCCGGATCGGTGGCCTCGTAGCAGATGGCATGCTGCTCGCCGGTCAGCGGATCGCGATGCGGATGTGCGGTGAAGGAGCCCTTCAGCGTCCCGTCGAACGGATTGTAGCTCTGGGCGTCGAGCGTTTCGGACAGTTCGACCGGGAAACTCCCCGCCTCGACCAGCGCGAAACTGCGTCCGGCGACATCGACGACATTGGTATTGACCGTATCGAAACTGCCGTGGCGCGGACCCGGTGTCGGCGGCGTGCCCAGCGCTTGGGCCACCGCGTTCGATCGGATCCAGCGGTTGCGATAGCCCAGCGCGCGCCCGTTCTCGATCGCAAGACTGTGCACCATGCCGTCGCCGACGAACCAGTGATAGGAGGCGGGATCGGCGTCCAGCGGATTCGGGCCGATCCGCATGTAACGGCCATTCAGCGCGGCAGGAATCGTGCCCGTCACCGCGAGTTCGGCGAGCGTCAGTTCCCGCTCCATCGGTGCGTGGATACCGGTGAGGAACGGGTGCGGATCGGCGGGTTGCGGCAGGCGCGCGCGGTTGAACGCGGCAACCGCCTCGATGCCCTTCGTGACGCCCGCCCGAATAAGGGTTTCGACTCGGCTTCCCATGACGACCTCCAATGTTTACACCGTTATCATAGACCCAATGGTAACAGTGTCAACATGGACAAGAGAAGCTATCATCATGGTGATTTGCGCGCGGCCCTGATCGAGGCCGGGCTCAGCCTGCTCGCCAGCCGCGATGCCGACGATCTCTCGTTGCGCGAGGTGGCGCGGACGGTGGGGGTGAGCGCGACGGCCGTGTATCGCCACTTCCCCGACAAGAGCGCCCTGATGACCGCGCTCGCGCGCGAAGGGCTCGATCGGCTCGCGCGGGAGCAGCATGCCGCGTCGTCCGAAGCCGGGGGCGGCCCCGCCGGTTTCGCGGCGACGGGGCGGGCCTATGTCCGTTTCGCGCTCGCCAATCCCGCGCTGTTCCGCCTCATCTTCGCCTCGCCCGTGTTGCAGACGACCGACGAACGCGAGCACGCGAGCCAATCCGAGGCGTTCCGATTCCTGCAGGCGAACGCCGCGGCGGCGGTCGACGATCGCTCTAGGACGGGCGCAACCGGCATCGTCGCGGTGCGCGCCTGGGCGATGGTCCATGGCCTCGCCATGCTGATGCTCGACGGCCAGCTTCCGGCGGACGACGAGCTGATCGATCAGGTGATCGGCGCGGCTGGCTGAACAGGCCATTCCAGACAAAGTCATGTAGAGCAATGGCGCGAAATCACCTGAAGCGCCATTTTTAGCCGATATCTGGCCCGCATGTCGCTATGTTCAAGGCGAGACATATCGGGCAGATGTAACGTATAGCAAGGTACGCAGTGATTCGAGAGCGCGTCGACCGCGCCAAAGTGATGGGAGAAGCAGCATGCCGTTGGTCAATATGAAGCCGGTGCTCCGCGAGGCGATGGAGCAGGGATATGCGGTCGCTGCCTTCAATCTCGTCGATTACGGCACCACCAAGGCGATGGTCAAAGCCGCCGAGGAACTGAGCGCCCCGGTGATCGTCCAGGTGTCGACCAAGACGATCAAGTTCTACAGCCATGAGGAAGTCTATAGCTGGGTGCATACGGTGGCGGCCAGGTCGCCGGTGCCGGTCGTACTCCATCTCGACCATTGCAAGGATCTCGACGTCATCCGCAAATGCGTCGAAACGGGCTGGACCTCAGTGATGATCGACGCGTCCGACCAGCCGTTCGAAAAGAATCTCGAACTGTCACGCCAGGTGGTCGAGATCGCGGCGGCGAAGGGCATCGGCGTCGAGGCCGAGATCGGCCAGATTCTCGGCGTCGAGGACGATATGGTCGTCGAGGCGCACCAATCGCATCTCGCCGACCCGGCCGAGGCCGAGCGCTTCTGCCGCGAGCTCGATCTTTCGGCCTTCGCCGCCGCCGTCGGCACCGCGCACGGCTATTATAAGGGCGAGCCCGATGTCGCCTTCGATCTCATCAAGGAAATCAACGGCCGCACCAGGACACCGATGGCGCTCCACGGCGGCACCGGCCTCGATGAAGAGACGATCCGGCGCTGCATCTCGCTCGGCTGCGCGAAGGTCAATATCTCGACCAACCTGAAGCATGTGTTCGTCGAGAGCTTCGTCGGCTATCATCAGGAAAACCCCGACGATTATGAGCCGCTGCGTCTCATCAAGGCGCAATATGACGCGTGCAAGGACCTGTTCAAATCAAAGATCGCTGAATTTGGCGGCAGCAATCGCGCCGCCGAGCTGCTCGCCAAGGCCGCCTGAGGGTTGTCGCGATCATGAAAGCGATAATCTTCGACTGCGACGGCGTCCTCGTCGATACCGAACGCGACGGCCACCGCGTCGCCTTCAACCGCGCGTTCAAGGCGCTGGGCATCGCTGCCGAATGGGACGTGCCCACCTATGCCGGGCTGCTGCTGGTTGCGGGCGGCAAGGAACGCATGCGCCATTATTTCGATCGGCATGGCTGGCCCGAAGGCCGACGGGAGTCGCATGACGAGTTGATCGCCGCGCTGCACAGGACGAAGACCGATCTTTTCATGGAGATCATCGCCGGCGGCCAGCTTCCGCTTCGTCCCGGCATCGCCCGGATCGTGGACGAGGCGATCGCGGCCGGCGTCCGGCTGGGCGTTTGCACCACGTCCAATCCGAAGGCGATCGACGGCGTGCTCGACCTGCTGGGCCCCGAGCGCAAGGCCCGTTTCGAGTTCGTGCATGCCGGCGATATCGTGCACCGCAAGAAACCCGATCCCGAAATCTACGAGCTTGCCAAGCAATCGCTCCGATTGCCGACGGCCGAGTGCATCGTGATCGAGGACAGCCGCAACGGGCTGCTCGCCGCGACCGGCGCGGGCCTGCCCTGCCTCATCACGACGAGCACCTACACCACCGGCGAGGATTTCAGCGAAGCCGTGGACGTGGTGCCCGAACTCGGCGACGCGCCGAACATCCGGGTGACGCTCGCCGATCTCGCCCGCTTCGCGACGAAGCAGGCGGCGTAAAGGCGGCGCGCCCCACGCCAATTTGGGAGAGAATGGACGATGGGTGATATCACGATTGCGGATGTCGAGCGCGCGGTGCGGGCCGCCGCCGGCACCGTCCTCAGCAACCAGCAATATTTTTCGGACCTCGACGGCGTCGCCGGCGACGGCGATTTCGGCGCGTCGCTCGCCGCCGGCTTCCGCGTCGTGGACAAGGATTTCGATACGCTCGACAAAAGCTCGATCGGCGCGTTCCTGCTCAAGATCAGCATGATCATCACGCGCAATGTCGGCGGCTGCTCAGGCCCGATCTGGGGCACCGGCTTCATGCGCGCGGCGATGCTGTCGAAGGAAAAGACATCGATCTCGCTCGCCGAGCTGGAACAGATGCTGACCGCCGCGGTCGACGGCATCCAGCAGCGCGGCGGCGCGCAGCTTGGCGACAAGACGCTCCTTGATGCGCTGATCCCGGTTCGCGACACGGTGAAGGCGCATGCCGAGGGCGGGGCGGACGGAGCAACGGCGCTGAAGGCCTGCGCCGAAGCCGCCGAAGAGGCGATCGAACGCACGAAGCATCTGGAGGCGAAGCGCGGCCGGCAGTCCTTCACCGGCGAACGCAGCATCGGCTCGCTCGATCCGGGCATCGTCGCGATCGCCACGATCCTGGGCGACATATGCACCGAATTCGGCGTCAGCCGCGCCTCGAAGGCGGCCTGAACGTTCCAATACCACCAAGACAATAATCCCGGAGGGGGGCAATCCATGAAGAAATTCGTCAACGATCCTGATAACTTCGTCGCCGAGATGCTCGAAGGGGTCTATCTCGCCAACCAGGACAAGCTGAAGCTCGTCCCCGAATTTAACCTGATCCACCGTGCCGATCGCCCGGCCAACGACAAGGTCTCGATCATCCAGGGTTCGGGCAGCGGCCATGAGCCGGCGCATATCATGGCGGTCGGCCCCGGTATGCTCGACGCGGCGGCGCCGGGCGCGGTCTTCGCCGCGCCGCCGGTCGACTATTGTTATGAGTGCATCAAGGCAATGCGGTCCGACAAGGGCGTGCTCGTCCTGATCAACAATTATCAAGGCGACCGCATGAACTGGGACATGGCGGTCGAGATGGCCGAGGCCGAGGGCATCAAGGTCAAGGCGTTCATCATCGACGACGACGTCGCGGTACAGGACAGCACGCATACCGTGGGCCGTCGCGGCGTCGCGGGCAATTTCTTCGTCATCAAGGCGTGCGGCGCGGCGGCCGAGCGCGGGGCGAGCATCGAGGAGCTGCTGGCGCTCTGCGAGAAGGTCAATGGGCAGGTGCGCACGATGGGCGTCGCGCTCACCTCCTGCACGCCCCCCGTCAAGGGCACGCCGATTTTCGAGATCGGCGAGGATGAGATGGAGGTCGGCGTCGGCATCCATGGCGAGCCCGGCCGGCGGCGCGACAAGATCAAGCCCGCCGACGCGATCGTCGACGAGATGTTCGACGCCGTCGCGCACGACCTGCCCTTCAAAACGGGCGATCGCGTCGCGCTGATGATCAACGGGCTTGGCGGAACGCCCGTCAGCGAACTCTATGTGCTCTATCGACGTGCGGCCGAGCGCTGCAAGGAAGCGGGGCTCACGATCGCCCGCAACTATGTCGGCGAATATTGCACCTCGCTCGAAATGGCGGGCGCCTCGCTCACCCTGCTGCGCCTCGACAAAGAGTTGGAGGAGTTGCTCGCCGCGCCGGCGGAAATACCGATCCGGGTCTTCTGAGGCGGCAGACCGGGGGCAAGGGAAGAGGCGCGCCACGCGCGATGCGCGGCGCCACGGCATAAGCATCACACGGCCTGTAGGGATATGGGGCAAGGGGAGAGCGGTGATGAAACTGTTCAAGTTGGCTTTGGGCGCGGCGACCGCATGGCTCGCTTTGGGGCTTGCGACGGCATCCGCCCAGCAGGCGCAGGCTCCGGTGGACCTCACTGTCCTGCCGCCTGTGCCGCATGATTATCAGCCGAAGAAGACGAGCTGGGGCGAGCCCGACTTTCGCGGCATGTGGCCGATCGATCATCTCGGCGGCCTGCCGCTCCAGCGCACCGTCGAGCAGGGCAATCGCGTCTTCCTGAACGACGAGGAATATGCGGTGCGCGAGGCGCGGATGGAGCGTTCGCGGAACGCCGCCGCGGCCGAGACGAAGGCGAACAAGCTCGGCATGGGCAATTGGGTGGAGATGACCGGTGCGGGCCGGCGCACCTCGCTGCTGATCGATCCGCCCAACGGGCGGCTGCCCGAACTGACCGCCGAGGGCAAGCGCCGGCGGGACATCGGCCGGTCGAGCTGGGTGAAAGGCCAGACGTTCGACTGGGTGACGGACTTCGATAGCTGGGATCGCTGCATCACGCGCGGCTTCCCCGCCTCGATGCTGCCGTTCCGCTACAATAACGGCATCCGCATCTTCCAGTCGCCGGGCGTGGTGGTGATCGATCTCGAAATGATCCACGATTCGCGGATCATCCCCACCGACGGCCGCACTGCCGTTCCCGTCAAGCTCACCAACTGGATGGGCGAAAGCCGGGGCCATTGGGAAGGCAATACGCTGGTCATCGAAACGTCGAATATCCGGACGGGCGCCGCGCCGCTCAACATGGCCACGATCGGCGCGCCACCGAACAACGTCATCCCGATGAGCCCGCAGGCGCATGTCGTCGAGAGGCTCACGATGACCGGGCCGGATTCGCTCATCTACGAGATGACCTACAGCGATCCGGTGATCTGGACCGCACCCTATACGGTTCGGCTGAACTGGCAGCGCAACAACGATTACAAATTCTTCGAATATGCCTGCCACGAGGGCAATGTGCAGATTCGCAACTACATCACTGCCTCCCGCGCCCAACGCGCAAAGGACGCGGCGGCGAAGGCAGAGGCCGCCCCGGCGAAGGAGTGATACCGGGACGACCCAACTGTGTCGACAAAAGGAGCCGGCGCCAACCGGCTCTTTTTTATGCGGCGACGACACCACAGTGTGCGGGATGACGGTGAGCTTCCACGCGAAAATGATCTCTGCGTTGATTCAATGGCCCACCCCGTGAGAAGATATGATTCGGAGTCGATCTTGGCGGCGCCGAAGACCGAAGGCCATGCCGCGCTCTCGGTCAATGATTGAAAAGCTCTGGGCTAAGATGACATAATCCACGGAAACAAGGAGTCACGAGGCTTGAATTTTTTGGAGAATACCGTCATCAAATTTTATGACCACTGGCAGGGTCTGGTTTACCTCTTATTTATCCTGCTCGGCGCGCTGATCGCGACCCTCGTCATCCATCTTGTTCTGCGCAAGCATTACAATCGCCCACGCAAAAGCGAACACGCCTGGCGCGATGCCGTTCTGGGGGCGCTGAATGCGCCGCTTCAGTGCGTGGTGTGGGTCCTCGGTTTCAGCATTGCCGCGAGCGTGCTTACCATCGATGGACGAATGCCGTTCCTCGCCAGGGTGTTTCCGCCGGTTCGCGATGTGGTTGCAATAGGCATAGCCGCCTGGTTTCTTATCCGTCTGGCACGGCAAGTCTCGGATAATCTACATAGTCGCGCGCAGGCTGACGGTCAGGATTTCGACGAAACAGCCGCTGACGCGATCGGAAAATCCGTCACGGCCGCGATCGTCGTTGTCGCCGCGCTGGTGATGATGCAGACACTCGGCTTCTCGATCACAAGTCTGCTTGCCTTCGGCGGCGTTGCCGGCATTGCGCTCGGCTTCGCCGCGCAAGGATTGGTCGCAAACCTGCTGGGCGGCGCTACGATTTACGCCAGTCGTCCATTCAAGGTCGGCGATCATATCGTGTTCCCCGGCACGCCCTCGACAGGCGGGTACATCGGTTGGCAGGCGGGCGAGGTCCAGCATATCGGCTGGCGGGCAACCCATGTCCTCGATTGGAATGGCAAGCCATTTTACGTTCCCAATGCCAAATTCAATACTGAGACGATCGTCAATCACTCGCGCATGTCGTTTCGCCAGATTTCAGAATATGTGTATGTGCGCCTCGAAGATATAGATAAAATCTCCGGCATTGTTGCGGACGTAAACCATATGCTGGAAGATCACCCCGAAATGGGAGACTATATTGTTTTCAGGTTCGATAGTTACGGTGAATTTTCTTTGAAACTTTATCTGTATGCCTACACGTCCGGTGCGATTACCGCTTACACCGATTACATGCGCGTCAAGCAAGACCTGCTATTGAAGATTGCCGCCATCATAAGCCAACATGGCGCCAAGCTGGCTGTGCCGGTTGCTGCTGTGCATCTGTCCGAAGGCCCGGTATCGCAACATTGATGTGAACCGCGATGCATGGACTCGAGGAATTAAGCGTGGCCGGGATTCGGTTTAGAGCATTTTCAAGTCAGACGGCATGGCCTGACGTCCCGGAAAACGCGGAAAACAAATAACGAATAGAGCATGATCCGATTCGATCGGATCGGATCGTGCTCCAGACCAAGATCATATCCGGTTTCGAGCCGCCCAAAGCGGCTGCTGAACGACAGGCATGGGGCGCAAGGGGCGATCACACGAATGGCGGTTTGGGCGAAAGCCGCTCCGATCCGGGTCCACAGCTTAAACGCCCGCCGCCCCTCCCTATTTCTTCTCCGCCGGCACCGCCCCCAGTTGATAGAAATAATCGGTAACGCCGTCGGGATCGTTGAGCCAGACGGTGCGGATGTTGAAGCCCGGCACGCCGCCCAGGGGGGTTTCGACGGTGATGTTGCGGGCCTTGGCGCTGGCGTTGACCGCGTCGATATTGCTGATGACATATTGGATGCCGGCGCTGCCCGTGTCGGCGGGCAGATTCTTGCCGACCGACCAGAGATTGATCGTTGTCGTGCCGTGGCGATAGGGATGCTTCGTCACCCCAAGGAACGCATCCTTGACCGGCGGCAAGGCCTCCAGCCCGGCGAAGTCGCGGTAGAAGGCATCGCTCTTCTTCAGGTCGCTGACATTGATGCCGACCTCGACCCTGCCATAAGTCTCGGCCGATCCCTTGGGGACGACAACCAGTTCCAGATGAAAGCCGGCCGGGTCCTTCACTAGCGCGGCGCGCCGTCCGTTGCCGATATCCTTGAAGGTGGGCGCGGGATAGCCGTTCGCCGTGAACCGCGCGCTGAGCGCCGCCTCGTCGGGGAAGAAGAGGGTGTAGAGGCGAATGCCCGTCGCCTCGTTCAACGCGCCGAGATGATATTGGCGGTCCTTCTGCAGGCCGGGGGCGAGCTTGATCTGCCCGCTTCCGACGCGAAACAGGATCACCTGCTGGCCGTTGCCCAGATCGATCGGGTGCAGCGGCTGCAAGCCGAGCACCTTTTCATAGAAAACGACCATCGCCTCGCGCTGCTCGGCCGGAAAGCGGCGGAAGACGTTGAGCGAATCCTGTGCGAATTGCGGCCGCGCCCCTTGCGCGGCGGGTTGCGCGCCGGCGGGCATGGCGGGGCTCATCAACAGGCCCGCCGCGCACAGCAGCGGTTTCCATCCTTTATGCATGGGCATCTCTCCATTCTATCGCGGCAACGCAAAGGCGATCAGCGATTCCTCGTTCAGGGGCTTGCCGTCCGGCCCCCGCACGCCTGCGCCGAAATTCGCCGCCATTACCGCCACATATTGCCGGCCGTCCTTGCCACGATAGGTGATCGGCACCGCCTGCGCATTATAGTCGAGCCTGGTGGTCCACAATTCCTTGCCCGTCTTGGCATCGAAGGCGCGGAACCGCTGGTCGTCGGTCGCCCCGATGAAGACCAGCCCACCCGCCGTCACGATCGGGCCGCCGAACGTGTTGAGACGCCCGGTATCCTGCTTGCCCTCGGGCAGGGCGTCCGTCACGCCGACGCGGGTCTGCCACGCGATCTCGCCGGTATTGGCGTTGACCGCGATCAGGCGCCCCCAGGGCGGCCGGATGCAGGGCAAAGTGACGCGCTTGCCATTCTCGTCCTTGTAGCTGGCGCTGAACGAGGCATAGGCGCCGGGGCCGCTGAGGCTCGCGCGGTCATAGGTCTGGGTGGAGCCTTTCGTGCCGCGCCCGTAATCGGCTCCCTCCTTGCGCTTCTCGATGAAGCCGATGCTGCCGCCTTCGCTCGTATTCACATAGACATAGCCGGTATTCGGATCGGCCGCGCTGCCGCCCCAGTTGGAGCCGCCGTTCATCGGCATGTTGATCGACGCCTTCACCGGCCCGCCTTCCTTGTGCAGGAAGAAGGGGGTGAAGGCGCCCGAGTTGAAGAAGGTGCCGCCATATTTGTCGAGCAGGGCATGGCAGGCGGCGACATGCGCTTCGTTCGTATCCGCGGCGGTCACGATATCGTCATGCGTCCAGACGCTGCGCGACAGCCGCTCGGGCTTCACCGGGATCGGCTGCGTCGGCGAATACCATTCGCCCGGCACGTCCCCCGCCGCGACCGGCTTCTCCTTCACGCCGAACACCGGCTTCCCGGTATTGCGATCGAGGATGTACATGAAGGCGGCCTTGCCGGTTTCGGCGAGGGCGGGCACCGTCTTGCCCTTCACCTTGACGTCCACCAGCACCGGCGGCGCGGGCAGGTCCGAATCCCACAGATCATGGTGGATCGTCTGAAAATACCATTTCAGCTTGCCGGTATTGACGTCCACCGCCACCACCGAATTGCCGAACAGGTTGGCGCCCGGCCGATCGGTGCCGTCATAATTGGCCGAAGGGCCGCCGACGGGCATGTAGAGCGTGTCGGTCTTCGGATCGATCGTCATGTACCAGATCCAGACGTTCGTGCCCGAACGCTCCTTCCAGCCGTCGTTCAGCCACGTCTCGTGTCCGACCTCGCCCGGACGCGGCACCGTATGGAATTGCCACAGCTTCCTGCCCGTCACCGCGTCGAACGCCCGCGTGTCGCCGGGCTCGCCACGCTGCATCTCGGCGGTATTCGCGCCCGCGATGAGGATATTCTTGTAGACGGTGGGCGGCGAATTGTACGGCACCGTCAGTTCGATCGCGCCGTTCTGGCCGAAATCTGTCACGACAGCGCCCGTCTTCGCGTCGAGCGCGGTCAGGCTCGTGCCGTTCGAATAGAAGATACGCGCCGGATGCCCCTTGTCGCCCGGCCAGTAGGATACAGTGCGCCGCGCCACCCCGCCCGTAACCGGATGGCGCCAGATTTCCTTGCCCGTATCGCCTTCCAGCGCGACGACGGCATTGCCGATCGGCAGATAGAGGATGTTGTCGATCACGATCGGCGTCGCGCTCGTGACGATGCTGCCGCCCCCTTCCGGTCGCACGCGGAAGGACCACGCCTTGGTGAGCTTGGCGACATTGTTCCGGTTGATCTGCGTCAGCGGCGAATAGCGGGTGCTGCCGAGGTCGCGTGCATAGCGCGGCCAATCGCCGGGATCGGGCGCCGTCTTGCCCGGCTGCGCCTGCGCCGCCGACAAAGCGAGCGCGGAGCTCACGACAAAGGCAATCCGGTTTCGCATCACGAGCCTCTCCGATCGTTGAATCCCGGCCCAACCGGAAGGAGAGGCCACGGCTTTGGCTCCCAGCCTAATAGGCGCACGCCCTGTGCGCAATTTCCTTAGCAAGGAAACAGTTTCGCTCAGCGGGAAAGATCGGTCAGGCCGGTCGCTATACTCCTCGCGAGAGCGTCGCCGCCCAGGCATAGCCGCGCCACAAACGGGTGACGGAAAGATCGAGGCCGTCGCGCGCGGCGATCGTCGCCAGTATGTCGAACAATTCGGCGCGCGGCCGGACGCCGAAGCGCGCGAGCCAGGCGAAGAGGGTGCGCCGGAACCAGGCGGGCAGCTCTTCCGATTGCCCGAAATCGACGATGTGCAGCCGGCCCCCTTCCCCGGCGGCGGCCAGCGCGCGCTCGATCGCCGCGCGCCAGCCGGGGATCATCGACAGGGCGTAGGACAGGAAGATCCGATCGTAGAACTCAGGCGGCTCGAACGCCGTCGCATCGGCCTGGATATAACGGATGCGCGCCGACAGACGGGCCCGCGCGGTGGCGAGGCGGGCGGTGGCGAGCATCGCGGCGGACACGTCGGCGCCGGTGAAATGCGCCGCCGGATAACGCGCGGCCGCCGCGATCAGGTTGCGTCCGGTGCCGCAGCCCAGCTCCAGCACCCTGCCCCCGCGCGGCGGCGCGAGATCGTCGATCAGTCTGTCGCGGCCGAGCAGATAATATTTGCGGGTAAGATCGTAGATGTGCCGCTGATGGCGGTACATCCGGTCCATTCTTACCGCGGCGCTCGTCATCAGGCGCGATCCGCCAGCACATAGAGATGCACGCCGCCATAGATGGCGGATCGGTCGCGCCGGGTGAAATCGCGCGACGCTCCCTCCTCATACCGCCAGCAGGACAGGATGGCGTCGGACACGCGCCCGGGCAGCAAGGTCGGCTCGGCGGCGGTGCGGAAGAGGACGCGCGCGCCGGGCCGCGCCGTTCGCGTAATCTCCGCCCAGAGACGGCCCAACTGGGCGTCGGTCATCCAGTCCTGCGCGTCGAGCAGGACGTAGCGATCGAGGCTTGCGGCGGGCGTGTCGGCGAGGAAGCTCGCAAGATCGGCATGGCGGATATCCACCCGGCCGATCCGCGCGACGATCGCCTCATGATTCGCGGCCTCCAGATAGGGCGGCACCGGCGCGTCGGGCGCGGAGCCGTAGCCGCGCCCGAAGGCCTGCCAGGCGAAATAATTCTGCCGGATGTCAAAGGCGCAGGCGAGCTTTTCGAGGCGGCTCCTGAGCACTTGCGCCATGCCGCCCGCCTCCTCGCTCACCAGCACCTCATATTGCGCCGGCGGAATCCCCAGGCCGAACAGCGAGGCAGGATTGGACAGCAGCCAGCGCACCAGCCGCTTGTCGAACAGGGGGGCGAGACGCTGTTCGAAGATCGCGCGCTGCTCCGCCATCGAGCCGGCATGGAGTATCTCGCGCGGATCGATGCCGTAGAGCCGCGCGAGGAGATGCGCCCCGCCGATGAACTGGCCGAGCAGGCCCCGCCGGAAGAAATTATGCGCGAAGGCGCCGATGCGGCGGCGGCCGATCAGGTCGCGCCCCTCCCAGTAACGGCGCGACGTCTCGTCCAGATGCGGCGCGACATAGGCGCGATAGGCGGCCGGATTTTCGCGCCGGTTGGCTTCCCCGAAGAAACGGTAGAAGCTCGCATGATCGGGCAGGTGTTGCGCGGCGGCAAGCTTCAGGCGGTTGAGCGCGACATGCGCGGTGTTGAGATCGACGGCGGTGATCGCCTCCGGATCGGCGGTCAGGTAGCTCAGCACATTGCAGCCGCCGCTCGCGATGGTGACGAGGCGCATGCCTGGGCCGAGCCGAAGCGCTTCGAGATCGACTACCGGGTCCTCCCAGATCTGCGCATAGACGAGGCGCTGGAAGGCGAAGGAAAAGGCGCGCTCCAGCAGGCTGTCGCGCGTCAGCCCCTCATGGCGATGGACGGCATGCCTGATCAGCGCACCGCGCTGGCCGGTGATCGCCCGTTCCATCTGCATCTCTCCTGTAAAACTCATGCGGCGCGGCGCGTCTCGCTGTTGAGGGGGACCAGCGCGTCGAGGAACTGGCGCGCGCTGGCGGCCCAGGTGAAGCGCGCGCCATAAGCGGCGCAGGCGGCGCGATTGCGCGTCAGCGCGCCCGCGATCGCCCGATCGATATCCTCCTCCATGCAGCCGACCGACGGATCGAGCACGTCGATCGGCCCCGTCACCGGATAGGCGGCGACGGGGGTGCCGCAGGCCAGCGCCTCGATCATCACCAGCCCGAACGTATCGGTCCGGCTCGGAAAGACCAGCACATCGGCGCCAGCATAGACGCCCGCCAGTTCGCGGCCCGAAAGCGCCCCCAGGAAATGCGCGTCGGGATAGGCCGCCGCCAGCGTTTCGAGCGCCGGCCCGTCCCCCACCACGACGCGGCTGCCGGGGGCGGATGAATCGAGGAAGGCGCCGATATTCTTCTCCACGGCGATGCGGCCGACATAGAGCAGGATCGGACGGGGCAGCGCCGCGAACAGCGGATGCGGCGCCGCCGCCCGATCGAAGCAGTCGAGGTCGACCCCCCTGCCCCATGGCCGGACATGCGCGACGCCCCGCGCCTCCAGCGCGCGCCGCACCGTCTGCGTCGCGACGAGCACTGATCGGGAAGGCGCATGGAACCAGCGCACATAACGCCATATCCAGTCCGCCGGCACGTTGGTGCGCGCGGCGACATAATCGGGAAAGTGCGTGTGGTAGGCGGTGGTGAAAGGATAATCCCGGCGCAGGCACCAATGGCGCGCCGCGAGGCCGAGCGGCCCTTCGGTGGCGATATGGATCGCATCGGGCGCAAAGGCGGCGATCGCCCGCCCCATCGACAGGGTGAGCGCGAGACGGATTTCGGGATAGGTGGGACAAGGAAAGGACAGGAAACGATCGGGCGCGATCACCAGCACCTCATGCCCCGCCGTCTGCAATTCCGCGCGCACCGAGGCGAGCGTCCGCACGACGCCGTTCACCTGCGGCGTCCAGGCGTCGGTGACGAGCGCGATCCGCATCAGGCGGCGATCCTCGGCGCGGTGCCGGGGCTCTCCGCCTTGCGCCGGGCGATCTCCTCGGCCCAGTGGAGCACCTCCATCCGCCCGTCGCGATGCTCGACAAGCGCGGTGCATCCCTCCACCCAGTCGCCATCATTATAATAATCGACGCCGTCGATCAGGCGCATCTCGGCGGTATGGATATGGCCACACACCACGCCGTCCACCTGCCGCAACCGTGCCTCGTGCGCGACCACCTCTTCGAAGCGCGAGATGAACTCGACGGCGTTCTTCACCTTGTGTTTGGCATGCTTGGAGAGCGACCAGTAAGGCAGGCCCAGCCGCCGTCTCGCCATGTTGACGACGACATTCAGCTTCATCAGCATTTCATAGGCGGCGTCGCCGAGACGGGCGAGCCAGCGATGCGCCAGCATGATCGTGTCGAACTCGTCGCCATGCAGGACGAGCAGGCGGCGGCCGTCGGCGGTTTCGTGCACCGCGCGGCGGCGTATCTCGATATCGCCGAAGACCATGCCGGTGAACTGGCGGAACATCTCGTCATGATTACCGGGAATATAGATGACACGCGTGCCGCGCTTCGCGCGCTTCATGATCCGCCAGACGATATCGTTATGCCGCGCCGGCCAATACCAGCGCTTCCTCAGCCGCCAGCCGTCGATGATGTCGCCGACCAGATACATCGTCTCGCTGTCGGTATGGTCAAGGAAATCGATCAGCATCTCGGCATTGCAGCCGCGCGTGCCGAGATGGACGTCGCTGATCCAGATCGTGCGGAAGCGCCGTCGCACGCCTTCGCGCTCCGGCACGGCGGGCGCGCCGTCCATGCCTCCGCCGAGTGCTGCAAGACCGGCGAGCCGCGTGATATGGTCCATGCGCAATCCCGTGCCTGTTCGCACAGCCCCTATGGCACATTCCTGTGACAGATTGAGGTCGGCTCGCGCGCGCCTGCCTGCGGGCCCGTCACAAAAGTGCATCACGCAACTGGTACATACCAAATGGCGGCGATCTGCCGTTCATTCTGTATCAGGAAGAATCAGTGATGCGCCATCGCGCCCCGGCGATCGATCGGCTTCCGACGCCGCTATTGACTATCCTGGCGGGAAGCGCCGGATTTTTCGCTTATTTTTCGATGTACGCCTTCCGCAAGCCCTTTGCGGCGGCCGCCTTCACCGACGTCGCAGGATGGGCGATCGCGATCGATTACAAGACGGTACTGCTGATCGCACAGGTGCTGGGCTATGCCCTGTCGAAGCTGATCGGCATCCGCGTGATCGCCGAGATCGGGCGCACAGGGCGCGCCGGCGGCATCCTCGGCCTGATCGGCTTTTCCTGGCTCGCCCTCGTCGCTTTCGCGTTGCTGCCGCCACCCTGGACCATCCTGTGCCTGTTCCTCAACGGCTTGCCGCTGGGCATGATCTGGGGCCTCGTCTTCAGCTATCTGGAAGGGCGGCGCACCTCCGAGATGCTGGGGGCGATGCTCTGCGCGAGCTTCATTCTGTCGTCAGGGGCGGTGAAATCGGTGGCGATGCTGCTGATGCAGGCGGGCGTCAGCGAATATTGGATGCCCGCGGCGACCGGCGCCTTGTTCATGCCGCTGCTGCTGGTGTCGGTCGCCCTTCTCGAAAAGCTGCCGCCACCCGACGCCCGCGACGAGGCGGAGCGCACGCCGCGCGTGCCGATGCGCCGCGGCGATCGCATCGCCTTCCTGCGCGATCATGGGCTGGCGATGCTGCTGCTCGTGCTCGGCTATGTCCTGCTGACGGCGCTGCGCGATTTCCGCGACAGCTTTGCCGCAGAATTATGGGCGGACCTCGGCTTTGCCGGCGTCGCCTCGGTCTTTTCGACCAGCGAACTCCCCGTCGCGGCAATCGCGCTCGGCGCGCTCGCGTCGTTGATCCTGATCCGCGACAATATGCGCGCGCTGCTCGTCATGCACGGCGTCATCATCGCGGGCGCGCTGCTGCTCGGCCTGTCGACCGTCGCCTTCCAGGCGGGCCTGCTGGCGCCGCTGCCGTGGATGATCCTGAGCGGCGCGGGCCTGTACGCCGCCTATACTCCGTTCAACGCCATGCTGTTCGATCGGATGATCGCCGCGATCGGCCGGGCGGGCAATGCAGGCTTCCTGATCTATATCGCCGATGCGTCGGGCTATGCCGGCAGCGTGGCGCTGCTGCTCTATCGCAGCCTTGCCGCGCCGAAGATGGACTGGGTCCGCTTCTTCATCGATTGCGCTTATGCGACGGCGGTGATCGTCGGTCTGCTGACGGCGCTGTCCGCCGTCGCCTTCGTCCGCAAGGGGCGCCACCCCGCCGCCGGGCGGCGCGCGCCCGCCTGATCGCCCGTCTTACGAGCGCACGTTCAGATCGACGTGCACGCGGATCGCGTCGTGGCGCCAATATTCCTGGTCATATTCGACGACGCCGCCCGCCGCATCGAAGCTGGTGCGCACGACGAGCAGCCCCGGTGTGCCGGACTTGACCCCCAGCGCCTCCGCCGCATCCTTGGTGAGCGCGCACGGCCGCATGTCGACGCGATTGCGCGCGACCGTGACGCCATAGTGGCTGGTCAGCACCTTCGTCAGCGACCCGTCGAGCGAATGATCGAGCAGGCCGGGTGCCAGCTTCGGATCGACCGTGATGCGTTCGACGAGCACCGGCCGCCCGTCGATCGCGCGCATCCGGCGGATGACGTAGAGCGGCATGCCCGGCGCCACGCGAAAAATATCGGCGACGGCCGAGGATGCGGGCACGGTTTCGCGGGCGATCGTCAGCGTGCTCGGCGTGCGCCCCTGTTCCGCCACATAGGTCATGAAGCCGGCCCAGCGCGTCGGATCATAGGTGATGGCGGGCGGCGAGACATACCAGCCGCTGCGATCGCGGCGGTAGATCAGCCCTTCGGCCTCAAGCTGGAACAGCGCCTCACGGATCGTGCCGCGCGCGGTTCCCGAATCGGTCTGTAGCTGGCGTTCGGAGGGCAGCTTCGCGCCGGCGCGCAAATGGCCCATCTCGATATTGGCCGCGATTTGATCGCGCAGCGCCAGATATTGCGGGCCATCGGCGCGATCCGCCGGCCTTGTCCAGGAAATCATGTCGCTCGCGGTTCGCATCACTTGCCGGCATCTGGGATTGGACGAGGGCCAGGTCCAGCATGGCAGCGGCCACCCGGACCGGCAAGGGTCGTGACGAAGGGCGGATCGGCTTGACGACGCCGGTCCGCCCCTCTCGGAGAGATCAGAATATGTAGCTCGCCCGCAGGACGAAGGTGCGGCCCGGCTCCATATAGTCTTTCATATAGCTGGGATTGTCGCCCTTGGTCGTGAAATACTTATAGGCGTTGAGGATATTGCCGACATCGAAATCGACCGCAAACTGGCGCGTGAAATTGTAGCGCGAGTGGAAATCGAGGCTCCGGTTCGGCCGCACCCATTTGTCGACGGCGTTGTCGCGCAGCGATTCGATATATTTCCCGCGATAGTTGTAGGATAATTTGGCCTCGAAACCGAACTTCTGGTATGTCAGCGCCGCATTATAAAGCAGATGCGGCGTATTGATGAATCGTATCTTCCTGCCCGCCCGATAATCGAGGCCGGTTTCGGCTTCGCTGTGCTGCACCGTCAAATTGCCTTCGAAGCCGAAGCCTTCGAACGGGGCGGCAAGGCCTTCGAAATCCTTGATCAGGTTCAGTTCGACGCCATAGATCGTCGCCGTCTCGCCATTCTTGGGCTGGGTGATCTCGATCGTGCCGACCGAGGTGTCCGCATTCACCTGGCTGCCGTTGGTGAAGATGAAATTGCGGATATGCTTATAGAAAGCGCCCACCGAGATCATGCTGGTCGCGTCGGGATAATATTCCGCCGACAGATCGGCATTGATCGACTTGGCGGGCTTCAGATCGGGATTGCCCTGGCTGATGCCGACGATTTCGTTGGTGCCGGGATCGCGGGTGATCGTCTGCCCGGCGGAGAGATAGCTATATTCCGCCGGCGAATAGCCGGTCCACAATGCCGCGCGATAGACCTGCCGGCTATCGGGCCGCCATGTCGCGGTGATGCTGGGCAGGAATACCGTATAGCCGCGCCTGGTCCGGGCGAACGCGCTGTTCTCGCCGTCGTCCGACCAGAAGATATTCTTCGTCTCGCGTCGTTCGACGCGCAGGCCGGTGACGATTTGCAGATCGTCCAGCTTGATGTTCGCCAGCGCATAGGCGGCGTAGATTTCCTCGGTGCTGCGCTTGTCGTCGGCCAGCAGCGCGTTCGCCCCGGGATCGGCGGGGTCGGCCGCCTGCGCGGCGCGGATCGCGGCGATCACGGCCTCGCGGCTGAAGACGTCGCCATAATAATATTCGCCGCGCAGGATGCTTTCGACCTCCTTCTGCACCAGCCCCGATTGGGCGAGGTTCAGCCCGGCAAGCGGCGTGCCCGCAAAGTCCCCTTCCCAGATCGGCGTATAATCATATTTCCGGCGGGACCGGCTGAACTTGGCGCCCGCCTTCACATAATCGAGTATGCCGCCGACATCGTAGCGCGCGTCGAGCCGGGCCGCGATGCGGCTGTCGGTCTGCTTCCATTTGTCGAGCGACGCGCCGGCGAAGTTCAGCAGGCTCGAATCCCGCTCCACCGACTGGGCGAAAGCCGGCAGCCCGACATGGGGAAAGCGGGGATCGTCGGACACCCAGTCGATGCCGGTGGCGTTCAGCGGATAGCTTTCCGCGTCATTGCCGTAGGAAATCGAATAATTGTTGGGCGCCTTGCGCACGCCGCCGCTATAACTGACATCATAATCGAGATGCAGCCGGCCCAAGTCGCTGTCACCACCGAAATCGATCGTGCCGAGCGTCTGGTCTAGATCGATCGTGCTGAAATTGCGCGCGAACTGGAAGGCTTGCGGGTTCCATACGCCCGAGCGGCCGTTGAGCGACCAATAGCCCTTGGTTGTCCGATCGGCGTCGGTGATGACCCCGTCGCCATCGACATCGACGATCTGGCCTGTCGTGTAGCTGTAGATGCGCCCCTTGGCGCCGGTCCCGGTCACGGCCTGATCGGGCTGCACCAGGTTCGTCTCGTCCTCGTTGGCCTGCGTCAGGCGCGCGGTGGGCCGATTGCGATAGTCGGTGATGTCGTTCGTGCCCTTCAGCTTCTGCCGGGCGACCTGGCCGCGCAGGTAAAGGCGGGTGCTGTCGCCGTGGAAATCGAGCGAGAAATTGCCGCCATAGCGCGTTTGCCGGAGCCGGCGATAATCGAGGTCGATGCCGGGCAGGTGCATGTTGCGCTCGTCGATCGCCTCGGTGGCGTCCTTGCGCCATTTATAGGGCTCCCACTCGCCGTCATTTTCGGTTTCCTGTCCATTGCCGTGCGACACGCCATAATTGGCGGAAACGAAGATACCGAAGCGATCGTCGGCGAAGCGCGTGCCGAAATCGGCTTGCGCCTGATAGTTGGCCGAAGCCTCGCCGGCCGAGCGCGCCTGTCCGTTGATGCCGCCGCTGCCATAGAGGCGGATCGTCGTGCGATCACGGAAATCGAAGGCGGTCGGCGTACGGAAATCGATCGTGCCGCCGATCGCGTCGCCATCCTGATCGGGCGTCAGCGTCTTGGTGACGCGGATCGCGGCCAGCCCGTTGGGCGGCAGGATGGTGAGCGATACGTCGCGGCTGGCGGGGTCGGTTTGCGCGACACGGACGCCGTTGATGGTGACGGCATTATAGGTGCCCGAAAGGCCCCGGATCGCGACATATTCCCCCTCGCCCGTATCCTGGTTGACGATGACGCTGACGCCCGGCACCCGGCCGAGCGCATCGGCGACATTGGCGTCGGGCAGCTTGCCGAGATCGTCCGCCGAAATGACATCGACGACATTCAGCGCGCTCTTCTTCTCGCCGATCGCGGTGGCGGTGCTCAATTGCTGCCCGGTAACGAGAATTTCGCCGCCGTCCGCGCCGGCGGCGGCATCGTCGGCATAAGCGGGCGCGGCAGCGGCGATCAGCAGCACCGCCGTCGCCACCGAACCCAGCAGCGACGACCGACTATGCGAATGTCTTCCCCAATAGTGCATGATACTATCCCATCTTCCGGATCGGTGTGTAAATCACTGGCGCGATCGCGTGATTGGAGACGAACAGAGCCTTTCCCCCGAATATCGCTTCAGGGGCAGGATTTAGTTCTTCTCTTTATTTCTATGCGATCGCGCTGATGCGAATCAGGTTCACCTCTTGAACTGGTACAAACCAGTTAGCGGTGACGGCTTCATGACAGCCCGGCCGGATTATCGGTGCGCAACAAGGATTCGAGTAAAGACCGATAGCTTTCGAGGTCCGGAACCGGCCAATCGCGCCGCTTGCCAAGATCATCATATCGCCGAAGGCGCACGGCCTCCCGCGAGAAAGGCTCGCTCTCGAACGCCCGCGCTTCCTCCGACGCGAACGGACCGCCCTGCAAATGCAGGCTGATCGCCGAAGCCCGGCTCAACGCCTCGCGATAGCCCGGCTCGGTCGTGCAGAGATAGCGCTTCGCTGCGACATGCAGGCGAACGGGCTCCGTTACCTCTGCCGGGAAATAGGCCGACAACCATCGCGCACCATGAAACTCGTGCCCGGCGTCGATGCCCCTTTGCTCGGCCGCATGGCCCGCATCCCCCATGAACTGCCCGATATCGTGGAGCAAGGCCGCCGCGACCAGCGCACCATCGGCGCCGTCCACCTGCGCAAGATGCGCCGCCTGAAGGATGTGCTGCAATTGTGTAACATCTTCTCCGTAGTGCAGGTCCCCATATTGGTGGAAGAGTGCGAAGATCTCGTCGATCACTCTGGTCATTCACTTTCCCGGTTATCTGAGGACCGACGGTCCGACCCGGTCCTATAGCCCTGTCGTCAATCTGTAGTCTTTTTGGACTATACCAGAATTATGACGAGTCCGCGACATCGGCGAGCGATGAGATGAGGAAGATGATGACGGCCAATGGACCCACCCGACGGGGATTTCTGCACATGGCGGCTGGCGCAGGCGCGGCGTCATCGCTGCTGCCGGGCCTGATCGATCGGGCCATGGCCATTCCCGCCAACAGCGCCACCGGCTCGATCAGGGATGTCGAGCATATCGTCGTGCTGATGCAGGAGAACCGCTCGTTCGACCATTATTTCGGGGCCTATAATGGCGTGCGTGGCTTCGGCGATCCGCGCCCGCTGCGCCTCGCGGGCGGTCGCAGCGTCTGGGCACAGCCCAGCCGGGAGCATGCTGACGGCTTCGTCCTGCCCTTTCACGGCAATTCGCGGACGACGCGCGCCTTCACCGTCGACGGATCGGCGCAGGGCCACCAGGCGAACCTCACCATCTTCAACGGCGGCCGCTTCGATCGCTGGGGTGAAACGAAAGAACTTCGCAAGCGGATGCTGCATTATGGCGCGGGTGACTTGCCCTTTTACTATGCGTTGGCCGACGCCTTCACGATCTGCGACGCCTATCATTGCTCGACGCTTACCCAGACCTATCCGAACCGCCTCCACCTCTTTTCCGGCTGCAACGGCGGCGGCACGGTGGGCGGCGATCCGGAGATGGACAATTACGGCGAGGACGAGACGCCCAGCGCCGACATGGCGACCGACAGGCCGCTACGCCCCGACGCCTATCGCTGGACGACCTACGCCGAACGCCTGCAAGCGGCGGGGATAAGCTGGAAGGTCTATCAGGAATATGACAATTTCGGCGACAACACCCTGTCGGTCTTTCCCGCCTTCCGCCCCTGCGCGAAAGGAAGCGAACTGTATCAGCGCGGCCGCGCCTGGGTGAGCGAGCACAAGACCGGCGCGGACCGCACCCGATCGGACGGCGAGCAGCTCGTCGCCGCCTTTCGCGAAGACCTTGCGGCCGGCCGGCTACCGCAGATTTCGTGGATCGTGACGGCGGCGGCGCTTTCCGAGCATCCCGATGCCGAGCCCGCGAAGGGCGAGCATATCGCCGCAAAGCTGATCGAGGCGCTGGTCGACCATCCCGAGGTCTTTGCGCGTACCGTCTTCATCCTCAATTATGACGAGAGCGGCGGCTTCTACGATCATGTCGCGCCGCCCGTGCCGCCAGTGGACGATTATCCGGGCTTCAGCACGGTGTCGCTCGCCGGCGAGGCCAAGACGTATAGGACGGACAATCTGGCACATCGCGGGGAGCATCCGATCGGCCTCGGCATCCGCGTTCCGGCGATCATCGTGTCGCCGTGGAGCAGGGGCGGCTACGTCTGCTCCGAACTGTTCGATCACAGCTCGGTCATCCGGTTCATGGAGGCGCGCTTCGGCGTGCGCGAGCCCAATATCAGCGCCTGGCGGCGGTCGGTCTGCGGTGATCTCACCTCTGCCTTCGATTTCGCGCGGCCCGACCGCGACTGGTCGGCGCTCGCGCTGCCTGGGACCGCCGATTTCGCCGGGCGTATCGCGCGTTCGAAAGCCGGGGTGGCGAACGCGATCCCGAAGAACCAGCGGCCGACGACGCAGATGCAGGGGCAACGCCCGCTCCGCGCGTCGCCCTATGCATTCGATATCGCCGGGCATGTGACGCCCGAGCGCCGCTTCCGCATCGAAATGGTCAATCGTGGCGCGACTGGTGTGGCGCTGTCGGTGCACGACAATAAAGGGCGGCAGGCGCCCCGACACTATACGATCGGCGCCGGCGACCGATATGAGGGCGAACCGTGGGAGGACGGCAGCGGCGATTATGACCTGACGCTCACCGGCCCCGCCGGCCTGTACCGGCGCTTCGCCGGCTCGCTCGCGGCCGGTGCGCCCCGCGCGGAAGCGCTGCTCATCGCGCTGCCTGACGACGACGCGGTCGAGCTGGCGCTGATCAACGGCGGCGATCGCCCGCTCCGCTTCACCGTCGCACTCGACGAAGCCTATGCGACGGAGGGCGCGCGGGTTCGCACGCATGAGGTCCCGCCGGGCAAACGCCTGTGCGACCGCTGGCTGCTCGGGCCGAGCGACAATTGGTACGATCTCGCCATCCGCGTTGAGGGCGACGGCGCCTATCTCCGCCGCTTCGCCGGCAAGGTCGAGACGGGCAGGCCCGGACGTACCGATCCGGCGATCGGGGAGATGCGGATTCATGTCTGATCGCCTTCGTCGCATCCTGCCCCTGATGCGCCGCCTGGCGATCGCCGCGGCCGTCCTTGCCGGTTTCACCCCGGCAATGGCGGCCGCGCCACCCCGGCCGAAGCTCGTCGTGATGATCGTCGTCGACCAATTCTCGGCCGAGCTGTTCCAGGCCTATCGCCCCCACTTCAGCGGAGGGCTCAAGCGGTTGGGCGGCGGCATCGCCTTCACCGGCTATCAAAGCCATGCCGCCACCGAAACCTGCCCCGGCCACTCGACCATCCTGACCGGCGACCATCCGGCCCGCACCGGGATCGTCGCGAATACCTGGTTCGACGTGAAAACCGGCTCGTTCCTCTATTGCGTCTCGGTGCCGCGAACGGCGGACCCCGGCGCGCGCGGGCCGACCTATCTACGCGTTGATACGCTGGGCGACTGGCTGAAGAAGGCCGAACCCGGCGCGCGGGTGATCTCGATATCGGGCAAGGACCGCGCGGCGATCATGCTCGGCGGCCATCATGCCGACGCGGTTTATTGGTGGGTTGACGGCACGGGATTTACCACGTCCGCCTATGCCGGCCCGGCGACACGCGCGGTGGCGCGGCCGGCGCAGGCGTTCAACCGCACGCTGTTCGCCCGATGGCGGGCAGACCCGCCCCAACTCTGGCCGGCGAGCGCGCCCGCCGCTTGCGCGCCGCTGGAGCGATCGCATCTCTTCGGCCAACTCCGCCTCTCCGGCGAGGTGCCGCCCGAGAGTTCGAAGGGCGTCGAAGGCGGCCCCGATTTTCTGGCGAGCAGCGCCTTTCAGGATCAGTTGCGCACGTCGCCGATCTTCGATCCGCTGGCGCTCGACTTCGCTGCGTAGACGATCGACCGCGAGCATCTGGGGCATGGCCCGGCAACCGATCTGCTGGCGATCAGCCTCTCTGCCACCGACCATATCGGCCATCGTTACGGCAATGGCGGCGCCGAAATGTGCGTGCAGATGGAGGCGCTCGACCGGGCGCTCGGCGCATTTCTGGCGAAACTCGACGGGCTGGGCGTCCCCTATGTCGTGGCGCTGAGCGCCGATCATGGCGCGATGGACGCGGCCGAGCGCGCGTCGGAAAAGGGCGTGCCCGCGCAACGGATCGATCCCGCCGCCTTCGTCGGCGCGCTCAACCGGCATCTCGATACGAAGTTCGCGCTGGGCTACGAACCGCTCGTCGGCAGCGATCCGCAGCAGCTTACGATCAACATCGCCGGCAACGCTCCCGGCTTGCGCGCCCGTATCCGGGATGAGGCCGTCGCCTGGCTCAAGGCACGCAAGGAGGTGGCGCAGGTCTTCACCGCCGAGGAGGTCGCCGCCGCCGCGCCGCCGCCCGGCAAACCGGCCGACCGGCTCAGCATGATCGAGCGCTTCCACGAAAGCTATGTCCCCGGCCGCAGCGGCGATATCCAGGTCGCCTTCGCGGAATATGTCTCGCTGGGCCTGCCGCGCAGTCCCGGCGACGACGTTGCGGGCCATGGCACGCCTTGGGGCTATGACCGGCGGGTGCCGATCCTATTCTGGTGGCCCGGCGCGCCGGCCGAGGCGCGTGCCGAACCGGTCGAGACGGTGGACATCGCGCCCACCCTCGCCGCGATCGTGGGCGTGCCCACCCCGGCGGTGGACGGCAGGTGCCTTGCGACAGTCGCGGCGGACTGCCCCGCCCGATAAGGCGTCTTCCCTGAAAAACCTTTCCCCTACAGTCCCCTTTCTGTAGGTTCGCCGCCTTCGATCCGGAGGGTAAGGGCGTGCCGATCAAGAAGGTGGATGCGGCGCATGTTCGGGCATGTCTGCCCGGGCTGCACCGCTCGCTGATCGACATCGTGAGCGTGATGAACCGGCCGGACAATGATGCGGCGATGCTCGCGGCGGCAGGGCTCTCGTTCGAGCGCGCGCTTTTCCCGCTGATCGTGATGGTCGAGCGGCTGGGGCCGATCGGCGTCGTCGATCTCGCCGCGCGCGTCGGCCGCGATTATACGACGGTCAGCCGGCAGGTGGCGCGGCTCGAGGCGCTCGGCCTCGTCGAGCGCCGCGCCAGTGCGACCGATCGGCGCGTCCGCGAAGCCCTGATTACGCCACGGGGAAAGGCGGCCACCGATGCCGTCGATGCCGCGCGCGAACGCATGGCGATAAAGCTTTTCCGCGACTGGCCGCGTTCGGATTTCGACGATCTGGTCCGCCTGCTTCGCATGCTGGGTGACGGAATGGAGGACATGGCGTCGTCGGTCGGCTAGGCGCTCACCGAAGCCGCATTGCATCGAACAGGAAGGGGATCGAAATATGAAGCGGATTTGGCCACTGTTGCTGGTCGCGGCGACGCCCGCCACGGCACAGATCAATGCCGGAAATCTGGCGCCGACGCCCGACAAGCCGTTCACCGTCACCCGCGTCACCACCTTCAACATGCCCTGGCGCATGGCTTTCCTGCCCGATGGACGGATGCTGGTGACAGAAAAGCCCGGCAAGGTGTGGCTGGCGACGCAGCAGGGCGAAAAGATCGAGGTGACGGGCGTTCCCGCTGTGCTGTTCCAGGGGCAAGGCGGCCTGCTCGGTATCTATGTCGCGCCCACTTATGCCAGCGACCAGGGCGTCTATCTCACTTATTCGGAGCCCGGCGACGGCGGATCGAGCCTCGCGCTCGCCCATGCGAAGCTCGTGATCGGCAAGGGCACGGCGAAGCTCGACAAGCTCAAGGTCATCTGGCGCGAGATGCCGAAGGGCAAGGGCGGGCAGTTCGGCGGCGCGATCGCCTTCTCGCCCGATCATAAATATCTGTTCCTGACGGTGGGCGACCGGCAGCGGATGACTCCCGCGCAGGACCCCGATCAGGCCCTGGGCAAGATCCTGCGCCTGACGCTCGACGGCAAGCCCGCGCCCGGCAACCCCATGGCGGGCAAGCGCGGCGCGCAGACGGTAGCGCTGATCGATCCGCCAAGGGATACCGAAAAGGCGAAGACCGCGCCGGTCGTCTCGCGCTACACGATCGCCGGCCCCAATCTGGCGCCGGCCGAGACGTGGAGCACCGGCCATCGGACGCCCTACGGTCTCGCCTTCGCCCCCGACGGGCGCCTGTGGGAGATCGAGCACGGCCCTCGCGGCGGCGATGAGCTCAACCTGATCGAGCCGGGCAGGAATTACGGCTGGCCGCTCGTCTCCTATGCGGTCAACTATGACGGCGTGCCGATCCCCAGCCCCGATACGCGGCCCGATCTCACCAAGCCGGTGATCTATTGGACGCCGGTGATCGCGCCCGGCAATCTCGCTTTCTATACGGGCGATCTGTTTCCCGCATGGAAGGGCTCGGCCTTCGCCGGCGGCCTCGGAAGCATGACGCTCAACCGCATCACCTTTGACGACAAGGGCGGCGCCAAGCCGGCCGAGCGCTGGAAGATGGATTTCCGCGTCCGCGATGTCGAGCAGGGGCCCGACGGCGCGCTGTGGCTGCTGGAGGATGCCAATCCCGGCGGCCTCTACCGCCTGACGCCGCAATAAGGGCAACCGGCGGCTCGCCCGATCGAAGGCGAGCCGCCGCCCCTTTCCTCAGAAACGCTTGCTGATCGTCAGATACCATTCGCGCGGCGGCGCGGGCTGCGCGTCGGTCTGCGGATAGCCGAGCCCCTGATAGTCGAACACATTGCGATAATAGAACTTGTTGAAGATGTTCACCACGCCGATCGCGATCGTGAAGTTATGATCGTAATTGTCATAGGTCACGCGGCCGTTGAACAGTGACTTGCCCGGCATCAGGTCATTATATTTGGTCGACGTGCCGCTGACGATCTGACTGCTCTCATAGGTCCAGTCGAGGCGCGGCGTGATCGCGCCGCCGATCATGTCGGCATCGATCTGATATTGGATGCCGGCATTGGCCGTCCAGAAGGGATTGTTCTGTCGGCGGTTGACCGTGCGATCGCGGATGTCGGGCGCGGTGAACTTGGACCAGCCGACCGATCCGTTGATAAGGAGCTTTTCGATCGGATTGATCGTATATTCCAGTTCGAAACCCCGGATCGACGCCGGCAGGTTGCGATAATAAGTGCGGCCGATGCAGACGATGCCCGAATTGTCGGGCAGCGTCTGGGTGCTGCACTGGGTCGATCCGTCGGGGCCGCCGGGTAGCGGTATCAGTTGCTGATTGCCCGCCACCGGCTGATCGTCCGGCCCCAGCAGCGCCTCGGCGCCGCCGATCGTGCTCGGTCGGTTGTTGAAGTCGGTATAAAAAGCCGCGGCGTTGAGGCGCACGCGCCGATCGAACAGGTCGAGTTTCGCGCCGATTTCATAGGCAATATCCTCATTGCCGTCGAACTGCGCCACCTGCGTCTTTTGCAACGGGCGCGGATTATAGCCGGGCAGCGAATAGCCGGTCGCCGCCGATGCGTAGAACAGCATCGTGTCGCTCGCCTGATAGTTGAGGCCCGCCTTCCAACTGAACTTCTTCTGCTTCGGCACCACGCGGAACCGGATATCGGTCGTCGGGTTGGTCGCGCTGAAATCGGCGATGTTCGAGAAATTGACCACCTTCTTGTCGTCGGCATAGCGCGCGCCCAGCACGATGCCGAGTTTCTCGCCGAACGGCCGCACCGTCACATTGGCGAAGACCGCCTTGCTCGTCGGGTCATAGGTGGTGAACAACAGCCGCTGCCCGCCCAGGCTGGCCTGGATGAGAGAGGCGTGCTGAATGCCCTCGGCCTTGAAGTAAAAGAGCCCGCCTACCCAGTCGATCAGGTCGGACTTGCCCGACAGGCGCAGTTCGGCATGCGTATATTTATTGACGATATTGTTGATGACATGCTCGACCACCAGCGGCGTGCCGTCGGTATCGAAGGTGTGCGTCTCGGCGATCTTGCGATGGGCCAGCACCGCCGTCAGGTCGATCCCGCTGCCGAGATCCCAGTTCAGCTTGCCCGAAACGCCCCAGTTGGTGAGATTGTTATGCGGCGGAATGACATAGCCGCCCCGCGTGGCGGTGCCGTTATAATAGGTATTGCCGGGGACTACCGTGCCCGCCGCGATCCGGTCGGTATAGGTGACATAAGTCGAATAGGGATCACCCGTCGAAAAACGGTCATCGATGACGAGCCCGAAATAGGCCGCTTGCGATCGCATGTTCCCGTTCGCGCGCGAGGGATCGATATCGACGATATAGTCCGCCGGATTTTCGGAAAGATCGCGAATATAGTCGCCGGTCAGCGTCAGCTTGATCGACGGCGTCGCCCCCCACAGGATGCTGCCGCGAAGCGCACGGATGTCCTCGCCGCCGAAATGGCCGATCGTGCAGTCATTACCCGAATTGTTCCCCGCATTTTCGTAGAGCGGGTTGGTCACGGGGAAGCTGCCCGCAAGTTCGGGCGTGCCGCGCCGGCGCATCTCGCAGGTGAAGTCGAGCTGCTTCTGATAACCGGTGCGCTTCTTCGACATGCCGGAGATCATGATCGCCGCATTGCTGCTGATCGGCAGGTTGAAGCCCGCGCGCAGGTCGCGGCGATTGAACGAGCCGACCGTCGTCTCGACATAGGCCGAGGCGTCATGCGTGTTCGGCTGCCTACCCACCACGTTGATCGCGCCGGCCAGCGAGTTGCGGCCGAACAGCGTGCCCTGCGGCCCGCGCAGGACCTCGACATGATCGATGTCGAGCAGGTCGAAATTCGCGCCCAGCAGCACCGGATAATAGACGTCGTCGATATAGAAGGCGACCGCCGGCTCGCCGGCAAGGCCGGTGTCGCCCGATCCGATGCCGCGTATGAAGGCCGAGATGCCCGGCCCGAAGGCGCCCTGCACGCGGCGGAATTGCGAGTTCGGCACCACCGAGGTCAGGTCGCCGATATCGGTGATGCCGCGCTGCTCGAGCGCTTCGGACGTCACCGCCGTGACCGCGATCGGCGTATCCTGCAAATTGGTGGCCTGACGCGTCGCGGTGACGACGATATCGCCCAGGCCCTGCCGGCCCGCATTTTGCGCCGCCGTTTGCGTCTGCGCCTGCGCGGCGGAAGCCAGCATCGCCATGATCGATGCCGACGCGAATAATGTTCTTCCGAGCATTGCTTCTCCCCTCTCTTATGGCCGTTCCGCGGCGCCCATGTGCGGTCCGGGCGATGGCCGGTTCGCGTGCGCGGTCGCCCCGTTGCGCAGCCGGATTCGGGCATGAGAGGCCGTCGGCAGCGCCGCGACCGCATCTTCCCTCCCCCTTCGCGGATAGCCGCCGGTTCTCGTTCCGCAGGTCGCCGCGAACGGCTGCCAGCCGACGCTCGTTTGGCAGGTCGCCCGATGCGAAACTTGTCCGCAAAGGCCGCACGTCATGCCGAATTCGGCTTTCGCGGGCGGGCGGCACGCGCGCGCCTTTGCTGTCCCCGGATGCCAGCAGGCGGAAAGTTGATCGAAGGGGCTGTAAGTTGAGAACGAAAAGGCTCTACCCCCGCTCCGGCCTTGCAACGGCTGGAAATGTGGCGCGAAACGGTTCGCACCACGTCGCGGGGAGGAGATGATGATGGCGCCCAGAATCGCCGGGGCCGTGACGGCCTTGTCCCTTATAATCGCCTTGCCCGGCGCCAGCCCGCTGCGCGCAGCCGGGCAGCCCGAACCCGTGGCGACGGATAGTGTCGACAGGCTGGCGCGCGATGTCGACCGGCTGGAATCGCTGCGCGCGGTGAAGACGCTGCAGCGCACCTACGCCCAATATGCCCAATATGGCCGGTGGACCGACATGGCCGCCTTGTTCGCCGAGGGCGGGCGGATCGAATGGGGCGATCGCCGGATCGAGGGCCGCGCCGCCATCGCCGACTGGGCGATGCGCCGCAGCGGCGGGGCGACGCCCGCCGGCCTCGCGCCGGGCGCGCTCGATACCGAGCTGATCGAGGAACCGCTCGTCAACCTGTCCCCGGACGGCAAGAGCGCCAGGGGCCGCTGGATGAGCCTGTCCTTCCTCGGCGACGGCAAGGGCCATACGCGCATCGAAGGCGGCATTTACGAGAATGACTATGTGCGCGAAGGCGGCCGCTGGAAGATCGCCACGGCGCATTATTATCCGCAATATGAAGGCAGCTATGCCGACGGGTGGACCAATGTCGGCGGGCGCGAGTTGCCGGTGGTGCCCGCGCATTTCACCCCTGACGAAACGGGCGTCCCCATCCCGCCCGCGCAAGGACCCGCCCCCGCGAGCGGCGCGAGCCTCACCGAACTTGAACAGCGCATCGCCCTGCTCAACGACGAGGACGCGGTCCGCAATGTCCAGAACGCCTACGGCTATTATGTCGATCGCAAGATGTGGGATGATGTCGTGGACCTTTTCGCCGGCGATTGCGCGGTGGAGATCGGCGGTTCAGGCCCGTTACGCGGGCGCGACGGCGTGCGAAAGGCGCTGATCGCGCACATGGGCGCGGCCGGGCTGCACCATGGCGAGCTTAACGATCATCCGCTCTTCGACACGGTCGTGCACGTCCTGCCCGGCGGCCGCGAGGCGGAGAGCCGCGGCATCGAAATCGCCATGCTGGGCGACGCCGACAAGGGGCAGGCGCGCTGGGAGATCAGCGTCTTCCGCAACCGCTTCGTCAAGGAAGACGGGCTGTGGAAGCTCAAGGAACTGCGCATCGTACCGGTCATGAAGGCCGACTATCATGTCGGCTGGGGCGAAGGCGGCCTTGGCGGGCCGCGGCGTCCGTCCCTGCCCGCGTTCCTCACGCCCAACCCGGCGACCGGCAACGCCGTGGCGACCGGTGCCGAAACGATCGTCGCGGCGACGCCGCTCACCGGCGCGATCGGGGCCTCGCCCGCCGCGCCGTCACGCGGCCTCGCCGATGCGAGGCGGCGGCTGCGCCGGTCGCTCGCTTATGACGGGGTCGAGAATGTGTCGGCCGCCTACGGCTATTATCTCGACGATTTCCAGTGGACGCAGATGGGCCAGATCTTCGCGGCCAACGCCAACAAGCAATCGCCCTTCGCCGGCTATTATCTGGGGGCCGATCGGATCAAGGGCGCGCTCAACGCGACCTGGGGGCCGCCGTCGCCGCTGCGCGCGGGCATCTCCTTCCACTGGCGCATCCAGCCGGTGATCCACGTCTCGCATGACGGGCGCTCGGCCAACCTGCGCACCCGTCTGTTCCAGCCGCGCACCTACAAGGTGGCGAACGGCTCGGGCTTTTATACGGACGGCATCAACTCGGGCATGTATCCCAACGATCAGGCCGTGCTGGAGAAGGGCATCTGGCGGCTGTGGAGCATTACGATCGACGAGCCCTATTTCACCTCGCCCAACTGGAAAGGGGGCTGGTCCGCCGCCAAGGAGCCGACCGGAGACACCAAGCCGCGGCCGAGCCCGCTCCTCAAGAAATATCCGCCCGATATCCCGATCACCGCGCTCGGCCGGCGCGAGGAGGGGTTCCGGGGCGGCACGGGCAAGACGATCACCTGGCCGGGCATCCTGCCGATGTGGTTCCACTATCGCAATCCGGTGAGCGGGCGCGTGCCGACGCATTATTGGCCCGACTGCGTGCCCTGCACCAAATTGCCGCAGGCGAGCATGACGCACCACGGCTATGAAATGCCGCCCACCGGCCCGGAAATCGACGGCGTCGACGTGACGCATTAGCGCCCGCAACCCCTCCCGTCATTCGGCGAAGAGCCGGAATCCACGGCGGCTCGCTCCATCCGGAAGCGCACCGAGTCCATATGCCCCGGCGCCTCCGCCGGGGTGACCGGCCGCCCTCCTAAAGCCCCCGCTCGGCGAGGTAGCGTTCCAGCCGTTCGATATGCTCTGAACCCACGACCGCCCCGACATAGCCGTCGGGCCGGACCAGCGCCCACTCGCCGCGCCGCAAGCCATATGCGTCACGCACATGGCCGCCCGGATCGGTGACATCGCCCTTCGCGCCGAAGATGTGGATGCGAAGGCCGGGACGCGGCGGAATCGCCGCGCGATCGGCATCCCAGCCGAGCAATGTCCAGTGCGGCCCCTTGAACAGCTCGAACAGGCGCGTCGGCTGGCCGGCGGCGCCACGGATCGGCGCATCGGGCGCGCGTTTCCCGGCGAGCGGCGCGGACCGCGCGGGCATCTCGAACGAGAGCGAGGCATCGGGATAGAAGATGTCGAGCTGATGCACCTCGCGCCCCCGCCGCATCTCGCCCTGCTTGGAGGAAGCGAGCAGCCGGGTCGCGAGGCCCAGCATCGCCGCCGCGACGGGCCGGCGCTCCTCCTCATAGCTGTCGAGCAGCGTGTCGGGCGCGCCGGCCAGCGCCGCCGCCAGCTTCCAGCCGAGATTATGCGCGTCCTGCACGCTGGTATTGAGGCCCTGCCCGCCGGTGGGCGGATGCGTATGCGCCGCATCGCCGATCAGGAAGACGCGGCCGACCCGATAGCGATCCGCCAGTCGCGCGTTCATGCGATAGGCCGACGCCCACGACACCGAATGGATGCGGATATCTCCCCGGCCGGTCCGCTGGGCGGCCATTGCGCCTAGCCCCTCGGCCGAAAGATCGACATCGCCGTCGAGCGGGACCGGCGCCTGAATCTGGAACCGGTCGGTCCCCGCCAGCGGACAAAAGGATATTTGCCGCGCCATGTCGCCCTCGCCGAACCGGTGCCAGGCATCGCGTGTCAGCCCCGTCAGTTCGACATCCGCCACCAGCGCGCGCATGCCCAGCGTCTCGCCCGGAAAATCGACACCCAGTGCGCCGCGCACGAAGCTGCGCCCGCCATCGGCGCCGACCAGATAGGCCGCACGGACAGTCTGCTCGCCCGCCGGGCCGACGAGCCGCGCGCTGACGCCCTGCATATCCTGTTCGAAGCCCGCCAGCTCCCATCCGAACGCCACATGATGCCCCAGTTCGGCCAGGCGTTCGCGCATCACCGCTTCGGTCAGGAACTGCGGCACCATCAACGCCAGATGATAGGGCTCGGCCGGCGTCGGATCGGTCGATTCCATCATCACCGACTCGCGATAGCCGCCATCCGCCCGATATTCGCGCTGCAACGGATAGGCGCCGCCCGCCGCCACCACGCGATCGAGGATGCCCAGATCCTCGAACACTTCCTGCGTGCGCGGCTGGATGCCCTTGCCACGCGATCCGCGAAACGGCGCGGTCCTTTTCTCGATCAGGCGAAAGGCGACGCCCCGCCGCGCGAGATCGATCGCGAGAGTCAGTCCCGCCGCCCCCGCGCCGCAGATCAGCACGCCGGCTGCATGATCGTCCGCCATTTTCGTTTCCCATCAAATGTGCATAACGCACATATTATGAAAGCGCACTCCGGTCAATCAAAAATGTGTATGATGCATATAATTGCTCGCTCGATCGAGGCGGCAAGGCCGATCAAAAAAGAATCGGGAATTCGCCTGCCTCACTCCCGCTCGGTGCCGTAGGGCGAGATCGAGCGATAGGGCGAGCCGACGAAATCGGCCTCGACCGACGTGATCGCGCCGTCGGAGATCTTGAACGTCTCGATGAAGCTCCAGCTATGCGGTTCGCGGAAGGGCGAGCGGCGCTCGGTGCCGTCGGTCAGCCGATAATGATCGACAGTGCCCTTATGATCGATGAAGCCGCGCGCCATCACCAGCCCACGCCGCTCGTCGACCAGTATCTCGGAACGGCGGACGCGCTCGTTGAAGCGGAAGCGCCCTTGCTTGAAGCCCGTCGCGCAGCCGTCGGCCGCCGTCTCCATGCCGTTTTCGAGCCGGTGGCATTTCGGGCTGAACGTCGTGTGCAGCGTGCCGTCGTTGCGCGACAGCGTCTTGTAATAGCCGTCGGCGATACGGATCAGCTCGGCGCGCGGGCGCCGCTCCGACGGGGCGAGGATGCGCGCCATCTCGGGATCGTGCTTCAGCCTGGTCGGGTCGCCGAACGGCGTCGGCGGGCCGCTGACGAGCCGCTTCGTCGACAGCATATGCTCGATCTCGGTGATGCGCCCGTCGACCACCTTGAGCCGGACGGTCAGAAAGGCCGGCGTGTCGTTCATCAGGATGCCGGTATAGATGCCGACCCCGCCCGTCGCGGGATCGGAGAAGATCAGCGCCGGCGCCACCTCGGCCGTCACCGCGTCCCAGCTTCCGTCGGGAAAGGGCATGTCGACATTGATTTCGGTGAAGCGCACCTTGGGCGAGATCGGCGCAAGCTTCGGATCATGCTTGATATAGGCGTCGAGATAGCGCTGGCCGATCGCCTCCAGGCAGCCCGCGTCGCAGGAGGATCGCGCGGTCGCGGCGGCGGCGGGCACGGCCGCCCATGCCAGAGCGAGCGCCAGCAGCGGCATCTTCCAGACCATGTCTTCTCTCCTCCCCGTTCGCCACCCACGATAGCGGTTGCGCCCCGCCCCGCTTCATCGATCGTGCACCCGCCCTTGATCGAGCGCGCCCTTGCGCGTTCATGGTGGGACAATCCACGATGCACTCCCGACGAAGCAGGCCGTCGGCCGCCCGCTACACTGCCATCCGGGAAGAGGAACGGCCAGCGGAGGCGGACTATGGCGGTGGATCGCAGAACGATGATCCTGGCGGCGGGCATGCTGCCGGCGATCGCGATCGGCCGGACGGCGCCCGCCGCCGCCGCCGATCCCGCGCCGCCGCCCACCACCGGCGTAACCGACGCGCTCGTCCGTTTCGCCGCCGGCCTGCGTTATGAAGACCTGCCGGCGGACGTGGTCCACGCCGCGAACCGGCTGCTGCTCGACACCGTCGGCTGCGCCTTTGCCGGCTGGGAAAGCCGCAAGGGGCGCCTTGCCGCCGGTCTGATGCAGCAATTGGGCGGCGAGCCGCGCGCACTCGTCATCGGCACGCGGCGGCGGCTCTCGCCCACCAATGCCGCCTTCGCCAATGCGGAACTGGTCAACGCGCTCGATTTCGACGCCATTCCGCATCTGCCGCCCGTGGTGGTGCCGCCCATCCTCGCCGTCGCCGATGCCGAGCATAAAAGCGGGCGCGATCTCATCCGGGCGGTGGTCATCGCCTATGAAATCGGCGCGCGGCTGAGCGCGGCCAGCAGCCAGATGGCGGCCTCGCTGCTCGAAACCAATCTCACGCCCGAGATATTCGGGATCAATGACGAGGCGATCATGGCCTCGGCCGCCGCGATCGCGGCGATGAAGGGAATGGGCGCGGCCAGGATCGCCGACGCGATCGGCCTCGGCGGCTATTATTGCCCGCCGCAATCGAGCCATGACTGGGAGACAGGGTCGCCCAAGTCCAACGTCAAATATACGCCCGTCGGCTGGGTCGCGCAGGGCGCCGTGACCGCCGGCCTGCTCGCCGCGACCGGCTTTACCGCCAACCCGATCGTGCTCGACGGCGAAGCGGGCTTTCCCCGCTTCTACGGCTGGCCCAAATGGCGCGCCGAGCGCGCGAGCGCCGGGCTCGGCAGCGAATGGCGCATCCTCAATCCCGATTTCAAGCCCTATGCCGCCTGCCGCTATATCCACAGCCGGATCGATTGCGTCGTCAACGCGGTGGCGAAAACCCCTGTCGATCCGGCGGCGATCCGCCGTATCGTCTCGCTCGGCCCGCCTTTCACCGCCAATCCCGATCAGCGGAACGTCAGGACGCAGGAGGATGCCCAGTTCAGCATCCCCTATATGCTGGCCATCGCCGCGCATGGCATTCCGCTCGACGCGCATTGCCAGCGGCCCGAGCGGCTCAACGATCCGGCCATTCGCCGCACCATGGCGAAGATCGAATGGGGCACGCATCCGCGCACGCAGGAAACCAAGCGGGCCAATCGCGCCTCCTTCATCGCCAGCGTCGAGATCGTGATGGAAGACGGGACGCGGCATAGCGAGGAAGTACTGGTGCCGCGCGGCGCCGGGACGGACCCCGATACGCGGCTGAGCGATCGGGCGTTGCACGACAAGTTCATGGGCAATGCCGCTATCCGCCTGCCGAAAGACGGCGCCGCGCGTCTTGCCGATCGGCTGTGGCACGTCGAATCGGTCGCCGATGTCGCGCAGTTGACGGCGCTGATGGAGGCATGAAGCGGGCCGGCCGCGCGCCTCATTCAGTGCACTGCCCAGCAAAGCGCCGTGCACCGGCGGGGAAGCAGCCCCCTCGATCGGGTGGTAGCCCATCTGCTCGATCATGGCAGACCGCCGACATGGCGGCGAACGAAAAAGGGGGCATGACATGATTCAGGGAAGGATCGAAAGCCGCACGAAGCGCCTGCTGCTCGTTTCGGCAAGCGTCGCGGGGCTCAGCACGATGGCGGCGGCGCCTGCCTTCGCACAGGCCGATGCCCCGGCGGTCCAGCAGGGGGAATCGCAGGCGGCGCCCGCAGCCTCGCTCGGGCTGGACAGCGAAATCATCGTCACCGCATCGCGCGTCCAGCGTTCGGGTTTCACCGCGCCGACGCCCACCACCATCGTCGGTGCCGCCGCGCTTGAAAATCGCGGCGCGACCAACGTCGCCACGGTGCTGAACGAAATTCCCGCCTTCAAGGCATCGACCACGCCGGCGACCAACGGCGTGCGCGCGATCTTCCCCGGCTCTTATTATGCCGATCTGCGCGGCCTCAGCTCGTCGCGCACGCTCGTGCTGGTGAACGGCAACCGCTTCGTCCCGCAGATCACGACCGGCCTTTCGGGCTATCAGGTCGATCTCAACCAGATTCCTTCGCTGATGCTTGAGCGCGCGGAGGTCGTCACCGGCGGCGCATCGGCCCAATGGGGTTCGGACGCGGTTGCCGGCGTCGTCAACCTGATCCTCAAGAAGGATTTCGAAGGCATTCAGGCCGAAGCCCAGTACGGCCTCTCCGAACAGGGCGACAATCAGGAATATCGCTTCGGCATCCTCGGCGGCACGCGGTTGGGCGAGCGCGCGCATCTTGAGGTGGCGTTCGATTATGTGAACAACAAGGGCGTGGGCGACGTCTTCACCCGCGGCTGGGGGCGCAAGGGCTATGGCCTCGTGGCCAATCCCTGCGCGCTGAACGCCCCCGTCTCGGCCACTTGCCCCGATGGCGGCAACGGCCTCGCCCAGACGCTGATCCTGCCCGACGTGCGCTATGCGACCACGACGACGGGCGGCATGATAAACAGCACGCGCGGGCCCGCCGCCGCGCTGCGCGGCATCACCTTCGGCCCCGGAGGCACGCTCGGTCAGTTCCAGTACGGCCAATATGTCGGCAGCCAGTTCATGCAGGGCGGCGGCAGCAACCAGGGCATCAACTTCAACACCGGCGTCAGCATGATCCCGCCGGCCAAGCGCTATATCGGCTATACCCGCCTCACCTACGATGTCGGCTCCGATTTCCAGATCTATGCCGAGGGCTCCTATGCCCGCACCGTCGCGCACAATCAGACGCTGCCGGCGCGTAACGAGCAGAATACGCCAATCACGGTGAAGCTGGACAATCCTTATATTCCTGACGCGCTGATGACGATCATCGACAATTACAATGCCGCGAATCCCGGCGCGCCGATCACCAGCTTCAACGTCGGCCGCAACTGGGTCGACTTCGGCTATCAACATTCGACCGTGCGTAATGAGACCTATCGCGGCGTCGCCGGCTTCAACGGCAAGATCGGTGACTGGTCGATCGACGGCGCGCTGATCTACGGCCACAACAATTATGTCCAGCATCTTCAGCACGACCGGATTCACAAGAATTTCAATTATGCTGTCGATGTGACGACCGACGCCAACGGCGATCCCATCTGCCGCGCCGTGCTCGCGGGCGACCCCGCCGCCGCCGGGTGCCAGCCGCTCAACGTCTTCGGCGACGGATCGCCGTCGCAGGCGGCGATCGATTATGTCACCGGCACGCTCTTCTCGAAAACCGAATATGAGCAGACGGCCGCCAACCTGAATATCCAGGGCGAGCCGTTCAGCACCTGGGCGGGGCCCGTCTCGGTCGCGATCGGCGCGGAATATCGCCGTGAGAAGCAGGTGACGACGGTCGATTCGATCGCCGAGGCGGCAGGCTATGAAAGCACCAACGCCCGCTCGCTGCGCGGCACGTTCAACGTCAAGGAAGCCTATTTCGAAACCGTCATTCCGCTCCTCAAGGATTGGGTGCTGGCCCGCTCGCTCGATTTCCAGGGAGCTGTGCGCTACACCGATTATTCGACCAGCGGATCGGTGACGACATGGAAGGCGGGCGGCACCTGGACGCCGGTCCCCGGCCTCCTGCTGCGCGGCACCGTCTCGCGCGACATCCGCGCGCCCAATCTGTTCGAACTCAACACGCCGCCGGTGTCGACCATTCTCAACCGCGTCTTCACCCAGTCGGTGCTCGGCGGGCCGACCGGCCAGGTCGCCACGCAGAACCTTGTCGGCGGCAACAAGGACCTGAAGCCGGAAAAGGCCGATACCCAGACGTTCGGCTTCTCCTACACCCCGCCCTTCGTGCCGGGGCTGCAATTCTCGGTCGATTATTACAAGATCACGGTGAAGGGTGCGATCGCCTCGCTCGATCCGAACGTCATCATCAATTACTGCACCGGCGCGACGCCGACGTCGCCGGCGGAGCGGGATTATTATTGCAGCTTCATCAGCCTCTATGACGGCACGGCGGCCGCCTATACGATCGATACGCCCTTCCTGAATCTCAACAAGACGCAGCGTTCGGGCTTCGATTTCGCGGCCTCCTATCGGCTGCCGCTGTCCCGGATCAGCACGCTCCCGGGCAGCGTCACCTTCCAGTTCGCGGGCAATTACATCAAGCATTATCGCGACAACATCAACGATGCCGGATGGGTCGAGCGGGCGGGCGAAACCTCCGCGTCGGGCACGCCGCATTTCCTGACGACCAGCAGCATCACCTATGACGACAAGCTGCTGACGCTCGCCCTCCAAATGCGGACGGTCGAGCATGGGAAGTACAATAATCTCTATACCGAGGGCGTGCAGATCAATGACAACCGCGTGCCCGGCCGGACTTATTTCAACCTGTCGGCGACCGTGCGGCCGACCGAACATTTCGAGCTGTTCGGCGTCGTCAACAATCTGACGGATGTCGATCCGCCGCTGACGCCGCAGAATTTCGGTTTCCCTTACGTGAACACCTTCTTCGATCCGATCGGCCGCAGCTTCCGTATCGGCGTTCGCTACAGGATGTAATATGGCGCGGATGCCGCATCGCCAGCCACAGCCGAGGGGCGTGATGACGAAGAGAGACGGAAGGGATTCGGCCGGGCCAGGCCAGCCGACGCGCCGCGTGGTGCTGGGTGCCGCGCTGCTCGTGGCAGGTCTGTCGGGGGCGACGGGAATGCCGCTCAGGGCCGCCATCCGCGCGGGGCCGGGCCGCCGGGTGGAAGCCGCGCCGGTGGTGGCGTTCCATGCCGATCGACTTTATCTCGACCATAGCGGGACGGCCGAACCCTTCCGCCCGCCGAGCGGCCTCAGGACGCTGGACGGCTTTGACGAAGAAACGCTCGCACGACTTGCGTATAGCTGGTGAGCCCGAGGCGGCTCACCCCCAGATCGGGGACAGGTAATGGTTGATTTCACGGGCCAGCCGACGATGAAGGGCTTCTTCTCGCCGCAGCGATACGATGCCGACATCCTCGATTGCGAGGTGATCGGCACCTTGCCGTCGGACCTCAAGGGCGCGTTCGTGCGCCTCGGCGGCGAATGGTATTACCCGCCCAAATTCGCCGACGACGCCGTGCTCAACACCGACGGCTATGTCAGCATGTTCCGCTTCGACGGGCGCCGCGTCTCCTATCGCGGCCGCTTCGTGCGGACCGAGCGTTTCAGGAACAATCTCGCCGCCGGGCGCCAGCTCTACGGCTATTATCGCAACGCCTATACCGACGATCCCAGCATTCGCGATATCGCGCATCCGGCGCGGCGCACCGTGTCCAATACGACGCCGCTCGCTTTTGCGGGCAAGCTCCTCACCTTGAAGGAAGACGGGCTACCCTATGAAATCGATCCGCTGACGCTCGATACGCTCGGCCAGTGGGATTATCACGGCAAGTATAAGAGCCAGACGCACACCGCGCACACCAAGATCGATCCCGTCTCGGGCGAGATGATTACTTACGGCTATGAAGCGACTGGCGCGGCCACCAGGGACGTGTTCGTCTATACCGTCGCGCCCAACGGCCATATCACGCACGAGGCGCGCTTCCAGGTGCCTTATGTCAGCATCATGCACGACATCGCGCTGACGCAGAAGCACATCATCTTTCCCTTCGGCTGCTATTTCACGAGCCAGGAGATATTGCAGGCCGGCAAGATCCACTGGTGGTGGGACAAGACGAAGCCGACCTATATCGGCATCCTGCCGCGCGACGGCAGCGGCAAGGAGATACGCTGGTTCTCCGGCCCCGAACGGTGCATGATGCACACGATCAACGCCCGCACCGAGGGCGACAAGGTGATCCTCGAAGCGCCCTTCTGGGACAGCAATTTCTTCCCCTTCTTCCCCAATATCGACGGCACGCCATGGGATCGGGAGAAGGCGAAGGCCTATATCCGCCGCTACGTCTTCGATCTCAATTCGAAGGACGATCGCTGGCATGAAGAGACGCTGTTCGAAACGCCGGTGGTCGATCTCGCCCGCGTCGATCCGCGCTATCTCACCCTCGACCAGCGCTACGTCTATACCGGCTTCACCGATCAGAACATGCCGTTCGATACGAAGCGCGCGGGCAATATGCGCGGGCGCGTGACGAACAGCTATGGCCGCTTCGATCTCAAGACGGGCAAGACCGACGCCTATTTCGCCGGCGACGTCCACTCGCTCCAGGAATGCTGCTTCGTGCCCCGGCCGGGCAGCACCGCGGAGGGCGACGGCTATCTGATCGGCGTCGCCTCCAACTATGCCGAGATGCGATCGGAACTGATCATCGCCGACGCGCAGCGGCTGGCCGAGGGCGATATCGCCCGCGTCGTCCTGCCGTTCCGCGCGGGGCCGCAGGTCCATGGCATCTGGGTGCCGGAGGGCCAGATTCCGCTTCCGGCCTGAGCGGCGGGCAGAGAGCGAGGGAGAGGGGAAAGCGCATGCCTGACATGATCGATCGTCGCGGATTGATCGCCGCGAGCATTGCCGCCGGCGGACTGTTGTCGGCGGGCAGCGCCGGCGCGGCGGAGCCGTCGCCCGCCGATCCGAAGCTCGGCCCGCCGCCGCCCGGCATCCCCAGGATCGAGCTGCGCTGGGCCTTCTGCGTCAGCATCTTCTTCAAGGAACGCATCCGCATCCGGTCGGATAGCGGGCGCGTATTCGTGCCCGCCGTCGGCGGTGAGGTGTGGGGGCCGCGGCTCCAGGGGCGCGTCGTCCCTTATGGCGGGGCGGACTATGCCGGCGCGCACGGGCTCGACGCCACTTATGCGCTTCAGGCCGACGACGGCGCGCTGATCCTGATCGAAAATCACGGCTATATGAAGCGGCTCGACGGCAAGAAGATGCCGCGCGTGCCCGCCCCGCCGCGTCGGCCGGGCGAGGTGCCCGATCAGACGTTCGACGCGCCGCCCGATTCCGTTGTCCCCTTGCGCATGCGGCTGATGCCGGTGTTCGACGCGCCCGAGGGGCCGCACGCCTGGATGAGCCGGACGGTCTTCGTCGGCCATGGTGGTCGTTATCAGAATCCGGATCATACGATCTTCACCTATTATGAGGTGCTGTGATGCGCGAGTTCACGCCCCCGCCCGTCACCACGAAGGACAAGGTCGGGCAGGTGACGCTCGCTTACGCCTTCCAGCTCAAGGCCACCTTCGATCCGAAAAAGGTCGAGAAGACGCCGCGCGGCGAGCGCGTCTTTCAGGGCATTACCGGCGGCACGATCAGCGGCCCCGGCCTCACAGGCGCCGTCTATCCCGATAGCGGCGGCGATCATGGCCTGATCCGCGAGAGCGATAAGGTCGAGGATCTCTACGCCCGCTTCATGGTGCGCGCGGCGAATGGCGAATGGCTCTATTTCAGCCATGTCGGCTATCGCCGGCCCGACGGCTATTTCCGCATCCAGGCCTATTTCGACGCCGATGCCGGCGGCCCCTATGCATGGCTCAACGACGCGGCGATCATCGGCACCGCCGAAGCCGACGACGATCGCAACGAAGTGACCTTCACTTATTATCTGGCACTCTAACGGACGCTCCGCCGCCCCGCTGCAAACCGTCATTCCCGCGAAAGCGGGAGTGACGCAAGGGAGGCCAGCCGCCGCATACCTCCACGCGAGGAAATCCGTCCCCCTCCCCAAACCTCACCGTCATTCCCGCGAAGGCGGGAATCCATAGACGCCGCGCGCGCCGCTCTTCGCGAGGCAGTGCGTATGGATTCCCGCCTGCGCGGGAATGACAAACGAGAAACTGGCAGTGCGGCAACCACCTCCGGCGAACCCCGTCCATCATCCCTTAGTCGTGCCGGAATCCCACGCTGCCTAAACGCCCAGCAGCGGCGCCATCAACGCCCGCTCCGCCGCGTCGGGATCGTCCGCGACGCGGCATTGGTCGTCGAGCAGCATGATCGGCCGCTTCGCCGCGTCATAGGGTGGCCAGTGCGGCAGGCCCTCGCCATTGGGGTCGCCGGTCGCCGCGAAGCGCACCCAGGCGGCGCTCATCCGCTTCGCCATCGCCTTCGCCGCCGCATCACCGCCGGTCATCGCCGCCGATTTCTCGACCTGATCGAAGATATAGGGCGCCTCGCTCGTGTGGAGCGCGCCGAGCTTGCCGTCCAGCGCGGGGCTCTGCCGGTCGAACCGATAGGCATAGACCGCGCCGCCGCCCGCCGCCGCCTTGCGGTCGGCCTGCGCCAGCACAGGCAGCATCAGCGAATAGTCGCTGAACGCCTGGATATAGCGCCGGCTCGGGCTCGCCTCGGGATAGCGGCGGCGATAATAGGCCTCCGCCTCGTCCGCGCGATCGCCGAGGAACTGGCCAAGCCGCGCGCGTAGCCCCGCCTCGTCAAGCTCGAACCCCGCCGGGTCGTTGCCCATGAAGAAGCTCATCTCCTGGTCGTTCCAGCCGATCAGCATCGGCAGCGGCCGGGTGAGCGGCGCGGCATCGGGCGAGAAGGGATGACGCGGCAGCAATTCGGCGTCGATCACGGGCGCGAAGCAGGGCAGGTCGATGAAGCGCTTCGGCGGCAGCTTCGCCGCCACCCCATGATAGCCGGCCAGCATCTGCCGCACCGATAGCGCGCGCAGCCCCGCCACATCGCCCGGCGTCACCCCGACTTCAGCGAAGAACAGCTCGGTCGCGTGCGCCGCCGCGTCGCGCTCCATGAAGCGCAGCCCCGGCCCGCTCTGGACGCCGGCGCGATGGAGCAGCCCTTCGGCGCGCGGGCTCGCCATCAGGAAGCTGGTCTTCATGCCGCCGCCCGATGCCCCGAACACCATCACCCGGCCCGGATCGCCGCCGAACGCCTCGATATTGTCGCGCACCCATTCCAGCGCGGCAATGATGTCGAGCATGCCGGCATTGCCCGCATGCGCGAACTCGCCGCCGCCCATATCGCCAAGATGCATGTAGCCGAAGGCGTTGAGGCGATGGTTGAGGCTCACCACCACCACGTCGCCGCGCCGCGCCAGCGCCTCGCCGTCGCCGGTCGCGCCCGACCCGCCATAGAAGAAGCCGCCGTGCAGCCACACCATCACCGGTCGCTTGCGCCCGTCCTTGAGGCCGGCGGTCCAGACGTTGAGGAACAGGCAATCCTCGCTCTCCTCCGCCTTGGCAGGCGGCGGCGCATTGGCGGGGCGGGGGAATTGCGCGGTGATGACATAAGGCGGCCCCGCCGGCGGATGCGGGTTGCTCTGCGGCGCCGAGGCGCCATAGGCCGCCGCGTCCCTGACGCCCGCCCAGGATTCGGGCGCGCGCGGCGCCATGAAGCGGTCGGCCCGCGCATAGCGGATGCCCTTGAAGGCGATAACATCGTCGCCGACGACGCCGCGAACCTTGCCCTGAACGGTCTCCGCAACCGGCTCGATCACCATCTTCGTCTCCCCACGCAGCGCGGGCAGGATCAGCGCCGCGCCCGTCATCCCCAGCATCGTCCTCCGGTCCATGGCCCGCTTTCCCTATGGCATCAACAAGGCCGCCGCCCCTTCGCGGGCACGGCGCCTCATGGTCATCCCTCATGCCGCCTGTCGGAAGCAAATCCACCCCGCATCCGGGACGATTCACCCCCAAGCACCACGCCAGTGCACACCGGGACAAGCCACCCCACCCCGCCCCGCTATCACGGTATGGCATGCGCCGGGGAAGCGCATCACGAACGGGGGAGCATATGGCTTTTTCAGCGCTTCGTCTCGGCCTCGCGGCGCTTCTCGGCGGACTCGCCACAGCCGGGCAGGCCGCGCCGCCCGCCACGATCGCCTCGCTGCAAGCCGAGATCGAGGCGCTTCAGGCGAAGGTGAACCGGCTTGAGGACAAGGCGGCGATCGAAAAGCTCCAGCGCGCCTACGGCTATTATCTGGACAAGCAGCTTTGGAGCGAATCCGCGGCGCTATTCTCCGATACCGGCAGCGTCGAAATCGCCCAGCGCGGCGTCTATCGCGGGCGCAAGGGCATCGACACCTTCTTCATCCAGGTGATGGGTCATGGCGTCGACGGACTCCAGCAGGGCCGCATCTTCAACCATCTGATCCTGCAAGGCATTGTCGACGTCGATCCCGACGGGCTCCACGCCAGGGGCCGCTGGCGCGCGCTGCAATGGGTGGTGACGCTGGGCGGCCGCGCCATTTTCGCCGAGGGGCCGTATGAGAATATATATGTGAAGGAAAATGGCGTCTGGAAGATCCAGAGCATGCACTATTTCGACAGCTATCATGTGACCGAGGCGGACGGCTTCACCAGGAACCCGATCAGCCCGTCGGGGGAAACCGCCGCCTTCCCGCCCGATGAGCAGCCGACGGTGGTCTACGACAATTATCCGGGCGTCTATGTACCGCCCTTCCATTATCCCAATCCGGTAAGCGGCCGCCCCTGGACCGCCGCCGACACGAAGGCCCATTCGACGGTCAATGTGTCCGGCCCGCCCCATGCCCATTAATCCATAAGAAGGACAGAGACGATGCTGAAGAAACTCATGGGCCTGATCGCAGCCGGCACCGCCATCGCCGCGCCCGCAAGCGCGCAGATCGGCAACCCGCATGCCGCCGACTGGGTGAAGACTCCCCAGCCCGCCGCCGTCAGCCCCTTTCCCGCGGCGGTGCCGGCGGGCCGTGCCGACGATTATGTCTCCATCGTCAATCTGATGAACACCTATCTGGTCGCGCTCGATGCGGGCGATATCGATACCTACGCCTCGCTCTTCGCGCCCGATGCGACGCTGTACTGGATCGGCGGCGTCGAACGCGGCCGCGCCGCCATCCACAAGAATCTTTCCGATTTCGGCACCGGGCGCAAGAAGTTGCCGAAGGATGCGACCGAACGCCCGCGCTTCATCCACACGCTCGGCAGCCAGCGCATCGATTTCACCGGGCCGACCACCGCGCACGATGTCGGCATGTGGCTCGGCTTCAACAATCAGGCCGCCGACAAGAGCTTCAAGATGGCCGAATTCGGCCATTATGAGGACAAATATGTCAAGATCGACGGCCGCTGGTATTTTCAGGAACGCCGCATCTTCAACGAACGGCTGAGCAACAAGGCGCTCTTCTATCCCGAACTGGGCGAGCCCGATCCGCGCGAGAAGTGATCGGGCCGCGCCCCCGCGCCGTCACCCGTCGAGCGGCGGGTTGGTCGGCGCGGGCTTGGACGGCGGCGTCGGCGGCGCGGGCGGGGTCAGGCCGCCCGGCCGCATGCTCGGCGTCTTCGTCCAGGGGGAACGCATATAATAAGGCGTCTGGATGAAGGTCGCCTCGATTCCGGTGATCGCACCATGTTTGATCTTGAACATCTCCAGCAGGCCCCAGGTCTGCGGCTCGCGGAAGATCGACCGCTGCGGCGTGCCATCGGTGAGCGTATAGGTGTCGAGCACGCCCTTATGGTCGATATAGCCGCGCGCCATCACGATGCCGCGCACCTCGTCGATCAGGAAGAAGTCCCGGTCGCGCACGCGCTCGTTGAAGCGGTAGCGGCCGGAGCGGAAGCCCTGTTCGATATCGGAAAAGCGCATGCCGTTCTCGAACCGCGTCGCGCCGGGCGCGAACTTTATCCCCTCGCGCAGCTCGCCATTATTGTTCTCGAGCGTCGAGAAATAGCTGTTGGCGACGCGCCTCAGATCCTCGCGCGACATGCGGTCGGCCTTGTCCACCGGCCGCGCGAGATCGGGATCATGGGCGAAACCCTCGATCGGGCCGATCGGCGTCGGCGGGGAGGAAAGGTTGCGGCGCGTGGAAATCACCTGCTCGACTTCGGTGATCTTGCCGTCCGCCACCTTCAGCCGGATCGCCAGGAAGCCCGGAATGTCCTTCTGCATGATCGTCGTATAGATGCCGACATTGCCGGTGACGGGATCGGAGAGGGTGAGCGCCGGCCCCACTTCCTGCGTCACCGTGTCCCACGTGCCGTCGGGCAGGCGCATCTCGACATTGTTCTCGGTGAAGCGGACATGCGGGCTGAACGGCGCCAGCGCGGGATCATGCGCCAGATAGGCGGTGCGATATTGCGTGCCGATCCGCTCGAGACAGGCCTTCCCGCACTCGGCGGCCGCCGGGGCGCCCCCGGACGCCATCAGGACCGCCGCGGCGGCGGTGGAGAACATGAGTCGCATGGTCGCTCCCGAAATTCTGGCATGATGCCGCCGACGATAAGCGCGCGGCGGCGGCGGCGCTTTCCTGAGAGTGCATGCCGGCTACCCCCCAAGCGCCCGGTGGGATCGGTCCCACAGCTTGACAAGGTGGGGCTTTCCTTTTCTATTTTCTTTCGGCTCCCGTCTGCAGAACGAAGAATGAGGTCGGGGCGGAGTTGGGGCGGCCAGATCAATACTCCAACGGCCGGCAACAAGGGCCGGGGAGACGGCACGTCCGCCCGTATAGTGGGGGATGATATGTCATGAGCGCGGTTCACCGATCCTCGACAATCGCGGTAGAGGGGCCTCAGCGGCTGTCTTTCTGGATGCACGGGGCGCATGAGATCGGCGGCATAGACGCCCGCCCGCTCGGCAGCCATGCGTTCGATGGCCGGGTGGCGACGCGCCATCTGGGCCCGCTGATCGTCTATGACCTGGCGACAAGCCCGCACCGCGCCGCCTGGACACGCGACCTGATCGAAAAGGCGGACAATTGCAGCATCCGCCTGCGCTTCCAGCGGCACGGCACCAGCGTCCTCGAACAGAACGGTTTCCAGCAGCGCATCGTCGCCGGCCAATGGTCGATACTGGACGGCACGCGGCCCTATTCGATCGTCAACGAGGAATGGGCGCGCCATATCTCGCTGCAAATCCCGCTTTCGGAGCTTTCGACGCGCGAGTTCGAAATCGCGCGCCGGCTGGTCGGCCCCTTCCCGGTCGCGCACAGCGTCTGCCACCTCCTCTATCAATGCATCCGCCTGATGATCGAGGACCTCGGCGAGGAGCGCGGAACCACCGACGAAGATCTTGGCGAATCGCTCCTCCACATGTTCCGGATCATGCTCAACCAGCCGGCGCAGGAACGCAGCCGCAAGACGATGCGCGAAACCGCCGAGGAGCGCATCCGCTCCTATATCCGCCGCAATCTCACCGATCCGCAGCTTTCGGTCGACACGATCGCGGCGGCGATGAAGTGCTCGCGCCGCTATGTGCACAAATTGTTCGAAGGGCAGGAGACGGTGACGCAGTTCATCTGGTCGCAGCGTCTCGACCGCTGCCGCACCCGGCTGCTCGACGCCGAGGCCAAGGTGCCGACGCTGACCGAACTCGCCTTCGAAAACGGCTTCCGCAGCTCCGCCCATTTCAGCCGGGCATTCCGCGCCAAATATGGCGTCACGCCCAGCGCCTTGCGCGCACGCATCGAAGCCGGCCCGCCGCAGGAAGCCTGACGCGCATCGGCTGAGGCCAGACGCGGCCCCCGCCCCGTTACTTTCTCACTTGTCATTCCAGCGAAGGCGGGAATCCATACGCACCGCTCCACCAAGGAGAATGGAACCCTGCGCCTATGGATTCCCGCCTATGCGGGAATGACGGTGAGGTCGGGAGGGTTGGTTCCGTAACTTCCCTGCGTGGAGGCACACAGCGACCCGCCCCCGCCCTCCCGTCACCCCGGCGAAAGCCGGGGCCCACGGACTCGGCTCGCTTCGATATCGATCGCCCGCCTCCATGGATTCCGGCTTCCGCCGGAATGACGATTGAAGGAATGGCAGGCAAGGTTCGTCAGACGTAGCCCTTGCCACCTTCCAATCCGTCATTCCCGCGAAGGCGGGAATCCATACGCACCGCTCCGCCAAGGAGAATGGAACCCTGCGCCTACGCGGGAATGACGGTAAAGTTGGAACGATCGGTTCCGTAACTTCCCTGCATGGAGGCACACAGCGACCGGCCCCCGCCCTCCCGTCACCCCGGCGAAAGCCGGGGCCCACGGACTCGGCTCGCTTCGATATCGATCGCCCGCCTCCATGGATTCCGGCTTCCGCCGGAATGACGGCTGAAAGGATAATGGGTCGGGTTCGTCACACGCGGCCCCCGCCCCGTTACTTTCTCACTTGTCATTCCCGCGAAGGCGGGAATCCATACGCACTGCCCCGTCAAAAAGAATGGAACGCGGCGCCTATGGATTCCCGCCTGCGCGGGAATGACGGTGAGGTCGGGAGGGTTGGTTCCATAACTTCCCTGCGTGGAGGCACACAGCGACCGGCCCCTCCCTCCCGTCACCCCGGCGAAAGCCGGGGTCCACGGACTCGGCTCGCTTCATTATCAAAGGACTCGCCGTCCATGGATTCCGGCTTCCGCCGGAATGACCAATGGCGGCCGAGGTTCATCAAACGCCCCGACGGTTCGTTGACACAGTCACTTCCCACTTATACTTATCATGTTATGCTTTCCCCGCCGCCACATCGCATCCTGCGCGCCGGGGATCGAGCCACCGGATCCCGCATTCGGTGAGCGCCGAACCGGCGACGATCGACACCCCGGGCGGCACGACGCTCGCCGCGTCGCCCGCCAGTATCAAGGCGACATCGTCGATCGCGCTCGCCATTCTGTTCGCGGTCTATTTCTTCAGCTCGGTCGATCGCTCGATCTTCGGCATCCTCGCCCAGCCGATCAAGGAGGAACTGCTCCTCGCCGACTGGCAACTGGGTTTCCTGACCGGCCTCGCCTTCAGCGCGGTGCAATTGCTCTTCGGCTTTCCGATGGCGCGGCTGGCGGACAAGGGGAACCGCGTCTCGATCCTCTCCGCCTGCGTAGCCTTATGGTCGGTGATGACGGCCCTGTGCGGGCTGAGCATGAGCTTCATCCAGCTTTCGCTTTTCCGCATGGGCGTGGGTGTCGGCGAGGCGTCCTGCCTGCCCGCCTCGCATTCGCTGATAAGCGACTATTTCCCGCCCGGCAGCCGGACGAAGGCGCTCGCCATCTACGGCCTCGGTTATCCGATCGGCGGTCTGCTCGGCACGATTGCGGGCGGCATCGTCCTCGATCATTGGGGCTGGCGCGCCGCCTTCTACGTGGTCGGGCTGCCGGGGCTCCTCCTCGCCCTGCTCACCTGGCGCATCGTCAGGGAGCCGGCGCGCGGGCAGTTCGACGCCGGCGATACGGCCGATCTTGCCGCGCCCAAATCCTTCCGCGAGGTCGCGCTCGTGCTCTGGCGCTCGCCCGTCCTGCGGCAGATGATCCTAGCGCTGACCTTGCTGTCGATCTTCACCAGCCCCACCTCGACCTTCCTCGGCCCCTATCTGATCCGCCGCTTCCCGCTTTCCTATACCGAGCTGGGATTCATCGTCGCGATGACGATGATGCTCGGCGCGTCGCTCTCGACGATCGGCGGCGGCATCATCGCGCAGCGCCTCGGCCGGCGCGATGAGCGCTGGCTCCTCTGGTTTCCCGCGATCACCGTGGCCGTGGGCATGCCGCTCTACGTCATCGCGCTCGCGCAGTCCGACTGGCTCTCTCTCGCCATCTGGATGTTCTTCGGCGCGCTGGCCAACGCGACTTTCCTCGCGCCCTGCTATACCGTGCTCTACGGCATCGTCGCGCCCGGCGGCCGGGCGAAGGCGGCGGTGATCGTCCAGCTCTTCATGGGGCTGATCGGGCTCAGCTTCGGCCCCCTCCTCGCCGGCGCGGCGAACGACATGATCGCGGCGATGCTGTTCGGCCCTCATGCGCAGGGTTTTTTGACCGCCTGCCCAGGTGGACAGGCCGCGAAAGGCGCGCCCGCCGCGCTCGACGCCGCCTGCCGGGGCGCGATGGTCGATGCGACGCAGATCGTGCTGATCGCGACGATGGCGTTGACGATCTGGCCCGCCTGGCATTTCTATCTTGCCGGCCGCCGCATGAAGCGCGCTCCTCGATAAGCACGCCCGTTATCGATTTTTCCTGTGGCCGCTTGCGAAGGCGGGGAAGTGTCGTATCATCCGCCGCGACAGTCCGACGCCGGCCTGCGGGATCGGCCGGCGAAAGACGACAGGACAAGGGCGGCGCCGCAAGGGCCGGCCAGGGGGAGCGAAGGGATGACGCATTCGGGCCAGGCAAGCTATGTGGAGGATCGCGCCCGCATCGAGGATTTGCAGGCGCGCTACATGTTCGCGCTCGATTGGCACGATGCCGACGCCTATGCCGCGACCTTTACCGAGGACGGGATTCTCGACTGGGCGCTCGGCATTGCCGAGGGCCGCGACGCGATCCGCCAGGAAGCGCTCGGCATGCGGACGATGTTCGCCCGCAAGGAGGCGGCGGACGCGCCGCTCCGCCCCGCCCGGCTGCGTCATTTCATCACCAATGTTACGCTCCGCATCGAGGGCGACCGCGCGACCGGCCACGCTTACTGGATGGAGCTCGACAATGATGTGCGCGGCCGCTGGCCCTATGTCGGCGGCTACGGCCATTATGAGGACGAATTGAGGAAGGTCGACGGCGAATGGCTCTTCTCGCGCCGCAAGATCTATAACGAAATACTCGCGACGCGCACCGCGCCGGAGACGAACCCGGTCCGTCCCGCGTGAGCGGCGGCGCCGTCGTGCGCGGTACGTGGCTCGCGCCGCAGCATCTCGTCTTCCTCCTGTGCAGCCTCACCGTCTTTCTGGACGGCTTCGACGTGCAGGCGATGGCGCTCGCCGTGCCGGCGCTCGCGCATGGCTGGGGGCTGTCGCCCGTCGCCTTCAGCAGCGCGCTGACGACGTCGGTGATCGGCCTCGGCATCGGCGCCGCCTTCATCGCGCCGCTCGGCGATCGCTTCGGCCGCCGGCCGGTGCTGATCGCCTGCACCGCGGTGCTCGGCCTCAGCTCGCTCCTCACCGCCATGGCGACGAGCGTGACCGGCATCGCGCTCCTCCGCCTCGTGACCGGCGCCGCGCTGGGCGCCTGTCAGGGCAATGCTACCGCGCTGATGGCCGATTATGCCAATCCCGCGCGCCGGGCGTGGATATTGACGCTGATGGGCTGCAACGTCGCGGTGGGATCGCTCGTCGCCGGCTTCATCGCCCCCTGGCTCATCGCGTGGCTCGGCTGGCAGGGGATTTTCGTCGCGGGCGGCGTCTTTCCGCTCCTGCTGTCCGCCTGCCTTTTCCTGCTGCTGCCCGAGGCGCGGGCGCTGGCCGGCCGGGGCGCCGCACCCTCCGCCGCTGCCCCAACTGAGGATGCGATCGTCGAGGCATCGGGCCTGCGCGGCCTGCTGGGAACGGGCTTCCGCAGCCGGACGCTGCTCCTGTGGCTGATCTATTCGCTCAACACCTTCCTCATCTACATGGTGATAAGCTGGCTGCCGACGCTGCTCGACGCGGCGGGATGGAGCAGCACGGCGGCGCTGCGCAGCGTCATGGCCTTTCATATCGGCGGCATCGTCGGCGCGCTGTTGCTCGCGATCGTGATGGATCGGGGCCGTCCGACATCGGCGCTAGCCGCCGGCTTCATTCTCGCCGCCGTCGCCTCGGGGCTGTTCCTGCTGCTGCCGCCGCTTATCCCCGTCTGGGCGCTGCTGCTCGCGCTGCTCGGCGGGGGCATTTCGGGGACCACCTTCACCCTGTTCGCGCTCGCCGCGAGCATCTATCCGGTCAATCTGCGCGCCTCGGCCTTCGGCTGGCTTGCCGCCGTCGCGCGGATCGGCGCGGTGCTCGGCCCGGTGATCGGCGGGGCGCTGCTGGCGTTCGAAGTCTCCCCCCGGCTCATCATCGCCGGCCTCGCCGCGCCGGCGCTGGTCTGCGCGGTGCTGTCGCTGTTCATGCGCCGCGTCCTGTCGCCCCGCTCCCTTCCTGTGCCCGAAACCGTCTGATCTCGAACAAGGACAAGCCCATGCTCCCCACGCGCCGCGACACATTGATCCTTGGGGCCGCCCTGCCGCTGTTCGCCGGCAGCGCGGCGTCGGCGGAGGCCGCCGGCCCGCCGGAGCGGAAGCAGGCGATCCGCATCTTCCGCATCTATGCCGACGCCGCCGGCCATTCGCATATCGAGCAGGTGGTCGTCGCCTCCGCGCGCAAGGAGCTGCCGGTCGCCTCGGTGCTCGCGGTCGGCTATGCCAAGGCGGTGGAGGACTGGCACCGCGCGCCCTTCAAGACCTTCACGATCAACACCAGCGGGCGGATCGAGGTCGAGCTGTCGGACGGCACCCGCCAGGCGATCGGCCCGGGCGATCTGGTCTATCTGGAGGATATCGCCGGCAAGGGCCATCTCACGAGGCTGCTCACCGACGGGGCCAACCTCTTCCTGCGCATGCCCGACGATTTCGACCTTCTGGCCTGGGCGCGCGAATAGCCCCTCGGCGCGGCACCGGATATAATTCCAATTCTATTATTTAGAATAGCATCTATTCTTGTCAGCATGGGTCCGATGCTGTTAAGCCCTCGACAGCGCAGCGCACCGGCAGAGTGACGCGCCTCGCTCGCCCGCCCACCGCGAGCGAACACCGGAGAGGGCACACGGCATGGGTCAGGCCATCATTCGCGACGGCGCCGCCGCCGATCTCGTCGCGGGCAGTACGCCACTGACGTCGGCGCGCGGCTGGTACACCGTTTATATATTGGCGGCGGTTTCGATGCTCGCGCAGGTGGATCGCGGCGTCATCTCGCTGCTCGTCGAACCGATGAAGCGCGATCTCCACCTCACCGATACCGAGGTTAGCGTACTGATCGGCTTCGCCTTCACCTTCTTCTACATGATGGTCGGCCCGCCCATGTCGCGCGTCACCGATCGCAGCGTGCGCAAGCTGGTGATCGCGGGCGGCCTCGGCATCTGGAGCTTCGCGACGCTGCTGTGCGGTCTGGCGCAGAATTTCTGGGCGCTGTTCTTCAGCCGCGCGCTGGTCGGCGGCGGCGAATCGGTGAACGGCCCCGCCTCCTTCTCGATGATCGCCGACGCCATCGCGCGCGATCGGCTGCCGCGCGCCTACGCGATCCTCAACGCGGGCGTGATGGGCGGCATGGCGCTGTCGATGGTGGTCGGCGGCGTCCTTATGGGACTTCTCCTACATGTCGAGCCTTTCCATGTCCCGGGCATCGGCATCGTCCGCAACTGGCAGCTCATCTTCCCGATAATCGGCATTCCCGGCCTGCTTCTGGCCCTCCTGATCCTCCTGACCGTACCCGAGCCGATCCGCAAAGGCGCCCGCAAACCAAAGGGCTATCCTTTCCGCGAAGTGGTGCGCTTCGTCGTCAGCCAGCGCGCCATACATTTTCCGCTGCTCGCCGGCGTGATGCTGATGTCGGTCCAGAGCTTCGGCCTCGGCGCATGGGCTCCGGCTTTCTACGATCGCACCTATGGCTGGGGCCCCGAGGTGGTTGGGCCGCTGATCGGCACTACGGCGCTGGTAAGTTCGATGCTGGGCCTATGGCTCGGCACGCATCTCACCGAATGGCTCGGCAAGCGGCGCGACGACGCCAACCTCTTCATGCTGCTGCTCGCCCAGGGTCTCGCCTTCCCCTTCGGGCTGCTGTCGCCGTTGATGCCCAACCCCTGGCTCGCGCTCGCATTCAGCGCGGTCGGCGCCTTGTTCGGCGTGATGGGCGGGCCCGCCTATAATGCCGCCATCCAGATCGTCACCCCCAATGCGATGCGCGGCCAGGTGAACGCCATGTACCTGTTCCTGATCAGCGCGATCGGCGGCGCGGTCGGGCCGACGCTGGTTGCGCTGATAACCGACAATATCGCTGGATCGGAAGCGCAGCTTCGCTACGTGCTCGTCGCCGTCCGCCTGCTGCTCGGCCCGCTCGCGGTGTTCCTGATCTGGCTTTCGGTCGCCCCTTATGGTCGGCTCTACCGTCAACAGATCGAGGAAGAAGGATGAGCGAGCCTTCTCGCGCCCCTTGGGCGAGCCAAAGATTTGCCTGGGGCGCCCGCCAGTATATGGGATTGGCGGCTCTCGCGTCTTTGGCGGCAACGCGCAAGCCCGGTATCCGTTCGACCGTTCAGGAATGATGATTTGGCACGACCCTCAACCTCCCGCCTGAAGACCAGGCCCGCTTCCACCGACAGCGGTGCCCCGAAGCTTTCCCGCAGCGCGAAGCTGGATCCGAAATTGCGGCTGACGATGCAGATGGTGCTCGCCGCCCGCCGCTGGCGATCGCTGCTCGACGATCGGCTACGCCCGCTGGGCCACAGCGCGCCACGCATGGAGGCGATGTCGACGATTGCGCACTCGCCCCAATTGAGCGCTCAGGTCGAGATAGCGAAACGGATCGGGATCGAGGGGCCGACGCTTACACGGATGCTCGACATGCTGGAGGCCGATAAGCTTGTCGAGCGCCTGCCCGACCCTTCCGATCGCCGCGCCAACCGCATCCGGCTGACGAAGAAGGGCGAGGAGGTGCTGGCCGAAATCAACGCCGTCGCCGACGAGCTTCGCACGCAGCTTCTCGCCCGCTTCGATCCCGAGGGGATCGACAAGGCGAACGACTTCATCGCGCAACTGCTCGACTGTTTCGAGGAAGATATTCCGAACGGCGCCTGAGCAACGGCTGGAACGGCGGCAGGGCGCTCAGGCCCTCGCCGCCACCGACGGATCGCCCAGAGGACGGTCGCGCACGGTCGTCCGCCGCATGTCGCGCGGATAAACCGTGTCCTCGAACGGCGTCGCGCGGTGCATCGTGCAGCGATTGTCCCAGACGACGAGATCGCCTTCGCGCCATTGATGCGAATAGACGAAGCGCGGCTGGGTCGCGAAATCGATCAGTTCAGAGAGCAGGTCCCCGCCCTCCTCGCGCGGCATGCCGACGATGTGCGACGCATGCTTGGCGAGATAGAGATTGGGATTACCGGTTCGCGGATGCTGCAAGACCAGCGGCTGGACCGCGCCGGGGATCAGCGAAAGCTCGACCTCGGTCGGCTCGGGATAGCCGGCTAGTTGCCGCGAGTGCCAGATCGAATGTTCCGCCTCCAGCCCTTGGATGCGGTCGCGCAGCGCATCGGGCAACTCGCGATAGGCGGCGCGCATATCGGCGAACTGCGTATCCGCGCCAGACGGCGGCGTAAGATGCGCGAGCAGCAGCGAATAGGAGGAACGCTCGGGCCGGAAAGAGCTGTCCGTATGCCATTGCTGATTGCCTTTGTTGAACAGGCGGCTGCGTTCGGCCATCCGGATATTGCCTTCGGCATCGAGATTGCCCGCGTCGAACAGCTCGGGGAAAGGGAAGCGCGGCTGCGCCCCCCGAATATGCGGTGCATGCTCCAGTTCGCCAAACAAGCGGCTGAAGGCAACATGCGCGGCATCGTCCAGTCCGCTGTCCCGGAACACGCAAACGGCGTAGCGATCGAACAGATCAAAACATGTCTCCGCCAGCGCCGCATCGAGGCGGCTGAGGTCTAACCCCACCACCTCTGCCGCAAACAGGGGGTGAAGGGGACGAATCTCGGGCATGGCCACTTCCTTATCCTCAATTGAACTGGCGGCCTGCCTTGCGGAGGCCGGAAGAATCGCGTTCTACGCCTTTTAACATGCATTCTCAATTAATAGATTTCAATCAATAAGCATACACACGAGCCATGCCCCCTCCCTCCATCGTTCAAATCTTATTTAAAAGGATTCTAACTATTGCAATCCTAAATTGTCTGCCATAATCTCGCTTGCATAAAGGGGGGCAGGGAGGAACGGCCCGGCAGGGCACGGCCTCGAAAAAAGTGCCTCTCCAAACGGTTAATTGCCGAGGAAGAGGATGATGAAACAGGAAGGAAGCCGTTCGTCGGCACGCGTACATCGCGCGCGCCCTTATTCGATCAGCAGCGCGGTGGCGCTCGCTATCGGCCTTGTCGCGGGGCAATCGGGTGTCGCCAACGCCCAGCAGCAGGGTGCCGAGCCGGTCGTCGGTGCCGCCCCCGTTACGGCAAAGGTGTCACAGAATGCCCCGGCCGATATCATCGTGACCGGCTCGCGCATCGTTCGGCGGGATTTCGTTTCAAATACGCCCATCACCACGATCCGCGACAGCGTTCTCGAAAACACCAGCAGTTTCGCGCTTGAAAACAAGCTTCTCCAACTGCCGCAATTCGCCGGAACGACGAACAGCCAATATTCTACCGGATATTTCAACAGCGGCGCCTCAACGCTCAACTTGCGCAATCTTGGCGAAAACCGGAATCTCGTCTTACTCGACGGCCGCAGGCTTCAGCCGGCCACCCGTGAGACGCTGGCGGTGGACGTCAATGTGATCCCCTCGTCGCTCATCGAGAGTGTGGAGGTGATCAGCGGCGGCGCCTCCGCTGTCTATGGCGCGGATGCCGTGTCCGGCGTGGTCAATTTCAAGCTGAAGCGCGACTTCGAAGGCGTGCAGGTCGACAGCCAGATGGGGATATCCGAACGGGGCGCCAATCGGATTTTCGACATATCGGCCTTGATCGGCGGCAATTTCGCAGGCGATCGCGGCAATGCGGTCCTGGCGATCAACTATGCGGATCGGGGCGCCACCCGCAACATCGATCTGCCCTATATGCGAGAGGGCTTTCGTGTCGGCGCCATTCCCTCTTCCGCCACCTTCCTGGGGCTCGGCACCTATAGCCCGACGCAGTCGGTAAACCGTCCCACTCAGGCCGCGCTCGACGCCTATTTCGGGCGACCGGAAAATGGCGGCGCTCCGGCCGGAGCGGTAAGCACCACTGCCATCATCGGCTTCAACAACGATCAGACATCGCTGTTCAACGTTCAGGGCGCCTCGATCTACAATTATCGCAGCAATCTTTTCCCGCGTTACGCGATCGACACCTACACCACGCCGGGAACGGCGACGCTGAAGCAGAACTTCCTGGCCGACACCCTGGCCTCGCTTCCGCTGAAGCGCTGGTCGGCTTTCGGACGCGCCCATTATGACCTGACCGACAGCATCACCGCCTTCGGCCAGATATTATATACGCATTATACCAGCGTGACCGCCGGCGGGCCGCCGACCGCCGCACAATCGTGGCGCGCCGATATACCGCGCGATGCGGCGCATCCCATTCCGGACGCGTTCGCCGCCCTGCTCGACTCGCGCCCCGATCCCGATGCGCCGTGGGCGCTCAACAAGACATTGTCGTTCATGGGCCTTGGTACGGTGCGGCACGAAAATGACGTCTTCCAGGCACTGGGCGGCCTGCGCGGCGACTTTGGCGACAGCGGCGTTACGTGGGAAATCTATGGCTCCCACGGCGAAACGCAGCTTACCGACAAGGGCGTCTCGGGCTTCGCCTCGACCGAGCGGTTCAGGGAGTTGATGGCCGCGCCCAACTATGGCGCGAATTTTTCGAGCGCATCAGGCCATTGCACGAGCGGCATCAACCCCTTCGGCGAGCAGAATGGCGAAGGCGCGGGCCAGATGGGCGATCCCAGCCTGCCCGTCGTTTCCGCCGACTGCATCGATTATCTCAACCCCTATTGGACCAACAACACCAAGATCAAACAGGATATCGTCGAAGCGACCGTTCAGGGCGGGATCGCCGAACTCCCGGCGGGCGAGGCCCGCTTCGCCGCCGGCGCGGCCTATCGCAAGACCAGCCTCGTCTTCGATGCCGACAAGGCCTTCACGCCGGACCAGAATTACCGGTCCGATCTCGCCGGCCAGTTCGGCGTCGCCTCCGTTGCGGGCGCGGACAGCGTGAAGGAAGCCTATGTCGAGCTTCTGCTGCCGTTGCTCGACGATCTTCCGCTCATCAAGCATCTCGAAGTCGATCTCGCCTATCGCTATTCGGACTATAAACATTCGGGCACGACCCACACCTATAAAGGCGATCTGAGTTGGCAGATGTTCGACTCGCTCCGCCTGCGCGGCGGCTATCAGCGCGCGGTACGGGCGCCCAACGTCTATGAACAGTTCGGCCCGCCCACTTTGGTGTTCGATGCGGCGACCGACGCCTGCCAGTCGAACGTCACCGCGTCCTACGCCAACATCCCCTCGAACCCGAACCGAACGCAGGTGCAGCAGCTCTGTCGTGCACTGATGGGCACCGGCGCGCCACCGATCCTCGATCCGGTGAACGATCCTTATGGCCTGAACAATTATATCGGCAGCAGTGCGACTTCGATCAGTTCCTATCCGCGCGGCAATCCGAACCTGCGGCCCGAGAAAGCCGACACGTTCACCGTCGGCGCGGTTTTCTCGCCGAAATGGAATCTGCCCGGCAGCGGCCGGCTCAACCTGTCGGTCGATTATTACAATATTACGATCAATGGCGCGATCGGCTATATCGGCGCCAATCTTTCCTACCAGCTTTGCTTCAATGCCGACGGCAAGAGCAATCCGACTTACGATATCAACAACATCTATTGCCAGACGATCGGCCGCCAGCAGGAGCCGGGCACCGGATCACCCTCGGGCGTGTTCAGCCTTTATCTGAACCAGGGCAAGATCAAGACGAGCGGCATCGACGCGCAGCTCGATTATACCTTCGATATCGGCCCGGGCCGTTTCGGGATCAGCACGGTTGTGAATTATCTGGACAGTTTCACCCGCCGCGTCGGCCCCGGCGCGCCGACGCTCGAATATGCCGGCTATACGGGCGGCTATTTCCGGTGGAAGTCGTTCAGCGACTTTTCCTACACGGTCGATGGCGCACAACTCGGACTACGCTGGCGCCACCTCAGCAAGGCAAAAACGCAGGATTATCTCGTCACGCCCTGCAAGACGACGCGGTGCTTCGCCGACACCAAGGCTTATGATCTTTTCGATCTCTACGCCAATGTCCGGATCGACGAGCATTATTCGCTGCGCGGCGGCGTCGACAATCTGTTCGATCGCGACCCGCCGACGGTACGGGGCATCCCCGGCTACACCGATCCGCAGAATTACGACATCTTGGGCCGGCGCTATTATCTCGCCGCGTCGGTGAAGTTCTAAGGAAAAAAGGGTGCGGGAAGAGGCGCTTCCGCCCTCCCCGCACTCTTATCAGAAATGCGCGCGAGCCGTAACTCCGTAGGTCCGCGGCGCACGAATGTTCGCGTAGAACAGTGTGGGATCGCCACCCGCTGCTACCCCGCGCGAGAAGGCGTAACGCCCGCCGCCGGTGCAGATCGCCTGATTGGTGAGGTTACGCCCCCATGCGGTAAACGACACGCCTGTCCCGGTGTCATAGGTCAGGTCGGCGTCGAGCGAGACATAGCCATTGTCCCGGCCGGACGCGATGAAGTCCGGCGAGAGATATTGGCTCGTCGCGAATTGCGCGTCGACACCGGCGATGATTCGCCCGCCGCCCGCAAGATCGAAGACACGCTCATACCCTGCGGTGCCCGTCCATTTCGGCGCACGCACCAGTGCCTTGCCCGAGCAATCAATCGACTGCGTCGAGTCATTCTGCAAAGCAGGCACGAAATCATTGTCGGTATAGGGAACGACAGGACCAAGCTTGCAGCCCGTCGCCTCGGCCGGATAGCTGTTCAGTACCGGCCCGGGAACCGACGGATTATAGGCGCTGTAGACGAATCGGTCATATTTCGTATGGAGATATTCGACCGCGAAGCGGAACGTATCCTGCCGCGTCGGCTTATAGACGAGATCGATATTGGCGCCATAAAGCGTCGCCTTGCCGGCATTGGTGGTCAGCAAGCCCGTCGTACCCGAAGGCGTCGCGCCCAGAAAACGTTCCTGCTTGTTGCGATATTTCCAGTAAAAGCCCTCAAGATTGATCTGAAGCGTATTGTCGAAGAAGCGGTTACGCGATCCTACGGTGAAGGCCGTCAGTTCCTCAGGCTTGAAGCTGTTGTTCGGCGCGGGCACCGAAGGGAAGAAGCCGCCCGATTTGTAGCCGGTGGCGACGTTGGCATAGAGCATATTCTCCGCGCCCACGTCATATTCGACGCCCGCCCGCCAGCTCACATTATCGAAATCGCGCGCGCCGTGATTGTCGACATGCGCCACCGTAGGAAGCACCGCGTCGGTGAAGCCATATTGGCGCTTCTTGTCCTTCGAATAACGTAGGCCGCCGATCACCCGGAAGCTGTCCGTCAGGCTGACCGTCGCTTCGCCGAACGCGGCATAGCTGCGCGTCGTGAGCGGCGTATTGACCGTGCTCTGTTGGATTGGATTTGCGTGCAGTGTATATATCTGCGTCTGATCCTCATCAAAATAATAGAGGCCTGCAACCCACTTTACCCGCTCGCCGTCATTGCCCAGCCGCAATTCGTAGCTCTGCTGCTTCGACGTTTCGGCGGTGCGAAAGTAGAAGCCGGGCGTATAGGTCAGATAATCGGCACGCGTGTTGCGGTAAGCCGGAATGAAGGTGAGCGTCGCCGGGCCAAGATCGACGTCAAGCTGGGCGCTGACCGCCCACAGCCGGATCGCGTTGAACCCGTCATCCTCGATCCGCGTGCCGCCCGGTATGAAGGCGGTGGGCGGTTGCTGTATGTTGCCGACCGATGGCCCTTCCCACGGATCAGAAGGCACCGTCGTCAGCGTCGAGCGCTTCACCGTCGCCTCACCCTGGCTGTCGACATTGGCATATTCGCCGGTGAGCAGGAGTGTCACCGTGTCGCTCGGCTCCCACAGCGCGCTCACGCGCGAGGCAATACTGTCCTGATCGTTGTAGCCGTCGGTCAAATAGCCATCGTGCTTATTGTACTGCACAGCCGCGCGCACCGCGAGCGTATCGGAAACGCCGCCGCCGATCGCGCCAGTGACCCGCCGCAGGTCGTAATTGCCGATATCGACGCTGAAATCGCCCGTCATCTGATGCGTCGGGCGCTTGGTAATGAGATTGATCGCACCGCCCGACGCATTGCGGCCATAAAGCGTGCCCTGCGGCCCCTTCAGCACCTCGACACGTTCCAGATCGAAGAAGATCGGACCGATGCCGTTCGGACGCGAGATATAGACGCCATTGATATTATAGGCGATCGCGGATTCGGCGGACGCATCGGTCGCGAAGCTACCAACGCCGCGCATATAGGTCTGTGTCGTGCCGCCGCCGAGGCTGACGGTGAGGCCCGGGACGACGGTGGCAAGATCGGTGGCCTGCGTCACGCCCGCCTCGGCAAGCTTGTCGCCGCCCACCACCGCGATCGAGAGCGACGACGCCTGCACCGACTGCGCGCGGCGGGAGGCGGTGACGACGATATCGCCGATGCCCGCTTCCGTATCGGCTGCCGACGCCTCCTGCGCGTGCGCCTGCGCCATCCCGCACACAAGCGCCAGCGCGCTCCCCAACAGGAAACAAACCTTCATTCCTAACTCCCCGATCTACTATTATATTTAGAACTACTTACGCTACCCGCTGACAACGATAGAGGCCAGTGCGCAGCGTCTCCTCGGGCACCCATGTGCCGTGGAAGGTCGAGCGGACGCGAACCGGCAGTTTGAGCGTCGCGACCGGCCCGGCGGCGAGATCGCGGGCGTCGAGAATTACCAGATCGCTGCGCATCCGCGACACGCGCGACACCGGCACGAGCAGCCAGCCATCGCCTTCGGGCGCATCGGGTGCGCGCGGCACGAACTGCGCCTCCTGAACGCTGTCGCCCGCCCCCGGCGACCAACTATCGAGTTTGCCCGTCTGGAAATCGAGACAGCCGGTGGCGCTCGATCCATCGTTGCCGCGATAGCAGATCATATAGCCGTAACGATAGGGCTGCCCCTGATAGCGATCATCGGTGCGCGGCATTTCGCAGGAAACGTCGAGCAGCCGGCGCTTTTCGAAACGATCGTCGTTGCGATCGAGATCGAAGGTCATCCGCGTCAGGAAAGGCGGTACCGGCGCCGTATGCTCGCCCGACGGCGTCTCGAAGAAGGGGAAACAGTTGCCGTCGTAGAGACACAGGTCGAGATGGACCTGCGATCCTTCCTGGAAGGCGTTCATCATATGGCCAGCGCTGGCAGCGGGCCCGCGGAACCAGCGTATTCCCTCGGCCGTGCCATAGCGCGGCACCAGCGCGACATGCACCTCCTGATCGGGATGCCACTGATAATAAGGCCCACCGCGCTTCACCACGTCGAGATCGGTGATGAGCGGAAAGAAAGGAAAAATCACCCAGTCGCGCGTGATCGCAAAATCATGGACGCAGGCCGGATAAGGCATTTCGAACCAGATTTCGTTCACCAACTCGCGATTGGGGCCGAAAACATAGAAAGCGATATCGCGCGTCGCGTCGCCCTTCGCCTGATAGGAGAAGGTCAGCAACTCGTCGGTGACGGGATCGACCTTCGGATGCGCGGTCAGGCTGGCGGCACGTACCTTGCCGTCGAAATCATCGCGGCCCAGCGTCTCCAGCGTATCGGGATCGACCGCATAGGGCAAGTCGTCCTCCTTCAGCGAATAGAGCTTGCCCGCGTGGAACATCGCCGTGGTGTTGGCGGTGCCCATATGCACGCCTTCGACGCTGGGATCGTTGGTGTAGCGATTACGATAGCGGCCGAACAGGCTGCGACGGGCGGCCTTCTGCCGCTTATATCGCTCGGTTTCCACCCAACGGGTGACATAATCGACCTGATTGTCCTTGAAGCGGAACATGTGGATCATGCCCTCGCCGTCGATGAAGATATCGTCGGTGCGGCCCGAGGAATATTGGCGATCGGCGCCGACGCGATAGAGCGCGCCTTCCAGGCCATCGGGAATGGCGCCCTGGATCAGTTCGAGCCCACGCAGTTCGCATTCGGTGCGCATCGGCTCGCCCCAGCCTTCATACAGCTCGATTTCGGGAAATCTGACGGGTTCGACCATGGAGAAAGCTCCTGAACAAAAAGGGTTAGCGCGTCAGCGCACGGTTGCCTCGACAAAGGCGCGGATATGCGGCCCCAGCGTCTCGCCCGGCGATCCAATCGCGAGCACGGGGGAAAGATGGTTGTGCCCCGCCAGCCAGTGGAGACGGGGAAAATCGCCGCGCGCCTTACCGTAGGCCGCCACCAGCATCGCCGCCTGACGCCGGAAATCGGCCACATCGAACTCCGACACGGAAAAAAGCAGCGGAATATCGGTCGCAATCAAACCCTCTATCGTCGAATATTGGGCATAATTGCTCTGATCCTCGCCGAAATAGGCGGCATGGAATGCGCTTGGCGCTGTCGCGGCGACATCATAGATGGCGGAAATCATCAGCGCGCCGGCCAGCCCCGCCCCGTCCGCGCCATGGAAGCGTGGCCGGGCGACATAATCGGCGACATGCACCGCACCTGCTGACTGCCCCATCAGGTAGATGCGGTTCGGATCACCGCCATGCGCCGCGATATTGAGGCGAAGCCAGGTGATCGCGCGCGCCATGTCCTCGGGGCCCGCCGGCCAGGGATGCGCCGGCGCGAGACGATAGGTGAGCGTGACCCCGACATAGCCCGACCGCACCGCGAAATCGCCGATATTATCGTAAAAGGGCATGTCCGGCACGCGTTTGTCGCCCATGACGAAGCCACCACCATGAACGAACACCAGAACCGGCGCATCCTTCCGCCCGTCGGCGGTAAAGATGTCGAGCCGGTGGCGCTCGTCGGGCCCATAAGCGGCATCACGCGTAACAATCGTCGCCGGGTCCAGGCCACCGAAGGATTTGGCGAAAAGCTGCTGCGTCGCCTGCATCATCGGTGGGGTGAGATCGGTGCCCAGCGCTTCGAGGGTCTCGCGGATGACGTTGTCCATGATTATTCGTCCGATATCATTGTATTGCGATGTGAAATCCGGCCCAACGACGACAGGCGACGCCCCTACGACTTGGCGGGTGCGCCCGGTCGCGGCTTCATCAGCAGTTCGCCCTTCCACGGCACCTGATCCGCCTCGGTCCAGGCATTGATGTAGAGCGACTTGAACAGCCACTTGCCGTTCTCGCGCGCCACCACATCGTCGCGCGTGCCGATGCCGAACACGAAATTGTTGCGATATTCGGTGTTGAACTGAAGGATTTGAAAGAAGCAGCGCACGCGCGCGCGACCTTCCTCCAGCGGGTCCATGATGAAATGGTTCATCATGTGCTGGCGCCCGTACCACCAGCTCTGCCGATCGTACCACAAAGACTTCAGATTCTTGGCGATCGCCTCATGTCCCTGCACACGGCCCTGCCAGAGATGATCGAACCACGCATCCTCGGCGAAGGCGGAGAGCGCCATGTCGAGATCGGCAAGATCGATCCCCCAGCAATAGCGTGCATAAAGCTCCTGGATTTCCGCCCGGTCCAGCGCGCTCAACGTCCAATCCGTCATATCGTCCTCCCCTTCATTCCTCAGCGGCGCGCACTGGCGACATCCGCCGGCTTGTCCTCGAAAATACTGGCCGGCGCGCCATGGTTGGTCATGATGGCCTTGCGCCGCAGGAAACGCATGATCGAATCCGGCCCCGTGCGCGATCCGCCGAGCCCCGACACGCCGAAGCTGTGCGTGCCGATCTTGCGCAGCTTCGCGAAGGTCAGGAACGTATCTTGCACGTTGACGCCGCCGGCATTGAGCCGCTCGGCAATCGGCAGCGCTTCTTCCTCACTACCCGCGATCACCGAGGCGGTAAGGCCGAATTCGGTGTCGTTGGCGAGCGCGACCGCCTCGTCGACCGTACGATAGCGCATTACGGGCAGCATCGGCCCGAATGTCTCGTCCCGCATGATCTGCATGTCGTGATTGACGTCGACCAGCACCGTCGGGCGCATATAGAGCCCGCCGCCCAGCGTCTCGGTGACGCCGCCGGTAAGAATCTTCGCGCCTTTGGCCGTGGCGTCCTTCAGATGCGCTTCGACGATTTCCGGCTGGCGGACGAAGATGAACGGGCCGATCTGCCCGTCAAGCGGATCGACATCGTTGAGGCGTACCTGATTGGCCTTGGCGACCAGCGCCTCGACAAAGGCGTCGTGGATCGATTCATGCACATAGATGCGCTCGACCGAATAGCAGACCTGCCCCGTGGCATAAACGCCGCCCCGCAGCACCGCGGTCGTCGCGCGATCGATATCGGCCTTCTCGGTGACGATCACCGGGTCCTTGCCGCCCAGCTCGAGGAAGCAGGGGATCAGCCTCTCGGCACAGGCCAGCGCCACCTTGCGCCCGGTCGGCACACTGCCGGTGAAGCAGACGAGATCGACATTGGCGATCACATCTTGCCCGGTCTTGCCGTCACCCAGCACGACGTCGAACACCTCGGCCAGTTCAGGCACCTTGCGCACCGTCTCCATCAGCGGCTCGACGAAACGCGGCGTCACCTCGCTCGGCTTCAGCAGCACGGCCGAACCCGCGAACAGCGCAGGCACTGCGTCGAGCAACGAGAGCATCATCGGCGCGTTCCACGGGCTGATCACACCGACCAGAGGATAGGGGACGAGTTGCGAACGCACCTCCACCTCGGGCATAGTGATCGCGCGGCCCCTTACCTGCGCCCGATCGAGCACCGCCTCTGCATCCTCGCACCAGCCATTGATGTTAGCAACGGCGATGAAGGCGGTGAATTGTGACGTGTGGCAGCCGCCAGTGTCCGCCCCGTCCGCGTCGCCGATAGTCTTGGCGTGCGCGATCAATTCGCCCGACCACCGTCGCATGATCGCGACGCGCTCCGCCACCGGCCGCGCCGCCCACGCCTTCTGATTCTCGCGAAGCCGGGCGGCCTTGCCTGCCACTTCATCGGCGGAAGCGACCGTCAGCGTGAAATCGGTCTTCCCTGTTCGCGGATTGCGCACCGGCAAGGTTCGAATTTCAACGTCCGCCATGATCGTCCACTCCTGAAAAATATCGACCCGCTCGAGTCGCTCAATTCATACGACATCGTTGTATATGGGCGGCACCCTGTCAAGCGATCGACCGGCTTTAAAACACTAAAAAGACGTCTTGACGAAAAGCGCGCCCGGGAAGCGAAGCCGGCCGCTATGCGCGCGCACCAGTTGCTGCATCCATTCGACCAGGCGCCGCCGCTCCACCCCTGGGATGGCGCGAAAGACGAGTTGCGTCGACCGGACGGCGCAGGGCTGCGCCGCGTCCAGCATTTCACGCCCCGCCGACGTGAGGTGATAGACACGTTCGCGTCGATCCAGTGCCGATGTCTCCCGCTGGAGCAGCTTGCGCGCGAGCAGATTTTTCATGATGAGCGCGCAGGTTGACGGATCCAGCCCGAAAAGACGCGCAAAGCCGATCTGGGTCAGCCCTTCCGGCTGGCGACTCAACAGAAACAGCAGCGAAAATTGCCGCAACGTCAGAGTGAGGCTTCCCGTCGCCATCTGGAAATAGGCGTGGCTGACCTGAAGAACACGCCGACACAGGAAGCCGGGCGACTCCGTCACCACGGCGACTGCATCGTCATGCGGCGCAACCCAGAGCGGCGCGGGGCTCATCGGATTGCTGCCGATGCGTCGCAGCCCCTCGACCAGCATGGCGATGGATGCCGGGTCCAGCGGCTCGACCAGACGGGCCTGCGTGGCGCAGAACGCCGCACGCACCGCAGGCATTCGCGCCCGTCCCGCCTCGGACAGGGCAACGAGCCGGCGGCGCCTGTCCTTGGGGTCGTGGCGGCGCGTTACCAACTCGCGCGCCTCCAGGTTGTTGAGGATCAGCGCTGTCGTCGAGGAATCGACCCCCGCCGCGCTGGCCAGCGAAACCTGATCGGGCTCCCGCAACCCCTTCAGCAGCAGGAGCATCTCGGCCTGAGCGAGCGTATCGTCCTCGGCCAGGTCGGCGTGAATCGCGGTGCATATCTGATCGATGCGGGCGAGCAGAAAGCCGGGTTGCGCCAGGAAAGGCGCCATTGCCCGCGTCGCGCGAGGCGGGAAAGACTTCGAACAGGGGACGGCAGAGACGATCGATGTGGCCGTGTCGGCACATTTCTTCATAGCCGCTTCTTAGAGAGCGAAACCGGAAAGAGAAAGCAGGCTTCGGCGGGATATGCGTCGCAGATTTCCTTTCAGTCGCCCGCTTTTCATCGTTCGAAACGGCAGCCTTGCATCCTTGAACCGGCAAGGCCGAACGCGCAGAATGAATCGAAAGCCTTCTAATGGTCTTGGCGGCACCGGCCAACGATTAATTGGCAGGACCGAAGCGGAGAGAGAGATGAACCAAGGCACGATTCCCCCGGCGACGCGCACCGCCGAGCCGGAAGTTTATCTACGCAATTGCTGGTATGTCGCGGGCTGGAGCGCCGATCTCGCCGACGCGCCAATCGCGCGGACCTTCCTTGACGAGCCGGTGGCGCTGTTTCGCGACAGCAGCGGGACGGCGCATGCGATCGGCGGGCGTTGCCCCCATCGCTTCGCCTCGCTCGGCCACGGCATCGTCGTGAACGATCAGTTGCAATGCCCCTATCATGGCCTACGCTTCAACACGAAGGGCGCCTGCGCCTTCAACCCGCATGAGAAGGGCGTGGTGCCGAAGGTTTCAGTGCCCTCTTATCCACTGACCGAGAAGCACGCGCTGCTCTGGATATGGATGGGCGAAGCGGCGCGCGCCGACGAGGCGCTGATCCCCGACTTCGCTTGGCTCAGCGATCCGCAATGGGCGCTCGTCCGCGGCGCGACCGTCGCAGAGGGCCATTACGAGCTTTATGCCGACAATATCCTCGATCTCAGCCATGCCAGCTTCGTTCACCCGGCGCTCGCGGCAGACGTCTGGACGATCGGCGACCGCGCCTTCCGTCAGGAGGACGACACGGTGTGGGCCGAGTTCAGCCAACCTGACGATTATCTGTCGGAGGGCATATCGGCGATCTTGGGCACCGCCGGCCAGAAACAGGACTTCTGGTGCGGGGTGCGGTGGAACGCGCCGGCCACCTTGTTCCTCGATTTCCGCGCCGGCACGCCGGGCACGCCATTGGAGGGCATGCGCGCCCTGCCCTCGCTCCACGCCTTCACGCCCGAAACCGCTGGCAGCACCCACTATTTCTGGGCGACAGGCCGCGATTTCGCGCAGGACGACGCCGCGTTCAGCGCGGCAATGCACAGTTCGCTCGAAATGGCGTTCGAACAGGAAGACATGCCCGTGATCCGCGACGTCCATCGCCTGATGGCGGGCCGCGACTTCTGGGACCTGAAACCCGTCATCCTGACCGGCGACGCCGGCGGTGTCCGCGCACGGCGCGTGCTGCGGCGCCTGATACAGGAAGAGCAGGCGAGCGCCTGAACCGGCCGTCCGGCCGCCACAGACAAAGGAAAAGGGGCGCCGCCTTTCAGCAGCACCCCTCCCCCTCTCGAACAGACGAACCGATCAGGCGGTCTGACGGCTGCGCCAGCTATCGGCGTAGGAGTCGCGCGCCACCTCGGCATAAGGCACCGGGGCGACGACGCCATGGATCTCCGTCTGCACATGGCGCTCGACGGTCGGCTTCTTCGAGCCGCCATTCTCCTCGCCCCACAGCAGCGAGATGCGCGTGCCCGGCTTGGCATAAGCCTCGTCGACGATCGCGAGCGTCAGCATCTTGCCCTCGTTCGAGCTGTAGCCGATCCAGGTCGACACGCCGACCTGCTTGCCGTCGACCAGCACCTTGTCGAACGGATGCATCGAGTAGACCGCCGACGGAAACTCGATGAACTTGGCGCGGTCGCCCTTATGGAACTGCGAGCTGATCACGCGCAGCGCGTCCTCGGTATCGAGTGCCAGCGTCACCTTATGACGCTTCGGCGCGGCGGTCATCTTCTCGAGCGCCTCGCGGCCGATGAAGTCATGGTCGAACTTCACGAACAGGCCGTAGCCCAGATCCCAAGGCGTCAGATAATAATCCTCGATATTATCCGAATAGAAGCTGCCGCCGAGCGAGCAGGTGCCCTCATAGCTGTCCGCCGGCAGCCACTCGCGATAAGCCTTCATGCGCTCGTCGCCCGTATAGATGGCGGGCAGCGGCGAAGGGATCCAGCCGGATTCGAGGGTGTTCGACGAATAAGCGCGGCCGCCGACGAGGCGCAGGCCGAACTCTTTGCCAGCCTCGACCAGCGCGGAATGCACGGCATCATAATCGTCCCACGGGCCGAACAGCTCGAAGCCGGGCTGGCCGGCCATGCCGTGACGCAGCGCGTGGACCTCACGGCCAGCGATCGTCACCGTCGTCATATTGAAGAATTTGAGGTCGGGCGGGGTCTGGCCCAGCACCTTCTCCATCGTCTTCATCGCGTTCGGCCCCTGGATCTGGAACCGGTATGACTTGCGGCGGCCATCGGTGCGCTTGGCGGTGCGCTCGTCCATCTCGACCTTGACGTCGTAGCCGCCCGTCTCGGCATGGAAGCGGACCCAGTTCAGCACCGGCGCGCGACCGACGAGGTTGAACGTGTTTTCGGCCAGATAGAAGAGAATGACGTCGCCGATGACGTAGCCGTCATAGGTGCAGGGCACGAACTGCTTCGCCTTGTCGACCGCGAAGCCCTTCATGCTGTTAACGCCGAGATAGGTCAGCAGCTTGAGCGCGTCGGGGCCTTCGACCAGCAGGTCGGCCATGTGGTAGGACTGGTTGTAGAGAACGCAGGTTTCCTGCCACGCGCGCTGCTCGTCGCGCCAGTTGCTATATTCTGCCGGAACACCCGGATAGACGTTCGGGCCCACCTGCTGGTTGCGCAGGAATTCGGCGGTATTGCCGGCGCTCTGAAGCAATTGTTCCAGATTCTTCGCAGTCATTCTCATTCTCTCCTGAAGGATGGCGAGGGTTGAAAAAATGGTCCTGTTCCAGCCAGCGAAGCAAGGCCGCGCTGACCTGTTCGGGCGCTTCGGCGGGCGACATATGCCCGCAATTCTCGAAGACCACGAATTTGGCGCCGGGGATCGCGGCGGCGATCTCCTCATGGCGTTCGAGCATGCCCAACCTGTTGTGACGGCCCACCCCGACCAGCGTCGGGCAGCGTATTCCGGCCAGCAGCGGGCGCACGTCAGGACGGTCGAGCAAGGCGGCGCTTTCCGCTTCATAGCGGACGAGGCCGCCACTCGCGCACATCGCCGTCAGCCGCTCAACGAACACCGCGTCGTCGCGCGCGGCCGGCCCGAGGCGGCTCGCAAGCCATTCGTCGACGAGTCGTTCGATCCCTTGCGTTTCGCCAAGAGCAAGCATCGCCTGTCGCCCGTCGGCCTCCGCCGTAGTCGGCTGCTCCGTTACGGTATCGAGCAGGGCGAGTCGCGCGATGCGCTCAGGCGAGATCAGCGCCATTTCCAGCGCGACTCGCGCGCCCATCGCATGACCGGCGAGCGCCATGACCGGCGGCGCGCGATCGAGGACGTGCAGGGCCATGTCGCGGATGCTGCGCGCTGCGCCATAATCCGGCAGGATCAGGGGATCGAATGCGCGAAGGGCGCTTTTCTGCGCCTCCCACAATCGCGCGTCACAAAGCGAACCGGGCAACAGCACGGGCGGCGGCGATGTTTCCCGATTGCGTTCTTCGTACATACGAATTATTCGTTTATATGAAACTGATCCCGCGCGCCAGCCTGTTTCGCACGCCATCGCGACAAAGGCCGTAAAAGGGTGCAAGGGGTTGCCCGCCGACGCCGCAAACCGGATAGTCGGCCCTGAGGAAGAGGAAGTACCCATGGCTCGCATCGTCGGCGGAATCGCCACATCGCACACGCCCACGATCGGTTTCGCCTTCGATGGCAAGAAGCAGGAAGACCCGATCTGGAAACCGATCTTCGAAGGCTATGAGCCGGTGCGCGCATGGCTGAAGGAAAAGAAGGTCGACGCGCTGTTCCTGATCTACAACGACCACGTCACCTCCTTCTTCTTCGATCATTATTCGGCCTTCTGCCTGGGCATCGGCGAGGAATATTCGGTGGCGGACGAGGGCGGCGGTCCGCGTAACCTGCCGCCGATCAAGGGTCATGGGGCGCTCGCGCGTCACATCGGCAAGGCGCTGATGGCGGACGAGTTCGACATGTCCTTCTTCCAGAACAAGCCGCTCGATCATGGCTGCTTCTCGCCGCTGTCGATCCTGCTGCCGCACGAGCCCGACTGGCCGACGCCGATCGTGCCGCTGCAGGTGGGCGTGCTGCAATTCCCGGTACCAAGCGCGGCGCGCTGCTATAAGCTCGGCCAGTCGCTGCGCATGGCGATCGAGAGCTATCCCGAGGACCTGAACGTCGCCATCGTTGCCACGGGCGGCCTGTCGCACCAGATTCAGGGCGAGCGCTGCGGCTTCAACAATCCCGACTGGGATGAAAAATTCCTCGACCTGATCGAGAAGGACCCGATCGCGCTCACCCGCATGACGCACGCCGACCATGCACGGCTGGGCGGCATGGAAAGCTCCGAAGTGGTGATGTGGATGGTGATGCGTGGCGCGCTCTCCGCCAGCATCAAGCGCATCCACCGCAGCTATTATCTCCCGTCGATGACGGCGATCGCGACGGCGGTGTACGAGAACGAGGCGGAGCCGCCGTCGGCGCGCGAGATCGCCGCCGCGCGCGCCAAGGCCGATGCGCAACTGGCCGGCATCGAGGAGTTGGAGGGCACCTACCCCTTCGACCTGGAGCGCAGCGTCGGTCATTATCGCATCAACCGCTTCCTCCACGACCTCGTCATCCCCGAGCATCGCGCGCTGTTCCTGAGCGATCCCGAAACGGCGTTCGAACGCTACAAGCTGAGCGAGGAAGAACGCGACATGATCCGCCGGCGCGACTGGCAGGCGATGATGCGCTACGGCGCGATCTTCTTCGTGCTCGAAAAGCTCGCGGCGGTGACGGGCGTATCGAACCTGCACGTCTATGCGGCGATGCGCGGCCAGTCGCTCGACGACTTCCAGAAGACGCGAAACGCGCAGATGCTCTATTCGGTCGGCGGGCAGGAGGCTCAGGAGAAGCTGGCGCAGACCCGGAACTGATCCGTCAGATCGGCAGGGCGAGCTCCGCTCGTATGCGGCGGGTGGCCAACAAATAATGGACACCCGCCCACACATAGCCCAGCGCCACGACCGCCAGCGCGCGTGACAGGCCGATGGCCGAGCCAGCCGCGCTGGAATCGGGCGCCATCACGTCGCTCAGCCGCCCGACGATCAGCGGCCCGAGCCCGCCGCCGACCAGCGAATAGACCAAGCTGACGACCGCCGTCGCCGAAGCGCGCATGCGCGGGTGCATCATGTTCTGGAACACCGTCGCGGTCGGCGCGAGATAGGTATATTGGAAGATCGCCGCCGTCGCGAAAAAGCCGATCGCGAGCGCGGCGCTGCCCGTCATGGCCGCGCCGATATAGAGCGGCGCCGACAGGAATAGCGAGAATGCAGGCAGGAAGCCGTACCAGCGACCATCCTTGACGCTCAATCGATCGACGAGCCAGCCCGAGCCCAGCACCGACGTCGTTGCCGGCACGCTCGCGATCAAGCCGGCGATAACGCCCGCTTCCGACAGGCTGTAGCCGAAGCGCCGAAGCAGATAGGCGGCAAGGAAGGCATTGGCGCCGAAGCCAACGGCAGAGGCGATCGTCGATCCGGCAAGCAGGTTGCGCAGCGACCGCCGCGACACGATCCGATGCAGCACCGCGCTGAGCGGTGGCACAGCATCTTCGCGATCGCCCAGCTTGTCGAACATGCCGCGCTGCGGCTCCCGCACCAGAAGCAGGAACAGGATCGACAGCACGAAGCCCGGCGCGGCGGCCAGCCAGAAGGCGGCGCGCCAGCCATAGGCGTCCGCCACGACCGATGCCCCCGCCGAGCCGAGGAATGCCCCCACTGGCGGCGCCAGCAGCAGCACCGCCATCGCCCGCCCCCGCTTTTCCGGGGGAAACATGTCCGACACCAGCGAACTCGTCGCCGGCAGGCCGACCGCTTCGCCCACGCCCACGCCGACCCGCGCCAGCACCAGCCCCACGAAGCTCGTGACGAGCCCACAAGCAGCAGTGGCGATCGACCAGAGGATGGTGCCAACGCCGACAAGCGTCACCCGCCGCCCCCGCTCGGCATAGCGCGCGACCCAGATGCCGAGCAGCACGTTGAGCGCCGCGAAGGCAAGGCCTGCGACGAGGCCGATCTGGGTATCGGTCAGCCCGAATTCGGCTTTGATCGGCTGAACGAGAACGTTCATGATGATGCGGTCGATGAAGCCACAGGTCGAAATGGCGGCGAGCAGCCCCAAAGCCAGAACCGGAGATGTTCGCGACAACGGCCTCGACATGGCAACCCCTCCCTGCACCGGCGAAGAGCCGCCGAAACGCCGCACTCTGGGGCAATGCCAGCAAGCGGCTATACTATTTGCGAATACAATTAATGCGATTCGCAGCGGAAGGGAATCGCCTTGATCGCGCGATGTGGCGTCAGGATCAGGCCGCGTCGGCAACCGGTGGACAGGCGGTGGCGTCAAGCGCGGCGGTGAAGGTGCGGCGCCACCACATCACGTCCTCACGCGTCACATTGTCCATCAGCGCCTGCCAGCGCCGGATCCGCTCCCCGCGCGGCATAGTGAGCGCCTGTTGCAAGGCGTCGGATATCTCCTCCGCGCTATAGGGATTAACGAGCACCGCCTCAGACAATTGCTCGGCCGCCCCGGCGAAGCTGGAGAGGATGAGCACGCCCGGGTCATCGGGGTCCTGCGCAGCGACATATTCCTTGGCGACGAGATTCATGCCATCGCGCAGCGGAGTCACCAACCCTACGCGCGCGGCGCGATAGGCACCGGCCAGTTCGGTACGCGCATAGCCGCGATTGACATAGCGTATAGGCACCCAGTCGATATCGGCGAAAGCGCCGTTGATCCGGCCCGATAGCGAATCGAGCGAGCTGCGGATTTCCTGATAACTCTGCACGTCACCGCGCGATGGCGGCGCGATCTGGAGGAGGAACACGTCGCTGGCGCGTTCCGGATGCGCCGACAGAAAACGTTCGTAGCCTAGGAAGCGCTCCTCAAGCCCCTTCGAATAATCGAGCCGGTCGACGCCGATGATCATCGCCCGACCGGTGGCGCTGGTCTTCATGCGTTCGCAGGTCTCGCGCGCGGTTTCGCTATGCGAGGCGGCGACGAAATTCTCGGCGTCGATCCCGATCGGACAGGCGATCGCGCGCACCCGCCGGTCGCCGACGGTGACGTTGCCCTTGTCGTCCACGGTCGCGCCCATTTCATGCGTCGCATAATGGAGGAAGGATTCGAGCCAGTCGCCGGTCTGGAATCCGATCACGTCATAATAAAGCAGCGATTCGACCAACTCGCGATGGCTGGGGAGCGACAGCAGCAGGCGCGTCGGCGGCCAGGGAATATGGAGGAAGAAGCCGATCCGATTGCGCACCCCGCGCTTGCGAAGCTCGCGCCCGAGTGGGATCAGATGATAGTCATGGACCCAGACGAGGTCCTTTTCCTCGATCAGCGGGCCGACCGTGTCGGCGAAACGCGCATTCACCCGCTCATAGCCGCCGGCGAACTGCCGTTCATATTCGGCAAGGTCGATCCGATAATGGAAGAGCGGCCACAAAGTCCGGTTGGCATAGCCATTATAATATTCGTCGAGGTCCTGCTCCTCCAGATCGATCGTGGCGGTGGTCACGCCGTCGCATCGCTGGAAATTGATATGGCCGGTAAACTCGTCGGTGGTTTCACCCGACCAGCCGAACCACAGCCCGCTATATTCGCGCAGCGCGGCAGACAGGGCGACGGCCAGTCCACCCTGGCTTCCGTCATTGGCGCTCGTCGGCGGCTGAACGCGGTTGGAAATGATAATCAGGCGGCTCATCTTATGGCACTCCAGGGTTTGCTGAGCAGCACGGCACAGTTGATCAGCCCCACCAGCGAATAGGTTTGCGGATAATTGCCCCACAATTCGCCGGTGATCGGATCGATATCCTCCGATAGAAGCCCTGCGGCGGTTCTTCGTTCCAGCATCTCGCTGAACAGGGTGCGCGCTTCATCGTCGCGGCCCGTGAAATGCAACGCTTCGATGAGCCAGAAGGTGCACATGTTGAAGGCTGTCTCCGGCAGCCCGAAATCGTCTTCGGTCGCATAGCGCAGCATGTGGCTGCCGCGCCGCAAGCCTGTCTCGATCGCCTCCAGAGTCTCGCGGAAGCGGGGGTCCTCAGGCTTCAGGAAACGCAGGTCGAGAAGTTGGAGGATACTCGCGTCCAGCTCGTCGCCGCCGAAGGTGGCTGACATGCGGCGGCTCTTCGGCCGCCACGCCGCGCGCTCGATCCGCTCGCGGATCGTATCGGCGCGCTCCTGCCAGAAGGCCGCGCGCGCGGTGAGCCCCAGCCACGTCGCGGCATTGGCGAGACGATCGCATGCCGCCCAGCACATCGCCGCCGAATAGGTGTGGATGTGGCTCTTCGTCCGCAGTTCCCACAAGCCCGCGTCGGGCTTGTCATAGGCTTCCCATGCCCGCTCGCCGACGGTTTCCAGCGCCTCGAAATCGGGAACGCCCGCGACGCGATAGAGCCGCTGGTCAAAAAAGGCCTGCGCGTTGGACAGGACAATCTGGCCGTACGCGTCGTGCTGGACCTGCTCATAGGCCTGGTTCCCGACACGCACGGGACCCATGCCGCGATAACCATTGAGCGCGGGCGCCACCCACTCGCGCAACATCGTCTCGCCGCCGACGCCATAGAGCGGCTGGATGTGGCCGCCGCGCGAATTGTCGACGATGTTGCGCAGATATTCGAGATACCCTTCAAGAACGTCGAGCGCGCCGAGCCGGTTCAGCGCCTGCACGGTATAATAAGCGTCGCGAATCCAGCAGAAGCGATAGTCCCAATTCCGCCCCGAATTCGCATGTTCAGGGATGGAGGTGGTCAGCGCCGCGACGATCGCACCGGTTTCCTCATGCTGGCACAGCTTGAGCGTGATCGCCGCGCGGATCACTGCCTCCTGCCATTCGAACGGCGTCGCCAGCCCCCGCACCCAGCGCCGCCACGCTTCCAGCGTGCGTTCCAGCATCATCTCGGTCGAATGGGCGACGTCGGCGGAGAAGCTTTCGTCCGGCCCGAGGAAGAAATGCAGCGGCCGTTCGAGGCGGAACATCCGCTCATCCTCGATCCACCCCACCGGGGCGCTGGTGGTCAGGCGGAGCACACCGTTCGCCAGCAGATAGCGGACATGATTGGACCCGCGCGTCCGTTCGGCGTCCTGCATCCCCCAATTCTTCGCCGGCCGGAGACGGACGCGGATGCGCGGGCTGCCCGCGACGGGGCGAACGATCCGCACGAAGGCGACGGGACGATACATCCGGCCATTGCGGCGGAAACGCGGACAGAAATCGCTGATTTCGACGGCATTACCCTTGCCGTCTTCGTGCCGGGTCACAAGGATCGGCGAGTTGCGCAGATAATGCTGGCTGGTCGAGACGCAGTCTTCCAGATCGATCTCCCAGAAGCCCCGCGCACCCTCGCCGGCGCGCGGCGCGTCGTCCAGCAGCGAGGAGAAGGCCGGATCGCCGTCGACGCGCGGCACGCAGGCCCAGACGAAGCGGCCCGCCCGGTCGATCAGCGCCGAAACCTGACAATTGCCGATCGGCCAGAGATCCAGCGTCGCCGTCATCGTTCCTCCTTCAGCAGGCCACCCAGCCAGGCCCGAACCTCTCCGACGCCGGGCAGCCGATAGCGCGCGGCGGTTTCGCGCGGCGGGCCGACAAGGATACCCGCGCCGCCCAACCCCTCGGCTGCGGCAAAGGCCGATTCGTCGGTCTGATCGTCGCCCAGGACGAGCGGCCGGGTTCCCGCCATCGGCGCGCGTGTCATCATCCGCCTGACCGCCGCCCCCTTGTCCCCCCCAGCGACGCGCAACTCGACCATCATCTTGCCCGGCTGAACCGTGAGGCCATGTGCCTTGCCCAGCCGATCGGCCAGCGCGGCAGCCGCCGCGCCGTCCTCGGGCTTCAGCCTGTAATGGAGCGCGACGCCGAAACTCTTCGCCTCGACCAACGTGCCCGGATGATCGGCGGCGAAAGCCTCCATTGCCCGCGTCACTTGGTCGAGCGCAGCGGGCCGGACGGGATGGGCGAGGATGCCGTTCCAGCGATGTTCGCTGCCATGGCTACCCGACAGCGCGAATTGCTGTGCGACGGGGCCGAGCAAGCTGTCGAGCTGCGCGATCGAACGGCCGCTGATGATCGCCAGGCGCCCACTATAAAGCGCGCCAAGACCACCCAGCAGGCCCAGCAGCGCATCATCGACCACCACCGCGTCGGGCCGCTCGACAAGGTCGACGAGCGTACCGTCGAAATCGAGGAACAGGCTGGCTCCCTCGAGCAGCGCGACCGGCGGCGGAGGCAGCATGGGCGGATCGGAACCCGGATGCATCAGGCCCTTGTCGGAACAATGCGGGTCTAATGCAACCCCATTGGCCCCGACGAATGGCCGGATCGGCGGGCGTGCCCTTTCGCCCCGTGGCGATAAGCATGCTTGAGCGCGGGCCGATTCCTGATATATGTATTAAGGTACATAAAGCGACAATGATCGCACTTTCGCGGGAGAGATCAGTGACCGGGCGCCGTTCGAAACAGGCCGCAGGGCGCGGATCGGGCAAGATACGCCCGAGTCGCGATGCCGGCCTTCGACGCGCCGGCCGCTCGTGCTCCTCCCTTCCATCAGCCGTTGAGGGATGCACACCATGTCCGATTATCCCCTGATTTCCTGCGACGATCATCTCGATCTGAACATGCTGCCGGCCGACCTGTGGACGAGCCGCCTGCCCGAACATCTGCGCGACCGCGCGCCGCATATCGAAATGCGCGACGGCCGCGCCGTCTGGATCTGCGAAGGGCAGAATTGGGGTGGCTGGAACGGCCATGCCGGCAAGCCGACCGGGCCGAAGCCGATCTTCACCGCGCTCGATCGCGGCGGCCATATCGACCAGACCGAACGCCGCCCCGCCGTGCCCGAGCTGCGCCTTGCCGATATGGACCGCGACGGTGTCTATTCGCATGTCATTTTCGGCCCGGTCACCTCGATCAATCTGGAAGATGTCGAGCTGCGCGACGCCTGCTACCGTGTCTATAATGACTGGCTGGCCGAATTCTGCGCGGTCGCGCCCGATCGACTGATCGGCGTGCCGATGCTGCCCGAATTTCCCGAATCGGCCACCGCCGAACTATATCGGCTCGCCGAGAAGGGGATCTTCAAGCAGGCCAATCTCCAGATCGCGGCGGCGAATCCCCGCCTCCATGACGAGCGTTGGGAGCCCTTCTGGAATGCGCTGGAGGAGACGGGCATCATCTTGTCCTTCCACGTCGTTGTCTTCATGCCGAAGGCCAGCGATCCGGCGCGCGGCAAGGTGGCCGGCGTGCTGACCCACGCCAAATCCTTCGTCGAGCAGTTCATCGATCCCTTTGTCGATCTCTTCGCGTGGGGGATTCTGGAACGCCATCCGAAGATCAAGATCGTCATCGCCGAATCGGGCGTGGGCTGGTTGCCCTGGCTGGTCGAGGAACTGGATTATCGCCACTGGCGCCTCTGGGAGGCCAAGGAGTTCTGGGAGGACAAGGGCGGCATCCCGCTCAAGACGAAGCCTTCGGACCTGTTCAAGCGCCAGATTTATGCAACGTTCCAGGAAAGCCCGACGGCAATGAGCCTGTTGCAATTCTATGGCGAGAACAATCTGCTCTGGGCGACCGACTATCCGCACCCCGACAGCATCTGGCCCAACTCGCGCGCCGCGATCCAGCGGCAGATGGGGCATTTGCCGGCGGAGGTGATCCGCAAGCTGACGCACGACAATGCCGCCAAGCTCTACGGTCTCGATACCGAGCCGAAGAGTGTAGCCGTCGCCGCAGAGTAAGGACAAAATCATGGCAGGGGCCCGACAAGCCCCTGTACATCATCTCCGCAATTAGATACCTTCCTATATAAACGAGCGGCGGCCAACCGGCCGTCCGTTTAGAACAGGCGCGAAAAGGCGCCGCTAACAGGGGGAAGAGTGGCCATGCGTTGGGCTTGGGCATCGATGCCGCTTCTGTCCACGCTAGCCACGATGATGCTCCCCTTCCCCCAGGCCCTGGCCCAGCAGCCGGGCAGCCACATCATCCTTTTCTCCGATGTCGATTTCGCAGGGAAGAGCGTGCGCTACGATGGACCCGTCGAAGATATCGATGTCGGCTATCCGTTGCGCAGCGCCCGAACCAGCGGCGGACGATGGCAGGTCTGTTCACGCAATCATTTTCGCGGCGCCTGCATGATCGTCTACGGGGCGGAGGCGAATCTCAAGAACGCGCTTGGCTTCTTCTCGAAGGTCAGTTCGCTGCGCCCGGTCGATGCGTCGACCTCCGCCGCGCGAAACATAGCCCCTGCCGCCAGCGCTCCTTCCCCGCCCGCTGTCCCGCCACCCATACCGGACGCTGGCGTGACATCGGGCGACACCGCGCAATTCTATCGCCTGCCGAAACGGGCCGGCGTCCCCCTGCCAACCTGCAAGGCTGACGAGGAACGATGCGGACAAAATCTGGCCGATGCTTTCTGCCGCGAACAGGGCTGGGAAAAGGCAACCTATTGGGCGCCGAAAATGCGAGGCGGGGACTCGATCGTCGGGGATCTCCTCTGCACCGGGCCGGCACGATGAAGATGCGTGGCGGACGATGGATGCTCGCGGCGCTTCTGCTCGCCGGCGCTGGCGGCCTCGTCATGGCGCGCGACAGCGGTCCGCCATCGCCCGGCCGGGTCGACGAAGCCCGCCTCGCCACGGCCGATCAGGACCTCGACAACTGGATGGCCTATGGCCGCACCTGGAAGGAGCAGCGTTTCAGCCCGCTCACCACGATCAACGACGGCAATGTCGGCCGGCTGAAGCTCGCCTGGTATGCCGATCTCGATACGGCGCGCGGGCAGGAAGCGACGCCGCTGGTGGTCGACGGAGTGATGTATACCTCCACCGCCTGGTCGAAGGTGATGGCGCTCGACGCCGCCACCGGCCGGGTGCTGTGGCGCTTTGATCCACACAATATCGGCGCGAAGGGGGCGAACGCCTGTTGCGACGTGGTCAATCGCGGCATCGCCGTTTGGAAGGGCAAGGTGTTCGTCGGCACGATCGACGGGCGGCTCATTGCGCTCGACGCGGCGACGGGCAAGCCGGTCTGGTCGGTGGTGACGGTGGACCAGAGCAAGGCCTATACGATCACCGGCGCGCCGCGCGTGTTCCGCGACAAGGTCATCATCGGCAATTCGGGCGCCGAATTGGGCGTGCGCGGCTATGTCACGGCCTATGACACTGAAACGGGCAAGCTCGTCTGGCGTTTCTACACCGTGCCCGGCGATCCCGCGAAAGGCCCCGATCACGCCGCCTCCGACGAGGCGCTCGCGCGGCTTGCCCGCCCGACGTGGCATGGTCAGTGGTGGAAGCTGGGCGGCGGCGGCACCGTCTGGGATTCGATCGTCTACGATCGCGAACTGAATCAGCTCCTGATCGGCGTCGGCAACGGCAGCCCCTGGAATTACCGCGTCCGATCGGATGGCAAGGGCGACAATCTGTTCCTGTCGTCGATCGTCGCGGTCGATCCCGACACCGGCACCTATAAATGGCATTATCAGGCGACGCCGGGCGAGACGTGGGATTTCACCAACACCCAGCAGATCACGCTCGCGACGCTCGACCTGGGGCACGGCCCGCAAAAGGTGCTGATGCAGGCGCCCAAGAACGGCTTCTTCTATGTCATCGACCGGACGAACGGAAAGCTGATCTCGGCGGAGAAATATGTGCCCGCCAACTGGGCCGAGCGGATCGACCTGGAAACCGGCAGGCCCGTCGAGATTCCCCCCGCGCGCTACGCCGACAAACCGGCGACCGTCTATCCTTCGGGCATCGGCGCGCATGCCTGGATGCCGATGAGCTATAGCCCCAGGACGGGGCTCGTTTACATCCCGGCGATGGAGGTGCCGCTCACCTACGCCAACAGCCCCGATTTCGAGGTGCATCCGGGCCGCTGGAACACCGCCGTCGCCTTCGCGCATGCTGATCCGGCGGCGGCGAAGGAAACCGAAGGCATGCCGCGCGGCGAGCTGATCGCCTGGGATCCGGTGCGCCAGAAGGAGATATGGCGACACCAATATGATTGGGCGTGGAACGGCGGCACGCTGGCAACCGCCGGCAACCTCGTCTTCCAGGGCGATGCCCACGGCTTCTTCCATGCCTATGCCGCCGATAGCGGGCGCCCGCTGTGGAGCTTCCAGGCGGGGCGCGGGATCATGGCGGGACCGATAAGCTATCGGGTGAACGGCGTCCAATATATCGCGGTGATGGCGGGTTATGGCGGATCGATGGGCATGGCGACCGCCTCACCTTTCCAGCATTATCCGCAGCCCAACGGCGTCATCCTCGCCTTCCGGCTGGACGGCACCGCGAGACTGCCGCGCCAGCCCGCCACGCCGCCGGCTCCGCTCGTTCATGTCGCCGACCATTTCACCGACGCGCAGCGGCAGGAAGGCGCGAAATGGTATGTCACTTACTGCTCGATCTGCCACACCGGGCCGGTCAATCCCGATCTCAAGCGATCGCCCGTGCTGGCGGATCGCGATGCCTGGCGCGCCGTGCTGATCGATGGCGTACTCCAGGGCAACGGCATGGCCAGCTTCCGCGACTATCTTACGGCGAACCAGGCCGAAACCATCCGCGCCTATGTCGCAGAAGAAGCCGACAAGGCAGGAAATGGAACAGAAAAATAGCAGGACAAAGGAGGAAAGCGCTTAATAATAAAAACTGAATCTTGGCAATTCACGTCGACGTTCAAGAACATACAAAATAATACGTGATTAGCTTTCGAACGCTAAGGGTTTGGGAAGGAAAAACATCATGAAAAATATTTTGCGATCGCATTGGCTTGGCTCGGTCGCCCTTGCGGGGGCGACGTCGCTGCTGTTCGCCGCGCCAGCCTATGCTCAGGACGCCGCACAGCCCACCGCCGATCAGGCGGGCACGACCGGCAACCGGAGCAACACGGGGCTTGAGGACATCGTCGTCACCGCCACGCGGCAGGCGACCAATCTGCAACGCACCCCGATCGCCATCACCGCCGTCACCGCGCAAGGGCTGGAGCAGCGCTCTTTCACGTCGATCGCCGACGTCGCCGCGATCGTGCCGAACGCAAGCTTCACCAATGCCAACGCCGCTTACGGCCGCGCCGTGCAAGCTTATATCCGCGGTATCGGCCAATATGATTTCAACCTGGCGTTCGAGCCGGGCGTGTCCTTCTATGTCGACGATCAATATTATGCGCTCCTCGCTGGATCAACGTTCGACCTGCTCGATCTCGAACGGGTCGAGGTGCTGCGCGGCCCGCAGGGGACGGTGTTCGGCCGCAACGCGATTGGCGGCGCGGTCAACCTGATCCCGAAGGCGCCCGGCCCCAATCCGGAAGGCTATATCGAGGCCACCTACGGCGCGTATAATCGGCAGGATATCCGCGCCGGCTTCAACGTGCCGCTCACGGACAATCTGTTCCTGCGCGTTTCGGGTGTTTCGAAAAATCGGCGCGGCTATCAGAAACTGCTCGACTTCCGCTGCGACATGATCCGCAAAGGCACGCCCGGGCTGGCCGGCAACGTCCCCTCGCTCGATTCCTCGGGCGGCTTCACCAGCGGCAAGGCCGAGGACGGCTGCGTGATCGGCCGCTATGGCGGCGAGGACGTGCAGGCATTGCGCGGCGCGATCCGCTACAAAGGATCACGTCTCGATGTGACGCTGACCGCCGATTACACCAACGACGATTCGGTCGTCGCGGCGGACAAGCAGCTTCAGATCATCCCCAACGCGCAGACGAAACGGCTTGATGAACTCGTTTATCAGCCGCTGTGGGGCATCAGCTATGATGAGCGCTTCCTGACGGACAGCCCGTTCACCACCTATGCCACCTATGCCGATCCCATTCCCGCCGGCAGCGTCTATCCGGCGGGCTGCAACCTGCCCGGCAGCGGCGTCGCCTGCACCTATTATAACGGCTCGGGCGATCGGGGCGGCATCAATCTCGATCGCAAGGCCGTCATCCGCAACTACGGGTTTAGCGGCAAGGCGATCTATGACATCGACGACAATCTGAAGTTCACGTTGCTCGGCGGCTATCGCCATGTCTTCACGACCGGCATCAACGATACTGACGGCTCGCCGCTCAGCATACAGACGGTGAAGACGCAGATCCGCTTCCACCAGTTCACCGCCGAACCGCGCCTGAACTATACGAGCGATCTGTTCGATGCAACGTTGGGCGCCTTCTATTATAATTCGAGCGCGCTCACGACGTCGAACGTCTCGATCGCTTTCCTGAGCTTCCAGCAGAATGCGCGAATCAGCTTCGATAATGAGAGCAAAGCCGTTTACGGGCAGGTCGTCATCCGCCCGATCGACAAGCTCTCGGTCACGATCGGCGGCCGTTATTCGAAGGATACGAAGGACGTCCTGTTCAACAACGGGCAGGGCGGCATCATCCGCAACGTCAACGTCAAGGGCCACCATTTCGACTATCGGCTCGGCCTCGACTACCGGTTGCAAGACAATATCACCGTCTACGGATCGATTGCGACCGGCTATCGCCCCGGTGCGTTCAACCCGCGGCCGTTCCAGGCGTCGCAGCTTGTACCGGTTTCGGGAGAAGCGCTCACCGCCTATGAAATCGGTTTCAAGGGCGACCTTCTCGATCGGCATTTGCGCCTCAACCTCGCCGCTTTCTATAGCGACTATTCGAGGCGCATCGTGCCGCAGGGCGGATCGGAATGTCTGAACGACGGCACCACCGGCCATTGCACCGTACCGGGGCCGCAATTCGATCAGAGCTTCCTCGGCACCGGCCTCACGAGCTGTATCGATGCGACGCCGGAACAGCTCGCCAATCCCGATCTCGCCGCCGGCGTCGGCGTGACCTGTATCTCCAAGACCAATTATGTGAACTCGCCCGGCAAGGTGAAGGGTCTGGAAGCGGAGATCGAGGCACGCCCGATCGAGGGCCTGCTGATCAACCTGAGCGGCGGCTACACCAAATTCGACGCGCCCGATCTGAAGAACAACCCGGCGGTGGTGAACAAGGACCCGGTGTTCGTGCCCGAATGGACCGGATCGGCGGGCATAGCCTATGACATCGACATGCGTCCGCTGGGCGGCAAGATCACGCCGCGCCTCGATGCGCTTTACCAGTCGAGCCTGGCCTTCAACTCGACCAGCGCCGTCGCGCGCGTGCCGGGGCGGACGGTGTTCAACGGCCGCATCACCTACACCAATGACGACAATGACTGGATGGTGGCGGTCGGCGCGACTAACCTGTTCAACAAACGCTATTATTACAATATCTTCGATCTCACCGCTTTCGGCCAGCCGACGACGGAAGGCCAGCCCGGCCGTCCACGCGAATGGTATCTGACGGTGAAGAAGAGCTTCTGATCGTTCCCCTGTGCCGCCGGCTCATCCTGCCGGCGGCACAGTTTTTTTCGAGGAGTTGAGTCGATGAGCATTATGGCAAACGCGTCGGCTGGGGGACACTGACATGGAGATTCCCCTTCCCCAGGCCGGCGGTTGCCAGTGCGGCCATGTCCGCTACCTGCTCGAAGCGCAGCCGGTCACGGCCTATGCCTGCCACTGCACCCAATGCCAGAAACAATCGGGCAGCGCTTTCGGCCTGTCGCTGATCGTGCCCTTCGCCGGGCTGCGCATCACCCAAGGCGAGGTGAAGGTCTGGCGTCGTCAGGTGAATGCCGAGCGGTTCACCGATTGCGGCTTCTGCCCCGATTGCGGCAGCCGCCTCTATCATCGGCCGATGGAAGGGCCCGTCGCCTCGCTCAAGCCGGGCACGCTCGACGATCGCAGTTGGCTCCAGCCCGTCGGCCACATCTTCGTCGATACCGCACAGGACTGGACCCGGCCGCTGCGCGAGAGCGACGGGCTGTGCGAAGCGGATCGGCCCACCGATTTTGCCGCATTGGCCGCCGCCTGGGCCGCGTTGCCCTCGCCGCAATCGAATTGAATCAGTGCCGCCGCGCCGCGGAATCGGAGGATAGATGCTCGCCCAAGCAGCCACGCAGGCACCCGGCGGAACAAGCCGCACGATCGATGTCGCCGCCGTTATCGATCGTGTCGGCCTCAGCCCGTTCAATATCCGCCTGATCCTGTTATCGTGGCTGATCACCGTGTTCGACGGGTTCGACATGATGATGATCAGCTTCACCGCGCCCTATATGCGCGACGAGTTGGGGCTGAGCACGATCATGCTCGGCAACATCTTCTCGGCCGGGCTGGTCGGCATGATGATCGGCGGCTTCCTGTTCGCCTATCTGGGCGACCGTTTCGGGCGGCGGCCGGCGATCGTTTCCGCCGCCTTCCTGTTCGGCATCTTCACGCTGCTGACCGCGCTGGCGCAATCCTATCATGCGCTGCTCTTCCTGCGCTTCCTCGACGGCGTCGCGATCGGTGGCATGCTGCCGCTCGCCTGGGCACTCAATATCGAATTCGTGCCCACCCGCATGCGCGCGACTGTCGTGACGCTGATCATGATCGGCTACAGTATCGGCGGTTCGCTGGCGGGCCCGATAACGGTCGCGCTCGCGCCGCGCCATGGCTGGGAAGCCGTGTTCGTCGCCGGCGGCCTCGGCACGCTCGTCTGCGCGGTGGCATTGCTGATCTGGCTGCCCGAATCGCTGCGCCTGCTCGCCGCGAAGGGGTGGCGGCCCGACAAAGTCGCGCGCACGCTGAACAAGATGGAGCCGTCGCTCGGCGCCGAGGCGGGCGATCACTTCGTCCTGCCCGACGAAGCCGCCAGCCATGCCGCGAAGGGCTTTCGCGTCAGCTCACTGTTCGCGGGCCGGCTGGCGCTCATCACGCCCTTGCTCTGGATCGGCTATATCGCTTCGACGCTCGCTATCTATTTCCAGTCGAGCTGGGGGCCGATCCTGATCGAATCGCTGCATTTCAGCCGGTCGACGGCGGCCTATGTCGGATCGGCGGGTGGCATCATCGGCGCGATTGCCGGCCTGTCACTGATGCGCGTGACCGACCGCTTCGGCCCGTGGGGCATCGTCGCCTTCGCCGGGGCGACCGTTCCCATCCTGCTCATCATGGGCTTCACGATGATCGGCGGCGGCGCCTTCCTTGCGCTGCTGCTGGCGGCGGCCGCGGGAATAGGCGGCGGTCATTTCGGCATATTGAGCATCGTCGGCCTCTATTATCCGAGCGCGATCCGCGCGAACGGCGCGGGATGGGCCACCTCGATCGCTAAATTAGGCGGCATTGCCGGTCCGATCCTGGGCGCGATGGCGCTGGCGTCGGGCCTGTCGATCCGCAGCACTTATGCGAGCCTCGCAATCTGTCCGCTCATCCTCGCCGTGGCGGCGACGGCGATCGGACTGGTGCTGCGCGCAACCCGCCGTCCCGCCTGATCGGCCGTCATCAGGACGATTGCTCGACCGCCTTTCTCATCCGCGCGAGCAGGTCGATGCCGATCGCCACCTCCTCGTCGCTGAGCCCTTCGAGCATCGTCCGCCGCGCTTCGTCGAGGATCGGCTGGATGCGATGCGTCATCGCCTTTCCCTCCTCGGTAAGCTCGATCAAACGCGAGCGGCCGTCATTGGGATTGTCCACGCGCGTCAGCAGCCCGTCTTCCTCGAGCGAGTTCAGCACTCGGATCAGCGTCGGCCAGCTCGTGCCCATATGCTCGGCCAGTGCGACGGTGGTGATCGGCCGATTGCAGAAGGCGATGGCGAACAGGGTTTCCCAGCGCGCGCGGCTCTGCCCGGTGCGCGTGCGCAGCAGATTGTCGATCAGGCTGGTCCACCGCCGCGCGGCAAGCACCAGATTGTGCGACAGGCGAAACTCGCCCTCCAGCCGCGTGCCGACCTCATAATAAGCGGGATAGCCGCTGCCCCACCGGCCGAAGCCGTCCGTCGCATTTCCGGTCTTCTCGTTCACCTATTTCCCTTCAATGGAAGGAGGCATGCCTACGGTCACTCCTTGGCAGGCCCGTGCCCATGACGGCAAGTCCATTGACATTTACGTATCTAGGTACATAAATCGATCGAAAGACAAACGCCAGCCGCACAGGGCGCGCGCGCCGGCGCCAAGACCGCCCCTTCGAACAGGATGCCGTCGGATGACCTTGACCGTGAAACCCATTCTCCCCCGCTTCGGCGCCGAAGTTTCCGGCGTCGATCTGCGCGGGCCGCTGGACGCCGCCCTTCAGCGTGAGATCGTCGATATGATGGATCGATGGGGTGTGTGCGTCTATCGCAATACCGGGCTCGACGATGAAACGCATGTCGCCTTCAGCCGCATCTTCGGCCATCTCGAACTGGCCCCCGCCCCTGCCGGCCGGCCGCCCAAATTCACGCGGCGTGAGCTGTTCGATGCGGGCAATCTCGACGCCAATGGCGAGATCATGACGAACGAACATATCATCCAGCACAAGAAGGGTGATCGACTCTGGCACACCGATTCCTCCTTCATGCCGCTGCGCTCCTCTTATTCGCTGCTGCTGGCGCATGAGGTGCCCGGCAAGGGCGGGGAGACGTGGTTCGCCGACACACGCTCAGCCTATGAGGATCTGCCGCAGTCGATGAAGGACCGGATCGACGGGCTGGAGGCCGAACATTCGCTCTGGTGGTCGCGCAAGCAGGCTGGGCTGGCGCTCAGCGACGAGGAGATAGACAGCCGGCCCAAGGCGCGACACCCGCTCGTCCACGTTCATGCCGGATCGGGCCGCAAGACGCTCTACGTCGCCGCCCACGCCAGCGACATCGTTGGCATGGAGCGGTCCGAAGGCCGCGCGCTGCTCCGCGAGCTGATCGAGTGGGCCACGCAGCCGCACTATGTCTTTTCGGTAAAATGGAATGTCGGCGATCTGGTGATCTGGGACAATCTGGCGAGCATGCATCGCGGCGGCGTGTTCGATGAGCGGCACGAGCGGCGCGACATGCGGCGGACGACGGTGCGCGAGGCCGCCGCGCCCGACCAGCCCGACGATCCCTTCGCCGAACTCTTCCAATCGGCGCCCCGGGTTACGCCCGTCGGCGCTTGACCGACGCCATGCGCGGAGAAAAATCACACGAAATGCCGGGCGATGCCGCACGAAGCGTGCCCATGTTCCACACCGTCAGAATCGCCCCCGCCATTTCACGCTCTACGGCAGCAGGTCCTCGTTCAGCCGGCCGAGGAGCATGTCGAGAAACTCGTTCGCCGCATCGATCGAGCTTTCGTTTACGCCTTCGAGCAGACGGGTGCGCATGCCGTGGGCGACGGCCATGATCTCGGACAGGGCTTCCCACCCGGCGTCGGTGAGCCGGTTGGTCTTGGTGCGCCGGTCGGACGGGTGGGGCAGACGCTCGACGAGGCCGTCCATCTCCAGCGCGTCGAGCATCCGGGTGAGCGTCGCCCCTTCAATGCCGATATTCTTGGCGATCTCGATCTGCGAATTCCAGGGCGGCGACAGCGCGATCGTCGACAAAGCCTCCATCCGCGCCGCGCTCTGGCCGAGCGGCCGCAAGGCCTCGTCGAGCAGCGCGCGCCAGCGGCGGGTGGCGAAAACCATCTGCATCGTAAGCCGCAAGCCGCCGGTGCGCAGATAGGGAATGACGTGACGCCCATCGCGCCCCGCGCGCTGGTTCCGCTCCATGGCCAGAGACCGCAACGTCTCCCATGCTAATTGATCGGGCCGCTCGATCGTCTCGGATGAAGCGATCTGCTCGCATGTACGGCGGGCTTCCGCCACCAGCTTGGCTGCGCCGGCAGGATCGCCGCCGACCACGCCGGCATATTTGACAAACTCTTTCTGATAATTCGCGAAGATCGCGGCAAGTCTATTCACCTGCGACACTGTGGACTGCCTCCGTGCGCCCAATCCGGCGGGGAGCCAGGGAGCCTCGATCAGTTGAGAATAGTGTCATATGTTTAAGAGAAGCCCACCGCTACCGCAAGACCGCTACCATCCGGCCGGCGATGGGCGGCATCCCACCCGAATAGTGGGACCGAATGTGGTTTACCCGCGCAGGCACGCAAATCAAAAAAGAGGGCAGCCGAGACGACAAGCGGCGCGACCATCTCAACACCATTCTTCCGGACGAGGATCATGTCGAAATCTGCGCCGAAAACGGCAAGTGAATTTTCGCAAGGAACACCCCCCTCTCCGGCGATCAACAATGCCATGATGCTCGACACGACGGGTCATCGGGAAGATGCTGCGGGCAGCAACTTCCGATTCTATGACAATCGCCAGAAATATTTGATGTTCGTCAACACCTGCTCCGAAAAGTGGGTGGTCGCGGATCGCGTCGCCAAAGAGATCGATCTGCTCCAGCCGTCGCCGCCATCGGTGCGCTTCTTCGATGCGGGCATGGGTGACGGCACGGTGCTCGCCCGCGTGCTGCGTTCGATGCACCGGCGCTTCGAACGCTTCCCCTTCTACATAGCGGGCAAGGAAATCAGCCTCGAGGATGTGCGCCTCACACTCGACAAGATGCCCGATCGCTTCCTCGAACATCCCGAAATGGTGCTGGCCGTCACCAACATCTCTTATGCGGAGGCGCCATGGCTGACGCCCGCCAGGCCGGACGCCGCGAAGCGCCATGTCTGGAAGGAAGTCGCCCTGAAGGGCACGACCACCGCCGAGTTCGAGAAGCAGATTCTGGAGCTGCAACCCTTTCTCGCCGCCAATTGGCGCACGACGTCGAGCCCGAGCGGGAGCATGATCCCCGAAACGCCGACGACGTTGATCCTCTATCGCGAGGACTGCAAATTCCTGCTCGACGCGATCATCCCGCGCCGCGAAGCGCCGGTCGCCGACTTCGATCTGGTGCTGGCGAGCCAGCCCTTCCGCCTGCGCGCCGATGTGGACTTCAAGGCGCGGCGCGTGCTCGGGCCACTTGCTCGGTCGCTGCGCCCTGACGGCCGCTTGCTGGGCATCCATTCTGCGGGCAACGATCCGGGGCTGGAAATCGTCCAGAAAGTCTGGCCGGGCGAAGACCCGTTCCTCACTTCACGCCGCGCGCTGATCGAGGCGACGCGGCACGCTATGGGAGAGGAGGCCGAACGCTACAGGTTCGATCCGCTGCCGAACGGGCAGGCGCTGTTCCGCTACGAAATGCATACCTTGCCCGATGAGATTGACAGCATGCGGGCGACAATCGGCACATCGACCCTGCTCGCCGCGTGGAACGCCGCAACCTATGTGGCACAGATAGACGACGAACGGCTCGCCCAGGCGATGAGCGATTCGAGCTATCTCGAAGCGACCAAGGCGGTGCTGCGCAAGCATGGCGAGCTTTGGTTCAACGACGAAAGCTACGTCATCACGCGGCTGCGTTAGAGGCGCGGCCATCCCTTTTTCCGTCATCAACATAGCGAGGCTCGTCCGCATCATGCGTCAGGATTATTTATTTACGTCGGAGTCGGTATCTGAGGGTCATCCGGACAAGGTGTCGGATCAGATCAGTGATGCGATCGTGGATTTGTTTTTGTCGAAGGATGCGGAGGCGCGTGTTGCGTGCGAGACGCTGACG
>DATMRS010000004.1:0-212827 GCA_035566015.1 Sphingomonadaceae bacterium
GCCGCTGTCCGGCTGCGCATCGGGGAAGACGTCTTCGAGGTATTCGTTGATGACGGTGGTGTGCGTCACGATCGTGCCGTCATGATCCAGCACCGGCACCTGCCCTTCCGGGTTGATCGCCACGAACCAGTCCGAATGCTGCTCGAACTTGTGCAGATCGACATAGACGCTCTCATAATCGAGCCCCTTCTCGACCAGCGGAATCATGCTCTTCAGCGAATTGGCAACAGGTTCGGCATGATAATATTTCAGCATGAGTGTCTCCTGAAAATATGGCTGCGTTACAGCCGGGAAAGATGACGGGCGGAGGCGCGGGAGCGGCCATGAATTTCAAGGGGCTGGAGATACGCCATCTGGCGATCCTCGATATGCTGCTGGGCGAGCGGCATGTCGGCCGCGCGGCGCAGAATCTGAACCTGTCGCAGCCCGCGGTCAGCAATTCGCTCGCCTGGTTGCGCCGTCATTTCGACGATCCGCTGCTCGTCCGTGTCGGCAACAGCCTGCGCCTCACGCCGTTCGCCGAAAGCCTGCGCGCGCCGGTGCGGGCGTTGCTGCTCGAATTCCAGTCGATCGCGGCGACGCGGCCGCGCTTCGTGGCGGAGGAGGCGACCAGCCATTTGCGCATCCTGATGTCCGAATATGTCGCGGGCATCCTGCTCGGCCCGCTGCTTGCCGCGATCGCCCGCGCCGCCCCGCGCATGACCGTCGAGTGCGTCGGCGTCGAAAGCGACGTGAACGAGTTCCAGCGCGGCAAGGTGGACCTGATGGTCCTGCCCTGGGAGATCATGTACGAGCATCATGGGCGCGAGCCGCTGTTCCGCGATCGCTGGGTCTGCCTCGGCTGCGCGCGGGCGGGGGGCTGGCCCGAGACGATCGATCGCGACACCTATATCCGTGCGCGTCATCTGTTGCCCGTCCAGCCGCAATCGATCACCGCCGATCTGCAGGCGCTGGGCATCGAGCGCGACGTGGCGGCCTGTGTCCCCTATGCATTGATTCCCGATATCATCGTCGGCACGCCCTGGCTGGCGACGGTGCCGTTCGGCCTGTTGGGCGAGGGCGATCGATCGCATCTCCATGTTTCGGACCTGCCTTTTCCGATGAAGCCGCAACTGTTCGGCCAGCAATGGCATGTCGAGGCGGAGCGGGACCCCCAGACGATCTGGCTGCGCGGGATCGTGCGCGATGTGGCGAATGCGCTCCATCTCGTCGAGCCGGTCGGCCCCGAAGATCATGGGAAATAGGCAATCAGCCTGAACTCGATGCTCTCGCGGACATGGGCATCGGGGAAGCTCGTGTCGTGAAAGGCGGTATGCGGCGTGCGCATCGCGCGCGCCGGGTCCGAATCGTGGAACTTGAAGACCAGCGCCTCGTCGCGCGTCATGTTCGAGAAATACCACCAGCTATGCGCGGGATTGTGCGTGAAGATCGCGGCGGCGGGCGCCTTGTCCTCATCGGGCATGTCGCCCAGCATGGCTTCTTCGCTCGGCAGCGCATCGACGATGAACATCGTGTTGGCGGTGCCTTCCGCCTTGCCGACGCTGCGTGCGTCGCACACCGCCAGCGGCCAGTCCTGGGGCGGGGGCGAGAAGGTGCGCCACAGGCTGACCGCGAGAAAGCGGCCATAGCCCTTTCCCTCGGGGAAATGCTTTTCATAGACCATGCGCGCCATCCGTTCGGCGCGATCGGGCATCATGTCGACATGCGCTTCGCCCGCCGGCGGCTGCACGCCGCCACGATGCGTATAGCCCGTAGAAGGCGTAGCATGATGCGTCAGATCGCCTGACGTGCGCACCATCCAGCCCAGCGGCGCGACCTCGGCCGCACCGGTGAGCGCTTTCAGCGTCGCGGCCGCCTCGGCGGGGTAAAGCCGCTCGACCTCCTCCTTGTCGAAGAAATCGCGCACCTGGCTCGGCGCATGGGCGAGCACGAAGCCGTGCGTGTCGAGCGTGAAGCTGTCGGCGATCGGCCGTCCGTCCTGGATCTTTACCGGATAGGCTTCGTAACGGCCCGTATTATGCTCGACACCGGGGGCGACGAAGCGACGGTTGAGATGCGATCCGGGCGCAAGATAGCAGATCTCGGCATCGACGGTGCGCGCTTCGCGCTCGATATCCAGGACGCTCATCTCGCTCTCCTCATGCCGGTCATGCGCGCAGCCTTGCGCTTTGCGGCACGGCATTCAAGCCGCTCCCGGCTGATGGCCGCCATTCCGTCCAGTGATGACCCGCGGGGTGTGGCACCCGAATGAGAGATATCAAATATTGTGATTGGCCGAACCGCACATTCGCCGCGAAGGTGAGGGCATGGAGGACGCAATGGCGACACAGACTGTTTCACGCGTGGCGGGGGGCGAGGCCGCCGTCATCGGCAAGCTGAACTACTCGCTGCGGTCGGCCGATCGGCCGCGTTACCACGCGAACGACACCACACGCGACGTGCTGCACCTCGATACGCGCGAGACGGTGATCCACAATGGCCGCCTTCTGCCGGTGGCGCCGACGTTGGAAGCCGAAGGCTTCAAGCTGGTGCGCGCGACCACCGCCGTCACCGATTTCCGCGATGATCGGCAGACCGGCGGCATCTATGCCGAAGAGGTGCGCGATATCGTCCAGCGCGAAAGCGGCGCCGACAAGGTGGTCATCACCGGCCCGGGCGTGCTCCGCTTCGCCGAAAAGTCCACCGAATCCGGCGAGCGCAGCAATTCGCGCCCGGCGCGCTTCATCCATAACGACGTGAGCGGGCCGACCGCGCGGGCGATGGCGGCGCGGGTTCTGGGCGGCGAGGCGGAACTGGCGAACTATCGCGGTTTCACGCTCTTCAACCTGTGGCGCACGTTCAGCGCCCCGCCGCAGGACGTGCCGCTCGCCATGCTCGATGGGCGCACGCTCGACGCGGGCGATCTCATCGCCGCCGACGCGGTGTTCGACGAGCGCGACAAGCCCGAATGGAGCTTCGAAGGCTTTCTGGTGCACCATGATCCGCGCCAGCGCTGGGTCTATTTCCCCGACATGGATGCAGGCGAGGCGCTGCTGTTCACGACTTTCACCTATCGCGACGGCCAGCCCTTCTGCGTGCCGCATTCGGGCTTCGACGATCCGACCTGCCCGGCGGACGCTGGCCCACGCGCCAGCATCGAGATGCGGGCGATCGCCTTTTTTCGATAGGAGGCTTAGCGTTTTGCGGCGGCGAAAGCGCCGGAGCGAGCCGATTGGGCGGTGAGTCGCGCAATTGGAGGGGAACATCTTCGGCGCCGCAGCATTGAACGCTGCGGCGGGGTTGCCGGTTGACGGCGGTCCGCCCTGTTGCGTACCGGCCCCGCCATCAACCCCCCATCCCCCGATGGTGGGGCCATTCGCACAAAAGAGGCGGGGCTCCCCATCCTTGCACATATTATTTTCGGCGGTCCCCATTCCGGGTTTTGGTGAGTCCGCCGTCGCGCCGTTTCCAGCCGTTTCCCGCACCACGTGAACGCCCTGATATGTGTCCTATACGTCTTCGGTCCGCCATACTCCCCACCGAATGAGGGTTAAACAAATCTTAGGTCCCCCCTCCTAGGCTCTCGCGCTGCATTCGAATTTTTTGGTAAGAAGATGGGCTTCGATCCAGCGACCCTGCTCGCCGTGGCAGGCATCGCGCTGAGTATATTCGCGCTCGCGATGCTGGCCATTGGAGCAACCGCGCTAGCGGACAAACGGTGGTGGGTCGCAGCGTTCGCGATGGGCGCGATCGGCTTCGGTCTGATGATCGTCTCGCCGGAGAACCCACTCTTGTGGCCGCGCGATTTGGCCAACGTCGTCTTCATGCTTGCCTACGGCTTCTGCCACGCCGGCGCGAGGAGTTTGGCGAGCCGCCGGCCCGTCTTGCCTGTCATGGTGGGAGGCGCGGTCGTCTGGCTCGCGCTGACCAAGGGGTTGCACATTTCGGCGGAACTTCGGGTGCCGTTCGCGTCAGTGCTGGTCTGCGGCTACGCGACGCTTATCGCGGCCGAGCTTTTGCGCGGCTCCACAGTCGTGGAGAAGGCCCGGCGTCTCGCGGGTTGGCTGTGCGTTCTCCATGCATGTTTTTTTGCCGCGCGGGCGATTCTGGGGCCTACGCTCGGGCTGCTTGCCAACAACAGTCTGCATACGACCTTGAGCGCCTGGGCGGCCATATTGGCGTTCGAGACGATCATTTTCTCCGCGGGCCTGGCGATGCTGATCTTGGCCGCCTTGCGTGACAAGGAAGCCACGGTCGATCGGCACCTGGCGCTCACCGATAGTCTTACAGGCGTCGGAAATCGCCGCGCGTTCGAAATCCAGGCGCGCGCATTGCTTACTGATGTGCCGCATCGAGGCCCGCGACCGATTCTGCTCATGATGGACCTGGACGGGTTCAAGACCGTTAACGACGGACTCGGGCACGCCGCAGGGGACCGTTTGCTTGTCGAGGTCGCGAGCGCGGCGCGCCACTGTCTTACCGATCCAGACCAATTCTGGCGTGTTGGCGGCGACGAGTTTGTAGCATTGCTGTGCGGATCGGCGGCGGCTCGCGCGCCGTTGATCGCCCAGTCGATCCGCGCGGCTGTAAAGGACGTATCCCGCATCAGCGCGGCTGCAATCGGCATTTCAGTGACCATCGGCCTGATTCGAGCGAGGGACGGCGTCACGCTGGCGCAGCTTCTCGAAGAAGCCGACACAGCGCTTTATGCAGGAAAAAATCAGGGACGCGATTGCGTCGTGATCGGCGAAGTTCAAGTCGCCGAAGCGCTCAACTCTCAGGATAATAGCTGGCGGGATCGGCCGCCGTCGTTATCGAGCCAGCGCGTGACTTCCGAAATCGGCCAGCCCGTGGCATCGATCTCCACCTTGAACCCCGATGCCTTTACGCGACCTTCGAATATGGGGGAAGAGGTCGCTTCGGGCCCATCGCGTCTCGATCATCGCAAAGCGTAAATACGCTTCAAGCCACATCTGTTTTGACTTGGGTATGGCACGCACTCGCTTCGCCATGAAGGCATCAATGATCTACAAGGCCACGGAAAACCTGCGCGCCATGCAGAATCAGCCTTTCGCTGGAAAGGCAGACATTATTCGAGCGAATGAAATAACTGCATTCAGGGCGGGGATTCCATGAAGAGATTCGCACATTCAGTCGAAGGGCACGGGGGCGTGGATCTCAAGAAGAGCTTCCTTCAAACGACAATTCCAGTTGCGAGGATTGAAACGAAGGACGCCAGGGCGGCGTGCCTCTCAGCGCGCAGGAACGACGCGATGCGTTGCCCGGTAATTTCACGGACTTCGTCCTGCGCCTCCAGCTTGCGAGTTGATCCGGGGGTTGGCCAGCAAACAGGTGCTGGCGGGTCGGGCCTACGATGCTGACAGCGTGTGTGATCTCATCGCCGAACAAGGCGGCGAACCCGTTATTCCGCCGTGGGTTAAGTTCGGGTAGTGGTATCATAATCCGCGTGTCGGGGTTCAAGCCCCGCCTCCGCTACCATCTGCATTATGCATGGCTTGGAAGATGGTGCCCGAAAATCGGCACACCACGCTGTATTTTACAGATATTTAGGACAGGCTCGCTAACCCTTGACCGCGATGGGGGCGCATCGGAAATTCAGGTCACTTGGGGGCAGGACGGGGGAGTCGCAACTGGATGCGGCGATAGCGTGGACGACGCGCCTTGCGCCGTTGCATGTCTGGACGATAACCCTGTCGGCGATCATCGTGACGGGGTGTGCGGATTATGCGGATGAATCCGCCGTCTGGTACGGGCCGGTCTACCTCCTGATAACCTGTCTGCCAGCCTGGGCGGTCGGCTGGCGTTCGGCCCATCTGGCTGGCTTGCTGTGCGTCGGCATGTCGCTGTTCGCGAACGGACTCAGCGTCTATCCGCACGGGCCGGCGGCGTTCGCCTCGAATCTGGCGATGCGGCTGCTGACGGTTAGCATCATCGTGTTCCTCGTCGCGGGGTTCCGGCGGTCCTATGATCGCGAATGGCGCCGCGCGCGTCGCGATGAACTGACCGGCGCGTTGAACAAGCAGGCTTTCTACGAGCGGACGGCCAGCCTGCGCGACAGCACCGCCTGGGGCTTGCTCGCCTATCTCGATCTGGACGGATTCAAGGCGATCAACGATCGACACGGCCATGCCGCCGGCGATTCGATCCTGCGCGTCTTTGCGGACACCGTGCGCGACCATATCCGGGCCCGGGATGCCTTTGGCCGGATCGGCGGCGACGAGTTCCTACTGTTCCTGACCGCCGACAGCGAAGCCGAAGGCCATCGCGCCGCGGGGCAGCTCCACGCGAGGATGAATGCGATACTCGAGGATATGCCGCATCCGGTGAGTTGCAGCATGGGCGTGCTGCTGCTCGCCCCAGGCATGGGCGGCGTGACCGCGGCGGATGTCGAGCTTGCCGATCGGCTGATGTATCAGGCCAAGCGGCTCGGCTCAGGCTTACGGATCGTCACCAGAAGCGGGTTGGGCGACGATGTGATAACGGTCGTGACGGAGCCGCAGGCAGAGGCCGTGACGGTGTCCGCGCCAGCCCAGAAGCGCGCCTGGCCGTCCGGGAAGGCGCGGTGATTGCCTCATGTCTTCGGCATGGACGAGCCCGCCCACCGGCCAGAGCGCTTTCCCTCCCGCTGAAGGCGCCAACTATCTCCGCTACAGCGGATATGCTTCATGTTGAGTGGATCACACCCTAGCCCTCGATAAAATCGAGATAGGAGACCACGTCATTGCTCGTCTGGAGGAAAAGGCCGGCCTGCACCTCGGCGGACTGAGCAGCGGCGAGGGCGAGGGCCTGAGCGAGGCTGCCGTAGAGCAAGGTGGAGGCGCCGCCGCCGACTTCTTCGCCGAGATGATAGAGCCTTACCGGCACATTTTCGGAAATGGTGCGCATGGCCGGGACGGGACGAAGACGCGGCCGGAACGTCAGGCGTGCGCCACCGCCGCCGGTGCGTCCGCCTGCTCGCGCAAGATGTCGAACGCCGCGCCCGCCACCTCGTTCAGGCCGACATCACCCTTTTCGAGCGCACCGAACATGCGGGCGATCATCCGCGGTTCCCAGAATTTCTTGATATGCGTCGCCGTCGCCTCGGCAGCCCTGCCGGGCTCCTGCGCCGCCAGGTTGAGCGCGATCCTGTTCGCCGTGTAAACGAGTCGTTCGGCGTTGCTCATCAGGCCGGGCTGGCTCATTCGGCGGGCTCCAGTTCGGTGGCGATGCGCCGGTTGCGCCGGCTGAATTCGGCATAATCCTCCTGCCACTGCGACGGGCCGTTAGCGGGCGACACCTGCACCGCCGTCACCTTATATTCGGGGCAATCGGTCGCCCAGTCGGTGTAGTCGGTGGTGACGACGTTCGCCAGAACCTGCGGGTGGTGGAAGGTCGTGTAGACGACGCCCGGCGCGACGCGATCGGTGATTTTCGCGCGCAGGCTCGTTTCGCCGGTACGGCTCTTGAGCGCGACGAGGTCGCCTTCGCGTATGCCGCGATTTTCAGCATCGAGCGGATGGATTTCCAGCACGTCCTCAGGATGCCAGGCGGTATTGCCCGTGCGCCGTGTCTGCGCGCCGACATTATACTGGCTGAGGATACGCCCCGTCGTCAGCAGCAGCGGGAAGCGCGGGCCGCTCTTCTCGTCGGTCGCGATATATTCGGTGACGACGAACTTGCCCTTGCCGCGCGCGAAGGTGTCGACGTGCATGATTGGCATGCCTTCGGGGTTGGCTTCGGTCGCCGGCCACTGGATCGAGCCCAGCCGATCCAGCGCCTCGAACGAGATTTTCGCGAAGGTCGGCGTCAGCCGGGCGATCTCGTCCATCACCTGTGAGGGATGGGTGTAGGTCCAGCCGAGCCCCATCGCATTGGCGATGAGCTGCACGATCTCCCAGTCGGCATAGCCGTTCTTGGGGCTCATCACCTGCCGCACGAGCTGGACGCGCCGTTCGGCGTTGGTGAAGGTGCCGTCCTTTTCGAGGAAGGTCGAGCCGGGCAGGAAGACGTGTGCGAAATTCGCGGTTTCGTTCAGGAACAGGTCCTGCACGACGATACATTCCATCGCCCTCAGACCCTCGGCGACATGCTGCGAATTGGGATCGGACTGGACGACGTCCTCGGCCTGGACGAACAGCCCCTTGAAGCCGCCCTCGATCGCCTCGTCGAACATGTTGTTGATGCGCAGGCCGGGCTCGGGATCGAGCGCGACGCCCCAATCCTTTTCGAACGCCTGCCGCGTCGCATCGTCCGAAACGTGGCGGTAGCCCGAAAATTCGTGCGGGAAGCTGCCCATATCGCACGAGCCCTGCACGTTGTTCTGACCGCGCAGCGGGTTAAGGCCGACGCCCTCGCGCCCGACATTGCCCGTCGCCATGGCGAGGTTCGCGATCGCGATCACCGCCGAGGAGCCCTGGCTGTGCTCGGTGATGCCGAGGCCGTAATAGATGGCCGCGTTGCCCCCGGTCGCGTAGAGGCGGGCGGCGGCGCGCAGATCGGCGGCAGGCACCTTGCACAGCGCCTCGATCGCCTCGGGCGAGCGGCTGGGATCGGAGACGAAGCGCGCCCAATCCTCGAACGCGTCCCATTCGCAGCGCTCGCGGACGAACGCCTCGTCCACCAGCCCTTCGGTGACGATCACATGCGCCATGGCGGTGAGCACCGCGACGTTGGTGCCCGGCGTCAGGGGCAGGTGATAATCGGCCTTGATATGGGGCGAGAGAACGAGATCGATCCGGCGCGGATCGGCGACGATCAGCTTCGCGCCCTGCCGCAGCCGGCGCTTCATCATCGATCCGAAGACGGGATGCGCATCGGTCGGGTTCGCGCCGATCACGAAGATCACGTCGGCATGCATCACGCTGTCAAACGTCTGCGTGCCCGCCGACGTGCCGAGCGTGGTGCCGAGGCCATAGCCCGTGGGGCTGTGGCAGACACGCGCGCAAGTATCGACATTATTGTTGCCGAAGCCCTGGCGGACGAGCTTCTGGACGAGGAACGCCTCCTCATTGGTGCAGCGCGACGAGGCGATCCCGCCGATCGAGCGGGGGCCGTATTTCGCCTGGATGCGCTTGAACTCGCTGGCGGTATAGGCGATCGCCTCTTCCCACGACACCTCGCGCCACGGCTCGTCGATCGACGTGCGGATCATCGGGTTCAGGATGCGATCCTGATGGTTGGCATAGCCCCAGGCGAAACGCCCCTTGACGCAGCTATGCCCGTGATTGGCCTTGCCGTCCTTCCACGGCACCATGCGCACCAGTTCCTCGCCGCGCATTTCGGCGCGGAAGGTGCAGCCGACGCCGCAATAGGCGCAGGTGGTGACGATCGCATGTTCGGGCGTGCCCTTTTCGACCACCGTCCGCTCGATCAGCGAGGCGGTGGGGCAGGCCTGGACACAGGCGCCGCACGACACGCATTCGGAACCCAGGAAATCCTCGTTCTGGCTGGCCGAGACTTTCGAATCGAAGCCGCGCCCCTGGATAGTCAGTGCCAGCGTGCCCTGCACCTCGTCGCAGGCGCGCACGCACCGCGAACAGACGATGCATTTGGAGGGATCGAAATCGAAATAGGGGTTCGACAGGTCCTTGGGCTGACCCATATTGGTCGCGCCGTCATAGCCGTAGCGCACGTCGCGCAGGCCCACCGCGCCCGCCATATCCTGCAACTCGCAATCGCCATTGGCGCCGCAGGTCAGGCAGTCGAGAGGGTGATCGGAGATATACAATTCCATCACCCCGCGACGAAGCTGCGTCAGCCGGTCGGTCTGGGTGCGCACCACCATTCCCTCCGCCACCGGCGTCGTGCAGGAGGCGGGATAGCCCGCGCGCCCGTCGATCTCGACGAGGCATAGGCGGCAGGAGCCGAAGCTCTCCATATTGTCGGTCGCGCAGAGCTTCGGGATGCTCGTGCCCATCAGGGCGGCGGCGCGCATGATCGACGTGCCTTCGGGCACGCGGGCTTCCTGTCCGTCGATCGTCAACGTCACCATCTTGTCCGTCACCAGCGCCGGAGCGGGGGTGCCGAGGTCAATTTCGCCGGTCCAGGCCATCCTACTTACTCCGCGGCATTGGCGAGCGGTGCGGGCTCGCCGCCGAAATCTTCGGGAAAGAAGTCCATCGCACTCAGCACGGGATATGGGGTGAACCCGCCCAAAGCGCAAAGAGAACCATATTTCATCGTATCGCACAGGTCGCGCACGATCGCCGTCTCCGCCTCGAGGCTGGTCAGCTGGCGGGTGGGCGCGCGCGAATAGAGCGCCTTGGCGAGCCCGGGCGAAACCGTTTCCGGCGCAGGCGCGCGGCCGGCGTCGCGCGCCGCGATCAGCCGGTCGATCGTCTCGACTCCGCGCGTCGAGCCGATCCGGCAGGGCGTGCACTTGCCGCAGCTTTCGACCGCGCAGAACTCCATCGCGAACCGCGCCATATGCGCCATGTCGACGGTATCGTCGAACACGGTGATGCCGGCATGGCCGATCAGCCCGCCCTTCGCGGCGAAGGTTTCATAATCGAACGGCATGTCGAACATAGATGGGGGGAAATAGGCGCCCAACGGGCCACCCACCTGCACCGCGCGCACCGGCCGGCCGCTTGCGGTGCCGCCGCCAATCTCGTGGACGAGCTGGGCGAGGGTGATGCCGAAGCCCACCTCATAGAGGCCGCCATTGCGGACATTGCCCGCGATCTGGATCGGCATCGTGCCGCGCGACCGGCCGAAGCCGACCGCCGCATAGGCCTCCGCACCCTCGCTCAGGACGAAGGGGACGGCGGCGAGCGAGAGGACGTTGTTAATGACGGTCGGCCGCCCGAACAGGCCGACATGCGCGGGGAGCGGGGGCTTGGCGCGCACCTGGCCGCGCTTGCCCTCGATCGAATCGAGCAGCGCCGTCTCCTCGCCGCAGACATAGGCGCCAGCGCCGACGCGCACCTCCAGCGTGAAGGGGGCGACGATCGCCGCCGACCGCTCGATCGCGCGCTGCATAACGTCGATCGCCAGCGGATATTCGGAGCGGATGTAGATATAGCCGTGCCCCGCGCCGACGGCGTGGCCGGCGATCGCCATGCCCTCGATCAGGCAATAGGGATCACCCTCCATCAGCATGCGATCGGCAAAGGTGCCGCTGTCGCCCTCGTCTGCGTTGCAGACAATGAACTTCTCGGGCGCGCTCGTATCGAGCACCGTCTGCCATTTGATCCCGGTCGGGAAGCCCGCGCCGCCACGGCCGCGTAGCCCTGAATCCTTGACTGCGCTCACCACCTCCTGCGGGCTCATCGCGCGGGCGGCCTTCAGGCCCTTCCAACCGCCGTGCGTCTCATAGTCGGAGAGGCTCAGCGGGTCGGTGATCCCGCAGCGCGCGAAGGTGAAGCGCTGCTGATCGACGAAGAAGGGCAGGGCGGCGACGTCACCCAGCCGGTTGGGATGGCTGCCGTCGAGGACCGCCGCGACATCGTCGGGGCCGACGGGACCGTAGCCGATGCGCCCTTCATCGGCCTCGATCTCGACCAGCGGCTCGATCGCGAACAGGCCGCGGCTGCCGGTGCGCACGACATCGCAGCCGCGCGCGACGAGGGCGGCTGCCACGGCATCCGCGCCGAGCGCCACCGAGGCCATATCGGCGGAGACATAAGCGCGGGTCATGCCGCCACCTCGCTCGCGATACGGTCCAGCGCCGCGGCGTCGACCTTCGCCACCGGCCTGCCGTCGACCATCGCATTGGGGCCGATCGCGCACAGGCCGAGACAATAGACCGGCTCCAGCGTCACGCGCCCGTCGGCGCGTGTGGTGCCCATCGGCGTGCCCAGCCGCTCGGCTGCCGCCGTCTCGATCGCGGCGCCGCCACGCGACTGGCAGGCCTCCGCACGGCAGATCTTGACGATGTGCCGCCCCGCCGGCGCGCGGCGATAATCATGATAGAAGGTGATGACGCCATGCACCTCCGCGCGCGTGACGTTGAGCGCCTTCGCAATCATCGGCACCGCGGCGTCGGGCACATAGCCGACCGCGTCCTGCACCGCATGGAGCAGCGGCAGCAGCGCGCCGCGCTCATCCTTATGGCGCTGGATCGCCTTTTCGATTGCGGCAATCTCCCCCGCCGTGAGGGGGGCGTCGGCCGCCAAGGTCTCGCTCATTCCTGATCCGTCTTTCTGACCGCGTCCGGCGCGGTGCTTCTTCCTTAGCCTCTACTCCCGGCAGGTGAGGCGTCAAATATGCAAAGCCTATAAACGATAGATATGGTCTATCAGGTAGGCCCGAGCAAGCGCTCCTCCGCCAGCATCGTGGCGACCCGGCAAGCCGCGCGGGCAAGTGCGGAGCGAGGCTCCCGATCGAGCACGACGAGGCCGATCATATTGGGCGGAGCGGGATCGATAAATTCTATCAAGCGGATCGGCGCCCCCGCTGGCACCAGCGCCGCATAGCTGTGCGGCAGGATCGAGGAGAGCCCACCCGCCTCGACCAGCGAGAGCAAGGTGACATAGGAATCGGCCGTCGCGCGCGGCTCGATCACCAGGTCCAGCGAGGCGAGATGCGCGTCGAGGATGCGCCGGTTCTGCATGTTGGGATGAAGCAGGCAGAGCGGCTCGCCCGCCACCTCGCGCCACGTGACGCGGCCGCGCTCGCCCAGCGAGGCGTCGGCGCGCGTGGCGAACATATAATGCTCCTCGTAGAGCGGCACGCTCAACACCTGCGCGGGCGGCTCGTTCGAAAGATAGGTGAGGCCGGCGTCCAGCTCATATTCGATCAACGCCTGCTCGATCTGCCGCGAGGTGAGCGAGCGGATATTGGCGCGGACATGCGGATGCGCCGCGACGATCGCGCGCACCAGATGGCCGACCGCCGGCATCGCCGCCGGAATCACACCCAGCCGCAACACGCCCCTGAGTGGCCCGCCCTCGTCGGCGACCGCGTGGCGCAACCCGTCATAATCGGCGAGCAACCGTTGCGCCCAGGGAAGCAGCGCGTGGCCTTCCGCCGTCAGCCCGACGAAGCGCCGGTCGCGCATGATCAGCCGCTTGCCGAGCTGCGCCTCGAGCGCGGCGATTCCCGAGGAGAGAGTCGGCTGGGCGACGTTGCACGCCTCCGCCGCGCGCGCGAAATGCTTGGCCTGGGCCAGCGCGACGAAATAATCGAGAAAGCGTATCTGCATCGGCGGTGCGCGGTCCCTTCGCGGAAGCGGTCTGTCCCACGCCCGGCGAGGGCGTTCAAGAGGCCCTTGCAAAGTAGGAAAAGACACGGCACAGTTCGCTATCTGTTCCACCTTCGGCAAGGATATGATGGATAGCCTGGCGCCCCTGTTGCTCTGTCTCGCGATGCTTGCCGTGGGGATCGGCGCAGGATGGGCCTTGTGGGGACGTACGCTGGCCGCCGCGCAACGTGAGCGGACGCGGCTGGATGAACGCGTGCGCGCCGGCGAAGCCGCCCTGAGCCTTGCGGAGGAACGTGCGCGCGAGCTGCCGCCGCTGCGCCTGATGCTCGACGGGATTCGCGACGAACGCGACGCCGCCCAGCGCGATCTCGCCGCCGCGCGGGCAAGTGCGGCCCGCGTGCCGGTGCTGGAGGAGGCGCTGGCGGCCGAACGGCGCACGGCGGCCGAACTTGCGGCGGCCAAGGCGGCGTTCGAACGCGGTGAAGAGGAGCGTGCACGGGCGCATGACGCGCAGATCGCCCAGCTCAAGGAGATGGAAGCCAAGCTGGAGGCGCGCTTCGGCGAGCTGGCGGGCAAGGCGCTGACCGAAGCACAGGGCCATTTCCTCAAGCGCGCCGAGGAGCGCTTTGCGCAGGCGGGCAAGGAGGGCGAGGACAAGCTCAAGCTATTGCTCGCGCCGGTCGAGACGACGCTCAAGCGCTATGAAGAGGGGCTGGCGAAGGTCGAGAAGGAGCGTGTGGGCAGCTATGCCGAACTGCGCGAGGCGGTGACGCAACTCACCCAGGGCAACGAACATGTACGGCGCGAGGCGTCGCGGCTCGCGAACGTCCTGCGATCGAGCCCCAAGGCGCGCGGGCGTTGGGGCGAGGAACAGTTACGCACAATTCTCGAATCGGCGGGGCTGGCCGAGAATGTCGATTTCGCACTGCAATCCTCGGTTAGCGATGGCGAGCGGCAGTTGCGCCCAGACTGCGTCATCAACCTGCCCGGGGGACGCTGCATCGTCGTCGACGTCAAATGTCCGCTGGTTGCCTTCGAACAGGCCTATGACGAGGAGGATGAGACACGTCGGGCGGAGCTGCTGCTCCAGCACGCCAATGCGATGAAGAGCTATGCCGCCGATCTGGCGCGCAAGGGCTATTGGCGGCAGTTCGATCTTTCGCCCGACTTCGTCATCATGTTCATTCCGGGCGAGCATTTTCTCGCCGCCGCCGCCGAACGCGCGCCCGACCTGATCGAGACGGCCTATCGCGGCGGCGTCATCATCGCCTCGACCATCAACATGCTGGCCCTCGCCAAGGTAATGGCGGGCATGTGGCGGCAGGAGGCGCTGCACGAGCAGGCGCAGGCGATCGGCGCGCTCGGCAAGGAACTTTATGCCCGCCTCGCGACGATGGGCAATCATGTCCAGAAGCTCGGCCGCAACCTTGGGCAGGCGACGAGCGCCTATAATGATTTCGTCGGCAGCCTCGAAAGTCAGGTGCTGACGCAGGCGAAGCGTTTTGAGGCGCTCAAGGTCGAAACGAGCGGCAAGTCGATCGAACCGCTGCCGATCGTGGATGCCGCGGTGCGGCCGCTGACGAAGCTGGCGATCACCGACGATACGGCCGAAGCGGCGGAATAGGGCGAGGTGTCCTGAGACTTAGGCGTAATTGTAGCCTGTCTGTCTGAAGTTGACGCGCCGTGGCTCTCCAAATCTCCTTTGTCATTCCCGCGAATACGGGAATTCATAAGTACTTGGTTGCGCGTATTTTATACAAACGGCGTAAATGGATTCCCGTATTCGCGGGAATGATAGGGTTTCAGCGAAGACTGCATCTGCACCGTCATTCCGACGAAAGTCGGAATCCCTCGATGCGGTGGGGCTGATAAGAAGGTGACGTGTCCGTGGCCCGGCTTTTGCCGGTATGACGGGTCGGGGTAGTTTGGTGCGCGTGCCGCTGCGTCGTCCTTTTTATGAAGGCGACAATGCACGCAGGCTCCGTTGCCACTTCCCTTTCAGAAGTGGCGCATAGGGTCAGAAAGGGATGCATGGGGATTGTCGCCATCGCGGCATGCGCGAGAGACAGGCTGGGGCTGTCCGAATCTTCCCCCGCAGCCCGGCTAGCTCTTGCCGAACAGGCCCTTCGCCATGCCGGCGATGTCGTTGAGCGGGTTGCCGTCACCGTCCTTGTCGAGGCCGCTGAGAAGGCCGCCCGCGCCGCCGAGTTTCGACAGCAGCCCTTCGACGCCGCCGTCGCCGAATTGCGCGGCAAGGGCGGGGAGGAGCGCCTGGAGCTTGTCGACGGACAGCCCGGTTTCGGCGGCGGCATCGGCCGCCGCGCTGGCCGCGTCCTGGCCGCCGCCGGCCAGTCGCGACAGCAGCGCCTCGCCGCCGGTTCTCACCTCGTCATGCGAGAGGCCGATCTGTGAGGCGAGCGCGCCCAGATCGATCTTGTCAGCCTGTCCCAGCAATCCGTCGAGAATGCCCATTGCTGTCCCTTTCGATCACCGCGCCGGCGAAGACCGGCGGCGGCGAAACGATATCAGCAAGCGGGCGGTGCGCGGAAGCGCTCAGGCGGCCTTGGGCGCCGCCTCGCGCACGCTTTCGTCGACATGGTCGGCGAACTGCGCGAAATTAGCGATGAACTGGTCCACCAGCTTGCGCGCGGTCGCGTCGTAAGCGTCCTTGTCCTCCCACGTCTGGCGCGGATCGAGGATCTTCGAGTCGACGCCGGCGACCGCGACGGGCACCTGGAAACCGAAATTCGGATCGGTGCGGAATTCGGCGGCGTTGAGGCTGCCGTCGAGCGCGGCATTGAGCAGCGCGCGGGTCGCCTTGATCGGCATGCGCGAGCCGGTGCCATATTGCCCGCCCGTCCAGCCGGTGTTGACCAGCCAGCAATCGACATTGCCCTCAGCGATCCGCTTCTTCAGCAGATTGCCGTAGACTGACGGGTGGCGCGGCATGAAGGGCGCGCCGAAGCAGGTGGAGAAGGTCGCTTCCGGCTCGGTCACGCCCATTTCGGTGCCCGCGACGCGTGCGGTATAGCCCGAAAGGAAATGGTACATCGCCTGATCGGGCGTCAGCTTCGCGATCGGCGGCAGCACGCCATAGGCGTCGGCGGTCAGCATGATGAGGTTGCGCGGCACGGGGCCCATATTGTCGGCCGACGCATTGGGGATGAAATTAATCGGATAGGAGCCGCGGCTGTTCTCGGCCAGGCTCGGATCGTCGAGGTCGATCTCCCGCGTTTCGGGATCGATCACGACATTCTCGAGCACGGTGCCGAAACGTTTCGTCGTCGCGTATATCTCCGGCTCGGCCTCGGCCGACAGGCGGATCATCTTGGCGTAGCAGCCGCCCTCGAAATTGAAGACCGCGGTGTCGGACCAGCCATGCTCGTCATCGCCGATCAGCGTGCGGCTGGCGTCGGCCGACAACGTCGTCTTGCCAGTGCCCGACAGGCCGAAAAAGATCGCGGTGTCGCCCTTCGACCCGATATTGGCCGAGCAGTGCATCGGCATGATACCCGCCACCGGCAGCTTGTAGTTAAGAATGCCGAATACCGATTTCTTCATCTCGCCGGCATATTCGGTGCCGCCGATCAGGATCAGCTTCTCGGTGAGGTTCACGGCAATCACCGTCTCGCTGCGGCAGCCGTGGCGCGCCGGATCGGCGCGGAAGCTCGGCAGGTTGATGATCGTATATTCGGGCTTGAAGCCGGGCAGCGCATCCGCCTCCGGCCGCACGAGGAGCGTGCGGATGAAAAGGCTGTGCCACGCATATTCGGTGACAACGCGCACCTGGACGCGATGCTCGGGCTGCGAACCGCCATAGAGATCCTGGACGAAGAGCGTGTCCTTCTCAGCCAGCGCGCGGAGGAAATCGGCCTTGAGCGTCGCGAACTGCTCCGGCGTGATGCTCTTGTTCGTATTGCCCCACCAGACCGTGTCCTCGGTCTCCGCATCGCGCACGAAAAACTTGTCCTTGGCGGCGCGGCCCGTGTGCTTGCCGGTCGCGACGACGAGCGGACCGTCCTTCGCGAGGAGCCCTTCCTTGCGGCGCACCGACTCTTCGACGAGCGGGGCTTCGAGCAGATTCCAATGCAGCGACGCCTTCACGTCGAAGCCCTGAGCAGCAAGGTCATAGGTGGGAGCGCGGTGGGACACGGAATTCTCCTCGTCGAATCTCAAACAGGAACATGGCCGTCGCGGGGAATGCGTCGTCCTTGTACTCCATCGCGCGCATATAGGCTAAGCACCGGAGCCGTCAAAGGCTGGTTGCGGTATCAACGGAACGGTTGCCGCGCGCCCGCGATTCCGCTAGTCCGTCTCGACACTTAAGGAGCCTCCAGGACCATGACGGCTTCGATCGCGCTCGTCGACGACGATCGCAACATTCTCACATCGGTTTCGATCGCGCTACAGTCCGAGGGCTTTGCGGTGCGCGTTTATTCGGACAGCGAAACGGCGCTCAAGGCCCTGCTTGAAAATCCCCCCGATCTGGCCGTGCTCGACATCAAGATGCCGCGCATGGACGGGATCGAGCTGCTGCGCCGGCTGCGTGAGAAAAGCGCGATTCCAACGATATTCCTGACGTCCAAGGACGATGAGCTGGACGAGGCGCTGGGCCTCGCGATGGGCGCGGATGATTATATCACCAAGCCCTTCTCGCAACGGCTGCTGATCGCCCGCATCCGCGCGATCCTGCGCCGGACCGAAGCGCGCGCCGCGCCCGAGCCGCAACCCGACGAGCCGCCCGCCGAGCGAATCGTGCGCGGACGGCTGGAGATGGACCCCGCGCGCCATCGCGTGCAATGGGCGGGACAGGAGGTGACGCTGACCGTCACCGAATTCATGATCCTGGAGGCGCTGGCGCAGCGGCCCGGCTTCGTCAAATCGCGCGATCAATTGATGGACACCGCCTATCAGGACGACGTCTATGTCGACGATCGCACGATCGACAGCCACATCAAGCGGCTGCGGCGCAAGTTCCGCGCGGTCGATCCCGAATTCCGGGCGATCGAGACGCTCTATGGGGTGGGTTACCGCTTTGCGGAGGAGTGATCGCCCTGAATTCGGGCTGCGCTGGTCGCTCACCAGCCGCATCCTCGCGGTCAATATCTTCGCGCTCGCGCTGTTAGCGGGGGGATTCTTCTATCTCGACAGCTATCGCGCGCGGCTGATCGACGCGCGGCTCGCCGAATCGGGAACGCAGGTGGAGCTGATCGCCGACGCGCTGGCGGTCGCGCCGCCCGAACGGCGTCCGCGCCTCGCCGCCCGAATGGGGGCGACGACGGGGATGCGGCTGCGCGTCTATCGGCCGGGCGAGGGGCCGCCGCTGATCGATAGCTGGCGCGAAGGCCCCGCCACCTATGACCTGCGCGATCCGCGACTCGAACCATGGCAGCGCAAGGCCGCGCGCTTCCTGGATCGCATGATCGATACCGTGGCCGGCGCCGACAAGCCCGAGCTTTATGAAGAGCCCGCGCAGGACCGGTTCGGTGCGTGGCCCGAGGTGGTGGCCGCCGGGAAAACCGAACGCGCGCAGCTTCTCTATCGCCGCGCGCCCGATCGCACGCCGATGATCTCCGCCGCGCTGCCGCTTTCGGACGACAGCCGACAGGTGATCCTCGCTACCGCGAATGCACGCGACATCGTCCATACCGTCCGGGCGGAGCGGTTTCGCCTCGGCGTCGTCCTTGCGCTGGTGGTCTCGGCATCGATCCTGCTCTCGCTCTTCCTCGCGCGCACGATCGCACGACCGCTGCGGCGTCTCGCGCGTGCGGCGCACCGCGTTCGCCTCGGCCGCGCGCGCGAGGTGGTGGTGCCGCGCCTCCCGTCGCGCCGCGACGAGATCGGGTTGCTTGCCCGCGCGCTATCGGACATGAGCACCACGCTCCGCCAGCGGATCGACGCGACCGAGGCGTTCGCGGCCGACGTGACCCACGAGTTGAAAAACCCGCTCGCTTCGCTGCGGTCGGCGGTCGAGAGCCTCGGGCGGATCAGTGATCCCGCGCTCCAGGCACGGCTGCTCGACGTGGTGCGTGACGATGTGCGCCGGCTCGACCGGCTGATCACCGATATCGCCGAGGCCTCACGGCTCGATGCCGAGCTGTCGCGCGCGCGCTTCGAAACGATCGATCTCGGTGCGATGATCGAGGGGCTGATCGCACATCGTGACGCGCGCCTTGCCAGCGACGACGTTCGCCTCGCCTTTGCGCGGCCGCACGCCGGCATCGCGGTGGTTCTGGGGGATGGGTCGCGCCTCACCCGGATGATCGAAAATCTGGTGGACAACGCCATCTCCTTCTCGCCGCCGGGCGGGCTCGTCCAGATCGCCGCGACGCGCGACGGCGATCAGGTGGTGGTGCGGATCGACGACGAAGGCCCCGGCGTGCCCCCCGAGGCGCGCGAGGCGATCTTCCGCCGCTTCCATAGCATCCGGCCCGAGGGGGAGGCGTTCGGGCGGCACAGCGGGCTTGGCCTCGCTATCGCCAAGGCGATCGTCGAGGCGCATAATGGCACGATCAGTGTCGAGGATCGCGACGATGCGCCCTCGGGCGCGCGCTTCGTGATCCGCCTGCCGGCGGCGGAGCCATGAGCATGGCCGATCCCCAGTCGGAAACCGTCCATGCGACCGCCGTCGCTATCGACGCGGCAGGCGAAGTACGGGCGGTCCTCCTCCAGGGCCGCCCTGGCGCGGGCAAGTCAGACCTCGCGTTGCGCCTGATCGATCGCGGCGCGCGGCTCGTCAGCGATGACTATACGATGCTGCGGCGCAGCGGAGATCGCCTGCTAGCAAGCGCGCCGGCCACTATCGCCGGACGGATCGAAGTGCGCGGCATCGGTATCCTCGCTTTCCCCGCGTTGGCCGAAGCGCCGGTCGCGCTGACGATCCTGCTCGACAAGGAAGCGCCGCGCATGCCCGACGATCCCTGGCCGACGCGGTCTTTCGTCGGTATCGACGTGCCGGCGCTCGCGCTCGCCGCGCACGAGGCATCGGCGCCGATCAAGGTGGAGCTGGCGCTGCGTGCGCTCGCCGGGGAGATCGAACGGTCATGACGACGCGCAGCCGGCCGAAACGCATCCTGATCGTCACCGGCCTGTCGGGCGCGGGCAAGTCGACCGCGCTCAACACGTTTGAGGATATGGGCTGGGAGGTCGTCGACAACCTGCCCTTGTCGCTGCTCGACCGGTTGCTCGGCACCGCACCCGCCGAAGGAGCGCCGGACGACGATCGTCCGCTTGCGCTCGGCATAGACAGCCGGACGCGCGGCTTCGACGCCGCCTCGATCGTCCAGCGCATCCGCCCGCCGCATGCGCGGGGCGGGCAGGTGATCGAGATATTGTTCCTCGATTGCGATACCGCCGAGTTGCTGCGCCGTTATTCGGAGACGCGCCGCCGCCATCCCCTCGCGCTCGACCGGCCGGCGATCGACGGGATCGCGCGCGAGCGCGAATTGATGGCGCCGCTGCGTCACGCGGCCAATCATCTGATCGACACCAGCGACAGCAACACCAATACCTTGCGCTACGATCTGCGCGCCCGCTTCAGCGCGGTGGTGGACGATCGGCCGACGCTCTCGGTCATGTCTTTCGGCTATGCGCGGGGCGTGCCGCGCGGCGCTGATCTCGTCTTCGACATGCGGTTCCTGCGCAATCCGCATTGGGAGGATTCGCTGCGCCCGCTCACGGGTCTCGATCCGCGCGTCGGCGCCTATGTCGCGGCTGATCCTGCTTATGAGGAGGCAGTGTCGCGGATTGAGGATCTGCTGCTCCTGCTGCTCCCCCGCTATGCGGCGGAGGGCAAGAGCTATGTCACCGTCGCCTTCGGCTGCACCGGCGGCCGGCATCGTTCGGTGCACATTGCCGAGCGGGTCGCCGCCCGGTTGCGCAAAGCAGCATTTTCGCCCAGGGTCCTTCACCGGGACCTCGCCACGCCCCCTTCTGACTCGCTGGAAGGGGCGCAACCGGGTGCGGGCAGGGAGCTTCGGGTGGAGTGATGATTGGATTGGTGCTGGTGACTCATGGCCGGCTCGCGGCCGAGTTCGTGGTCGCGATGGAGCATGTCGTGGGTCCGCAGGAGGCGATCGAGGCGATCTGTATCGGCCCCGACGACGATATGGAGGCGCGCCGCGCGGACATCGCCCAGGCGGTCGCCAGCGTCGATTGCGGCGCGGGCGTCATCCTGCTCACCGATCTGTTCGGCGGCACCCCATCCAACCTCGCCATCTCGCTGATGGAGCCCGGCCGGGTCGAGGTGATTGCGGGGGTCAACCTGCCGATGCTCATACGTCTGGAGGGGGCACGCAAGATGATGAAGGTGAAAGCCGCCGTCGCCGCCGCGCGTGATGCGGGGCGCAAATATATCTCGGTCGCCTCCGAAGTGCTCGGGGAGAGCGCGTGAGCGGGGGCACGGTGCAACGCGAGGTGCGGATCACCAACAAGCGCGGACTGCACGCGCGCGCCAGCGCACGCTTCGTCACGCTCGCCAGCGGTCAGGCTGCCGAGATCGAGGTGGAGAAGGACGGCACGCGCGTCGCGGGCACGTCGATCATGGGGCTGATGATGCTTGGCGCGGCGATGGGCGACAGCATTACGATCCACGCCTCGGGCCAGGAAGCGGAGAGCGCGCTCACGCTGCTGTGCGAGCTGGTGGAGACGAAGTTCGGCGAGGATTGAGCGTCCGCCATGCCCCGCCTCATCACCGCTTTCTCCAATCCGCTCGTCAAGCGCGTCCGCTCCTTACGCGAAAAGCGCCATCGCCGCGAGGAAGGGCTGTTCCTGGCCGAGGGGCTGCGCATCCTCACCGAAGCGCGTGATGCGGGGCGGCTGCCCGAATATCTCTTCTTCGCCGCCGAATCGGCACGTCATCCGCTCGTCCTCGCGCTGGTCGAGGCGGTCGAGGCGGCGGGGGGTGAGGCGATCGAGACGAGCCGCGACATCCTCCACAAGCTATCGGGCAAGGACAATCCGCAGGCGGTGATCGGGGTTTATCGCGAGTTCGCGACCGCGCTCGACGCGCTCGACCGCGGCGACGCGTCGATCTGGATCGTCGCGCAGAGCCTGCGCGATCCGGGCAATCTCGGCACGATATTGCGGACCGGCGACGCGGTCGGCGCGGGCGGATTGCTCCTTGTCGACGAGTGCGTCGATCCTTTCTCGGTCGAGGCGGTGCGCGCGAGCATGGGGGCGCTCTTCACCCAGAAGATCGCGCTTGCCCGCTGGGAGGAGTTCCTGCCTTGGCTGCGCGGCGGCCCTGGCCAACTCGTCGGCCTCAGCCTCGACACCGATATCGATTATCAGACGCCGCGCTATGAGGCGCCGACCTTCCTCCTCGTCGGCAATGAGGCGCAGGGACTGCCGAAGGCTTATGCGGATGCCTGTGATCTGCTGGTCAAGATGCCGATGTGCGGCAAGGCCGACAGCCTCAACGCCGCGGTCGCGACGGCGGTGATGGCCTATGAAGTGCTAAACCAGCGGCGGCGCTGAAAATCACCATTCTTCGTCCTTCCAGCTTTGCGGCACCTTTACATAGTCGGACCGGGGAATTGCCAAACGCGCGATGGCAATGGAAGCGGATTGAACGCGGACCTTGGGCGGCACGGACGAGGCGGCGTGGACAAATTTGAGCCAGTATCTGGTAGTGGCGAGGTGGACCATGCCGAGGAAGCTGCTGGCGAGCTGGTCATACCGGTTGGCGATGGCATGATTGATCTTGAGATGGCCGAACATGCGCTCGATGCGGTTGCGCTGCTTGTAGAGCGCCCGGTCATGCTCGATCTTCACCCGACGGTTTGATCGAGCGGGGATGACGGATTCGATATTCCGCTTCGCAAGGTCGGTACGGATGGCGTTGGCATCGTAGCCCTTGTCGGCAAGCAAGGCACCGGGCGCACGCTCCGGCAGGCCGATCAGGACACCACACGCCTTGCAGTCTGCCGCTTCGCCACCCATCAGATGGAAGGCAAGTGGTCGGCCCGAAGGCATCAGCCAGGCAGTGAAGCTTACTGGTGAACCCGCCCCGCGAGCGGCCAAGAGCGCGATGAGCCCCCCTTTTCCGCCCGCTGCCCAGATGTGGGCGCGGACAGTGGTGCTATCCATGCTGTAGTGGCCGGTGTCCGACATTCCGCCTCGGTGAGATCGCCCGGCTCAAGCTTGCCTCCAAAAAACAGGCCTGAATCAATCCAAGCGCACTGCGTCAATGAGCAGCCTTTGGAGACCGGTCACCGCGGACAAACAGGAAGATCGGCTCCGCATCGACTACACCGCTTCGCTGGCCATGGCATGCTGATGTCATAGCTTGCGCGGCGAGTGACAGAAAACCATTGTCCACGCCGCCTAGGCAGGATTGACACAACGCCGCGTTTCGAAAACGCGGCGTTGTCCGTATCATTCATCCGGTACAATCAGAAATTGTAGCGAACCTGCCCTGTAATAAGGCGAGGGTCGCCAGCAGAGCCCAGTTCATTTCCGGACGAGCTGCTAAAGTTACGGTAATAATAATAAGTCTTGTTGGTCAAATTCGTTACGGATACTGAAAACTCAAGCTTTTCATTTGCTTCTGGTACAAAAGAGAGCTTAGCGCCCCATAATGAATATTTTCCTTGTGCTTGACTTGAATCCGCTAACAGCAGAACGGTCCTGCTCTTGTAGGTCCAGTCTACGCGGGGCGTGAAAATGCCGAAGCCGGGCATGTCGACATCGTATTGGGCGCCGGCGCTCGCCGACCAATCCGGCACATAGGGCAGGGGCGTGCCTGGGCGGTGATCGAGGCCGGAGCGCAGGGAAGCCGCCACCGCCTCAGGCGTAACCGATGTGAACCGGGCATGATTGTAACCGACCGATGCATTGAGCCGCAACCCGTCGACAGGTACGGCTTGGACGTCGAGATCGAAGCCATAGATCTCCGCGTCGCCGCCATTTTCTGTCGTGCGGAAAGAATCCGGCGGCAACAGCACGGTAATCTGGACGCCCTTATAGTCCGAATAGAAGCCTGCGAGATTGAAGGTGAGCTTGCGGTTAAACAGCGTCGATTTCAGGCCGGCCTCGTAGGTGGTGAGAAATTCAGGATCATAGGCCGGGATGCCGCGGACCGTATCCGGGGTTCCGAAGCCGCCGCTCTTGAAGCCCTTGGAATAGCTCGCATAGAGGAACAGGTCTTCGTTCACCTTGTAGTTGATGCCGAGTCGAGGCGTGAACGACGTCCATGCATCGCTCGCGGTCTGTAGCGGGATGAAGATGTCGGCGGGCGGCGGCAGTTCCGGCTTGATGATCATCGCTGTGTAGGTCTTCTTGTCCCGGTTGATACGCGCGCCCGCGACGAGGGCGAGGGAATCGTTGACGTTGAAGGTCACCTGGCCGAATGCCGCATAGCTTTCGGCGTCCATCGTGTAGAATTGATTCTGGTCCTGCGCGTGAGCCGGATTCCCGGTCACCTCATATACGCCGTGATGCGACAGGCCGAAGCGCGTGGACTCTGCCTTTTCACGGAAATAGAAAGCGCCAAGGACATATTCGAGGCGGTGATCGCCCAGAGAACCGCTGAGTTCCAACTCCTGGCTGAACTGCCGGCTGTCGTTGGTGGAACTGGCCTGGTTGGTCGGATAGGGCGTGCCATCTCCCGCCACCTGGATGAACGATTGAAGATCGCGATAGGCCGTGATGGTCTTGACGCGTAGCGCGGGTGAAACCTCCAACACGTTGATTAGCGAAAGCCCCCAGATATCGGCGTTGTCACTGTTCGGGGCGGTTTCGTAGGTGACTCGATTCGAGGCGGTTGCCCACTGGTTCCCCAGACCTGAACCGGGTGGCAGGCCCAGGCCGGGATTGAGCACCGGCGCAGCAAATTCGTTGAACCGTGACGGATTCGGGAAGGTGTTGACTTGGCGTATCAACTGGCCGTTAATGCCATTTTGACGCTGATAGGTATAGTCGCCGGTCAACTGAGTGGTGAGATTGCTCGACACCTGAGCGAGCACCGAAGCGCGGCCAATGACACGGCCTTCCTTACCGTAACGCTCATGCGTGGTCGGGTTCACCTGCCAGCCGTTGAAGTTGAACGAGGCCAGCGAGACCTTTGCGCCGACGACGCCGTCGACCAACGCTCCGTTCACGCTGCCGACTACATCGCGGCGACCATAATCACCGACCCGGAAGGTAAGCTTGCCATGTGCGCCGGCGTCCAGGCTTGGCTGGGTCGTGATGACGTTGATCGCGCCGCCAAGGGTGTTCCGACCGAACAGCGTACCCTGCGGCCCTTTCAGAATCTCGATGCGTTCAATATCGGCCACCGACATCAGGCCGCCGACCGTGCGAGCGATATAGACGCCGTCGACATAGACGCCCACTGCCGGGTCCGTCGGGATCTGGAAGTCACCGGTGCCGACACCGCGGATGAAGGCGGAGATGGCGGTGCTGCCGCCTGCCGGCCGCTTGGTGGGACTGATCTCCACGTTCGGAGCGTAGCGGGTGAGGTCGTTGAGATTGCTGATGCCTCGGGTTTCGAGGCTTTTTGCGGAGAAAGCAGAGATAGTGACCGGGGTGTCCTGGAGATTCTCCTCGCGACGTTCCGCCGTTACCACGATGACTTCGACGCCGCTCGTTGGGTCCACGGCAGATGCCGAACTGGGGGCCGGCGCGACCTGCGCGAACGCCGGTGCGGCCGTGCTCACGCAAAGCGCGGCCATGCTGACCTCCACCGGCTGGTATAATGTCCTTAGCCTCATTCTTCCCTCCCTTTTTTGACGTGAACATCCCCGTGCTCGTTGCGCGAAACTTATAGGGGTAGCTTAGTCTGTCAAGTCAGTTGTATGACTAACAAGCCTAGGTGCAGAATTATTCCAGATCATACAAAAGCTTAGTCGCGATCCGGTCTGCTAATTTGATCTAGAAACGTCCCCACCTGGTTTCGAACCCCGGCTTCGTCCCATTTTCGGTTGTCAACCTGGTGGACATGCAGCCGCAGCAGAGGAACGCCGGCCTTCTCGAAAGCGTCGTCCAAGAACGGCCAGGCGGTGCCGAGCACGATCGCTCCGTCGATGCCGGCGAGCTTGGCCTCCTTCGCGAACCAGCCGCTCGGCCAGGGTTCCATGCTCATATATTGCGTGAACACGGCGTATCTTGCCGAGAGTGTCCGCAATGGATCCTCGCCGTAGCGCAGATAGGCGTCTGCCGCGTAACCGAGATACATCGACCATACGAACACCGCGCCATGCGACGCCATGAAGCGCTCGTAGAAATCGACGTTGAACCACAAACCCTGCCCCAGCCAGGCGAGGCGCAGCCGCTCGTCCGGGTACGCCGCGAGGCCAGCATCGACGCGCGCGGCGATTTCATCGTAAAACATCTTGGCGGCGTCACGCGCCCAGGCAGTTCCGCGGTGCCATTGCGGCATCATCACGCTGGTGAAGGTGTCGCTAACTCCGATCGGCGCGGGCCGCGTGCCTGACACGAGATCGCGGGCGGCCCGGAACCACTCCTCCGTCTCGTTCACGAGATCGAGCACTTCTTGGAGCCGGTCGAGGTCCAGCTTGCGACCCGTAAGGGCCTCGAGCCGGGAGATCAGTTCGCGGGTCTGTGCGACGTGGAGATCGAGGATGGGAGCTTCGATCAGCCGGTCCCAGTCGCGTGGCCCATATTTCCACCATTCGGCGGGACCACCCTGCTGGGTCGCGCGTTCGAATGTGAAGAGATCGCACCCATAGGCCTCTGCCCAGAGTTCATAGATCTTGAGCTGATTGTCGTCGCGCGGATCGCCGATGATGATGTCGGGGCGGGGCAATCCGCCCCATGGCGCATTCGCGGGATCGGTTTCGAATGCAGAGGCCAACCCGAGCGAGAAATACTGATCCTGATCGTCGGGCAGCCCGCGCGCGCGTAACGCATCGAAATATTCCGGCGCCTTGCGCTTTGCGGAGACGATCGACGACCACCATTGGACGGTCACGAACGGGATATCCATCGCGCGCAATATTTCGAGCGGTGCCTCGGCGGCGATCAGCGCGAACGGTTCGCCATTTGCGACGCGCACCTGCGTGTCGGCGAACCACTGGCGATGATACTGGTAGCCCAGCCGGCTGGAAGGAAGGTCGACGCCGCGGCTCATACCAGCGCCCTCGCCGCGTCGATCGCCGCCGCGACCTCCCGGCCGAACGTCCCGGCTGCGGTGCAGGCATAGGGCAGGTCGTCCATCAGGATAAGCGGCAAGGGGGCGACAGAGTCCCGCTGCCGGGGAATGTCCCAGCGTGGCGCGGGATCGTCCCTGCGGACCAGGGCAACGAGGGCGTCGGCCCCAGATTCGCGGGCTCGCGCGGCGGTATAGTCGGCCCGCGCGCGAGTGGTGAATTTTGCGGAAGCAGGCGTTCCGGAGCGATAGCGCTCGATCAGCATGGCGAGGGGGTCCGAGGCAGACTGCTGGACCGGCGCATCGCAGATCCTGTCGCCCCAATCGTGGTCCTCGCCGACGATGATCATGCCGTTTGCCTCGATTTCCCGGTAATATTCATCGTGGTCCTGAGCGCTTCCGGTGAGGAATATGGGCGTGTCGGCGATCGGTTTCGTATCCGCCGCCGCTTCCAAGACAGCAGGAAGCAAAGATCCGAACCGCTCCGGCGACAGGATTGCGAATGCGCGGTAGATGACGAGCATATCCGATCCACGCACGCGCCGCTCCCGCCGCAGGTCGCGCAGTCGCACCAACTGAGCGCGCAGAACATTGCGCTCCTTGATCGCCTCGACGAGCGCTTCCTCGCTGCAGTCCTGGAGGGCGTCGCGCAGCTGTGCGGCGCGGACCATGTTGTACTCGGCGGTCGGCGCACCTGGAAGATGAAGCAGATCGAAGAAGCGAAGGGGTGCACGCCCCCGGTTCCAATCCGGCAATAGGCGCTGGAACGCCTCCAGAGCATAATAAAGGCGAAAGTGGGACGCATTGTCATTGGAAATCACGATTGCGTCGAACGCATCCGGCTCCGCGTTGACGAGCTGCTGAAAGATCGAGCGGATCGATGCGTCCACGCCGTTCCCCAGATAGCGGTCTGCGTCAGGCGTCGGCTGTTCGGGATCGCCGCGCAGCCGCCGCGCCGAAAAGCCGCAAGCGGCAAGGAGCTCGACGGGCACATCGGCGCCGACGACCGCAGCGGTCCGCTCGCTACCGCTCGCTTCGCTCTGTGCTATCGTGTCGCGCAGGCGCGAGATATGGGCTGTAAGCAAGCCCATCAGACTGCTTCCGCGCGCCGGATATCGCGTTCCACGCTGCGCGCGGCGAGAAAGAGCAGCGTCGATCCAACCACGGTGAAGATCGCGCAGACAATGAATGCCCCCTTGAGCGAATCGTCACCCATGCTGGGCCGCAGCGCATCGCTGACGGCGCCGGCAAGCAATGGTCCGCCGCCGATCGCTATCAAAGAGGCAGCGAAGCCCTGGATCGACGAAGACATCGCACGCATCCGGGGCCGCGAGACGCTCTGGTTGGCGGCAATGATCGGGCCGAACTTGAATGCCACGCAGAATGCAACCGCGCCCATCCCGAAGAGCGTCACCGAAGTCGATTGGACGACGATTGTCAGGATCATCGCCGGCCCGGCCAGGAACGTCGCGATTGCCGGCCAGAGCAGCTTCCACTTGTCACCGTGACGGTTGGACCTCTGGAGCAGATACGCTCCGCTCAGTCCCCCGGCGATCCCGAGCAATCCGGTGGCAACTCCGAACGAGGCCCCGGCGCTGCCGGCCGACATGTCGTGGATGCGGCGCAGATAGGCGGGAGCCCAGGTCGTGAAGCCGATGATGCCGATCTGTGAAACCACATAGCCGGCCGCGGTCAGCAGGAAGGTGGGGGTGTTGAACAGGTAGCGCAGTGTCTCGCGGAGCGAAGGTGCGTCGCGGCCATGCCTCTCGACACCCTTACGTGCGGCTTCGCGCGCCTTGTCGCGGAAGGTCAGCCACACCAGCGCGCCGACGACAAGTCCCGGCACGCCTGCCACCACGAACGCATGGCGCCATCCGTAATGCTGATCGAACCAGCCGACGATCGGGTAGCAGAACAGGGCTGCGAGTGGCCCGCCCAGCATGAGTATCGCCATCACCCGTGCTCGCGTATCCTTGGTCGACTGATCAGACAGGATCGAGTGCAACACCGGCGTCGTGGCCTCGCCGATACCCACGCCGATGCGGGCTAGCGCAAGTTGCAGGCCGTTCTGCACGAGGCCACAGAGCAGGGTCATCCCGCTCCACAACGCGGCTGACAAGGTGATGATGATCCGGCGATCGCCCTTGTCCGCCCAACGCGCGGCGGGAAATCCGAGCACCGTGTGGAAAAATGAAAAGCCGAAGCCGGCGATCAACGCCAGAACCGTATCGGAGAGAGCGAAGTCTTTCTTGATCGACTCGAGCAGGAGATTGAGGATGTTCCTGTCCACATACATGAACATGTAGAGGAGGGTGAACAGACCGATCGTATAGGCGTTTCGCAGGGTGCTGCCGCCGCCCGGCAGCACGGCGTTTGCGATCGTGCCGGGCATTTCTTCCGACCTCATATGCTCTCTCCCAGAACCGGTTCAGCCGGGCACCCGTGTTATGAATTTTGGAGTCAGATACGCTTGGATCGCCTCTGCACCGCCTTCCGAGCCATAGCCGGAATCCTTGATCCCGCCGAACGGCACCTCTGGCAGCGCGAGGCCGATATGATTGACGCTGATCATCCCGGTCTCGACTTCATCGCACAGGCGATTGACGGTCGCCTCGTCGCGCGAAAAGGCATAAGCTCCGAGGCCGACTGGCAGCCGGTTCGCCTCTGCGATCGCCTCGTCCAGCGTGTCGAAGCTCGAAAGAAGCGCTATCGGGCCGAAAGGCTCGTCGTTCATGATCTTCATATCCGGGGTCACCTGCGAAAGGATCGTCGGCTCGAAATAATATCCGTGATTGCCGATGCGGCGCCCGCCCGTTTCGATCCTGGCACCGGACTCAACCGCCTCGGCGATTAGCGCCTCGACGGATCGTAGCCGCTTTTCATTGACGAGCGGCCCCATCTGGGTCGCCCCGTCGAGGCCGTCGCCGACCTTCACGCCCCGGGCACCTTCGACGAAGGCTTTGCGGAATTCGTCATAGACGGGCGATTCCACCAGGAAGCGATTGGGCGAGATACATGTCTGGCCCGCCGCACGAAACTTGAAGGCGGTGAAGGTCTTGGCGAGCTTTGCCACGTCCGTGTCGCGGGTGATGATCACCGGCGCGTGGCCACCGAGCTCCATCGTGACGCGTTTCATGTGAAGGCCGGCCATCGCTGCGAGTTGCTTCCCGACCACGACCGACCCGGTGAAGCTGACCTTGCGGATCACCGGGTGGGGGATGCAATAGTCGCTGATCTCGGCCGGGATGCCATAGACCAGGCCGACGACGCCCGCCGGAAGGCCGGCGTCGTGCAGAGCTTGGACGAGCGCGGCCGGCCCGCTGGGCGTCTCCTCGGGGCCTTTGATCAGGATCGAACATCCGGCGGCGAGTGCCGCGGCCATCTTGCGGATCGTCTGATTGATCGGGAAGTTCCAAGGCGTGAGGCCAAGGACGGGGCCTACCGGCTCCTGCACCACCAGCTGAGACACACCATGGATTCGGGCCGGGATGATGCGGCCATAGGTGCGCTGCGCCTCGCCGGCGAACCATTCGAGTATGTCGCCTGCGAGCAGCGTTTCGGCCCGCGCCTCGTGCAGCGGCTTTCCCTGCTCCAGCGTTACGTTGCGCGCTATGTCCTCCGCGCGTTCGCGGATCAGCACCGCGGCTTTGCGCAGCACCGCGGCCTTTTCCAGCGCACCGTTCTTGCGCCACCGCTGGAAGCCGGCCTCGGCTGCGGCCAGCGCTTTGTCCAGATCGGCCGTACCGGCACGAGCAACCTTGCCGATGATTTCGCCGGTCGAGGGATTCTCGACCTCGATCGTCCGCTTGGACGTCGCCTGAGTCCATTCGCCGTCGATGAAAAGGAGAGTATCGGGGTAGCTCATGGTGGAATCCTTCAGCAAAGCCGGGTTTCGATGAAGCGCGCAATGATCCCACGCACCTCTTCATCGTCGGTCGGTCTCGGAATTGCGCAATAGGGGATGCCAGCCGCCTCCACGGCACGCGATTGTTCGGACGGGCCGTTCGCCATCGATGGCTCGACGACGATTGCAGCATCGCACCGGTGGCGACGGGCGATATCGATAATGCGTTCGGGGCCCCAGCTGAACAGCATCATGTGACGTGCCGCGAGCGCGCGCAGCGGGTCCGCCGGATCGAATTTGCGCCAATAGAGATCGGGCACGTTGGAATAGGAGCAGCAGACGGCGACCGCGCCGTAGCGTTCTTCTATTTCGGCATGCCAGGGCGGAACCTGAACGCTGTAATATAGCCGGAACCGCTCGTCGGCATAGGCGCCGACGCCGTCCACAACCCGTGCTGCCGTCTCGTCACGATAATCGCGGATGAGATCGATCCCGCGCTGGGTGCCGCGATGCCACATCGCCTGATACATGCTGATCTGGTCGCGGATGTGGACGGGGCAGCGTGGCGCCTGCGCGATGAGTTGCTGGGCTTCTGCCCAAAGCGCCATCTGCGTGTTGATCCTGGCCATCGTCTCGGCGAGTGCGCCTCCGGCCAGGCTTCGTCCGGTCATAGCCTCGATCCGGCCGATCAGATCGCGTTCAACGGCGACCCGATAGTCGAGCCGATCGGCATCCAGCATCGTTTCCCAGTCCTCGCGCAGCCTGACCCACCATTGCTGTGGTAGCGGTTCGAATGGGGGGGCGGGAAAGCTGAAGTCCATGACGAGCGAATCGCATCCTTCGCGCTCCGCCCAGAGCTCGCACACCCGCGTTTCCATGTCGCTTCGCGTGCTTGCGCAGATCAGAGTCGGGTGCGGCAGACCGCCCCAAGGGGCGTCCGCGGGGCTGAGGCTCGCCGCGAGCGCGAAGCCGAAGAAATGATCGCCGGGATATCCGGCTTCATTCAGCAGCTCCGTCATTCGCTCGCGCTTTCCCTGCGCGAGGATCAGATAGTTCCAATAGTTGATCGCCAGCACAGGCACGCCGAGCGCGATGAACAGTTCCTCGCATTCGTCGCCATTACAGATCGCGAACGGCCCGCCCTGAGCCACGCTCTCGCGCGTGTCCTTGACCCATTGACGTTGAATCGCGCGCACCGCATCAACAGCGCGCATCCGCTCCATCACGGCTGGAAGGCTCATGCCGCCCATGCCCGGCAAAGATCCGCGACGGCGTCGGCGATCGCCCCGGTATCGACGCGATAGGGTTGCCCGGCCAGCATCACATGAGGACCTGCGCAGACGGCCGTCTGAGAAGGCCCTTCCCAGAGCATCCCGTCGTCATGAGCATAGACGAAGTTCAGGAGCGCGTGCGCCCCGGATCGTTTGAAACGCTGCGCGACCACATCCGTCCATTCGCGTAGCGGGACGACGAAGTCTGCGTTGCGCGCATAATGCTCCGCCACCGCGTCGAACGGATCGCCATCGCCGATCTGTTGTTCCAACAGGCGTGCGCTCCAGGGATGGCACTCGCCGACGATGATCGCCCCGGCCATCTCGGCGGCGGCATAGACTATATCCTGGTCCTGGCCGCTGCCGCTCAGGAACAGCGGAACGCCAGGCAGGGGAGGGGACTCCGTCACGTTCGTCACCTGTTCGAGGAAATCGGCGCTGTGCATCCAGCGCGCGATCGCAATGGCGCGGATCGCATCGAGGCCGGACAGGCGCGGCTCCGGCCGTTCGCGAAGTCCGGCGATGCGCATCATTTCGGCTGCGCGGCGGTTATAGCGGCGAACCGCGTCCGCTAGCGCCGTGGAATCGAACGCGCTTCCCGACCAGCTTTCGAGCGTGCGCCGCAGCTTTAGGACCTGGGCACGATTGAAGTCGCGAGCAGCATCGGACTGGCCCACCGCCCGGTCGAGAATGTGCACCGAAGGTGGATTGCTGATCGCGCGGAGCCGCTCGACGAGCTGGAGGATATATTTGCGCGAATTGGAAACGACAAAATGATCGACGAAATCATATCGCCCGCCAGCGATCAGGTGGACCCAGCTGTTCGCGAACTCAAGCAAGTCGGAACGCACGTCGCTGGGACCGCGAGGCATCGACCTCGGTTGGCCGCCTTGTGGATCGCCGTAGAGGCGAAAAGGAAGGAAGCCGGCAGCTTCGATCAGCGCCGTGGGCACGTCATCGGCAAAATAGCCGACGACCCGCCTTCCGGACTGCCTCCATTGACGCGCATATTGGCTTCGATCCCGGTAGGCGTCTGAGATGGTCAAGTCTGTCAAGCGCTTCGGGCCGCAAGTGCCTCGGCGGGGACCCAGCAGCCGTGAAATGCCGCCCGGGTGCGCAAGGGCAGCTTGGCAATGCCGACGGGTCCGGCAGCGAGGTTTTGTGCATCGAGTACCACCAGATCGCTGCGGTTCTCGTCGTAACGACTGACCACCAGCAGGATCCAGCCATCACCTTCAGGCGCGTCCGGAAAGCGTGGTACGAATTGCGGTTCCATAGGCGCGGCGCGTGGCCCTGCCCACCAGCTGTCGACCAGCTTGCCCGTGGTCATGTCGAACCGGCCGATCGTGTTGAACGCTTGGCCGCTTCGCCGCGTCGTGGATTCCGCCTCCCGCTCCGCATCGGTGTAAAGCACCCAGCCGTGTTGGTAAGGCAGCATCTGGTAGCGATCGTCGACGCGCGGATATTCGCATTGCGATGCGAAGAACTCGGTCGTCTCGAACGTGTCCGGCCCATCGAGATCGATCGTCCAGCGCGACAGATGGGGTCGCGCGCGATCAGGCTCATAAGCTTTTCCGGTCACATCGCTGAAGAAGGGGAAGGACTGGATTTCGCTGATGCAGCAGTCGATCTTAATGATCGACCCGTCAGTCCACGCGTTCATGACATGGTACGCCCACATCGGCGGGCCTTTGAACCAGCGGATATCCGATCCGTCGCCGTCCCGCCGCATCACGCCCAGATAGGTCGGCAGGCTCTCGTCCCAGCCGAAGATCGGCCCGCCCGCTCGCATGCGTTCATCATCCGGCGTCGTGGGCATGACAGGGAAGATCACATGCTCCTTTGTCACCGCAACATCGTGGATCATGCTGGCATAGGGCGGCGTGATCTCGAATTCGCGTGTGATGTTGCCCTGCTTGTTGACAATCCAATAGGCGATCTGCGGCGACACGCCGCCGCGGCAGTGAAAGCCGTGGGCAAATAATTCGCCGGTCTGGGCGTCGATCTCCGGGTGCGCGGTAGACGTCTTGCTCTTCAGCGTGCCGCCCCAGTCCCAGCGGCCGATGGTTTCGAGCGTGTCCGGATCGACTTCCATCGGCCGGCTGTCTTCCTTGAGTGCAAACAGCCGACCGGCGTGCCAGAAAGCGGTAGTGTTCGCCGTGCTGCGCTCGGACCCCGCGACCGAGGGATCGTCGAAATAGGGATTGCGATATCCGCCGAACAGCGAGCGCCGGGCCTTACGTTCGGCGACGAAGCGCTCGGTACGAACAAAGCGGGTTCGGAAATCGACATGCCCCTTGTCGAACCGGAACATGCTGATCACGCCGTCGCCGTCGATGAACACGCCTTCGCGGAGCGGCGGATACTGATGCTCTGGCCCGCAACGATAGTAGGTGCCGCTTATCGAGGCGGGAATCTCGCCTTCGACAACGAGATCATAGACTTCGGCATCGGTGCGAACCGGCCAGTCGAATCCCTGGAATGTTGGGGTGTCGGGAAATGGGTGGGTCATAAATCATCCTGCCCGCATTCGTGTGCGGATTGTTGCTGCGTCGGATTTCAGTCATACGTATGAAAAGAGTGTTGTCAATCGTTTCCGGCGCCCGCTACTTCAAGGACAATCTTGCCCGTGACCCCGCCGCTTTCGATCAGCCTGTGGGCCTCCGCCGCGTTTGAAAGCGGAAGAACCCTGTCGATATGGGGGACATAGGTTCCATCCCGAACCATCGGCCAGTAATCGCGTCTGACGCCGGCCACGATCTCCTCCTTCTTCGAGAGCGGCAGCCCGCGCAGCGTGGTTCCACGGACCACGGCCTGTTTGGACAGCAGCTTCGCCAAATCGAGCTCTCCCTTGCGACCGCCCTGCAGGCCGATCACCACAAGCCGTCCATTGGCGCGGAGGGCGTCGACGTTCCTGCCGAGATAGGCCGCGCCCATGATGTCCAGGATCACGTCCGCGCCGCCCAGTTCGCGCATCGCGGCGACGAAATCCTGTTCACGATAGTTGATCAGTATATCTGCGCCGAGTGCCTGGGCCTTTGCGAGCTTGGGCTCGCTGCCCGCAGTGCAGGCGACTCGTGCACCCATCGATTTGGCGATCTGAATGGCCGCGGTGCCGATCCCCCCGCCGCCGCCATGGATCAGGATGGTCTCGCCGCCACTCAAGCCCGCAGCGATCACCAGATTGTAGTAGATCGTGCACAAGGCTTCGGGCAGCGCCGCCGCGGTGATCAGGTCCATGCCTTGGGGGACCGGCAGCAATTGCGATGCGCTCACGGCAACCTTGCCGGCATAACCGCCTCCGGCAAGTAGCGCGCACACGCGATCGCCGACCGACCAGCCTTCGATCTCGGTTGAAAGTGCGGAAATCGTACCGGCGACTTCAAGTCCGATGATCGGCGATGCCCCAGGGGGCGGTGGATAATGGCCCTGGCGCTGCAAGATATCGGCGCGGTTCACGCCGGCGGCTGCGACATCGATCAAAACCTGACCTTTCTCCAGCGCCGGATTATCGATTGTGGTGACTTCCAATACCTCGGGCCCGCCGGGCGAGATGGCAACTATCGCTTGCATGCTGACTCCAGATCGCGTTTCCAGCATGAACTGCAGTCCGGGCCGGCGAAAATCAAGTCAGTCGTCCGAATCAATTCAGCGGTTGATGAGTCGCAAATGTGGCATGGGGAAAACGAATGGCGCGACCAACGATGAAAAACGTCAAGACAGAGCATGCGTTTCTGGACGCAGCCGAAGCGTTGTTCGCCGAACATGGCTTCGAAGGAACGCGTGTTCGCGCGATAGCGGAGGCAGCGAATGCCAATCTTGGAGCGCTGCATTATTATTGGGGAAGCAAGGAGGCACTATTCGCTGCGGTATGGGAGCGGCGTATGGCCGGTCTCGTCACACAGCGGAAGAAGATTCTGGAAGAGCTTACTGCTCTTCCGGATAAGGAGATCAAAACAGAGACAATCTTAACGACGTGGATTGAAGCCGCTTTAGGAGCCAACCTGAGCGAGCACCAACCAAGCGAAGCATTCCAACGACTCTTCGGCAGAGCAATTACAGATCCATCACCGGAAGTTCGAAGGATCGTGAGCGATTATTTAGACGAAAGTAGCAAAATGCTGGTCCGGTTGTTGAAACGGGCTTGCCCGGAGCTTTCGGATACGGAGATTTTCTGGCGTCTCCACGGGCTTCTGGGGAGTGTCCTCTATGCGCATATCGGCCGCATCCGGCTGGATCGGATCGCAAGCGAACTCAAGCCAGAGAAGGATTTAAGGGTTGGTGCTGGTGAACTCGCGAAATTCGTGATTGCCGGATTCAACGCGCCCGGAGAGCGGGGTGTTTGAAGTCATACGATTGACTGATCGGGATTTTCGGCTAAGACGAAGCGGCGAATCTCGAGGATATTCCATTGAGCACGAATCAGCCAGAAGCGGCGATGATACCCACCGCGGTCCCCGAAGGCCCGCTTGCCGGCCTCGTGGTTCTCGACATGTCGACGATGATGGCCGGACCACACACCGCGATGATGCTGGCCGATTTTGGCGCTACGGTGATCAAGGTCGAGGGCCCCGGTGGCGATCCTTCACGGGGTTCGCCCAATAAGGTCAACGGCACCTCCGTCTATTGGCGTGTGCTGGGCCGCAACAAGTTCGCCGTGACGCTGAATCTCAAGCATCCGAAGGGGAGGGCACTACTCCTGCGGCTGGTGGAACGCGCGGATGCGTTGATCGAGAATATGCGGCCCGGCAAACTTGAGGCGCTGGATCTCGCGCCCACTACATTGCACGAGGCCAACCCCCGTTTGGTAATCCTGCGCGTGACGGGATGGGGGCAGACTGGTCCCTATTCCAAGCGCGCTACGTTTGGCACGCAGGCCGAGGCGATGAGCGGCTTCACCTTCGCAAATGGCCACCCCGACGGTCCACCGACGCTGCCGCCTCAGACGATCGCGGACGGCTCGGCGGGGTATCTCGGCGCGTTTGCGCTGATGGCGGCGCTGTGGCGGCGCGAACAGAATCCGAACGGCCGGGGGCAAGTGATCGATGCGTCACTGTTCGAATCGCTCTTCTGCATGTTCGGCCCCGCCGTTTCGGCGTATGACCAACTCGGTCTCGTGCCGCAGCGTCGCGGAAGCCGGGCGGCCGTCTCCGCGCCCAGAAACATCTACAAATGCCGCGATGACAAATATGTCGCCATTTCATGCGCCGCCGAACAGATCGCCAGGCGCCTGTTCGACATATTGGGCCGGCCCGAACTCTATAGCGACGGCCCCTATGGCACGCCTGAGGGCCGCGCGGCGAACATCGATGCGCTCGACGCGCTGATCCAGGAATGGATGGACCAGCACGATGCCGCGGAGGTGGTCGAGATTTTCGACAAGGGCGGCGCGACGGCTTCGCCGATCTATTCGATTCCGGAGATTCTGGAAGATCCCCAGTTCAAGAGCCGCGGGCTGGTGGCAGAGGTACCGAGCACGGATGTCGGGCCGATCAAGATGCAGAACGTATTTCCCAAGATGAGTGAAACTCCGGGACGTATCGCCTGGTCAGGGCGACCGCTGGGCGCGGACAACAGATTATGGTTCGTCGAGCAGCTCGGGATTCCGGCGGAAGAATTCGATCAGCTTATCGAAGAAGGCGTTATTTGAGCCGCATTCCGCCAATCAAGCCTGGCATCAGTCCCGCTACCGCGCCGGTCGAACAGCGCCTGATGGCCGCGCGTGGCGAGGTTTCGCATCTGTACCGCGTGCTGCTGAACAGCCCCGCAGCGGCTGACGGATGGGAGCATTTCCTCACTATCGTGCGGCAGCGGTTGTCGCTGTCACCACGGCTTCGGGAGTTGATAATTCTGCGCATCGCTGTCTTCAACAAGGCGCCCTATGAATTCGAGTCGCATGTGCCGCACGCTCTGAATGCGGGACTCGGCGAAGCGCAGATCGCCGCGTTGCGCAATTGCCGGACGGACGGCCTCGACGACACCGATTGCCTTGTCCTCGAACTCACCGACGCGATGACCCGCGATGTTCGCGTCGACGACGCTTTGTTCGCGCGTGTTGCAGCGAATTTTGACAAGGCGGGACTCGTCGACCTGATCGTGACGATCGCGGCGTATAACATGGTGTCGCGTTTCCTCGGCGCGGCAGGCATCGAATGATCATGCTCGATCTGGCCATCGTGACGCTGCGGGGAGAGCCGGACGCTGATGCGCTAAATTTCGGAGAGTCCGATGTCCATTGGTGCGCAGGGGAGAGCAAGCTGCTCACTTATGGACGGGGATCGGGGAACGCCGGGGCGGAGATCCACGCGCTCGAACTGAAGGCGACATTGCCCGGCGCCTCGGCGGGCGCCTTGCCGACGCATCACTATGTCGTATGGACCGATATCGCCGAAGGTTGGGAAGAGGAACTGGACGCCTGGTATGCGGGCGAACACATGCCCGGCCTCGCCTCGGTCCCCGGCACCGTCCGCGCGCGCCGTTTTCGCTGTGTGGACGGCCGCGGCCCGCGCAGCTTCGCCGCTTATGACCTCGTCGGGCCGGATGTGCTGGGGAGTTCCCCCTGGCTCGCGGTACGCGGCACGGAATGGAGCAGCCGAGTACGCCCGCAATTCCGCAATACCCGCCGATGGATGTGCCGCACGCTGCGGCACGACGCGCTATGGTGCTGACCGACCATCGATTGCCCGCGGGAAGCTGGGACACGCATTGCCACGTCTTCGGCCCGGCGTTCGAATATCCATGGGCGGAACGACGGACCTACACGCCGGAGGAGGTGCCGCGCGAAACCGTATTCGCGATGCACGATGCGATCGGCGCGGAGCGGGCGGTGATCGTCCATCCCGCATGCCACGGATTTGACATGGGCGTGACGCTGGATGCGATCGCCGCCACGGATGGCCGGTACCGTGGGATCGCGCTGGTCGACGAGAGCATGCGCGATGCCGAACTCAAGCGGCTGCACGCGGGCGGTATCCGAGGAATCCGGTTCAACTACGCTCCTTCGCTGGGGCAGGCGCCGAGTCGCGAAACCGTGATGGCACTGGCGAAGCGCATCGCACCGCTCGGGTGGCATATCCTGTTCCATTTCGATCCCGCCGCGATCGAAGGGTTCGAACCATTGGCGGCTGAGTTGCCGGTGCCGTTCGTGATCGATCATCTGGGCCGGATCCGCGCGGAGCACGGACTCGATCAGGCGCCGTTCCGTGCGTTGCTGCGTCTGGCGCGGAACGAGCGGTGCTGGATCAAGATCTCCGGTGCCGATCGCGCATCGTCGCAGGATCACGGCTATGACGACAGTATCCCCTTTGCGCACGCACTGATCGAGGCGATTCCGCAGCGAATCCTGTGGGGCACCGATTTTCCCCACCCCAACATCATCGGTTCGATGCCACAGGAGGGCGATCTTGTTGCGCTGCTGCGCAAATTCGTGCCCGACGAGGCGTTGCGTCACGCGATCCTCACCGAAAATCCGCTGCCACTCTACGGGAATTGACAATGACGCTTCCGGCCACCCGCCCACTCTCGGGCATTCGCGTGTGTGATTTTACGCAGGTATTTGCAGGCCCCTTCTGCACGCACCACCTGGTGCTGCTCGGTGCGGACGTCGAGAAGATCGAGCCGGTTGGGGCAGGCGATATCCTGCGCAAATACAAGCAGGGCGGCGATCCGATGGGCGGCCTTTCGGGCAGTTTCATTTCGATCAACGCCGGCAAGAAGTCGATCCTCCTCGATCTCAAGAGCGAGAAGGGGCGCGAGATCGCCGAAAAGATGGTCGCGGAAGCCGATGTAGTCACCGAGAATTTCCGTCCCGGGGTAATGAATCGCCTCGGCTTTTCCTGGGAACGCTGTCGCGAGATCAATCCTCGCATCATTTTCGCGTCGATATCCGGCTATGGCTCGGAAGGGCCGATGCGCCACTTCCCCGCCTACGACCACAATATGCAGGCTATGTCGGGAATGATGTCGCTCAATGGCGACGAGGGCGATCCCTATATGAAAGTCGGGTTCCCGCTGATCGACAGTTTCACGGGTTTCACGGCCGCCTTCGCTATTCTGGCGGCGCTGCGCCAGCGCGATGCCACCGGCGAGGCGCAGCGTATCGACGTATCGATGCTTGACGCTTCGATGGTGCTGATGACGTCGATGGTCGTTCCCTACATGAATGCCGGGCGGCAGCCGCCGCGCACGGGCAACCGCGGTTACAGCGGCAGTCCGACCGCCGATATCTTCCGCTGCCGCGACGGCCAGCTGTCGCTGGGAGCGAACTGGCCCGCTCAGTATGAGGCGTTGTGCAAGGCGATCGGCGCGCCCGAACTCATCACCGATCCGCGCTTCATGACCAAGGAAGATCGGAGCGCCAACGATGGCGCCCTGCGGGTGTTGCTAGAGGCGAAGCTGGAGCAGAGGGACGGCGCCGAATGGGAGGACCTCCTGAACGGTGTGGGCGTCCCCACATCGAAGGTGCGCAGCGTCGGCGAGGCGCTCGAGCTGCCGCAGCTTGGGCTCCGGAATCTGTTCCAGCCGATTCCCGTGTCGCGCAAGGACGATCACGAAGTGAAGGTACTTAACAGCGGCTTCGTCGCGGACTGGAACGGCGTGGTGGATTCGGCGCCGTTGATGGGGGAGCACAGCGACGCGATCCTTTCGCGGCTCGGCTACGACGGCGATGCGATTGCCAGGCTGCGCCACGAGGGCGCCGTCGGCTGATTCCGAGATAGTTAGGAGGGGGTGGTGATGAAAAGATTCAGAAATATTGCGATCCTGTTGGCAGCGTCGTCGTTGCCGTTCTCGCTTGGGGGGGAAGCGACGGCTTCCCCCGTCAGCCAGGAGGTCCGCTTTGCGCCCGTGAAAATGCCGTCGGTGATGCTGGCGACTCCGAACGTCGACCTCGACGCCTGGCAAAATTTCAAGTCGCGAAATGGCCAGCCCTCGGTCGATCAGCATCTTACCGACCCGATCCTCACGGGCGCGATCGATCTGCACGCGCATTACGGTCCGGATACCTATCATCGCCAATGGGACGCTTTCGAGATCGCCCGGCTGGCGAAGGAGCGCGGCATGCGGGGGCTGGTGCTGAAGAGCCATTGGACCGAATCGGCGACCCTTGCCAATTTGATACGCAAATATGGCAATGTGCCCGGACTGGAGGTGTTCGGCGGCTTGGTCCTCAACACGACAGTGGGCGGGATCAACCCCCAGGCGGTCCGCTTCTTCGCCGAGGTGGAAGGCAAATACGCCAAGATCGTGTGGATGCCGACCCATGATTCCGAACATGAGGTCAAATTCCGCAAGGAGAAACGGCCCTACGTCCGCGTCTCTGTCGACGGTCACCTGTTGCCGCAGGTGCTGGAGGTATTGGACCTGATCAAGCACTATGATCTGACGCTCGCCACCGGCCATGTTACGGCAAAGGAGATGTTGCAGATCGTTTCCGCCGCGCACCAGCGAGGCATTACACGGATCATCATCACCCATCCGAATCTTGGCCCGATGTTCACCAGCCCGAGCACGGACGAAATGCGCCAGGCGGTTGCGATGAACGCTTATGTCGAGGTGGTGTCCAGCGAACTGCGTCGCGATCAGAAGGAGAGTTTCGTACAGCTGATCCGCACTCTCGGCCCCGCGCACATCGTGGTGGCCACGGACAGCGGCATCACCGGGACGCCGAACCACCCGGACGCGCTCGCGCAGTCGATAGCCTTCTTGCGTTCAAGCGGGTTCACCGAGAACGAACTCGACCTGATGTTTCGCAAGAATCCCGCCCGCGTGCTCGGCCTGCCCGATAGCTGAGCGGGTGGGAGCGGCTCGGCCTACCGGTCGAGCCCGTTCCTTTTCAGAAAGAGCGAGAGCTGGTCGGCGACCTGGACATTGTTCAGATCGGCGAACGGAATATGCGTGTTGCCGGTGATCCCGACGCTGGGCAGCACGAGCACTTCGGCGTGGCCGCCATGTGCGTTCACGATCCGGGCGAATTCCCGGCAGAGCGCCAGCGATGCCGACCAATTTTCGAACTTGTCGATATTGTCGCCCCAGACGAGTTGGATCGGAATCCGGGTGAGTTTCTTGAATTGCTCCAGCGGGACATGGACGGGGCCGAAGGGGCCTGGTTCTCCCTGTGGGCCTTCGCCGTCGGGGAAGACGAAGCCCGGCGTCTCGTAAGCCACGATCGCCTTGACGTTATCGGAACGGAGCGCAGTCAGAAACGCGCGAAAGCCGCCCGCCGAATTGGTCACGAGTACCGTGGGTCCGATCCGGTCCACCGCCTTTGCGGCGGCTTCTGCCTGCATCAGCGCATTGGCGACTGTATCAAACTCCTGATAGCGCGCCCGGACCGCCTGATTCCACGCTTCCGGATCGTCCTTGGGGAATTGCACCCCGGGAAACCAGTTCGGATATTGCTTGCCGAAACGCCAGGAGATGAAGTTGTGCTCGTCGCGTCCGAAGGCCGGCTTCATCTCATAGGCCTCGCAGCCCCAGTTCGCCCGGCCAACGCGTGGCCCATCCCAAATATAGACGGGATAACGACGCCGCAGGAAGATCGACTGAAATCCCTCTCCCCCATCCCAGCGATGCTCCCATACCTCGGCCGAGGAGCTGTGCCAGAGGAAAAGCGAGGTCTTCCGAGCATGTACCGGAATTTGATATTCGACGAACCCGTGATCGCACGACAGCGATTTTTCCCCCAGTGTTCCGATCGTCTTGCCGCCGGCGGCGAACGAACCCTGCCGCTCGAGCATGATCGGCCCGGGTGAGCGCGGGCTAGCGTTCCCGGCCGTGATGTAAAAAGTCGCTCCAAGCGCCAGAAGCGCACCGCACCATTTCTTCATGGTCCTTAACTCCCCCACTCACATTATCGCCGTCGGTACTCACCCGGCGTGCACAGTCCGGTGATGCAGCGCGGCGGCTGCTCCGATGATCGCGTCGCGGCCTTTCGGCGTCTCGGGATCGGCCCGTACCATCTCGGTGGGAATGCCCCGAGCCTCGAACTGATCGCGCAACGCAGGGTAGTCCCAGCCCAGCCGCAGATCCTTGCTGTCCATCCAGCACAGGACAGCGTCGATGCGTCCCGTGTCCAACTTTCCGGCCAGATGGCCAAGTCGCCGGTCCCGCGGATGGGCGAGCGCTGATGGCAGCGACGCGTAATGATCGGCGAGAGCTTCGAGCGGGTTTCCGGAAAGGTCTGGCCCGTCCCTCAGGTCGAACCTGCCCGAACCATCCTCTTCATCCGCGACGGTCCAGCCGGACGCTTCGACATGTTGGTGCACCGAATTGCCCTGCAGCGGCTTTGAAGCCACCAGCAACAGGCGTGCACCGTTCGCCGCCTTCCTTTCAGGTTCCTCGCCGGTAAGCATCGCTTCGAATGCACTCGCGCCGGTGATCGCGCCCGAACGACGCAGCTCAGCGATCCGATTCAGGAACGCGCGCCGCACGGCTCGGTCGGCAGCTGCCTGCCGAAGTCTCTCGGGATCGATCCCGCGCTGCGCCACGCGTTCGAGGAATGCGGCGAGCCGATACATGCAGTCCCGATTATAGGCAGCAACCGATTCGCCCTCCATCGCGATCATGTCAAACAGGTGGATCGGCACCGCGCCGGGCCAGACGCCGACGCGCAGCGTTTCCCGCAGGAAATAATGCGCATGGTCCAGCGCCCGGGTGCAGACCAGCGCCGACAGGCCCGGCGGATCTCCACGCATCATGCGGAGGAAGACAGTCCGCGTGTCCGCCTCCTCCTTGTCGTCGATCCACCGGTCCTCCAGTTCGGGGTCGCGATATTCGCCCATCTGCAACAGGGGGATTGGCAGCAGATCTAGTGATTCGGCCAGCTCCTCCGGAAAATGGGTGCCCGCATAGGCAACCGATTTGCCACCCGACTCATGGTGCCTTGCGAGGCGGTTCCTCAATGATTCTGGCATCTCGTGCATATACTCCCGAGCGGTCGTCATACAAATGACTTATCTATTTACACGTCTGACTAAGATCGATAGGCACGAATGGCAATCCTTGAACGACCGCCACTGGGCGATCGAATTTCGAGGCTCGACACAGACAGACGTTCGGCGGACCAGACGATGAACGAAACACAGGCCTCAGCGCAGGCGAAGCCCGCCCGGCAGGATATTTCCCAGCTTGCCGTCACCAAATCGCTCCGCGCCTATCAGCGCAGTTGGTTCAACGGCCTGAAGGAACGTGTCGCGGCGGGAGCTCCGTTCGCGATCGGCGCCGCGACCACGCCGCACGAGATATTCGAGGCGCTGGACATCGAATTCGTTGCGGACGTCTGGTATTCCGCAGTTGTTTCGGCGCGCCGCCAGTCGAGCTTCTACTCCGATATATTGACCAGGCGCGGCTTCCATGAAGGCTTGTCGCGCTATTCGGCATTGACGCTCGCGACGGTAATCGCCGACGACGATGCGGATCGACCTTGGGGAGGGCTTCCGAAAGCGGGTCTCGTCACCGGTAATGTCCATGATCGCAGCGGCCAAGTTCTCGCCGAGCATTGGGGCGTGCCCTATGTCGGCTTTGAAGTCCCGGCGTTTCGCACGCTCTACCCCAATTGGTGGGATATGTCTCACTACGCCTGGGAGGAGCTGGACGGCAGCGAACGCATCGATTTCATGGTTGGGCAGATCGAGAAGCTGATCGCGGCATCCGAGGAATTGACCGGCCGCAAGCTCGATCGTGACCGCCTTCGCGAAATCCTCGATCGCGTCAACGCGCAGGAAGAACTGTTCGAGGATGTTCGTGGGCTAATCCGCACCGCCTCGAAGCTGCCTGCTCGGCTCGACGAGGTGATGGGACAGGTAATGGGAATCCAGTGGCATCGCGGCACGCAATGGGCGCTCGATCAGGCCACGGCGTTTCGCGACGAGGTCCGCGATCGCGTTGATCGCGCCGACTGGGTTTGTCCCGACGAGCGGGTACGGCTGATGTATGTCGGCGCGGGGCTGTGGCAGCAGTTGGATTTCTTTGCCTCCTTCGAACGGAGTTATGGCGCCACCTTCGTGCGCTCCAATTATCTGTCCTTCGCGATCGATGGCTATCAGCGCTACGGCACCTCCGATCCGGTACGTGCGCTCGCGAGCCGCTATGTCAGCTTCAACCGGCAAATGCACACCCCGCCGATGGCGGGGGCCTGGGCCGCATGGGAAGCGAAGACGCACAACATCCAGGGCGCCGTCCAGATCGAGGCCGGTCGCGGCATGAAATTCATTACGCGAACGCTTGAGGAGGCAGGAATTCCGGTTTTGCAGTTTCCCGTCGATCCCGTGAACGCGAAAACCTGGGACGAGGAGCGGCTACGCGGCATCATGACCGATTTTCTCGAAAATCGTCTGGGTGCGAAGCGGCTGGCGGCATGAAACCTCTCGAAGGGCTGCGGGTTGCCGATTTTTCGCACATTCTCGCCGGGCCGCTCGCTACGCATTTCCTCACGCTGCAGGGTGCGGATGTCGTGAAGATCGAGGCCAAGGGGCGCGGGGACAACCTGCGCTATTATGGCCCTGATCGCCGATATGATGGAATGGCGCCTGCCTTCATCAACGTGAACGCGGGAAAGCGGTCGATCGCGCTCGATCTGAAATCCAAAGGCGGACGCGAAGTCGCCCGCCGGTTGATCGCGCAGGCCGACGTGGTCGTGGAGAATTTCCGGCCCGGCGTAATGAACCGGCTCGGCTTTGATTATGACGCATGCTGCGAGCTGCGGCCGGGCATCATCTTCTGCTCAGTGTCAGGCTATGGCCAGACGGGTCCCTATCGTGATTATCCGGCGGTCGACAATATCGTGCAGGGAACGAGCGGGATGATGTCGGTCAGCGGATCACCGGGCGATGGACCAATCCGCGTCGGCTATCCTGCGGTCGATACCTATACCGGAACCCTGGCCGCGATGGCGATCATCAGCGCGCTGCTGCGCCGCGAGCGCAGCGGCAAGGGCCAATATATCGATATCGCCATGATGGACGCCTCGATCGTGCTGCAATCGGCGCTTGCGGTTCCCTATATGGTGATGGGGCATTTGCTGCCACGTTCAGGGAATACAGGCTACAGCAATCTGCCGACCGCAGGTGTCTTCGATACGAAGGGTGGCGGCAAGCTCTCGATCGGCGCCATCCAGCAAAACCAGTTCGAGGCGCTGGCCAAGGGGCTTGGGCATGTTGAACTGCTTTCGGACCCACTCACTGCGACACAGGAAGCGCGCGCCAATCCGGACAATCGCGATCGGATCCGCGCCCGGCTGCAGCAGATATTCCTCGAACGCACCAACGAGGAATGGGAGCGGATGCTGTTCGAGGCCGGCGCGCCAGCGGGCGTCGTCCGCGGCCTCGATGAGGCTGTCGACCATCCATCGCTCGATTCGCGGGGCCTGAAATTGCCGATCCGCATCGATGGCCTTCCTGACCGTCAGGATGTGCATGTGCTGAACGCGGGTTTCGTCGTGGACGTAGATCAACCCGGGACTGATCGCCCCCCACCGCGCGTAGGAGAGCATGGCGACGCCGTTCTTGGCGAACTGGGATACGATGATGCGGCAATCGCGGCGTTGCGTGAGGAAGGCGCCGTCGGATGACAAGTCGCGCCGATTTTCCGCTCGTCCATCCCAATCGTGTCCGCTTCGTCGAAGTGGATCGCCAGGGAATTCTCCACAACTCTCATTATCTCGCCTATTTCGGCATTGCGCTGAACGAATATTACCGCAAACTCGGCTATGATCGCGTGAGGAAGGGTGCGGAGCAGGGCACGGGGCTGCATGTCGTGAGTGCATCCGTGCAATATCGGGCACCGCTCATGTTCGACGAGATGGTCGATCTTTGTGCAGGTATTTCTCGCATCGGCCGCACTAGTCTCACCTTCCAATATGCAATCTTCAAACAGGATCGCGAGGAACCTGCCGCCACGGGCGAGCAGATATGGGTCCACACGCATCAAGCCATGCACAAGCCCGTGCCGTGGCCCGAGGATTTCGTGTCGATGGTCGAGGCGTTCGAACGTAAGCCGGTGGAACGTTGAACGCACTCGGATTGGGGTCGTCCAGGATGCATGGGCTTTGCCGATAGCCCTGAGCCGAGACTGCTATGCGCGCCAGATCGTGCGGATGGATGCCAAGCTCCATAGTGCGGTAGCGCTTTAAAAAAATAATCCATATCTTTGAACGATATTGGGGAGAGGCTGCGATGGAGGTCCCAGCACGTGATGCGGGGAGGGAGTGGACCCGCCGCGCGGTCATCGGAACGATGGTGACGCTCGCCGCGGCACCGGGACGAGCGCGTAGTACATATCGCGAAGGCTATCTTGACGTGCCCGGCGGGCGGCTGTGGCATTGGGACACGGGCGGCGGCGGCGCCCCCCTGATCTTCGTCCATCCGGGCACTGGCGGGCATGAGAGCTGGATTCACCAGCGGGGGGTGTTCGCGCGAGCTGGCTTCCGCACTATCGCTTATTCGCGCTGGGGATATGCCCCATCCGATCCTGCTCCTGCATCGGCGCAGCCGGAGCCCGAGGATCTGCTCGCCGTGCTTGATGCGACGGGAATAGAACGTGCGCATGTGGTCGGTGTGGCGGCGGGCGCCGGAATCGTCGGCCCCTTCGTCGGATCCTATCCGAACCGTGTGCTGCGTGCAGCGCTGTTCAGCAGCCTGCTTGGGATCGAGGACCAGGAAATCGATGCGATGACTGCGCGCCTCCGCTCGCCTGGCTTGTCGGCTATGCCGTCCGAATTCCGTGAACTCGGTCCGTCCTACCGGGCAGCGTCGCCCGAAGGCGTCGCCCGCTGGCTTGAGATCGAGCACGGCCGTGCCGCTCCGCCATCTCCGCAATTACGCGGCAAGACAACGCTCGCGTTGCTCACGGCATCGCGGCGTCCGCTACTGCTAGCGACCGGAGATGCAGATCAATTCGCCCCGCCTGCGGTGATGCGCGCGGCCGCGGCGCGGCTCCCCAATGCGCGTTACCGCACCGTTGAGGATTCAGGGCATGCACCCTTCTGGGAACAGCCGGCGCAGTTCAATCGGCTGCTGCTCGACTTCCTGCGGTAATTGGACGAGCTGCCCGCCTGGCACCGGATCGCCGATCTTGACCTTCATCACATCACAACCGCGAAGCTGACCGTCGATCGCAAGATCGAAGAGCGCCCGATCCCGCACACGCCTTCCTACTCTGGTTTCGCGATATACTCGTCTGCCACGGCCTTAAATGTGGTTGCGGCCCTCAGAGTTGCGTCGAGCCGATCAATGCGCTTTTTCTAAGGCGGGTCAATACTAGGCGCAATCAGCTTTCGAGCTTCCGCTCCGCGTTCGCGGGACGTCCTTCAATGCCACATCGGGATAGCGGCCAAGCGACAGCCTTCTCTCCTTGCCCGCGACCAATATTCAGACACCACAGATTCCCGCCGGATGGCTACCCCAGAAGGAGTAGCCCCCGCTCATCGGATAGCTTGATCGGTTTCGCGCCGATCTCGTCAACGGGCGAGACCAGAGCGGATTGTGTCAATATGCGGGCAGGGGCTTCAGCTGGTCCGCAGGGGGCGAGATCAGCGTGTCCTGCCTGCAATGGGGACTGGGGCGGCGATGGCTTTGAATTTGGCGGCGACGATATGTCCATCGACGATGGCTGGACCAGGGCGGAGCTGAACGCCGAAGCCTATGATGCTAATTTCCGCGACGCGCAGATTGCCGGCTCTAAGTGATTGGTTTCACTGGAAGAAGGTGGTGGACGCACTAAGTTGGGGACTCATTTGATCCACTCGGCAACTGTGGCGACGAGAGCGATAGCGGCGAGATAGTTTTGGGCGTGTCGGTCATATCTGGTTGCGATGCGGCGCCAGTTTTTAAGGCGCCCAAAGAGCCTCTCGATGACGTTTCGTCTGCGATAGATCCGGCGGTCGAGAGGATATGGCGTCCGACGCGAGGCGGTGGATGGGATGACGGCCTTGACGTTTCGCGCGGCCAGCCAGTGACGCAGGCTGTCGGCATCATAGGCTTTATCGGCGAGCAACCGCTTTGGTGGAACGACCGCACCGAGCAACGGGATGGCCATAGTGATGTCGGCGACATTGCCTGGTGTCAGGGTGATGGCGACCGGTCGGCCGCGATCATCGGCCAGGCAATGGATCTTGCAGGTCCGCCCGCCCCGCGAGCGGCCGATCGCTTCTTCATGCTCCCCCTTTTTGAGCCTGCTGCCGAACGGTGGGCTTTGACGTGGCTGCTGTCGATCGACAGTTCCTGGGGCACCGGCCCGGACGCGGCGATCTTCTCGAACAGACGTTGCCAGATGCGCCGCTGGGACCAGCGATTATAACGATTATAGATCGTGGTCGGCGGGCCATAGGCTGCAGGCACATCACGCCAACGGCATCCCGTCTTGAGCACATGCAGAATGCCCGAGATCACCGTTCGATCGTCGACCCTCGGCTTACCCGGCTTGCCGCGCGGAAGATGGGGCTCGATCGCCATCCATGCCTCATCCGACAGCCAGAACAGATGACGGGACGAAACCCTCTCCTGCAAAAACTCACAAAGACAGGATATTTATCTCACAATATCAATATAATGTATAAGTTCTCAACCTAGGGCTCGAACCTAGGACCCGCTGATTAAGAGCGTCACTTAAGCTCTTGTTATATAGCGTCATTTCGCTTCAAATTGCGTCTTGGGTATCACAAATTCGTATCTCGGACCCGCTGATTCCGGGGCGTATCGCTTCATGTCCAAGCATACAATTTCGGGCATCCGATGCCCCCATGTTACCCACACGGAAGATCGTCGAAAATCTGGGTATCAGAGGGAAGGGAGGTTGCGCGTTGTCGAGCGCGCACACCCTTATATCGCTTGAGTGCCTATGCGTCAGGAAAAATAGTGCCGGCAGGCTTATCAATCAGATCCGTTCGGGCTGAAGGCCAGCATCGCGGAGCCTTCCCGCTATCTTTCTCATCTTCGCGAATTCGGTTCCCCATGCGGGCTTCAGATCGAGCTTCTCGCAAAACTCTTTGCCTGAAACGCCTTCAAGCAAATCGGCATATTTGATCACCTGCAAGTGGAGCTCGGCTACGTAGCCGTTACGCGGCGCGCTATCGATGGCGCGCTTGATCCGTTCAAAGACTCCGGGGTTGCTCATGGTCGTCTCCTTGGCTGCGTGAGAGGCTTAGCCATTCCTCTAGCAATTTGCAATAAGCTTTATGCAATATGCATAATGCGATCAGCAGGTAGGGATCACGAAATTGCGTTAGACCGAAAAGCTAGAATCAGTGTCGCGCCATCTGGTGCGCGCATCGGTGCCGGGGTGCGATCCAAAACACCCCCCGGTCGTAGGGGACATGGTCATAATGTATCGTTCTGCACTTTCCCGATGCGGGCCGTCCCAGTGTCAGGATTTCCTTTGAGATTGGCTGATTTCCATGATTATTGAGGTGTCATTCGAAAGGATGACACGTGCAAAAGGCCCTGACTGACAAGACCATAGAGGCCCTAAAGCCTCAACCGAAACGCTACGAGGTCCACGACCTCCGTTGCCCCGGTTTGACGCTCCGTGTTTCGCCGACTGGTCACAAATCCTTTTACATCAGATTTCGATACGGCTTGGCGCAAAAGCACCCAATGCTTGGTGTCTATCCGCGCATGTCACTTGCGACCGCGCGCGAGAAGGCGAACGACTGGTTGCGCCAGGCCGATGAGGGCATTGATCCCAGCAAACGCAAACGGTCGTCCAACATGAAGGTGGAGGCTGTTTGCCGCCAGTTCGTGCAGCTTCATGCACAGGCCCGAAACAAAAGCTGGCGTGAATCGGAGCGCATCCTTGAACGCGAGTTCATCGAGACATTCGGGCAGCGCGATATCCGCGAGATAAAGCGGTTTGACGTATTGGAGATATTGGACGCCGCTGTCGCGCGGGGATCAACCTACCAAGCCAACAGGATTTTGGCGACAATCCGGAAATTGTATAACTGGTGCATAGAACGCGGAATTGTCGAATCCAGCCCGATTATCGGGATGAAAGCGCCGACGAAGGAGATTTCGCGCGAACGGGTATTAGACGATGATGAATTGAAGGCGTTGCTCCGCGCGTGCCGCAATGATGCCTACCCATTCCGCCAGTATGTCCCTCTGCTTCTCGCTACTGCTACGCGCCGCGCGGAGCTGGCAGAAATGCGCTGGAGCGAGATCGAGGGCGACAAATGGGTCATACCCGCCGATCGGGCGAAGAACGGCAAGCCACACGTGGTCCCGCTTAGCACATTCGCACAGGAGGTGCTCGCCGAGGTGCCGCGCTTTCTCGACTGTGATTTTGTCTTCACCACGACGCATCGATCTCCTGTCAGCGGGTTCTCCAAGATGGTTCGGAGGCTGTCGGAGGGCTCCAACACATCGGGGTGGCGGCTGCACGATCTGAGGCGCACCGCTGCGTCCGGTATGGCACGTCTTCGGGTGGCTCCGCATGTTATCGAGCGCGTGCTCAACCACATTTCTGGCACAATTTCGGGCGTCGCTGCCGTCTACAATCGCTACGGATACGACGATGAAAAGACGGATGCGCTGGAGCAATGGGGTGTCCGTCTTGCAGAGCTGAATATGCTGGATTGATCGCGTATTGCAAAATGCGATACAAAATGATATTTGGCTCTCACAAGGAGAATGCAAATGCCCCGCGCCGCCCAACGCAAGGATCATCCCCTTTCGATGCGCCTGCCCGATGCCGATCTGGCGATCATTGATCGCGCAGCGCAGTTGCGTGGGCGTTCGCGCACGGAGTTCATGCGCGACGCAGCCGTTCGTGCGGCTGAAGAGGCCATCATGGATACCAACCTGTTGCGTGTCAGCCCTGAGGCTTTCGACGCCTTTGTTGCGATGCTGGATGCGCCCCCCCAACCTACCCCTGCGTTGGTCGAGTTGTTTAGGCGTACCGCGCCGTGGGAAACGGCGGCTAAGAAGTAAGGCGAAATAGCCTTGGGAATTTCCGCGCCTGAGCCGTTGAATGACGGGCATGATCTATCGCAGTTCACATGTGGAAAGCCCTCACTCGACAACTGGTTGAAGCACAGGGCGCTCTCCAACCATAAACGGGGCTTCACGGCGGTCATGGTCGTCCACGAGGCAGGGCGCGTGGTCGGCTATTACGGGCTTGCGCCTACTGCCATAGTGCCGACTGCGATGCCGCGTTCGATCCGCACCGGACAGCCGCCTGATCCGATACCTTGTCTGCTACTCGGACAGTTGGCTACCGATACCGAGTGGGCAGGGCGCGGTATCGGCTCGGGGCTGCTGAAGCATGCTCTGGAGCGCTGCATTGAGGCGGCGAGGCTCGTTGGCGGCCGCGCGCTTATCGTGAACGCGGTGGACGCAGAGGCGGCGGCATTTTGGCAGCGTAGAGGGTTCCTGCCGTCGAAGGATGATCCGATGATCCTGTTCCGCTCAATCGCTGACATCGCTGCCTCCCTCGCAGTTGTAGAGGGGATGGAATGACCGAAGACGAAGGATTGAGCCAATTTGTGGCTCAAGCAGCGTGCCTTTTTGACGACACGGCAATGGCCGAAATTGCAAAGATGCTTAGGATAACCAATCCGAATGCCTTGCTTGAATTGCAGCAGGAACTAATCGCGGCATGTGCTCACTATCGAGAGGTCATTGCGACACTGCCATGTGACCTACCAGATGCGCCCATCAACATGTCGCTGACCAAGCGCGGGGATTGGCTTGAAACCAATATCATCAACCCTGCGGAGCGACTGATTGCTGGACTGGCCGTTCAAAACAGGCCGACGTTTTCGACGTGGCCATACCCACTAAGCCCGCCCAAGTTTCGCGACAATGCCAGCCTGCTCTCGGAGCTTCATGATTTGCTGGAGCATGCGACCCTGTTGCGCGATTCGTTGCGGGGTCAGCAAGCTGATGATGCAGGTCACAGCCAGGAATTGCGGGCAGAGGTGTTCATTTCAGTCGTAGAAATGCTCCGGAAATACCCTCTTGGCGTTGCAGAAAGTCGCGGCGTTTATGTGCCCGAGGAAAGGCGCCGAATTGGCTCGTATGTTGATGCAGTTCGCTTCATTTTCCGCAAGATAGCGGGCGTCGAGGAAAATTTGGACCGTCTGATCAGACAGGAGATTCGTCTTACCAAATAGCAACATTGGCACATCGGAACCGGTTTCCCGTTCACAGGTGCCGACGCCGCTGTAGTTTCTCTTCGCCGACCGAGAATATTTCGTTGCCGTCAATCACGACAACGAAAGGAAATCGCTATGACGGCACCACCACCAGACAAGCTATTGCTCACGCGGCAAGACCTGCCGCGCCTTGGCCTCAATCTCTCTCCATCCACTTTGCTGCGGCTTGAAGCTGCAGGCCAGTTCCCCAAGCGGGTTCGGATCGGCGCGCATTCGGTGGCATGGCTAGCATCTGAAATCCATGAACATATTGCCAAGCTCGCGGCTGAGCGGAGGACATCATGATGCGTCTTGTCCAGTGCGTTTACACTGATCTTAGAACCGGTGAGACGTGGACCCGCATCTTTCATTTCCGTGCGAGCACAGGGGAGCGATACGATGCATTGAAGGCAGAAATCGAAGCTCCCCCTTTGCCCGATCCGGCACGCTCGACGTGGGGAGGTGCCAAGCCATGAACAAGCGGAAAAATAGGTCGGTGCGTGTCCAATTTGACCAACCCGCAAGTGTGCTGGGCATGATGGAATGGTTCGCAGGTCAGGATATTCCTGTCCTGCCGATCCACGGCATTGTTGATGGTCGTTGCACATGTGGCGACGGTGAATGCTCAAGCTGCGGCAAACATCCGATCAGTTCACTGGTTACCCACGGCGTCAAAGATGCAACAACCGACATGAGAGCGATCAGGCGTTGGCATCGCAAACACCCGGACATGAATTATGCCGTGGCGACTAACGGGCTGGCGGTTATCGACTGCGACAGCAAGGAGGCTTTGCGGGCGTTCCGGTCGGGTTATCGCCCTCCGCCCACCTTCACCGTTAAGACAGCGCGGGGGTTCCACTTCTATTATCAGGGAGACATGCCCGCGCGGAACGGTGTGCGCAGCAAGCTCGATGTAAAAAGCGGTCCCGGCTCCTATGTCGTCGGGCCGGGTTCGCGCCATGCTTCCGGTTCGATCTATGCGGTGTGGGAAGACGAACCCATTGCCGATCTGCCGCAGAACATCGCGGACATATCCGAACGGCCCGAAGAACCGTCCGGCGAAGGCGGGCCGATCCCGGTCGGGATGCGCAACTCGACGCTGACGCAGTTCGCCGGTTACATGCACGCACGCAACGTGCCGAAGGCGGCGCTGCTCGACGCTCTGAAGGCGCTTAATCGCGGCATGTCCGAAAAGCCGTTGCCGGATCGTGAGGTTCGGCAAATCGCCCGCAGCGTGTCGCGTTATCGGGTCAAACCGTTGCCCGGTATTCAGCCATTTTCAGAAGTGGCCGACGAAGAGCTGGAATGGCTTTGGTATCCCTATATCTGCCTCGGGACGATTGGTCTGCTCGATGGCGATCCGGGCGACGGCAAGAGTCAATTCACCGGCTGGCTCGTATCGGAGGTCAGTAACGGCAGGGCGCTGCCCAATGGCATCAAACTGCCACCCGAGAACTGCTTCCTATTCAACTTCGAAGACCTGCCCGGTGCGGTCATCAAGAAGCGGCTTGAAGCCAACGGGGCCGATCTCGAACGGGTGTTCATTCAGACGGCAACCTTTAAGCTGACGCCGGAAATGGCCGACTGGCTGGACGGAGAAATCGCCAAGGCCAAGCCCCGCCTTGTGATCCTCGATCCTATACAGGCGTTCATTACCGGGGACGTGGACGCCAGCAACAACGTTGATGTCCGCGAGTTTATGGAACGATTGAAGGATATTGCCGAACGCCGCCGCTGCGCCATCATCGTGGTTCGGCACTTCGGCAAGGGCCAGCACGATAAGGCAATGAAGAAGGGTATCGGGGCAACCGATTTTGTCGGCATATCCCGCAACCAGTTTGGCCTAGCCCGGCGGCGGGACGATGTGCGCGGCTTCATAGTTTTCCACATGAAGACCAACTTCGAGCGCGGCGACGCAATGCTGTTCACGATGGGCGATGCCGATGGACGAAAGGGCCAGCAGCCGAAGATCGGCTTTGAGCGCTTCGAAAAGATCGACGTGGATGCCTTCTTTGCCGAAAAGCCCACGACCAGAGGCCCGGAACAGGATGAGCGGGAGGTTGCCAAGCAATTCCTATCGGATGCGTTGGCGGATGGCCCCAAGGCTGCAACGGCGCTCAAGTCCCAAGCTGAAGCACGGGCGATCAGTGCATCCACGCTTGATCGGGCAAGAAAGGAACTCAAGGTGATTTCGTTCAAAAAGGGTAAAATCTGGTACTGGTCGCTTCCGCCGGATTAATCCAACTATTCAAGTTTCCAAGTTTTCATCGCCGGGGAGGGGCGAGATGTTGCATCACGCAATTTCGTGCCGACCCAGCGCTTTTTATGATGCTCCCGGCGTTGAAAACATGAAAACCTGGAATGTTGGATTGGGCGGGGTGGGGGAGGCACCGGGCTGACCGATGCCCCGAACGCGCCTCAAACGGTCGGCGTTGCGGACAAAGCCTTGCGGGCTTCCGCCAGCGCCTTCGAGCCCGGCGTCCACTGCCACGGCTGCCTTGCGACATGCTCCTTGCCCAATGTCGGGTAGAGCTTGGTCTGCTTCGCGGCGAGCCGCAGCAACATCCGGGCGTCACGGGGCGGCAGTTTCAATTCGCGGGCGAGCTGGTCGAGCGTGACCAATTCGATTTTGGGGTCGACTGGTGTCTTAGCTCCGGATGCGGGCTTGGCCGCGGTATCGCCCTTGGTCAGCACGGTGATCGGCTTTGTGGGTTCGGTCGTCGTCATGTCGGTCATCTCCTTTGGTTTGGGACCAACATTTCCATTAAGATGGGTTCGGAAGGTGTGTCAGGAGAAATCCTAGAAATCCCAGTCGATTTCCATGAGCGGGATCGAAAACGACGCTTTCCCATCGGTGAAGAAATATTCGTCGTCGTCGCTGCCGATCTCGAATGTGTATCGGTGGCCGTCCACGTCGATATGAATGATCTCTTCGGGCGTGTGGATCACGTCGATCTTTGCGCCGGGGAATAGCGCCTGCGCGTGGGATAATAGATGCGACCAGTCGAGCGGCTCGTCGTTGGACATGATGGCCTCCTTTCGTTGACCATCTTCCCAATAAGATCATGGGCGGAGCCGTGTCAGGAATATTCCCACTCGAAACCCGCTGATTCTGTGCCGGGTGCCGGTGCGCCAAACCGCGCTATTCGGGCAGGACCCGCTGATTGGATATGAGGCTAGATGACGCGCGAGGATCTCGGTTTTGCGGGTCTCGGACCCGCCCAGCTTTGGCGCTGGGTATCCGTAGGGTATCAGACCTGATCGATCGTCGTTACAAGAACCGAGATCGAGGTGGGGGCGTAGAAATGTCGGAAAGATTATTTGTCGCTGTTTTAGGGCATCGTGATGCGGGAAAGTCGACGACCTGGAACACGCTATTCGGGGGAACAGTCCGAACAGGCAAGCACCCACGGAATCTAGAACTTTTCGCCGGGGAATGCTGCGATGTGTTTCTCGTTAGCGGCTCGCCCGAAGAGCGCGACGAGTATGCCGGAGACATTTTAGCGGATACCGATTGCCGAATTGTGCTGTGCTCAGCGCAATACATAGATGCCGTTCGAGCCACTTTTTCCTATGTGATTGAGGCCGGTTTCGATCTCTACATTCAATGGCTCAACCCTGGCTTCAGAGATTCTGGTGAAAGCTATGATCGCCTCGGCTTGGTGCCGCAGCTACTCGCGCAGGGGGCAACATTCTCGATCCGCAATGGCAAGACCGCCCCGCGTTTGCGAACGGACGAATTGCGGCAATTCATTTACGGCTGGGCGAAAGCCCGAAATCTCACATTTTCCTGCTGAAGGTTATCAGAGATTGTCGAAGTCCCCTCGAAGCGGAAAGCAGCCGGGTATCGCAGAAAGTCCTCTCTCTCCAATGGAAATGGGGATACCGGGCTTTGGACCGGCTGATATTCCGGAAAAGCCACTTTCCAAGTTTGAAGGCGATCATGAGCTGGCTTTGTCACATGCACTGGAGCGGCTCCATTGCTTTGTTGCCGCACGCGATCCACTTTCGCTGCTTTCGCTTTTCGGCCGCCAGCATTTGATTGAAGCCGCACAAAGCGAGCGTGATGAGTCCGAGCTTGTTATTCAATCGGAAGCTGAGTTGCTCCAGACTCTGGCGCTTAAGTTCGACCATTGGGGGGTGGTCCCAACCTCTCCCAATAATTTTCAACGCTGTCACAAAATACTTCGGGATTGCCTTCATCACTATGCTGCGTCTATGCAAGACGCACCCGATGATATCGAGTTCATTGTTTCTTATAAAGTAAGAATACAAACGCTCTTCTATAGAAATTCATTTTCGAGCGAAGTGGGCGCAATCATCGTTCCAGATTTGTTGTCGAAGATCGACCCAACAACGGAATCGACGCTAGGATACAAACTGTCAGATCTGGCGCGAGCTGCGTTTGATCTTCTGCGTCTTGTAGGGGAGCGGATGGAGAATTTCCGGGTTCGAATTGGCGCCATTCTCCGTGGTGACGATGTTGAGACGAAGATAAAGGAGTTCGCAGCGCATTCAGCGGCGGTGAACCGAGTGATCGCTAGGACCGAAGGGTGGTTCGTCACAAACAACTGGCCTTCAGACGCCGCCTTTCAAGCGTCCGAAGTTGGATGGTCTCCCGTTTTCACATTCTCCCGCAAGGGGCTGGTCGATTGCTATGGAGAAGCCGTAGCCTCTGCGCTCTTTGAACTTGGGATTCGTCCCGGTGAACTCTCAAATTTTAACCTGCGGCAAGCATTCTTAAGCAGTCCGATCCGTCAACGTCCGTTCGTCCGCCTAGACGATAATCACCTCTTTGTACCCAACCCTGGGCTAATTGTCAGCTTCATTTTTGAAATGCTGGAGTATGTAATTCGTGCTCATCCCAAACTGCTTGATGCCTACCATAGGGCGCGCGCTAACTATCTACCAGAAGCCATTGAAGAACTCGTTAGAGAAGCTTTGCCGTCAGCCAAGATATACCGAGAAGTAAAGTGGCATGACCCTATGACTGATACGCGCTATGAAAATGATGTATTGGCAGCGGCGGGGCATCACGTATTCATATTTGAGGCAAAAGCCGGGAAGATAAAGCCCGCAGCGCGGCGGGGTGGTCTCTCAAGCATCAAGAAAAATCTGAAAGAACTGTTCATTGAGCCTGCTCGACAAGCTGCAAGGCTGGAAGACTCATTGCGCTCTGGGCAGGTGAAATCGGGAACGCTGGTTGATCGAGATGGAAATCCCGTCGAAGTCGATACTGGGCGTCCAGTCATAGTTCGAAAGATCAGTGTTTGCTTGGAACATTTCGCGGGTCTAACCGCCACGCGCCATAGCTATTCGGAGCTCGGTTTGTTGGCGAAGGGAGAACCTTGGGCGCCAATTTTGTCGCTCGGTGAGTTGCATATGATCGGTACGCATCTCGATGCTGAACCTGCCTACTTTCACTATCTTAGCCGACGCCAGACGATCGAAGAGCAATTCGATTTTATGGGCGACGAACAGGACTTGCTCTCCGTGTACTTGGCAAATCGCTTTTGTCTTGATGAAAAAGCTTTGGCAGGTGTGCGTGTAATGTTTTTTGGAGCTGATGAACTAGCTCGTGAGCGGAAAACTCCGGCGTCAAACCGTAAGCGCTTCGACATACCCGGAATTAAGCTGCCATATTTGTGGCAGCGAATTGCCACGGAAATTTACGAGAGCGGCAACCAACACCGTTTCGACATGCTAGGGTCTAAACCCAATCAGCATATTGAAAATTGGTCGATGTATTGATTCAAGGGCCTCCAGCAGAGGAGGCGTGGGAATGTCGCGTTCGTTGTTTTGGTTGTCCAATGATGCGTGGGCTGCGATTGAGCCGCACCTGCCGAAGAACCAGCCTGGAGCCCGGAGGGTTGATGACCGGCGGGTGATCTCCGGCATCGTCCACATGCTTAAGTGCGGTGGCCGGTGGGCGGACTGCCCTGCCGAATACGGCCCGGCGACGACGGTCTACAACCGCTGGAACCGATGGAGCCGCCGAGGCATATGGACCCGCATCCTGGCAGCACTGACCGAAGAGGGCTGGATTGCGGAGACGGGCCAGATCGACAGCAGCTACATCAAGGCTCACCGCAGCGCCAGTGGCGCAAAAGGGGGGCGCGAGCCAATGCCATTGGCATCTCGCGTGGCGGCCGGACGACTAAGATCCACGCGCTTGTCGATGTTCTCGGGCGACCGCTCCGCCTTATTCTGACACCAGGCAACACATCGGACGTGAAGGGCGCAGACCTGCTGATCGGCGAAACCATCGACATGAAGCGCGTGATCGCCGACCGTGGCTACGACGCAAACCGCATCAGGACGACCTTGCGCGAGCAGGGAACGATCCCCGTGATCCCCGGTCGCCGTAACCGCAAGCGTCCGATCCAGTATGACGAACGCCGCTACAAGGACCGCTGGCGGGTAGAGGCTATGTTTTGCCGCCTCAAGGACTTCCGTCGCATCGCTACCCGCTATGATAAGCTCGCCCGAAACTTCCTCTCAGCCGTGAGCCTTGCGGCTGCCGTCGCGTTCTGGCTTTGAGAACGTTATGCTTCTTAAACCGAGGAAAGAACCATGGCCGTCAAACGAATTATCGCCAATATCGCTGCGCCCCATCCTGATGCTGCTCGGTCATTCTATTGTGACATATTGGGCCTCGAAGCCGTCATGGATCATGGCTGGATTATTACGTTTGCTGCGCCGGCGATAGATGGCAGGCCGCAGGTCAGCATTGCCAGCGAAGGAGGTTCTGGAACGGCTGTTCCTGATCTCTCTGTCGAAGTCGACAACCTCGAAGAAGTCCAGCAGCGCGCCGAGAAAGCCGGGCTGAAAGTCGAGTATGGTCCGACGGACGAGCCTTGGGGCGTCAGACGCTTCTATGTCCGCGACCCGTTCGGACGCCTTATCAACGTCCTGAGACACTCATAAGTCGCATAGATGTCGTCGATTGAGTCTGAGCCCTAGAAGTCATACTTAATCAGCATCCATCAGACCTCAAGGGGCTCGAGCTGCGGGCGGCTCGTTGGAATCGAGGGTTGAGCACCAAGGAGGATATCGCATTTGTACGGCGTGCTATTGGGTCACGAGTTTTTGGCCTCGCTCTCGCTCATGTGAAGAAGTCTCCTATTTCTAGCGTCGATCTCAGTCTTTTTAGCCGTGAGGTGCTCCAATCAGTTCCGATTACGGACCGCCCAAGTGACTTTCTGCTGGTCATTCGTTCACAGAAAAAATCCGCTGCTACTTACGATGGCGTTCACTTCGGGCGGTTGGCGCACGTATAGTTCGGCCAGCCAAGATCCATCTCCTTCACTTATCCTGTTGATCCTAACAGCGGAACTTTGAATTTTACTTACCGAAATCGCCGATCGTTCCGCGCAGCATGTCATGGTAGAGTTCGGAGGCATCGCGTATCGCTTGCTTGAGTTCTTGTACCTTCGCGTATCGATTTGGCCCTCGCGGGCGGCCATACCGCATATCGCCTTCGACAAACCTACGAAGCTTGCGCACCTTCCGGCGAGTACGGGACAAGGCATCCTCGCTCTGGCTGGCGTAGGTGAGCCTGTGCGCCTTGCGCGAGGCGAATATGCCGTCAACGAGAAATAGCTGTTCGCACCGCGCGCCAGTCAGCGGGCAAAGAAGGTAGCAGCGATAACCACCGTAGGGGCATGGCAAGCATTCGATCGCCGCGCGCTGGTCGGCTACATCACCGGCAATGCGCATTGATGCCTCGCCAGCGTCGCTCAGGTCGATGAAAATTCGAACGCTGAGCGCCTCTAGGCCCTGATTTCGCCAGTGCAATGTGTCATATGTGCATTCACCGGGCTGCAGCAGCCCAGCGCGCCGCAATATACGCAGGTCAATTGCAGGATATTGCTCAACGGCCCCGCGATGAATGCTGCGCCGCCGCCCGGAGTTGATGCCGCCCATGATGGCCTCTTTGTGTCGCTGATGTTGGCCATTATACGAAATAGTCTGGCGAAGATCAGGCCGAACCCCGGCTGTGCAGCCTAGCTATACAGCTAATCGAGTAGCCGCCCCGGCGTGACGCCCAAGGCGGTGGCGAGCTTGTCCACCACGGTAATCGTTGGGTTGCGCGCACCCCGCTCAAGGTCGCTGATATAAGTGCGGTGTAATCCCGCTTCGTCCGCGAAGGCTTCCTGCGACCATCCTTTTTCCTGCCGCAGCAGGCGTAGATTCCTCGCAAGGCGCTCCCGAATATCCATGCCGTGACATGGACAGTCATGTAGTCAATCAGTCTACAGACAATCGGTGACAATTCACTTTGCCAGACCGCCGTCACTTTCTTATCGATGTCACTGATCGACTACAAAACGAGGTGGCAAATGTATCAACGGACGCTTCCATGCCGCTAGGCACGCTTCACACGGTGCGAGGCGTCATAGATCGGCGACCGGGCTATCGGTTCTTCATCGTCGTACACGACGGCGGAGAATGGGAACTCGAAGCAAGCCGTCGCTTTTCGCGATATCTCGATTGTCCCGTGACGATCGAAGGTGTTCGCACGGGCTTCAACCGACTGGAGGTGGTCAGGATCAAACGTGACGGAGAGGATTGGCCATCGAGCCAGAGCTGGACGCGGTGGTTCAATCGCTGGCGGAAGAAACAGCTAGAGTGAATGTGTCTGCGCTTGCGATAATGTGAAGCGGCTCTGCGTCACCAAGCACTTGCGTCAAAGTGCCCAGTCAATTGCAATGGTATTGGCCTGTTCGAGAACAAGGTCCACCGCTGCCTTTTGCAAATCTGGCGGATAACCGTAACGCGCAAGCAGCTTCCGCACTTCAATGCGCATTTTTGCGCGGACACTTTCCTTCTGCGTCCAATCGACGGTCACCGTGCTGCGAATTGTTTTGACCAGCAGTTGAGCAAGGGTGCGGAGCGTTTCGCGCTCCATCAAATCCCGTGCTGACCCATTCTCAGCCAAGGCATCGTAAAAGGCCAGTTCCTCGGGCGCCATACCCAGTTCTTCACCCCGCTTGGCCGACGCGGACACCTCACGGGCCAGCGAAATCAGCTCGTCAATCACCTGCAAGCTATCGACGGCCCGGTTGTGGTAACGGGTCAGCACATCGTCCAGCCTCTCGCTGAGCTTGCGCGCCTCGACAATGTTCAGCCGTTCACGCGCCTTGATGTTGCCCTGCAAGAGCCGCCGCAGCGTCTCAACCGCCAAGTTTGGCTGCTTCGTCTGCTTCACTTCCATGAGGAAATCATCGGACAGGATAGCAAGATCGGGCTGCTCAAGCCCGGCATCCTTGAACACGTCCAGAATACCATCGGACATGACCGCCTGCGACATGAGCTGGCGGATTTCCTGCTCAATTGCCTGCCTGCCGCGCCCGCCCTTGCCGGACGTGTATTTGATGAGGTTGGCGCGCAGAGCGACGATCAGCGCCACCTCCTGCCGCATGGCAGAGGCGCGCTCGTCACCGGCTGCGATGGCGAAGGCTGCTTCGGCCTGCGTCGCAAGGTCGATAAACTCTGCCCGGTGATCGCTGGACAGGATTTGCTCTAGGCACTGTTTGAGGATGGTAAGGCGCGCGGCTGGATCAGCACCGAAGAAGGCCTGCCAATTGACCTTGCCGAGCAAAGCGAGCGCGGATTCAACCTTGGTCAGAAGCTGGCGCACTGCCTCATCCATGTTGAGGCTGACCTGTTCCTGATCGCGGGCACTATACTGCGCCAGTGCAGCCCGCAATTCGGCCCCGATGCCGAGATAATCGACGATCAGCCCGCCCGGCTTTGCACCGAACACACGATTGACCCGCGCAATGGCTTGCATGAGTCCATGCCCTCGCATCGGCTTGTCGATGTAGAGCGTGTGCAGCGAGGGCGCGTCAAAGCCGGTCAGCCACATGTCGCGCACAATCACCAGATCGAAGCCGGACGATGGATTTTTGAAGCGGTCTGCCAACTCCTCCAGCCGCGACTTGGTGCGGATATGCGGCTGCATGGTCTGCGGATCAGCATTGTTGCCGGTGATGACCACCTTCATCATGCCATCGGCATCGTCATTCGGATCAGCTCTAACCCATGCGGGGCGCAACCGGGCGATTTCATCGTAAAGGGCAACCGCAACCTGACGGCTGATCGCCACGACCATGCCCTTGCCGCCGCCCATTGCCTCCTTGCGTTCCTCGAAATGGGAAACGATGTCGGCGGCAATCGTCTCAATCCGCTCCTTGGAGCCGACAATTTCCTCAAACCGACTGAACTTCGCTTTCAACTGTTCGGCGGCGCGCGCGTCACTGCCTTCGGTCAGCTCTTCGGCCAGCGCGTCCAGCTCTTCGCGTTGCTCCTCATCGAGCCGGAGCATCAGTTTGGCGAGCCGAGCGGAATAGTGGATCGGAACCGTTGCCTTGTCGATGACCGATTGGGTCATGTCGTAAGTGTCGATCACATCGCCAAACACAGCCGCCGTGCTACGATCCCTTTCGTCAATCGGCGTGCCGGTGAAGCCGATGAAGGTCGCGTTGGGCAGCGCTTGGCGGAGATATTCGGCGAAACCGACTTCCTCACGCACTTCATCGCCGCGCGTCACAAAGCGGCGGTTGAGGCCATATTGCGAGCGGTGCGCTTCATCCGCGATCACGATTACATTACTGCGATTGGTGAGCAGCGGGTGCTCGCCTTCATCGCCGCGAAACCTTTGGATCGTGGTGAACACGAGCCCGCCAATATCGACCTTGAGCAGTTCTCGCACCGCCGCCACTGTTTCAGCGTTGCGAGGATCGCCGCGAATGGCGCTTCCATGTGCAGCGAAGGTCTTGAAGAGCTGATCGTCGAGATCGTTGCGATCCGTCACCACAACAATAGTCGGATTCTTGAGCTTCTTCGCTAGTTGGAGTTGGCGGACATAGAACAGCATGGTCAGCGATTTGCCGCTCCCTTGCGTGTGCCACACTACGCCGCCCTTGCGATGCCCGCCTTCGCCCGCCGCCTTGACCGTCGAGGCGAGCGCCCGCCGCACGGCATGGAACTGGTGATAGCCCGCCAGCTTCTTCGATTTGACTACGCCATCGGCCATTTCAAAGGCCGTGTAATCGAATGCCAGGTCCAGCAGCCGCGCAGGATCGAAGGCACCCTTGATGAGCACTTCCAGCTCAGCCCGGCCAAAGTCATCATGCTTATCGCCGTCGATGGTCCGCCACGGCTGGAAGCGGTCAAGCCCGGCAGTCAGCGAGCCGATGCGGGCTTCCATCCCGTCGCTGATGACCAGAGCCGCGTTGAAGCGGAACAGCTCCGGTGCCTTGTTCTTGTAATTCTGAAGCTGCTCATGTGCCCGGTCCATCGTGGCGTTTTCATCGGCGGGATTTTTCAGCTCCAGCACCGCCAGCGGCAGACCGTTAACGAACAGGACGATGTCAGGCCTGATCGTGTGACGCTCAGCTTGCACCACAAACTGGTTGGCAGCGATGAAACTGTTGTTGTCGGGCTTCTTCTGGTCGATCAGGCGCAAGCGAACAGTCCGACTTTCGCCATTCTCGTTCAACTCCACCGGCACGCCGAACACCAGCAGCTCGTGGAATGCCCGGTTGTTCTCTAAAAGGTTTTGCGTTGGCGCGGCCAGCACGGCGCGCACCGCCGCTTCGATCATTGTTGAGGTCGCATCGGAGTTGAGCGTGGCGAGTGCGTCGCGGAGCTGCCCTTCCAGCACAGTTTGCCGATAATTTGTGCGGGCGCTCATCGGGCCATCGGGGGCCAGATAATCGCCGGGCAGCACCCGCCAGCCAGAAAGGTCAAGCCAGCTCATCGCCGCAAGCTCAACCGCACCCTCGTTGAAGCGGTTGGGAGTGGAGGGACCGCTGGTTGACCAGTTCATGCGGCGGCTTCCTGTTCCCCATCGGCGGGGTTGGTCAGCCGCCATTCGGTGAGCGCCGCCTCATATTGCGTTGGGTCCAGCGTGAAGAGAATGCGGCTGGGTTCAAAGCTGGACCCAGCGATTTCCACCAGCTCATATTCGCTGTCGAGATTGTCGTTGAACGCGGTTTCCAGCTCATATGACGGGCCGGTTGGCTCTTCCACCTCTTCGGATGGACGGCTCCACGCCACATCGAGCAGGAACGACACCAGCGCATCGCACAAGCCGCCCAGCATATAGGCGTGCTGCCGCTGCAACACCGCCCAATCGAGCGCGCCGCCATGGCGCATGTTGGGAATATTGCTGAGGCGGGCGAGCGCGGTGGTCGTTTCTTCGATACCCTTGATGAGCGCGGTCAGCTCCTCATGGATTTTGTCGCCGTCCGGGTGATCAGTCATCGTGAAGTCGAAGGCTTCGATAACCTTGGTCATGCGACCGGGCAGGCCATCGCGGCCAAACTCGATATTTAGGGACAGCCCGATGGACGCTTGCGCCGCCTCAAAGATGGTGCGGACGCTGGCAAGGCAAGTGTTGGGCAGTTGCTCGATGCTCTGTTCCAGAGCCCGGACGTGCAATTCAAGGTTCCCAGCCCGCTCAGGGTGTTGCTCGATGAGGTTGCGAAGGAGCTGGAGCTGATAGGCCATGCTTCCTCCTATGCCGCCGCGATCACGGTTTCAGCGTCCGCCACGCGCAATTCGCCAGACAAGAGTTTGGGCAGCAATTCATCCCGAAGGCCGGTGAGAGATGCAGTTTCCTCAGCCAATTGCACGATCCGAGAGAATGTCGTTTCCATGATGACAACAAACGCATCATGGACCGCCTGCGAAGGCTTTGTCATGGCGATGGTTCGCAGGACGCCTTTGCTTATTTCCTGAAATGTCGATCCGTTAGCATTCGACTTGATGAGCTTCATGTTTTCGTGGCACCAAGCCCAAGCGTAGAATGGCGATAGTGTCCTTGACACGAATGCCGCAATACCCTGATTGATGCTTACTGGCAGAGCGTTGAAGGCGAGATAGCCTACAGGCGCACGCGATGACATCAGCAGGGACATTTCTGGTATCTCGCCAGAACTACAAACATCGAAGCCCTGTTCGGTTAACGAGCGGTCGGTTTTGGTCAGAAGTGGTCCCGGCAGGCCAGACATGTCCTTGGGCGTCGCCCACGCATGAGGACCATCCCAGTATTCGGCTCGCTTTGTGGACGGCGTGTTTCCGGCCACGATGGAAAACAGCTCGCCAACTGTGCTTTGCATCCACCCTTTCGGCAATCCATCGTCCTCGAAGCTATCCGAGAAAAGCGCCGCTATTTCAGCGGGCAGGCCGGTGTCGCGGCCTTCGGCTTTGGCGTGAACAGGGCCAAAATCGACAAACCAGCTCTTGAACAGCGCCCGCGCCAGGTCCTCCAGCGTCGCGGCCATCTGGCGGTTCAGGTCAACTTTTGCATCAAGGCTGGCGAGGAAATGAGCGATCCTCGTTTGCTCGCTCAACGGCGGAAACTTGACGGGAGTAAACCCGAAGGCATCGCGCGTTGTGGACGGTATAGGCGAGCCGTCATCGATGTTGTTCACGTCGTAATCGAGAAGCCAATAATAGGCCCATCGCAAATCCATCGGGACCAGCGGTTTCAGATAGTATGCAGTGTCGATTACCCAGAAAGGATGATCCGCAAAGTGAACACCCCGGTATGCCCCCTTGCGACCGACGATCACACCCGGTCCGGGCTGCAATGGAGTGTCATGCCAGCCGATTGGACCGTTGGTGCCGTAAACGCGAGCCACATTCGGCTGGTCAGTATAGGCAGTCATTGCCTTGCCGTATTTCAATTCGGCGATGTCGCCCCAAGTCGTTGCCAGCCAATCACCAGCCATAGCCAACCTTTTTCAGTTGGCTGCGGATTTCCATGTCGAGCACATTGCCGCGCTCCATCTGTGTTTTCAGTGTCGCGGTCAGGCGGGCCATCTTGTCCGCGAACGGCTCGTCATCGTCCGCCCGCGCCGCCTGCTCCACATACATGCCGGGGGTGAGCACAAACCGCTTGGCGGCGATGTCTTTAATCTTCACCGACTTGGCGAAGCCCGGCACGTCCTCATACTGGCCGTTCTTTTCGCGCCACGCATGATAGGTGCCCGCGATGGTGGCTATATCGTCAGGTGTGCCATTCGTGCCGTCCGTCAGCTCCTTGAGCGTGCGGGTTTTCATCGTGCCCATGTTGCGGGCATCAATAAACAGCACGTCCCCGCGCCGGTCGCGGAACCTTTTATCCTTGGTCAGGCCGTTCGATTTGTCGCGGGCGACGAACCACAGGCATACGGGAATCTGCGTGGTCGAAAAGAGCTGGCCGGGCAGCGCCACGATGCAGTCAATCACATCCTTTTCGATCAGCCGCTGGCGGATTTCGCCTTCGCCCGATTGCTGGCTGGACAGCGAGCCGTTGGCCAGCACGAAGCCCGCGATGCCGTCCGGTGCCAGATGATGGAAAATGTGCTGAATCCAAGCAAAATTGGCATTGCCAGCAGGTGGGGTACCGAATTGCCAGCGCTGATCGCCCTGCAACTTTTCCTGCCCCCAATCGCTCTGATTGAAGGGCGGGTTGGCCAAAATGTATTTGGCCATGATGCTGGGGTGCATATCTTCGTGGAAGCTGTCCGCCCACTTGCTGCCGAGGTTCGCCTCGATGCCCCGGATGGCGAGGTTCATCTTGGCCAGCCGCCATGTCGTGGGGTTGGACTCCTGCCCATAAATCGAAATGTCGTTGCGCCCGCCCTCATGCGCTTCAATGAACTGTTCGGACTGCACGAACATGCCGCCTGATCCGCAGCACGGGTCATACACCCGGCCCTTGAACGGCTCGATCATCGCCACCAGCAGCCGCACGACGCATCCGGCAGTGTAATATTGCCCGCCGCGCTTGCCTTCCGCGATGGCAAACTGGCCAAGGAAATATTCATAGACCCGGCCAAGCACGTCCTGCCCATGATGCTCATCGCGGAACGCCAGATCGGAGAACAGCTTGACCACTTCGGCCAGCTTGGTCTGGTCCAGCTCTGGCCGGGCATAGTTCTTTGTCAGCACCCCTTTCAGCGTGGGGTTCTCGCTCTCAATGGCGATCATTGCTGTATCGATCAACTCGCCAATGGTTGGCTTAGTGCTGGTGGCGTTTTCCTTAAGATACTCCCACCGTGCGTGTTCCGGCACCCAGAATACGCTTTCGGCTGCATACCAATCCCGCTCATCGGCAAGGAAGGCGCTTTCCGGGTCAGCCTCGGCTTCTGCCTTGCGCTCGTTGAAGCGGTCAGAAATGTATTTGAGGAAAATCAGCCCAAGCGCGACATGCTTGTATTCCGCCGCATCCATGTTGCCGCGAAGCTTGTCAGCCGCTGCCCACAGGGGGGCTTCAAACGCACGAGGATTGGACTTCTCCGGCTCGACCACGACTTTTTTAGGTCGTCCACGAGCCATACGAATCCCCCTGTTATTGTCTCATGATCTGCTCCTTATCCAAAGAGCATACGATCGTCTACATCGGAGCTGCGAAAAAGCGAGGGTCACCAGGGGGTCAGGGCGAGGCGTTGCCATCTGATACCCCAGTGGGACCCCGCGACAGATCACCGCCGCGCTCTCGCATCTAAGTCATTGAAAAATGGTGGACGCACTAGGGCTCGAACCTAGGACCCGCTGATTAAGAGTCAGCTGCTCTACCAACTGAGCTATGCGTCCATTTCGCGTGGGGCGAGGTCTCGGAGTGCCCGGTTTCGCCAAGCGAGGCGCGCCGTTAGCATGGCGTTGCGGCGGATGTAAAGGGGCTCTTCGCGCATTTAGCCGGGGAGGCGCGAATTGCGGTCGATCGCCATCAGGAGGCCGAGGCAGAGCAGCACCGTCATCATCGCCGATCCACCGAACGAAACCAGCGGGAGGGGAATGCCGACGACGGGTGCGAGCCCCATCACCATCATCAGGTTGATCGCGAAATAGAAGAAGATTGTCGTCGCGAGGCCCGCCGCCGCGAGCTGACCGAAGCGGGTCTTGGCGCGGAGCGAGACGCGGATTCCCCAATTCACAACGAGAAGGAAGGCGGCGATGAGAAAGAGGCCGCCCATGAGGCCCCATTCCTCCGCCATCGTCGCGAAGACGAAATCGGTATGCCCCTCGGGCAGATAATCGAGATGGCTCTGCGTGCCATTCAGGAAGCCCTTGCCGAAAAGGCCGCCCGATCCGATCGCGATCTTCGATTGGCTGATATGATAACCCGTGCCGAGCGGGTCGCTTTCCGGATTGAGAAATATTAGCACGCGGTTGCGCTGATAATCGTGCATCAGCCCGAGGGCGAGCGGCATGCCCGCGGCGAAGAGCGCGAGCCCGCCGACATAGAGACGGAGCGGCAGGCCGGCCAGAAAGGTGATGGTGATGCCACCCGCCACAATCATCATGGCGGTGCCGAGATCGGGCTGGAGCAGGACCAGCGCCGCGGGCAAACCGATCAGGATTGCCGCCGGCCAGATCGCGGTGAAGCGGCGGGATTCCGACGCGGGAAGCTGCTCGTAAAATGTGGCGAGGACGAGGACGATCACCGGTTTCATCAGCTCGGAAGGCTGGATGCGTATGAACCCCAGATCGAGCCAGCGCTGGCTGCCGCCGCCGACGATGCCGAACAGCTCGACCACTAGCAGCATTACGAGCAATATGCCGTAAATCGGAAAGGAAACGGCCTTGATATAACCCTCTGGCACACGGGAGAGCAGGATGGCGCCCAGCAGGAAGACGATGAAGCGCACGCCCTGCGGCTCGGCCCAGGGCTTCAGGCTGCCGCCTGCCGCCGAATAGAGAATGACCAGCCCGAACACGCCGATCGCGACGACGAGCAGGATCAAGCGCCATGGTATTAGCGCGATCGGGGCGGGGATGAGCGAATCACGCATGGTCCGCACTCCCTGCGTTGCGCATGAATGAGGCGGCGCGCTCAGGCATCGTCGTCCGCGTCCCCCGGACTTGCGATGCTGTTCCCCTCGGCCGCTTTGGCGGCGCGCCAGGCGACGGCCTTCGCATTCATCCGCGTAACGATGTCGCCACCCCAGTCCGCCTCGAGCGCGAGCAGTCGGTCCATCGCCTTATTCTTGTCGTAGAGCCAAGTGATCGTATCGCGCGCGATCGGCGCTGCGACGCTGGCGCCCCAGCCGCCATGCTCGACGATCACGGCGGCGGCATAGCGCGGGCTGGCGACCGGCGCGAAGCAGATGAACAATGAATGGTCGCGATATTTCCACGGCAGCGCCGAATTGGAGAGGACACCGCGCCTGCGCTCGGCCATCGTGATCCGGCGGACCTGCGCCGTTCCTGTCTTGCCGGCGAGGAGAACGCCGTCGACGGGAAGGCGGGCGACGCCGGCGGTGCCGCCGCCATTGACGACGCTGCTCATCGCGTTGCGCACAAATTCGAGATGCTCGGCGCTGACATCGAGCGGTGGCGCGGTCTTCCGCGTCTTTTGGACCATATTGGGAAGGATCGCGCGGCCGCTGGCGATACGCGCCACCATCACGGCGAGCTGAAGCGGATTGACCAGCATATAGCCCTGGCCGATCGACGTGTTGACCGTGTCATAGGTCGACCAGCTCTTATGATATTTCCGCTCCATCCAGGCCGGGTCCGGCACGGTGCCGTAGCGCTGCGTGGTGACGGGCAGGGGAAATTCAGCGCCTAGCCCCAGCTTGCGCGCCATCGGCGCGAGTGCGTTGATGCCCGCCACAACGCCGAAATGATAGAAATAGATGTCGCAACTCACCTTGATGGCGTTAGCGAGATTGATCGGGCCGTGGCCGCCACGCTTGGAGCAGTGGAAAAAGCTGTTGCCGACGCGATAGGCGCCCGTGCAGTTCACCTTCGCATCGGGATCGATACCCGCCTCCAGCAGACCCAGCGCCGTCATCGGCTTGGAGGTGGAACCCGGCGGATAAAGGCCCTGGAGCACCTTGTTGACGAGGGGCAGGTGATCGTCCGCCGACAGCATGTTCCATTCGCTGTGGCTGATGCCGTCGGAAAAGCTGTTCGGATCGTAAGAGGGCATCGAGGCCATGGCGAGCAGGTCGCCCGTCTGGCAATCGATCACCACCACCGCGCCGCTGTTCGACCCCAGCCGCCGCGCCGCATATTCCTGAAGGCCGGCATCGATCGTCAGATGGAGCGTGCCGCCGGGCGTATCGGGCCGCGTTTCCAGATCGCGGACCAGCTTGCCCCGCGCCGTCACCTCTTCGCGCCGTGCGCCCGGTTTACCGCGCAGGATGGATTCCATTGTTCTTTCAAGGCCGTCCTTGCCGACCTTGAAACCCGGCGTGATAAGCAGCGGATCGTGCGTTTCCTCATATTGCTTGGGGGACGCCGCGCCGACATAGCCGGTGAGATGGCCTACCGCCGCGCCAGCGGGATAGAAGCGCGCATTGCCGCTGGTGGGTGCGACGCCGGGCTCCTCCGCCATGCGCACCGTGACCGCGGCATAATGTTCATAATCGATGTTCTCCGCGACGGGGACGGGTTGGTAGCGCGCGGCCTTGTCGAGATCGTCATTGATGCGCTGCATCTCCTCCTCGTCGAGCGCGAGCATTTCGCGCAGGCTGGCGAGGACGGGGCCGCGATCGCGAAGCTGCTCGGGAATCAGATCGACGCGGAAGCTGGTGCGGTTGTTCGCGATCGGCCGGCCGTGGCGATCGACGATCCAGCCCCGGCGCGGCGGGATCAGGATGAGCTGCACGCGGTTGCTTTCCGCCAGAAGGCGATAGCGCTCATTCTCGGCGATCGAGAGCCACGCCATGCGCGTCGCCAGCACGCCGCCGACGGCAACCTGCATGCCGCCGAGCAACATCGCACGGCGGGTGAAGGTGAAGCCTTGGGTCTGCTCGGTAATGATCCGGTTCGCGCGTTTCATCGCCTTGGCTGTCCTAACGCGCCAGGCGGAACCGGTCGAGCCTCGCGGCAATGCGCATCGCCATCGGCATCAGCAGGATCGAGAGCAGCAGTTGCGGCACCATCGTCTGAAGGCCCGCCACTGGTGCGACGATCGCCGCGGCCAGCCAGCCGGCGGCGATGCAGAAAGTGAGGATCAGCGCCGCGACGAGCAAATCGTGCCAATAATCATGCCATACCGCCCGATTGTCGCTAAGATCGAGCGCGAGCAGCGCCATCGTCCACACCGCCATCGCCGAACCGAGCGGCTGTCCGCTCATCAGATCGTCGAACAAACCAAGCGGAAGGCCGATCCAGGCCTGCCACATTTCAGGACGCAGCAAGCGCCAGGCGAGCAGCATCAGGAGGCCGAAGGGCGGCAGCAGCGGCGTGTCGCTGACGAAGGGTAGCACCGCGAGCGCCGACGCCGCCATCGTCGTCGCGATCGGGACGACGCGTGCGCGCAGCGGCAGCAGCGTGCGCGTTTCCGCCGCCTCGATTCGGCTCATGGCCCCGTCACCGCAGGTGGAGGAGGAGGGAGGTCGGGCTCGAATATCTTCAGAACGACGGCGTAATCGAGACGTGCCGGATCGGCGAGCGGCCAGCCGATCGCAGTTTCGCGATGTACCTCCGTCACCACGGCGATCGGGATGTTGGGCGGATAGACGCCCCCCGTTCCCGATGTCGCGATCAGATCGCCCCGGCGGAAGGGCGCAACCCCGGCAGTGAGGACGCGCAGGTCGATCCGCCCGTCGCCATGACCGGTGGCGAGCACGGGCAGCCCGTTGCGCACCAGCCGGGCCGGGACGGTGCTGCTCGCGTCGGTCAGCAGCAGCACGCGCGACGAGATTTGTCCCGTCTCGATAACCCGGCCGATCAATCCTTCAGCCGATCGGACGGGCTGGCCTTGGCGGACGCCCGAGGAGGCGCCGGCGGCAAGGGTGACGAGCCGCCGCGCGCTCGACGCGGAGGACCCGACAACCTGCGTCACGACCACCTTGTCGGGTGTCGCCTCGACGAGATGGGCGAGCCTTTTCAGCCGCCTGTTCTCGAAGCGCAGAATGCGCGCCTCGGTAAGCTTGGCGCGAGACAGCGCGAGCTCGCGACGCAATTCGGCATTCTGCGTGCCGGCATTCCAATAAGCGGCGATCTCCCCGCCCGCATTGCCGATGGCGCGTACCACCGCCCGGCCGCCATTGGTCAACGGTGCGGCGAGATCGGTGGCGACGCCGCGCAAGGTGGAGAAGCCCTGGGGATCGAAATGGGACGCGACTATCAGGCCGATGCCGACGAGCAGCCCCGTGACCGCCGCGACATAGCCCGCGAACAGTCCCAATTGCGCCTTGCGGGAAAATCCGGGGCGCCGATGCCGGGGCGGCGCCATGCTCCGCTAACCGTTCGTCAGGCGGTTTGGAGCACGCCGCGGAAGATCGGATCTTCCAATGCCCGGCCGGTGCCGAGCGCGACGCAGGTTAAGGGATCCTCGGCCACGGTGACGGGCAGGCCCGTCTCCTCGCGCAGCACCTCGTCTATGCCCTGGAGCAGCGCACCGCCCCCGGTCAGCACGATACCCTGATCGACAATGTCGGCCGCGAGCTCGGGCGCGGTATTCTCCAGCGCGATGCGAACTCCCTCGACGATGGTGCCGACGGGTTCGGACAGCGCCTCGGCGATCTGCGCCTGATTGATCGTGATTTCCTTGGGCACGCCGTTGACGAGATCGCGGCCCTTGATGTGGAGCGACAGGCCCTTGCCGTCGGCGGGCATCTTGGCGATCCCCATCTCCTTCTTGATCCGCTCCGCCGTCGATTCGCCGATCAGCAGATTGTGGTTGCGGCGGACGTAGGAGGAGATCGACTCGTCCATCTTGTCGCCGCCCACCCGCACCGAGGTGGTGTAGGCAAGGCCGCGCAGCGACAGCACCGCGACCTCGGTCGTCCCGCCGCCGATGTCGACGACCATCGATCCGATCGGCTCCGTCACCGGCATGTCCGCGCCGATCGCGGCGGCCATCGGCTCCTCGATCAGCCATACCTGGCTCGCGCCCGCGTTCGACGCCGCATCGCGAATCGCGCGCCGCTCCACCGAGGTGGAACCCGACGGCACACAGATCACGATTTCGGGGAAGCGCGGAAAGCGGCGATGGCCATGCACCTTGGTGATGAAGTGCTTGATCATCTGCTCGGCGACGTCGATGTCGGCGATCACGCCGTCGCGAAGCGGGCGGATCGCCTCGATCTGATGCGGGGTCTTGCCCATCATCAGCTTCGCATCCTCGCCGACCGCCTTGACGCGCTTCACGCCGTTGATCGTCTCGATGGCGACCACTGACGGCTCGTTGAGCACGATGCCACGCCCGCGCAGATAGACGACGGTGTTCGCGGTGCCGAGATCGATGGCCATGTCATGCGACATGAATTTGAAATAGCGCTGCCAGAACATCGGATCGGTGTGCCCCATCTAGAGATAGAGAGTCTGCGCCGCGATCGCTCCCCCCAGGCTTCGCAACGAATATGGGATTGTCCGCTCGCAGGATGCAGCCGCTTGGTCTAGAGCTTATGGCATGTCAATACGCCGTCTGCCAGAGCATCTGGTGAATCGTATCGCCGCCGGTGAAGTGGTCGAAAGGCCCGCCAGCGCGTTGAAGGAACTGGTTGAAAACGCGATTGATGCCGGCGCCACCCGTATCGCTGTCTCACTGTCGGACGGCGGGCTTGCCCGCATCGAGGTGATCGACGACGGCTGCGGGATGGGTCGCGACGAGATCGCGCTCGCGCTGGAGCGGCATGCCACCTCCAAATTGCCCGACGATGCGATCGAGGCGGTGGCGACTTTGGGCTTTCGCGGCGAGGCCCTGCCTTCGATCGCCAGTGTCGCGCGGCTGACGGTGGAAAGCCGGGTGCGTAGCGCCGATGGCTGGTCGCGCACCATCGACAATGGCAAGCTGGAAGGCGAGGGGCCTGCCGCCCTGCCGCCGGGCACGCGCATCCGCGTCGAGGGGCTGTTCGACAAGGTGCCCGCGCGCCGGAAATTCCTGCGCTCCCCGCGTTCCGAATATGCGGCCTGCATCGATGTCGTGAAGCGGCTCGCCATGGCGCGGCCCGAAATCGGCTTCTCGGTCGAGCATGACGGCCGCCGCGCATTGTTCGCCGCCCTCGGCGAGACGCAGGCCGAGCGGGTCGCGGGGCTTACCGACCGCGCGCTGGCCGAGAACAGCGTCGCGATCGACTATGCGCGCGAGGCGGTCCGGCTGGGCGGTGTCGCGGGGCTGCCGACCTTCAATCGCGGCGTCGCCGATCATCAGTTCCTGTTCGTCAACGGCCGCCCGGTGCGCGACCGGCTGCTCGTCGGCGCGGTGCGCGGCGCTTATCAGGACATGCTGGCGCGCGACCGGCACCCGGTCGTGGCGCTGTTCATCGACCTGCCGGGCGATCAGGTGGACGTGAATGTCCACCCCGCCAAGACCGAGGTGCGTTTTCGCGATCCGGGTCTCGTGCGCAGCCTCATCATCGGCGGCCTGCGCGCCGCGCTCGATTCGGCGGGGCATCGCAGCGTCCAGCACGCATCGCCCGCCGCACTCGGCCGCTGGCAGGCGGAACCGATGCGCTCGCCCTCCTTCCCCGCGCCGTCGCCCGCGCAGCACAGCGTCTGGGAACATGCCACCGCCTTCGCCGCCCCGCCGCCGATGGCGCGCGCGGAGCCGGCCGCGCCGGTGCCCGCCGATCAGCCTTCCTATCCGCTCGGCGTAGCGCGAGGGCAGGTGGCGGCGACCTATATCGTCGCGGAAGCCGAAGACGGGCTGGTGATCGTCGATCAGCATGCCGCGCATGAGCGCCTCGTCCTCGAACGGATGCGCCGGGCGGTGGCCGATGGCGGCGTCGCGCGGCAGGCATTGCTGTTGCCCGAAGTGATCGAACTGGACGAACCGGCCTGCGACCGGCTGGAGGCGCGTGCTGCCGAACTCGCCGAGATGGGGCTGGAACTGGAGCGGTTCGGCGCGAAGGCGGTGCTCGTCCGCGCGACGCCTGCTTTGCTCGGCGCGGCGGAGGCGCGCGGCCTCGTCACCGATCTTGCCGACGAACTGGCCGCCTATGACGAGGCGCTGTCGCTCAAGGAACGGCTCGATCATGTCGCCGCGACGATGGCCTGCCACGGCTCGGTCCGCGCGGGGCGGCTCCTCTCGGTTGCCGAGATGAACGCGCTGCTGCGCGAGATGGAGGTGACGCCGCATTCGGGCCAATGCAATCATGGCCGCCCGACTTGGGTGAAGCTCGGCCATGGCGATATTGAGAAGCTGTTCGGGCGGAAATAGCGGGGCGCCGATGGAGGGAAGCATTGTCGCGGTTGCCTGCTCTTCGGCCCATCTTTTTTCGAAGATAGTTGTTCCCGCCATCACTCTGCTGGCCGGCCTGGGCGTGGAGGGGGATGCACATCTCGGGGCGACGGTGAAGCACCGATCACGTGTTGCGATCGATCCCGCGCAGCCCAATTTGCGTCAGGTCCACCTCATCCAGGCGGAATTGTTCGAGGAATTGCGTGGGCGCGGCTTTGATGTTCCGCCCGGTGCGATGGGCGAGAACATCACGACGCGGGCGATACCGCTGCTCGATCTGCCGAGGGGGACGCGCTTGCGGCTGGGGGGGAGGGCGGTCGTCGAAATCACCGGGCTACGCAATCCCTGCGCGCAACTCGATCGCTATCAGAACGGCCTGATGCGCGCCGTCCTCGATCGAGGCGCAGCGGGCGAGTTGATCCGCAAAGCGGGCGTTATGGGCGTCGTGGTGAACAGCGGTCGGGTCGCGACGGGGGATGATGTCGTAGTCGAGATCCCGCCACCGCCGCATTGCCGGCTGGAGCCGGTTTGAGACTCAGCCCGGCTGGATTGGAGCGCGGAAGACGAAGAAGGCACCCGCCGCGATCAGCGTGAAGCCGATCGCGTGGTTGAATGTGATCCGCTGCCCCAGATAGAGGATCGAGAAGGCGGCGAAGACGGTGAGCGTCACGACCTCCTGGATCGCCTTCAACTGCGCGGCCGAATAGACGTTGCTGCCATAGCGATTGGCCGGCACGGCAAGGCAATATTCGATAAGCGCGATGCCCCAGCTTACCAGAATCACCAGCAGCAGCGGGCGATCCTTGAACTTCAGATGGCCGTACCAGGCGAACGTCATGAAGATGTTCGATCCGATCAGCAGCAGGACGGGCAGGAGCCGGGGGAGGAAGCTGAGCATGCGCTTCCGTCCTCCGGCTTTATTGCGCCGTCAAGCGGATCGTTGGCGGCCCCCTATCAGCCCGCTACGGCTTGATCGACCGGCGCGCGGCCGCGCTTGACCATCAGCTTGTTGAGCGCGTTCACATAAGCGCGTGCCGCCGAGACGAGCGTGTCATGATGCGCGCCGCGCCCGCGCGCGGTGCGACCGTCCTCGGAGAGGAGCACCGACGTTTCCGCCTGCGCGTCCGTGCCGCCGGTGACGGCGTGGACCTCGTAGCGCTCAAGCGCCGACTTGTCGTGCGGCACCAATTGGCGGATCGCGTTGAAGAGTGCATCGACCGGGCCGTTGCCCCGCGTCGCGGCGGTATGATCTTCGCCGTCTATCTCCAGCGTCAGGATCGCGCGCGCCGGGCCGGTGCCGCAGTGGATCTCGACTTCCTTCACCTGAATGCGATCATGTCCGCGCACCACCTCGTCATCGACCAGCGCGACGATATCCTCATCGAATATCTTCTTCTTCGCGTCGGCCAGCGCCTTGAAGCGGACGAAGGCGTCCTGGAACTCGTTCTCGCCCAGCTGGTAGCCCAGCTCCGCCAGTTTCTGGCGGAAGGCGGCGCGGCCCGAATGCTTGCCCATGACGATTTTCGATTCGGTCATACCGACCGATTCGGGGGTCATGATCTCATAGGTTTCGCGATTCTTGAGCATGCCGTCCTGGTGGATGCCCGATTCATGGCTGAACGCGTTCGCGCCGACGATCGCCTTGTTCGGCTGCACCTGGAAACCCGTGATCGCTGACACCAGCCGCGAGGAGCGGGTGATTTCGGTTGTCACGATGTTGGTGCGATAGGGCATCACATCGTGGCGCACCTTCAGCGCCATCGCAATTTCCTCCACCGCCGAATTACCCGCGCGCTCGCCAATGCCGTTGATCGTCGATTCAACCTGGCGGGCGCCGTTGGCGATCGCCGCCAGCGCGTTGGCGACGGCCAGGCCCAGATCGTTATGGCAATGCGTCGAGAAGATCGCGCGATCGCTGTCGGGCACCCGCGAGATCATGTCGCGGAACAGCGCGCCGTAGGTTTCGGGCGTGGCATAGCCCACCGTATCGGGCAGATTGATCGTGGTCGCGCCCGCGCGGATCGCCGTCTCGATCGCGCGTGCCAGGAATTCGGGTTCCGACCGCGTCGCATCCTCGCACGAGAACTCGATATTGTCGCACAGGTTGCGCGCATGACCCACCGTCGCGCGGATCACCTCGATCACCTCTTCGGGCGACTTGTTGAGCTTGACCTTCATGTGGAGAGGGGATGTGGCGATGACGATATGGATGCGCGGATGCCGGGCATGGCGCAGCGCCGCCCAGGCGCGATCGATATCGCCGAAAGCGGCGCGCGCCAGGCTGGCGACGGTCGCCCGCTCGCATTGCTTGGCCACTTCGGTGACGGCCTCGAAATCGCCTTCGGAGGCGATGGCGAAGCCGGCTTCGATGATGTCGACGCCCAGCGTCTCCAACTGGTGGGCGACCTGCAGCTTCTCCTCGAGATTCATCGAGCAGCCCGGCGATTGCTCGCCGTCGCGCAGGGTGGTGTCGAAAATCAGTACGGTATTATTGCTCACGGTTCCGCTCCTTGCGGGCTGGCCTGTTCCGGTGTTTCGTCTGCGGTTCCCTTAGGCGCCGTGGCTCCAAGGCCGATTTCGCGGCCCGAGCGAAAGTGCGCGCCTAAGGGCGCGTAAGTCGAAGCAGGGAAAGGCTGCGGAGCAACTGCATGCCGGCCCCTTATCGAAAGGGCCGGCAATTGTCCATCCCCGGCGTCCCTATTTTTGCCCGTCAAAGGCGACGTTGATCTTCAAATCGACTGCGTCGGGCACCATTGGAATGCCGTAGGAAACGCCGAAATCGCTGCGCTTGATCGTGGTCTTGGCGGCGAAGCCGAGCGCGGGCGCACCCGTCATCGGATGATTGCCGGCGCCGATGAAGCGCGCGTCGAGCACCACCGGCCGGGTCACGCCCTTGATCGTGAGATTGCCGGCGATCTTCGCGGTTTCACCGTTCACCGTGACGCTGGTCGAGCGAAAGGTCGCGGTCGGATATTTGGCGGCGTCGAAGAAATCGGCATTTAGCAGATGCTCATTGAGTGCAGCGCTGGTGGTTGTCACCTTCGCGATCGGCACCTCGATAGAAACCGATGCCGCCGACGGGTTGGCGGGATCAAGCGTCATTTTGCCCGTGATGTCGCCGAAGATACCGAAATATTGGCTGAAGCCGAGGTGGTTGACCTCGAACAGGACCTGGGTGTGCGCCGGATCGACGGTGTAGATGCCGGCCTTGACGCGGGCGACGTCATGCGTGCCGGGGGCGGGCGCGTTCTGCGCGGCGAGGGGTAAGGCGGCCAGCGCCGTCGCGGCGAGGGCCGTGGCGATCAATGCAGTGCGCATGCTAGTCTCCGGATGCGGGAACGAGCCGGCATTAACCCGTTCCCGCTCCGGAAAGTCAAACCAATCGTCAGTTCTTGGCTTTGTCGACCAGCTTGTTCTTGGCGATCCACGGCATCATCGCGCGCAGTTCGGCACCCGTCTTTTCGATCTGATGCTCGCCTTGCAGCTTGCGGGCGGCCTTCATCTCCGGGTTGCCGGCGCGATTGTCGAGGATGAAGCGCTGGACGAACTTGCCCTTCTGGATGTCTTCCAGAACGCGCTTCATCTCGGCCTTGGTGTCGGCGGTGATGACGCGCGGGCCGGTGTGATAATCGCCATATTCGGCGGTGTTCGAGATCGAGTAGCGCATGTTGGCGATGCCACCCTCATACATCAGATCGACGATCAGCTTCACCTCGTGCAGGCACTCGAAATAAGCCATTTCGGGGGCGTAGCCGGCTTCCACCAGCGTTTCGAAGCCGGCCATGATGAGGTGCGAGAGGCCGCCGCACAGCACCGCCTGCTCGCCGAACAGGTCGGTTTCGCACTCTTCCTTGAAGGTCGTCTCGATCACGCCCGAGCGGCCGCCGCCGATCGCGCTGGCATAGGAGAGGGCGACGTCATGCGCGTTGCCGCTCGCGTCCTGGGCGATGGCGATCAGGCAGGGTACGCCGCCGCCGCGCTGATATTCGGAGCGGACCGTGTGGCCGGGGCCTTTCGGCGCGATCATGAACACGTCGATGTCGGCGCGCGGCTCTATCAGGCCGAAATGGATGTTGAGGCCATGCGCAAAGGCGAGCGCCGCGCCGGGCTTCATATTGTCCTTGAGGTCATTCTCCCAGATTGCGGCCTGATGCTCGTCAGGGGCGAGGATCATGATAATGTCGGCCCACTTCGCCGCATCGGCGTTGGTCAGCACCTTGAAGCCGGCATCCTGGGCCTTCTTCGCGGTGGCCGATCCCTGGCGCAGCGCGATCGCCACTTCGGCGACACCCGAGTCGCGGAGATTCTGGGCATGGGCATGGCCCTGGCTGCCATAGCCGAGGATCGCGACCTTCTTGCCTTTGATGAGGCCGATATCGGCATCCCGATCATAATAAACGCGCATAATGCTGTTTCCCTGATTTGTAGCGATGGGCCCGGCTGGCCGGCCGGAGCGGGTGAAGTTTTCAGGCGGTCTGATGACCTCTGGCGATGGCGGCGACGCCGGTACGGGCGACCTCGATCAGGCCGACCTCGCGCATTAGTTCGAGGAACTTGTCGATCTTCTCGCTGCCGCCCGTCACCTCGAACACGAAGCTGGATATCGTCGCATCGACGACGCGCGCGCGATAGACCTCGGCAAGGCGCAGCGCCTCGATCCGGCTTTCGCCCGTGCCCGCCACTTTCACCAGCGCCAGCTCGCGCTCGACATGCGGACCAAGCTCGGTGAGGTCGATCACCTTGTGGACGGGCACCAGCCGGTCGAGCTGCGAGATGATCTGGTCGATCATGTCGGGTGGCCCGTCGGTGACGATGGTGATGCGACTGACCGATTCGTCCTCGGTCACTTCGGCGACCGTCAGACTGCCGATATTATAGCCGCGCGCCGAAAACATGCCCGCGATCCGCGCGAGGATGCCCGCCTCATTGTCGACGAGGACGGAGAGCGTGTGGCGCTCGGCGCGTTCTGCCTTGATATGCATAATGCTCACTGGCCCGTTGGTCCCCGGGCTGGGCCCGGGTGACGGATTGCGTGAAAAGCGTCTTGCTGGCGCGCGACGCGGAACGGAAAACTGGCGTGCGCTTACACGAGCGCTTTCGCCTCGTCATCCATTTCGCCCGATACCTCGTTCGCCTGGAGGATCATCTCGGTATGGGCGGCGCCGCTCGGGATCATCGGGAAGCAGTTGGCGAGCTTCGCGACGCGGCAATCGACCATCACCGGCCCGTCCGCCGCCAGCATCGCGGCGATGCCATCGTCCAGTTCGTCGGGCTTCTCGATCCGGAGGCCCGTCCAGCCATAGGCTTCGGCAAGCTTGACGAAATCGGGCAGCGCCTCGCTGTAGCTCTCCGAATAGCGGCCGCTATAGGTGAGATCCTGCCACTGGCGGACCATCCCCATATATTCGTTGTTGAGGATGAAGACCTTGATTGGCAGGCGATATTGCGCCGCCGTCGACATCTCCTGAATGTTCATGAGGATCGATGCCTCGCCCGCGATATCGATCACCAGCGCGCCGGGATTGCCGACCTGCGCGCCGATCGCGGCGGGCATGCCATAGCCCATCGTGCCGAGGCCGCCGCTCGTCAACCAGCGATTCGGCTCCTCGAAACCGAAATGCTGCGCGGCCCACATCTGGTGCTGGCCGACCTCGGTGGAGATGATCGGCTTCTTCGCGTGCGTCGCCTCCCACAGCCGCCGGATCGCGAGTTGCGGCATGATCTCCTTGTCCGAGGAGGGGAAGGAGAGCGACTTGCGCTCGCGCCAGCCCTCTATCTCGTGGAGCCAAGGCGTCAGGTCCTGCGGACGATATTGGCGCGCCTTCCACAGCTTGATCATGTCTTCGATCGCACGGCCGACATCGCCGATGATCGGCAGATCGACGCGCACCGTCTTGTTGACCGACGAACGATCGATATCGATGTGGATCTTCTTCGATTCGGGCGAGAAGGCGTCGAGCCTCCCCGTCACGCGATCGTCGAAGCGCGAGCCGAGCGCGACGATCAGGTCCGCCCGGTTCATCGCCATATTCGCCTCATAGGTGCCGTGCATGCCGAGCATGCCCAGCCATTGCGGCGAGGAGGCGGGGAAGGCGCCGAGGCCCATCAGCGTCGAAGTGACCGGCGCGCCGGTGAGCCGCGCCAAGTCGCGCAGCAACTGGCTCGCCGCCGGCCCCGAATTGATAATGCCCCCGCCGGTGTAGAGAATCGGCCGCTCCGCCGCGGCGATCATCTCGACCGCCGCCTCGATCAGCGCCGGATCGGCCTTGACCTGCGGCTTGTAGCCCTGATGCGGGAGGACAGCGCCCGGCTTGCGATAGGTGGCCGTCGCGATCTGGACGTCCTTGGGCAGATCGATGACGACCGGGCCGGGGCGGCCCGAGGTTGCGATATGGAACGCCTCATGGACGATGTCGCCGAGCTTCGCCGGGTCCTTCACCAGATAATTATGCTTGGTGCAGTGGCGCGTGATCCCGATCGTGTCGCATTCCTGGAACGCGTCCGATCCGATCAGCGCGGTGGGGACCTGCCCGGTGACGACGACGATCGGGATCGAATCCATCAGCGCGTCGGCGATGCCGGTGATCGCATTGGTCGCGCCTGGGCCTGACGTGACGAGGACGACGCCGGGCTTGCCGGTCGATCGGGCATAGCCTTCGGCGGCGTGGACCGCGCCGCCTTCCTGGCGGACGAGGATGTGGCGGATTTTCTTCTGCTTGAAGATCGCGTCGTAGATGGGGAGGACGGCGCCGCCCGGATAGCCGAACACGACCTCGACGCCGAGATCGGTCAGCGCCTCGATCAGAATGTCCGCACCAGAGATTTCGGCAACCATGGTTCTCACCTTTCCGTGGACGCCCACGCCGTCCGGCTGGGCGGCGGACCTGCTAAAGGCAATAAGTTATCCTGTCAACACCCAATATTGTAATTTAGTTACCAAATGAGGTATAGTTTCGTGATTGAGTTGCGTGGGCTCGCACGGCCAGTAGGGCGGAAGCTGGTGGGCAAGCCAAGTGTATTGGCGTTTGGCGTAGCGGCGGGTGGCGGCCTGGCCCGCGGCGAGCATTGTGTCGCGGTCTTGCTCTCCGCGTAGCCAGCCGGTGATTTCGGGTACGCCTATTGCGCGCATCGCCGGTAAGGCGGGATCGAGCCCCCGCGCCAGCAGTGCTTCAACCTCTTCGATCGCGCCACCTTCCAGCATTGCAGTGAAGCGGGTGTCGCAGGCCGCATAGAGCCGATCGCGTGGGGGGAGGAGAATGAGCGGAGCGAGGCGCACATCCTCGGCAATCCCGCCGCTTCGTTTAGCCTGCCATGCAGCGAGCGGCCGTCCGGTCGAGCGCACCACCTCCAGCGCGCGCGCCACTCGTGTTGTGTCCGCCGGATTGAGGCGGCGGGCTGCTTCCGGGTCGAGCAGGGCGAGCGCGGCATGCGTCTCTGCAACGGGTAGCGCGCGGATTTCGGCGCGGATCGCAGGATCGATCTCCGGCACGGGGGCAATCCCGTCGAGCAGGGTCTTGAGATAGAGGCCTGTGCCGCCGACGAGGATCGGCAGCCGTCCTTCGGCATGGATTTCAGCGATTGTAGCGCGCGCGTCCGCCGCCCAACGCGCGGCCGAGCAGGCTTCGGCGCCGTCGATATAGCCGAACAGGCGATGCGGCGCGCGCGCCTCCTCCTCGGCGGAAGGGCGCGCCGAAAGGATGCGGAGGTCGTGATAGACTTGCGACGCATCGGCGTTGACGAGTGTCCCGCCGGCTGCTTCGGCCAGCGCGAGCGCCAAAGCCGACTTGCCGCTGGCGGTCGGCCCTGCGATGAGCGCCACCATTGGTTTTGGGGAATGAGACGTGTTCATTGCGACGGTGATAGCAGGCGGCCTCGATGACGGCGATATTTCGGCGACGGCGGATCGTATCCGGGAGGCCGGCGCCGCCCCCGGCGAGACACGCTGGATCGAGCGGGGCGAGGCGTTCGACGTGGCGTTCACGGGCGACGCGGCGGCGGTGCGGCAGGCGCTGGAAGCTGTTGCGACCACGCATGACGTGATCGTCCAGCCGGAGGCCGGGCGCGCCAAGCGGTTGCTGATCTCCGACATGGATTCGACGATGATTACGGTTGAGTGCATCGATGAACTCGCCGACTATGCCGGGATCAAGGCCCAGGTCGCCGAGGTGACGGAACGCGCGATGCGCGGCGAACTCGATTTTGAGGCGGCGCTGGACAGCCGCGTCGCACTGCTGCGCGATCTTGACGCGGCGGTGATCGAGCAATGCCATGTCGAGCGGGTGCGCATCATGCCCGGCGCCAAGGCGCTGGTTCGCACGATGCGCGATCATGGCGCGCGGACTTTGCTTGTCTCGGGTGGTTTCACTCTGTTCGCGGACCGGGTAGCGGCGGAGATCGGCTTCGATCGCGCGCTCGCCAACACGCTCGACGTTGCGAACGGCCGGCTGGCGGGGACCGTCGCGCGGCCGATCGTCGGCGCGGCGGCGAAGCGCGAGGCGCTGCTCGCCGAGGCGGAGGCGATGGGAATCCCGCTTGCCGCCACACTGGCGGTGGGCGACGGCGCCAACGACATCGCGATGATCGAGACGGCGGGGCTGGGCGTCGCCTATCATGCCAAGCCGCGCACGGCAGCGGCGGCCGATGCCCGCATCGCCGTTGGGGATCTCAGCGCGCTGCTTTATGCACAGGGCTATCCGCGTTCAGCGTGGAGCGAATGAGAGCTGGCACACGCGTTGGCATAGCTTTCGTCACCCTATCATCATTCCGGCGAATGCCGGAATCCATGGCCGCGACTGTTTCGATAAGAGAGCGAGCGGCATCCGTGGACCCCGACTTTCGTCGGGGTGACGCGAACGGCGCCATTGCCGCGATGCGCGTCGTCAGGCCGAGCGGTGCCCTATCCGCCCTGCCCGGAGCGCGTCATGTCCGCGCCGATCGCGGCGAGGGCGAAGGCTATGGCCGGGCCGTCGCCCGCGAAGGCGAGGTGGATGCCGTCAGGGGCGATCGCGCTGACCGATGCGGCGATCTTTCCGGCATCAGGATGATGGAACGAAACCGCGCGGCCGATCGGTGGGCGCGCATTGGTTTCGAGAAAGGCGCCACGCGCTGAAATCTGGCGCAGGGTGGCAGGAGCGGGCCGCCCGTCCCACAGGATGCAGAGCCGCCGTCGCCGCCAGCGGGATGCCATGGACGGTTCAGCAGAAATATCCGGGCATGCGGCCATGAAAGCCTCGTCTCGGTTGCCGACCTATCCCGTTAGGAATCAGGCTACCAAGAAAAGGTTAAGATTAGGGCGCCGCCGTAACGAAGCAGTCCTGCCCGGCTGCCTTCGACGCGACGCAGGCGCGGGTCGCTGCGGCCCGGTCGACGAAAGGCCCGGCCTGCAAGCGGGTGATTGCACCAGCCTCGACATAATAAGGCTGTATGTTGCCCAGCGGCGCGAGGCGGCCCGCCATGTGCTGCCACGCCTCCTTCGCCTTGCCCTGATTGCTGAACGCTCCAAACTGGACGCGCCAGCGGCCGCCTTGCACCGGCGACAGCAGCGGCGCGGCGTGCGTGGCGACCTGAACCGGCGCGGGCGGCGGAGGCGGAGCGGGCTGTGCCGGCAGTGACGGCGGCAATTCGGTGGTGCGGATCGGCGGCGTCACCTTGGCGGGCGAAGGAGGCGTGGACGCGGGAAGAATGCCGGCGGCGGCATTCCCTTCCATCTGCCGCGCCAACGCTTGGCCCTTCTCGCGCTGATCGGCGGGAATATACTGGTCCATCTCGGCAAGGCTGGTCTTCGCCTGGGGCAGGCCCGAGGCGGCGGCGCGCGTCATCCGGGCATAGGCGCCCACCCAATCCTTGGGCAGCGGATCGCCGTTGAACATCGCGGTGGCGACGACATAGAGGGCGCGGGGATCGCCATGATCCGCCGCCTTTTGCAGCCAGGGCATCGCGCCCTTCCGATCGCCATTCTGGAAGAGCATCAAGCCGTAGGTCGCTTCCGCCTGCTGATGTCCCTGCCGGGCAGCTTTCAGATAGAGATCCATCGCCATTTTCTGATCGGCGGTGACGCCCCGGCCGAGGCGATAGGCCTGCGCCAGATTGAACTGGGCGTCGGCATTGCCCCCCTCGGCGAGAGGTCGCCAGATGGTAATCGCGCTATCGTAATTGCCCGCGCGCCAGGCATCCACACCCATCTTCACCCGCTCGCCAGCCATACCGCCCGTCGCCGGCGGCGTTGCGCCCTGGGCGGGATACAGGGCGCCGGCCGCCAGGATTGCCGCCATCCAGCCGTTGCGCATCGTCCCCATCCAATCCCCCTTTTTCCGGCCTTTACTATAACGTGGGCGCGACGAACTGTCGTGCCAAAACGGGAATAGGCAAACCGGCAGGCGCGCTCGCCACGGCATTAACCAGTCTTTAGCGCGCTTATGGCAACGTGTCCGAAACGGTGCAGAGAGCATCGGGGGCAAGGGGCATATATGCGCGTTCTGGCTTTGGCATCGCAGAAGGGCGGGTCCGGAAAGACGACGCTTTCGGGGCATCTGGCCGTGCAGGCCCAACAGGCCGGCGCCGGTCCGGTGGTGCTGATCGACATCGATCCGCAAGGCTCGCTCGCCGACTGGTGGAACGAGCGGGCGGCCGACATGCCCGCCTTCGCCCATACCACTGTCGCGCGTTTGGCGTCGGATCTCGAAATGCTGCGCCAGCAGGGCTTTCGGCTAGCGGTGATCGACACGCCGCCGGCGATCACGATGGCGATACAGAGCGTCATTCAAGTTGCCGAGCTCATCGTCATCCCGACGCGGCCCAGCCCGCACGATCTGCGCGCTGTAGGGGCGACGGTCGATCTGTGCGATCGGGCGGGCAAGCCCTTGCTGTTCGTCGTCAACGGCGCCACCGCCAAGGCCAAGATCACTTATGAGGCGGCGATCGCGCTGTCGCAGCATGGCACTGTCGCACCCGTCACGCTCCACCACCGCACCGATTTCGCGGCCTCGATGATCGACGGGCGCACGGTGATGGAGGTCGATCCGAAAAGCCGTTCGGCGGGCGAGGTGGCGGCGCTTTGGGCCTATGTGTCCGATAGGCTCGAGAAGAATTTCCGCCGGACGGTGTTCAGCGCGCCGGGTGTCGCCAGCGCGGCGATTCCGGCGCGGTCCTCGGGCGGCTTCGGCCGTCGTGTCGTGTCGTGAGTGCGTGCCGATGAGCGGTCTCAAGCCTTTCGCCTCGCTTTCTTCGGGCCTGCTGGCGCGCAAGGGGCAGGCCCGGCCAGCGATGCGTCCCTACGGGTTTGCGCCCGAAGGCGGCTATGACGATCTCGGCTGGAATGACATGGGGACGGCCCCCGGGGCTGTGGCCGAGGCGCCGGCTGTGCATCGGCAGCAGGCCGACATAGCCGAAGGGCTCGGCATTTCGCGCGAGGAGGCGGAGGCCCCGATCGTCCGGCTGGCCGTCAAGCCGGAGCGGGCGACGACGCCCGCGCTGCGTGAGATGACACCCGCGAAGGGGCGGATCGCCTTCACGCTGCGCCTCGATCCCGATCGCCATGCCCGGTTACGGGCGGCATGCGCGCGTGAGCAGCGATCCGGTCAGGCGATCGTTACCGACGCGCTCGATGCCTTCCTTGCCGACGTAGAGGCCGCAGGCCGGCGCAAGCGGTGAATGTCGGCGTGAGGAAGACCTTCCTGCTCCTTCGCGTCGCTGCTTCGGTGCTGGTGCTGGGCGCGCTGACGGCGGGATGCACGGCGGGTTCGGATCGGCCGGCGACCCTGTCTTCGGCCCTCCCACGCACCGGCGAACAGGCGGTGAAAGCTGCGGCGGCGGCTCAAAAGGCATTGGATGACCATGATGCCATCCAGGCTGTCGAGAAGGCCGAACAGGCAGTCGCGCTCCAGCCGCGCGATGCCGCCTATCGCGCGTTGCTCGGCCGGTCCTATCTGGCGGCGGGCCGTTTCCTTTCCGCCGCGACCAGCCTGCGTGATTCGCGCCGGCTCGATCCGGCCCAGCCAAGGGTCGGCCTCAACCTTGCCTTGGCCGAGATCGCGCTGGGCGACCAGGTGGATGCGCAGGCGTTGTTGCATGATCTGAAGGGCAAGGTGGGTGAGGGCGATCGCGGGCTCGCGCTGGCGCTGGCCGGCGATCCCGATGGTGCGGTTGCGGTGCTGGAGAGTGTCGCGCGGATGCCGGGCGCCGATGCGCGCGTGCGGCAGAATCTCGCGCTGGCTTATGCGCTCGCCGGCCGCTGGGCCGAGGCGCGCGCGGTGGCGGCGCAGGATTTGACCGGCGAGGCGCTTGACCGGCGGATGCGCGATTGGGCGCGGTTCAGCCAGCCGCGCGCGGCATGGCAACAGGTTGCCGCTCTTCTCGATGTCCAGCCGGCGCTCGATCCCGGCCAGCCGGTGGCGCTGGCTCTCGCGGCCGATTCAACAGCGGTGGCCGCCGCTGCCCTGCTGCCCGTCGCGAAGGAATCCGTGCCGATTGTCGGCATTCCCGCTCCGGCGGCTGTCGCGATCGTTCGGCCGCCGCCGCCGCCAGCGGTTTCGGAGGTGGCGTTGCCTAAGGGGCGTTTCGTCGTTCAACTTGGAGCTTATTCCAGTCTGGCCCGGATCGGAGCCGGTTGGCGCCAGAAAACCGAGCGCTTTGCCGACCTCGCGCACTATGCGCCGTCGAGCAGCGCCTTTCTGCATCATGGAACGATGCTTCATCGGTTGACGGTTGACGGTTTTGCGACCCAAGAGGCGGCATCCTCCCTCTGCGATCGGATCAAGGCGGAAGGCGGCGACTGTTTCGTCCGCGCCGCCGCCGGCGAGCGTCCGGTTCGGCTAGCGCTGGCCTCCCGCTGAATCTCTGGCATCAGCCGATCGGCTGGCCGCCCTTGATCGTCCGCAACACCTTGCCCTGTACCGGCAGCCCGTCGAATGGGCTGTTGCCTTCGGGGGCGGCCATCCGATCAGCATCGATGCGCCAGGGGGCATCGGGATCGACGAGGATCAGGTCCGCCTCCGCGCCCCGCGCCAGTGTGCCGCCGGGGACGCCGAGCAGTGCTGCCGGATTGGTCGAAAGCAGAGCGAACAGGCGCGGCAGATCGATCACGCCATCACGCACCAATGTCAGCGAAAGCGTCAGCAGCGTTTCCGCCCCCGCCATGCCCGGCGCGGCGTCGGCATAGGGCAGGCGCTTCGCCTCCGGCCCCTGCGGATCGTGCGCGGAGCAGAGCACGTCGATCGTGCCGTCGCGCACCGCCTCGATCGCCGCCAGCCGGTCGCTCTCGTCGCGCAGCGGCGGCGATAGGCGGGCGAAGGTGCGGAACGGGCCGATCGCGCTGTCGCCCAGCAGCAGATGCGCGGGACTGATGCCGCAACTCACCCGCACGCCACGCCGTTTCGCCGCGCGGACGAGATCGAAGGCGCGCGCGGTGGTGAGCTGGTGGAAATGGAGGCGCGCGCCGGTTTCCTCGGCGAGCATGATGTCGCGCGCGACGACGATCGCCTCGGCGATCGCGGGCGAGGAGGCGAGGCCGAGGCGCGTCGCCGTTTCGCCATCGGTCGCCACCGCATTGCCGACCAGCCCGCCATCCTCGGCATGGCTGATGACCAGCATGTCGAGCGCCGAGGCATAGGCCAGCAGCCGGTACATCACGCCCGAATGGGCGATCCAGCCGCGCCCTGTGGCGACTGCGCAGGCGCCGGCCACCTTCATCAGGCCGATTTCCGCCAGCTCGTGTCCGGCAAGGCCGCGCGTCGCCGCCCCGATCGGGTGGATCCAGACATCGGGCTTGCCCGCGCGCGCCGCGTGCTGAACGAGCGCCGCGTCATCGAGCGCGGGCGACTGATCGGGCATCAGCGCGGCGCGGGTGATGCCGCCGGCGGTGAAGGCGGGCAGATCGACCGCGAAGGTGCCGAGATCGACGATACCGGGCGCGGCGAGCGCGCCCTTCGCGTTGATCCGTTGCGCATCCGCCGCATCAATCGCGCCGGTCGCGGCGATCCGCCGGTCGCGGATCAGGACGCCGCCTTCCGACAGCGTGCCCGCCACCGGATCGACGAGGCGGGCGTTGACGATCGCGAGAGCGGGGGACGCGGCGGCGCTCATGCCCAGCCCTCCACGCCGCGCTGGCGGCGCGTTAGTATGTCGAGGCAGGCCATGCGGACCGCGACGCCCATCTCGACCTGCTCGGTGATCGCCGACCGGGCGGGATCGTCGGCCACCGAACTCGCAATCTCGACGCCCCGGTTCATCGGGCCGGGGTGCATCACCAGCGCGTCGGGCGCGGCCAGCGCCAGACGTTCGGGGGTGAGGCCGTAGAGCGCATGATATTCGCGCGGAGAGGGGACGAAGCCGCCTTCCATCCGCTCGCGCTGGAGGCGGAGCATCATCACCACGTCGGCGCCCTCGATCCCTTTCGCGAAATCGGTGAAGGGCGTCGCGCCCATCCGCTCGATCGCGGGGGGGAGCAGGGCCGCCGGGCCGACGACGCGGACCTCGGCGCCCAGCGCGGTCAGCGCCAATATGTTGGATCGCGCGACGCGGCTGTGCAGCACGTCGCCGCAGATCGCGACGCGCAATCCCTCGATCCGTCCCTTGCGGCGGCGGATGGTGAGCGCGTCGAGCAGGGCCTGCGTCGGATGTTCGTGCCGCCCGTCGCCGGCGTTGAGCACGGGGCAGTCCACCTTGTCGGCGATGAGTTGGACCGCGCCCGACGCCTCGTGCCGGATGACGATCATGTCGGCGCGCATCGCGTTCAGCGTCATCGCCGTGTCGATCAGCGTCTCGCCCTTTTTCACCGACGATTGCGCCGCGTGCATGTTGGCGACGTCGGCGCCCAGCCTTTTGCCCGCAATCTCGAACGACAGCAAAGTACGCGTCGAATTTTCGAAGAAGGCGTTGATCTGGGTGAGGCCCGACAGGCGATCGTCATGCTTGGCGGTGGCGCGGTTGAGCGCGATCCACTGTTCCGCCTCGTCGAGCAGGAAGCTGATCTCCCAAGGCTTCAGCGCGGCGATTCCGGTGAGGTGGCGATGCGGGAACGGATGCACCCCTTCGGGGGTGGTGCGCGATGTGGGGACCGGGTGAGTCATCAAAGCGCCGCTGTAGCGGGCGAGTTCGCCAAGCTCAAGCGCGCGTCAACGCGTCGATTGCGCCTTGCAGGATATAGGCCGCCGCCATCTTGTCGACCAGCACGGCGCGGCGCGCGCGGCTGGCGTCGGCGGCGAGCAGGGTGCGGGTGACGGCCTGGGTCGACCAGCGTTCGTCCCACAGGAGGGTTGGGAGGGCCAAAACGCCAATGTTTCGGGCGAAAGCGCGGGTGGACTGGCTGCGCGGGCTTTCGCTGCCGTCGAGGTTGAGAGGGAGGCCGATGACGAGGCCGGCCACCGCCTGATCGGCGATAATGACACGCAGTTGCGCGAGATCGGCCGAGAATTTGCGGCGTGCGATCGTCTGGGAGGGACTCGCGATCGTCCAGCCCGCGTCGCAGAGCGCGACCCCGATCGTTTTGGTGCCGACATCCAGCCCCGCGAGCCGTCCGCCGCCGGGCAGCGCGGCGCGAAAGGCGGCGGTATCGGTGAAGATCATCGCGCTTGTGCCGCGAGGAAGGTGCGGGTCCGCTCCTCCGCGTCGGCGCGTATGTTCGCCCAGAACAAGGCGTAATCGAACACATGGAAATTGCCGCCGGGCAGGATGTAGCTGCGGAAACCCTCCGGCGGCGGCCCGATCAGCAGGAAGCCCCGCGTATCGCAACGCGCGGACACCCGGCCGGGGACAAGATCCGCCCCGTTCAGCCCCAGCCAGGGCACCAGCGCGCCAAGATTCGCCGAGGCCGGCGCCTCCGTAGCAGGCGTTCCCGTCAGCGGATTGGTGCAGAGCATCGCCGTGCCCTTGCGCGGCTTGCCGGTGAAGCCCGTTTCGGCGTCATAGAGATCGGTGACGAGATGGGTGTCGGCAGGCTCGGCGAAACTCTGCCACGAGAGGATGCAGTTCGCCTGCCCCGGCTTCGTGCAGGCGGCAAGGCCCAGCGCAGGCAGGTCCGCCTCGATCGAGATCGGCCAGCCGATCGCATAGACGGCGACGATCCGCTTCGCGAGCGGCGTGCCCGCGACCTTCTCATGCAACAGGCGCAGGAGGTGGAGCGAACCCTGGCTATGCCCCGCGAGCAGAATGGGTTGGGAGACGGGAATCGAGGCGAGGAAGGTGTCGAACGCGCGGGCGACATCGCGATAGGCGAAATCGAGCGCGGCCTTCGCGGCGGCTTCACCGGTCAGGAAGGCGCCCGCGGTCGCCTGACGGTAACGCGGCGCCCAGACGGCGCCGACGCCGTTGAAGGCGCTCGCCTGACTGGCCGTGAACAGGCGTAGCCGGCCGTTCGACTCCTTGTCGTCGATCGGGCCGTTCCAGTGATCGCGGCTGAGATAGGTGGTCGGCGGCACGTAGAAAACCGCGACGGCAGGCGTCGCCGTCGGCCGCGCGCCCTTCGGCGTCCAGCGAGACGGATCGTCGGCGAGGCCCGGGCGCGCGATCCAGGCGGCGGCTTTGCCATAATCGGGCGCATCTGCATCGGCCGGCGGCTGGAACGCCACCGACGGCACGAAGGTCGCGCGCAGCAACCGATCCTGAAACAGATTCCAGCCAAGCGCGGCAGCGAGGGTCAGCATGATCAAGCCTGCAATGACGTAGAGGAAGCGTCGTGCCGCCAATGTGGTCGCTCCGATTGTGCAGTGCAACATACCTGCGATGCTGCCGGTGAGTAGGGGCAAGCGCGCCGTTGCGCAAATACGGAAAAGGCGGTTCGTTGCGGTTGCATGTCCTTACCGCATCGGGAATGAAGAGAGGAGTGGGAGAGAGAGCGATGGACCGGACCGAGGACCAGGATTGGCCGCTCAGGACGTGGGCGCTCGCCCTGCTGGGCGCGATAGTGGCGCTGGCTATCCATTTCATCGCCGATCAGGCGGGCCATTTCACCGACAAGCCGCACCTCCTGGCGCTGGCGACCTTCCTCGGTATCGGCGGCATCGCCTTCGCCTTTACGCTGGAGCGCGAGCGGATCGGCTGGTCCGCCGTGTTCGCGCTCGTTGCGGGCGCGGTCGTCGCCTCGGTCATCTTCTGGAACGGCGGGCCGAACGACTGGAACGCGAGCGACGGCTGGCGGATCGTCTGCGCCGCGCTGGCGGTGGCGATCGCGGCCCCGCTCTTTCAGGCAGCGCGCGCGGAAGGGCGCTGGCATCTGCCATATGAGCAGGTTCACGATCAGGCGTGGACCAACGTCATCCTGTGGTTCGCGGCGTGGCTGTTCGTCGGGATCGTCTGGCTGCTGGCCTTTCTCCTGGGCGCGCTGTTCGCGCTGATCGGCATCGATCTGGTTGAGAAGGCGTTGCGCGAGGGGGTGGTGGCGAGCGCGCTCACCGGCGCGAGTTTCGGCGGTGCGGTCGGCCTGCTGCGCGACCGGGGACGCATCGTCGGCCTGCTCCAGCGCGTCGCGCGGGCCGTGCTCGCCGTGCTCGCGCCGGTGCTTGGCGCGGGATTGATCCTGTTCCTGCTGTCGCTGCCCTTCACCGGCCTTGCCCCCCTGTGGGACGCGACCAAATCGACGACGCCGATCCTGCTCGGCTGCATCGTCGGCGCGCTGATCCTCGCCAATGCCGTGATCGGCGATTCGCCCGAGGATGAGGCGCGGCACCCGGCGCTGCGATTCGGCGCGATGGCGCTCGGGGTCGCCATGCTGCCGCTCGGGGCGATCGCGGCGATCTCGGTCGCCTTGCGGATCGGCCAATATGGCCTGACGCCGAGCCGGCTCTGGGCGGTGCTGTTCGTGTTCGTCGCCTGCTTCTATGGCCTTGGCTATTGGTGGGCGCTCGCCCGGCGGCGGCTGGGCTGGGCAGGGGCGGTGCGCGGCGTCAATCTGGCGCTCGCGATCGGCCTGTGCGCGCTGGCGCTGCTGCTCTCGACGCCTCTGGTGAGCTTCGGGGCGCTCTCGGCACGCGATCAGGTCGCACGGCTCCAATCGGGGCGGACGAGCGTCGGCCAGTTCGACTGGGCGGCGATGGCGTTCGATTTCGGCCCGGCGGGCCGCCGCATGCTCGGCCGCCTGAAGGCGCAAGGGGCGACAGCGGCGATACGCCGGAAAGCGACGACGGCGCTGGCGGCGAAGGATCGCTGGACATTGGCGGGCGAGCAGAAGCAGGCGGAGACGCGGGCCGATTTCGTGCGCGACGTGACGATCCTGCCGAAGCGCGTTCCCTTGCCGCAGGACCTGCTTGCCGCGGTGGGGCGCGCCGGCGGATGCGGGGCGAAGGCGGAGCGCGCGATCTGCTTCCTTTATTATCGCCCCGGCTCGGACGAGGCGGCGCTGGTGAGTCTTTCCGGGAGCTGCGACACCTGCCTGCCGATCGTGACCGCCTTGTCGCGTCGGCCGGATGGCTGGAAACAGGGCTATGAGGTCGGGCAGCCGCCCGCGACAGACAAGGCGCGCGCCAGGCGATTGCGCGAGGCGGCCCGTCGCGGCGAGATCGAACTGCGCACGGTCGAACGGCGGCAGATTTTCGTCGGCGGAGAACCGCTGGGCGACACCTTCCCCTGAGCGTGCCGCTTGATGCCGGACGGCGTGGCTGCTAGCCGCGCCACCATGTCTGTCGATGCACATACCGTCCGCAGGATCGCCAGCCTCGCGCGCATCGCCGTCACCGACGGCGAGGTCGAGGCGATGGTGCCCGAGTTCAACAACATTCTCGGCTGGATCGAGCAACTGAGCGAGGTGGACACCGATGGCGTCGCCCCGCTGGCGGCGGTGATCCCGAACAGCCTGCGCCTGCGCGACGATATCGTCACCGATGGCGATCGGCGCGACGAGGTGCTGAAAAATGCGCCGCAGGCCGAACATGGCTTTTTCGCGGTGCCGAAGGTGATCGAATAGTGAGCGACCTGACAGATTTCGGCGTGACCGCGCTGCGCGACGGCTTCCGCAAGGGCGATTTTTCCGCGCGCGAGGCGGCGGACGCGTTCATAGGCGCGATGGAGGCGGGGCGGCCGCTCAATGCGTTTCTGGTCGAAACACCCGATCATGCGATCGCCGCCGCCGAGGAGGCCGATCGCGGCCGTGCGGTGGGCGAGCTGCGGGCGCTTTCGGGCGTGCCGCTGGGCATCAAGGACCTGTTCTGCACCGCCGGCTATCAGACGACGGCGGCAAGCCATATCCTCGAAGGCTTCGTCCCCACCTATGAATCGACGGTGACGGCGAAGCTGTTCGGCGCGGGCGCGGGCATGCTCGGCAAGCTGAACCTCGATCAGTTCGCGATGGGATCGTCGAACGAGACGAGCGCCTATGGCAATGTAATCTCGCCCTGGCGGCGCGCGGGAGATAGCGCGCCGATCGCGCCGGGTGGTTCGTCGGGTGGCTCCTCGGCGGCGATCGCGGCGCGTCTGGCACCCGCCGCCACGGGCACCGATACCGGCGGTTCGATCCGTCAGCCCGCCGCCTTCACCGGCATTTCGGGGATCAAACCCACTTATGGGCGCTGCTCGCGCTGGGGCATCGTCGCCTTTGCCTCCTCGCTCGATCAGGCGGGGGCGATGGCGCGCGACGTGCGCGATTGTGCGATCCTGCTGGAAGCGATGAGCGGTTTCGATGCGAAGGACGCGACCTCGCTCGACGTTGCCGTGCCGCGCTGGGAGGCGAATTTATCAAGCAATCTCAATGGCAAGAAGGTTGGTATTCCCAAGGAATATCGGGTCGACGGCATGCCCGCCGAAATCGAGGCGCTGTGGGAGCGCGGCATCGGCTTCCTGCGCGACGCGGGTGCGGAGATCGTCGACGTCTCGCTGCCGCATACGCGACAGGCGCTGCCCGCTTATTATATCATCGCGCCGGCCGAGGCTTCCTCGAACCTCGCGCGCTATGACGGCGTGCGCTACGGGCTGCGCGTCCTGCCCGATGGCGCCAATCTGCAGGACATGTATGCCGCGACGCGCGCCGAGGGCTTCGGGCCGGAGGTGAAGCGCCGCATCCTGATCGGCACCTACGTCCTCTCCGCCGGCTTTTACGACGCTTATTATACCAAGGCGCAGAAGGTGCGCGCGCTGATCGCCCGCGATTTCGAGGCGGCGTGGGCAAGCTGCGACCTGCTGCTGACGCCGACCGCGCCGTCGGCCGCCTTCGCGCTGGGCGAAAAGACGGCCGATCCGATCGCCATGTATCTGAACGATGTCTTCACCGTGCCGGCCTCGCTCGCGGGCCTGCCCGCGATGTCGGTGCCGGGAGGGCTCGACGCGCAGGGCCTGCCGCTGGGCCTCCAGATCATCGGCAAGCCGCTCGACGAGCAGAGCGTGCTCGACGCGGGCCTCGCGATCGAGGAGCGGGCGGGCTTCTCCGCGCGCGCGGAGACATGGTGGTGAGCGGGGACGTGACAATGGCCCAGGCGGCATCCACCTATCGTATCCAGGGCGCGACGGGCGAATGGGAGGTCGTGATCGGCCTTGAGGTCCACGCCCAGATCACCTCGAACGCGAAGCTCTTCTCGGGCGCGTCGACCACCTTCGGGGCCGAGCCGAACGCGAATGTCTCGCTCGTCGATGCGGCGATGCCGGGGATGCTGCCGGTGCCGAACGCCGAATGCATCCGGCAGGCGGTGCGCACCGGCCTCGCGCTGGGGGCCGAGATTCATCGCTGGTCGCGTTTCGACCGCAAGAATTATTTCTACGCCGATCTGCCGCAGGGTTATCAGATAAGCCAGCTTTATCACCCGCTTGTGGGCGAAGGCTCGCTCGTTATCGAGGCGGATGAGAAAGCCGGTATCCCGACGCCCAAGACGATCGGGATCGAGCGACTGCATGTCGAGCAGGATGCCGGCAAGCTGATCCATGACCAGCATCCGACGCGCTCTTATGTCGATCTCAACCGGTCGGGCGTGGCGCTGATGGAAATCGTGTCGAGGCCGGACATGCGTTCTCCTGCCGAAGCAGGGGCTTATGTGCGAAAGCTCCGATCGATCCTGCGCTATGTCGGCTCGTGCGACGGCAATATGGAAGAAGGCTCGATGCGCGCCGACGTGAACGTCTCTGTGCGCCGTCCGGGCGAGCCGTTCGGCACGCGGACCGAGACGAAGAACGTCAATTCGGTCCGCTTCGTCATGGCGGCGATCGAGCATGAGGCGAATCGCCAGGTCGATGTGATCGAAGGCGGCGGGGCGATCGTGCAGGAAACGCGGCTGTTCGATCCCGACAAGGGCGTCACCCGATCGATGCGGTCGAAGGAAGATGCGCACGATTATCGCTACTTCCCCGATCCCGACCTGCTGCCGCTCGAACTCAGCGAGGCATTCGTCGAGGAATGTCGCGCGGGCCTGCCCGAACTGCCCGACGCCAAGCGGGCGCGTTATGAAGGCGTGCTGGGCCTCACCCCCTATGCGGCGGGCGTGCTGACCGCCGATGTCGCGGTCGCGCGCTGGTTCGAGGCGCTGCTGGCGGCAACCGGCAAGGACGGGGCGGAGGTTGCGAAGGCGGCGTCCAACTGGCTGATCTCCGATCTGTTCGGTGCGCTCAACCGGCTCGGCAAGTCGATCGACGAAAGCCCGGTCAGCCCCGCGCAAGGCGCCGAACTGCTCGGCCTCGTCGCCGACGGCACGCTGTCTGGGAGCCTTGCCAAGCAGGTGTTCGAGATCATGCTCGAAACCGGCGACGATCCGGCCAGGATCGTCGAGGAGCGCGGCCTCAAGCAGACCACCGACACCGGCGCGATCGAGGCGGTGATCGCCGAGGTGCTGGCCGCCAATGCCGAGAAGGTCGCCGAATATCGCGGCGGCAAGGACAAGCTGTTCGGCTTCTTCGTCGGCCAGACGATGAAGGCGATGGCGGGCAAGGCCAATCCCGGCGTGGTGAACGATCTGCTGAAAAAGGCGCTGGGGTGATCGGACCGCCGGTGGTTCGCTTCGACTTGCCCTCGGCTCCCGCCCTGCTATAGACCCGCCCGACCGGCGGCCCGGCGGGCGTGGCGGAACTGGTAGACGCGCTGGATTTAGGTTCCAGTATCGTAAGATGTGGGGGTTCGAGTCCCTTCGCCCGCACCAGCTCCGCAACGGCGCGTTTGCGGGGTGCCCCGACCAATTTCACGAGAAGGCCTGAAAATGCCGATGCAGACTGTCGAGACTTTGAACGAGGGGCTGAAGCGCGGCTACACGCTCACCATCGCCGCAAAGGATATTCTGGAGCGGGTCGACGCCGAAGTCCGGCAGGTCGCGCCGCAGATTCGCATGCCCGGCTTCCGCCCCGGCAAGGTGCCGGCGAACCTGATCCGCAAGATGCACGGCCCGGCACTGGAGCAGGACGCGCTCAACAAGGCGGTGCAGGAAGGCGTGCAGGAGTTGCTCGCCGAGCAGAAGCTGCGCCCCGCAATGCAGCCCGCCGTCGAGCTGGACGAAAGCTATGCCCCCGGCAAGGACGCCGAGGTCAAGGTGTCGCTCGAAGTGCTGCCCGACGTGCCCGAGCCATCGATCGAGGGTCTGAAGCTCGAGCGGCTGACCGTCGATGCGAGCGAAGAGGAAATCGACGCCGCGGTCGGCCGGATCGCCGCCCAGCAGAAGAGCTTCGATCCCGCGCTGGAGGGCCATCCGGCTGTCGAGGGCGACCTCGTCGTCATGGATTATGTCGGCAAGGTCGACGGCGAGCCGTTCGAGGGCGGCACCGGCGAGGGCATGTCGATCGAGCTGGGCTCGGGCCGCCTGATTCCCGGTTTCGAGAGCGGGCTGGAGGGCGTCAAGGCGGGCGAGAGCCGCACGCTGAACGTCACCTTCCCCGAGGATTACGGCGTCGATTATCTCAAGGGTAAGCCCGCGACCTTCGACGTCACCGTCACCGAAGTGAAGACGCCGAAGGAAGCCGTGGCGGACGAGGAGTTCGCCAAGTCGCTCGGCCTCGAAAGCCTGGAGCAGCTTCGCAACCTGCTGAAGGATCAGGTGTCGCAGGAACTCAACAACCTGACCCGCACCTATATGAAGCGCAAGCTGCTCGACCAGCTTGCCGCCGCGCACGACTTTCCGGTGCCGCCCTCGATGGTCGACGCCGAGTTCGGCCAGATCTGGGCGCAGCTCGAGCATGAGGCGAGCCATGAGGAGGACCCTGAGGCCGCCCGCGCCGAGATGGAGAAGGAGCGCGACGATTATCGCGCGATCGCCGAGCGGCGCGTGCGCCTCGGCCTGCTTCTCTCCGAAATCGGCCAGAAGAACGGCGTCGAGGTGACGCAGGCGGAGATGCAGCGCCTCGTCCTGCAGGCGGCGCAGCAATATAATCCGAAGGATCGCGAACGCTTCGTCCAATATGTCCAGCAGGACGCGATGGCGGCGGCCCAGCTGCGTGCGCCGCTCTATGAGGACAAGGTGGTCGACTGGCTGTTCGACAAGGCCGAGATCACCGATCGCGCGGTGACGCGCGAGGAACTGGAAGCGGCGATCGAGGCCGAAGAGGACGGTTCGCCCAAGCCGCACGTCCATGGCCCCGATTGCGATCATGACCACGATCATGAGCCGAAGGCGAAAAAGCCGGCCGCGAAGAAGGCCAAGGCCGCCAGCGCATCCGACGAAAAGCCGGTGAAGAAGGCCCCGGCAAAGAAGGCCGACAAGGCTGATGCTGATAAGGCCGAGGCGACGGCGGAGGCCAAGCCCGCCGCGAAGAAGCCGGCGGCCAAGAAGGCTTCGGACGACGAGGCTGCCGCCAAGCCGGCGAAGAAGGCGCCCGCCAAGAAGAAGGCCTGAGCGCCGCCTGATACCGAACGGGAAGAAAGGCCGCTGGATGCAAGTCCGGCGGCCTTTTTGATGCGGGCCTTTTTGATGCGGGCAGCCTTTTTGATGGGCGCGTCAGGCCGGACAACTCACGGCGCGGGCCGTTGCGCGCGTCCGATACCAGAGAGCCGCGTAAAGGAAGGCGGAGAAGGGTATCAGCCAGACGATCCGGCCTTGGTAGCGGCTCTGCGGATCGGAGATGCTGCCGCCTAGAAAGGCGTTCGCCAGCAGCGCGACGATCAGGAGAGTAATCCAGCCCGCCACATCCGATTGCCAGACGGTCGCGTCCGGCTCCTCGGCATCGTCGTATCTTCGCCAGTACAGGCAGGCGAACAGGCCCAGGATCGGCAGCGCGCCGATGACGGCCAGATAATGAACGGCGGTGATCACGCGGGTCGGCCAGAGATTCCGGCCGCTCAGCGTATCGCGCATGGCATTGCGCAGGCGTTCAGGCACCGCCTGCCAGCAGTCCGCATCCTGCCAGCATCCATAGTTCAGCCAGTTGCTGTCGAACAGCGCGGCCTGGAGCGCCATATTGTAGAGGATCATCCCGGTTTGCGCGGCCGGATAGGTGCGCCATACCGCGAACGCGAAGGCGGTATCCTCGCGCGACATGGCGGCGCGGGCCGGGGCGTCGGCGAGCAGGAAGACGCCCTTTCCGGGCTCATGCGACCAGAGGAAATCGAGGCTGGTGTCGGGTATATGGTCCGCGAAGGCGCACACGGCGAACTGCCCGTGGCAATGATCGCGAACATACCAGCGGCCCGGCCCGTCGCCGATGAAGCGCGCGGTGAGCAGCGGCACCAGTTGCGGCGGCGCGCCGAACGCCTGCTTGACGACGGCGGAGGTGATCGTCGTCGATACAAGACCCATCGCCGCGATCGCGATGGCCAGCCCCAGCGCATAGCGCGAGCGCCGGCGGGGCAACGCCCGCAAGAGGCCGAGGCCGGCCGCCGCGACGCCCATCGCGAAGAGGATGACCATGTGGGTGAGATGCGAGATCGCCGAGGCGACGAGCAGCGCGAGGAGGAACAGCTGTTCCCAGCGGCCGAACGCCTCGCGTTTGAAGGCGAGCAGGAGGAAGGCCAGAATGCCTTGCCCGGCCAGCGCGTCCGCCAGCAGATAGCTGTCGTAGAAAGGCGCCGTCGTGAGCACGGCGACGAACGCCACCGTGGCAAGGCGGAATCCCGGCCGATCAAGCCCGTAGCTGCGCAGGCTGAGCAGGATGAGCAGATAGGTCAGGACGCCATAGGCAAGGACGACCAGCCAGAAATCGCTGGCGAGATAGCCAAGATACAGCGCCGCCCCGAAATAGGGCGAGCGGCCGGACATGACCTTGCCCGATCCGATATCGTTGCCCCCGCCGATCTGGTTGGTGGTGTCGGTGGTCTTGTCGTTCGCGTCCGTCGCGCCCGCATGTGTCTGAAGCCGCGACAGGCTCTCTCGATAATGATCGGTCCATTCGGTGCTCAGGCGTTTGCCCGACGCCATGTAGACGGCGATGTCGGCCGCGCGCACATAAGAGGTGGTGTCGGGGAAGAAGAAGGGCTGCCCGTTCAGAAGCGCCGGCCAGATGAGCGCGATGACGCAGAGAATGTCGCGCAGGACGCGCAGCGGCCGGGGGAGGGGTGACGTCTCGCCATCGTGCATCCGCATGCGATCCGGTTCCTGTCCCGCTCGTTCCACAGGCGTTTTGCGGTCGCCCCGCGATTACACATGCTTGGTGACACGCCGGATCACAATAGATAATGCCGGGGCAGGGGGCCGCGCGCCATCGCGGCCGGCGGGCGTGGAGTGAAAACCTGGTGGCGACCGGCGAATCGGGTGGAGAAACGGACGCGTGCAACGCGCGGATCGCCGTGATCCTCCCCTGCTTCAACGAGGAGTTGTCGATCGCCCCGACGGTGGCGGCGTTTCGCGCCGCTCTCCCCGATGCGGCCATTTATGTCTACGACAATAACAGCGTCGACCGGACGATCGAAAAGGCGCGCGAGGCGGGGGCGATCGTCCGCAGCGAACGGATGCAGGGCAAGGGCCATGTCGTCCGCCGCATGTTCGCCGATATCGAGGCCGACATCTATGTCATGGCCGACGGCGACGCGACCTATGACGCCGCCGCCGCGCCGACGCTCGTGCGCCGGCTGGTCGAGGAACAGCTCGACATGGTCGTCGGCGCGCGCCAGTCGGAGATCGAGGCCGCCTATCGACGCGGGCACCGGATGGGCAATGCGGTGCTGACCGGACTGCTCACGCGGCTGTTCGGGCGGAGCTTCAGCGATATCCTGTCGGGCTATCGCGTCTTTTCGCGGCGCTTCGTGAAGAGCTTTCCGGTGCTTTCCTCGGGCTTCGAGATCGAAACGGAGATCAGCGTCCATGCGCTCGAACTGCGCATGCCGGTGGCCGAGCATGTCACGGCCTATGCCGCCCGGCCCGAGGGATCGGTATCGAAGCTGTCGACCTGGCGCGACGGCTGGCGCATCCTCAACACGATCCTGACGCTATTCCGGGTCGAGCGGCCGATGCTGTTCTTCGGCGCGATCGGCGGCGTGCTCGCGCTGCTGGCGCTGATTCTGGCGGAACCGCTTATCGTCACTTATGCCCAAACGGGGCTCGTGCCGCGCCTGCCGACTGCGGTGCTGGTGACGGGGCTGATGATTCTCGCCTTCCTGAACGGTTTTTGCGGGCTCATCCTCGATACGGTGGTGCGCGGCCGGCGCGAGGTGCGCCGGCTGGCCTATCTGGCCCTGCCCGGCGTCGCGTTCCAAGGGGCCTTGAACTCGCCGGTGCGAAGTTCGATGTAAGGCGGGCAAGCGAACAGAAAGGCCGTTGCACTTTATGAATCACGATCACGCCGACATCGCCGCCGGCCTCGTTCCCATCGTCATCGAGCAGTCGAATCGCGGAGAACGCAGTTTCGACATCTACTCGCGACTCCTGCGCGAGCGGATCGTGTTCGTCACGGGCGCGGTCGAGGATCATATGGCCTCGCTCATCACCGCCCAGTTGCTCTTCCTCGAGTCCGAGAACCCGAAGAAGGACATCTTCATGTATATCAACTCGCCGGGCGGCGTTGTGACGGCGGGCCTCGCGATCCATGACACGATGCAATATATCCGGCCCCGCGTCGGCACGGTCTGCATCGGCCAGGCGGCGTCGATGGGCAGTTTCCTGCTCGCGGCGGGCGAGCCGGGGATGCGCGTCGCGCTCACCAATTCGCGGATCATGGTCCACCAGCCTTCGGGCGGCGCGCAGGGCATGGCGGCCGATATCGAGATTCAGGCGCGCGAAATCCTGCGCATGCGCCACCGGCTGAACTCGCTCTACGCCAAATATACCGGGCAGCCGATCGAGGAGATCGAAAAGGCAATGGACCGCGACAAGTTCCTCGAAGCGGACGAGGCCAAGGCGTTCGGGCTGATCGACGAGGTGTTCGACAAGCGCCCGGCGCCTTCCGAGGAACAGGCGGCAGCGTGATCGGAAACCTTGCCCGGGGTTCGGGCGTAAACTGCTTCTACACCGGCCGATGGCATATTCGCCATTGCCGGGCGGCGAGTAGCGTGTCTAGGATGCCGCATTGCGGGATGGCCGGCGTAGAGGCCGAAGGATAAGCGACATGACCAAGCTCAGCGGCGGTGATTCGAAGAGCACTCTCTATTGCTCCTTCTGCGGGAAATCGCAGCATGAGGTGCGCAAGCTCATTGCCGGGCCGACCGTGTTCATCTGCGATGAGTGCGTCGAGCTGTGCAACGACATCATCCGCGAGGAAACCAAATCGGCCCTCGTATCGAAGAAGGACGGCGGCGTGCCCACGCCGCAGGAAATCTGCAACGTCCTCGACGATTATGTGATCGGCCAGTTCCAGGCGAAGCGCGTCCTCTCGGTCGCCGTGCACAACCATTACAAGCGGCTGAACCACGGCACGAAGGGCGCGGATGTCGAGCTGGCGAAGTCGAACATCCTGCTCGTCGGCCCAACCGGCTGCGGCAAGACTTTGCTCGCGCAGACGCTGGCGCGCATCCTCGACGTGCCGTTCACCATGGCGGACGCGACGACGCTCACCGAGGCGGGCTATGTCGGCGAGGATGTCGAGAATATCATCCTGAAGCTGCTCCAGGCATCCGACTATAATGTCGAGCGGGCACAGCGCGGCATCGTCTATATCGACGAGATCGACAAGATCAGCCGCAAGGCGGACAATCCTTCGATCACGCGCGACGTGTCGGGCGAGGGGGTCCAGCAGGCTTTGCTCAAGCTGATGGAAGGCACCACCGCCAGCGTGCCGCCGCAGGGCGGGCGCAAGCATCCGCAGCAGGAGTTCCTGCAGGTCGACACGACCAACATCCTGTTCATCTGCGGCGGCGCCTTTTCGGGGCTGGAGAAGATCATCGCCGATCGTCTCCAGGGCAAGTCGATCGGCTTCGGCGCCTTCGTGGCGGCGCCCGAGGAGCGGCGGACCGGCGAGGTGCTGCGCCATTGCGAGCCGGCCGATCTGCTCAAGTTCGGGCTGATTCCGGAGTTCGTCGGCCGCCTTCCCGTCATCGCGACGCTGGAGGATCTGGACGAGGCGGCGCTGGTCAAGATCCTGGCCGAACCGAAGAACGCGCTGGTCAAGCAGTATCAGAAGCTGTTCGAGATGGAGGACGTGCAACTCGGCTTCACCGAGGAAGCGCTGGTCGCGATCGCGCGCAAGGCGATCGACCGCAAGACCGGCGCACGCGGCCTGCGCTCGATCCTTGAGGGCATATTGCTCGATACGATGTTCGAATTGCCCGCGATGGACGGCGTCAATGAGATCATGATCGACAAGGACGTCGTCGATGGCCGCAAGGAGCCGGTTCGCGTCTTCGCCAAGAAGGGCAAGGAAGCCCCCGGCGCCGCCTGATCGGGCCGCGCCCCGGGGCAGCCGGGCCTAACTGGCGAGCGGATCGGCCGCGCCTTTTGTGGCAGACTGGCGCGTCCTTGCGCCGCGCAGCCTCGCCGCGATGACGTCACCCACGCGCAGCGCGTTCGCCGCGATCGTCAGCGACGGATTGGCGCCGCCGCTGCTCGGCATGAACGATCCGTCGACCACGTAGAGATTGTCGATATCGTGCGTGCGGCAATTTCGGTCGAGCACGCTTGTCGCGGGATCATCGCCGAATCGGCAGCCGCCGGTGGGGTGGCCCAGATCGAGCATCGCCTCGCCGAACAGGTGCATCCGGCGAAACCCCGCCAGCCGGCTATCGAGCAGACGGCGAACGAGCCGCGCGCGGGCGGCGGCCTCCGGCGGGTGCTGATAGTGCAGTTCGATGCGGGTGGGGTCGCTGCGGCCGGGCAGGACCTGATTCTCCGGCGCGGCGGGGTCCTCCAGGATGACGGTAAAGATGGTCGCCGGCCCCAGCCACCACGATCCAATCTTCGCCGGAACGCGCAGCAGCGGTTTCAGCGGGCGCATCCGGCGCCAGCGGCTGCGCTCGAACCACTGATAGAGGAAGACCAGGATATTGCCGTAGCTGGCCGAAAGCCCGGTCGATTGCATCATGCCCAGCCGGAGGCCGTCGCAGGTATAAAAGTCGCGCAGGCCGATCGTCTTGCGCGGTCCCCGCGTCGACGCCGCGCGGCGCGGCCAGAGGGCGAACCAGTCCGAATGGTGGAACATCAGGTTGCGCCCCACCTGACCCGACCGGTTGGCAAGCCCGTTCGGCGATTTCGGCGTCGCCGACAGCAGCAGCAGCGCGGCGCTGCGATAGGTGCCCGCCGCGAGTATCACCACACGGCCATGCGCCCTGCCGATGCCGTTCGCCTCGCGATACTCAACACCGATCGCCCGCCTGCCGCGGGTGAGGACGCGTATTGCCTCGCACCCGGCCCGCACCGTCGCGCCATGATCGCGCACGGCGGGCAGGATGCACAGGTGGCGCGCATCGCTCTTGCAACTGCGCGCGCAGATGGTCCCGAGGCATTCGGCGCAGCGTGGCGCATAACCGATGCCGACATGCAGCCTGTAGGGGTGAAGCCCCGCCGCGCGGAAATCGCGTATGAACAGCTCATCCTGCGCGCTCGCGCGGGCGGGCGCGGGGAGGGCGATCGGATCGCCCAGCGGATCGCCGGTGCCGGTGACGCGATAGAGCCGTTCCGCCCGCTCATAATAAGGCAGTAATTCGTCATAGCCGACCGGCCAGCCGCCGCCCGGATGGGGGAGTCCTGGCACGCTTTCGAAATCGCACCGTTCGAAGCGCTCGAGCGCGCCGGCGAAGAGCAATGTCGAGCCGCCGACGCCGCAGCCGAGCGGCGCGAACAGCTCGCGCCGGCTGCCGTCGATCGTCACCGAGATCCGGTCGGGCCAGCGCCCCGCGCCCAGCCGCCTGTCGGGCACGTCGGACAGTGCGTTGTCGGCGTCCTCGCGGGGGCCGTCCAGACCCTTTTCGAGGAACAGCACCCGGAAACCTTCGGCCGCGAGGGCATGACCTATGGTGGCGCCGCCCATGCCCGTGCCGACGATGATCGCGTCCCACGGCGCGTCGGCGCCGTCCGCTTGCCGTCGGGCAGGGGGCATCGCATCATTCACCGGCCCGTCCTCGCGCCCGTGATCAGCAGAGCCTGTGGATAAGATGTTCTTCTCGGCACCGCAACGATGCTTTGCGAACGCATCCATTGCGGTTTGCCCGCCAGCGGCCATATAGGCAGGAACAGTATCGGGCTCCGAAGCCTGTGGAGTTAAGATGACCGAATTTCTTCCCGTTCTTCCCCTGCGCGACATCGTTGTATTTCCGCAGATGATCGTTCCGTTGTTCGTGGGCCGCGACAAGTCCGTCGCGGCGCTGGAGAGCGCGATGGCGGCGGACAAGGCGATCTTCCTTGTGGCGCAGCTCGATCCGGCCGAGGACGATCCCGATCGCGATGCTCTCTATGATCTCGGCGTCGTCGCGACGGTGCTCCAACTCCTGAAGCTGCCGGACGGCACGGTCCGCGTGCTGGTGGAAGGGCGGCAGCGCGCGCGTCTCGACACGCTCGACACGTCGGGCGATCATCTCTCGGCCAGCGTCTCGCTCGTCGAGGACGGCGAGGCGGAGGGCGAGGAAGTCGCCGCACTGATGCGTTCGGTGATCGAACAGTTCGAAAATTATGCGCGGCTCAACAAGAAGATGCCCGCCGAAACCGCCGTGCAGCTCGGCCAGATCGAGGATGCGGCGCGCCTCGCGGACGCGGTTGCGGCCAATGTGAACATCAAGGTGCCCGACAAGCAGGCCCTGCTCGTCGAGCTTGATCCCGCGCGCCGGCTCGAAATGGCGTTCGCTTTCATGGAAGGCGAACTGGGCGTGCTCCAGGTCGAGAAGAAGATCAGGAGCCGCGTCAAGCGCCAGATGGAGAAGACGCAGCGCGAATATTATCTGAACGAGCAATTGAAGGCGATCCAGCGCGAGCTGGGCACCGAAAGCGAGGAGGGCGGCGACGAACTCGCCGAGCTGACCCAGCGCATCGCCAAGCTCAAGCTGTCGAAGGAAGCGCGCGCCAAGGCGACGAGCGAGCTGAAGAAGCTCAAGACGATGGCGCCGATGTCGGCCGAGGCGACCGTCGTGCGCAACTATCTCGACGTCCTGCTCGGCCTGCCCTGGGGCAAGAAGTCGAAGCTCAAGAAGGATATCGCCGAGGCGCAGCGCGTCCTCGACCAGGATCATTACGGGCTGGAGAAGGTCAAGGACCGGATCGTCGAGCATCTGGCCGTCCAGGCGCGCACTAATAAGCTCAAGGGGCCGATCCTCTGCCTCGTCGGCCCGCCCGGCGTCGGCAAGACGTCGCTCGGCCGCTCGATCGCCAAGGCGACCGGGCGCGAGTTCGTGCGCCAGTCGCTGGGCGGCGTGCGCGACGAGGCCGAGATTCGCGGCCACCGGCGCACCTATATCGGATCGCTGCCGGGGAAGATCGTCACCAACCTCAAGAAAGCGGGCGCGTCCAACCCGCTCTTCCTGCTCGACGAGATCGACAAGCTGGGTCAGGATTTCCGGGGCGATCCGGCATCGGCTTTGCTCGAAGTGCTCGATCCCGAGCAGAACAACCGGTTCCAGGACCATTATCTGGAGATCGATATCGATCTTTCCGACGTCATGTTCGTGACGACGGCGAACTCGCTCAACCTGCCGCAGCCGCTGCTCGACCGGATGGAGATCATCCGCCTCGAAGGCTATACCGAGGATGAGAAGGTCGAGATCGCCAAATCCCACCTGATCGCCAAGCAGATCGAGGCGCATGGCCTGAAACCCGACGAGTTCGTCCTCACCGAGGCGGGCTTGCGCGACCTGATCCGCTATTACACGCGCGAGGCGGGCGTCCGCACGCTGGAACGCGAGATCGCGAAGCTCGCGCGCAAGGCGCTGCGCCGTATCCTCGAAGGGCAGGTGCAGAAGGTGGAGATCACGCCGGAGAACCTGTCCGAATTTTCGGGCGTGCGGAAATTCCGCTTCGGCGTCGGCGAGGAGGAGGACCAGATCGGCGCCGTCACCGGCCTTGCCTGGACCGAGGTGGGCGGCGAGCTGCTGACGATCGAGGCCGTCACCGTGCCCGGCAAGGGGCAGATTCGCACCACCGGCAAGCTGGGCGAAGTGATGCAGGAATCGGTGCAGACCGCCTTGTCCTTCGTCAAGGCGCGCAGCCCCAGCTACGGGATCAAGCCCAGCCTGTTCGCGCGCAAGGATATCCATATCCACCTGCCCGAAGGCGCGGTGCCGAAGGACGGACCCTCGGCGGGCATCGGCATCGTCACCGCGATCGTCTCGACGCTGACCGGCGTGCCGGTGCGTCGCGATTTCGCGATGACGGGCGAGGTGACGCTGCGCGGCCGGGTGCTGCCGATCGGCGGCCTGAAGGAGAAGCTGCTGGCGGCGCTGCGCGGTGGGATCACGCATGTCCTTATCCCGCAGGAGAATGAGAAGGACCTGGTGGAACTGCCGGCCAACATCCGCGAGGGCCTGACGATCACGCCCGTGTCGCATGTCGACGAGGTGCTCGCGCTCGCCCTGGCCGAGCCGCTGAACGCGATCGACTGGAGCGATGCGGACGAGTTCGCGGCCGAGCCGCCGGCCCATATCTCGGGCGGTTCGGCCGAGTCGGAGGGGGCCCCGATCCATCATTGACCCCTGATTTGGCGCAATTTGGGGCAAAAAAGGCGCTTTCCCTTTGACAGGGGCAGGCGCCCGCGCCTTAGATGCGCCCTCCGGCATGCGCCGCGAGTCACTGGTTTCTTACTTTCGTAAGGGGGTTCCGCAGGCATGAACAAGCAAGAGCTTATCGGCGCTGTCGCCGAAACGACCGGCCTCAGCAAGAATGACGCGGGCAAGGCGGTCGAGGGTGTGTTCGAGGCGATCAGCACCGCGCTCAAGAAGGGCGATGAGGTCCGCCTCGTCGGCTTCGGCACCTTCTCCGTCAGCAAGCGCAAGGCATCGACGGGCCGCAATCCGCGCACCGGCGAGCCGATGAAGATCAAGGCTTCGAGCCAGCCGAAGTTCAAGGCCGGCAAAGGCCTAAAAGACGCCGTAAATTAAGGATTCCGGGCCGGCGCCGTGGGGCGCCGGTTCGCTATCCCGCCCCTCGCGCTTTTGCATGGAGTTCGGGGTGGACAAGAACGGGGCGAACGCTTAATCGCCCCGCATCGGGATCGCATTGCCGGTTCCGCTTCCTTCCTGATCGGCCGCTCCCGCGCGGAAAACGGCCAGGATGGGCGCGTAGCTCAGTGGTAGAGCACACCCTTCACACGGGTGGGGTCGTAGGTTCAATCCCTACCGCGCCCACCAGACGGCCCGGCGCATGCCGGCCATCGATCTGGTTCTGTCCGTTTGCATCAGCTTTCTTTTACAACCAGTCATTCTGACGAAAGTCGGAATCCATGGACGGCGAGTCGATCCCTAAGAAAGCCAGCCGAGTCCATGGACCCCGGCTTTCGCCGGGTGACGGATAGAAGGTCGGTGGCTTAATGGTATCCGATCCGAATCCCGGAGAGGGAATATGCCGGCCGAAGCGCTGCTCTTCGATTTTGACGGGGTGATCGCCGACAGCGAAGCGCTGTCGAACACCGTCCTTGCCGAGTTCGTGACCGGCCTCGGTCTGCCGATGACGCGGGACGAGGCGATCGACCGCTATATGGGCAAGCGCTGGGCCGAGGCGATCGTCGCCATCGAGCGCGATCTGGGCCACCCTGTTCCGCCCTCCTTTGTCGCCGATCTCACCACGGCGATACATGATCGCTGCCATTCGGACCTGCGCGAAGTGGCGGGCGTTTCGGCTTTCCTCGAAGCGATGTCCGCCTTGCCGCGGGCGATCGCATCGTCCAGTACGCCCGCCAGCCTGGCGCTCTGTCTCCGCCTGTTGGGCCTGTCGCACTGGTTCGGCGGCCATGTGTACAGCGCGGAACTGGTCGAGCGCGGCAAGCCGCATCCCGACATCTATCTCCATGCCGCCAGCCGGCTCGGTGTGGCGCCGGCCGCCTGCATCGTCGTCGAGGACAGCACGACCGGGGTCCGCGCGGGCTGCGCCGCCGGCATGACGGTGATCGGCCTGTGCGCCGGCTCGCATATCCGCCCCGGCCATGACGCGCGGCTGCGCGAGGCGGGCGCGCACCATGTCGCGGCCTCCTGGGCCGAGGCGGAACGTCTGATCGTGCGGATGATGTGACCGCCGGCCGGAGCCGAACGCTCAGGCGGGTTCCAGCAACCGTGTGGCCTGCGCGCGGGCTTCGTCGGTGACTTCGGCGCCCGAGAGCATGCGGGCGATCTCCTCGCGCCGTTCGGCGTCGGTGAGCGCGTGGACGCTGGTGCGGGTGACGAGGCCGTCATGGCTTTTGGCGATCAGCCAGTGGCGGCCGGCGCGCGCGGCGACCTGCGGGCTGTGCGTGACGACCAGCAATTGCGCCTTTTCGGCCAGCCGGGCGAGGCGTTCGCCGATCGCGCTCGCCACCGCGCCGCCAACACCCCGGTCGATCTCGTCGAAGATCATTGTCGTCGCGCCACCTTCTTCGGCCAGCGCCACCTTGAGCGCGAGGATGAAGCGAGACAGCTCGCCGCCGCTGGCGATGCGGATCAGTGGCGCGAAGGGCGCGCCGGGATTGGTCGATATCTCGAACTCGACGCGATCGCGGCCAGCGGCGCCCCATTGGGTTTCGGGCAGCGGCTCGACGATCGTGCGGAAGCGTGCGGCGTCGAGCTTGAGCGGTGCAAGCTCGGCGGCGACGGCGGCGTCGAGGCGCTGGGCGGCCTCGGCCCGGCCGGCGGAGAGCGCCGCTGCCGCTTCTTCATAAGTGGCGCGCCGGGCGGCGACCTCCTTCTGGAGCAGCGCCAGCCCTTCGCCGCCGGCTTCGATCCGCGCGAGCCGTTCGCCTAGCTCCCGCGCGAGATCGGCGAGCTGATCGGGTTCGACGCGATGTTTGCGGGCGATCGCGCGCAGGTCGAACAAACGCGTTTCCACCGCGTCGAGGCGCGCGGGATCATGAGCCAGCGCTTCGCCGGCGGCGGCGAGATGATCCTCCGCCTCGGCCATTTCGATCACGGCCCGGTCGAGCGCGGCGAGCGCGTCGGCGAGCAGGGGATGCTCGGCCGCGATCCGGTCGAGCCGGCGCGCGGCCTGCCGCAACTGCGCCGAGCCGCCCTCCGATCCGTCGAGAAAGGCGGTGACGGCGGTCAGGTCATCGGCGAGCCGCGCGCCCTTCTGCATCGTCGCGCGCTCCTCGGCGAGCGCCTGTTCCTCGCCCTCCTCGGGGCCGAGCGCCGCCAGCTCGGCAACGGCATGGTCGAGCCATTCGCGATCGCGCGCGGCATTGTCGAGATCGGCCGCCGCCGCCTGTAGCCGGGCTTCGGCAGCCGCCCATTCGCGCCACGCCTCGGTGACGGTGGCGGTGTCGAGGCGACCGAACGAATCGAGCAGCGCGCGATGGCCGCGCGGGTTGAGCAGGCCGCGATCGTCATGCTGGCCGTGGATTTCGACGAGAAGGCCCGCCAGCTCGCGCAGCAGCGTCGCCGAGGCCGGCTGGTCGTTGACCGTCGCGCGGCTGCCGCCGTCGGCCTTGACGATGCGGCGGACGAGAAGCGGCTCGCCTGGTTCGGCGTCCAGCCCGTTTTCGGCGAGGAGGACGAGCGCGGGGTGGTGCGAGGGCAGGTCGAACGTTGCCGTGACGACCGCCTGCACCGCGCCCTGCCGCACGAGGCCACTATCCGCGCGCGCACCGAGCGCAAGGCCGAGCGCGTCGAGCAGGATCGATTTGCCCGCACCCGTTTCGCCCGTCAGCGCGCCGAGCCCGCCCACGAAATCGAGGTCGAGCGCCTCGATCAGCACGACATCGCGTATGGAAAGGGCCGAAAGCATCGATGGGCGGGCGCCTGGTTGAGGAATCGTCGGCCCGAGCTTGGTTCAGCGCAGCCGCCGCGACAAGCCCCGTCCGCCGATCAGGCGGGGTGCTTGCGCATCAGTTCGTAGGCGCGCTCATACCATTTGGAGCCCGGATAGTTGGCGCCGAGCACCGCCGCTGCCTTCTTCGCTTCCTCGGGAACACCGAGCGCGAGATAGGATTCGGTGAGCCGCATCAGCGCCTCTGGGGTGTGGCTGCTCGTCTGATATTCGTCGATCACCTTGCGGAACCGGATCACCGCGGCCAGCCAGTCGCGACGCCGTTGATAGAAGCGGCCAATCTCCATCTCCTTGCCGGCGAGATGGTCACGCACCAGATCGACCTTCAGCCGCGCATCGGCGGCATAAGGGGTATCGGGATAGCGGCGAATCAGCTCGTTCAACGCATCGAGCGCCTGCTGCGTCACCTTCTGGTCGCGCGTGACGTCCTGCACTTGCTCATAATAATCGACGGCGATCAGATAGAGCGCGTAGGGCGCGTCGCGATTGCCCGGATGGATCGACAGGAAGCGCTGCGCCGAGGAGATCGAATCATTGTAACTGCGCGCCAGATAATAGCTGAACGCGCTCATCAACTGCGCGCGACGCGCCCAGATCGAGTAGGGGTGCTGCCGCTCCACCTCGTCGAACAATGCGGCGGCGATCTTGTACTGGCCGCGATCCAGCCGCTCCTTGGCGGCATTGTAAAGCGTGTCGACGTCGCGCGCGACATAGCGGGTGTCGCTCTTCTTCCCCGTGGTGGCGCAGCCGGCCAGGGGGAGGAGCATGGCGGCGGCGATCAGCGTGGCGATCGGGCGGAAAGCGGGGATACGCAGCATAGGTGGCCTGTTAGCGCACCCGGCGGCGCAGGGAAACGATATATTCGGTACGCCGGCGTTCGCGGACGAACGGTCGCGTGGCTCAAAGCGGCATCAGCGCCGCGACGATCCAGCGTCCTTCGCCACGCAGCACGCCCCAGGCGCGTGCGGCGGCGCGGCTGTCCATCGCCTCGACGCCGACGCCTCCTGCCTCGATCGCCTGGCGCAGCGCGGCGGGCAGGGCGCGCATCGTGGCGCCGGTGCCCAGCAGCAGAAATTCGGGCGGCGGGGAGAGCGCGAGAAATGGCGCGAAGGTGGCGGCATTCAGTTCGTCGAACGCAGGCGCGTCCCAAGAATGCGCCTCGCTGGGCGTGATCCACAGGCCCGTCGGGTAAAGCGTGTCGCCGATCTTGAAGCCCGTACCCGAAAAGCCGGTGACGACCGGGCCGGACGGCGCCGGCTCGCGCTGCATCATCGGGCCCGTGCGGGCCGGCATCGCCTCAGGCCTGCTCGCGCCCGCCGACCCGCTCCCCATCGGTGCGCGTCTTGGCGGGTACGAAGCTGTTGGGGCCGACCTTCAGCCAGATCAGCATCGGGGCCGCGACATAGATGGACGAATAGGTGCCGATGACGATGCCGAGCAGGATCGCGGCGGTGAGCCCGAAGATATTTTCCGGCCCCATGAACAGCAGGATCGCGAGCGCAAGCATCATCGTCACCGACGTCATGATCGTGCGCGCCAGCGTCTCGTTCACCGCGCCGTTGAGCAGGGCGACGATATCCATCTTGCGATATTTTCGGAGGTCCTCGCGTATTCGGTCATAGACCACGATCGTATCGTTCAGCGAATAGCCGACGATCGTGAGGACCGCCGCGACGATGTTGAGATCGAACTGGAGCTGCGTCAGCGCGAAGAAGCCCAGCGTCAACATGACGTCGTGGAACAACGACAACAGCGCGCTGATGCCGAATTGCCATTCGAACCGGAACCAGATGTAGATCGCAATGCCCAGCATCGCGAGGCCGGTGGCCCAGGCGCCCGTGGTGAACAATTCCTCCGAAACCTTGCCCGACACCGTTTCCACCGCATCGAAACGGGCGTTGGGGTGGACGGCGAGAATCGCCTGCTTCACCCGCTCCGCCGCCTGGTTGGCGGCCGCGTCGCCGCCTTCGGGCAGCGGCATCCGGATCGAGACGTCCTTGTTGCCGAACTGCTGGATAGTCGCCTCGCCGAGGTTGAGCGCCTCGATCCGCTTGCGTAGCTCGTCGATCTTCACCTGCTCGGAAAAGCCGACGCGGATCATCTGCCCGCCGACGAAATCGACGCCCAGGTTGAAACCGCGTGTCGCGATCAGCGCGATCGAGGCGGCGATAAGCAGGATCGAGATGCCGGTGGTGACGAAGCGCCAGCGCAGGAAATCGAAATTGGTGTTGTCGGGGACGAGCTTCAGCAAGCGCATGATACTATCCTCAGATCACCAGCACGGTGGGGCGGCGCCGGTGGACCCAGCGTGCGACCATCAGGCGCGTGACGGTGACGGCAGTGAAGACCGAGGTGATGACGCCGATCGACAGCACCACCGCGAAGCCCTTGATGGGACCCGATCCGAAAAAGAACATGAAGGCCGCGGCGATCACGTTGGTGATGTTGGCATCGAAAATGGCGCGGCTGGCCTCGGTATAGCCGTTCTCGATCGACTGCCGGAGCGATCGGCCCTTGCGCTGCTCCTCACGTATGCGCTCGTTTATGAGCACGTTGGCGTCGACGGCGGCGCCGATGGTGAGCACGAAGCCGGCTATGCCAGGCAATGTCAGCGTCGCGCCCATGATCGCCATCACGCCCAGGATCAGGAAGGCGTTCAGGACGAGCGCGATATTCGCGTAGATGCCGAAGCGGCCATAAGTGACGAGCATGAAGGCGACCACCGCGACGATCGCGACCACCGAGGCGATCGCGCCGGCGCGGATCGAATCGGCGCCGAGATCGGGGCCGACGGTGCGTTCCTCGATCACCTTCAGCGCCACCGGCAGCTTGCCCGACCGGAGTGCCACCGCCAGCTCGTTCGCGCTGTCGACGGTGAAGTTGCCCGAAATCTGCGCCTGCCCGCCGAGGATCGGCTCGTTGATGCGTGGCGCCGAAAGCACCTTGCCGTCGAGGATCATCGCGAAAGGCTTGCCGACATTCTCCTGCGTCAGCCGGGCGAATTTGCGCCCGCCCGAGCTGTTGAAGCGGATCGAGACGACGGGCTGGCCTTGCTGGTCATAGGCCAAAGTGGCGTCGATCAACTCGTCGCCGCTGATCCCGCCCAGACGCTTGACCGCGAGATTGCCCGTGCCGCCCCGATTGGAGCCGTTCTGTCCTTCGGCGAAAGGATAGATTTCGCTGCCCGGAGGCGCGCGACCGGCGGCGACGGCGGCCGGATCGGCGGTGAGATCGACCAGCTTGAAATCGAGCTTCGCGGTCTTGCCGAGCAGCGACTTGAGCGCGTCGGGATTCTGGAGGCCCGGCACCTGCACGACGATGCGGTCGCTGCCTTCGCGGATGATCGTCGGCTCCTTGGTGCCGATTTCGTCGATCCGCTTGCGCACCACCTCGGTCGCGACGTTCATCGCGTCGTCGGTGGCCTTGGCGAGACCCGCCTTGGTGGGGGTCATGACGATGCGCGTCGAATCGACCACCGTAACGTTCCAGTCACGCTGGCCGGTGACGCCCACCGCGTTGGTGAGCCGGCGCGCGCGTTCGACGGCCGTGTCGAGCTGCGAGACGTCGCGGACGAAGAAGCTGAGCCGGCCGCCGTTGGTCGAAATATCGCCGATGTCGACGCGGGGCTCGCCGCGCCGCATCTCGGTGCGGACTTCCTCTTCCTTCTTCAGCACTTCCTGCTTGATAAGGTCGTTAATGTCGGCCTCAAGCAGGATGTGGCTGCCCCCCGACAGGTCGAGGCCCAGGTTGAAGCGGGGCATCGAGGCGACGACCGGAATCCGCTGCTGTACCGCCTCGGGCATCAGGCTCGGAATGGAGAAGATGACGCCGGCCAGCAGGACGAGGATGATCGACCAGGTCTTCAGAGGGGGGAAATCGAGCATCGCCCCGCCTTAATCGTTGGCGGGCTTAGCGCCGCCGAGCGGCATGACATCAGCGAGCGTGGACTTGAGCACGCGGACGCGGACATTGGCGGCGATCTCCACCTCAATCTCCGCCTCGCCGGCCTTCACCACCTTGCCGATCAGTCCGCCGCCCGTGACCACCTGATCGCCTTTCTTCACCGCCTCCAGCTTGGCGCGATGCTCCTTCTGTCGCTTCTGCTGCGGGCGCAGGATCAGGAAATAGAAGATCAGGCCGAGAAGGATGAGCTGGCCGAAGAACATGAAGCCACCGAAGCCGCCGGTTGTGGCGCCGCCTGCGGTCTGGGCAAAGGCTGGAGTTGCGAACATGAAGATCGGTTTTCCCGGGTGCTGATCGCCGGAAAATACCGGCCGTTTCGAAGGCGCGCGCCTAACATGCGCAGTGGAAGACCGCAACCGGACTCGGCCGCGAAGCGCCGCCTTTCATTTCGTCGACGCTGGGTGCTTGCCTTCGGGCGGACTCGGCCCTAAAGCGCGCAGCCTTGGTCGGGGCGTAGCGCAGCCTGGTAGCGCATCAGACTGGGGGTCTGGGGGTCGCAGGTTCGAATCCTGTCGCCCCGACCAGCAAAAAATCCCCCAAATGCCGCAGCGGGAGGCCCGAACGGCATGAAGCAGGTGTCAAGGTGAGCATCGATCGTCCGGTTCTCCTGCCCCCCGGCGGCGAGAAGAAAGTGCTGCTGCACAGTTGCTGCGCGCCCTGTTCGGGCGAGGTGATGGAGGCGATGACCGCCTCGGGCATCGATTACACAATCTTCTTCTACAATCCGAACATCCATCCCAAGCGCGAATATCTGCTGCGCAAGGAGGAGAATATCCGCTTCGCCGAGAAGCATGACATTCCCTTCGTCGATGCCGATTACGACACGCAGAACTGGTTCGCGCGCGCCCGTGGGCTGGAGCATGAGCCTGAGCGTGGTTTGCGCTGCACCGCCTGTTTCGACATGCGGTTCGAGCGGACGGCGCTTTATGCCCATGAGCATGGCTTTCCGGTGATGACCAGTTCGCTCGGCATCTCGCGCTGGAAGAATATGGCGCAGATCAACGATTGCGGCGAGCGCGCCGCCGCGCCCTATGAAGGGCTCAGCTACTGGACTTTCAACTGGCGCAAGGGCGGTGGCGCGGCCCGGATGATCGAGATTTCGAAGCGCGAGCATTTCTATCAGCAGGAATATTGCGGCTGCGTCTATTCGCTGCGCGACACCAACGCGCATCGCGTGTCGCAGGGGCGCGAGGAAATCCGCATCGGAGAGCTTTATTATGGCGAGGATGAGCCTCGCCGCACGCCGTCGGCCGATTGACCCCGGCCGCTCCGCCCGCCAAAGGGCTGCGCGAGCGAGGGGAAAGTTCATGACCAAGCAAGCGACGGGCGCCGCACCGCCGTCGACGCGCCGGATCCTGCTGGCGAGCCTTGTCGGCACCGCGGTTGAATTCTACGATTTCTATATTTATGCGACCGCCGCCGCCCTGGTGTTCGGTCCGCTCTTCTTCCCCTCGGAATCGGCTTCGGCGCAGCTTCTCGCGGCCTATGCCAGCTTCGGCCTCGCCTTCGTCGCCCGGCCGCTCGGCGCCAGCGTCTTCGGCCATTTCGGCGATCGCATCGGACGCAAGTCGACGCTCGTCGCCTCGCTGATGCTGATGGGCGGGTCCACCGTCGCGATCGCTTTCCTGCCCACCTATCAGAGCGTCGGCTGGGTTGCGCCCGCCTTGCTCTGCCTGCTGCGCTTCGGCCAGGGCTTCGGCCTTGGCGGCGAATGGGGCGGAGCGACGCTGCTCGCGGTCGAGAATGCGCCGGCGGGATGGCGCGCGCGCTTCGGCATGTTCCCGCAACTGGGGGCGCCGGTGGGCTTCATCGCGGCGAACGGCCTCTATCTCGTGCTCGGCGTCCTGCTCACGCCCGACCAGTTCCGCGAGTGGGGATGGCGTTTGCCCTTCCTGCTGAGTTCGCTGCTCGTGGGCCTCGGCCTCTGGGTGCGGCTCAAGCTTACCGAGACACCCGCCTTCGCCGCCGCGATCGCCGAGGAGGCGCCGCCACGCGTCCCGCTCGCCGCGCTGTTCCGGCATCATCTGACCGAGACGGTGGCGGGCACCTTCGCGGTCGTCGCCTGTTTCGCGCTCTTCTATCTCGCGACCGCCTTCGCGCTCGGCTACGGCACGACGGCGCTCGGCTATCCGCGCGAGACGTTCCTCGCGGTCCAGCTCGCCGCGATCCTGTTCATGGCGGGCGGGATCGTCGCCGCCGGCTGGTGCGCCGATCATGGCAAGCCGCGCAGCGTGCTGATCTGGGGCTGTTTCGGCACCGTCGGCGCCGGCCTGCTGCTCGCGCCGATGATGGGCAGCGGATCGCTGCTGCTCGTCTTCCTGTTCCTCGCTTTGGCGCTGTCCCTGATGGGATTCGTCTATGGCCCGCTCGGCGCGTGGCTGCCCAGCCTGTTCCCCGCGCGCGTGCGCTATACCGGCGTGTCGATGACGTTCAACGTCGGCGGCATCCTCGGCGGGGCGCTGGCGCCGCTGCTCGCGCAGGCATTGGCGGACAGGGGCGGGCTGCTGCCCGTCGGCCTCTATCTCGCCGCCGCGGCCTTCATCAGCCTCGTCTCGCTGCTGCTCCTGCGCGGGCGGGACGACGCACTGGGTTGAGCGGCCTCGCGCCGCTTGAGAAGCAAGGGAAGCTCGCCTAGATGAGCGCGATGATATCGACCAACGACATTCGCCGCTCCTTCCTCGATTATTTCGCGAAGGAGGGGCATGAACTGGTGCCGTCGGCGCCGCTGGTGCCGCACAACGATCCTACGTTGATGTTCGTCAATGCGGGGATGGTGCCGTTCAAGAATGTCTTCACCGGGCTGGAGACGCGGCCCTATTCCACCGCCACCTCCGCGCAGAAATGCGTGCGCGCCGGCGGCAAGCATAATGATCTCGATAATGTCGGCTACACCGCCCGGCACCATACCTTCTTCGAGATGCTGGGCAATTTCTCGTTCGGCGACTATTTCAAGGAACGCGCGATCAGCCTCGCATGGAACCTCATCACGAAGGAATGGGGCATCCCGGCCGATCGGCTGACCGTCACCGTCTATCATACCGACGATGTCGCCTTCGATCTGTGGAAGAAGATCGCGGGTCTGCCCGATGATCGGATCATCCGCATCGCGACTTCGGACAATTTCTGGGCGATGGGCGATACCGGACCCTGCGGCCCCTGTTCCGAAATCTTCTACGATCATGGCGCGCATATCCCCGGCGGGCCGCCCGGATCGCCCGACGAGGACGGTGATCGCTTCGTCGAGATCTGGAACCTCGTCTTCATGCAATATGATCAGGTGGAGAAGGGGCGGCGGATCGACCTGCCGCACCCTTCGATCGACACCGGCATGGGGATCGAGCGGATCGCCGCCGTCCTTCAGGGCGTCCACGACAATTATGACACCGATACGTTCCGCGCGCTGATCGAGGCGTCGGGCCAGCTCACCGGCACGCCCACCGGCGGGACGAACAAGGCGTCGCATCGGGTGATCGCCGATCATCTGCGCGCGTCGGGCTTTCTGGTGGCCGACGGCGTACTGCCGGCGAACGAGGGGCGCGGCTATGTGCTGCGCCGGATCATGCGCCGCGCGATGCGCCATGCGCATCTGCTGGGCGCGGCCGAGCCGCTGATGCACCGGCTGGTTCCAGCCCTGGTGGCGGAGATGGGCGTCGCTTATCCCGAGCTGGTGCGCGCCCAGCCGCTGATCGAGGAGACGCTGAAGCTGGAGGAAACGCGTTTCCTCCGCACGCTCTCCAACGGCCTGCGGCTGCTGGACGAGGCGACCGCCGGCCTTGCGCCGGGCGCGACGCTGCCGGGCGGGGTCGCGTTCAAGCTCTACGACACCTACGGCTTTCCCTACGACCTGACCGAAGATGCATTGCGCGCGGAGGGGCGGACGGTCGATCGCGAAGGCTTCGACGCGGCGATGGCCGAGCAACGCTCCGCCGCGCGCGCCGCGTGGAAGGGATCGGGCGAGAAGGCGTCGGGCGAGGTCTGGTTCGACATCGCCGAGGAACATGGCGGCACCGAATTCACCGGCTACACCGCCATTCAGGGCGAGGGGCAGGTGGTCGCCCTCGTCCGTGATGGCCAGCGGGTCGAGAGTGCGCGCGCGGGCGACGAGGTCGTCCTCCTCACCAATCAGACGCCTTTCTATGGCGAAAGCGGCGGCCAGATGGGCGATGTCGGCGCGATCACCGGCGACAACGGTTTCGCCGCCACCGTCACCGACACGTCGAAGCCGCTGGGGCGCCTGCACGCGCACAAGACGCGGATCGACGGCGGCGAGGTGCGTGTGGGCGATCGCGTCCATCTGGCGATCGACGCCGGACATCGCGCGCGCATCCGCGCCAACCATTCGGCGACACACCTGCTGCACGCGGCGCTCCGCAAATATCTCGGCAAGCATGTCACGCAGAAGGGCAGCCTCGTCGCAGAAGGGCATTTCCGCTTCGACTTCTCGCACCCCAAGGCGATGACGGCCGAAGAGATCGCGCTGGTCGAGGCGGAGGTGAACCGCCACATTCGCGAGAATGACGAGGTGTCCACCCGGCTAATGACGCCCGAGGACGCGATCGCGGCGGGCGCGATGGCGCTGTTCGGCGAGAAATATGGCGATGAGGTGCGCGTCCTGTCGATGGGGCGTGACGATGCCGCGGCTTATTCGGTCGAGCTGTGCGGCGGCACGCATGTCGCGGCGCTGGGCGACATCGCCTTGTTCAAGATCGTCTCGGAAAGCGCGGTTGCTTCTGGCGTGCGCCGGATCGAGGCGCTGACGGGCGAGGCCGCGCGGCAATGGCTCACCCAGCGCGAGGACAGGCTCAAGGAGGCCGCCGCCGCGCTCAAGGCCGCGCCCGAGGAGGTGCCTGCGCGCGTCGCGGCTTTGGTCGAGGATCGCCGTCGTCTTGAACGCGAACTGGCCGAGGCGAAGAAGGCGCTGGCGCTAGGCGGCGGCAAGGCCGGCAGCGGGCCCGAGACACCGCCAGCCGAGCAGGTCGACGGCGTCGCGTTCAGCGGACAGGTCGTCGACGGACTGGAGCCCAAGGCGTTGCGCGGCCTTGTCGACGAAGCCAAGGCGCGGCTCGGCAGCGGCATCGCCGCAATCGTCGTGACGAACGATGGCCGCGCGAGCATCGCCGTCGGCGTGACTGACGACCTCGCCGGCCGGTTCAGCGCGATCGATCTCGTGCGCGCGGGTGTCGAGGCGCTCGGCGGCAAGGGCGGCGGCGGCCGTCCCGACATGGCACAGGGCGGCGGCCCTGATGCTTCGGCGGCGACGGCGGCGATCGAGGCGGTCAAGGGCAGCATCGCGGGGCATCGGCAGGCGGCTGCTTAGGATTGCGCCGTTAAATGGTGAGGTGGCCAATGACGGCCACCTCGGCCTTCTCCTGGCTTCTCTTATAGCCCGTCACCCCGGCGAACGCCGGGGTCCATGGATTCGGTTCGCTTCCTTACCCGAACGAGCCGCCGTCCATGGATTCCGGCTTGCGCCGGAATGACGGGTAAGATGGGCTTGCCTGACTTTTCCGGCTTTTGCCGTTACTGTCCCGCCGGTATCCCCATGCTCCGTCGATAAGGAGGTGCAGATCATGCCTGTCGAACGACTGATCGACCATCCGATCCACCTTGGCCGCGGTGGCCGCGCGGTGCGCGAGCCGCGGTTCGAGGGCGGGATGGACTGGTACGCCGACTATGGCGCCCGCCATGCCGACGACGGCGCCGAAGGGCGGCTCGTGTCGGAATATCGCTTCACCGAAAGCTGGGAAGGCTGGGAGCGCCACCCCCATGGCGAGGAAGTCGTCTATTGCCTCGCCGGCACGCTGACCCTCTATCAGGAACAGGAGGATGGGCGGATCGAGCAGGTGGTGCTCCATCCCGGCGAATATGCGATCAATCCGCCCGGCGTCTGGCACACCGCTGATGTGGCCGGCGAGGTGAAGGCGTTGTTCATCACCGCCGGCGAGGGAACCGAGCACAAGCCGCGTTGAGCGCCCACGGGGGCCTTATTCCACCTCGCGCTGGCGACGGCCGCGAAAGAAATGCTCCTGGGGCAATTCGCCCAATTCCATGATGCGCGCACGCAGCTCGGCGCGCTTTTCGTGGATCGAGGCGATCACCGGCCCCATCGCCACGCCCAGCCCGACCAGCACCGCTTCGGAGAGTTGCAGCGACGCCTCCACCGTTTCGGGGACCGCGTCGGTCGCGCCGGCCTTGTAGAGTTCGGCGGCATGCTTGGGATCGCGTGCGCGCGCCACGATCGTCAGGTCGGGATAGAGGGCACGGACGCGGCGCACGGTCCGCACGATCTCCACCGGCTCGTCCATCGTCACGATCAGCGCGCTCGCGCCGTCGAGATTGAGCTTCTCGATCATGCCGGCATGGGTGATGTCGCCGAAGGTGATGCGATAACCCTCCTGCCGCGCCTGGACGACCGTATCGATATCCGAATCGATCGCCAGATAGGGGCGGCCATGGGTGTTGAGCATCTGCGCCACCATCCGGCCGACCCGGCCGAAGCCGATGATGATCGCATGGCCGCTGTCGGTTTCGGGCTCGGGGACCTGCCCCATGAAGGAGGCGCGCCGCGCCTCGACACGCAGCGCCAGGTCATGCCCCATTCGCGCGAGAAGCGGCGTGATGGTGAGGCCGATCGCGGTGACGATCTGCCAGAAAGCGGCGGTGGACGGCATGATGAGCTGCGCTTGCGCGGCGGCGGCGAGCACGATCAAGGTCGTTTCCGAAGGCGAGGACATCAGCAGCCCGGTTTCCGCCGCCAGCCCCGGCGTGCTGCCCGACAGGCGCAAGAGACCAGCGGTGACGATCGTCTTCGCGACGATCACGCCAACGACGGCGACGAGCAGCGTTCCCCAATTGGCGGCGACGACCTGCAGGTCGACACTCATCCCCACGGTTATGAGGAACATGCCGAGCGCGAGCCCCTTGAACGGCTCCATGATCGCCTCGACCTCGGTATGATAGTCGGTTTCCGCGATCAGCAGCCCGGCCAGCACCGCGCCAACGATTGGGGACAGGCCGGCGGTGGTCGTCGCGATGCTTGCGAGGATGACGACCAGCAGGCTGGCGGCGAGGAACAGTTCGGGGCTCTTGGTTCGCGCCGCCTGCGCGAAGAGGCGCGGCAGCAGGACGCTGCCCGCGACCATCATCACCGCGATCGTGAGCCCGCCCTGCCAAAGCGTCGTGATCAGCCCGTCCCAGCCGGCCTCCTGCGCATTGGGGGCGAGCGCGCCGAGCGCGAAGATGATCGGCACGATCGCCATATCCTCGAACAGCAGCATCGCGAAGGCGGTGCGCCCGACGGGGCTCGCTATCCCCGCCATCGGCAACACCAGCGCGGTGGACGAAAGCGCCAGCGCGAGGCCCATGCCGATCGCGCCGGCCCAGTTCTGCCCGATCAGGTGCAGCGCGAGCCCGATCAGCAGGCCCGAAAGCAGCAGCTCGGCCGCGCCCAGCCCGAAAACGGCGCCGCGCATCGACCACAGGCGCTTGAATGACAATTCCAGCCCGATCGAGAAGAGCAGCAGGACGATGCCGAACTCGGCGAACGGTTCGATCGATTTGGGATCGGTGATCGTGACATGGATCAGCCACGGCGCGCGATCGACCAGCGATCCCAGCCCCGAAGGCCCGGCGGCAAGGCCGACGAGAATGAAACCGATGACAGGATTGATCCGAAAACGCGCGAATGCGGGAATGACGAGCCCCGCCGCGCCCAGAATCACAAGCGCGTCGCTCAAAGCCGTTGAATGAATCGGGATGGCCATCGCCTGCATATTTCAGAAGAGGGTAGGGGGTGACTACCCGTTGCAGCGCGATTTTCGAGGCGGGTGGCTGTTTTCGGCCACCACGTCTTGTCATTGCCGCCGAAGGAGAATGGAACCGCATACCGCGCCCGGTCAGGACGATCGCGTTATTGTCCATCACACGAAGGGGGCTGTGCGAGGACCAGACCTCACCCCAAAAAACTCACCCGCCGCCGGGTGCCTTGGTGCCGATCGGCTGCGCCTCACCGCCATGCGCGTCGACATGCGGGCCGCGCGTCCAGTCGATCTGATAGAGGTCGAAGCGGCGGTCGGCGAGATTGCGCACGGTGCCTTCGGCGCGCGCCCAGGTGAGATCGGCCAGATTGACGTCGCTGATCGTCAGCGTCTCGACATTCTCGGTCGCCTCCGCGGCGATGCCGTCGCGTGCGAAGGGGAAGTCGCAAGGCGTCAGGATGCAGCTTTGCGCGTACTGGATGTCCATATTGTCGACATTGGGCAGGTTGCCGACATTGCCCGACATCACCACGAAGCACTGGTTTTCCACCGCGCGCGCCTGGCAGCAATAGCGCACGCGCAGATAGCCCTGGCGGCTGTCGGTGCAGAAAGGGACGAAGATGATCCGCGCGCCTTCGTCCACCAGCCGGCGCGCCAGTTCGGGAAATTCGGAATCGTAGCAGATCATCACGCCGATCGGGCCGCAATCGGTCTGGATCACCTCCACCGAATCGCCGCCCTTGATCTTCCACCAATAGCGTTCGTTCGGCGTGGGGTGGATCTTCTCCTGCCCGTGCACCGATCCGTCGCGCAGGCAGACATAGGCGACGTTCTGGATGTCCCCATCTTCAGTTCGCGTCGGATGAGAGCCGCCTATGATATTGATATTATAGGACAGTGCCATGCGGGAGAGTGCATCGACCAAGGGCTGCGTATGTTCGGTCAGCCGGTCGATCGCTTCGGCGGGAGAGAGCTTCCGTTTCTCAAACGATAGAAGGGAAAGCGTGAAAAGCTCTGGAAAAACGACGAAATCGGATTGATAGTCCGCCGCCACATCGACGAAATATTCGATCTGCTGAAGGAACTCGTCGAAATCCTTCACCGCGCGCGCCTGGAGCTGGACGGTGGCGAGGCGGACGCTCTCGATATCGCGCGGCACACGAAAGGCGGGCGGCTCGTCGGGGTCGACATAGGGATTGCGCCAGACCATCCGCACCGCGAACGCGGCCGACTTCTTGTCCTCGGGCAGGTAGCGGGGCAGCACGCCATGCGGTTCGAAGCCGTTGGCGAGCTGGAAGCCGATCACCGGATCGCGGAGCTTGCCCTCGATGACGAGCCGCAGATATTCCTCGGGCGATCCCACCTTGCGCCGCGCGCGCGCATAGCCTGGCATGCGGCCGGCGAAGACGATGCCCTTGAGTTCCAGCCGTTCGGCCAGCATCCGCCGCGCTTCATAGAGGCGCTTGCCAATCCGCAGCCCGCGCAACTCGGCATCGACGCACATCTCATAGCCGTACAGCCAGTCGCCATTGGGATCGTGACGGGTGCCGTAGCCGTTGCCGCTGATCTGTTCCCAGTCGTGCGGCCCGAAGGCAAGGCTTTCCTCGACGCGCGATGCGGCGCAATAGCCGACGATGCGGCCGTCATAGACCGCGACGAACTGGCCGCCGGGGAAATTGTTGATCTGCCCGCGCACCATGCCCCTGCTATAGGGCGTCATCCCCGGATAGGTGCGCGCGACGAGTGCGACGATCCCGGGCACGTCGGCGGGGCGGGCGGGGCGAACGTCTAGGCGCGCGCGGGCTTTTTCGGACATCATCTCTTCCTTGACGCGCGCCGGTGAATGGGCGGAGCCGAGGCCCCGCCCATCCCGCCGATCAGCGCCAGCCGTCCATGGCCTTTTCGAGGTTGGTGACGATCGTGGCGAAGAATTGCTCGGTCGTCATCCAGGGCTGGTCGGGGCCGATCAGGATCGCGAGATCCTTGGTCATCCCGCCATTTTCCACCGTCTCGATGCAGACCCGTTCCAGCGTCTCGGCGAAGCGCACGACGTCGGGCGTCCCATCGAACTTGCCGCGGAACTTGAGGCCGCCCGTCCAGGCGAAGATCGAGGCGATCGGGTTGGTGGACGTGGCCTTGCCCTGCTGGTGCATGCGATAGTGGCGCGTCACCGTGCCGTGCGCGGCTTCGGCCTCCACCGTCTTGCCGTCGGGCGTCATCAGGACCGAGGTCATCAGGCCGAGACTGCCGAAGCCCTGCGCCACCTGGTCCGACTGCACATCGCCGTCATAATTCTTGCAGGCCCAGACGAACTTGCCGTTCCACTTGAGTGCCGAGGCGACCATGTCGTCGATCAGGCGATGCTGATATTCGATGCCGGCTTCCTTGAAGCGCTGCTCGAACCCCTCGGTTTCGAACACTTCCTGGAACAGGTCCTTGAAGCGGCCGTCATAGGCCTTGATGATCGTGTTCTTGGTCGAAAGATAGAGCGGCCAGCGGCGATCGAGCGCATAGTTCATGCTGGCGCGCGCGAAATCGCGGATCGAATCGTCGAGATTGTACATCGACATGGCGACGCCCGAGCCCGGGAAGTCGAACACCTCGCGATCGATCACCTGCCCGTCCTTGCCTTCCCAGACGAGGCGCAGCTTGCCAGGGCCGGGCACGAGGAAATCGGTCGCGCGATACTGGTCGCCATAGGCGTGGCGGCCGACGACGATCGGATCGGTCCAGCCCGGGATCAGCCGCGGCACATTCTTGATGACGATCGGCTCGCGGAAGATCGTGCCGCCCAGGATGTTGCGGATCGTGCCGTTCGGCGACTTCCACATATGCTTGAGGTTGAATTCCTTCACCCGCGCTTCGTCGGGGGTGATCGTCGCGCACTTCACACCCACGCCATATTTCTGGATCGCCCTGGCGCTGTCGATCGTGATCTGGTCGTCGGTCTCGTCGCGCTTCTCGACGGCGAGGTCGTAATATTCGAGGTCGATGTCGAGATAGGGGAGGATCAGGCGCTCACGAATCCATTGCCAGATGATCCGGGTCATCTCGTCGCCGTCGATCTCGACGACGGGGGTCTTCACCTTGATCTTGGCCATGGGCGTCTCTGCTTTCTATAAGAGGAATGAAGAATCGTGATGGCGCATAGGCGAAAGCGGGGGCATCGATCAACGTTGCGGGAACCGGGCCGTCGGCCGCGCATTGTCAGTGGCTTCTCCCCACCCTAGAATGATGGACATGGATTTATTCGATAAGCAGCCCTCGCCGGAGGTTGGCGCGGGCAACGCGGCCGTTCGCTGGCGCTTCCCTTCGGTGCATCCGGAGGGGCGCAAATTCGGCGTCATCGCGGCCGCCATCGCGCTGCTGGCCTTTCTCCTGCTGCCGCAATGGATCGGCTGGATATTGGTGGGCCTGACGATCTGGGTGCTCGCTTTCTTCCGCGATCCGGTCCGCGTCTTTCCGCGTGGCACCGGCTATATCGTCGCGCCCGCCGACGGGCTGGTGACGATGATCGCGACGGTGCCGCCGCCGCGCGAGTTGGCCGGGCCGGACGGGCTGGGCGACGAGCCGATGACGCGCGTCTCGATCTTCATGAGCGTGTTCGACGTCCACATCAATCGCACGCCGATCGGGGGGACGATCCGCCGCATCGTCTATATTTCGGGCAAGTTCCTGAGCGCCGACCTCGACAAGGCGAGCGAGGAGAATGAGCGGCAGCATATCCTTGTCGAGGGGCCGGACGGCACGCGCATCGGCTTCACCCAGATCGCCGGGCTGGTCGCGCGGCGGATCGTACCTTTCGTCAAGCCGGGCGACATCGTCACCGGCGGCCAGCGTGTCGGCCTGATCCGCTTCGGCAGCCGCGTCGACGTCTATCTGCCCGCCGGCACCGCGCCGCGCATCGCGCTCGGCCAGCGCGCGATCGCGGGCGAAACCGTGCTCGCGCGCCTCGGCGATGGCGAGCGGGTGGGCGGCATCCCCTCGTGATCGCTTGCGCGCCGGCCGCCGGAAAGGTAGCGGCATGATCTCCCCGCAGCCCGATCGGCGGGGCATTTCGCTGCGCGCGCTGGCACCCAACGCCGTCACCGCGCTTGCGCTCTGCTTCGGCCTCACCGGTATCCGCTTCGCAATCGGCGGCGAGTGGGAGAAAGCGGTGGCGGTCATCATCGTCGCCGGCGTGCTCGACGGCCTCGACGGCCGCATCGCCCGCCTGTTGCGTGGCGAGAGCCGGTTTGGCGCCGAGCTGGATTCGCTGTCCGACGTGATCGCCTTCGGCGTTTCGCCGGCCATCATCGTCTATCTCTGGTCGCTTCGCTGGCTGCCCGATTATGGCTGGCTCGTCGCGCTTGCCCATGCCGTCTGCTGCGCACTGCGCCTTGCCCGGTTCAACGCCAATATCGACGTGGAGGAGCAGCCGCACAAATCAGCGGGGTTCCTGACCGGCGTGCCCGCGCCGATGGGGGCGGGCCTGCTCTTGCTGCCACTCTATCTGTGGCTGTGGACCGGCGCCGGCATCTTCCAGCATTATGCGCTGGTCGCGCCGTGGACAGCCTTCGTCGCCTTCCTGATGATCTCCAACTTCGCCACCTTCAGTTGGTCGGCCGCGCGCCCGCGTCCGGGGGTCAGGCTGGCTTTTCTGGTCGGCGTGGCCTTGCTGGGCACCGCCGCGATCGTCGCGCCCTGGACGACGCTGTCGATCGTGGCAATCTTCTATATTGCGAGCCTGCCGTTCAGCATCCGCAATTATGCGCGCGTCAGGCGGCTGCGCGGAGCGGCGAGCGCTCCCGCCGCGCCGGCGAGCGAAGCGGAGCTGGACGGCCTCTGAGCAAGGCGTGCCGCACGGGATGCAACCGGAGGTTCGCCGCCGGCGTCCTTCCCAGTGCGCGGGCGATCTTCCCGAAATCGGCGGCGATCGAACCCGCGATGACGGCGGCCGCGTAAAGGCCGGCCATGCAGAACAGCAGGCCCACAAGCATATGAAGCATCATTGTCGCCTCCCTTGATTCCCAAATCGCCGATTCGCCAATCGGCACCGTTTGGCTTTGATGTTCATGTTTTGTTCTGATGTCAAGGGTTGATTCACCGGAAGGTTGCGGCTAGGGGCGGCGACATTCCACATCCGGGGCGACATAGCCCGGTGTCGTCGGGCGGTTCGGCCGCTCGCGATTCCTGCCCCGGAGAGGTTCAACCGGAAGGAGATATCCCATGGCGGTACCCACCGTCTCGATGCAGGCATTGCTTGAGGCCGGCGCGCATTTCGGCCACCAGACGCACCGCTGGAACCCGAAGATGAAGCCTTACATCTTCGGCGAGCGCAACGGCATCCACATCATCGATCTGTCGCAGACCGTGCCGCTCTTCGCGCGCGCGCTCGACTTCGTCGACCAGACCGTCGCGCGCGGCGGCAAGGTGCTGTTCGTCGGCACCAAGCGCCAGGCGCAGGAGCCGATCGCCGAGGCGGCGCGCCGCTCGGGCCAGCATTATGTCAACCATCGCTGGCTGGGCGGCATGCTCACAAACTGGAAAACGATTTCCGGCTCGATCCGGCGCTACAAGGCGCTGGAGGAGCAGCTTTCGGGCGACACGCACGGCCTTACCAAGAAGGAAGTGCTCCAGCTGACGCGCGAGCGCGACAAGTTCGAGCTGTCGCTGGGCGGCATCCGCGACATGGGCGGCATCCCGGACGTCATGTTCGTGATCGACGCGAACAAGGAAGAGCTGGCGATCAAGGAAGCCAATACGCTCGGCATCCCCGTCGTCGCGGTTCTCGATTCGAACGTCAGCCCCGATGGGGTCGCCTTCCCGATCCCGGCGAACGACGATGCCAGCCGGGCGATCCGCCTCTATTGCGATGCGATCGCCGATGCGGCGACGCGGGGCAGCCAGGGTGGCCGCGCGGCGCGTGGCGAGGATCTGGGCGCGATGGACGAGCCGCCGGCGGAGGCGGCTCTGACGGCCTGATCGCTCGGGCTTCAACCGAAATTCACGTCCGGCCATGGCGCCGGACGTGCCATTTGAAAGGATAGGGACATGGCGGGAATCACTGCCGCGGCCGTCAAGGATCTGCGCGACCGTACCGGCGCGGGCATGATGGATTGCAAGAAGGCGCTGGGCGAAACGAACGGCGATCTCGAGGCGGCGGTCGATTGGCTGCGGACCAAGGGTCTCGCGGCGGCGGCGAAGAAGGCGGGCCGTCAGGCGGCCGAGGGCCTTGTCGGCGTCGCGGTCGAGGGCACGCGCGGCGCCGCGGTCGAGGTCAACAGCGAGACGGACTTCGTCGCCAAGAACGATCAATTCCAGGATTTCGTGCGCAAGGTGGCCGGTATCGCGCTCACCACCGGTGCCGATGTCGAAGCGCTTGCCGCCGCGGCTTACCCGGATGGCGGCACGGTGGCGGAGAAGCTGACCAACAATATCGCGACGATCGGCGAGAATCAGGCGCTGCGCCGCGCCGCCTTGCTCGAGGTGAAGGAGGGCGCCGTCGTCGCCTATGTCCATAACGCCGCCGCGCCGGGCCTCGGCAAGATTGGCGTGCTCGTCGCGCTGGAGAGCACGGCGCCGGCCGGCACGCTGGAAACGCTGGGCAAGCAGCTTGCGATGCATGTTGCCGCCGCGAATCCGCTGGCGCTGACCGCCGACGCGCTCGATCCCGCGCTCGTCGAGCGTGAACGGGCGATCGCGATCGAGAAAGCGAGTGAATCGGGCAAGCCCGCCAATATCGTCGAAAAGATGGTGGAAGGCGGCATCGCGAAGTTCCGCAAGGAAAATGCGCTGCTCTCGCAGCTCTTCGTGATGGACAACAAGACGCCGATCCAGGACGTCGTCGCGGCCGCCGCTAAGGAAGCCGGCGCGCCGATTGCGCTCAGCGCGTTCGTTCGCTTCCAGCTCGGCGAAGGCATCGAGCGCAAGGACAGCGACTTCGCGGCCGAGGTCGCCGCCGCCGCCGGTACGGCGGGCTGACGCTCTTTTCGTCCGGCGCCCGCCTTCCCATGGGGGAGGGCGGGCGTTCGACGAGCCGCTGCAAGCCTCCCTTGGCAGGGGCGCGAGGCCCCACTAAGGTGCGCGCCGCTCCTGTTCACCTCGCATGGAAGATCGCCCGGCGATGCACCGCCCACGCTTCAATCGTATCCTTCTGAAGCTTTCGGGTGAGGTGCTGATGGGCTCCGGCACCTTCGGCATCGATCCCGAGACGGTGGCGCGCGTCGCCGGCGAGATCGCCGGGGCCGCGAAGGACCATGAGCTTTGCCTCGTCGTCGGCGGGGGCAACATCTTCCGTGGGCTCGCCGCCGCCGCAAAGGGCTTCGATCGCACCAGCGCCGACTATATGGGCATGCTGGCGACGGTGATGAACGCGCTTGCCGTCCAGAATGCGCTTGAGAAGATCGGCGTCGACACGCGCGTCCAGTCCGCGATCCCGATGGCCAGCGTGTGCGAGCCCTATATCCGTCGCAAGGCCGTGCGCCATATGGAGAAGGGGCGGATCGTCATCTTCGCGGCGGGCACGGGCAATCCCTATTTCACCACCGACAGCGCCGCCGCGCTCCGCGCCGCCGAGATGGGCTGCGACGCGCTGTTCAAGGGCACCTCGGTCGATGGCGTCTATGATGCCGATCCCAAGAAGGTGCCGGGCGCGACCCGCTATGAGAGCGTCAGCTTCAACCGCGTCCTGTCCGACGACCTGAAGGTGATGGACGCGAGCGCGATCGCGCTGTGCCGCGACAATGATATTCCGATCGTCGTCTTCAACATCCGCGAGCAGGGCAATCTCGCCCGCGTGCTGGCCGGGGAAGGCGTGGCGACGATCGTTCGCAACGAGGGAGATCCGATACATGCCAGCCTATGACAAGGCCGATCTGGAGCGCCGGATGAACGGCGCGGTCGAATCGCTCCGGCACGATCTGACCGGCCTGCGCACCGGGCGGGCCACCACCTCGCTGCTCGATCCCGTGACCGTCGAGGTCTACGGCGCGCAGATGCCGCTCAATCAGGTGGCGACGATCACCGTGCCCGAGCCGCGCCTGCTCTCGGTGCAGGTATGGGACAAATCGAGCGTCGGCCCCGCCGACAAGGCGATCCGCGCCGCCGGGCTCGGCCTCAATCCGATCGTCGACGGGCAGACGCTGCGTATTCCGATCCCCGACCTGACCGAGGAGCGCCGCAAGGAGCTTGCGAAGCTCGCCGGCCAATATGCCGAAAAGGCGCGCGTCGCCGTCCGCAACGTCCGCCGCGACGGCATGGACGCGTTGAAGACCGACGAGAAGAAGGGCCTCTTCGGCGAGGATGAACGCAAGCGCCACGAAACCGAGGTGCAGAAGGCCACCGACGCGACGATCGCCGAGATCGACGCCGCCGCGCAGGCGAAGGAAAAGGAAATCCTCGGCAAGTGAGCGTGATGTCCGCCAGACCTGCGGAGCAGAGCGGCGGGACGGGGCTTGTGCCCCGGCATGTCGCGATCATCATGGATGGCAATGGCCGATGGGCGAAGGCGCGTTGTCTGCCGCGCATTGCTGGCCACCGGCGCGGGGCGGAGGCGGTTCGCGCGACGATCCGCGCCGCCGGCGATTTTGGCATCGAGGTGCTCACGCTCTACGCCTTTTCGTCGGAGAATTGGCGGCGCCCGGCGGACGAAGTGTCCGATCTCATGGCGTTGCTGCGCCATTATCTGCGCGGCGAGATCGACGAGCTGGCGGCGAACGGCATCCGTCTCAAGATCATTGGCGATTACAGCCGCTTCGCTCCCGATCTTGTCAATCTGCTCGATGAAGCGACGGCGCGCACCGCGGCGAACAGCCGCACCACGCTGGTGCTCGCGCTGAACTATGGCGCGCAGGACGAACTGGTCCGCGCCGCGCGCTCGCTCGCACTCGACGCCGCCGAGGGGCGGCTCGATCCACGGACGATCGATGGCGATATGATCGCGGCGCGGCTCGACACGCATGACCTGCCGCCGCTCGACCTCCTGATCCGCACCTCGGGCGAGCGGCGGCTTTCCAATTTCCTCCTCTGGCAGGCGGCCTATGCCGAACTGCTTTTCGTCGACACGCTCTGGCCCGATTTCGGACGCGAGGCGCTGGAAAGCGCGCTCATCGATTTCGCGGGGCGCGAACGGCGCTACGGCGGCCGGTGAACGACATAACGGGCGGAACGGGCTCGGTGCGCCGCTCGGACCTTCGGATACGGGTGATCGCCGGAATCGCGATGATCCTGGTCGCGCTGGGCGGGCTGTGGTTCGGCGGGCTGGCCTTCTGGGCGCTCGTCAGCGCCGCCTCGCTGCTGATGATGGCCGAATGGGCCGGGCTGATGAAGGCGCCGCGCTGGAAGACGGCGGTCGCGCTGCTGTTCGCGGCGGCGGCGCTGTCGCTTGGCGGCGGCCTCGCGGCGGACCAGGCGCTGTGGCGCGCGCCGGCGGCCGATCCGCCGGCCATGATCGTCACCGTCGTCGGGGGCGCCGCGATCCTGCTGGGCCTCGTGACGCTGAGCGGCCGGCTCGGCTGGGGGCTGCTCTATGCCGTTCTGCCCGCTATCGGCCTCGTCTATCTGCGCGATCAGCATGGGCTTTGGCTGACCTTGTGGACATTGGCGGTGGTGTGGGCGACCGATATCGGCGCCTATTTCGCGGGCCGGTCGATCGGCGGGCCGAAGCTCGCGCCGCGCCTCAGCCCGAACAAGACTTGGGCGGGGCTGATCGGCGGTGTCATTGCCGCCGATATCGTCGGGGCGCTGATTGCGATCGCGGCCGGCCTGCCACTGCGGCTTTGCTTCCTCGGCGGCGTCATGGCGGTGCTGGCGCAGATTGGCGATCTTTACGAAAGTTGGCTGAAACGGCGTGCAGGCGTGAAGGATTCGGGTGCTATACTGCCCGGCCATGGTGGCGTGCTCGATCGACTCGACGGCGTCGTTCCGGTCGCGGTGCTGGTCGCGGTGTTGGCGGCGGCGGGAGCGTTATGAAGCGGGTTTCGATCCTGGGAGCGACGGGTTCGGTCGGCACCTCCACGCTCGATCTGGTCGAGCGGGAGCCTGACGCATTCGAAGTGGTGGCGCTCACCGCGCATCGCGACGTCGTTGGCCTTGCCGATGCGGCGCGGCGCACCGACGCGAAGCTGGCGGTAATCGGCGACGCGGCGCTCCACGGCCCGCTCCGCGAGGCGCTGGCCGGGACGGGGATCGAGTGCGCGGCGGGTCCCGGCGCGATCGTCGAAGCGGCGGCGCGCGAGGCCGACTGGACGATGGCGGCGATCGTCGGCTGCGCCGGTCTGCCGGCCGTGATGGCCGCGATCGAGCGGGGCGGGGCGGTGGCGCTCGCCAACAAGGAGGCGCTGGTTTCCGCCGGACCGGTGATGACGGCGGCGATGCGCACTCATAAAGCGACGCTGCTGCCCGTCGATTCGGAGCATAATGCGATCTTCCAATGCTTCGCCCATCACGCGCCCGAAAGCGTGCGGCGGATCATCCTGACGGCGAGCGGCGGACCGTTTCGAAGCTGGACGCGCGAGGCGATGGCGACCGTCACCCCGGCCGAGGCGGTTAAGCATCCCAACTGGTCGATGGGCGCAAAAATTTCAGTCGATTCAGCGACGATGATGAACAAGGGGCTCGAACTGATCGAGGCCGATCATCTGTTTCCCGTCGGCCACCAGCGGATCGAGATACTGGTCCATGCCCAGTCGGTCGTCCATTCGATGGTCGAATATGTCGATGGGTCGATCCTCGCCCAACTCGGTACGCCCGACATGCGCACGCCGATCGCGCATGCGCTCGCCTGGCCGCAGCGGATGGCCGCGCCGTGCGAGCCACTGGATTTCGCGCGCGTTGGCCGGCTCGATTTCGAGGCGCCCGATCCGGTGCGCTTCCCAGCGCTGGCGCTGGCGCGGGCGGCGGTGGAGGCGGGCGGCGCGCGTCCCGCCATTCTGAATGCCGCGAATGAGGAAGCGGTCGCCGCATTCCTCGCGCGGCGCTTGGGCTTTCTCGATATCACCGCTATCGTCGAGGATGTCCTCGGCCGTTATGATCCGCCCGCGCCGACGTCGCTCGATGACGTGTTCGCGATCGACGGGGTGGCGCGCCGGCTGGCGGGCGAGGCGATGGAGGCGTTTGCGGCATGATCGAGCAACCGGGCATCCTGATGACCGTGCTTGCCTTCGTGCTCGCCATCGGCCCGCTGATCTTCTTTCATGAGTTGGGCCATTATCTCGCCGGTCGCTGGTTCGGTATCCACGCCGACGCCTTCTCGATCGGCTTCGGACGCGAGATCGCGGGGTGGACCGACCGGCGCGGCACGCGCTGGAAGATCGGCTGGCTTCCGCTCGGCGGTTATGTGCGCTTCGCCGGCGACATGAACCCCGCGAGCCAGCCGACCGCCGAGTGGCTCAGCCTGCCCGCCGAGGAACGTGCGCGCACCTTCCAGGCGAAGCCGATGTGGCAGCGCTTCATCGTCGTCGCGGCGGGGCCGCTCACCAATTTCCTGCTCGCCATCCTGATCTTCGCCGCCTTCTTCTGGGCGTTCGGCGAGCCGCGCACCCCGCCGGTGGCGACGATGGTGCTGCCGGGATCGGCGGCGGAGTCGGCGGGCATCCGGCCGGGCGACCGCATCACCCGGATAGACGGCGAGGGGATCGGCCGGTTCGAGGATATCGCCCGGATCGTCAGCATCCATCCCGACGAGCCGCTGCGTGTCGCTGTCGTGCGCGGCGGCGCGACTCTGGTGCTGCGCGTGACTCCGCAGCGGATCACCGAGACCGATCGCTTCGGAAACCGCTTCGAGATCGGTCGCATCGGCATCGCGCCGGGCGCGCAGGTGGTGGAAAGGCTGAGCGCGCCGGGCGTGCTCGCCGCCGCCGTCGCGCATACGCGCGATGTCGTGGTGACGATGGTCGACACGCTGGGGCAGGTGGTGACGGGGCGGCGCTCGGTGTCCGATCTCGGCGGGCCCGCGAAGATCGCGCAGTTCGCCGGGCAGCAGATGACGGTAGGCTGGCTGCCCTTTGCCGAGTTCATCGCGATGATCTCGATTAATCTCGGATTCATCAACTTGTTGCCAATCCCGCTGCTCGATGGCGGGCATCTGTTCTTTTATCTCCTGGAAGGCATCAGGCGGCGCCCGCTGGGACCGAGAACGCAGGAATGGGCGTTCCGCGTCGGCATCGCCATCCTCTTGCCTTTCATCATCTTCGTGACATTCAATGATTTCGGAGTCTGGCAGCGGCTTGCTGGCTTGATCGGTTGAGCACGATCGGGCAGGGCATCCGCTGGATTTCGCGTCGACCCTCGGGGGGTGGCGCCGTACAAGGTAGAGGGCGGGACACGCGCGTGACAGCAAAGCCACCACATCATGCCGGCCGCCGGCTCGCATCGGCGCTTCTTCTGGGCACGATCCTCGGTGGCTTCGCCGTGCCCGTCCTGGCGCAGCAGCCCGCCGCCGCCGGTGCGGCCGCCACGGCCACGCCTCCGCCGGCGTTGCAAGGCAAGGTGCTGGGGACGATCAAGTCGATCCAGGTGACGGGCTCGCAGCGGCTCGAGCCCGATACGGTGCGATCCTATATCTCGCTGCGCGCCGGCGAGCCCTACACGCGCGAGACGCTCGATCAGGCGCTGAAGGACCTGTACGCGACCGAGCTGTTCGCCGACGTCGAGATCAAGGACAATCAGGGCGCGCTTACCATCCAGGTGCGCGAGAACCCGGTGATCAACCGCATCGTGCTGGAAGGCAACAAGCGGCTTAAGGAAGACAAGATTCGGCCGGAAATCCATCTCGCCCCCAGGCAGATTTTCACCCGGTCGAAAGCGCGCGCGGACGTCGCGCGGATCATTGAGCTGTATCGCCGCCAGGGCCGCTTCGCCGCGACGGTCGAGCCCAAGATGGTCCGGCTGGACCAGAATCGCGTCGATATCATCTTCGAGATTCACGAGGGTGCGAAGTCCAAGGTCCAGAAGATCAACATCATCGGCAACAAAAAGTTTTCCGATGGTGAGCTTCGCTCCGAAATGGCGACGAAGGAATCTTCCTTCTGGCGCATCTTCTCCTCGGGCACGAGCTACGATCCCGACAAGCTGGCCTATGACCAGCAGAAGCTGCGCCAATTCTATCTGACGAACGGCTATGCCGATTTCCGCGTCATCTCCGCAGTGGCCGAGCTGACGCCCGACAAGCGCGATTTCATCATCACCTATGTGGTGGAGGAGGGCGATCGCTACAAATTCGGCGACGTCACCGCCGAAAGCGAAATCCGCGACATCAAGCCCGACTTCGTCAAGAGCCTCATCCATATCAAGAAGGGCGACTGGTACAACGCCAAGCTCGTCGAGGACACGGTCGATTCGATCACAGAGACGACCGGCCTTCTGGGCTATACGCCCGACGTGGTGCCAGACTTTGTCCGCGACAAGGACAAGCTGACGATGTCGGTGGACTTCAAGGTGAAGAACGCACCGCGCCGCTATGTCGAGGCGATCGTCATCAACGGCAATACGCACACCAAGGACAAGGTGGCGCGTCGCGAATTCCGCCTCACCGAGGGCGATGCGTTCAACAGCTTCCGCGTGAAGCGCTCGCGCGATCGCATCCAGTCGCTCGGCTTCTTCCAGGACAAATTGGAGATCGAGCAGAAGCCGGGATCGGCCCCCGACCGCGTGATCCTCGAGGCCAATCTCGAAGAGAAATCGACTGGCGAGTTGCAGGTGTCTGCCGGCTTCTCCAGCCTTGAGAAGTTCATCGTCAGCCTGTCGATCACCGAGCGCAACTTCATGGGCAAGGGCCAGGAAGTCCGCGCGAGCGTCGATTATTCGACCTATTCGAAATCGATCAATCTCGGCTTCACCGAACCCTATCTGTTCGACAAGAATATCGCGATTGGCGGCGACGTGTTCCGCCGCGACTATAACTCGTTCAACTTCATCAACGACGACCGCAACACCACTTATGAGCAGGTGACGACGGGCTTCCAGATCCGTCTCGGCGTGCCCCTCACCGAATTCACCAGCCTCGCGCTGCGTTATGGCCTCAGCTATGACGACGTGTCGCTGGACAAGAATACCTTCTACACGCTCAACGCAGACGGCAATCTGGTCTGCGATCCCATTCTGGCCGGTCGCTATCTATGCGATGCGGTTGGGACGCGGACGACCTCGTCGGTGGGCTACAGCCTCGTTTTCGACAATCTCAACAACCGTATCCACCCGTCCTCGGGCAAGCGCGCTATTTTCAGCCAGGATTTCGCCGGCCTGGGCGGCAGCGTGAAATATCTGCGCACCCGGTTCGAGGCACGCCAATATTGGAATCTCGGCAGCGGCTTCATCTTCAATATCGGGGCCGAGGGCGGCTATATCCTGCCGTGGGGCAAGCAGCGTTACGACGACGAAGGCGGCCCGATCGACAAGGTGCGGTTGACCGATCGCTTCTTCCTGGGCGAGCCGCAGATCAGGGGCTTCGACATTCGCGGCGTTGGTCCCCGCGTCCAGCGTATCCCCTATATCAACACCTATGATGAAGACGGCAACATCACCGGCCAGACGCTGAGCACCAGCCGCAAGCAATATACCGACGACTCGCTCGGTGGTCGGGCCTATTATCTCGGCCATCTGGAGCTGGAACTGCCGCTTGGTTCGGGCGCGCGCGAGATGGGCCTGCGTCCGTCGATCTTCGTCGACGCGGGCGCCGTGTTCGGCACCAAGAAGCCCAAGCTTATCGACACTGACAAGGAGTTCCCCAAGGACGAGAATGGCATTCGCCAGCCGAAGGCCATTCCGATCCGCGATAGTAAGGGGCGCCAGATTTACATCGTTCCGACGACGACCGATGATGATGGCAACTATATTTATGACCATGCCGGCGCATCGACGCTTTGCCAAAACGGCTATTCCTCTTCCGGCAACATTACCGATTGTACTGGCGCCTCGATCAATACGGCGGCCGCCAATACGGTCCAGCCATTCGAGGAACGCTTCGTCGGCAACAGCGCCTCGCCGCGTGTTTCGGTGGGCATCGGCGTGAACTGGAATTCGCCGTTCGGTCCGTTCCGGATCGACGTCGCCAAGGCGCTTATCAAGGAACCGGGGGACGATACCAAGCTCTTCACTTTCAACGTAGGGACACAATTCTGATGAAGATTCTTTTCAAGGCCGCGGCGCTCGCCTCGGCGGTCGCGGTGCCCGCGCTCGTGGCGCTTCCGGTTCAGGCGCAGGTCGCCGCCGGCCAGAATACGGCGGTGGTCGATCTCCAGGGCGCGGTTGCCGAATCGGCCGCGTTCAAGACGGCGACGTCGCAGATCCAGACCACCTACAAGGCGCAGATCGACGCCTATAATGCGCGCGCCAAGGCGCTGCAGACCGAGTTGCAGCCGCTCCAGACCGAGTTGCAGCAGCTTGAGGCCAACAGCGCAACGCCCAAGGCGACGCTGGAAGCCAAGGTGAACGCCTATCGCACGCGCGCGCAGTCCGCGCAGGCTGAACTGGCGCGTCTCGCCGCCTCCTTCGCCAAGCCAACCGCTTATGCGCGTGAGCAGGTCGAGGACAAGCTGGAGCAGGCGATCAAGTCCGCGATGGTGGCCAAGAAGGTCAATCTCGTCGTCAATCCGGACTCGATCGTGGCGGTCAATCCGGCCGCGAACCTGACACCGGACGTCGTTGCCCAGCTCAATACGCTGGTGAAGACCGTCTCGATCACCCCGCCGGCCAACTGGCAGCCCGGCCAGCCGCGCCAGCAGGCGGCTGCTCCCGCAGCGCCGGCTGCGGCGGGCGCCGCGCCGCAGGGCCGTTGAGCCCGGCGGATGGGGGATGCGGTGAGCGCGGAGGGCGCCGTCGGCCCGCTCGATATCAAGCGGGTGATGGCGGCGCTGCCGCATCGCTATCCGATGCTGCTGGTCGATCGTGTCGAGGAACTGATCCTCGACCGGTCGATCGCGGCGATCAAGGCGGTGACGATCAACGAGGGCTTCTTCGCCGGCCATTTTCCCGGCCGGCCGATCATGCCCGGCGTGCTGATCGTCGAGGCGCTGGCGCAGGCGGCGGGCGTGCTAGCCGTCGAATCGCTCGGCCTCGCCGGATCGGGCAAGCTCGTCTATTTCATGGCGATCGACGAGGCGAAGTTCCGCGCGCCGGTGGAGCCCGGCGTGCTGCTGCGTCTTGAGGTCGAGTTCGTTCAGAAGCGTGCGACGGTCTGCAAATTCGCCGGCCGCGCGCTGGTGGATGGCAAGGTTGCGGCGCAGGCAAACTTCACCGCGATGATCGCCGACCCGCCGGCCTGAGGGGATAGGCGGCCGCACTCTCTTCGCCATTCCCGCGCAGGCGGCAATCCATAAACCCGTGCGCCGCACTTCCGGCGATAGCGCCTATGGATTCCTGTCTGCGCGGGAGTGACGGAAAGGGTTTTACGAGGGGCCTCGTCAGGTCGCCCGCAGGAAGGCCGCGAGGTCGTCCTGCGTGTTGATGTTGCTGGGCAGCGTGTCGAGCGCCACCGTGCGCGCGCCGGTTTGGGCGATCCAGCTTCGCATCGCCCGATCGCCGCCCTGTTCAAGCCAGGCCACAAGCGCGGGCGCGCGCGCCACTTCCCAAAGGCCGAGCAGCGGTTGGCCGCGTATTACCGCCGGTGCGGGGGCGAGCCGGTGGACGAGATCGCGCGGCAGATCGGGCAGGTCGCAGCCGCTGGTGAGCACGAGTTCATGGCCCGCCGCCTGGGCGTGGAGCAGCGCCCCGGCGAGCGCGCCTAGCGGCCCCAGCCCCGGAACCGGCGCGTCGGCCGCCGTCTCAATTCCTGCGCGCTGGCGACCGACGAGGACGATCGCGTCGCACTGGCCCGCCAGCCGTTCGGCGACATGCTCGATCATGGGCCGGCCGTCGATCAGCGCTTCGGCCTTGTCGCTGCCGAAGCGCCGCGCCGCGCCGCCCGCGAAGATCGCGCCGAGAATGGTCATGCGGCGGCCGCCGCGTTCGCCCCGAAGGTGCGGCGGGCGAAGGCGAGCAGCGCGCGGACCTGGCTGCTGATCGAGGTCCGCGCGCCGCCGATCTGGCCGAGATAGAGCGGCGGCACCGCGATCGGCAGCCGCACCAGCAGTCCTTCGTCCAGCTCCGCTTCGACCAGTTGCAGCGGCGCATGGCCCACGCCGATGCCGCGCAACGTCAGGTCCTTGATGACGTCGGCCTGCTGCGCGCGCGCCGCCGCCTGCACCTCGCCGCAACCCAGTTCGCCAAGGATACGCAGCAGCAGCGCTTCGAAGGGTGTGCCCACCAGCGGCAGGACGAAGCTATGTTGCCGCAATATCTCCGGCGTGATCCGCGCCTCGCGCGCCAGCGGATGATCGCGCCCGACGAACAGGCCGCAATCCACCTTGCGCAGGATTTCGACATCGGGCTCGGTGCTGTCGGCGACCGAGACGAAGGCGACGTCCGCCTCGGTCATCGCACTCCGCCGTTTCATCACCTCGCCGGTCAGGCCGAGCACCTCGATCGCGATTTCGGGATTGGCGGCGGTGAAGTCTGCGAGGATCGGGCGGACGAGATGCTCCATCACATAGGGATGGCCGGTGACGCGCACGGGGCGCGCCTTCTCCTCGTTGCGCGCCTTGCCCAGCTTCGCGCTCAACAGCCGCGCCTCGCCGATCAGGCCCGGCGCATGTTCGAGGAGAATCTGGCCGAGCATGGTGAGTTCGGACTTGCGGCCCGGCGCACGCTCCAGCAACTCGCCGCAGCATTGGTCCTCCAGCGCCTTGATGTGCCGGCTGATCCCCGGCTGCGAGATGCCCAGCCGCTCGCCGGCTTTTGCGAAGCTTCCTGTCTCGACTACCTCCAGGAACACTTCGAGTTGTCGAAAGGTCGAATTCAGCATGCTCGCCTCATCGGAAACGCGCGGGCGCTGTGCAACAGCGGCGGATGCGCGGCCAGTAAAAGATAGCCTATAGGGAATGTCTTCATAACCTGTCGCACTCTGGCCACACCTTCGCGGCCGGCTAGGCAGGCGGGCGCTTTTGGGGCAGACCGGATCGGGTCCAGGGGAGACAGGCATTGAACAGCTTCGATTATATCGTCGTCGGCGCCGGCTCGTCCGGCTGCGTGGTCGCGGCGCGGCTGGCGGAGGACCCCGCCGTCAGCGTGCTGGTGATCGAGGCCGGCGGATCGGAAAAGAAGCCGATCATGCAGATGCCGCTCGCCTGGTTCAACGCGATGCGCTCGCCCGCGCTCAACTGGGGCTATATGACCGAGCCCGAGCCTTTTGCCGACGATCGCCGCATCCCCGCGCCGCGCGGCCGCGTCGTCGGCGGCTGCTCCTCGATCAACGGCATGATGTATTCGCGCGGCAGCCCGCACGATTATGACCAATGGTCGCAGATGGGCGCGCGCGGCTGGAGCTTCGAGGAGGTGCTGCCCTATTTCCGCCGGTCGGAGAAGAACTGGCGCGGCGAATCGGCGCATCATGGCGGGCAGGGGCCGCTGACGGTCGCGCGGCACGTTGCCGACGACACGCTCTATCCCGCGGTGATCGAGGCGGCCTCGGCGCTCGGCTATCATCAGATCGACGATTTCCATGGCGACGAGCAGGAGGGCTTCAGCGTCCCCGACTTCACCGTGCATCAGGGCCGGCGGGGCAGCACCGCGGCGCGCTTTCTGCGGCCGGCGCTGACGCGCCCCAACATCCAGCTCGTCACCGAAGCGCTCACGACGCGTGTGATCGTCGAGGGCACGCGCGTCGTCGGCATCGAATATCTGCGCGACGGCAAGCGCGAGGAGGTGCGCGCAAACCGCGAGGTGATCCTATCTGCGGGCGCGTTCAATTCGCCGCATCTCCTGCTGCTGTCGGGCATCGGCCCGGCGGAGGAACTGCGCGAGCAGGGCATCGAGGTGGTGCGCGATCTGCCGGGTGTCGGACGCAATCTTCAGGAGCATGCCTCGGTCGGCCTGATCTTCGAGGCGGCGGTCGATACCTTCGACCGCGAACTGCGCCTCGATCGCATGATCCTGTCGGTGCTGCGCTGGCAATTGAGCGGCACCGGGCCGGTCGCGGGCCTGCCGGTCGGCGCGCAGGGCTTCCTGCGGACGCGCGAAGGGCTGGACCGGCCCGACGATCAACTGCTCATCAGCCCCGTGGCGATGGATGCCGGCCTGTGGTTCCCCGGCTGGCGCAAGCGGCGGGGCGATTTCTTCTCGGTATCGAACGTGCTGCTGCACCCCGAGAGCCGGGGCACGGTCACGCTGCGTTCGGCCGATCCGCGCGAAAAGCCGAAGATCCTGTTCAACCTGCTTCAGGCCGAGGCCGACCGGGCCTCGTTCCGCCGCTTTATCCGCTTCACGCGCCAGCTCTTTGAGCAACCCGCGCTGGCGCGGATCACGCGGCGCGAAGTGATCCCCGGTCCGGCGGTGGAGAGTGATGAGGCGATCGATGCCTATGTCCGCAAGGGCATCGGCACGGCGATGCATCCCACCAGCAGTTGCGCGATGGGCGCCGGCCCGATGGCGGTGGTGGACGAGGCGCTGCGCGTACACGGCCTGTCGGGACTGCGCGTGGTCGATTGCTCGATCATGCCGACGATCGTCGGCGGCAACACGAACGCGCCCGCGATCATGATCGCCGAAAAAGCGGCCGATCTCATCAAGGCGGACCGGGGCGAGGCGCTCGCCGCCTGACTGTTGCTTTTCTGCCATAGTCGGCGCGAAAAGTTGAAGAAGAATCAATGAATGCCGCGTTGGGCCATGGGGGACGGCAACCCGCCGTGGCCAAGCACAACCCACGCTGATAGGCGGCGGACGGGAGAGCCCGCGCTCGCGGGAACATAACCATCACAGCATGTCTAGATAACCGATAAGGCGCTCGGCACGGCCGACCCGCGCCTCTAGGTCCGCTCGAAATGTCGTGGGCAGCCGCCCGCGGCCAGGGAGGTAGTTTGTAATGAAGACCAGCGTATTTTCTCGCGCATCCACCATCGCGCTCGGCATCGTGCTGGGCAGCGTCGCGGCAACCGGCGCCTTCGCGCAGGACGCGGCGCCCGCAGCCTCCGATGACGGCATCCAGGATATTGTCGTCACCGCGCAGCGCCGCGAAGAGACGGTGCAGAAGTCCTCGCTGACGATCCAGGTGCTCAGCAGCGACGAACTGGCGCGCAAGGGCGTCACGCAGGCGCGCGACCTCGTCCAGCTCGTTCCCGGCCTCCAGATCGCGAACGGCGGCAACCAGACGCAGACCTATATTCGCGGCATCGGCGATTTTTCGAGCACCGCCCTCGGCCAGTCGGCGGTCGCGTACAATTTCGACGGCGTTTATATCGGCGACCAGGTGAGCGTCAGTCCGCTCTTCTACGACGTGTCGCGCGTCGAGGTGCTGAAGGGTCCGCAGGGCACGCTCTATGGCCGCAATTCCTCGGGCGGCGCGATCAACATCGTCACCAACCGGCCGACCGACGAGCTGGGCGGCCAGATTTCGGTCGAATTCGGCAATTATGACTCGATCCGCACGACCGGCGCGATCAACCTGCCGCTGACCGAGACGCTCGCGGTGCGCGGCGCGTTCAACTATGTCGACCGCGACGGCTATCTCTCCGACGGCACCGACGACGACAAGCAGCAGAGCGGCCGTCTCCAACTCCTCTGGAAGCCCACCGAACGCGTCTCGATCCTCGTCTCGGGCGATATCGAGCATGTCGGCGGCTATGGCCCCGGCGCGGTGCTGCTCCCGCGTCAGGACGGCACGGGCAAGTTCACCGGCGCGGTGGACCCGATCAACAATGCGGCGCTGATCGCCGGCGCCGGCGGGCTGGGCGGCTTCGTCCGGGTGCCGGGTTCGGGCATTCCCGAAACCGCGATCACCGATGCGCATGGCCCGATCAGCGCGCGCGACAATCTGCAGCGGAACATCATGGCCGAGATCAACGTCGATCTGGGCTTCGCGGACCTGACCTTCATTCCGGCCTACCGCACGTCGAACAACAAATATTTCGGCAATCTGCCGGGCTTCCCGTTCATCGACAATGAGAAGACGCATCAGCAGAGCTATGAGCTGCGCCTGTCGAAGAACACCGACACGATCAAGGCGGTCGCCGGCATCTTCTATCTGGACCTCGACCAGAAGGTGAACCAGGCGGCGGTGATCTCCTCGGTCATCCCGACGCTCACCTCGACGATTGATCCCAAGCTCGGCACCAAGAGCTACGCCGCCTTCGCGCAGGCGACGCTCAGCCTGACCGACAGCCTGCGCCTGATCGCCGGCGGCCGTTACACGCATGAGGACCGGACGATCGAAGGCTCGCGCGTCACGCTCGCGACCACGCAGGACTATGAAGGCGATGCGAACTTCAATTCGTTCACCTTCCGTGCCGGCGCCGAATATGACCTGACGCCGCGCAACATGCTCTATGCGACGGTCAGCAAGGGCTTCAAGTCGGGCGGGTTCAACACCTTCGCGCCGACGGCGGACCGGTCGAACGTCTATCGCCCGGAGACGCTCTATTCGTACACGGTCGGTGTGCGTAACCGCTTCTTCGACAATCGCGTGCAGTTCAACGTCGAGGGCTTCTACTGGGATTACAAGAACAGCCAGCAGTCGCACCTCGCCTTCGATCCGCTGGGCAACCAGCAGTTCCTGACGTTCAACGCGGCGTCGGCGACCAGCTATGGCGTCGATGCGGACCTGGCGTTCCGGCCCACGCCGAACGATCGGTTCACCGCGACGGTCGCCTACCTCCACACGAAGTTCGACGACTTCACCTATGCGATCCCGGTCGGCAACTATCGGGAGGGCAGCGTCGGCTGCCCGGTCACGCTCGGCGCCACCGAAGCGACGATCGATTGCTCGGGCATGCCGCTGCCGCGCGCGCCGAAATGGTCGGGCACGGCGGGCTATCAGCACAGCTTCGATCTGGCGGACGGCAGCTCGATCGTGGCGGGCGGCGACATGAGCTTCGGCTCGCGGCGCTACTCGGCGGTCGATTATATCGCGGCTGAGCATCTGAAGGGCTATGTGCGGTTCAACGCGAACCTCACCTACAACCTGCCGGACGACCAGTTCAGCATCACGGCCTTCGTGAAGAATATCGGCAACCGCGCCACCTATCTGGGCGGCGTCGAGGCGCCGTTGTCGCCCGGCTACGTCTACACCGTGGTTGACGCACCGCGCACCTACGGCATCCGCCTGATCGGCAAGTTCTGATCCGGCGACAAGGCAGACAAGAGAGGGGCGGCACTTCGGTGTCGCCCCTTTTTGTTTGAAGAGCGCGCTTCTCGCGTCGGGAAGATGTCAGCGTTGCGCAACGCGACCGCTGCGTTCGAGCTTGCCCCAGCCGACGCGGGGGCCGCGCAGCGCCTGCGCGATCGCCTTCAGGACGACATAATACATGACCTGCCGATAGCCGATGCGCTGCGGGACGAGCAGGGCGAGCAGTCCCCAGCGCTCCCGCCGCTCCAACGCGAAAGCGACGACGCCCGACAGCAGGTCGATCGCGGTGAAAACCAGCCAATAGGTCAGCATCTTGTCGATATCGGTATGCGTCTGCGCCCAGCCATGCGCCTGCACGCGCAGCCAGGTCGCCAGCATGCTCATCACCAAAGCGAGATCGATGATCGGCGAGATCGCCGCGAAGACGATCTGGAAGAGCACCGCCTGCGGCAGCCCGATCCAGGCAAGGCCGCGCGGACGGCCCTCGCGCATCAGTCCGCGATGCTTCCACAGGCATTGCAGGGTGCCGAACGCCCAGCGGAAACGCTGTCGGGCGAGTGCGCGGAAGCTTTCGGGCGCTTCGGTCCAGGCGATCGCATATTGATCGTACAGGACGGTCCAGCCGGCGCGCTGGATCGTGATCGTCAGATCCTGATCCTCGGCCAGCGTTTCGTCGGGATAGCCGCCCACGTCGATCAGCGTCTGTCGTCGCCAGGCGCCCACCGCGCCGGGCACGACGGTCATTGCGTCCAGGTGCGCCAGCGCGCGCCGCTCCAGATTCTGCGCGGTGATATATTCGAGCGCCTGCCAGCGCGTGACGAGATTGACGCGATTACCCACCTTGGCGTTGCCCGCCACCGCCCCGACCTTCGGATCGGTAAACCAGCGCGCCAGCCGGGCAATCGTGTTCGCTTCGAATTGGGTGTCGGCGTCGAGCGCGATGACGATCTCCGCCCCGGCGAGCGCGAGCCCATGATTGAGCGCGCGCGCCTTGCCGCCATTGTCGAGCGTCAGCAGCCGCACGCGCGGATCGCCGGCGAAGGCTTCACGCACCACCGCCCCGGTGCGGTCCTTCGATCCGTCGTCGATCACGATCACCTCGACGCGGACATCGCTGCTCGCCAGCACGCGGCGCACCGCGCGTTCGATGACGCGTTCTTCATTGTAGGCGGGTATCAGGACGGTAACGAAACGGTCCGGATCGACCGACGGAAAAACCTGCCGTCCCTCCCGGCGCGCCTGCCATATGGCAAGCGCGGACAACGCGACGGCGCGCAGGATGCCGAGCGAGATCGCGATCGTGAAGAGCCAGCGCAGCGCGATCACGATCCAGCCGAGCAGGGTGAACAGCGCGAGGTCCGCCGCCGCCGCCATCCGGTCGCTCTTGGAGATGGGGGGCAGCACCGCCGCCCGGCTCAGCCCCGCCAGCGTCGATACCGGCACGAAGCGATAGCCGCGCGCGCGCAGCTCGTGGATGATGGTCGGCAGCGCCGCGACGGTCTGCGCCCGGTTGCCGCCCGAATCGTGCAGCAGGACGACCTGGCCGCTGCGCTGGGGATTGGACGCCTCCACGCCGGCGATCGTGCGATCGATGATCGCCTGCACGCCTGGCCGTTTCCAGTCGTCGGGATCGACATGAAGACCGACTGAGAGATAGCCGAGCTTCTGCGCTTCGGTGACGGGCACGAGTTCGTCGGCCGTGGTCGGCTCGGCGTCCCCGAAATAGGGCGCGCGGAACAGGCGTAGCGAATGGCCGGTGAACGCCTGGAAGAGCCGCTGTGTCGCATTCAGCTCCAGCGCCGTCTGCCGCGCGGTCGCATTGGCGAGATTGGGGTGCGTATAGGTGTGGCTGCCCACCTCATGCCCGTCGCGCACCAGCCGCTGGAGCAGGCCGTGCTCGGTCAGCGCATTCTCGCCGATGATGAAGAAGGTGGCGGGCACATGCTCGGCCTTCAATATGTCGAGGATCTTCGGGGTCCAGACCGGATCGGGCCCGTCGTCGAAAGTCAGTGCGACCAGGCCGGGGCGATAGCCTGTCCGTTCGATCTGGTAGGGAGAGGGCAGGCGCAGGAAGCGTTCGTCGACGATCGTGCCGTTGCGCGCGGTCGTCAGGATGCGCTCTCCCGCGACCGGCAGCGCGCCGACGCGCAATATCTCGCCATTGCCCTCGATATCGACATTGGTGCCCGCCGGGATCAGCGAGATGCCGGCGGCGGACGGCAGGATGCGGTGGCGGCGGCCGAACATCGTCCAGAGCGATGGGTCCTCGGTGCCCAGCCGCCACAGCGCGACGGAGGTGATCCCCATCCGGTCGAGCGCGGCGATCTGATTGTGCGCGGTCGCGGCGTCGGCCAGCCACACATCATGATGGATGCCGCCTTCGTCATAGGCGAAGGCGCTGTTGCCGCTGGCCTTGTCGAACTGCGGCACCGTTCCCGACTCGCGCGCGGCGAGCCACGCTTCCTCGACCGAGTCAGCCTCCGTTTCGCCGCCCTTGGCCCAGTCATAGGCGTAGGAGGCGATGGCGACGACCAGCTTGTCGCGCGGAATCTGGCGCGTGGCGCGGGCGACGATCGCCTCGAACCATTTCTGCGAGGCGATCGGGCCGGGATCGCCGCCCTGATAATGCTCGTCATAGGCCATCAGGAACAGGCGGTCGGCCACCTTTGCATAGGCCGCGAGGTTCCAGTCGGGATCGTCGGCGGGAACCGCGATCGCGATGATCCAGCCGCGCGACGCGAACCGGGCATGCGCCTCGGCCAGGAAACGGCGATAATCGCCCTGGGCCGAGGAGGGCAGGTCCTCGAAATCGAAGAAGGCGCCATCGGCATGATTGGCGGCGAGCATCGCCTCCACCTGATCGAGCGTCTTTCGCCGCGCCGCCGGATCGTGGAGCAGGGCGGCCATGCCCTTGCCGTCCCACACGCCGCCCAGCGCATTCTGGACCATCGGCAGCAGCTTGGGCCGGTGCACGGCATGGTCGAGGATGGCCTTGCCCCGCACGTCGGGAAACAACGTGACGTGATGCGTGGGCCCGGTAATCGAAATCCAGCCGGGGACCAGCCAGTCCAGCTCGTTGACGTGACGCAGCAGCGAGGCGGCGCTGGCGTCGTCCCACGGGGCGTGGAAGGCGATGGCGAGCGGCTGTGCGCCCTGCTTCGGCTGGCCCACCCACAGGCGATCCGCATAGCGCAGGGCGCGGCGCAGCGATCGGCTTTGATGGCTGACGAAGCCGTCGTGCCGACTGAGGCCGTGCATCGGCGGCCGTTCGACCGCGAAAGGCAGTTCGGGTTGCGGCGCGACCGCCATGATCGAGGCCGCGAAAATCCCGCCCGCAAGCAGCACCAGCAGAATGAACGCTGCCACCGCTAGCGCGAAACGCCGCCGTCGCCGTCCCGATGCGTCGAAGAAGATCGGACGGTCAACCATCCGGGCCGGCCGAAAACAGAAGATGGGTCATGCCTGTGGTGTTGGAGCCCCGAACAATCGTGCGTTTCCGACAATAAGCCTGCCGCACCGTGCCGCTTAGTGAATAATATGACAGGTTTGCGCCGGCTGGACCGGCAGGGGGAGGCATGGCAGGAAGCGCCATGGCCAACGATCGGCGATTGAAGATCACGCCCCGGCTCTATTGCGGAGAGGAGATCGCGATGGGGCCGGGCAAGGCGGCCTTGCTGGAAGCGATCGTGCGCACCGGTTCGATCTCGGCAGCCGGCCGCGCGCTGGGGATGAGCTACAGGCGGACGTGGCTGCTGGTGGACGTGATGAACCGCTGCTGGGCCGAGCCGCTCGTCGCGACGGCGACCGGCGGCTCGCATGGCGGCGGCGCCACCGTCACGCCGTTCGGGCGTGAGGTGCTGGCGGCCTATCGGTGCTGGCAGGCGCAACTGGCGGCGGCCGATGGCGAAACCGATGCCCTTCTGGCGAAGCTCGCGCCCGAGCCGCGTCCGTCGCAGGGCGGTTGATCGTTCAGGCGACGAGCGCGGGCACGCCGCAGCGCACCCCGTTCACGCGAACATCCGCCTGCCCGATATGAATGCCGAGCAGGCCGGTGAGCGCATTGACGAGTGTGTCGAGCGCTGGCGCCGCCACGCCGAGGCTGTTGCCGACAAGCGCGCCGACCGGCCCCGTCCCGATCGAGAGCCCGCCAACCTTTACCGACAGATCGAGATTGCGGACCAGCGATCCGGCAATCCCCTGAACGAGGCTGCCCGACGAGACGGTCTTCAGCCGATGGCCGGCAATATCGGTGCTGTCGAAGGAGACGCCCTGCCAATCCTGGTTGGACAAGTCGACGCGCGCCTGGCCCGCAACGGTTATGAGCGGCAGCGTGACGATCTTCGCCGGCCGTTCGGCGACCGCGGTTTTGTGATTGCTTAGATCGGCGGTGTCGATGTCCGCGATCGAGACATGGCCGGGCGCGGGGCGCACGAGCAGCGATACCGACTGCGGCTTGCGCGCCTTGCAGTCGATCGCCGACAGCTTCGCCTCGGCCTCGGCCAGTTCGATGAACAGCGGCAGTCGCACCGATGCGATGCCGAGCAAATTGCCGGCGGGCAGAACGCGGGCGTCGAGATAGAGGCGCGTCTGCGCGGTCCGGATCACCGGCTCGCCCTTCGCCGTCACCGTCACCCAGGGCGAGGTGGCCATTCTGTCGCCGATCGCCAGCGTGGCGGTGACGTTCGTCAGCCCCGGCACGGTCGCGCCGAGATCGAGCTGAACCTGGCGGTCGCCATTGGCGAGCCCGAGCGTCGTGCGCAGCATGTCGAAGGCGTTGACCCGGATCGCCTGGCCCGATGCGGCATGATCCTGCGCGCCGATCGGGCCGAGATCGATCAGCGACCCGAGCGTGACGTCGGCGGTGCCGGTCAGGCTTCCCGCCAGTTTGCGCAAGGCCGATCCGGCCGATGCCGATCCGTCCGCATCGAGCGCGCTCGCCAGCGCCTGGATGACGTCGCCCGTCGTCATGTCCGCCGCGAGCACTTCGTCATAGGAGGCGGCTTCCAGATGGAGGCGCGTGGCGAGCGCATCGGTGAAGGTAAGCAGGTCGACATCGGTGTCGAGCAGCGCATCATAATCCATCACCGACAGGTTGATGCTGGAACCGGTAAGCGCGCCAAGCAGCGCATTGGCGAGGCCCCCTTGCAGCGCGAGAAGGCGCGATCCGATCGAGAAGCTGGCCAGATTCGCGCGCGCGGCGGTGGCGCTGCGGCTGATGCGCGTGCTTTTGCGGCCGAGCGCCAGCGCGAAATAGAGCGGCGCCTCGCTGGTGATCGTGACGCGCGCGGCATCGGCGCCCGTCGTCGCATCGGTGAAGCGGTCGTCCACCGGAATCTTCGGATCGGGCCGATAGATGCCGGGGCGGACCGTCAGCGTATAAGGCTGCTTCCAGCCGTTGAGGCGCACCGTCGCGTCGGCGGCCGCGAAGGGGGTGTCGAGCTGGGCGGCGGCCGACAGCGCAGCGGCATCGGCGATGCCCTGGAGCCGCCTCGTCTCGAAATAGACCGAACCGAGATCGACCGCGAAGGCGAGGCAGCCGATGCTGGCAAGCAGCGATCCCGCCGCGATCGCCGTCACCGCACCGCGCCGATCGCCTCGCAGTGAAGGCCATCGCATCACAGGCCCCCCAACCGGACGGCGGCGTTGCGCCGGATCGTCGACGGCGGCATCGGCACCAACGGAAACTGGAAGAACACGTCGTGCCGCGCGTCATAGTTCAGCGCAACCTCGATCGCGTCTTCCGTTTCGTGCACCTGCACCGTCGAGCGGGCGGGATCGATTCCGGCGAGATCCTGGATTTCCGAGAGCACCGCCGCGCGGGCGAGCGTGTCGCGTTCGGTGGCGGTCAGGCCGGCGATCGCGGCGCGCGCCGCATCATTGGCGACCTGCTGGAGTGAATGCGCGCGCCAGAAATAGCCGCCATAAGCGAATATCCCCATCAGCATCAGCAGGAAGAGCGGGGCGACGAGTGCGAATTCGACCGCCGAAGTACCCTTTTCCGCGTCCCGCAACGCCCGCCTGCACCGCGTTCCCCCGGCAGCCATTTTCATCCTCCACTCGATATCCGGAGAATAGGTGGCAAATCTGTGGGAGGTGTTTGCCGTCATATTCGCAATTACCGCGATCAATTCCTCCGAATCGGCCGAACATCTCCCCTGGCGATGGGGTTTTCTCCGAAATGGCCGAAAGTGTCCTCGGCGCGGCAAGCTTTGGTCAACCATCGGCTTCCAGATTTTTAGTATCGAAAACGAAGCTGGAGGGGATGCCATGCTACAGTCGCAACAGATGGAAAGCGTCACATCGGCCGATTTCGTTCGCCGATTCGGCCGGTGGCAGGATCAAGTGGCGACGGGGCCGCTCGTCGTTACCCATCATGGCCGCGCGCGTCTCGTCGCCGTGTCGATGGAGCGCTATCAGGCGCTGACCGAGGGGGAAGAAATCGCGGGGGACGACGGCCACGACGTGCGGCTCGCGACACTTGTCGAGCGGATGGATGAAGGCTTCATCGCCTTCGACGCGCAACTGCATTTCGTGGACGCCAATCCGGTCGCCTGCGCGCATCTGCGGACGAGTGCGGCGGCGCTGAGAGGGCAGGCGCTGGGGGAGGCGCAGGCCGATTTCTTCCGGACTCTCGCGCATTCGCACCTGCTGCGGGCGGCACGATCGGGCGAGGCGGCCGCTTTCGACGCGCCTTCGCTCGCCTATCCGGGCAATTGGCTGCGTTTCCGCACCTTTCCCTACGGCAGCGGCGCGGCCTGCCTGTTCCGCAATGTCACCGAGGAGAAGGAGGCGCGCCGGCGGGCTCAGGCCGAGACGGCGCTTGCCGCCGCAATCGAGGCGCATGGGGTGATCGGCTACGCCCGGATCAGCCCCCGCGCTACCTTCCTCGATGTCGACCGGCCCTTGGCGGCGCTCGCGGGCTTCGATCCGGCGAGCCTGCGCGGCGTGCGGCTGACCGACATCATGCCGCTCAACCGCCGCGTCGCCGCCGCGTGCGAGATAGAGGCGGTGCTCACTGACGGAGGCGCCCGCGCCTTCGACGGCGCGCTGATGGTCAATCGCGGCGACGAGATCGAAGTCCGCATCAGCCTTGCCTCGATCGACGGCACGCCGGCGAACGATGGCGCTGTTGTCGTGGTGACGTTGCGATAGGTGGGGCTGATGATTGGGGCCGCACCGCTTTCGCCCAAATCAGACATTCGCCCGAGCAGGCATGTGCACCTTTATCAAGCTGATGCATGAAGGCATTCGCATTGTTCCAGAAAAATCCATATTGTCGATCAAAGACGTCACTCTGAATCGTTAGGATGTTCTGTGGGGCTGGTCGTTATTACGGGCGGTAATAGAGGTATCGGGCTGGAACTCGCCCGGCTGTTTGTCGCAGATGGTCGAGATGTGGTGCTCGGTATCAGGGATATTGCCACCGCCCCTCCATTACCGGCGCAGGTGCTGCCTCTCGACGTCAGCGATGACATGTCGGTGGCGGAGTTCGCCAGCCAACTCGGCGATCAGCCCATAGACCTTCTCATCAACAATGCTGGGGTGATTGGCCCCGAACGCCAATCGAGCCTGGATATGGATTATGCAGGCTTCCTGGAAACCCTCAATGTAAACACGATCGGTCCCCTGCGGGTTACTCAGGCGCTGCTCGGAAACTTGCGGAAGTCCGCAGCGGCCAAACTCGTGATCCTCACCAGCCGCATGGGTTCACTGACCTACGCGAAGTCGGATCGGATCGCCTATCGAGCCTCGAAGGCGGCCGCCAACAAAGTCGTGCAATGCCTTGCCACGGATTTGGAACCGATGGGAATCGCCGTCGCGGCCATCCATCCCGGTTGGGTCCGGACCGACTTGGGTGGCCCATCCGCCGATATCGCACCCGACGAAAGTGTGCGTGGCATCAAGGCGGTCATCGAAACGCTGTCACTCGCGCTGAGTGGGCGCTTCTGGAACTACGATGGAAGCGAATTGGCGTGGTAGGCAAATAAACGTAAACGCCCGTCGGTTCCTCACCGCTTTCTGCCCCTGGGGAAACCCATGCCTATAAAGTGGGGACATAAAAAAAGGGCGCCCGGCACGGACCGGACACCCTTTTTTGCCTGATTCCCGAAAGGTTCAGCCTTCCGCGGACTCTTCCGCTTCGGCTTCGGGCTCCGCCTGGGCGATTTCGCCCGGCTCGGCGTTGGGATCATAGTCTTCGGTGAAGCCGGCTTCATCGCGCTCGAACATCGACGCCATGACGTCGACGCCCTGCGTCTGGAGATCGGCTTCCTCGGGCGAGCGGGCGACGTTGACCTTCACCGTCACCGACACTTCGGGATGAAGCGCGATCTTCACCTCATGAATGCCGATATTCTTGATCGGACGATCGAGGACCACCTGGCTGCGGAGCACCTTCGCGCCTTCGCCATCGAGCGCCTCGACGATGTCGCGGGCCGAAACCGAGCCGTAGAGCGCGCCGACGTTCGACGCCTGACGGATCAGCGTGATCGACTTGCCGTCGACCGATGTCGCTTCCTTCTCGGCGCCTTCTCGGCGCTTGGCGTTCTCCGCCTCGATCTGGGCGCGGTTCGCCTCGAATATCTTGCGGTTGGCTTCGTTCGCACGCAGCGCCTTCTTGCGTGGCAGCAGATAGTTGCGGGCAAAACCCGCCTTCACCGAGACGACGTCGCCAATGGCGCCGAGCTTCTCGACACGTTCGAGCAGGATCACGTCCATGTGCCCGGCCTCCTTATTTCACGATGTAGGGAAGCAGCCCGATGTGACGGGCGCGCTTGATCGCCTTGGCGAGTTCGCGCTGCTTCTTGGCCGAAACGGCGGTGATGCGGGAAGGAACGATCTTGCCGCGCTCGGACACGAAGCCCTGGAGCAGACGAACGTCCTTATAATCGATCCGGGGAGCGTCCTTCGCGGAGAAGGGGCAGCTCTTGCGGCGGCGGAAGAAGGGGCGTGCCATCTTTCTGTTCTCCTTCAGGCGGCGTCGCGGTCGTCGCGGTCGCGGCGCGGGCGATCCTCGCGGCCGCCGTCGCGGTCGCCACGATTGCCGCGGCGATTGTCGCGCTCGTTACGGCGCATCATGGCCGACGGGCCCTGCTCGTGCGCATCGACGCGGATCGTCATGAAGCGGACGATATCCTCGTTTATCGAAGTCTGGCGCTCCAGTTCGGCGACCACACCGGCGGGCGCGTCGATCTCGAGCATCACATAATGCGCCTTGCGGTTCTTCGCGATGCGATAGGCGAGGGTGCGCAGACCCCAGGTCTCGGTCTTCACGACCTTGCCATTGCCTTCCTCGATGATCTTGGTGGCGGCTTCCGCCAGCGCGTCAACCTGGGCTTGCGCCAGATCCTGACGCGCGAGAAACACATGCTCGTAGAGAGCCATTCGCGCTGTCCTTTCATGCCGATCGCTGACGCCGCCCCATGCGGACGCCCCTCCGGCTTTCTTGAAGGGCGTGCCCATGGCGCAATCGCGGGCAAAAGGCAAGCCGTTGCAAGGCGCGTACCGCCCGGTTTAAGACGGCTCCGTCCTTTTGGGGAGTAGCCAGCCGCCCGGCTCGTCGGGCGGGCTCGCGCGTCAACATGCTTGGTGGAGACACCATGGCGCGCAAGGGAAGGGGCCGCCGGCCTGGTCGGCGGTGCCATCCGGGCGAGACCAATGGCATCGGGCTTCCGCACGGCCGGGCGGAAGTGCGATCGCTGTTGGATCGTCCGCACCGGCCCGGAGACACTGCCCACCATGGAAGCCTTCCTGACCTCCACCGCCATCGTCGCGCTCGCCGAAATCGGCGACAAAACGCAGTTGCTCGCGATCGTACTGGCGACGCGCTTTCGTCGCCCGGTGCCGATCATCCTCGGCATTCTTGGCGCGACGATCGCCAACCATTTCCTTGCGGCCTTCGCGGGCGTGGAGATCGCCTCGCTGCTCGACGGCCAGTGGTTCCGCTATCTGGTCGCCGCTTCCTTCATCCTGATGGCGGCGTGGACGCTGATCCCTGACAAGCTTGACGAGGAGGAGGAGAAGCCCTCGCGCTTCGGCCCGCTCCTCACCACCCTCGTCGCCTTCTTCTTCGTCGAGATGGGGGACAAGACACAGATCGCGACGATCGCGCTCGGCGCGCGTTTCCATGATGTCGTCGCGGTCGCCTCGGGCACCACCTTGGGCATGATGCTCGCCAACGTGCCGGCGGTCTTCCTCGGCGATGCGCTGGTGAAGCGCGTGTCGCTGCGGCTGGTGCATGGCATCGCCGCGCTGCTGTTCCTCGTCATCGGCCTGTGGATGCTGGCGGAGACGGCAGGCTGGATCGGTTGACGGTGCGAGGGCTTGCCACGGCGCGCGGCTCTTCCTAGTCCGCGACGATACCGTCGCAATCAGGGGCCAGAGATGCGCGCATTCCTTTTTCCCGGGCAGGGAAGCCAGACCGTCGGCATGGGCGCCGCGCTCGCCGAGGCGAGCGCCGCCGCGCGCGAGACGTTTCAGGAAGTGGACGACGCACTCGGCCAGCACCTCTTCCGGCTGATGCGCGAAGGGCCGGCGGACGAGTTGACGCTGACCGAGAACGCCCAGCCTGCGATCATGGCGAACTCGATCGCGGCGCTGCGCGTGCTGGAGCGCGAGGGCGGCGTCCGTCTTGCCGACAAGATGGCCTTCGTCGCCGGCCACAGCCTGGGTGAATATAGCGCGCTGTGTGCCGCCGGTGCGCTGGAGCTTGCGGAGACGGCGCGCCTGCTGAAGCTGCGCGGTCAGGCGATGCAGGCGGCGGTGCCCGTCGGCGTCGGCGCGATGGCGGTGCTGCTCGGCCTCGATTTCGACGAGGCGAAGGCGGTTGCCGAAGAAGCGGCGGAGGGCGAGGTCTGCACCGCCGCGAACGACAATGCGCCGGGGCAGGTCGTCGTCTCGGGCCACAAGGACGCGATCGACCGGGCGGTGGAAATCGCCAAGGCGCGCGGCGCGAAACGGGCGATGCTGCTGCCCGTCTCTGCCCCCTTTCATTGTCCGCTGATGCAGCCTGCCGCCGATGCGATGGCCGATGCGCTCGCCGGTGCGAAGCTCGTAGCGCCGCTGGTGCCGCTCTATGCCAATGTCACCGCCGCGCCGGTTGCCGATCCGGTGACGATCCGTGCGCTGTTGGTCGAGCAGGTGACGGGCACGGTGCGTTGGCGCGAGAGCATTGCCGCGATGGCGGCGGCTGGCGTCGATCGGTTCGCCGAGTTCGGCGGCAAGGTGGTCGGCCCGATGGTGAAGCGAATCGCAGCCGATGCGGACGCGGTCAGCATCGTTTCGATGGCGGACGTCGAGGCGCTCGCCAAGACTCTCTGATTCGGGCCAGTGGAGACGCTCATATGTTCGATCTGAATGGGATGACCGCGCTGGTGACGGGCGCTTCGGGCGGCCTCGGCTCGGCGATTGCCAACGCTTTGGCGGAGCAGGGCGCGCGCGTCGCGCTGTCGGGCACGCGCGAGGCGGCGCTGAACGAGGTGGCGGCCGGGCTCGGCGGCGATCCGGTGGTGCTGCCCTGCAACCTCGCCGATGCCGAGGCGGTGGACGGCCTCGTGCCGCGCGCGCTCGATGCGCTGGGGGGCAAGCTCGACATTCTCGTCAACAATGCCGGGATCACGCGCGACAATCTGGCGATGCGGATGAAGGATGAGGAGTGGCAGCAGGTGCTTGCCGTCAACCTTGAGGCCGCCTTCCGCCTGATCCGCGCGTCGCTGAAGCCGATGATGAAGGCGCGATTCGGCCGTATCGTCTCGATCACCTCGGTCGTCGGCGTGACGGGCAATCCCGGCCAGGCCAATTATGCCGCGTCGAAGGCGGGGCTGATCGGCATGTCGAAGGCGCTGGCGCAGGAAGTAGCGAGCCGCGCGATTACCGTGAACTGCGTCGCGCCGGGCTTCATCGTCTCGGCAATGACCGACGCGCTGCCCGATGCGCAGAAGGAGGCTCTCACCGCCCGCATCCCCACCGGCCGCCTCGGCGCGGGCGAGGACGTCGCGGCGGCGGTGGCCTATCTGGCGAGCCGCGAGGCAGGCTACGTCACCGGCCAGACGCTGCATGTCAATGGCGGCATGGCGATGCTCTAAAGCGAGAGAAAAACGAGGAGCGGTTAAGCCCCTTCCCTTCAGTGGAGGGGGTGGGGTGGGGGCTTTCCACCTGCTCCGACGCGCCTTGTTAGACGCCCCCACCTTTGAAGGGGAGGGGTGGAGGGCGCCACGATATGCCTCGCAAACCATAACGACACGCTGGCAATCAGCATGCCCGCCGCTACGTCCGCGAAATAATGGCCGCCGTCGACGGGCGTCGCGAGCAGGACGAGCGCTTCGAACGCCAGCCCCGGCCAGCGCAGCGCCCGATTCTGCCAGAAGGCCCACCCGTAGAGCGTCGCCAGTGCGGCATGGAAGCTGGGGAAGGTGATGATCCCCTTGAGCGTGGCGAGATCGATCAGCCGGTCGCTGCCATCCCTCAGCCCGGTGAAATCGGCCATGTGGAGGAAGGGTACGGAAGGATTGATGTGCGGGAAGTCCGCCGGCGTCAGCCCGAAATAGGCGTAGCATCCGGCGGCCGGTATCAGCCCCGAAATCAGCACGGCAGCGAGCCCCGCAAGACTGGTCGCCCAGACGAAGCGCCGCAATTCTTCGGTCCGGCCCGTGAAGCCCAACAGGAGCAGCACCGCCGCAAGCTGCGGCATCAGCGTGTCATAGGCGACGCGTAAGATCCCGGCTACTCCCGGCGCGGAATCGAGCAACGCGAGCCAGCGCCGCCAGTCGAGCCCGAACAGCGCGTCCATTGCGGCGAGGCGGCTGTCCTGCAGCGGCCCGCCCAGGCTGGCGGCGAGATAGGAAAGCGGTCCTGCTATCATCGTGAAGATGATAAGCTGCGCCAGCGCCTCGCACGCCGCCCCGATGCGCGGCGCGGGGCGGACGATTCGATAGAAACGGGCGATCAGGTGGAGCAGGATGGCGGCGAGGCCGGGCATCGGGATGGACGACCAGCGTATCGCGAATCCGGCGAGATACAGCCCTGGGAGCGTTGCCGCGCCCAGCAGCGCGAGCAGCCGCCACGCGCGCATTTCATCGGCGGTAAGGTCGGCTCCGGCCATGGCCCGCGCGATACAGGGCCAGTCCTAACGAACGGCTAACCCTGCGCCGAGGCTTGCAACCTACCCGCCCTCCGTTTAGGGCAAACGGCCAATCAAACAAATCAAGTCCAGTGAGAAGGTTTCCCATATGAGCGAGATCGCCGAGCGCGTGAAGAAGATCGTCGTCGAGCATCTTGGCGTCGAAGCCGACAAGGTTACCGAGGAAGCGAGCTTCATCGACGATCTGGGCGCCGACAGCCTCGACATCGTCGAGCTGGTTATGGCGTTCGAGGAAGAGTTCGGCGTCGAGATTCCCGACGACGCGGCGGAAAAGATCGCCACCGTCAAGGATGCGATCACCTATATCGACAGCCACAAGGGCTGATCGTCCGCCTGACGGATCGGGTCCGGGTTCGTTCGGGCCAAAAGGATTGAGCGGCCCTCCGGCCCCGGCTTTCGTGCAAGGGCCGGGGGGCCTGTTCATGTTCGGGAGATTGCCATGCGTCGTGTCGTCGTAACCGGATTGGGGCTCGTCACGCCACTCGGCGCCGATGTCGAGACGAGCTGGGCGAATATTCTTGCGTCCAAATCGGGCGCGGGGCCGATCACGCGCTTCGATGCCTCCGATCAGCTTTGCCGGATCGCCTGCGAGGTGAAGCCGAAGGACCATCCTTACGGTTTCGATGCGTCGCTCCGCGTCGATCACAAGGTGCAGCGGCAGGTCGATCCGTTCATCGTCTATGGCATAGACGCGGCGGGGCAGGCGCTTGAGGATGCCGGCCTCACCGAGATGCCGGAATCGGAGCGGCTGCGCACGGGCTGCTCGATCGGCGCGGGCATCGGCGGCCTTCCCGGTATCGAGAGCGAGTCGATCGTCCTCCACGAAAAGGGACCGCGCCGGGTCAGCCCGCATTTCGTCCATGGCCGGCTCATCAATCTCATCGCCGGGCAGGTGTCGATCAAATATGGCCTGATGGGGCCGAATCATGCGGTCGTCACCGCCTGTTCGACCGGCGCCCATTCGATCGGCGACGCCGCGCGGATGATCGCGATGGACGATGCCGACGTGATGCTCGCGGGCGGCGCGGAGGGGGCCATCTGCCCGCTCGGCATCGCCGGCTTCGCGCAGGCGCGGGCGCTGTCGACCAATTTCAACGACACGCCGGAAAAGGCCAGCCGGCCTTATGATCGCGATCGCGACGGCTTCGTAATGGGCGAGGGCGCGGGCGTCGTCGTGCTCGAAGAATATGAGCATGCGAAGGCGCGGGGCGCGAAAATCTATGCCGAGGTCGTCGGCTATGGCCTGTCGGGCGACGCCTATCACGTCACCGCGCCGCATCCTGAAGGCTCGGGCGCTTTCCGCTCGATGGAGATGGCGATCCGCAAATCGGGCCTGTCGGTCGCGGATATCGATTATATCAACGCGCACGGCACCTCGACCCCGCTGGGCGACGAGCTGGAGTTGGGCGCCGTCCGCCGCCTGTTCGGCAATGCGATCGAGACGGTGTCGATGTCGTCGACCAAATCGGCGATCGGCCATTTGCTCGGCGGCGCCGGCGCGGTCGAATCGATCTTCTGCATTCTCGCCTTGCGCGATCAGATCGTGCCGCCCACGCTCAACCTCGATAATCCGAGCGAGGGCGTCCAGGGCGTCGATCTCGTGCCTCATGTCGCCAAGAAGCGGAAGGTCCGCGCGGTGCTGAACAACAGCTTCGGTTTCGGTGGTACCAATGCCAGCCTGGTGATGGTCGCCGTCTGATCAGGGAAGCGGCCCCATGGCGCGCAGGAGGAGGAAAGGCCGCTCCAGTCGTCTAGGCTGCCTGGTCGCCCTGTTGCTGATCGGTGTGGTCGCGGTTGGCGGCTTTGTCGGCTGGAACTGGGCGGGGCCGGGACCTTCGCCCAGGCCGGTCACGCTGACGATCCGGGAGGGCGCGACGCTGCGGTCTTCCGCGCGGGAACTGGAAAAAGCGGGCGCGATCCGTTCGGCGCCGCTTTTCCTGCGTCTCGCGCGCGTGTTCGGATCGCAAAAGCCGATCCGCGCGGGCGAATATGAGGTGCCCGCCGGCGCCAGCGCCTCGTCGATCCTCGCCTTGCTCCAGTCGGGGCTCACCAAGCAGCGCTTCGTGACGATCCCGGAGGGGATGCCTTCGATCCTCGTCTACGAAAAGCTGATGGCCGAGCCGTTGCTGACGGGGCCCCTCGCGGTGCCGACAGAGGGTAGCGTGCTGCCTGATTCGTACAGCTTCGTGCGTGGCGACACCCGTGCATCGGTGCTGAAGCGCATGCAGCAGGCGATGACGAAGACGCTCAGCGAGCTATGGGCGAAGCGCAAACCGACGACGGTGGCGAAAACCCCGCGTGAGGCGATCATCCTCGCCTCGATCGTCGAGAAGGAAACCGCGCTCCCGTCCGAGCGGCGGCAGGTCGCGGCGGTCTATTCGAACCGGCTGCGCGCGGGCATGCTGCTCCAGGCGGACCCGACCGTCATCTATCCGGTGACGAAGGGCAAGCCGCTCGGCCGGCGTATCCTGCGTTCCGAATTGCAGGCCGACAATGGCTACAACACCTATGTGCGCACCGGACTGCCCGAAGGCCCGATCACCAATCCGGGCCGCGCCTCGATCGCCGCGGTTCTCGATCCGGCCGACAGTCCCGCGCTCTATTTCGTGGCGGACGGCAAGGGGGGGCATGTCTTCGCGAACACGCTCGACCAGCATAACGCCAATGTCCGCCGCTATTATGCGCTCCGTCGTGAACGCGGCGAGATGTAGGCGGCTGCCCGTCCCAAGTTTGGCTGTCATTCCCGCGAGGGCGGGAATCCATAGGCACTGTCGGTGCAAATTAGGCGAACCGCCGCGTATAATGACGGAAGAAGCCTTACAGCCGCAGCCCTTCCTCTTCAGGAAGACCGAGGACGAGGTTGAGGTTCTGCACCGCCGCGCCGGCCGCGCCCTTGCCGAGATTGTCGAGCGCCGCCACGAGCCGCGCCTGTCCCGTCCGATCATTGCCGAACACGAACAGATCGAGCCGGTCCGTGCCGGCGCACCGCTCGATCGTCAGGGCTGACAGGTCCTCGCTCACAAGGCGCACAAGAGCATTGTCGGCATAGGCGTCGCCGATCGCCTCGCGGATCGTCGCCAGCGTGCCGTTCAGCAGATGCAGGTGCAGCGGCACCTCCACCAGCATGCCACGATAGGTGCGCGCCACCGCCGGCAGGAAAGCGGGTGCATGGTCGAGGCCCGCATGACGCTGCATCTCGGGCACATGCTTGTGCGCCATCGTCAGCCCATAAATGCGAAAGGCGGTGTCGGCCGCATCCGGCGCATCGGCATTTTCGAACGCGGCGATCATCGCCTTGCCGCCGCCCGAATAGCCCGACGTGGCGTTGACCGACAGCGCCAGCCCCGCCGGCACGATTCCGGCGCGCACCAGCGGCCGCACCAGCGCGAGAAAGCCGGTGGGATAGCAGCCGGGATTCGACACGCGCTTCGCCCCGGTCAGCCGCTGGCGGCCGTCGGGCTCCAGTTCGGCGAAACCGTAGGCCCAGTCGGCGGCGGTGCGGTGCGCGGTGGAGGCGTCGATCACCCGCGTCGCGGGATTGTCGATCAGCGCCACCGCCTCGCGCGCGGCATCGTCGGGCAGGCACAGGATGACCGCGTCGGCCTCGTTCAGCGCGTCGGCGCGCGCCGCGCTGTCCTTGCGCCGTTCCTCGGGCAGGGTGACGAGCGTGATGTCGCGCCGCCCGGCGAGCCGTTCACGGATTTCGAGGCCGGTCGTGCCCGCCCCGCCATCGATGAATATCCGTGCCGCCATCATATCCTCCTGCGCGCGATCACCGGCTCGGCGTGCGTCCCGGCAAGCCGCGCGACGATGTCCGCCAAGGGCTCGATCGCCACCGCCATCCAGTGCGCATTGGCATGTACCATATTTTCCGGATCGACCATGATGCCGACATGGCCGGGGAAGAAGATCAGGTCGCCCCGGCGCAGCGCTTCGCCCGTCGCGATCGGGGCGCCCAGCGCCTGCTGCTGATCGCTGTCGCGCGGCGCGGCGATACCGGCGAGGCCGAGCGCAAGTTGGACGAGCCCGGAGCAATCGACGCCGCCGCCGCCGCGCCCGCCCCAGACGTAGGGCGTGCCGACAAGACGCTCGGCCACCGCGACGGGGTCGCGCTCGGGAATGGGAAGGCTCCCGGCGTGGCGGCGATGCACATAGCCGGTCAGCGTTTCGACGAAATCGCCTTGCTGAGTGCCGGCGAAGCGCGCGCCGATCGGCCATATCGCGACCACCGGCGCCTTGATGTCGGCCGCCGCGAACACCGGCGCGCGCGGCGCTGTGACGACATGACTCGCCTCGATCGGCGCGCCCAGCGCCTCGGCCGCGATATAGCCGACATAATGGTCGTGCAGGCCGTAGCCCCACGCCCAGCCATCGGTGACGTCGAGCAGCGCGAACGCCTCCCCATGGAGAAGCTGCGACACGGCCGGCGCGTCGGCACTCGGCGCGTCGCGCAGCATCGCAGCGGGCGCCGCGCACCCCGCCGGCTCGGGCACGACATAGCGCGAGGCGAACAGCCGATCGCTCAGCGCTATGTCGGCGATATCGCGGCGGATGGCGTTTATGCGCCCGTCGAGCCGTATCGAGGGCCCAAGGAGGCGCGCGCGCCTAACTGGCGGTGGCGCGAGGCTTGCGGGCGGTGCCGTCAGACTTTCCGCCGCCAATGAGGCTGCCAAACCGCTCAAGGAAATCAGCTCCGCTATCCGTTTGCGCAACGAAGATGTTGCGCCGGTCCGTTTCGTCCCGTTCGCGGCGCAGATAGCCGAGCGTGCCGAGCGTATTCAAGGCGCGCGTGATGACGGGCTTCGAAACGCCCAGCAAATGGGCGAGGCCGCGCACCGTATGCGGCCCCGGCGTGAGATAGACGGCGAGGAGCAACGCCATCTGCCGGTTGGTGAGATCGGGCTGGCCCGACCGCACATAGCCGACCAGCGCATGCATCCAGGTGGACAGCATGCCATCCATGGGAGCCTGTGCCTCCTTCGGGCGGGATTCGCGGGGCTTTCGCATCTCAGCCGTAACAACCCCCGGCGGGGCGGCTGGTTCCTTAGCCGAAGCGCGTGCGCAACATCTCCCATGCGGCGCGCAGGCCAAGCGCCTCGCCGCCCTTCGGACGCCCCGGTTTTGCGGCGCCGCGCCATGCGAAAGTATCGAGGTGCGCCCAGGGAATCGTGGCCGTCACGAACTTCTGGAGGAAGAGCGCGGCGGTGACCGCGCCGGCCATGCCGCCGGTGCCGGCATTGTTCACGTCGGCGACGTTCGACTCGAGCATCTCGCCATAAGGCGCCCAGAGCGGCATCCGCCACACCGCATCGCCGACTCGCATGCCGGACGCGCAGAGGTCGTCGGCCAGGGCATCGTCGCTCGCGAACAAAGCGGGCAGATCGGGGCCGAGCGCCACGCGCGCTGCGCCGGTGAGCGTCGCGAAATCGAGCAGCAGGATCGGGTCCTCCTCGCACGCGCGGGTCAGGGCGTCGGCCAGAATCAGCCGCCCTTCCGCATCGGTATTGCCGATTTCGACCGACAGGCCCTTGCGGCTGTTCAATATGTCGCCGGGGCGGAAGGCGTCGCCCGATACCGCATTTTCGACCGCCGGGATCAGCAGGTGAAGCCGGACGGGCAATTGCGCGGTCATCACCAGCCGCGCGAGCGCCAGCGCATGCGCCGCGCCGCCCATATCCTTCTTCATCGTCAGCATCGCCGAGGAAGGCTTGATATCGAGGCCGCCCGAATCGAAGCAGACGCCCTTGCCGACGATCGCGATGCGGGGATGGGCGGGGTTGCCCCATTCGATCTCGACCAGACGGGGGCCGCGCGCGTGGGTGGCGGCGCGCCCGACCGCCGTGATGAGGGGATAGTCCTCCGCCAGCGCGTCGCCCTGCGTGACGCGGAAGGTGGCGCCCACCTCATTGGCGACCGCCTCCGCCGCCGCCGCCAGCTCGGCCGGGCCGAGATCGCCTGCGGGCGTATCGACAAGATCGCGTACCAGCGCCACCGCCTCGGCCAGCCGCACGGTCTCGGCGATCTTTGCCGGCTCGGAAGTGAGCAGGATGCGTTGCGGGATCGGATCGGGCGCGCGCAAATAGCGATCGAAGCGGTGATGGGCGAGCAGCCAGCCGAGCGCGCCGAGGCCGGGTTCTCCATCGGCCAGCCGATAGCTGCCCTCGGGCAGGCGGCCAACCGCGCCGGCGAGATCCCATGGCCCGGCTTCTTCGGGCACGCCTATCACGGCGGCGAAGCTGTCCGGCTTGTCGCCCGGCAGCAGCGCGAAATCGCCGGGCTTGCCCTTGAACAGCGAGGTGGCGACTGCGGTGCGGACCCGTTCGGGCTGTTCGCCAAGCCAGCTATCGAGCCCGTCCTTGCGGAGAATGTGGAGGAGATGCGCGGGCTGCCCGCGATCGGCGACGAGGAGAGCGGAAAAATCAGTCATCGGACATATACCCCAGAACCGGCCGCCCGTTCCGTCATGCCCGCTGAAGCGGCACCCCGAACAGATCATGCGCGTCGGCATCCTCGATCGACACGGGAACGATATCGCCGGGCTTGAGATGGCCCGCGCCGCGTAGCTGGACCTCGCCGTCTATCTCGGGCGCGTCGGCCTTGGATCGGCCGGTGGCGCCGCCCTCTTCGTCGACCAGATCGATGATGACGTCGAGCGTGCGGCCGATCTTCGCCCGCAGCTTGGCGGCCGAGATCGCGGCGGTCTTCTCCATCAGCCGGGCGTAGCGTTCCTCCTTCACCTCTTCGGGCACGGGATCGGGAAGCGCGTTTGCCGCCGCACCCGTCACCGGCTCGAACCGGAAGGCGCCGACGCGGTCGAGCTGCGCTTCGTCCAGCCAGTCGAGCAGATATTGGAAATCGGCCTCCGTCTCGCCGGGGAAGCCGACGACGAAGGAGGAACGGATCGCGATGTCCGGGCAGATGGCGCGCCAGTTGCGCAGCCGCTCCAGCACCTTCGCGTCATTGGCGGGGCGCTTCATCGCCTTCAGCACCGAGGGGGAGGCGTGCTGGAACGGGATGTCGAGATAGGGGAGGACAAGCCCCTCCGCCATCAGCGGGATCACCTGATCGACGTGCGGATAGGGATAGACATAATGGAGCCGCACCCAGGCGCCGAGCTTGCCCAGTTCGCGCGCCAGGTCGGTCATGTGTGCGCGCGCCTCGCCGCCCTTCCACGACCAGCTCTTGTGGCGCAGGTCGACGCCATAGGCGGAGGTGTCCTGGCTGATGATCAGCAATTCGCGCGTGCCGGCGGCGACCAGCTTCTCCGCCTCGCGCAGGATCGCGTCGGGCCGGCGCGAGACGAGATCGCCCCGGATCGACGGGATGATGCAGAAGGCGCAGCGATGATTGCAGCCCTCCGAAATCTTCACATAGCTATAGTGGCGCGGCGTCAGCTTCAGCCCCGCCTCGGGCACCAGATCGACGAAGGGGGAGGGCGGCACCGGCGCGGCCTCATGCACTGCGCCGACCACCGCTTCATATTGCTGTGGGCCGGTGACGGCGAGCACGTCGGGAAAGCGCGCGCGGATCGCATCGGCTTCCTTGCCCATGCACCCGGTGACGATCACCCGGCCATTCTCGGCAATCGCCTCGCCGATCGCTTCGAGGCTCTCTTCCTTCGCCGAATCGAGGAAGCCGCAGGTGTTGACGAGCACGACGTCCGCCCCCGCATAATCGGGCGACAGGCCGTAGCCGTCGGAGCGCAGCTTCGTCAGGATGCGTTCGCTGTCGACCAGCGCCTTCGGGCAGCCGAGCGAAACCATGCCGATCCTGGGCGGTGTAGGGAGCGTCGTTGTCATGAACGGCGCGCCCATAGCCGATTCCCGCGCCTTTTGCGAGAGGCGCGTTCAACCCTTCTTCGGCAGGCGGGTGAGCGGATCGACCGGCTTCGCGCCGTCGCGTATCTCGAAGTGCAGTTCGGGCCGGTCGGTAAGGCCCGACTGGCCGGCGCGCGCGATGATCTGGCCGCGCTTCACCGCCTGCCCGCGCGTGACGAGCAACTCGCCGGCATGGCCGTAGGCCGTGGTCCAGCGGTCGCTGTGGCGAATCAGGATCAGCCCGCCATAAGCGGCGATGCCGGTGCCCGCATAAGCGACGACGCCGTCGGCCGCGGCCTCAATGGGCGTGCCGACCGGGGCGGCGATGTCGATGCCGTCATTGCGCCGGCCGAGGCCGAACGAGCCGAAATCGCGGACGACCTTGCCCGATACCGGCCAGATGAAGTGGCCATCGAACGGCCGCGCGGCGGCGACCGCGACATCGGGCGCCAGCGGCTTCTCGCGCGGGCTTGTCTGATGGGGCCGTTCGGGCGCGGCATTCTCGGCGATGGCGGGCTCGCCGCCGGTGATGAGGTCGCCGATGTCGAGCTGGAAGGCGCGGGCGCGTTCCTCCAGCGTCATCGTCGCGACTTCCTGCGTGCTCGGCAGCAGCAGGCGCTGGCCGGTCCGCAGGATATAGGGCTCTTCCAGCTTGTTGAGCGCGGCGATGCGCGACCATTCGACGCCATAAGCGCGCGCGATGGCGATGCCCGTCTCGCCGGCACGGACCTGATGCCAGCGCCCTGCGGGGATGCGCAGTTTTTGGCCGATGCGGATGATGAAGGGGGGTGCGAGATGATTTTCCCGCGCGATCGCTTCGGACGCTGCGCCGGTCTTGTTCGACACACGCCGGAGCGTGTCGCCCGCGACCACGGTATAGGTGCCGCCCGCGCTCTCGCGGGCATTGGGCACGACGCGCTTCGCCTCGAATGGCGGCGGCGCGCTTTCTGCGACGGGGACCTGTTCGACCGGAAGGCGCGGCGGCGTCGGCTGGGGCGGAGCGGGAGGCGGGGCCGGCGGTCGGTGCGCGGGAACGCAGGCGGTGGCAAGGCAGAGAAGGGCGAGGAGCGGCGTCGACCGGAGCATGCGGCCGATGGTTAGCAGAATTTGGCGCGGGTTGAAGGGCGTGGCGATGCGAAGGGCTCAACCGGGAAGGAGCCGGTCGATCCCGCCCATATAGGGGAGCAGTGCCTCGGGCACGCGCACCGATCCGTCCGCCTCCTGGTAATTTTCGAGAATGGCGACGAGCGTGCGGCCGACGGCGAGGCCCGATCCGTTCAGCGTATGGACGAAACGGGTGCCTTTCTTGTCCCCCGCCGGTCGATAGCGCGCGTTCATCCGTCGCGCCTGGAAATCGCCGCAGTTGGAGATGCTGCTGATCTCGCGATACCGGTTCTGCCCGGGCAGCCATACTTCCAGATCGAAGGTCTTGCGCGCGGAGAAACCCATGTCGCCCGCTGAAAGCAGCATGCGGCGATAGGGCAGGCGCAGCAGTTCCAGAATCGCCTCGGCGCTGTCGATCATATGCTCATGCTCGGCCGCCGATTGCTCGGGTGTCGCGATCGTCACCAGTTCCACCTTGTCGAACTGGTGCTGGCGGATCATGCCGCGCGTGTCGCGTCCCGCCGCGCCCGCCTCGGAGCGGAAGCAGGGGGTGAGCGCAGTGAAGCGCAGCGGCAGGGCCGCCTCGTCGAGTATCTGCTCCCGGACGAGATTGGTGAGGCTCACCTCGGCGGTGGGGATCAGCCACCGTCCGTCGGTCGTCTGGAACAGGTCCTCGCGGAATTTGGGGAGCTGCCCCGTGCCGAACGCCGCCTCGTCGCGCACCAGCAGCGGCGGCGCGACCTCGGTATAGCCGTGCGCCTCGGTTTGCCGGTCGAGCATGAACTGGCCCAGCGCACGATTGAGCCGGGCCATCTGGCCGCGCAGGACGGCGAAGCGCGCGCCGGAAATCGCCGCCGCGCTTTCGAAGTCGAGGCCCAGCGCGGGTGCGAAATCGGCGTGCTCGCGTGGCGTGAAATCGAAGGAGCGGGGCGTGCCCCAGCGATCGACTTCGACGTTCGCCGCCTCGTCCAGCCCGTCGGGCACGTCCTCGGCGGGCAGGTTGGGCAGCGCGCTCAGCAACTTGCCCAGCGCCGCGTCGACTTGCGTCTCTTCCTCCTGAAGGGCGGGCATCCGCTCCTTGAGCGCCGCGACCTCGGCCATCAGCGCCTGCGCCGTCGCCTCGTCGCCCGTGGCCTTTGCCTTGCCGATCGCCTGCGAGGACTGATTGCGTTGTGCCTGCGCGGTTTGAAGCTCGGTCGCCAGCGCACGGCGGCGTTCGTCCAGCGCGAGGATTTCCGCGGCATGCGGCGCGGCGCCCCGGCGGGCGAGGGCGGCGTCGAAGGCGACGCTGTCGTCGCGGATGAGGCGTATATCGTGCATGGTTGCCGGCTATGGCGCTGGTGTCGGACCGACGCAAGCCCGCCCGGCGAGCGGCTCGCGGGACGAGTCGAGCCGTTACCAAGGTGAAACGAGCCATGGGCGCGGTTCATCGTTGAACCGGCGCGGTTCATCGCGAGGTAAGGCGCGATCAGGCATGTTGTGGGTTAAGCAGGGGTTGAGGGTAAATCCCGCTGAGGAGAGTTTGCACGTTATGACGAAATCCATTTTCTATCTTGGCGCGGCCGCGCTGGCGATGACCGCCGTTCCTGCCTTCGCGCAGGACAGCGCGGCACCGGCGGCTGGCGCGGCTTCGTCGGCGGCGGGCGCGTCGGTAAAGGTCGGCGCCACCGTCTATGATACGCAGGGCGGCACGGTCGGCACGGTCGATTCGGTCAACGGTAATGTCGCCGTCGTGGCGACCGGCAAGAACAAGGTCGGTATCCCGCTCTCGTCGTTCGGCACGGGCGACAAGGGCCCCCGCATCGCGATGACGCGCGATCAGCTCGATCAGGCCGCGGCCGGCGCCAAGGCCGAGCAGAAGGCCGCCGTCGCCGCCGGTGCGAACGTCGTCGATTCGCAGGGCGTGCAGATCGGCACGATCGATTCGGTCGACGCGCAATATGCGGTGCTCGACATGTCGGGGACGAAGGTGAAGCTTCCCTTGTCCGCCTTTGCCGCGCGCGACAGCGGCCTGATGGTTGGCATGACCAAGGCGCAGCTCGAGGCGGCGGCCAATGCCGCGGCGCCTGCTGCCCCTGCCGGTAGCGAATCGGGCGCGGGTGCGAGCGAGGGCACGAGCACGGAAGCCGCGCCTGCGCAGTAACCTTCCTGCTTCAGGAAATCATGGTCGGCCGCGAGGGCAACGCCTTCGCGGCCGATTGCGTAGGTAATTCACACGAGCGCAATGTTAGTGCGGTTAACGGGAAATTGCGGCCGTCATGGACGGCGGTGGTCGAGGCCGGCGAAAGGTGTAACGATTCTGACGTCGATTCCGCCGCTTGCGCGTATCTCGGCGCATGGTATAGGCCGCGCGGGGACGGGCGTTGCCGGACGGCCTCAAGGCCGAAACCGGGCAGCCCCGCGGGAGCGGAGACAGGTATATGGCCACGGTGTTGAACATCGTTCCTGACAGGCAAGACAACCAGATGATCGACGGCGACTATCGTCCCTCGCCGGACGAGGAATTCATGAACGCCCAGCAGCTCGCCTATTTCCGGCGCAAGCTGCAGGATTGGAAGGATGCGATCCTTCGCGAGGCGCAGGGCACGCTGGCCCAGCTTCAGGCTGATTCGCTGCGCGAGCCGGACGTTACCGACCGCGCTTCAAGCGAAACCGACTGGTCGATCGAATTGCGGACGCGCGATCGCCAGCGCAAGCTGATCGCCAAGATCGACGCCGCGTTACGCCGGATCGAAGAAGGCGAATATGGCTATTGCGAGGTGAGCGGCGAGCCCATCTCGCTGGCACGGCTCGAAGCCCGGCCGATCGCAACGATGACGCTGGAGGCGCAGGAGCGCCATGAGCGCAACGAGAAGGTATCCCGCGAGGAATAGCGGGAGGGGGATCAGCCCGTCGATGGAAAGTGAGTAGGGGCCGTTGCGCCGCCCGGCCGATTGCGGGCGGCGGTGCCGGCCCCGAGGGTTACAGCCGGTTGATGGCTTCCTTCAGCCGTAGTTTCTGCTTCTTCAGCGCAGTGAGCACCGAATTGTCCGGTGCGGGCCGTCGACTCTCCGCCGCGATCTTGGCGTCGATGCCGGCATGCTTGGCGATCAATGCGGAAGAATGGCTTGTTTCCATAATGGAAGTCTCCTTTCATGTCCGATTGGGATAGCCAGTAAACCACGCATTCCGGATAAAGTCGCCCCCAATTTCGGGCCGATACGACAAGGCGCATGCCGTGCTGCGGCGATCCGTGAAGGATAAGCGGGCTGCTTGAGAAATGACGGCGGGTCTCCTACCACGAGGCGGGAGGAGCCGTGGCATGGAACAGGAAGAGATCGCCCGGCAGATCGAGATTCTTCGTCAGGAACATCGTGATCTCGATGCGGCGATCGAGGCGCTACGCATTCATCCCGGTCCCGACCAGCTTCGCCTCGCGCGGCTCAAGAAGCACAAGTTGCGGCTGCGCGACGAAATTTCGCAGCTCGAAGATCAACTCATTCCCGACATCATCGCCTGAATAGGAAAAGCCGGCCCGATCGCGCGGGCCGGCCTCCTGTTTTGCCGGGCTAATGGTCAGACGTTGGGCTGTTCGCCTTCGCCCGCCGGCGTGTTGCCTTCAATCACCGGCGACGGCTCGACGCCGTCGATCGCGATGCGGCGCGGCTTCTTATGCTCCGGAATTTCGCGGACGAGATCGATGTTGAGCAAGCCGTTGTCATAGCTGGCGCCCGTCACCTTGATGGTGTCGGCAAGCTGGAAACGGCGCTCGAACGCGCGCTTGGCGATACCCCGATGAATGAACTCGCGTGTCCCGGCATCCGACTGATCGGCGCGGCCGACGATGATGAGCATATTCTCCTGCACCGTCAGGTCCAGCTCGTCGCGGGAGAAACCGGCAACCGCCATCGAAATGCGGTACGTGCCGTCGCCCAGCTTTTCGATATTGTATGGGGGATAGGCGTCGGCCTCGCCGCGGGTGGCGAAATCGACGAGACGGTTGAGATTTTCGAACCCAACCGAGGAGCGCAGCAAGGGCGCGAAATCAACAGTACGCATGAGGCAATCCTTTCAAAGGCATTGGACATGAAAGCCCGCGGAAAACCGCCGGGCGGATGCCGGCCGCATCCCTGAAAGGCAACGCCGCCGACAGTGATTCAGGTAGGAAAAGTCCGCGCCTCTTCAAGGGCTCGCGCGGCTCTGGCGTCCGATTATTGCACGCATATTCACCCTCTTTTGCCGTTCCGCCTCGTTCGGCGCTGTGGCATGGCGTAGCGCATGCAGCCGCTCGCTTCCTCCCGTCCTCTCACCACGCGATTGCTCGATTCGCTTTATGTCGAGACGATGCTGTTGGCGGACGAGGTGCGGGCCTATTTCGACGAACATGGCCGCGCCGATCGCGAGCGGCTTCCCCCCATGGGTCGCGTCATCTTCTCCTGCGAGTCGCTGAAGGCTACGACGCGGCTGATGCATGTCATCGCCTGGCTGCTGACCCGCCGCGCAATCGAGGCGGGGGAGATCGACGCGTCCGCCGGCGAAACGGTGGGGCGGCTCGGACATGTGGCGGAGAGCGAGCCGCATATCGTCGCCGGCCTGCCCGAGACGGCGCGGCTCCTCGTCGAGGCGAGCGCGGACCTGCATGCCCGTGTACGCCGGCTCGATCAGGAAATGACGCCCGAGCCGTCGAGCCCTGCGCGTGCGCTGATCGCGCGGCTGGAGCGGGCATTCTAGCCAGGTCCAGAATGCCGGAATCCACGGACGGCGGCTCGATCAACGATGAAGTGGGCCGAGTCCATGGGCCCCGACTTTCGTCGGGGTGACGGAACAGGCTGTCCGAACGGTTCCTGTGCGCGATTTCTCGTCGGACATCATGCGGTGAGGTGAGTCGATCCTTCGACGGGATGCTCTTTCTTGGCGGTGAACGGGGCTGTAGAGGGAATCATGTCTTGTTCCCGCCGCGCATCCGCTGATTTCTGCCCTCCATCCGGACGAGCGCGCTCGTGAAGCCGATCGTTCGGTCGGCGCGCGGGTGGGGCGTAATCCTTCTTCTCCTGATCGTGGTCGCCGCGGTGGGCATCGGCCGTGCGCTGAAAAGCGAGGAAGCGGTCGCGAAGCCGGCGCTGGTGCGCGCGCCGATCCTGTCGGGAACCGTCGGCCAGCATCTGATCGACTATGCGGTGCTCGACCGGCAGTTCCAGCGGCTTGCCCAGGAGAAAGACATGGTCGGCCTCGCGGTCGCCATCGTCGAGAACGGGCAACTCAGCTTCGTCAAGGGCTATGGGGTCACAGAGGCGGGCGGCGACGATCCGGTGACACCCAAGACGGTGTTCCGCTGGGCGTCGCTGTCGAAGGGCGTCGCGGCGACGCTGGTCGCTTCGCTTGCCGAGGAGAAGAAGCTGTCGCTTTCCGATCCGGTTGGCCGTTATGCGCCCTCGCTCAAGCTGCCGGGCGGTGCCGAGCGGACCGCCACGATCGCCGATCTGCTGTCGCACCGGCTGGGGCTGGTGAAGAATGCCTATGACGACAAGCTGGAGGCGGGCGTCGATCCGCACCTGATCCGCACCGAACTGGGCGGGCTGGAACCCTATTGCAAGCCGGGCACCTGCCACGCTTATCAGAATGTCGCTTATGACGCGGCGAGCGAGATCGTCCAGACGGTGACGCATCAATCCTATGCCACGCAGGCGAAGAAGCGGCTCTTCGCCCCGCTCGGCATGGATGGCGCCAGCCTGACGCGCGAGGGGCTGGAATCATCGCCAAGCTGGGCGCGGCCGCATCGCGGGCGGCATGAAATGACCGTCGACGACGCTTATTATCGCGTGCCTGCCGCGGGGGGCATGAACTCCTCGATCTTCGACCTCGGCCTATGGATGCGCGCCCAGATGGGGCTGGTGCCCGCTGTGGTGCGGCCGCATGTCCTGGAGGTGATCCATACGCCGCTGGTCGATACCGACGGCACGCGGCGGCGGATCGGCGCCTATGATCGCGCGATGAGCGACGCCTGGTATGGCATGGGCTGGCGCGAATTTCATTATCACGACCATTTCGTTGTCGGCCATCGCGGGGCGGTGGCGGGCTATCGCTCGCTGATCCTCTTCGATCCGGAGAAGAAAGCGGGCATCGCGATGCTCTGGAATTCCGAAAGTTCGAAACCCATCCCGGCGCAGATGGAAGTGCTCGACATGCTCTATGGCCTGCCGGATCATGATTGGCTGGGCTATGGCAAGGAAACCAAGCTCGCCATGGACAAACGCGACGAACGGACTAGATCGGCACGATGACTGACGCACCCCGTACACTCTATGAAAAAATCTGGGACGCCCATGTCGTCGAGCGCCGCGATGACGGGACATGCCTCCTCTATGTCGACCGCCATCTCGTCCATGAGGTGACGAGCCCGCAGGCGTTCGAGGCGCTGCGCCTCGCCGGCCGCAAGGTGCGCCGGCCCGATCTGACGCTCGCCGTGCCGGACCATAATCTGCCGACGACCGCGCGTCGTCGCGCGGACGGCAGCCGCGTGCCGATCGCCGATCCGGCCTCGGCGCAGCAGCTTGCCGCGCTGGAGCGCAACGCACCTGAGTTCGGCATCCGCTATTTCGACGAGTCGGCGCCCGAGCAGGGCATCGTCCATGTCATCGGGCCCGAGCAGGGCTTCTCGCTGCCCGGCACGACGATCGTGTGCGGCGACAGCCATACCGCCGCGCATGGCGGCCTGGGCGCGCTGGCGTTCGGGATCGGCACGTCGGAGGTGGAGCATGTGCTCGCCACGCAGACATTGCAGCTCACCCGGTCGAAGACGATGGAAGTGCGCGTCGACGGCACGCTCGGCCCGGGCGTGACACCGAAGGACGTGATCCTGGCGATCATCGGCAAGATCGGCGCGGCCGGCGGCAACGGCTATGTCATCGAATATACCGGTTCCGTCTTCCGCGACATGTCGATCGAAGGGCGGCTGACCGTCTCCAACATGTCGATCGAGGCGGGCGCGCGCGCCGGCCTGATCGCGCCCGACGAGAAGACCTATGCCTATCTGAAGGGCCGCCCGATGGCGCCGCAGGGGGCGGATTGGGACAAGGCGCTGGCTTGGTGGAAGACTCTGCCGACCGATCCGGGTGCGCGCTACGATCGGGTGGTGACGCTCGACGCGGCCGAGATCGCGCCGACGTTGACCTGGGGGACGAGCCCCGAGGATGTCGTGCCGATCACCGGTGTCGTTCCCGATCCGATGAGCTTCGCTGATCCTTCAAAGCAGGAAGCGGCGAAAAAGTCGCTCGCATATATGGGGCTCGAACCCGGCACGCGGATGCAGGACGTCATGGTGGAGAATATCTTCATCGGATCGTGCACCAATAGCCGGATCGAGGATCTGCGCGCGGCGGCCGCAATCGCCAAGGGGCGGCATATCGCGTCCAACATCCGGCAGGCCCTGGTCGTCCCCGGTTCGGGACTGGTCAAGCGGCAGGCGGAGGCCGAAGGGCTCGACCGCATCTTTCTCGACGCCGGTTTCGAATGGCGCGAGCCGGGCTGCTCGATGTGCCTCGGCATGAATCCCGACAAGGTGCCGCCGGGTGAGCGCTGTGCGTCCACATCGAACCGCAACTTTGTCGGCAGGCAGGGGCCGGGCGCGCGCACGCATCTCGTCTCGCCGGCGATGGCGGCGGCGGCGGCGGTGACGGGGCGCCTCACCGACGTGCGCGAATTCATGGCGGCGGAAACGCGCGAACTGGCGGGGGAAGGGGCATGAAGGCCGTGCTGTTGGTGCTGCTCGCAGGGGCGGCGATCGCGGGGATAGCGGCGATAACCGCCTCGCCGCCGCGCGCCTCGGCCAATCCGCCGATAACACCGGGAGCGAAGTGATGGAGTCGATTCGCGCCGTATCGGGGCGCGCCTATCCGCTGGGCCGCAAGAATGTGGATACCGATGTCATCATCCCCGCCGAATATCTGAAGACGATCACCCGCAAGGGGCTGGGCGTCGGCGCGTTCGAGACGATCCGGGCCGAACCGGGCAATGTGTTCGACGATCCGGCCTATGTCGGCGCGCCGATCATCATCGCGGGTGATAATTTCGGCTGCGGATCGAGCCGCGAGCATGCCGCCTGGGCGCTCAACGACATGGGCGTCAAGGCGGTGATCGCGCCGAGCTTCTCCGATATCTTTTCGGGCAACGCCTTCAAGAACGGCATCGTCACGGTGGTGCTGCCGCAGGCGGCCGTCGATCGGCTGCTGGAGGTGGCGAAGACCGATCCGATCACGATCGATCTCGAAACGAAGACGGTGACGACGCCGTTTCAGGATCGGTTCTCGTTCGAGATGGACCCGTTCCGCCGCGATTGCCTGATGCAGGGCTTGGACGAAATCGGCCTGACGCTGGCGCGCGACGCGGCGATTTCCCGCTTCGAGACGGGAATGGCCGAGGCGCGGCCGTGGCTTGCGGAGGCGACGGCCTGATATCATGCCCGCGCGCGTTGCTTCGCGGCGTGCGCTTGCCTATCTGATGAACGAGACAGCAATTCGGCTGTTACCCGGAGACTCGCCCCCATGACGACATTCGATGAACGCGAGCGTGGCTTCGAGCAGAAGTTCGCCCACGATCAGGATATGGCCTTCCGCGTCACCGCGCGTCGCAACCGGCTCATCGGCGCCTGGGCCGCGGAACTGATGGGCCTCACCGCCGAAGAGACCGATGCCTATGCCAAGGCGGTGGTTCAGGCCGATTTCGAGGAAGCGGGCGATGAGGATGTCATCCGCAAATTGCTCGGCGATCTCACCTCGGCGGGCGTTACCGTCGACGATTCCCGCATTCGCGCCGCGCTCGAGGAAAAGACGATCGAGGCGCGCCGGCAGCTCCTGGAGGCCAAGTAGTCGTCATGGCGATGGCCGCGGCCGATATCGAGGCGCTGATCCGGGCCGCCATTCCCGATGCGGCGGTCGAAGTGACCGATCTGGCGGGCGATGGCGATCATTATGCCGCGCGCGTGACGAGCGAGAGCTTTCGCGGCCTGCCGCGCGTGCGCCAGCATCAACGCGTCTATGAGGCGCTTGGCGGCCGCATGGGCGGGGCGCTCCATGCGCTCCAGCTCACCACCGCCACGCCCGATTGAGGAGTGCTCGAACGATGACAGACGACACACAGGCCCGTATCTCGGAAGCGGTCAAGGCCGCCGACGTGTTGCTGTTCATGAAAGGCACGCCGCTCTTTCCGCAATGCGGCTTCTCCAGCCGGGCGGTGGCGATACTCGATCATCTCGGCGTCGATTATGCGACGATCGACGTGCTCCAGGACCAGGCGATCCGGCAGGGCATCAAGCAATATTCCGACTGGCCGACGATCCCGCAGCTCTATGTGAAGGGCGAGTTCGTCGGCGGATCGGACATCATGATGGAAATGTACGAAGCCGGCGAGCTGGCCGAGCTGTTCGAGTCGAAAGGCGTCGCCCGCAGCGCCTGACGCTCGGGCGGGACCTTGTCTGACCGCTATGTTCGTGCCCGCATGACGCGCCCTAGGACGCGCCATATTTCCTGTTCCACGGCTCCGCGCCAAGCTCGTCGAAGCGGCGGAGCGCGCGGGCCTTGCCGAGGCGCAGCATCGCCCATTGGTAGCGGCGCAGATAACGCCTGAACTCCGGCTCGTTCAGCCTCTCCTGCCGCTCGATCATCGCCTTCACATAGCCCGTCAGCATCGCCAGCCCGCCGACAATGCGCGGGCGGAAGCGGGCGCGGTTGAGCGCGGTGGCGAGGACGAAGACGGGTGAGGAGCCCATGAACCAGTGGCCGCGCCCCCAGCGTTGACGGCCGGTGATGATTCCCCGGTCGCTCGACCCCATCGGCCTCAGATGCAGGAAGCGCAAATCCTCCCGGTCGGTGGAGAAGGCTTTCCAGCCCGTCATCCGCGCCTTGTAGCAATCGATCCCGTCCCACAGCACGCCGCGCACCAGCCCGCCGATGTCGCGGAAACAGGCGGTGCGCCAGAATTTGGTCATGCCGAGCGAGACATCGTCGCCGATCTGCTCGCTGATGAGTTCGCCCGCGAAGCTTTTGTCGCGATTGGCCGGGCCGGGGAAATAAGCCTTGCCCGAAACGGTGCCGATGCGAGGATCGGCCTCCATCATCTCGATCAGCCCCTCGAAGTAGCGGGGCGGCAGATCGAGATCCATGTCGAGCTTGCCAAGATAGGCATAGTCCGCCTGATCGATCGTATCGAGGCCGACATAGAAAGCCTCGACGACGCCGCCGCCGACGCGACGGCCATGGCCGTGATCGCGCTGCACGATCGAGATGAAGGGAAAACGCGCGGCATATTCGGCGAGGATGCGGGGCGTGTCGTCGGTCGATCCGTCATCCACGATCACCCATTTCGCGGGTGGCACCGTCTGCGACACGACCGAATCGAGCGTGCGGCGCATGAACTCCGCTTCGTCCCGCACCGGGGTGACGAGGCAATAGCGCCGTGAGGGTGTTTCCGTCATGGATTGATCCCGTTAAGGTGCGCGACAAGTTCGGGGCCGTTGCGCCGCGCGTCATGCGCCGCGACCACGCGCTCGCGCCCCACAGCCCCCATCTGCGCGAGCGTTTCGGGGGAGGCGGTGAGCGCCGCGATCATCGCGTCGACCAGCGGATCGACCGTGCCCGCCGGGATCAGCCAGCCGCAACGCGTGTCCACCAGCTCGGGCGTGCCCGCGATCGCGCTGGCGATGACGGGGCGTTCGAGCGCCAGCGCCTCCATGATGACGACCGGCAGTCCCTCGCCAAAGCTGGGCAGCACGAAGGCGCGCGATTCAAGAAGATGGCGGCGCACCGTCGCGGCGTCGCAATTGCCGGCGAGCGTAATCCGGTTGCCCAGCCCGGCGGCGGTGATCGCCTGCTCGATCTCGCCGCGCAATTCGCCGTCGCCGCAGATCGTCAGGTGGAAATCATGGCCGCGCGCCGCGACGATCGCCGCCGCCTCGATCAGCAGCGGCAGGCCCTTTTGGGCGCTGAGCCGGCAGACGGTGACGAGGCGCGGCGCGGCGGGTGGGGGGACGATGTCGTCGCCGCGCGCTAGGAAGGCGTCGTCGACGCCGCAGCGGACCACCCTGATCTTCGGCCAATGTTTGGGCGCGCTCCAGCGCATCGCCTGACTGCGGCCGAAATGGCTGATCGTCACCACCATCCGGGCCTCGGCCACCTTGCCGCCGAGGTCGAGCGCCTGCGGCTCGTCAAACTCCTTCGGCCCGTGGATCGTGAAGCTGTAGGGTGGCCCGCCCAGCCTTCGGGTCAGCCGCGCCACCGCCGCCGGATTGGTGCCGAAATGGGCATGGAGATGCTCGATCCCGTGCGCCGATAGCCGCCGCCGCAGCCAGCACGCCTCGACCAGATAGGCAAGGTGACGGATGACACGCCCCGGCGCGCCTCCCGACATGGAAAGCGTAACGCGCAGCGCACCGAAGAAGCGAGCGGGGCGGGTGAGGGCGGTCAGCGCGGTCGCCCAGAGGAGCGTCACCGCGCCTTGCCGGAGGATGACGGTCGTGCGTTCCAGTTCCGCCTTGTCGGCAGCATCGGCGACGGGGCCGCCGGGACGGATCGAATAACGCTCGACCGGGTCGCCTGCCATCTCGATCGCCAGTATCTCGCGGCGGATGAAGCTGTGGCTGACGGCGGGATAGCGGTTGGTGAGATAGGCGAGCCGCATCGTCACCCTGCCTCCCCGCTAACGATCGCTATCGGCACATCATTTCCCCCGTTCGGCGCCGTCATAGGCGAAAGCATAGGCGCGGCGCTATCGCTTCATTGCGCCGCCTTCACTATCGCCGCCCAGCCTGCCTCGTCGATCACCTCGATACCGAGTTCGGCCGCTTTCTTGAGTTTCGATCCCGCGCCCGGCCCCGCGACCACCAGATCGGTTTTCGCCGAAACCGATCCCGCCGCCTTCGCGCCCAGCGCCTCGGCCTGCGCCTTGGCCTCGTCACGCGACATGGTTTCAAGACTGCCGGTGAACACCACCGTCTTGCCGGTGACGGACGAGGCGCGGGTTTCGTGGATCACATCCTCGGGCGCCACGTTCGCGGCGAGGATCGCGTCCACCACCTCGCGATTGTGCGGCTCTTCGAAGAAGTCGAGCAGCGCGTTCGCGATCTCGGGGCCTATGCCGGCAGTATCGATCGCGGCGACCACCGCCTTGTTCCGGCGCAGCGCGAACTTGCGCTCCGGCTCGGCCGGCGTCGGCTGGATCGCCGCGCGTTCCTCCACCGCGGTTTCCAGCGTCTTGCGGAGAGTGTCCCAGGAGCGATAGCGCCGCGCCAGATCGCGCGCGGTCACTTCGCCGACATGGCGGATGCCGAGCGCGAACAGGAAACGATCGAGCGGCGGCTGCCGCCGCGCGTCGATCGCGGCGAGCAGATTGTCGACCGAGGTTTCGGCCCAACGCTCGCGCTCCAGCAGCACGTCGCGCTTCTCGTGCAGGCGGAAAATGTCGGCGGGCGAGCGGATGATGCCGTCCTTGAAGAAGCTCTCGATATGCGTCAGCCCCAGCCCTTCGATGTCGAGCGCGCGGCGGCTGACGAAATGGCGCAGCCGCTCCACCCGCTGCGCCGGGCAGATCAGCCCGCCGGTGCAGCGGACATCGACCTCGCCTTCCTCACGCACGGCTTCCGAGCCGCATTCGGGGCAGGTGTCGGGAAAGACATAAGACTCGCCGGATTCGTTCCGGCTCAGATTTTCGACGATCTGCGGGATTACGTCGCCGGCGCGTTGCACCACCACCCGGTCGCCGGGGCGCACGCCCAGCCGCGCGATCTCGTCGGCATTGTGCAGCGTTGCGTTGGTGACGGTGACGCCGCCGACGGTGATCGGCTCCAGACGCGCGACGGGGGTGAGCTTGCCCGTGCGGCCCACCTGTATCTCGATCGCGTTCAGCGTCGTCTGCGCACGCTCGGGCGGGAATTTGTGTGCCAGCGCCCAGCGCGGCGCGCGCGCCACCTGCCCGAGGCGGGCTTGCCAGTCGATCCGGTTCACCTTGTAGACGACGCCGTCGATATCGAACGGCAGGTCCGCGCGCCGCGCCTCGATCGCGCGATAATGGGCCAGCAACGCTTCGGGTGTCTCGAAGCGTTGGAGATCGGCGGAGACGGGCACGCCCCAATCGGCGATCGCCTGCATCACCGCGCTTTGCGTCTCGCCGGGCAGCGCCGACGTCTCGCCCCAGCCATGCGCGAGGAAGCGCAGCGGCCGCGATGCCGTGACCGCCGCATCCTTCTGGCGGAGCGAGCCGGCGGCGGCGTTGCGGGGATTGGCGAACTGCCGCGCCTTGCTCTCGTCGCCCAGCTCGGCGGCGGCTCCACGCAGCCGCCGGTTGAGCGCCATGAAATCGGCCTTGGCCATATAGACCTCGCCGCGAATCTCGAAGATGGCGGGGGCGTCGCCGGCAAGCCGCTGCGGTATGTCCGCGATCGTCGCGACATTGGCGGTCACGTCTTCGCCCACCGCCCCGTCGCCGCGCGTCGTCGCCTGGACAAGGCGACCTTCGTCGTAGCGCAGGGAGCAGGAGAGCCCGTCGATCTTGGGCTCGGCGGTGACGGCCAGCGTCTCCTCGTCGCCCAGTTTGAGGAAGCGGCGGACGCGGCCGAGAAAGTCGGTGACATCCTCGTCCGAAAAGCCGTTATCGAGGCTGAGCATCGGCCGCGCGTGCGCCACCTTGGCGAGATGGCCCGAAGGCGCGGCGCCGACGATCCGGCTGGGTGAATCGGCGCGGACCAGATCGGGATGCGCGGCCTCCAGCTCGGCATTGCGGCGCATCAGCGCGTCGAAGTCGGCATCCGAAATCTCGGGTGCATCCTCGCCATGATAGAGCGCGTTGTGGCGCGCGATCTCGTGCGCGAGCCAGGCAAGCTCGTCGGCGGGGTTCTCGAAACGGTCGGGCGCGGTCATGCACTACCGCTAGGCAAGCCGCGTGAACGGATCAAGGGAGCGCGGCGCGTCGCCGCGAGGGCGCGGTTTCGCGCAAGCCCATCGCAACAATCCCGGCGACGAGCGCCAGCCCGACCATGATCCACAGCGGCGCCGCGAGGCCGACATTGTCCGCCGCGAAACCCGCGATGAAGGGCGCGAGCACCCCGCCCAGCACCTCGCTCGCCCCCATGCAGAGGCCGAGAACGGTGGCCGCGTGGCGCGGATCGACGCTCTCCGAAGGGACCGTGGCCATGAACAGCGGAAAGATGCCGTTGACGCCCCAGCCGACGAAGAAGATTGCCGCCAATATCCAGAGCGAGCCGCCGAAATACATCGCGCCCAGCGGGAGGATCATGCCGATGAAGGGCATGGCGATCATCACCGGGCGGCGGCCGATCCGGTCCGACAAGCCCGAAATCGCGAAGCTGCCGATCGTCGCCGATATGCCGAGCGTTCCCATCAGCCAGCCCATCGCATCGGGCGACAGCTTGCGGACATTGGTGAGATAGAGCGGCATGAACGCCCAGCACGTCACGAGATAGGCGACGAGTAATATGCCGAGCACGACGCAGATCAGGATATTCCGCTCCTTCAGCGCATCGACCATCGTGTAGCGTTCGTCGCTCGCCGCCAGGACGGGGCGGGGCGGGGGCGCCTGTTCGCGGATCAGCCACCAGAGCAGGCAGGCGGAGAGCAGCCCCGGAATACCGGCAAGGTAGAAGGCCGAGCGCCAGCCGAAGGACGTGGCGAACGCGACGAGCAGCACCGGCGCGACGAAGGAGCCCAGCAGGTTCGATCCGAAATTCTGCGCGATGCCTTGCGCGAGCCCACGCCGCTCCGGGCTGACGCCCTCGGCGACCATCGCATGGCTGATCGGCATCACTCCGCCCTCGGCAACCCCCATCAGCAGCCGCGCGCCGAGCAGCATCAGGAAAGAGGAGGCAATGCCCGTCAGGAAGGAGCAGACCGAAAAGCAGACGGTGGCCGCGATCAGCAGCAGCTTGCGCTTGCCGAGCGAATCCGAAAGCTTGCCCATCCCGAAGGCCGCGAGCGCCCAGGTGAGCGAGAGCGCCCCCGCGAGCAGGCCCACCTCGGTATTGCTGAGCTTCAGGTCCGGCTGGACGAAGGGCATCAGGAAATTGAGCGCGTTGCGATCGAAGAAGACGATGCCGAAATTGAGACTCAGTAGCGCCACCAGCATCATCTGATAGCCGGTCGTCTGCGTTACGGCCCTGTCGGTTTGGGCCACCGCCGTTGCGTTCATTCGCACCCCCTCCGTCGCCGCGTGCCTTGCTCTTTGGCTTCTTCAGCGCGTGCGTGAAGAGGCCGGCCGGTATCGCCGCGTTGTTCGCACGCATCTTTGCCACAGCGGCGTGCAAGCACAAGAGGATCCGCCTGCCGTCGCCCTCTTGACACTCCTGCCTCTACATAGCGATCGATCGCGCGGAAGATTGAAGGACGAATCACCATGATGAAGATCGCGACCGTTGCTCTGGCTGCGACCTTGTTGCTTGCGGGCTGCAATACGATCTCGGGCATCGGCAAGGATACCGCGTCGGTGGGCAAGGCCGTCTCCCACGCGGCCGACGGAGCCAAGTAGATCGCGCTCCACCCTCCCTTTCGGGAGCGGGCATGAGGGGCAGGCTCAAACGGTTGCTGCTTGACATGCAGCGTTCCTCGCTTTTCGGATTCGGCACGCGCAACCGCCTGCTGCGTCTGTTGGGCCTCGACGTGCATCCGCGCGCTCGTATCTCACCCGACATCTATTTCGGCAGCGGCGGCAAGGTCCGGATCGGCAGCGACAGCTTTGTCGGGCATGGTGGCTTTTTCGATGGTAACGCTCCGATCGAGATCGCCGAGGCAGTGCGGATCGGACCCTATGTCCGGCTGCTGACCGGCACGCATGAAATCGCTCCCGACATACTACGCAACGATTTCGCCGTCCCCAATATCCGGCAGCCGATCCGGATCGAGCGCGGCTGCTGGCTTGGCATGAACGTCAGCGTCATGCCCGGCATCGTCATCCGGGAAGGCTGCGTCATCGGCGCCAATGCGCTCGTCACGCGCAGCACCGAACCCAACGGCCTCTATCTCGGCGTGCCGGCGCGTCGCGTGCGCGACCTGCCGGTCGGGGGAGATCAGGCGGCGGGCTCGGGGGAGAGATAGACTAAATTCTCGCCCCGAATCAGCATTTCCATCCGACGCTCCCCCATCGCCCTTTGCAGCGGAAAGCTCGTTCCCCGGCCGGGCATCATCCAGTCATGGATTTCGACGAAGATCAGCTTCGCCGCGTCCACCCACTCCAGATTTTCGGCGAAAAGATCGGATTCGAAGCCCTCAATATCGATCTTGGCGATGAAGAGGGCGGCATTGGGCACCGAATCCACGATGTCGCGTATCGTCACGATGTCGATCCCGTCGCCCGACTGGCTGCGAGCGCTGCGGACCGACCAGGCTTTGCCCGCCGGATTTTCGAGTTGAATGCGTCCCGGCTTCGCCCCTATCGCTGCCTCGCGCACCTCGACCCGAGGCAGCGCGGCGGTATTGCGGCGGCAGCATTCGGCATTGTCGGGCTCGGGCTCGATCGCGATCACCGCCGCCTGTGGAAAAAGCCGGGCGAACCAGAGCGACGCCGCGCCGATATTCGCGCCCGCGTCGATGATCAGCGGCGTGCGCCCACCGGCGATCAGCGCCTCATAATGCGCCCGTATCTCGGGCCAGCGCCTTATGCCCGACAGATCATATTCACGCGAGACGAACACCTGCCGCAGCACTTCGGTGTCGGTGCTGCGTGGCCGGACCTCGACAGGGCCGACGCCCGGGATCGTCCAACGATGCTTCTTTCCGCCGCGCCAGTGGCGAAGCAGCACGCCGGGGCCGAGATGCCGCGCATCCCTGATATTCGAATATAGGCCGTGGAGCAGCGACTGGACGCTCATCGACAGGGGCCTCCCGGTAGCCGCAGGGTCAGGATCGATCCAAGCGGAGATAAAGGTCATGCGTCGCGGAGGCGAGCGCACCGAAGGTCAGGTTGGCGAGTTCGGGCGCGCCATTCGGCCGTTCCGCCGTGGCGAGTGCCTCGGCTGTCAAGGGCCCGCTATAGGTCGTCACCCATTCGCGCCCCACTTCGCGCGCCAGTGCGTCGGCGAAAGGCGCCGAGGGCGTGAGAACCGGGCGTGCATGGCTCAAGGCGTGGATCATCGAGCCCGAATGCAGATAATCGCGAAAGGGCAGCACGACGATGTCGGCCGCTGCCGTCAACATCGCGAATTGCCGATCGTCGAGCTTGTCCAGCCTTATGTCGATGCGCGGATCGGCGGCGGCCGAAGCGTGAATCCGTTCGGCGAAGGCCGGCGCGTCGCAATGTCCGGCGATCAGGAGGCGTCGGCGCGGATCGGGGTCAGCGATGAAGGCGGCGATCAATTCCTCGACACCTTTATAAGGCCGCACCATGCCCAGAAAGGCATAGAGTTCGGCCTGCTCGGCAAGCCCCATCTCGTTCCGACACATCGCCGGCGGGGGTAGGGGCGAATGCGGCGGATAGGCGGGGTGCCAGCCGGCAACGCCCGGCTTGTTCGCCAGCTCCGGAATCGCCGCGCGGACGAGGGGCAGGGTGGAGGGACTCAATGTGACGAACCCGTCCGCCAACCGCGCCAGGCGTCGCTTGATGAGTGGCCAGAGCCGCTTGCGTATGCCGCCGAGCTCGTGCGGATCGAGATTGTGGACCATCCAGACGATCCGCACGCCCTGCCGCTTCAGCCGGCTGAGTGCGCGTAGCGTCGACAGCGTCCGATAGGCGAGCCGGGTGGGGCCGCCGCCCTTCCAGAATATCTGCTCAGGCCAATGGACGTGGAGGATATCGATGCGGCGGGGAAGTCGGCGCGGATCGTCGACATCGACCAGCAGGCATCCTTTTTCGGCCAGGCTCTCGCAAAAATGGGCGATGAAGGGATTCCAGCGGAAGGACGGCCCCGGCCACGAGCCGACCACGATGGGCCGCACCGCGAGATCCTGGTCAGCCAGCTTCATGGACGGCCCGTGTCGGCGTGGCATTTCCCTTGCCGGCGAGGCGCAATGCATGATGGATTGGGGTTTTCCCGTCCATCAGTCGCAGGTAGAGGCGTGCATGGCGGCTGAGGCCTGCAAGATTGCCCTGCCGCGCATCTTGGACGACGTATCGGAACAGAGGCCACAGCAAGGCGGCGCGAACCGAGGCACGGAACGGCCCGCGCGGCAGCGTCGTGATCCGGCCGAGTAGGGGATTGTCTACGTCCAGCCGATCGCGCGCATAGCTATATTCGTCGAATACACGGCCCAGCGCGCGCGCGTCGGCTGCAGCGATCGCCTCGATCCCGGCTCTGGTAGCGATCGTGGCGGCGCTCGCCATGTCGGCGGCGGCAAGGTCCCACAGTTTCTTGCGCGCCATGACGGCGCATCGCCGCAACAGCGCGCTCACCTCGTCCCGGGGAGACAACACAACTCTCACCGCCGATCGTGGCAGGTAATCGGCCAGCGCATTGGCGCGGTAAAAACTTTCGAGCACCTTGGCATCGAACGCCTTCTGACGCTCCCATATCTGCTCGCCGTCGATCGCGTGCGCGGCAGTGCCCCGCACCTCGCCATGCTGGCGCTGATGGAAAAGGATATGCGGCACATGGACGCCCGCCGTTTGGCGCGACAGGCGCAGGATCATCTCATAATCCTGTGCGCGGATGAGGCCAGTGTCGAACGACCCCACCGCTTCGTAACAGGCGCGCCGTACCAGCAAAGCAGGCTGGAAGATGAAGCAGCGTTCGAGCAGCGCGAAATGGATGTCGTCTGCCTCAAAGATCGGCGGCGGCGCGGCGGTGAAGCGGCGCGCGCCGTCGATATCGGTGAAATTGTCATAGTCGCCAAACGCGAAGCCCGCTTCGGGATGGGCTGCCAGTGCTGCGCACAATTTCGCGAGCGCATCGGGTTCGGCGACATCATCATCGTCGAAAATCCAGATCGCCGCGCCGGTCGCCTGAGACAGCGCGAGGTTAAGCGCGCTCGATTTGCCGCCATTTTCCTTGGCGAGATACTCGATCCGTCCCGCCCAGCGCGCCACCACTGCGGCAGTGTCGTCTATCGATCCATCGTCGACGACGATGATCTGACGCGGCGGCGTCGTCTGTTCGACCAGCGCCTCCAGGCATTCGCCGAGATAGCGGGCGCGATTATAGGTCGGCACGATCGCCGTCACGTCCTGCATGAGGCCTCTCATGGCGCCGTTGCCGTCTTTGCGTTCCATTGGCGTATTTCGGGCGGACAATCGCCGAAGCGGCGGAGCAGATAATCGCGCAGGCCGCGCCGGAACGCTGCCGGTGGCCCGTCCTCGATCCGCATCAGCCGGCTTGGCCACCAGCCCGATCCTTTGCCCGCCAATTCGCGCGCCTGCCACAGGCAGCGCCGGAAAAGGCGCAGCCGCTCGATCGGCGAGCAATGCTTGTCCGCGAACAGCAGCCGGTTGCGCGTCAGGAAATAGGTTTGCAGCGGCGAATAGCGCCCGCCGATCGAGGCCGACCCGATATGGCGGATCGCCGCGTCGCGCACCATTAGCAGCGGAAAGCCAGCCTTCTCCGCGCGGCGGCACCAGTCGGTATCGTCGAAATTGAGGTAGAAGCGATCGTCGAGAAGGCCGATCGTCTCGAAATGGTGGCGGTGCGCGAAGATCGCCGCGCCGCTGATATAGGCCGTTTCGATCAGCGGCCGATCGAGGCGGCTGCCGAGTTCGCCTGCTGGAATCCAGGCGGGGATGCCGGTCTTGGGGTCGCGTGCGGCGGCGTGGAAGTCATAGTCGCGCGTGCTGCTGCCGCGATGGATCGGGCCGAGGATAGGGCGGCGCGCCTCTGCTGAAAAGGCGGCGCTGACGGCGAGCAAGCGCGCCAGCGTGTCCGGTTCGACGAAGGCGTCATTGTTCAGGATGAAGATGTGCTCGTGCCCGACAGTGAGCGCTTCGCGAAGGCCCAGATTGTTGCCGCCAGTCCAGCCGCCGTTCGTCGCTGCCTCGATCAGCGTCACGTCGGGGCCAAGCCCGCGCAGATGCTCGCGCGAGTCATCGGTCGAGGCGTTGTCGACCAGATATAGATGCCAGGATGCGCCTTCGCTCGCCCGCAGCGCGTGGAGACAATCAAGCGTGTGGCGCCATCCGTTCCAGTTGATCGTGACGACGGCGATGCTGCTCGTGGCGGGGGCGTCGGTCATGCTTTGCGGCCTGTCCCTCATCGTGCAAGAATACCCGCCGGGCGCAGGGCTGCCAATGCTTCCATTGCATCGCAGCATGAACCTGGCGCATGGATGCTTCCGGTCGGCGTACAGGCGCGCGAACGTCGGCGGCGCCCCGCAACCGAACGAACGGGAGGCCCGAATCATAATGGCGGTGCGTCGTTCGCTCGCATGGATGGCTTTCGGTCAGGGCGGTTTTTTCTGCCTCCAGTTTCTGGGTTCGGTCGTCGTCGCGCGGCTGCTCTCGCCTTATGAGATCGGCGTTTTCGCGATCGCGATGGCGGTAGTGGGGCTGGTCAGCGTCGTTCAGGCGATCGGCCTCAACAACCTGCTGGTGCGCGAACGCGATCTGACACCCGATCTGGTCGCCTCGGCCGCCGCCGCCAACATCGCGATCTGCCTGCTGCTCGCCGTGACGATCGCGGTGCTCGGCTATTTGGGCGAAGCGCTGTTCAAGGAGCCGGGCGTGCGCCATGTGCTGCTGGTGCTCGCCGTCGTGCCGATCATCGGACATTTCGCATTCGTTCCCGGTGCAATGCTGGAGCGGGAGGGAAATTTCCGCACGATCGCCCTGCTCAAGATGGTGTCCACCGCGATCGGCGTCGGCATCACCATCACGCTCGCACTCAAGGGCTATAGTTATATGAGCCTCGCCTACAGCCAGGTGGCGACGGCCTTGCTTACCAACGTCGCGACGAACGTCGTCGCGCGCCGTCATGTCACCTTCCGCCTGTCGCTGGCGCACTGGTCGAAGGTGTGGCGCTTCGGCCTGCAGATCTTCGCGATATCGGGCGCCAGCCGGATCGCGAACCGGACGATGGAGGTGTCGCTCGGCAGTATACTGGGTCTGGGCCAGCTCGGCCTCTTCTCGCGCGCGTCGAACAATCACAACATGCTGTGGGACAATATCCATGGCGTCGTCGGCCGGGTCGTCTTCGTCGATTTTTCGCAGCGCGCACATGAGGGCGCGCCGCTCGGCGATCGCTATCTGCGTGTGCTGGAACTGATGTCAGGCCTGCTCTGGCCGGTCTTCGCACTCGTTGCGGTGCTTGCCGGCCCGCTTATCGTTCACATCTACGGCCCGCCCTGGGCCGGAGCAGCGCCGCCGCTCGCCTTGCTTTGCATCGCCAGCATCGTCCTCGTCTCGACGACGATGAGTTGGGAGGTGTTCGTGGTCTGCCACGAAACCGCGCGGCAGGTCCGGTTCGAATTCATTCGCACGCTTCTCGGTACGGGACTGTTCATCGCCGGCTGCTTCATCAGTCTTGAAGCCGCCGCCGCCTCGCGCATCCTCGATGCGCTGTTCGCGCAATTCCTCTACCGTCCCCATCTCGAACGGATGACGGGGACGAGCCGTCACGCCTTCAGCGCCATCTATCTCAGGAGCGCGATCGCCACGCTGGTCGCCGTCGCGCCGTCGCTGGCGTTGATGATCCTGTGGCGTTTTTCCGCCCAGACGCCGGTCGCGCTGCTCGTGCTCTCGGTCGGCGGCGGCGGCCTGCTGTGGCTGCTCGCGCTGCGCGGCCTGCACCATGCGCTCTATGGGGAGATCATGACGGTGCTGACACGGCTACGGCAACGGGCGATCGCCGTATGATGCCTGCGCGGATCGATGTCCTGATCCCGGCTTATAATGCCGAGGCGACGATCCGTAGCGCGGTGGAGAGCATCCAGCGTCAGCAGGGCGTCGATATCGCGATCCACGTCGTCGATGACGGGTCCAACGATTCCACGCCGCGTATTCTGGCCGAAATGGCGACGGCCGATCCGCGCCTGAAGGTCCACAGCAAGCCGAATGGCGGCATCGTCGATGCGCTTAACACCGGTCTCGATCAGTGTGAGGGGGAGTTCGTCGCGCGTCACGATGCTGACGACATCGCTTATCCCGAGCGGCTGGCGGTGCAGCTTGCCTATCTCGCCTCATATCATGAGGTGAGCGCGGTCGGCGCGGCGGTGCGGCATATCGACGGTGCAGGGCGGATGATCGGCTCGATCGCCCGGCTGGAGTCGCCCGACAACGCCGATCCCTTCTATGTGCCGTCGCGTGAGCCCTATCTCATCCATCCTTTCCTGATGGTTCGCCGGGCGGCGATCGAGACGGCGGGACGTTATCGTTATGTCCACCACGCCGAGGATACCGATCTTTACTGGCGATTGAGCGAGCGCGGACGACTCCACAATCTGCCCGACATATTGGGCGAATATCGGCTGCACGACGCCAGCATTTCGGGCAGCTCGATCGTCAACGGACGGATCATGGCGGTGAATTCGCAGCTCGCGGGTCTGTCTGCGCGCCGGCGCCGCTGCGGCAATGGCGACATACATTTCCCCAAGGAGACGCTGGCTGCCTATAAGCGCGCCGGTTCGCTCCCCGCAATGATCGAGGTGGCGGCAGGACTGCTCGATAAAAGCGAGCGGGCGGACCTCGAAGAGGCTGCCGCCGCCAAGTTGCTCGAACTGACGAGCTATCGTCCTTATGAGCTGGATGCGGAGGATTGTGCGTTCATCGGGCACGTCGCGCGCCGGGGCTTTGCGCATCTGTCGGCCGAGAACCGCGCCTTGCAGGTTCGGCGTATCAGCGGCGCCGCCGCGCGTCTCGCGGCGAAGGGGGAGATTCGCGCCGCACTCGCGCTGGTGCCGACGGGCCTTTATCCTGCCTTCGCCGCGCGCTTCCTCTCCCGTGTGGCATTGCCGGAGAGGCTGCGCGGCGCTCTGCGCGGCGCGAGCGCGAAGGCCGCGCCGGTCAAGTGACCGGCCTTACTGGCCGGTGCCGAAATCCTTCTTGAACGCCGCCGCGCTGAGTGGCTGCCGCCCCGACGAAATCTCGCCGTTGAAGTCGCCCGCATTGTAATCCCAATAGGTATGATAGGCGACGTTGTTGGCGCGGATGAAGGCAGCGACATTGTTGATGAAGGTGGGATCGTCGCCAAAGCCATGGCCATCAGGCCGCGTGCCGGTGCCCCATTCGGGCAGTGCCATCGGTTTGCCGTGGCGGGTCGCGAAATCCTTCAGCCAGTCCAGCCCATAAGGCTGCGAGGCGACCGCCTTCCAGCGTACTTCGGGGTCGGTGCTGTTGGTGGCCCAGGACTGGTTGTATAAATCAAGGCCGATGATATCGACGACATCGTCGCCGGGATAGACCTTGTCGGGCGCGATCTGCTGCTGGCCCTGGGCCGGGTTCCAGACGATCTTGAAACGCTGGCCGGGCACGCTGCGGAACGCCTGGACGATCCGTCGGAAATAGGCCTTGAAGCTTTCGGGGTCCTGCGCTGCGGCCCAAGGATACCAGCCGCCGTTGAACTCCCAGCCGATCCGGAGATAGGCGTCGGGATAGCCCTTGGCCACCAGCAGCTTGCCCAGCGCCACGAAATGTTGGTCATAGGCGCCGGTCGCGCCTTCGCGCAACGTGGTACCCGATCCGTTGCTCATTAGCATCGGCACCGATTGCGACAGGTGGTAATTCTTGCCCTGCCAGCAGCCCAGCGCCCAGTTGACTGAACTCAGCATGTGCGACCAGTCGGTCAGTTCAGTGAATTCGGTCACGCCATCGGCGTGGCGGCCGAGCAGTGCCTCGAAGGGGGCCATGCGCCCAGCGCCCGTGCAGCCCGCGCCGCGATAGGTGAAAACTTCGGCCGTTTTGGCGAGGGCCGGACCGGTCCAGAGCGCCGCCAGAGCAATCGCGATCGAAATGTGCCGTAAGGGCGTGGTGTGCCGCAGGGTACGCATACTCGGGTCTCCTGTTTCAACGGTGCCGCTCGGAACGCAACACGAAAGCGGCTCTGCCGGGTACGGAACGAGTTGGGTCGTTCCCATCGGACCAGATGCAAAGGATGGCGGCCAGGATAACGAGCGGCGGGAACAGGAGGTTGCCGCCGCCAAGCTGGAAATTCACGAACAGAAACAAAGAGACGATGGCGATCGGCCGTCGCCACAGGCTCGCCAGAAAGAAGGTCATGAAGCTGAGCAGGCCGAAAACACCATATTCGACGAACAGCTTCAGCGCCGCGTTGCCGCCGCCCATCGCGAAGAAATGCGCCCGCTCCAGCGCGCCCGGGCCGAGGCCGATCAGCACGCGCGTCTCGCCCCACACCGATGCGATCACGTCGAACTGCGTCATATAGCGGGCATGCGCGCTCGATCCGGTGGCGGAGAGCTCGTCGGTGCGGCCTGCCAGTGCGCCGAACTGATCGGGGAAGGCGAGGGCGCCGATGAGGATCAGCGCCAGCGCCAGCGCCGCGAAGGCCAGCATTCGCCAGATATCGCGGCGGTCGAAAAGCGGATAGAGGACGCAGGCGATCGATAGCGCCAGCAGACCGGTTCCTGCATAGGTGAACAGATAGGCGATCCCGTAGAGCGGCAGGAAGCGCCATTCGCGCCGGATGAAGAAGTCCACCAGCATACCGAGCGCCAGAAGCTGCGAAAATATGCTTGGCTCCAGAAGGAAGAAGCCATTCGAGCGCAGGACCGACGATCCATATGCGACGACCGGATGATAATTATAGAGCGGCTCGGCGAGGATCGGCCGGAGCGAAGGCACGGCGAGCATGAACGAGAACAGCCGCACGCCCGCGAATTGGGCGAGGTACTGGATAATGCCCAGCACCGCGGTCAGCCGGACATAGAAGATGAAAATCGTGAATGTCTGCGATCCGTCGAAGCGCGCGGTCGGCCGTATCGTCAGTCCCGCATAGAGGATCAGGATACCTAGAAGTGAGGCTAGGCTGAATCCCTCGATACGTGGATCGGGCGCATTGACCGCGAACAGCGCGCTTATCACCGCGACGACCGCGAAGGCGCCGTAGAAGCCGAGCGACAGTGGCCGGAACTCGGCGCGCTCGGTCGCCAGCATCCAGCCCACGAGCGCCAGGAACAGCGGAAAACACAAGAAGAGCGGACTGCCGCCGAAATAGACGCAGAAGCGTTGCAGGCAGATGCAGCCGATCAATCCCAGATGGACGAACAGCAGGCTGGCGAGCCGGTCGCCCCCCCGCCTTGACGCGGTGGTCGGCATCGCGCTGTCCATATATCGGAGCGTCAGCGCGGGTTCGGTGCTTCTCATTGGAGCGGCGCCGGCAGCGAGACATGCGCGTCGACCGAGGCGGTGACGGGCGCTTCGGCCTTGCGGCCCTGCGGACCCAGCCGACGGAGGAAACGCGTCAGCCTGAGTTCGATCCAGTGCTGGCTGTAATGGGCGAGGATCAGCGCCGGCGGCAGCGAAACCACGGCGAGCAGCAGTTGCGCCGCGTCGCCCACCGCCGCGAATGTACCGCTCGCCTTCAGCGCCTGCTTGGCGAACGCCATGACGAGCGGGTGCGAGAGATAGAAGCTGTAGCTGATCGTGCCGAGCCACTGGAAGATTTCGGTGCGCAGCAGCCGGCAGAAGGGTCCTTGCTGCGAGGCGATCCCCAGCAGGGCGAAGGTGCCGACCAGCCCGGTCGCCAGCGTCAGCGGCAGCATCGCCGTCCAGTCGCCGAACGGCATCGCCGCGGGGCTCAGCGTCATGATGTCGCCGCCGCGCGCGAGGTCGATCGCCCGCCAACCCAGGAGGAACAGGAGGAGTGCAAGCGCCGGAAATCGCACGAAACGTTGCAGGCGCGCACCGTCGAGCATCCCGCTCGCGATCAGCACGCCCGCCGGCATCAGGATCGCGCGCGGGAAGAAGGCGAGGAGGACCGCGCCGACGATGATCGCCACCGCGATCCACGCCCTGCCCGCCTGCGCGCGGAGCGCCCAGCAGCCGGCGCACAGCGCGTAGAAGGTGAGTTCATAGCCCAGCGACCAAGCGGCCGGATTGACCTGCGGCAGCGCGATGAAGGGGGGCGGGGCGACGAAGTTCAGCACCCAGTCGCCCAGCGGCGGCAGCCACCCGCCCGTGCCGAGCGCGAACAGGGTGATCGCCACCAAGGTGCACCAGAGCAGCGGATAGATGCGCGTCGCCCGATCCCACAGGAACGCGCGGATCGACGCCGCCCGGCCGAGCGCGCCGACGATCACATAGCCGCTGATGCCGAAGAACAACTCGACGCCGAATTTCAGCGAGTTGAGGAAATAGACGTCGAAGCCGCTCCCGGCGACCGCGGCGAAGGTCGGCAGGCCCGAATGGGCGATATGGTAGACGAAGACCATCATCGCGAAGAGGCCCCGCGCGCCGTGGATCGTCGGATTGAAGGAACCTCGGCGTGGCGTCATGCGGAATACCACGAAAAAATCGCCCTAAACGGCCTGGTGGCGAACTGGTTGCGAGCCGATCGAGGTGTTGGGGCGTGTTTTGCGGCAACCTGTGCTATCTTGTCGACCGGGAGCGGGTGAGTCGATATATGCGTAGACGAAAGGCCAAAACCATGGAGAGGCGGGACATAATGGCCATGGCCGATCGATCCGGGGTGCCGATGGAGGCCGGGTTCGTTACCGATTTGGTAAATACTCATTCTTACCACGGCAGAATGGATTCTTCGCATCCCGATCATCCGGCGGACGGCCGGGAGCCATTGGCGATCGACGATGTCGCCCCGCGCGATGCTCAGCTTCCTCCTTCGCTCTACAATCGGGCAATCGATCTTCGCTATTGGGGCGCGGCGCTCGTCGGCGGCGGCCTGATCTGGGCGGCGTTGTTCAAGCTGCTCTGACACGGCCGCTCACGCGCCATAATTCGCATAGCTGCGATATTCATGGTCCACATCGTCATAGGCGAAGGCGCCCACCGCCTTCATATTCACCTGCGTCATGACGACGCCCGCCGGGCGCACACCCACCGAGACGAGCCGCTTGATCGCCGCGCGCACCGCCGGCACGGGCGTATGGTTCCAGCGCACCACCATGATCGCCTGGTCGACATGATCCATCAGGAAGCGCGATTCGGCGGCGGCAAGCGCCGGCGCGGTATCGATAACCACCAGATCGAACACGCCGTCCAGCCGCTCCATCAGCGTCCGTAGCTGCTCCTCGCTGTTCATCTGCCCCGGCGCGAAGGCCTGACGCAGCGCGGGGAGCACCCACAGGCCGCTATGTTCGTCGCGCAGCAGTGCATCCTTCACCGAGACATTACCCGAAAGGACGTCGAGCAACCCGTGGCTGGGTGACAGGCCCAATGTGGAGGCGATGCTCGGCCGCCTGATATCGCCGTCGATCAGCAGCGTGCGTCGTCCGCTCGCCGCCGCGACCCGCGCCAGCCAGACCGCGAGCGTCGATTTCCCTTCGCCCGGACGCGCCGAGGTGAGGCCCACCACGCGCGTCCGCGCCGGGCCGCCGTCCTTTTCGATATCGAGCAGCAGACTGCGCGTCGCCTCGGCGATCAGCGAGAGCGGCCGTTCGAGGACGAAATCGGCGGTCGGTATGTCCTTCTCCCCCGCCCGTGCAGTGGACTTGATCGAGGGGATGTTGACGATGTGCGGCAGGCCGAGATTTTCCTCCGCCTCGCGCGAGGAAACGATCCGCTTGTCGAAGATGTGGAGCAGCCACACCACCCCTGCCGCGAGCAGAGCGGCGAGCATCGCGCCCAGCGCGAGATTCAGCTTATGGTTCGGAAAGCTTGGCGCCTTGGGCGGCAGCGCGGGGGAGATGATCCGCGCGTCGGGATCGGCCACCACGGCCTGGCTTGCCACCATCGTCTGCCGTTGCAGCATCGTCGCATAATTGGTGCGCAGCGCCTCGGCCTTGCGCTCCAACTCGTTGAGTTTCACCGACGCTGCTTCGTTCGCCGCCAGTGTCGCCCGTGCCTGGCTGGCAATGCCGCTCGCCGCATTCTCGCGCTGTTGAGCGACCTGCACGCGCGCTTCCAGATTGGACATGACGCGCGAGATTTCGGCCTGGATCGCTTCGTCGACATCAGCCAGCTCGCGTTTCGCCTTGATGACGTCGGGATGCTCGGGGCGGTATTTCGCCTCCAACTCGGCCAGCTTCGCGCTCACCTGTGCGCGCTGCCCGCGAAGCTGGCTGACGACGGAGGAACTCAACGCCTCGCCGACATCGTCGCCCTTCGATCCGCGCGCCAGTTGTGATCGGGCGGTGTTGAGGCGTGACCGCTCCTCCGCCAGCGCCGTCTGCGCCGCAGCCTCCTGCTGCTTGTAGACCGATTGCTCCTGCTCGGTCAGCGTAACGCCGTCCGCGCTCAGGAGACCATTGGCGCGGCGATATTGCGCGACGGCGGCTTCGGCGGACTCGACCTGCCCGCGCAGCTTGTCCAATTCGTGGCGCAAGTCGACATTGGCGTTGCGGGCGGCCGAAAGGCGCGTGTCGCTCTTGGCGATGGTATATTGATAGGCGAATGCGTTGGCGACTTTCGCGGCGAGGGTCGGGTCCTGCGATGTGAAGGAAACCGCCAGCACATTGGTATTGCCGGGCCGGTCCACCTTCACGCGGCTCGACACCGTGTCGAACACCGCCGCCTTGGCGCGCGCGGGCGGCAGGTTCGTCACTTCCTGCGGGAAACGGGGATCGCGCGCGGTCAGCGCCGCGATCACCAGATCGACCACCTCGTTCGATTTCAGGATCTGGACTTCGGTGTTGACCGCCGCGTCCTCGGCCGTCGTCTCGGGCAGGATACTGTTGTCCTTCGGCTGGACGTTCAGCACGCGCGAGTTGACGAGCAGGTCGGCGGTCGCGGTGAATTGGGGCGTCTGCCGATAGGTGTAGATTGCGATCCCGCCCAGAACGACGACGAATACCGCGAGAAAGGGCCATTTCCGCCGCCGGAGGATCGAAAGGATGCGCCGAAGCCGGTCGTCCTGCGCCGGCCGATCGAGGGGCGGGGGCGTGTAGCGGCGGATCGCGCCGCCCCGGGTTTCGAGCTTGACGGGAAGATTCTCGTTCATGCTCACATCCTCAAACCGATGCCTACGAGCACGCGATTACGGTCGAACGACTTGTACCGGTCGATGCCCGAAGAGGAGAGGTCGAGCCGATCATAGCTCAGACGCAGCGAAAGATTGCGGTTCAATTTATAATCGGCGCTCGCGCCGACGGTGAAGCGGCGGTCATGCCGGTCTATGCCGTTGAAGCGGTCACGCTCATATTCCGCATGGGCGGTCAGGATCAGCGATCGCAGCAGTTCGTGGTCGATCTGCACGCCACCGACAAGCTGGGTATAGCCGCTCGACGTCGGAATGCCCGAATCCTTGACGCTGCGCTGCGCCGTAACGGTGACAGTCGTGAGCTGGCTCGGGAAGAACAGCACCTTCGAATTGATCGCCAGCCCTGAGAAGCTGCGAAACTGTGCACCGTGATAATCGGCGTGGACATAGCCGACGCCCACCTCGCCGCGCACCAGCACGGGCAGTTCGAAACGGACGCCACCCAGCAGTTCATAGGCTTTCGAACCGCGATCGGCGCCGATCGTGCTGTCCAGCCGATAGTCGGTCGTGTCGTAGGTTCCCTGCACGAAATAGGCGAGGGCGGGCGACTGGAGGATTTCGGCCCTCGCGCGCAGCCTTTTCAGGTCGTTGTCGCGATAATCCTGATCCAGCGGCATACCGTCGGGCAGCGTCGCATCGAAATAGTTTGAATGGGTGATGCCCGCCTCGCCGGAGATCAGGACATTGGCGAAGCGCTGCGAAACGCCGATCCCGGCGGTCTTGGTCTGATAGCGCACCGGCCGCTCGGTCAGAGTGAAGGCATCCTGCGATTCACGCGATTCGCGCGCATCCTTGAAGCGGCCGATGACGCGGACGCGCGTGCTGTCGCCCAGTTGCTGAATGCCATAGACCGAAAGATCGACATCCTCCTCATTTTCGGAGGTGCGATGCATGTAGCGATCTATCTGGCCGCTGGCGGTCAGCGTCAGTGACGTGCGCGACCAGTTCGACTGGAGCTGCGCGGTCGGCGCGACGCGGACGAACGAATCGTCCACCTTATCGGTCGGCAGCGTCAGGACATTGTCGTTATACTCGCTCGACACCTCCACCGAGGGGTTGAGCGTGAAGCTGCCGACCGGAATGCCCGTCGGCTGATAGCCGGGAACGACGCGATCGCGCACCGCGACATAGCGGCCGAAGGTGAGCAGGCTCTCGTCGGGCGGCAGCATCTGCGCCTGCGCCGTCCCCGCGCTGCCGATGACGAGCGAGCCCCAGAGGAGGAAGAAAGAGTGGCGCGCCATCAGAAGAATCGCTCGAGCACCCGGACGGTGTCACCGGGCATTACCGGCAGATCGGGGGTCAGCCGGTATTTCTGTTCGCCCGCCTCGCCACGATGCTGGATCGCGACCGTCTTGTGATTGGCGCGATAGGTGAAGCCCCCGGCCGTGGCGACGGCGGCATTCACCGTCATGCCGACGCGATAGGGATATTGGCCCGCCTTGTTCACCTCGCCCAATATGTAGAAGGGCCGATATTCCTCGATCACCGCGGTCACGCGCGGATTGTTGAGCGCGCCGGCGGCCAGCTTCGCGGTCAGAGCGGCCTGGAACTCGGCGAGCGTGAGCCCACTCGCCTTGACCGCGCCGACCAGCGGGAAGGAAACGTCGCCGTCGCTGCGCACGATATATTCGCCCGTCAGCGCGTCCTCGCCATAAACGGTGATCTTGATCTTGTCGTCGGGCGCCAGGTGATAAACCGGGATCGGCCGGCTGGCCTGCGGATTGTCCACCGTCGCCGCGCCGCCCGCGCAGCCGGTGCAGAGCAGAAAGGCGATCATCCCCGACAACAAGGTGGCGCGTTTCATTCCTGTTCTCCCTTGTGGTGCCAGCCAGTTCCGCGCGCGATCGGCCTGCGCGACCGGGCGATAACGCCCGAAACGAATTTTCGTCCAAACCCGCAGCCCCATGCCAGATGCATGGTTGCGATCGCGGGCGCCGCGAACAGCGTACAGGGCGATGGCTTGCGGAGAAACAAGGTTAATGTCGCTCCCGATATGAGTGCCAGATAGGCCAGCGGAACCAGCAGGAACTCGGCCCGGATCGGCGCCGCCAGCAGCGATAATATGACCGCCAGCACCAGCAGTGGCGGCAGCATCTGGCGCGGTTTCAGCCGCTCGCCATGTTTCAGCCGTGTCATCGCGCGGCCCTGGCCGTAGCGATAATATTGGCGGAAGAGGCCGCCTAATGTCCGGCGCGGAAAATAGGTCATCGCGATGTCGGTGGCCAGCCAGATGCGGCCGTTCGCCCGGCGGACGCGGCAGTCGAACTCGGCATCCTCATTGGCGACGAAGCTTTCGTCATAGCCGCCGATCGCGCGGAAGATCGCCCGATCCATGCCGGCATGGTGGCCGTGATCGACGAAGCCCGATTGGCCGCCAACGCGATGCGCCGATCCGCCCGATCCGATCCGGCTGTTCTGCGCGGCGGCGATGCCACGCTGGAGGCAGGTCTCGCCCTGCGTGTCGAGGCGCACCGCGATCATCTCGGCGCCCGTCTCCGCAAAAGCGGCGAGGATGCGTGGCACATAATCGTCGGGGTAGAGCGCGTGCGCGTCGATCCTGACGAAGGTGTCCGCTCGCGGATCGGCGGCGGCGGCGGCGCGGTTGATGCCTGCCGCCTGAATGCGGTCGGGATTGTCGATCAGCCGGATACGTCCGTCCCGCCCCGCCGCGGCATCGACGATCATGCGCGTTCCGTCCGTGCTGCCGCCGTCGGCGATCACTATGTCGAGCACGATGTCGTCCGGGAGACGTGACAGTTGCTCCAGCAATATGCCGATCCGCGCGCGCTCGTTCAGCGTGGGGATGAGGATGGCGGCGCGGCGCTCCATCAGCCGGCCTCTTGCGACAGGGCCTGCCGGAACCGGTCCCGCGCGCTTTCCAGCGTCAGCGGCCGGACGCGCGCCTCGGCATGGCAGGCGAAGCATTCGATCATGTCGGGCTGGACGAGCCGGTCGAGCGTCTCGCCGAGGTCGATCCGGTCGAAATCGGCGATATGCGACGGCGGAAGGTAGAGCCGGAACACGTCGATATCGGAGGCGAGGATCGGCAGGCCGTAGCGCATCGCCTCCAGCATCGTCAGCGGCACGCCTTCCCAGCGCGAGGGCATCAGCAGAATGTCCGCCGCCGACAGGAAGAGGTCGGGTCGGTCGGTCCAGGGCACGATCCGGAAGCGGCCTCTCGCACGCGTGGCATGCTGCTCGATCTGCGGGCGGGCAGGGCCATCGCCGACGAATACGAAGCTCCAGTCACCCAGGCGATCCGGCGTCGCACGATCGATCGCCGCGAGCAGCCGGTCGATCCCCTTCTGTGCGTTTTCCAGCCGGCCCGGCAACAGCGCAATGCGCTGGGTCTCGGGCAGGTCGAGCATCCGCCGCGCCTCGGCCCGGCTGCTGCGCGGGGGAGGGGCGACGACATTGTGCGCCACCGTTACCGGCGCCCGCCCGCCCGCCGCCTTCACCTGCGCCGCCACCGCCTCGGAGGGCACGATAAAATGATCGGGCCGGCCATAGAGCGCACGGCGGAACCGGTCGCCGATCGCGGCGCGGCCCATCTCGGATAGCCGATGCGCCATCGGCAGATAGCTGACGAGGCGTATATTGCGTGGGATGACGCTCATCGGCACCGCCAGATTCTCGATCCGCCCTTGCAGCAGCAGGACGGTATCGGGCCCTTCGTCAGCGACGATACGGCGGACCGTGTCGCGATAGCGCCAGCGCAGGTGACGCATATAGGGCTCGCCGCGCCCTTTGACGAAAGGCAGTTCGGCTAACCGCAACGCTCCGTCGAACGGCTCCAGCCCCGCCCGGAATCGCTGATTCTCCGCCGGAAAGCGCACCGTCACGGCGAAGCTACGATCGTCGTCCAGCAATGCCGGCAGCAGTTGCAGGAACATCCGCTCATGCCCCCCGAAATCGGGGCTGTCGTGGAGGATGAGGAGCCTATGCGGCATGGGCGGCCGCCCTCTCGCGCCAGTTCGCCCGTGCTGCGCGATAGACGTCGCGCGTCATCGCGCCGATCGCGGGCCAGCCGGTGATGGCGTCGGCGATGTTGCGCGTCGGGCGTCGGCCGATCGAGGCTATGATCGCCCGGGCGAGCGCGGCGGCATCGCCCGGTGGGGTCAGCAGTCCCGCCTGGCCGTCGCGCCCGATCAACTCGGAGAAGGCGCCGAGGTCGCTCGCCACGATCCACTTGCCGCGTGACGCGACGAGAAAGAGCACGCCGCTCGCCTCGATCGCGCGATAGGGAAAGATGAACATGTCGGCGTCGTCGAGCAACGCCTCCATCTCCGCTTCGGTCTGGTGGCGGAAACGGAAATCGAGCAGCGACGGCGACAGGCCCAGCGCGGCGGCGCGGGCGCGGAGCGGCGCGACGTCGATCATCGGTTCGCCCGCGACGATCACCGACAGCCGCTCACGCGCTGTTGGCGCCAGCAGCCCCAGCGCCTCGATCAATATGTCGACGCCTTTATAATCCTGCACCTTGCCGAACTGGACGATCCGCCACGTGCCGGGCTTCGCCTCGCTGGCTTTCGGCCGGGGCGCAACGTGCAGCGGCCCGTGCGGCACGATCGCGATCCGCGCGGGATCGAGCCCCGTCGCAACCAGTGTGTCCTTCCCCTGTCGCGTGTGGACGATCAGCCGGTCGGGGATCGTCAGCGCCGCCGCGAAGCCGTGTTTTTGCGCCGCGCTCACCGCCTTGCCGTTAAACGGTGTCGTGTCATGGACGGTCAGCACCAGTGGATGATGGCGGCGCAGCCGGCGCATCGCCGACGCATCCACGAGCGGCAGGACGATCCACTGGAAATGGACGAGATCGACGGCGCGCGCGCGCGCGTGGCGCACCAGCGTGCGCATGCCGATGCCATGCTCGATCCCCTTCAGCGGCCGCATCATTCGGCCGTCGCGGCGGCGGGGTCCGTCGGTCCAGCGGTAGAAGAAGGTCGATCGGCCGAATCCGTCCAGCGCGTCCTCCTCGTCAGGGCGAAGGGCGCGCGTCGCCCAATGCGGGCGGATGCCCACCGACTCGAGCCCACGCGACAAGGCCCCATTATAGGGCCCCGTGAACAGTGAGGGATCGACGAGCAGCACGTCCCGCGGCCAATCGCCCCCGGCCTCCGGTTTCTCGATGACAGCCATATGTCCGGTCAGGTGCAGCCCCGGCGCGACAGCACGGCGGGCACCGTCTTTCCCAAGATGATGAGATCGAACGGCACCGATTTCGTCCGGCAATAGACCGTGTCGAGAACGACGCGACGCCGATAGCTCACATCATTGCGGCCGCTCACCTGCCACAGGCCGGTAATGCCCGGGCGCACCTGGCAATATAGCGAGAAATAACGACCGTAGCGCGGCACTTCGCTCTCCACGATCGGGCGCGGGCCGACCAGGCTCATATGACCGAGCAGCACGTTCAGCAGTTGCGGAATCTCGTCCAGGCTGGACTTGCGCAGGAAATGACCCAGCGGGGTGATGCGCGGATCGGTCCGCAATTTCTGGTCGCGCGCCCATTCCCGTGCGCTTTCCGCGTCGGTCGAGAGCAGGTGCGCCAGCCGCGCATCGGCATCCACCACCATCGTGCGGAACTTGAAGCAGGGAAAGGGCAGGCCGCCCCGGCCGATCCGGCGGTGGGCGAAGATCGGATGGCCGCCGTCCTGCGCCCAGATCGCCACCGCGATGATGACGAGTATCGGCGCCATGACGAGCAACGCGCAGAAAGCGATCAATATGTCGAGGCTGCGGCCCAGCGGTGCGTCGAAAGGGAGCCGCTTCGTTCCGGAAGAGGATTCGTCCCGAAAAGGATCGTCGATGATGTTCGAAGAGATGAAAGCGATATTTTCTCCTGCAACATTCGACACATAACGCAGTTCATCGGAAATTTGCCGGTGGCCACTCATGAGGACCATTCTCCCTCAAACTATAGCGGCGCTTTCGAACCTGTCCTGCCCGTTGCGTAATTTAACGCGTGGAGCCGGCCCTGCATCCGCATGGCTGAAGGTGGCCATGCACACACAGAAATAGTTTGCCATGCTGCTACATGGTCTTTGTCATTTGCTTCAGGCTTTTTCTGGATCGCGAAGGTAACACCGTCTCGACTTACCCACAACCATATTGATGCGGTGCAGCAATTCGATTCAACCGATCCACAGAACGGTTCCCGGCTCCTTTTCCGTTTTCATCGCGAAACGGCGTCTCCATTCACGCGCGCGCCCAAATCCGCCAAAGCGTCAGGGATGAAGATGCTGCGCGGCTTGCTGCCGCCGATATCCGCCGCGAAGCGCCTTCAATGCGATAATGGGCGCCTGCCGGCCCGATTCTTCCGCAATGCAGGCGGCGCTTCGCATGCTGCCTGTAAAGATGCGGAGCGCCTCGGCCAGTCGGCCGGCCTTCACCGCGTCGGTGAACGCACGATAGTGGTAGCAGCGGTCGATGACTCGCTTGTGACGCGCCACCAGCCTTTGCAGATCGCCGTCGCCGGCTTGCCGAGCCTCCTCCAGCCATCGCGCCTGTCGGTCGCGCAAAATGCCAAGGTCGTGCACCGTCTGCACCTGCGTCAGCGAATTGGCGCGCACGCTATAGCGATAGGTCGGCGCGGGCGACATCCACCAGCGCGCGCCCGCGCGGAAACAATCGGCATAAAGCGCGAAATCCTCCGCGAAACGGACACGTTCGTCGTAGCGGATCCGGTGCTCCGAGAGGAAGGCGCGCCTGAAGATCGGCTTCAGGAAGCCGAAATTCACGCCCGGATGGGATCGATCCGCCACGTTGCGCCGAACGAACTCGGCCAAGGTGAGTTCCCGGTCGGCGGCGAGGATTTCGGAGGGGATCATCGGGCGCGGCGCAGCGCCATCTTCGGGCACGAGCAGCAGATTGTCGCTGCACAGATCGGCGCCGCGTTGCCCGGCCAGCGCGACCAGCCTTTCAAGGCGATCGAGTTCGTAGGCGTCGTCGGAGTCGAGCAATGCGATCCAGCGTCCCCGCGCTTCGTCCAGCCCTTGATTGCGCGCCGCCGAGGGGCCGCCATTCCGTGCCCGCCGTACCAGCCGGACGCGCGGATCGGCCACGCCAATCCCAGCGACCAGCGCCGCCGTCCCATCGGTCGAGGCGTCGTCGATCACCAGTATCTCAATATCTTCGAGGGTCTGCCGCCGGGCGGAGTCGATCGCCTCAGGCAGGAAGGCCTCGGCATTGAAGGCCGGCATGAGTATCGAGACGAGCGGCGCATGTCCTGCCATCGCGGGATCGCCTGAGCCGCTCATGCCAGCCGCTCCGGAATGGGGCCGGGGCGATAGCCGCCTGTCTCGGCCAGCGTCAGCAGCACCCGCGCATCCGTCGCCACGTCGAACTTGCGCCCGAACCAGGCGGGGCTCGCCTGGAGGAAGGGCAGGTCCTCGGTGCCGAACAACTTGGGGCCGGGCCAGACGATCGCGCGGCCATAATGATGGGCGATGCGATCGCGATAGGGGCCGTTCTCGACCAGCGCCTGTGCGATCAGCTCATCGCTTAGCTGGCGAGTCTTGAGGTAGGCGGCGATGCGTTGCGTTTCGGGCGCGGCGGCGGCCCAGGCGCAGAAGGCGCGGGGCAGGATAACCCATTGCGAGCCCTTGTGCCCCATCGTGAAATCGCGCGGCGGCGGCTTGCGGCCCAGCGCGAAGGCGCGCACCGGCGTTTCGAAGATGCGGCGCGACTGGAGGTGCCAGTCGTCAGCGGGCAGGCTGTCGATCGATCGCATCTCGACATGCGCGACGTCGCCCGCCTCGACGATCTGCCGCTTCAACTCGCCCAGTGGCTTCAGCGGATAGCATTGGCCGCTCAGATTGATGAAGTGGCTCCAATCCTTGTCCACCGCCAGCGCGGTCTTCATCGCGTCGAGAAGGATGCGCGACAGCGACCATCCCCCCCAATTGGTAAAGCGGGACGGCAGTAGCCGGACGTTGGGCCTGCCCGCGACGATGCGGCGCACCTCGTCCATCACGCCCTTGCGATCGGCCTTCAGCCCCAGCCGGGATTTCAGGTCGACATGGATCAGGAACAGGTCGCCCGGATCATGTATCGCGCGCATCAGCCACTCGAACTGGGCCGGCTTGTGGTGCACCATGATGAAATACGCGAATTTCGGCATGTAATCTCCACACCGTTTCGCGGCGGGATATACGCGACCGCGAACGTCCTCGCCAGTTCGGGCCGTCCCGCCATGCCGGTCGTCCGGTCGGAAATTTCCGCTGAAAGCTGGCCGGTTGCCGACGCGGTCGCCGGAGAAAGAATCCGGACAGAGTCATCAAACCTCTTGGCCTAAGGGCGAGAATCGGATTAGGACAAAATCAACAATCGATCGTAAAAGGGAGAGAATCCTGATGAGGCGCCACGGCCTTGCTTCGCACATTGTCACCACGGCTTCCGCCATCGCCGCGGCTGCATCGCTGCTCCTCGCCGTTCCCGCCGCCGCGCAGCAGCCGCCGACCGATCTTACCGTCCTGCCGCCGGTCCCGACCAGCTACACGCCGAAGAAGACGCCGTGGGGCGATTATGATTTTCGCGGGACGTGGCCGATCGAGAATATCAACGGCGCGCGCATCCTGTTTCAGCGGCCCAAGGCGTTCGGCGACCGTTTCTGGGTGACCGATGCCGAGTTCGCCAAGCGACTGGCGGCGGCGAAGAAGGCCGATTCGGCCTATTCAGCCGATCTCAACTCGCGCGGCACGAAAGGCCTTGCCGACTGGCTTCAGCATTCGCTGTTCGGCCGCCGCACCTCGATGCTGGTCAGCCCCGCCGACGGCCAACTCCCGGCGCTGACGTCGCACGGTCAGGCGCTTTACAAGGCCGGCCGGTCGAGCTGGGTGCCGGGCCAGGAATATGATTGGGTCGATGATTTCGATACGTGGGACCGCTGCATCTCGCGCGGCTTTCCCGCCTCGATGTTCCCCTTCCGCTACAATAACGGCATCCGCATCTTCCAGTCGCCGGGCTACGTCGTGATCGTGCTCGAGATGCTCGGCACGCGGATCATCCCGCTCGGCAACCAGCCGGCATGGCCCGGCAATGTCGAGGCGTGGATGGGCGACAGCCGTGGCCATTGGGAAGGCAAGACGCTGGTCATCGAGACGACCAACATCAAGTCCGGCGACAGCGCGACCCACGATCCCCTCAAGCGCGCCGCATCCCCGGTCAACATGGCGACGCAGGGCGTGCCGCCGCTCAATACGATCCCGATGAGCAAGCAGGCCAAGGTGGTCGAGCGGCTGACGATGACGGGCCCGAACACGATCGTCCACGAACTGACTTATTCCGATCCCGAGGTGTTCACCGCCCCCTGGTCCACGCGCACCGAATGGACGCGCGACGACAGCTATCAGTTTTTCGAATATGCCTGTCACGAGGGCGACGTGCAGGTCCGCAACTATATCACCGCCTCGCGCGCGCATCGCGCCGCCGTCGCGGCGGGCACGGCCAAGGCCGATGAGAAGGACCCGCGCGAGCGTTTCGCGGTTCCGTTCGATCACGACCCCGCCGCCGAGTGAGCCGGCGGTGGGGTTGGCCTGAACCTTTTCTCCTCCTGCCATTCCGGCGAAAGCGGGAATCCATGGAAACGAGTCGAGCTCATGGGCCCGACTTTCGTCGGGGTGACGGGGCTCGTCCTGCGCGAGGGCATGGTCTTCACCATCGAACCGATGCTCAATCGCGGTCGATGGAATGTGCGAACCGAGGAGGATGGCTGGACCGTCGTGACGAAGGACGGCTCGCTTTCCGCCCAGTTTGAGCACACCGTCGCCGTCACGGCGTTGGGCGTGTCGGTCCTGACGCTGCGCCCCGACGAACGCGCATGCTCGGCAGGACCGCGGCTTGAGGATCAGGAGCCAGGGACGGAACGTCGCATATCCGGCGATTGGTGCCCCGAGGAGGACTCGAACCTCCGACCTGCGGTTTAGGAAACCGTTGCTCTGTCCGGCTGAGCTACCGGGGCGGCCGGCGGAGTCCTAGGTGCGCGCCCGGATGCGGTCAATCGCCAAGGCGGCTCAATTGTCGGTTCCGGGCGCGCGCACCGGGAAGGGCAGGGAGGCGATCTCGATCCCTTCCTCGGCAAGCGCCTGCGCCTGTTCGGCCGTGGCCTGGCCATGGATCGTCCGCGCCTCGCGTTCGCCCAGGTGGATCGCACGCGCCTCGTCGGCGAAGCGCGTGCCGACATAATCGGAATTTTCAAGCATCTTCGCCTGCACGTCGACAAGCGCCTTGAGCAACGCCTTCATCTTGTGCGCATCCGTATCGGCCGGCAGCATTGCCGCGCCCTCGGCCGTGGCGGCGACGGGCGCCGCTGACCGCTGGTTGCCCTTGGCCGCGACGCGCGGCGCCATCACCGCCTTGTTCACCTCGCAATCGCCGCAGATCGGGCAGGTGACGAGGCCGCGTGCGCGCTGCGCCTCATAGTCGCCGGTCGAACCGAACCAGGCCTCGAAGACGTGACCGTCGGTGGCGCACGACAGATCGAAGACGATCATCCGGCCACCGTCGCCGGCCCGATCCGCCGCCTGTGCTGGAGAACCGGAAGGCGCTCGCGCACCTGATCGACGCGGCCGAGATCGAGATCGATCAACCGCACGCCATGCGCATTGCCAATGTCGAGCAGCACCTCGCCCCAGGGATCGATCGCGAGCGAATGACCATAGGTGGCGCGCCCGTCGGCATGTTCGCCGCCCTGTGCCGCCGCGATCACGAAGGCTTCCGCCTCGATCGCCCGCGCGCGCAGCAGGACGTGCCAATGCGCCGCGCCCGTGGGCACGGTGAAGGCCGCCGGTACGCTCAGTATCACCGCGCCCGCCTCGCTCAGGGCGCTGAACAGGCCGGGGAAGCGCAGATCGTAGCAAATGGCGAGGCCCACGCGCCCCCACGGCGTTTCCGCCACCACCGCCGTCGTGCCCGCCGTGTAGGCGGCCGATTCCCGCCAGCTTTCGCCGTTCGGCAGGTCGACGTCGAAGAGGTGCATCTTATCATAGCGCGCCCGGATCGCCCCATCGCCATCGATCAGGAAGCCGCGATTGACGAGCTTTCCGTCGCCCTCGTCGCTGAGCAGCGCCAGCGAGCCGAGATGCACCCACAAGCCTGTGCGCGCTGCCGCGTCGCGGACGGTTGCGAGCACCGGGTCTTCGCTCTCGAGTTTCAGAGATCGCGCGGCGCGGACCCGATCGCGATCCAGCAGGCCGCTCATCTCGGGGGTGAAGAGCATGTGCGCGCCTTGCCCCGCCGCCATGTCGATCGCGCCGACGAGGTCGCGTGCATTGGCGGCCGGATCGATCCCCGTCCGGCTCTGGAAGACGCCCGCGCGCATCAGGCGAGCAGTGCGTCGAGCTTGCCCTCGCGTTCGAGGGCGGCGAGATCGTCGGACCCGCCGACATGACGATCGTTGATGAAGATTTGTGGTACGGTCGTGCCGCCATGGGAACGGCTCAACATCTCGGCGCGCTTCGGCCCGCCCATCGTGATGTCATATTCCTCATATTCCACGCCTTTGCCGGCCAGCAGCTTCTTCGCGCGCTGGCAATAAGGGCAGAGGAGCTTCGTATAGATTTCGACCTTGGCCATGTGAAACTCGTGCGTTGCAACCCATGCAAGGAGGTGTGACCGGTCGCATCAATTGTCAACGCCCCGCACGACGCGCGCCCAGCAGAGCAGGCCCACCTGTCCCGCTCCGGCACGTTTCAGCGCCCGTGCGCAGGCGTTGGCGGTAGCCCCCGTCGTATAGATATCGTCTATCAGCAGGACGGGCCGGCCCGCGAGCAGGGTTCGTCGGTTGGCGGCCACGGCGAAGGCGCCGCGCACCGCCTTCTTCCGCCCGGTCGGCCCCAGGCCGCGCAGTACCGGCGTCGCGCGCGTGCGGTGGAGCAGGTCGAGTTCCACGCGAAATCCGTGCCGCCGCGCCAGCGCTTGGGCGATCAGCGCAGCCTGGTTGTAACCGCGCCGCCAGATGCGCCAGCGGTGGAGCGGGACGGGAATCACGATCGGGTCCGGCTCGCCGTGCTCCACCAGCCGATCCAGCCGCCGTGCGATCGTCTCGGCCAGTCCCGGCCGCCCGCCATATTTGAGGCGCAGCGCAATGTGGCGGGCGATGTCGCCATAAGAGACAGCGGCGCGCGCGTGATCGAAGGCGGGCGGATCGGCGAGGCAGGCGCCGCATCGCGCCTCGGGGCCGCGATCGTGGAGGAAGGGCTCGCCACAGCAGGCGCAGCATGGCGCGCCGAGAAAATCGAGCGCGCTCCAGCAGGTGACACAGAAGCTGTGATCGGCCCGCGTCACCGCGCCGCAGCCGGGGCAACGCGGCGGCAGGGCCAGCGACAAAAGGCGCATGGCGAGCGTGGGAAGAAGGCGGACGGCGTGCATGCCGGCTTGTCTCGCGTCCGGCGCGGGCGCACAAGCCTCGCCATGCCTGCCCCTCAGGACGATATCGAGATTTACGATCGCGCGCTGCGCCGCCGCCGCCGCGATCGCGCCGCGCTTCACTTTGCCGATTTCGCCTTCGTGCGAAACGACATCGTCGAGGGATTGCTTGACCGCCTCGATTCGGTGAAGCGCGATTTCCGCCGGGCGCTCGATCTCGCCGCGGTCGACGGGAGCCTGGGCCGGGCGCTGCGCGCGCGGGGCATGAATGTCGTCTCGGCCGACAGCGGCTTCGCCTTCGCGCGGGAAAGCAGCGGGGTGCAGTGTGACGAGGACCGGCTGCCTTTCGCCGACGGAAGCTTCGATCTGGTCGTCTCGGCGGGCGGGCTCGACATGGTGAACGATCTGCCGGGCGCCCTGTCGCTGATCCGGCGCATACTCGTCCCCGACGGGTTGTTCCTCGCCGGTTTGGCGGGCGCGGGAAGTTTGGCGCGGCTGCGCGATGCGCTGCTCGCGGCCGACATGGCGGCAAGCGGTGGCGTGGCGCCGCGCCTCCATCCGCAGATCGACGTGCGCGCGGCGGGGGACCTTCTCTCCCGCGCGGGCTTCGCCTTGCCCGTTGCCGATTCGGAAACGCTGACGGTTCGCTATGGCGATCCGTTGCGTCTCATCGCCGATCTCAGGGGCATGGCGGCGACCAACTTGCTGCGACGCCGGCGCCCGCCCTTGTCACGCGCGCATATCGGGGCGCTGCTCAGCCGCTTCGCCGCCGACGCCGATGCCGATGGCCGCACCGCCGAGCGTTTCGAAATCCTCTACTTGACCGGCTGGTCGCCCGCGCCGCATCAGCCGAAGCCCGCGCCACGGGGCAGCGGCACGCGATCGCTGGCCGACGCCTTGCGGCCGGGTGGCGGGCCAAGCCGGTTGTAAAAGGACGGCGCGCCCGCTAAGGCGCGCGCTTCGCTTCCCCGGCTGGTCGGAAACCAGCCCTTATCGGAGCCTGCTGACGTGAAAAAAGACATTCATCCCGATTATCACATGATCAACGTGCAGATGACCGATGGCACGGTGTTCGCGACGCGCTCGGTGTGGGGCAAGGAGGGCGACACGCTCCAGCTCGACATCGATCCCACCGTCCATCCGGCGTGGACCGGCGGCAAGTCGACCCTGCTCGATACGGGTGGTCAGGTCGCGCGCTTCAACAAGCGTTTCGGCGGGCTCACGCTCGGCAAGAAGTAATCTAGCGCGCCGCGCGGGCTTCGCGCGGCGTTTCCCCGTGGGACACATAAAGACATCTTTATATTTGCCTTTGGCGGCCCGCGCGGATAGTGCGGGCCGCATTCGGTCGTGCCGGCTCGGTGCGGCCTTTCCCGTTTGTTTCAGGAGAGTGCCCCGTGGCTACCCGTTCCGCCGACAGCTTCACCGATTATGTGGTCCGCGATCTTTCGCTTGCTGATTTTGGTCGCAAGGAGGTGGAGATAGCGGAGACGGAGATGCCTGGATTGATGGCGCTTCGTGCTGAGTTTGGGGGATCGCGTCCTTTGGCGGGGGCGCGGATCACGGGCTCTTTGCACATGACGATCCAGACGGCGGTGTTGATCGAGACGCTGGTGGCGCTGGGGGCGGAGGTGCGCTGGGCGTCGTGCAACATCTTCTCGACGCAGGATCATGCGGCGGCTGCGATCGCGGCGCAGGGCATCCCGGTGTTCGCGGTGAAGGGCGAGAGCCTGGAGGAATATTGGGATTATGTCTGCCGCATCTTCGACTGGGGCGAGGGGCAGACGGCGAACATGATCCTCGACGATGGCGGGGATGCGACGATGTTCGCCTTGTGGGGCGCGCGCGTCGAGGCGGGCGAGGCCTTGTTCGCGCCGTCGAACGAGGAGGAGGAGATTTTCTGCGCGACGCTGAAACGCTTCCTCGCCGCGCGGCCGGGCTATCTGACGAAGACGGTGGAGACGATCCGCGGCGTGTCGGAGGAGACGACGACGGGGGTGCACCGCCTCTATGAGCTGGCGAAGAACGGCAAGCTGCCCTTCCCGGCGATCAACGTCAACGACAGCGTGACCAAGAGCAAGTTCGACAATCTCTATGGCTGCAAGGAGAGCCTGGTCGATGCGATCCGGCGGGCGACCGACGTGATGCTGGCGGGCAAGGTGGCGTGCGTGGCGGGCTTCGGCGATGTCGGCAAGGGATCGGCGGCCTCGCTGCGCAATGGCGGCGCGCGGGTGCTGGTGACCGAGGTCGATCCGATCTGCGCGTTGCAGGCGGCGATGGAGGGCTATGAGGTGGTGACGATGGAGGAGGCGGCGACGCGCGCCGACATCTTCGTCACCGCGACGGGCAATGCCGACGTCATCACGCTCGATCACATGCGCGCGATGAAGAACATGGCGATCGTGTGCAACATCGGCCATTTCGACAGCGAGATCCAGATCAACGCGCTCGCCAACCTGAAATGGACCGAGATCAAGCCGCAGGTCGACGAGGTCGAGTTCGCCGACGGCAAGAAGATCATCGTGCTCGCCAGGGGGCGGCTGGTGAACCTGGGCTGCGCGACGGGCCACCCGAGCTTCGTCATGTCGTCGAGCTTCACCAACCAGGTGCTCGCCCAGATCGAGCTGTGGACCAAGGGCGAGGAGTATCAGAACCAGGTCTACGTGCTGCCCAAGCATCTCGACGAGAAGGTCGCCGCGCTCCATCTCGAGAAGCTCGGCGTCAAACTCACCACCCTCACCGACAAACAGGCCGCCTATATCGGCGTCCCCAAACAAGGCCCCTTCAAACCAGACCATTACCGCTATTGAAACAGTAAGGCGCGCA
>DATMRS010000005.1:0-247075 GCA_035566015.1 Sphingomonadaceae bacterium
GATCGTCGCCGATCCGCAGCGCGATGCCCTGCTGACGGAATTCGGCAAGGAAACCCTGACCGACCGCTATCTGCTTCCCGGCGAGAGCTTCCAGGATCTCTTCGCGCGCGTGGCCGATTGCTATGCCGACGATGAAGAGCATGCCCAGCGGCTCTATGACTACATCTCGAAACTGTGGTTCATGCCGGCGACGCCGGTGCTGTCGAACGGCGGCACGGGGCGCGGGCTGCCCATTTCCTGCTATCTGAACTCGGTAGACGACAGCCTCGAAGGCATCGTGAACACCTGGAACGAGAATGTCTGGCTGGCCTCGCGCGGCGGCGGCATCGGCACCTATTGGGGCTCGGTGCGCGGCATTGGCGAGCCGGTGGGGCTGAACGGCAAGACCAGCGGCATCATCCCCTTCGTGCGGGTGATGGATTCGCTGACCCTCGCCATTTCGCAGGGGTCGCTCCGGCGCGGGTCGGCGGCCTGCTATCTCGACATCTCGCATCCCGAGATCGAGGAGTTCCTCGAAATCCGCAAGCCCTCGGGCGATTTCAACCGCAAGGCGCTCAACCTGCACCACGGCGTGCTGCTGACCGACGCCTTCATGGAGGCGGTGCGCGACGGCGCCGAATGGGTGCTCCGCAGCCCGAAGGACCAGAGCGAGCGCAGTCGTGTCGATGCGCGCTCGCTGTTCCAGAAGCTAGTCGAGACGCGGCTGGCGACGGGCGAGCCCTATATCGTGTTTATCGATCGGGTGAACGCGATGATGCCGAAGCACCATCGCGATCTCGGCCTGAAGGTTTCGACGTCGAACCTGTGCAGCGAGATCACTTTGCCCACCGGGCGCGATCATCTCGGCAACGATCGCACGGCGGTCTGCTGCCTCTCCTCGCTCAACCTCGAAACGTGGGACGAGTGGAACGGCGACAAGCAGTTCATCGAGGACGTGATGCGTTTCCTCGACAATGTGCTTTCGGACTATATCGATCGCGCGGCACCCGAAATGGCGCGGGCCAAATATAGCGCCAGCCGCGAACGCTCGGTCGGCCTCGGGGTGATGGGCTTCCACAGCTTCCTTCAGGCGCGCGGCCTGCCGTTCGAAGGGGCGATGGCGAAGAGCTGGAACCTCAAGATCTTCAAGCATATCAATGCCGCGGTGAACGAGGCGTCGATGCTGCTCGCCACCGAGCGCGGGCCGTGCCCCGACGCCGCCGAGCAGGGCGTGATGGAGCGTTTCTCCTGCAAGATGGCGATCGCGCCGACCGCGTCGATCAGCATCATCTGCGGCGGCACCTCGGCTTGTATCGAGCCGATTCCGGCGAACGTCTATACCCACAAGACGCTGTCGGGCAGCTTCGTGGTCCGCAATCCCTATCTGACCGCGCTGCTGCGCGAGAAGAGCAAGGATTCGGAAGCGGTGTGGAACTCGATCCTCGAGCGTGGCGGCTCGGTCCAGCACCTCGATTTCCTCAGCCAGGAGGAGAAGGACGTCTACAAGACGAGCTTCGAGATCGACCAGCGCTGGCTGCTCGAACTGGCGGCGGACCGCACCCCCTATATCGACCAGTCGGCCTCGCTGAACCTGTTCATCCCGGCCGATACCGACAAGTGGGACCTGATGATGCTCCACTTCCGCGCGTGGGAGCTGGGCATCAAGTCGCTTTACTATCTCCGTTCCAAGAGCATCCAGCGCGCCGGCTTCGCCGGCGGCGTGGAGGCCGACAACACGATCGACGCGCCCCGGTTCGAGATCGCCGAAAGCACGGATTATGACGAGTGTCTCGCTTGCCAGTAGCGGGAGGGCGCGCGCCTTCCCTTCGGATTAGCAGATAAGGACGAAAGCCATGCCGCTTCTTCAGGCTTCCAAGCAGTACAAGCCCTTCGAATATCCGTGGGCCTACGAATATTGGAAACGCCAGCAGCAGATCCACTGGATGCCGGAGGAGGTGCCTCTGGGCGAGGATTGCCGCGACTGGGCGCAGAAGCTCACCGACCATGAGCGCAATCTGCTGACGCAGATTTTCCGCTTCTTCACTCAGGCCGACATCGAGGTGCAGGATTGCTACCACGACAAATATGGCCGCGTGTTCAAGCCGACCGAGATCAAGATGATGCTGACCGCGTTCAGCAATATGGAGACGGTGCACATTGCCGCCTACAGCCATCTGCTCGACACGATCGGCATGCCCGAAAGCGAATATACCGCCTTCCTCAACTATAAGGAAATGAAGGACAAGTGCGATTATATGGCGCAGTTCGGCGTCGACAATGACGAGGACATTGCCCGCACGCTCGCCATGTTCGGCGGCTTCACCGAGGGGCTGCAGCTCTTCGCCAGCTTCGCCATGCTGATGAATTTCCCGCGCTTCAACAAGATGAAGGGCATGGGCCAGATCATCTCATGGAGCGTGCGCGACGAGAGCCTGCACTGCGAAGGCATCACCCGCCTGTTCCACGCCTTCGTGAAGGAGCGCGACTGTCTCACCCGAGCGGTGCAGGAGGATATCCTCGACAGCTGCCAGAAGACGGTGCGGCTGGAGGATGCGTTCATCGATCTCGCCTTCGAAATGGGGCCGGTGCCCGGCATGACGCCGAAGGAGATCAAGAAATATATCCGCTACATCGCCGACTGGCGGCTCGGTCAGCTTGGCCTGAAGCCGATCTATATGGTGGACGAGCATCCGCTGCCCTGGCTCGCACCGATCCTGAATGGCGTCGAGCACGCCAATTTCTTCGAAACGCGGGCGACCGAATATTCGAAGGCGGCGACGCGCGGCAACTGGAACGAAGTGTGGGATGCCTTCGACCGCCGTCGCGACGCGAAGGCGGTGCTGCCCGCGAACGAGGATGGCGCGGGCGAGGACATGTTCGAACGCGCCGGCGTGGCGGCCGAATAAAGGCGCACGACGAAAAAGATTCGCGGCGAGGCGCCGAAGGGCATCGTGGGGCTTGCCTCCCGCGATCCCGCACGCTATCAGCCGCGCCTCCCCGCCGGACATCGCATCCGGCGAACGCCAGAGCGGGCGTAGCTCAGGGGTAGAGCACAACCTTGCCAAGGTTGGGGTCGAGGGTTCGAATCCCTTCGCCCGCTCCAGTTTTTTCTATGTCAGCGATATAGCGGCGCCTATTATCTGCGCAAACATGGGTGCCTCCATCTTTGCTAGGCCGCGGATCATAGGTGGTTTAGCTGGCTCGCATCGAGAGTTCGACGTCCCCGGCGAACGGTATGGATATATAGCCGCCGCCGAGCGAGCGGACGCGCGTCAGATAATCAGGGCTGTAGCCCGCATTATCTGCGACGATGAGCGCACCGGGATGCAGATGGCCTTCCACCAGGTCCAGAACGTCGGAATAGAGCGACTTTGCACCGTCAAGCAGCAGAAAGTCGATCGTTCCCGGAAGACCGACGCGCAACGTCTCAAGCGCATCACCTGCGCGGATTTCGACCAGATCGATGAGGTTGCCATCCGTCAGGTTCTTGCGAGCCCGCTCCACCTTCGATGTTTCGAATTCGGTGGTGATCAAACGGCCGCCACCATTGTCTCTGAGCGCCGCCGCAAGATACAGGGCCGAAATCCCGAACGACGTTCCGAATTCGACGATCGCGCGCGCGCCGCTGCTGCGCGCCAGCAGGTAAAGCAGCGCACCGGTTTCGCGCGAGACGGGTAGCCACATATCCTTCAAGCGACCATAAAAATCGCGATATTCGGTTCTGCTGCTCATCAGGCGCTTTCGCTCCGTGTCGGAAAGTTCGGTCAGCGCAGGGCTTGTGGCCGCGCCAGCCTCGCCGAACAATCGATCCAAAAGGGACGCCAACGGCGCAGTGGTGAGAGTGGTCATCAGAATCTCCAGCTTCGAAAAGACCGACCTTGTGTCGGCTCGGAAAAATACGAATAATTCGTCATATTTTTCTATTCGCATTGCCGGAGTGCGCGGTGGTCGATCGTTCAAAAGCTCCTATTTCCTTGAAAAAACGGCCTAAGCAGGCTCGCTCGGCCGATCTTGTCAGGGCAATCCTGCAGGCGGCTGTTCAGGTTTTGGCGCAGGAAGGCGCAGCGCGATTCACGACCGCGCGCGTGGCGGAGAGGGCCGGCGTCAGCGTCGGATCGCTCTACCAATATTTCCCGAACAAGGCGGCCATCCTGTTCCAGCTCCAAAGCGACGAGTGGCGGGAGACGGCCGGGATGCTTCGCGATATCCTCGCGGACACCACATACCCGCCGCTCGATCGGTTGCGTACCCTGGTGCAGGCGTTCCTTCGTTCCGAATGCGAGGAAGCGGCGGTTCGGGTGGCGCTCGATGATGCGGCGCCGCTTTATCGCGATGCTCCGGAAGCGCGGGAGGCACGGGCCGCGGGAGATCGCATCATCGCCGATTTCATGCGCGAGGTTTTGCCCGAAATGTCCTGTGCGACCCGGGACCTCGCTGGCGACCTCATAACGACAACGATGAGGACGGTTGGAAAGCGGTTTTCTGCGGTGCCGCGAACGGCAGAGGAAATTCGCGCCTATGCCGATGTCATGGCGGATATGTTCTGCGCTTACCTGCGCTGGCTGGGCGAAGGCCAGGGATTCGAGCCCGTCCAGGTACCAGGGAGGCGCCCATAGGATCGGCGCTTTGTTCCCCTTTTATCGATAATGCATTCGCACGGGCTGGTAGAAAGGGTGACAACCAGATTCGGAGAGCACCCATGGCCACACAGATGAAAGCGCCCCCGTCCTCGAAGAAGGCGATCGTGGACGTTCCGTTCAACTATCGCGAGATTGTCGCGCGGACGAGCCCCGGCGGACGCTATATCGACGCCCAGACCGACGTCGACAGCCCGTGGGTGCCCTTTGGCGACAGCGCGGCGATCAAGCATCTCGCCTTCGATGTGCGCCGCAATCTCTTCTCCAACATCCTGTGGGTGAAGGGGCCGGGGGTCATCGGCACGCATTTCCATCGCGGCACGATCACGATGGTCTGCCTCGAAGGGTCGGTGCGTTATCTCGAATATGATTGGGTCGCGACGCCAGGCGGGCTGATCCTCGAGGTGCCGGGCGAGAGCCACACGCTCGTCAGCGAGCATCCGCAAGGCTGCAAGCTGTTCGGCTGGATGGAAGGCCCGATCGAATTTTATGACGAGAACGCCAACTTCATCGAAACCGTCGACGTATGGTGGATGATGAATCACTATGAGAGCTACTGCAAGGAACAGGGTCTCGCCCCCAATCCGAAGCTCTATCTCTGAACCCCATTGCCTGAAAGCGCATAAGAAAAAGAGCGAGACGACGTCCGGTCGTCCCGCTCCTTTTTATGTCCTCTGCCCGGGCGTCAGCCGCCCAGCTTGACGCGGACGCCCAGCCGGAAGGCGCGGCCGACCGGATCGAACAGCACCTGATTCGTGCCCAGATTGCCGCTTGGCATCGCCGGCGGGTCGCGATCGAACAGGTTGTTGATCGCGCCGAACAGTTCGAACACCGAACCCGACACGCGTATCTTCTGGCTCGCCGCCAGATCGAAATAGGCGCGGCCGGGGATACGGTTGTTGTTGACGCTGTTGGTCAGCGTCACCTCGTAATTGGGATCGTCGGGGCCGATGAAGGCGGTGTTGAAGATGCCCGACGGGATATAGCGCCCGTGCACCGTGACCGAGGTATCGTCCTTCGTCCAGGTGAGCAGGCCGTCGAGCGTATAGTCGGGCACGCCCAGCACGGCGCCGGCGCGCGATCCGGTCTGGCCCGCGCGATCGACCTTGCCGGCGCTGTCGACGGTGACGAGCTTGTTAACGATCGTCGCCAGCATGCGCAGCGAAAGATCGCCGGCATTGCCCAGCGGTTGGCGGTAATCGAATTCGATATCGAAGCCGCTGGTCTGCTGCTGGTTGGCGTTGAGCAGCAGGTCGGTGACGGTCAGGATCGTGTTGTCGGGCGCGCGCGTGATGAGCGAGCAGAATTCGGTCGCCCCTTTCGCGCAGCGATCGATCAGCGTCTGCGCGCCAAGCGCGCCGATCGCATCGTCCACCTTGATGTCGAAATAATCGACCGCGAGCCGCGCACGCTGGAGGAAGCCCCAGGTCGGCTGGAAGATCACACCCGCCGTCCAGCTATCGGCTTTCTCGACCTTGAGATCGGGGTTCGAACCCTGCCGCACGGTGGGGTTGCCCTGCAGACCCGTCAGCGGATCGGTGACACCCAGCGTGCGGGTCGTCTGCTGGCCGCTCAGTTCGACAAGATTCGGTGCACGGATATCGCGTGAGCGCGTCACGCGGAAGCGCAGCGCTTCAATCGGCTCGTAGACCGCGCCGACCTTCCACGTTTCGACGCTGCCGCTCGAGCTATAGTCGGTATAGCGCACCGCGCCGTTCAGCTCGAGCAGGTTGGCGAAGGCCATGTCTTTCGCGAGCGGCAGGTTGAACTCGCCGTAGATTTCCTTGACGGTCTGCTTGCCGTCGACTTCCTGGCCGTTCAGCACCCAGAAGTCGTTCGCCGCCGAGATCGGATCGGTGCTGCCGACGATGCGGTTCTGCCGCCATTCGCCGCCAAACGAAACCGAAAGCGGCCCCGCCCACAGATCCACGACGTCGCCGCCGATATTGAACGCGGCGACCTGCTGAGAGGTGCGTGTCTTCTGGAAGCCGTTGCCCAGCACATAGTTGCGTGCCGCGTCGGTGAACTGGCCTTCGCCGAACAGGTTGATCGGCTGGCAGGCGGGATCGTCGTTCAGCGGATCGGCGTCGACATTGACGCGGCACTGGATCGTGCCGTCGGCGTTCACCGCGTCCACCGCGCGCTTCAGGCGTGACTTGATCGGCGTGTTGGTGATGATCTGGCGGAAGTCGGTCCGGCCATATTGGTAGGAGGCTTCCCAGTTCCAGCTACTGCCGATCGTGCCTTTGAGGCCGGCGACGGCGCGATAGGTCTTGGTCGTTGACACGGCCTTCGGGCTGCCGAAGTCGAAGCCGGCGCGGCCGAGGACGAACTGGTCGATATTGTTGGCGTCCATGATGGCGGCGACTTCGGCCGGCAGATAGGCATTATCGCGCTGGATCATCCCCATGATCGAGCCGTTATAGTCGCGGAACGTGGAGGACAGGACGGTGCCCTTCACCCGCCCGTAGGACAGGTCGACGAAGGCTTCGATCGAATCGGTGAGGTCGGCGGTTGCCGCGACATAGCCGCTATACCGTTCGACCGGGACCTTCAGATACATGCTCGACAGGAACGAGTTGTAGCCGTGCCCATCGCCGCCGATCATGAAGAGCGGGCCGGCGAACTGGCCATATTGGAACTGGCCGGGCGTGCCGTCGGGCAGGAACTTGATGCCGTGCAGCGGATCGTCGGCAAGATTGGTGTAGAGCGGCTTGCCATCGGCGCCGTAGGAGCGATTGATGACGCCGCCGGGAAACAGCGTCGAGGTGTGGACGTCGGATGTGATGATGCTGGACGGCATGCCGCCCGTGCCGGCCGGCGTGTTGCCGACGATCGAGCGCTCCTGCGCGCACCAACTGCGCGCCTTGTAGCAATCGTCGAGGCCGCCATTCTTTTCATATTCGAAGGCGCCGGTGATGTGGATACCGTTTCCGAAGGAATGGCCGCCCGCGACGCTGAAGAAGCGGTTCGAATCGTCGCCGCGCTGCGAGATGCCGCCCTGCACCTCAGCCTTCAGCCCTTCCATCTTGCGATCGAGGATGAAATTGACGACGCCGGCGACGGCATCGGAGCCATAGACCGCCGAAACGCCGCCGGTGACGACTTCGGTGCGCGAGACGAGCGCGGAGGGGATCAGGTTGATGTCCACCGTGCCTTCGGACGTGCTCGGCATGAAGCGGCGGCCGTCGACGAGAACCAGCGTGCGCGGCGCGCCGAGGCCGCGCAGGTCGAGCACGCGGGCGCCGACGTTGCCGCCGAAATTCTGCGCGTTGGCGGGGCCAGCCGAGGCGCGGAAGCTGGGAAGCTGGTTGAGCCCGTCGGCGACGTTGGTGATCGCCAGCGCGTTGAGCCGCTGCTCGCCGACGACGGTAACGGGCGACGGCGCGGTGAAGCCGGTGCGGGCGATGCGCGAGCCGGTGACGACGATCGTCTCGGGCACCGCCTGCGCCGCATCGGCCTGTGCGGGGGCCTGTACGGGCACGGCTGGAGGAGCGGACTGCGCCATCGCGGTGGCGGCTTGCGCGGCCAGGGCGACGCCCAGAACGAAGAAGCTGGCGCCGCGCGTCAACGCGGCTCGCGGAACGAGCGATACTGGCTGCATGATGATCCTCTCCCTGATCCCGTCGTGCCTGCCCGGCGCGTCCGGGCGATCTCGATCGAGTGCATATATTGTGCATGCTAAACCAAATTTTGCCAATAGCCTTGTTCAAATCGGCCATTCGCTCGTATAAATGCCCGCAGAACCATGCAATAATATGCTTGTTATGCTAAACAATTTGGCGGATGATAGCCGCCGTCCGATGCCAGGAAAGGTCATGATGTCCCAAGCCGCCCCGTCCCGCGCCGCCACCCCGGCCGCCTATGCGACGATCGATCATCCCAGCGCGTGGACCAGCGCGGCGATCGGCGGCGCCGAGGGGCTCTCGCGCCATCTGTCGCCCGTGCAGCAGGCGGCGCTGCTCCGCCTGGCTGAAGCGGTGGCGGAAAAGCCGCTGGAGGCGATCACCCGCGCCGACGCGGACACACCCGAGATCGCCACGCTGATGCAGGCGGTGCGTTATGAGATCATGGCGGGCAAGGGCGCGGTCGTCCTGCGCGGGCTCGACATAAGCGGCTTAAGCGAGGCGACCTTCGCACGCCTGTATTTCGCGCTTGGCACCCATCTGGGCGAAGCCGCCGTGCAGAGCGCGAAGCGCGACCGGATCGGCCGGGTCGAGCGGCTCGACGACAATCCCGCCGCGCGTGGCTACCAGATGGATATCGAACTGGGCGGCCATTGCGACTTTCACGAGATACTCTCGCTCGCCAGCTATCGCCGTTCGGCTGCGGGCGGCGAAAGCGGGCTCGTCAGCGCGCTCGCCATCCATAATGAGATGGCGCGCGAACGGCCCGACCTTCTCGCCGCGCTCTATCGCGGCTTTCCGCATGTCTGCGCCGACCTGAGTGACCTCACCGACCATGACGTGCCCGTCTTCTGCAATGTCGATGGCCGGGTAAGCTGTTATTATCACATGCTCTTCTTCGTGAATGCCGCGCGCGAGACAGGCCGGCCGATGCCCGACGACCTGCGCGAGGCGCTGCGGATGGTGGGCGAGCTGTCGAACCGCGAGGACCTGAAGGCCAGCTTCATGCTCGAACCGGGCGAGATCGTCTTCTGGCACAATTTTATCAATCTCCATTCGCGCACCGCTTTCACCGACGAGGGCGCGCAGAAGCGGCTGCTCTTTCGTCTCTGGCTGCACACGCGGCCCGGCGAGGGGCGGCCGATGGACCCCGATTTCGTCGGTCGCGCGCGGCTGATGGATGGCATCCACGAACAGGGGCGGCCGGCGATCGTCTACAAGCTGGAAGAGCTGCGCCGCTGACGCCCTTGCGCGTAACGCGCGGTCAAGCGCATGAACGAGCGAGCCCGATGGCGGGCCGCTGACGGCGAAAAGAGGGGAAACGGCATGGCATCGGCACCGATCATCGACGTGGCCGATGCCATCGAGCGACAGAAAGCGGGCGGCTTCCTGCTGCGCCTCATCATCCTGTCGTGGATCGTCACCTTCTTCGACGGGTTCGACATGAACGCGATCGCGTTCGCCGCGCCCTATCTCAAGACGGCTTTCTCGCTTGACGAGCTGATGCTGGGCGAATTGTTCAGCATCGGCCTCGTCGGCGCGCTCATCGGCGGTTTCCTGTTCGGTTGGCTGGGCGACCGGATGGGGCGGCGGCCGGCGATCCTCCTCGCCGTTTTCCTGTTCGCGATCGGCACCTTCGCCTTCGCAATCGCGCCCGATTATCGCACGCTGATGGTGCTGCGGCTCATCAACGGCGTCACGATCGGCGGTCTGCTGCCGCTGATCTGGGCGCTGAACATCGAATATGTACCCCGCCGTTTCCGCGCCTCGGTCGTCACCGTCATCATGATCGGCTATTCGCTGGGCGTCGCCACCGCCGGGCCGATCTCGGTCTGGCTCGCGCCGCATTTCGGCTGGCAGTCGATCTTCTATTTCGGTGGCGGCGCGACCTTGGTGTCGGGGCTGTTGCTGCTGCTCTTTCTGCCCGAATCGCTGCGTTTCCTGACGCAGAAGGGACGGCAGCCGGCGCGCGTCGCGCGGTTGCTCAGTCGCATCGGCCATGCCGGGCCGGTGCCCGCGGACGGGCGCTTCATCCTGGGTGACGAAAGCGAGGCGAAGGGGCGGGGCTTCCGCATCGCCCACCTGTTCGAGCATGAGTTGCTGTGGATCACGCCGCTCGTCTGGATCGCCTATATCGCTAGTTCAATCGCTATGTATTTCATTGCGAGCTGGGGGCCGCTGGTTTTCGAAAATCTCGGCTTCACGCGCTCGGAAGCGGCGCTGGCCGCCTCGGTCGGCTCGATCGCGGGCGCGGCGGGCGGGCTGATGCTGATGCGCTTCACCGATCGCTTCGGCCCGATCAGCATCCTCGCCATGCCGTTGGGCGCGATTCCGCTGCTGCTGCTGATGGGGCTGGCGGACCTGTCGCACACCGCCTTCTTCCTGACATTCACGCTGGCGGTGCTCTTCCTGGGCGGCGAGCATTTCGGGATGCACTCGATCGCGGGCATCTTCTATCCCAGCGCGAGCCGCGCGAACGGCGCGGGCTGGGCGACCGGCATCGCCAAGTTCGGCTCGATCCTCGGGCCGCTGCTGGGCGGAATCTTCCTGTCGGGCGAACGGCCGGCGCGTAGCGTCTTCTTCGTGCTCGCTTTCTGCCCCCTTGTTCTGGCGATCGCGATCTACCTTGTCGGCCGCCTCCATCGCCGACTGTCGGCGCGCGAGGCGGCGGAAAAGCCGGTCGCCGTCGAGGTGCAGCACGCATGAGCCGCGACGACAAGAACGAACGCTATCTCGCCTGGTCCGCCGACGGCGTCGAGCGGCCCGACAGCTACATCAAATTCTATGAGCCTGGATCGATCGGCGATCTGCGCTTCCGCTTCATGCGGCGCCTCGTGGTCAGCGCGCGACGGTGGCGCGCGCGCGTCGATCAGCGGATGCGGCGCGTGTCGCAGACGCAGGCGCGCTGGGAGGCGCTTGTTTCACTCTCCGCCCATTCACCCGGGCTGACGCAGCGCGAGCTGGCCCGCCTCAACTCGGTCGAGGACCCGACCGTCGCGCGCCTGCTGACCGGCCTCGAACGCGACGGCGCAGTGCGCCGCAGCGAAGGCACGCGCGACCGGCGCCAGAAGATCGTCAGCCTCACGGATGATGGGGCGAAGGCGCTCGCGGCGATGCAACTCGTCACGGATCTGTTGCGCGACGCCGTGCTGCAGGACCTCGAACCCGAAGAACTGAAGCAGGGCCTCGCCATCCTCGACAAGATTCTGGCGCGGCTGGAGACGTTATAGAGGACTTTCTCTCCCCGTCATTCGACTTTCGTCGGGATGACAGGTGCTCAGAACAGCGAACCCATCAGCCGCGCAATATTCTCCAGCAGGCGGATGGGAAGGGGGCGGCGGCGCCAGGCGGCGAGGGAGAGGGTGTCGCTATGTGCGAGATAGCCGTGCTGGACCGCCTCGACCGCCGCCACCGATCCTGCGTCGAACAGGAGCAGGCTGACTTCGGCGTTGAGCTGGAAGGAGCGCAGGTCGACATTGCTTGATCCGACGATGGCGAGCGCGCCGTCGATGCTGACATTCTTCGCGTGGAGCAGATAGTCGCGATACAGGTGAACGCGAACGCCCGCGCGTAGCAGATCGTCATAATAGGAACGCTGGGCGAGGTTGACGAGGTGCTGGTCCACCGTCGCCGAAAGGATAAGGTCGATCGTCACGTCGCGCGCCGCCGCCGTCCGCATCGCGCCCAGCACGTCCTCGTCGGGAATGAAATAGGGCGTCGCGATCACCACGCGCTCGCGCGCCTGATGCAATTGCCAGGTCAGCAGCGTCTCGAACCCTTCGAGCGGATAGTCCGGCCCGCTCGGCAATAGCTGGGCCGAGGCGTCGCCCACCGGCGGCGGAATATCGGGTTCGCCGCCGGGCAGATGATCGGTTTCGAGGCACCAGTCGGCGCGGACCACCCCTGCCATCTCCGCGACGACCGGCCCTTCCACGCGGCAGACCAGCTCGCGATTGACGACGCCGGGGCGGAAATCACGCGCGATGATATTCTGTGATCCGGCGAAGCCGACGCGGCCGTCGATCACGAACAGCTTGCGATGGTTGCGCATGTCGCGCCGGGTCCGCCGCCGCCAGAGCGTGAAGGGCAGCGCCTCGACCAACTCTACCCCCGCTTCCTGCAAGCGCTGCCGCACCGCGCGCATCCAGCGAAGCGAGCCGACCGGATCGATCATCACATGGCAGGCGACGCCCCGCCGCACCGCCCTCTCCAGCGCCGCGATCACCGCACGGCCGACCGCATCGTCGGCGAAGATATAGACGAGCAGATGGACGTGATGGCGCGCGGTGTCGATATCGGCGATCAGACGCGCGATCACCGCGTCATAATCGTCGATCAGCTCGATGCGGTTGCCGTGCGTCGCGGGCAGATAACCCAGCCGCTCCGCAAAAGCCGCGATCGGCGCCTCCTTTTCCGAAGGCGGGGCGGCGATGGCGAGCCTTTCCGACAGCGCGGCGAAGAAGGGGCGCAGGCGGTGGAACCGTTCGGTCCGCCATTGCGGGAAACGCGGACTGCCGATCGCGAGGAACAGCAGCAGACCGGGCACAGGCAAGAAGAAGATCATCAGCAGCCAGGCGCGCGCCGCCGCGGGCGGCCGGCGCAACGGCACGACTCCCACCGCGCCGAGACGGATCAGCCATTCGATGACGTAGAACAGCGTACCAAGGTGCGATTCCGCGTAGGGCATGCACTATCTAATCACTTGGCACGGGAAACGATATGCCGGGCGCCGGTACGGGCTCTGCGGATGCATCATGGTAGTACATATAATAGTTAATGATGTGTTATCCTATTATTAGCGGAACCTACCTTTTTGTCGCCAGTATTTGCATAAAATATGGCGATGGAGAGTTGTCATGCGCAAGCCTCTTTCTTCGGCCCTGGTGCCGTTTCTTTTGGGCTCTTCTCTTATCCTTCTGTTGCCGGGCTGTGAGAGCAGCGGCGGTCTTCGCGTGGCATCGGTCGGCAACCCGCCGGCGTCGGGCGGCGGCGACGGATCGGGAACCGACCAGGGCGGCACGGGCGGCGATAAGGGGACCGGCGGGGGAGGCAATGGCGACACGGGCGGTACGGGCGGCGGCACGGGGGGCGCGGGCGCGCTGCTTTCGGGCCTTCCCGTCGGCGGCGTCGTCGGGCCGGACGGCGTCGGCGGCACGGGCTTGCTCGCTAACACCGGTGATCCCTCCAATCCCAATGTCGCCGCGCCCGTGCTGACGACTGCCGGCAATGCCGTGCTGGGCGTCGCCGGGACGACCGGCAAGCTGGTGCCGGACAGCACGCCGATCGTAGGCACGGTCGAAAAGGTGCTTGCCGATACCGGTCAGGCGCTGGTGCGCGCGGGTGACGGCTCGGGCTATCTGGTCGACGGACTTACCGCCGCCCCCGGATCGGCGGTGACGATCGCCGCCGGCAATGCCACGCTGGTCGGCACGCCCGGCAGCAATCCGCTGATCGGCGTGAGCGCGCTGTCGAACACGCAGACTCAAGGCAGCCTGCTTACCGCCGGCGTCTCGGCTGCGGGCAATCTGGTGACGGCGGCGGGGCCGGAGGGTACGGGCGGCACGCTCGGCAACACCGTGTCGGCGCTGGTGCCGTCGAACGCGACGGGCGCGCTCGGATCGGCCACCGGCGCGGTCGGCACGATCGCCGATGTCGCGGTCGGCAATAATCAGCTGCTTGGGGGCGGCGCGCAGGCAGCGGTCGGCGCCAGCGTGATTTCGCCGACGCAGCCCAGCGGCTCGGTCGCGAGCGTCGGCGTCGCCTCGGGCGGCAAGCTGCTCGACGTGAAGGTCCCCGCGCTCGGCGTCGGCACGTCGGCCAGCGGCGGTTCGACGACGACAGGTGGCGGTCTACTCGGCGCGCTTCCGCTCTCCGGAAGCCGTTGATTCCCTCGGGGGCGTCGTCAGGACGCCCCCGCTTCTTCTTCTTTCAAACAGGGGGAATGATGAGGCCGTTCGTCTGCCTGCTCCTGTCCTGTGTCCTTGCCGCTTCCACCGCCTCGGCCCAGAGCACGTCGCCCCTGCTGATAGATCGCAACCGCACCGATCGGGCGCAGCCGATGCCGCCCCTCACGGTCGAGCCGGCGATAAAGCAGGGCGTCGTCTCCGTCGCCGCGGAGGATGAGGGCCAGGCGGCGGCGCCGATCCGGGGCATCCGCTTCGAGGGCGGCCCCGTGCCCCAGCGCGTCGCCAGGGCGGCGGAGGCCTTCCTCGGCAAGCCGGCGCGCAAGGCGGTGATCCAGCAAGTCGCGCAGGCGATGGCGGCGGCCTATGCCAAAACGTCGGTGGCGCTCTACACGGTGGTGGTGCCCGCGCAGGATCTCGGCACAGGCCATCTCCGCATCCTCGTCGCCGAAGGCTTCATCGAAGGCGTGACGATAACCGGCGATATCGAGGACGGGCCGGTCGCGCTCGTCAAAAATTATGCCGCGCGGCTGACGCTGGAGAAGCCGCTCACCCGCGCGACGTTGGAGCGCTATCTGTCGCTGATCCGCGACATTCCGGGTCTGACGCTCGATGCGAAGCTGCTGGTCGGCACGCGGCCGGGCGGTGTCCGCCTCGTACTCGGGCTGAAGCAGCGCGGCCATGACTTCGCCTTCGGCTTCAACAACCGGACGACCACGCTGGTCGGCAACGGCCAGTTCGACGCGAGCGCGAAATTCTATGGCCTGTTGCGCGAGGGCGACGAAGCCGATCTCGCCGCCTCCAGCGCGATCGATTTCAACGAGTATCGCTATATCAGCCTTTCGCATTCGACGCCGCTGGGCGCCGACGGGCTGCGCGCGACGCTGGTCGGCGCCTATCTCACCACCCGGCCCCGCCACAGCGCGATCCACGGCAATGCGAAGCTGGCCGGGCTGACCTTCAGCTATCCGCTGATCCGCTCCTACAAGCGCAATCTGACGCTGAGCGGCGGGATCGACGGTCTGAACAGCGAGAATGCCGCCTTCGGCTCGCTGATCGCGTCCGAACGGACGCGCGCCCTGCGGCTGGCGGCGGGCTTTTCCGATCAGGGGCCACGCCACGCGCTGAGCGCAGGCGTCACGCTCTCGCAGGGGCTCGACATCCTCGGCGCGCGCGTGATCGCGCCGTTGGCGGAAACGGGCTTCACCAAGGTGAACGCCCGCGCCGCGATCGACCGGGCATTGGGCAAGAAAGTCGTCCTGCGCATACGCGCCAGCGGGCAGACGACGCGCGACCGGCTGCCGGCTGCCGAGCGGTTTGCGGTCGGCGGGGCAGAGTTCGGCCGCGCCTTCGACACGGCCATCCTCAACGGCGATCGCGGCTATGCCGGGCTTGGCGAGCTGGCGTGGCGGCCGATCGCCGCCAAGACGTTGAGCGGCAGCGAACTTTATGCCTTCGTCGACGGTGCGCGCGTCCACATCGCAACGCGCGGCCTACTGCCGGGCGGCGATTTCGATCTTGCCTCGGCGGGCGGCGGCGTGCGCTTCGCCTGGCGCGACAAGGCGACGATCGAACTGGAGGCGGCGCGATCGATCGACCGGCCCTATGCCGGCTATGGCGACGCCTGGCGTTTCTCGCTCGGCTGGACATTGTCGCTGAAATGAGTGCGGGAACGATTTGCCGTCCGCGAAGCTGATAGGGCGATGAAGATCGCGACCTATAATGTGAACGGCGTCAATGGCCGGCTCCCCGTGCTGCTGCGCTGGCTGGCCGAGGCGGCGCCCGACGTCGTCTGCCTGCAGGAACTGAAGGCGCCGCAGAAGAAATTTCCCGAGGCCGCGATCCGCGCGGCGGGTTATGGCGCGGTCTGGCACGGGCAGAAGAGCTGGAACGGCGTGGCGATACTGGGTCGCGGCGTTGATCCGGTGGAGACGCGGCGCGGCCTGCCGGGCAATCCGGAGGACGTTCACAGCCGCTATATCGAAGCGGCTGTGAACGGCGTGCTGGTGGGCGGCCTCTACCTGCCCAACGGCAACCCGCGCCCCGGGCCGAAGTTCGATTACAAGCTGGCCTGGATGGAGCGGCTGATTGTCCATGCCGCCATGCTGGTCGGTACCGATGCGCCGACGGTCCTCGCCGGCGATTTCAACGTCATCCCTACGAACCGCGACGTCTACAAGCCCGAACGCTGGCTCGACGACGCGCTGTTCGCGCCCGAGGCGCGCGCGGCTTTCTTCCGCCTGCTGGAACAGGGATGGACCGATGCACTGCGGACGCGGCATCCCGACGAGACGATCTACACCTTCTGGGATTATTTCCGGAACGCCTTCGTCCGCGATGCGGGGCTGCGGATCGATCATCTGCTGCTCAATCCCGCCGCCGCCGCCCGGCTTGTCGCGGCCGGGGTGGACAGCCATGTGCGCGGCTGGGAAAAGACGAGCGATCATGCGCCGGTCTGGATCGAGCTTAAGGCGCGTCGGAGCAGACAATGAGACAGGCCAGCGGCGCGATTGAGGTGACGGCGGAGAGGCAAGGGCTGTTCGATATCAGCGACAGGGTTCTCGGCTGGGTGGCCGATCAGGCGATGCGCGAGGGCCTGCTCACGCTCTTCTGCCGGCACAGCTCGGCCTCGTTGCTCATTCAGGAAAATGCCGCCCCCGCCGCCCGGCATGATCTGGAAGCCTATTTCGCCCGGATCGCGCCCGAGGACCCGCGGGCTTACACCCATGACGATGAGGGGCCGGATGACATGCCGGCGCACCTGCGCACAGCGCTCACCCAGACCCATCTTTCGATACCGGTGCTGGCCGACCGGCCGGTGCTCGGCACATGGCAGGGCATCTATCTGTTCGAACATCGCCGCCGCCCGCACCGACGCACGATCGCGCTGCACCTCATTGGGGAGTAGGAGGGCGCGTCCCCTCACTCGTCACCCCGGCGAAAGCCGGAATCCATGGAAGCGAGGCGATCTATCAGGAAACGAGCCGAGTCCATGAGTCCCGGCTTCGCCGGGTGACGAATGTTTGTGACGGGCCCTGCGGAAAATTCCCTCGTCATTCTCGCCTGCCCGGGAATGACGAGGAGAGCTGGGAAGGGGCGATATGGCGTAACCTCCGTAGCTTTCCATACAGCGGCGGCGTCAATAGCACGTGCCCCTTTCCGTGATCGGGAGGGCTGTTATGGCGGGATCCATGAAACTGGATGGCTTTCTCCTGGCGACGCTTGCCGCGGTGTTCGCGGCGTTGGTGGCGCCCTCGATCGGCGCGGCGGGCGGGCCGCTGCATCTTGACGTTGTGACGACCGTCGGCATCGCGATCATGTTCTTCCTCCATGGCGCGGCGCTCTCGCCCCAGGCGTTGAAGGCGGGCGCGGCCAACTGGCGGCTGCACCTCTTGGTGCATGGCAGCACCTATCTGCTCTTCCCCGCGATCGGCTTTGCTTTCTTCCTGCTCGGCGCGGGGCTGGCGCCGGCCGAAGTGCGGCTGGGCGTTTTCTATCTCTGCGCGGTTTCATCGACCATCTCCTCCTCGGTTGCGATGACGGCGATCGGCAAGGGCAATGTCGCGGGTGCGATCTTCGATGCGACGCTGTCGGGGCTCCTCGGCATGGTGCTGACCCCGCTGCTGGTCGGGCTTGTCGTCGCCAGCGGATCGGGGCATCTGCCGCTGTTGCCGGCGATCCTCGACGTCGTGAAGACGTTGCTGCTGCCGTTCGCCGCCGGGCAGATCGCGCGTCCGCTGATCGCCGGCTTGCTGCATCGCCACGAGGCGGGCGTCGCCAATGCCGATCGCGCGGTGATCGTGCTGATTGTCTATGCGGCCTTCTGCGATTCGAGTGCGGCGGGGCTGTGGTCGCGCTACGATCCGCTGCTGATCCTCGGCGTCGCGGTGATGATGCTCGTCCTGCTCGTCCTGATCCTGTTTCTCACGACGGGGGCTTCGCGCCTGCTCGGCTTTTCGCGCGCGGATGAGGTGGCGGCAGTGTTCTGCGGGTCGAAAAAGAGCCTTGCGAACGGCGCCCCGATCGCGGCGGTGCTCTTCGCGGGCAATCCCGCGCTCGGCATGATCATGCTGCCCTTGCTGCTCTATCACCAGATGCAGCTCGTCCTCTGTTCGATACTGGCACGACGCTATGCCGAGCGCGCGGCGCGGGAACTGGCGCCCGATCCATCGGCGAGCGTTGCATCAGCCGGGCAAGGTTGATACGATCGTATAGAAAAATCGCGCTGGACGCGGCGGCACCCGCCATATCCGGCGCGCTAGGGAGGGGAAGTGATGGGTCCTGTGTATCCGCCCGGCGTGTCGGCCGCCGTGCTCGATCGTACGCTGAAGGCGTTCGGGCGCGTGGTGGGCGACGATTCGGTGTTCGCCACCGCCGAGGATCGCGACAGCTATGTCGACAAGTTCGCGATCGACGAGACGCGCCATCGCCCCGGCGGCGCGGTGGCGCCCACGACAACGGAGCAGGTGCAGGCGATCGTCCGCATCGCGGCGGAAAACCGTGTGCCGATCTGGCCAACCAGCCGGGGCAAGAATTTCGGCTATGGCAGCTCCGCGCCCGATCTTTCGGGCTCGATCGTCCTCGATCTCACGCGCATGAAGAAGATCGAGGTGGACGTCGAGAACGGCACCGTCCTGCTGGAGCCGGGCGTCGGCTTCTACGATCTTTATGATTATCTGCAGAAGAACAAGATACCGCTCTGGCTTTCGGTGCCGGGCAATAGCTGGGGTTCGGTGATCGGCAACGCGCTCGATCGCGGTGTCGGCTATACACCTTATGGCGAGAATACGTCGAAGCTGTGCGGCCTCGAAGTCGTGCTGCCCGACGGCGATATCGTGCGTACCGGCATGGGCGCGATGCAGGGATCGCCTACCTGGCAGCTCTATCGCTACGGCTTCGGCCCCTCCTGGGATCAATTGTTCGTCCAATCCAATTTCGGCGTCGTCACCAAGGCCGGCATGTGGCTGATGCCCGAGCCTGAATCGGTGCTCGGCATGGATCTGGAGTTTGACCGGATCGAGGACCTCGGGCCGCTGATCGACACGCTCGGCGGGCTGCGCCGCGAAGGCGTGCTCCAGCAATCGCCGACGATCGGCAACTGGTTCCGCGCCGCGAACATCCTGACGACGCGCGACCAGTGGACCGACAAGCCCGGCGCGCTGTCCGACGACGTCATCTCGGCGATCCGCAAGAAGTTCGATCTCGGCTGGTGGGGCGTGAGCCTGCGCCTCTACGGGCGCGAGGCGATCACCAAGGCGACCTATCCGGTCCTCGAGCAGGCGATGAACGCGCTGAAGCCGCTTCATCTGAAACCGACGACGTGGCGGCGGGGCGATCCGATCCCGCCAACGCAGGGCGGCTGGTATGGCGTGCCGATGACCTTCCCGCTGCAGAACGCCAACTGGTATGGCGGCCGGGGCGGCCATATTGGCTTCTCGCCCGTCCTGCCGCAATCGGGCAAGCTGGCGATGGAGCAGTTCCATCGCGCTTATGCCCGCTACAAGGAATTCGGCATGGATTATCAGGCCAGCTTCGCCTTTGGCGAGCGGCACCTGATCAACGTCAATGCCGTGCTGCTCAACAAGGATGACGAGGCGTTCATGAAGCGCGTCGATCCCTTCCTGCGCACGCTGATCGCCGATGCCCGGGCGCACGGCTATGGCGAGTATCGCACGCATCTCGATTATATGGACACCGTGGCCGCCACCTATGATTTCAACGACCATGCGTTGCGGCGGCTGAACGAGCGGGTGAAAAATGCGCTCGATCCGGCGGGCATCCTCGCGCCGGGCAAGAGCGGTATCTGGCCTACCGCTTATGCGAAGGAGCGCCGGCCATGAAGATTACCTCGCTCTTGCTGGGCCTCGCGCTGTCGGGATCGGCGGTCGCGGTGGCCGCCGCCGGATCGCAGGCGGCCAAGCCGCTCGACGGCAAGGCGCTGTTCGGCGTCAAATGCGGGATGTGCCACCGTGCGGACGGCATGGGCACTGGCCTGCTCGCCCGCCGTATGGACCCGAAGATCGCGGAGCTGGAAAAGCGCACCGACCTTACGCCCGATTATGTCACGCAGGCGGCGCGCACCGGCATTGGCAACATGCCGCAGATCACGCGTGGCGAGGTGAGCGATCCGCAGATGGCGGCGATCGCGGCCTATCTCGCGAAGGGCAACAAGTGATGCGCGGCGCCGGGCTCGATCGGCGCGGGGCGCTGACGCTGGGCGGCGCGGCGCTGGCCGCCGGCTTGCTGCCCGCCGTGGCGGAGGCGGCGCGGACCACTCCGTCAGGCGCGGGCGTGCTGCTGTTCGATCCCCATCTGCCCGAGGCGCGGGCGCTGGCCGGTACGGCGCGCGGACGACGGCTGATCGCCGTCGCAGGCGATCCGGCGCGCCTGTGGCGCGATCAGGTGCCGGTGGCGGGCCCGGTGAGCGGCGTCACGCGCTGGAGCGATTATCTGGTGCTGCGCGAATTCGCGCATGACAGCGGCCGGCGCATTCGCCGCGAGGAGCGGCATGCCGTTCATGGCCAGCCGCTTCTCGTCAGCTGGACGGCGGCCTGACGCGCGCTCATCGCGTTCTCGCTTTCGATTCCGTCTTTGGCGTGGACAGGCTTCCTAACATTTGTGATGAAGGGAGGGAGCCGGACTCATCACGGAAAGAGGAGAGAATCGTGAGCGGTGTCGATCAATTGCAATCCGAACTGGCGGCGTTGAACGATCGCGTGGGCAAGCTTGAGGATGTGAACGACATCCGCAAGCTGCATTACGCTTATGGCTATTATATCGATTACAACCGTCCAGAAGAGGTGGCGGAGCTGTTCTCCGACGATGCCGAGATCATTTTCCTGTCGGGCATCTATCGCGGCCGCGAAGGCGCGCGCCGCCTGTACGGCACCTGGTTCCAGAACTTCTTCACCCAGGGGCAGCCGGGGCCGGTCTATGGCTTCCTGCTCGATCATTTCCAGATGCAGGACATCATCACCGTCGCCGATGATCGCAAGACGGCGAAGGGCCGCTTCCGCGCGGTGCTGTTCGGCGGTAGCCATGAATCGCGCGAATATCAGCCCGAGGGGCTGCCCGACCAGTTTTACGAAGCGGGCATCTACGAGAATGATTATGTCCGCGAAAACGGCATCTGGAAGATCAAGCGGCTCGATTATGTCGTCCAGTGGCAGGCCGAATATGACAAGGGCTGGGCCAAGACGATCAGCCATTTGCAGCCGGCGCAGAAGGCCTATCCCGAGGACCCGCTGGGTCCCGACGAACTGATCGACGAACCGCGCCAGACTTGGCCTTATCGGCAGGAACTGGCGATGCACTATGCCCATCCGGTGCTGGGCAAGGCGCTGAACCGCTAAAGGGCGTCGCTTCACAGCCTCGTCATTCCGGGGCGAAAGCCGGAATCCATGGAAGCGACTCGATCTGTAATGAGGTGAGTCGAATCCGTAGGACCCCGGCTTTCGCCGGGGCGACGGGGAGGGGCGTGGCAGGGCCTTCAAGAAAAGAAACCTTGTCATTCCCGCAAAGGCGGAAATCCATATGCACTGTCGGCGCCAGTGATCGGGCGCGGGTGTATAGATTTCTGCCTACGCGACGGTTTTTGCGGAGAGAGGGAAGCGCTGCCCCTCAGCCCTATCCTCCCAGACCGCGTTCGATCACGCCGATGATCGTTTCGCCCAGTTGCTCACGTGAGAGCGGGGGCTGGGGGGTGCCGCTGACGGTCGCCATCCGGTCGACGAAGCCCTGGGTTATGATGAGCGCGCTGATCGAGCCGACGTAGCGCCAGTGGAATTCGGCTTCGTCGAGATCGGGAAGCAGGCGTCTGGCGAGACGGCGCATCAGCATGCTCGGCTCCGAAAACAGCGCCTTGCCGATCGCCAGGACGGCCTCGGACGGATCGGTGAAGATGCGCGCATAGAGGCCGGCCAGATCGACGCCGGGCTCGTTCGGCGACAGCGCGGGCAAGACGAGCGCGCCGATCGCTTCGCGCAATGTCACTCTCTCCCCGGCGTCCAGCCGGGCTTCGCAGGCGAGGAGCGCGTCCCGCTGCGCCGCGATCGTCGCCGACAGGCGCTCCTCGCATAAGGCGCTGAACAGCGCTTCCTTCGTTCCGAAATAATAAACGAGCGAGCCGAGATTGACCTTCGCCAGGCCCGCGATCGCACGCAGCGAGGTGCCGTCATAGCCATGCGCGACAAACAGCCGCTCTGCCGCTTCCAAGGACCGTTCGCGCGTTCCCGCCCGTTCGTCGATTTCGGTCACTCAAGCCCCCTTGCGCTGGCTGCTTATACGATCGTATATATCCCTCGGGAGAGGAGATTCAACCGTGCACAGTTTTTCGCGCCCGTCGACCCCGACGGTGGATGCGCCGCGCGAAGCGCGGCCGGGCCGGTGCCCTGAATGCGGCGCCGAGGCGATCGCCGCCTATCGCGTGATGAGCGAGGGCGGCTGGTGGAACGTCGTGAAATGCCAGGTATGTCTCCATTCGATCGAGCGGACGCCCGGCCCGTTGTTGGGCGCCTTCACGCCATTGGGGGCGCCGTCGTGGGAACGCTGATCGGCGTCGATGTCGGCGGCACCTTCACCGACGTGGTGATGGTGCGCGACGGCGAAGTGCATGTCACCAAGGTGCCCAGCGTGCCGGCCCATCCCGAGCAGGCGGTGCTGGAAGGCGCGCGGCGTTGCGGCGTCGGCGACGTGGCGATCTTCAATCATGCGAGCACCAAAGGGCTGAACGCGGTCCTCACCCGTAACATACCTAAGATCGGCTTCCTCACCACCGAAGGGCATCGCGACATGCTCGACGGCGGGCGGGCGTGGCGACCGTGGAAGGGGCAGCTCGATCCGCGCTGGCGCCGCCCGTTCGGGGATGCGGCGCGGCCGTTGGTGCAGCGCTATCTGCGCCGCGGCGCGTGCGAGCGCATATTGGCGGACGGCAGCGTCCTCATCCCGCTCGACGAGGCGCAGGTACGCGAGGAACTAGACCTGCTGAAACGGTGCCACGTTGAGGGCATCGCGATCTGCCTGCTCAACAGCTATGTGAATCCCGCGCACGAGGCCCGCATCGCCGAACTGGCGCGCGAGGTGCTCGGCCCCGACGTGGTGATCTCGGTCAGTCATGAGGTCGGCGCGCGCGCCAAGGAATATCCGCGCGCGGCGACGACGGTGATCGATGCGCTGATGAAGCTGATCTACGCGGACTATGCCGAAAAGCTGTCCGCCGGCCTTGCCGAACAAGGTTTTGCAGGCGATCTCAACTTCGCCGACTGCACCGCCGCGCTGATCCCGTGGCGCGAGGCGCTGGAGGCGCCGCATCGTATCCTGTTCGCGGGGCCGGCGGCGGGCGCCGCCTCCTGCGTCACGCTGGGCGAGGCGATCGGTGACGGCAATCTGATCGGCTGCGATGTCGGCGGCACGTCGACCGACATCACGATGATCGTCAATGGCCAGCCCTTCATCAATGACAGTTTCGAGATCGAATGGGATCTGGTCGTCAACGCGCTGGCTACCGAGGTGTCGAGTGTTGGCGCGGGCGGCGGATCGATCGTCGCCGTCTCGCCCTCGGGCGACATCACGGTCGGGCCGGAAAGCGCGGGCGCGGTGCCGGGCGCGGCCTGCTACGGCCGGGGCGGCACCAGGCCGACCGTGACCGACGCCTGCCTGCTGATGGGCATCCTCGATCCCAAGGGCTTCGCCGACGGGCAGATGGAGTTGGATGTCGCCGCCTCGGTGCGGGCGTTCGAAAGCCTCGATTGCGCGATGTCGCTCGAAGAACGCGTCGCGTTGGCATGGCGCGTCGCGCTCAACAATATTGCCGAGGAAGTCGTCAATGTCGCGATCCGCCATGGCGCGGACCCGCGCGACTTCAGCCTCGTCGCCTTCGGCGCGGGCGGGCCGATGCTGTTGGCGGGGGCGCTGGAATATACCGGCGCGCGGCGGCTGATCGTGCCGCCCCATCCGGGGCTGTTCTCCGCGCTCGGCCTGCTCTCGACCGACCTCGTCTTCGCCGAAAGCCGCAGCGCCTATCATATGCTGTCGCCCGAAGCGGACGGCGCGATCGACGCGCTGCTGAACGAGATGGAGGCGGCCTTGCGTGGGCGGATGGGCGACATGCCAGGCATCCGCATCCAGCGCAGCTTCGATGGGCGCCTTGCGGGCCAGAGCTGGGAGACGCCCTTCGTCGAAATCGGTGAAGGCCCGGTCGACGCGGCGCGGCTCACCGCCGCCTTCCATGCCGAATATGGCCGGCGCAACGGCCAGAGCTTTCCCGATATACCGGTCCAGGGTGTGAGCTGGCGCGTTCAGCTCATCGCGCCGTCGACCCGGTTCGAGTGGAAGGAAATTCCACGGCAGACGGCCCCCGCCGGGCCGATCGGCCACCGCGAACTGCGCCATCTGACCGACCGGCCGGTCGAGGCCGCGATCTATGAGCGCGCGGAGCTGGGGCAGGGGGCAACCGTCACCGGCCCGGCGATCATCCGCGAGCCTTTGTCCACCATCCTCGTCATTCCCGGCCAGACTGCCCGCGTCGGCCGGTTCGGCGAGATCGTCATCGAGGCACGCGCATGACCTCTCTTCGCTCGCTCGACGATGCCGCTTTCCGGGCGCGTTACGGCTGCACCCGTTTCGACGCGACCGTGCTCGGCAATCGCTTCGCCTATATATTGGAGCATTTCTGCTCGAAGCTGCTCGCCTGCGCCTTTTCGCCGGTGCTGCGCGATTTCTACGATTTTGCCGCAACGCTGACCGGGCCGCCCGAGCGGGGCTATCCGACGCCGGTCGTCTCCAAATCCTTCGTCGCCTTCACCGGTACGATGACCGAATCGATCCGCAACACGATCGAGGAATATGGGCCGGAAAGGCTGACGCAGGGCGACGTCATCATCGCCAACGATCCCTATCGCACCGGCACGCACGTCAACGACATGCTGTTCATCCGCCCCGTCTTCCACGGCGGCGCGCTATCGGGCTTCGTTAATCTGAAATGCCATCAGCTCGACATGGGCGGATCGGTGCCGGGCGGCTTTTCCGCTACGAAGACGAGCTCTTACGAAAACGGCATCGTGCTAAGCCCGCGCGCGCTGATGAAGGAGGGCAGGCCGGTCGACGAGACATGGACGCTGATCTTCGACAACGTCCGTTTCGCCGAACTGCTCCGCCGCGACATGCAGACGATCATCGCCTGCCTCGATCTGGGCGAAAGGCAGTTGTTGGAAAGCATGGAGCGCTACGGCCGCGATGCGGTGCTCGGCGCGATGGATTATGTCTGCGATGCCGATGCCGAGCGGATGGCCGAGGCGCTGGCGGCGATGCCCGATGGCGACTGGACGGGCGAGGCGCTGCTCGATTGCGACGGCGTCGACGCGAGCGAGGAATATCCGCTGCGCTGCGCAATCCGCAAGCGCGGTGCGCGAATCGAAGTGGACCTGTCCGGCTCGGCGCGGCAGGCGCGCACCTCGATCAACGGCACCTATCTCGACGCCAAGACGATCGTCGGCGTCGTGCTGAAATTCCTCCTCGATCCGCATGGGGCCTTCACCAGCGGCTGCTACCGTCCAGTCGATATCATCATACCCGACGGCGCGGTCTTCTCCGCGCTGCCGCCCGAAGGCGTGGTCTTCGCTTATGGCGAATCGACCAACGCGCTGCTCGCGGCGATGTTCTCGGCGCTGGCCGAGCCGCTGGGCCGGGGCGCGGTGGGCGGCGACACGGGCGCGCCCAACATCCATAGCGCATTCGGCGCGCGGCCCGACGGTAGCCCCTGGGTGTCGATCGGCGTCGGCGGCGGCGAGCGGGGGCCGTGGGGCGGTAGCTCGGCGGGCGATGGCGACAGCTATTCGATCTTCATGTCGGCCAATTCGATCGACACGCCGATCGAGGCGGCCGAGGCGGATCAGCCGCTGGCGATCATGCGGCGCGAATATCTCGCCGATTCGGCCGGCGCGGGGGAGAATCGCGGCGGCGCGGCGGTGCTCAAGGACACACTGTGGCGCGAGGCGGCAAGCCACAACCTCTTCACGCTGCGCTTCAAATGGCCGACCGGCATCGGCGTGCGCGGCGGCGAGGATGGCGGGCCGGGTGGCGTCTGGCTCTGGCGCGATCCGCCCGGCGCGGGGCAACGGCCGCGCGACGGCTGGGCCGAGGCGATCGGCGTGGCGGGCCGGATGGACCCGGTGAGCCATGAGCCCCGACCCGACGGCGAGTGGCAATATTTCGGTCGCGAGAAACTGTGGCGGACCGAGGCGGGCGCCACCTTCCGCTATCTGAGCAATGGCGGTGGCGGCTGGGGCGATCCCTTTGCGCGCGATCCCGAACGGGTGCTCGCCGACGTGCGCAACGGCTATGTCAGCCTTGCGGGCGCTGCGCGCGATTATGGCGTTGTGATCCTCGGCGATCCGGGGCGGGACCCCGAGGGCCTGACGATCGAGGGGGCCGCTACGCGGGCGTTGCGCGATCGGGCCGACTGCGCAACACAAAGCGCGACAGCCGGCGGAGAGGACAGGGCATGAAGGCGGGAAGCTGGCGATCGATCCTCGGCATCTATCTGTTCGGCGTTTGCGGCGGATCGACCGTCAGCAAGATCATTCCCGTGGGCGACGATATCGCGCGCGTGTTCGGCCTCGGGCCGGCGGACTTCGGCTGGCTCGTCTCGCTGGTGGCGGTGCCTGCCGCCTTGCTGGCGATACCGAGCGGGATCGTCGTGGACCGGTTCGGCCCCCGGCTCGTCCTTATCATCGCGGCTTGCGTCGGCGTGGCGGCGAACGCGCTCTATGCGGTCGCGCCCTCGTTGCCCTTCCTGCAACTCGCCCGCCTGCTGGAGGGCGTGGCGATCGTCCATATGTATACCGCCGGCCCCGCGCTGATGATGGCGACGACCGAAGGCAAGCGACGCACCTCGGCGATGACCTTATGGGCGACCTACATGCCCGTCGGCACCGCGACGGGGCTTGCGATCGGCGGCCTGTTCGCGGAGGGTGCATACTGGCGGATGGCCTTTGTCGTGGCGGGCCTGCTCTTCGCCGTCGTCGGCCTGCTCGGGCTCCTGCAACCCACGCCCCGGATCGAACGGCAAGGCCCCCGGCCGACGATCGGCGCGCAACTGCTCGCGCTGCGCAGCGCCTATTCGAAGCCGGCGCTGCTGCTGCTCGCGCTTGCCTTCTTCCTGATGATCGGGCTTGGTCTTGGCGCAAACGTCACCTTTCCCACCTATTTTTCGCGGATCCATCACATCACGATCGCGCGCGCGTCCAACATGGTGGCGCTGGCGACGCTGGCGATGGTGCCGGGCTCGTTGCTGGCGGGCTTCATCCTGGGCAAAGGAGTCAGCCGGCAATGGCTCTTCACCGGGCTGGCGCTGATCGGGCTTGTCGTCGGTTCGCTGGCCTTCTTCCCCGATCTGGGGCTGCCGGTCCGTTATGTTGTTCTCGCTTTATGGTTCATCGCCTCGGGGGCTGCGACGGCGGTGCTGCTCGCCACCCTTCCGATCGTGGCGGAGCCCGAGCGGCGCGGCGCGGCGGCGGCGCTCATCAATCAGGCCGGCTCGCTCGCCACCTTCCTCAATCCGCCGATCTGGCTGGCTTTCTCGACTGGGCGGGACTGGACGCCTTATGGCGCGCTGATGGCGGCTGGCTGGGGCGTCGCGGTGCTCGCTATGTGGCTATTGGCGGCCCGCACCGCCGCAGTACGCACCACCGCCCACGCCTGACGGCGGGCGGCGTCAGGAGGGGGAGTCGAGCGCGGGCGTGGCCGCATCGGGATCGCCGCTGGGGACGCTGATGTCGACGCGGCGGTTGCGGCTTCGGCCCGCTTCGTCATCCTTGCCGGTGAGGGTGGCGTTGGGCGCGGCCGGGCGCGCCTCGCCAAGGCCGATTGTGGTGAGATGCGTCGGCGCAACGCCCTTGCTCACCAGATAATCGCGCACCGCCTCCGCGCGTTTCACTGACATGCGCATATTGTCGCGATCGTCGCCCTTCGAATCCGAACTGCCGCGAAGCGTGGCGACGCGGTTGGTCGGCGCTATCGCGGCGGCGAGCTTGTCCAGCTCCACCCTCGCCTCGTCGCTGAGCGTGGCCTTGCCAAAATCGAAATAGACCGTCGCCTCGATCGGCGCGACGGATTTCTTCTCCTTCTCCTCCGCTTCCTTGACGACGGAGGGACGCATGATCGAGGCGGTGGGCGTGTCGGTGGGCGTGATGACGTCCGTGGGGGCGGGCGTCTTCTGCTCGGCCTGCTGCTCGCTGGGCGAGAGCGCCTGTTCGTTCCCATTCCCGCCGTCGCAGGCGGACAAGGCAAGGGAGGGCAGCAGCGCCAGGGCAATCGCGATCGCGGGCCGTTCGATCATTCCATCCTTCTTTTCCGGCGGGGGCACGTCAAGCGCGTGGCTCCGCCTGTTTCACGTCTCTCCCGCCGCCAAAGCGGGCGGATCGGAAGGTTTGCCGCCTTTTGTCCCGGCTGTCACCTTTTGGCGGGTCGCCCTGGGCGGCGCATAGGAAATAACGGTATCGCCGATTTCGGGCGTGGGCCGCGAGGCATGCGTGAAAAAGCGCATCGTCCCGTTCTTGCGCAACAGCAGCAACAGGTCCGCCTCATCGGGCAGCGCCGCCTTCACCGCATCGAAATCGAACTGCTCACCGACCTTGGTCTTGCGGAAGGTCCAGCCTGCCTGCTCGCGCGCGCGAAGGTCCTCGACGCCGAGGCCCGAGGCGAAGAGCGCGCGGCCACGCAGCGTTTTGGGCAGATGGCGGGGATCGTCGCCCGCGGCGCTGCCGAGCTGGTAGACCGCGTCGCGGCCCAGCTCGGGCGCGAATTCGGTGCAGACGAGCGCGTTATACGCCTCATTGTCGGTGGTCGCGACGAGGAGCTGGAACTGGCCAAGATCGATCCGGTCCTGCGCCGCCTCGCTCAATATCTCGCCGTGGAAGCTGGGTATGCCCATCGCGCGCGCTGGCGACAGGCGCTGCCAGCTCGTTTCGCTCAATGTCACCGGCACGCCCTGCTGGCGCAGATATTCGGCAAGGGACAGGCTCCACGAGGTCGCGCCGACGATCAGGACGCCCTGCTTCGTCTCCGCCTCGATCCCCAGCCAGCGGGCGAACAGGCGCGCGGTGAAGCCGTGCGCGACAATCGTCGCGCCGACCACCGCGAAGGACAGCGCCACCAGCGTGAAGCCGTCGCCATAGCCCAGGCGGTTGAGCCGCAGCGCGAACAGGCCCGAGACGGCGACCGCGACGATGCCGCGCGGTGCGATCCAGGCGATGAACAGTCGCTCGGGCCAAGGCATGCGCGAGAAAGCGAGGCTGGCGAGCACGCTCGCCGGGCGGACGACGAGCAGCAGCACCGCGACGAAGCCGATGAAGCGCCATTCGAACTGCTTCAGCACGTCGAGATTGAGCGAGGCCGACAGGAGGATGAAGACGCCCGAGACGAGCAGGACGGTGATATTCTCCTTGAAATGCTGGAAGTCGCGGAAGCCCTCCAGCCGCATATTGGCCAGCGACACGCCCATCACGGTAACGGCGAGCAGCCCGGTTTCCTGTTGCACCATGTTCGACAGCACGAACGCGCCGATCACCATCACCAGCAGCACCGGCGATTTCAGGAATTCGGGCACATGGCCGCGCGGGAACAGCCAGGCGATGACGTAAGCGGCGGCAAAGCCGATCAGCCCCGCCGCGATCGCTGCCGTTGCGACCATGGCGACCGTGCCGAACACCGTCCCGCCATCCTCCGCGTGGAGCAGATATTCGTAGGTGACGACGGCGAACAGCGCGCCGATCGGATCGTTGACGATCGCTTCCCACTTGAGCGCCGCACGCGGCCGTGCGCCGATGTTGAGCTGGCGCAGCAGCGGGATCACCACCGTTGGCCCGGTGACGACGAGAATGCCCGAGAAGAGGATCGCGACGGGCCAGACCAGCCCCGCCACATAATAACAGGTAAGCGCACCCATCACCCAGGCGAGCGGCACGCCGATCAGGACCAGCCGCGACACCGCGCCTTCGGCATGGCGCAATTCGCGGAAGTTGAGGCTCAACCCGCCGACGAACAGGATGATGGCGACCGCGATCGAGATGGCCGGGTCGAGCATCGCGCCGAAATCGCGCTGCGGCTGGATGATGCCCGTCAGCGGCCCGGCGACGAGGCCGGCGAAGAGCAGCAGCGCGATCGCGGGCCAGTTGGTGCGCCACGCCACCCATTGCGCGCCGACGCCCAATATGCCGATCAGCGCGATGACGAAGGAATTATGCCCCATGGGGACGACGCCTCCCGCCCATCAGCCGGAAGACCTCGCTCAAGGTCGCTGGATATCCGCCCGCGATCATCAGGGACGACGTAAAGCCTGTGGGCGAGGTGTCAACGACAGGCGGCGGATCAGTCCACCGCGCGGCCGGGCGCGGTTTCCCTGAGGCCGAGGCAGAAGAGCCCCGCGGCGATGGCGCAGATCATGCAGAGCCAGAGCGTTGCTTCGAGTCCCAGCGCGTCGGCGGCGCGGCCGGCGACGAAGGGTGCGACGACGCCGCCCAGCAGCTCGGCCGTCCCCATCGACAGGCCGATCGCGCTGGTCGTCAGCGCGGCGGGCACGCTTTCGGACGGGATCACTGCGCAATAGAGTGGCGCGATCCCCACCGGCAGCCAGCCGATCAGGATGGCGAGGCCCAGCAGCACCGGCGAGGAAGGCAGCAGGAGCAGCGCGAGCGGGGTGCCGATGCCGGCGAAGCAGGCGATCGCACAGACCGGCTTGCGCCCGATCCGGTCGCTGAGCCAAGGCAGCAGCGTGCCGCCGACGATCCCGGCGAGCCCACCCATGCCGAGCACCCAGCCCATCGTCGCGGGCGCGAGGCCCTTCACCTGCGTCAGATAGACGGGCAGGAAGACGTTCTGGATCATCAGCCACGCACTGAACAGCGCTGCGATCGCGATCGAGGCGCGCATGTTGCCGATCCGCCAGAAGGTGGCGATGGCCGTGCCGAGCGGAATTGTCTTGCCTTTCGCCGCAACCGGCCTCGGCGCGTCGGGCCGCATGTAGAAGAATAGCGAGAGCGCGAGCAGCAGCCCCGGCACGCCCGACAGGAAGAAGGCGACACGCCATCCGTAGAGATCGGCCAGCGAGGTGACGAGCACCGGACCGATCATCGCGCCGAGCAGGAAGGCGCCGCTCATCTGCATGACGCCCATATTGAGCCCGCGCCGGCGCGGATCGGATTCGTCGGCCATCACCGCTTGCGAGATCGGCACCATCGGCCCTTCGGCGAGGCCCAGCAGGAAACGCGCGCCGAACAGGAAGAGGAAGCCCGCCGCCAGCCCCGACAGCGCGGAGAAGAGCGAGAAGGCGACGGTGGCGAGCACGAACATCGTCTTGCGCCGCCCGGTCGTGTCCGCCACCCGCCCCAGCCAGAAGGCACTGATCGCCACCGCCAGCGACAGGCTGGCGGCGAGCAGGCCGAGCTGGGTATTCGAAAGCCCCAGATCGGCGACGATATAGGGCGAGAGATAGCTGGCGGTCAGCCGGTCGAGCGCGACGAAGCCGTTGGCGAGGCTGAGGAGTGCCAGGAGGCCCAGCTCATAGCGCCGCGATGTGCGGCCGGTTCGTACCCGTGTCGTCATGCGGCCCCCGAGGCGATGGGCGGGGCGACGCGAATGCGGCCCGTCGCGCGGAGGGTTGCCCGTCCGCGCGGGCCTGCGCAAGCCTTGTCAGGCGGCGGACGCCTCGCTTGTCGCCGGCCGCGATCGATCGCGCGCTTCCATTTCGCGTTTTATCAAGTTTTCCAGCATCTTGCGCCCTTTGACGACGGCGACGTCGCCCGCCGTCATCAGTTCCCGGACGCGGCCCTCCCTGGGCAGAAGGCGTTCGATCTCCTCGCTGGCGAAAATGTCCTCGGCGATGATCTTGTCGATGCCGTCTTTGAGCACGGTCATCGCCTGCGATTTGGGTTGACCCTTCTTCACCGTCATCGCGAAGAAATAATGGGCGGTCGTCCGCGTCGCCGGGGTGATCGCATGATAGACGATCGTCTCCTGCAATATCTCACCGGGCTTATCGCTGTCGCTGCTTGTCGACGTCCGGTTCTGGCCGACATGGATCGCGGGCAGGTGGAAGGTGAAGTCGATCACGAAATCGATCTTGTCGATGCCGTGGCGCTCCTTCGTCCACGGCGGCGCCTCCGCATTCACCACATGCCGCGCGCTGCGCACCCAGCCTTCGCCGCTCGTCACCTCGTCGCGCGTCGTCGCCACGCCCTCGGTGCCGATGCTCGTCTCGTGGAGATAGGCGAGATGCGAGAGATCGAGCAGATTGTCGTGGAGGAGCTGATAGCGGCCCTTCACGTCATAATGGTTGAGCGGCACCGAATAGGTGCCGTTGGGCAGATCCTCGTCATGAAGTTCCAGCGCGTCATGATCGGGGATCAGGCTTTCGTCGGCCGCGTCGGGATCGCCCATCCATATCCACAGCCACTTCCATTTTTCCACCAGCGGGAATTTGCGGATGCCGAACGCCGGCGGCACCCGGTCCTGCGTCGGAATGCGCGTGCAGCGGCCGTTCGGGCCGAAGGCGATGCCGTGATAGCTGCAGACGAGGACGTCGCCCTCCAGCCTGCCCGCCGCCATCGGGTACATGCGATGCGGACAGCGCCCGTCGAGCGCGACCGCCTCGCCATCCTGCTTGCGATAGAGGACGACGGGTTGGTCGAGGAACCAGCGTTCCATCGGCGTGCGCGTGATCTCATCGGCCAGGGCCGCGACATACCAGGCGTTCTCGACGGCAAAACAGCCTTCCGCGAAAGGATGCATTTCGGCCTCTCCCAATCCTGCCGGAATCATGTCCGTTACAAATGATTTGTAGCGTACATATATAGGCTGTCAAGCGCCGCTTGCTTGTCAGGTCGGAAGGGGGCGGATAGGCAGGCCTGCCAGAAGCGGCCGCAGGGGAGGCACAGCAGCGCCGATATGAGATCCGGGACCGCCGCGATGCCGGACGCCGTCGCCACTTATTATTCCCGTATCGCGCCGCAGCTTCGCGCGATCGGCCAGGCGAATGCCGGGCGGATGGCCGAAGCGCTCGACCGGCTGGGCGTCACCGCCGGCCAGATCGAATTGCTCGGCGCGTGCCTGTTGCTCGATACCGCCGATCAGAGCAGCCTCGCGCGCGCGCTTGGCATCGATGCCGCGTCGGTGATGACCCTGGTGGACCGGTTGGAGGCGGCGGGGCTGGTGCGGCGCGAAGCCGGCGCGGACAGGCGGCGGCGCATCGTGCGCGCGCGCAGGCGGGCCGCCGCGATCGTCGAAAGCGGCTTGCCTATCCTGATCGACGCGAGCGCCGCCACGCTCGCGGTGCTGGGCGCGGAGGCGGAGGATTTTCTGGGCGCGCTCTCCCGCCTCGCATCTTTCCCCGGGTCGGGGGCGCCCGATTATGATTCCGCGCTGCTCCGGTCCGCGCCGGGCTATGCCGCGCTCTCACCGCTGTTCGAAACGCTCGGCTTTCTCGCGCGGCGGGCGGGGCAGGTCTGCCATGCACTTTATGAGCAGGAGGGCGCAGCCTGCGGGGCGAACGGCCTCGAATATCTCATCCTGCATCTCGTCGATCGCGGCCTTATCGCCAATCAGGCGGATTTCACGCGCGCCATCGGTGTCAGCCGGTCCAGTTCGCTGCCTGCCATCCGTCGGCTCGAACAACGCCATTGCCTCGTGCGCGAGCGGGCGAAGGGTGATGCGCGGCTGCGCGTGTTCCGGCTCACCCCCACGGGCAAGGCGCTCCATGCCGCGATGGATCGCGCGGCGGACGCCTATGAGCAGCGTCTGCTTGCCGCGCTCGCCCCGCGCGCGCGTCCCCGCTTTCTGAAAAACCTGCGCGCGGTGCTGATGGACGTGCGCCGGCGGGCCGCGCCCGGCAGGCCCGAAGACCTGCCGTAGGGGATTATTTTCGGATCAGGCCGGTTATTCGGCGGGGCGTACGGGAACGGCCTGCCCACGCTGCACGGCGGGTCGCGCAAGGCCGCGTTCCAGCCAGGCGGGGACGTTGCGAAGCTCGTCCCAGCCGACGACCGGGCCGGCCTCATACCATTGGATCGTCCCGTTCACCCAACCGAGCATCGAGATGTCGGCGATCGTGAACTGGTCGCCCATGATCCATTCGCGGCCCTCCAGCCGCTTCTCGATCACGCGCAGCAGGCGTTTCGTTTCGTTGGCGAAGCGCTCCATCGGGCGCTTGTCCTCGATCGCGGTGCCCGCATATTTGTAGAAATAACCGAGATTGCCGAAGAACGGCCCGACATGGGCCGCCTGGAAAAAGACCCACTGGATCGTCTCGTAGCGCAGCCCCGGATCGGACGGGATCAACTGCCCGGTCTTGTCGGTCAGATAGAGGAGGATCGCGCCCGATTCGAACAGGCCGAACGGCTTTCCGTCAGGCCCCTCGGGATCGATGATCGCGGGAATCTTGCCGTTGGGGTTGAGCGACTCGAACTCGGGCGTGAACGTCTCATTCTTCCAGATGTCGATGAAATGCGCCTCATAAGACAGGCCCATCTCCTCGAGCGCGATCGATATCTTCGTCCCGTTCGGCGTCGAGCAGGAATAAAGCTGAATGCGATCCGGATGCTGGCCCGGCCAGCGGCTGGTGACGGCGAAGCCCGAAAGATCGGCCAAAAGTCCCTCCTCATGAAGCGAATGACGCTTCGCTATCCAACGGCCGCCCGGCAGGGAAGGCAGGCGGGCGCAGGCGGCCCGGATCGTCTTCTTTTTGTTCGCGAACGGGCGGAAGGTTGACAAGCGCCGACCGCGGCGAGCCAATTGCAGGCAACAGGAACGGGAGAGATGCGGCATGTGCGACAATGAGATTCATCCGGGGCTGGTTGAGGATTGGAGCCTGTCCCGCAGGGCCTTCGTGGCGACGGGCGTGGCGGCGGCGGGGCTTGCCGGCGTCGCGCAGGCGGCCGACAGCGTCGTCGAGAAGGACGTGACGATCCGCACGCCTGATGGATCGGCCGATGCGGCGCTGTTCCATCCCGCCGGCAAGGGGCCCTGGCCCGCCGTGCTGGTCTGGCCCGACATCATGGGGCTGCGCCCCGTTTTCCGCGACATGGGCCGGCGGCTGGCGGCGGACGGCTATGTCGTGCTGGTGCCCAACCCCTTCTATCGCAGCAAGCGCGCGCCCGTGGTCGATGGCGCGTTCGATTTCGGCGACGCCAAGGCACGGCAGACCTTGTTCGGCTATCGTCAGGCGATAAGCGACGCCGGAATCGACAAGGACGCGGCCGCCTTCCTGGCCTTCCTCGATGCCCAGCCGCAGACGGCCAAGGGCAAGAAAGCGGGCGTGCAGGGCTATTGCATGGGTGGCCCCTTCGCCTTCCGTACCGCCGCCGCCGTGCCGAACCGGATCGGGGCGGTCGCCACTTTCCACGGTGCGGGGCTGGTGACGGACAAGCCCGACAGCCCGCATCTGCTGATCCCGCGCACGCGAGCGGCTTTTCTGGTGGCGATCGCGAAGAATGACGATGCGCGGGAGCCCAAGGCGAAGGATGTGCTCAAGGCCGCCTTCCACGACGCCAAGCGCCCGGCGACGGTGGAAGTCTATCCGGCCGACCATGGCTGGTGCGTGCCGGGCAGCCAGGTCTATGATCGGGCTTCCGCCGAACGCGCCTGGGGCGAACTGCAAAAACTGTACAAGGCGCACCTAGTATAGAAAAGGGGCGGCTGCCGCGTCGCCCCCTTCCCTCGCCCGCTGCCTGTAAACCGTTCTTCAGTCCTGCGGCGCGACGTTGCGGGTCTGGATGAGCCATTTGCCGTTCACGCGCACCAGATCATCGACGCCGCGGCCGGCGGCGGCGACGCGGGGCGGCTGCGTGTTGGGCGCGCCGGCGAAGACCGTCATCCAATAGGAATGCATGCGGGCGTGATCCCGGTCGCTGAACTCGATATAGGTGTTGGTGAGAATGTGGTGCATCGCCGGCTGCGGCGGCGCGCCTTTCGCTTCCCGCTCGGCGCGGCTCTTCTTCAGGTCCGTCACCATCTTGCGCAGCGCGTCGCGACCTTTCGTGACGTGCGGTCCGGCGACGAAAGCGCCGTCGGGCGTGAACGTCTGGACATAGGCGTCCTCGTTCATCGTATCGAGCGCACGAACATAATGCCACATCAACTCGCTGATCTCGGCGCGATCCTGCGTCTGGCGGAGGATGTCGGCATCGGCGGCAAGGGCGGCGCGCGGTGCGGCGAGGATCAGCAGCGCGGCGATCGCCGGGGCGGCAATCCATTGGGCATGGCGCATCGGGCGGCTCCTCACCTGGCGGGCGGCAGGGTGGCCGGGTCCCAATGCTCGTCGGCCTTGCCGTCCTTGAAGCGCCACATGTCGAACCATGTCGTCGTGTAGGTCTTCGACGGGTCCTTCGGGTCCTTCATCTCGCGTACGAAGCTGACCGTCACATAATCGCCCTCCGCCGTCACCGCGACGACCTTGGTCTGCATTTTTTCGGGGATCGGCTTCGGCTTCACCTTCGCGACATCGACGAAATAGTGCATCACCGCGTCGAGGCCCGAGGCAGCCAGAGGGTTATGCTGGATATATTCCTTGGTAAGATAGAGTGGCGCACGCTCCCAATGGCCCGCTTCCAGCAATTCCTTGACGATCTTCAGCGTCACCTGCTTGTTCGCGTTCAGCTTGGGATCGGGGCTGGTGAAGAGCGATTCCGGATCGGGATGGGCGACGACCGGCGCGTTGAGCGCCTGCGCACAAGCCGGCGCGCTGGCCAGCAGCAACGCGGCGGCGAGAAGCGGGATCGAACATTTCATCATTTTGGTCCCCCTTTATTGTCCGGCGCCGAGTAGAGGCCAATTCAGCCCCGCTTGCAACTCGCGTTCCGCCTCCCTTGCATCGCGCCTCATTGCGGCTTGGTCTTGAAGGTGGGGTCATATTGCTTGTGGCAGACGTCGCAGGCCTCGTCGAGATCGCCGCCCGCCTTGAAGAAAGCGTCCTTGTCCTTCTTTTCTGCCGCGGCCGCCGCCTCCAGCGCCACCTTGCGCACGCCTGCGACCGCCTGATCCCATGCGGGCTCGGGCACCCGCCGGCCGGGGATCAGCAGGACGTTGGTGATTTCCGCGAGGGTGAGGCTGGCGCTCTCGGCCTCCTCCCACTCCTCGTCATTCTTGGGGAACAGCGAATGTTCGCCCTTGTCGTCGATGATATAGCCCTGCCGTTTCCAGACGCCGTCGCCCGCATATTGCATGACGTGCGGCATGAATTCCTTGAGCGGCAGCGCGGTATAATAAGGCGCATCGTCGCCGGCCTTCGACGCGGCGGCGCGGGCGGCCAGCTCGGCCGGGGCGACATCGTTGCCGGCGGCGGTGTTGGCGGCCGTGCTTTCCTCCGCTGTCCCGCCCTGTTTCGAGCAGGCGGCGAGCGCGAGCAGCATCGCCGCCGCCCCCCGATATAATCCTTTCATATCCTCTCCTTGAATATGGGTCGTCCGCTGTCGCGGCATCCGCGCCGCCCAGCTTAGCCGGGCCGCGCGCCATCTGGCCATGACCGACCGGGAATGATATCCTTGCTTTTTCGGATAATTAGGCAGCGGCAGCAAGGAGCCTTCCCATGGACTCGCCGTTTGAGATGCCGATTTCGCGCAGGACGATGATGCAGGGGAGCGCGGCCGCAGGCGCGGCGCTGATGCTCGACGCCGGGCAGGCCATTGCCGCCACGGCGCCGGCGATCACCAAGCCGATACCTTCCAGCGGCGAAAGGCTGCCGGTGATCGGCATCGGCACGAACGCCTTTGGCGTCACCGACCCGGCCGATATCGCCTCGCGCAAGGCGGTGCTCGACGAACTGCCCAGGCTGGGCGGCAGGGTGGTCGATACCGCGCGGGGCTATGGCGAATCCGAAGTGGTGATCGGGCGGCTGATCGGCCAGCTCGGCAACCGCGACCGGTTGTTCCTCGCCACCAAGACGCCGATGCGGGGCGAGGCGTCGAAAGTGGCCGTGGACGAATCCTTCAAGCGGCTCGGCACCGATCGGATCGACCTGTTCGAGGTCCATAATTTCCACGACCTCGACGGCTTTCTGCCGATCCTCAACGAATATAAGCAGGCGAAGAAGATCCGTTATGTCGGCGTAACCTGCTCGACCGATGATCAATATCCGCTGATGATCGCGGCGATGGGGCGGCACAGGCTGGACTTCATCCAGGTCGATTATTCGATCGACAATCGCGGCTCGGACGAGCGCATCCTGCCGATGGCGCGCGACAAGGGAATCGCGGTCCTCAACAACATGCCGCTCGGCGGGCGCCGGGGCAGCCTGATGCCGAAGCTCGCGGGCAAGCCGCTGCCCGGCTTCGTCAAGGATCATGGCGTCACGAGCTGGGCGCAGCTTCTGCTCAAATATAATGTCTCGCATCCGGCGATCACGGCGGCGATACCCGGCACGACGCGCGCCACCCATTTGCGCGACAATCAGCAGGCCGGCCGTGGCCGCCTGTTCGACGCCGCCACGCGCAAGCGGATCGAGGATCATTGGGCGAGGCTGGGCATCGCCTGACGCATCGGGGCCGCCAGCCGAAGGAAAGATGATGGGGAGGGCGTCCGGCCTGCTTTCGAGGGTGATGCGCGTGTCGGCCCGAATCGAGCCGCACGAAATGCGCGCGGTCTGGCTCTCCTTCCTCTATTTCTTCCTGATCATGGCCAGCTATTATGTGCTGCGCCCGATCCGCGATGCGATGGGCACCGTCTATGGCGCCGATCGCCTGGAACATCTCTTCACGGCGACCTTCTTCGCCACTTTCCTCGCCGCGCCGATCTATGCCGGCGTCGCATCGCGCATGAAGCTGCGGAATTTCCTGCCCTGGGTCTACGGCTTCTTCCTGCTCAACATCCTGATCTTCTACGCGTTGTTCGAAAGCCATCCCGAAAGCCGGATCGTCGCGGCGATCTTCTACGTGTGGCTCTCGGTGTTCAACATGTTCATCATTTCGGTCTTCTGGAGCTTCATGGCCGATCTCTATTCGCGCGCGCAGGCGAAGCGGCTGTTCGGCTTCGTCGCCGCCGGCGGCAGCCTCGGCGCGGCGATCGGCCCGGCGATCACCACCGTGCTGGTGAAACTTGTGGGCACGGGGACGATGCTGCTGGTGTCGGCCGCGGGCTTCGGCGCGGCGATCCTCGTCATACGCCTGCTCGTCCGCGAGAAGGAACGGCTGCGCGTCGCGGAGAGGGAGGAAGCGCAGCCCACCCGGCTCGACCACCGGCTGGGCGGCAATCCCTTCACCGGATTCGGCCTTCTGCTCCGGTCGCCCTATCTGCTGCTGATCGCGGCGTTCATCCTGCTGCTCACCTGGATTTCGACGATCGTCTATTTCCAGCAGGCCGAACTCATCGCGCGCGCGTTCGAAAGCCGAGAGGCGCGGACGCAGGCCTTCGCGGTGGTGGACCTCATCGTCAATATCTGCGCGATCGCGGTGCAGCTTTTCGGTACGGGGCGGATCGTCACCCGGTTCGGCGTGACGACGGGCCTGGTGCTGAACCCGCTCATCATGCTGGCGGCCTTCCTCCTCGTCGCGCTGTCACCGGTGCTGATGATGCTGCTGGGCGTGCAGATCGTACGGCGCGTGGCCGAATATGCGATCGCCAGGCCCAGCCGCGAGATGCTGTTCACCGTCGTCGATCAGGAAAGCAAATATAAGGCAAAGAACGTGCTCGACACCGTCGTTTACCGCTTCGGCGACCTGAGCGCCGCCTGGGCCCAGACGGGGCTTGCGGCGATTGGGTTCGGCGTCGCTGGCGTGGCGCTGTTCGGCGCCGCAGTCGCGATCCTCTGGGGCGCCGTCGCGTTCCTTCTGGGGCAGCGGTTCGAACGGGTGAAGGCGGTGCCGGGTGTCGGACTCGAACCGACGACCTCCTGATTACAAATCAGATGCTCTACCAGCTGAGCTAACCCGGCGCGCGCTTTCCATGCGTCAGGCGGCGGCGCGCGTCTACCCCCGGCGTTCGCGGCGGAGCCTCTCCCAATAGGCCAGCCGTTCGGCGACCTTCGCCTCGAAGCCGCGCGGCGAGGGGGTGTAGAAGCTTTGCGGCGTCATCTCGTCGGGCCAGTAATTCTCGCCCGAAAAGGCGTCCTCGGCATTATGGTCATAGGCATAGCCCTTGCCATAGCCGATATCCTTCATCAGCCGGGTGGGGGCGTTGAGGATCGACTTGGGCGGCATCAGCGAGCCCGTCTCGCGCGCGGCGCGCCAGGCGGCCCCTTGCGCCACATAGGCCGCGTTCGATTTGGGCGCGGTGGCGAGATAGAGGCAAGCCTGCACGATCGCCAGCTCGCCCTCGGGCGATCCCAGAAAGTCATAGGCGTCCTTCGCGGCGAGGCATTGGACCAGCGCCTGCGGATCGGCGAGGCCGACATCCTCGCTGGCGAAGCGGACGAGCCGGCGCAGCACGTAGAGCGGCTCCTCCCCAGCCGTCAGCATACGCGCGAGATAATAGAGCGCGGCCTGCGGGTCCGATCCGCGCAACGATTTATGCAGCGCCGAGATCAGGTTGTAATGGCCCTCGCGATCCTTGTCGTAGACGGCGAGGCGGCGGTGGAGCAGCGCGGCGAGCGCCGCCGGATCGAGCGGTTGGGTGAGGCCCACCGAAAAGAGCGTCTCGGCCTGGTTGAGCAGGAAGCGCCCGTCGCCGTCGGCCGAGGCGATGAGCGCGGCGCGCGCCTCGGGCGTCAGCGGGAGCGGCCGGCCTTCCAGCGCCTCGGCGCGGTCGAGCAAGGTCCCAAGCGCGCGCGCGTCGAGCCGTTCGAGGATCAGGACCTGCGCGCGGCTGAGCAGCGCGGCGTTCAACTCGAAGCTGGGATTTTCGGTGGTCGCCCCGACGAGGATGACCGTTCCGTCCTCGACATAGGGCAGGAAGCCGTCCTGCTGCGCGCGATTGAAGCGATGTATCTCGTCGACGAACAGCAGGGTGCGGGTGCCCATGCGGGCATGGTCGCGCGCCTGCGCGAAGACCTTCTTGAGATCCGCCACGCCCGAAAAGACCGCCGACACGCCTTCGAAGCGCAAGCCCACGGCATCGGCGAGCAGCCGTGCGATCGTCGTCTTGCCGGTGCCCGGCGGCCCCCACAGGATCATCGAGGAGAGCCTGCCCGCCGCCACCATCCGCCCGATCGCGCCTTCGGGGCCGGTCAGATGCTCCTGGCCGATGACGTCGGCGAGTCGCGTCGGGCGCAGCCGGTCGGCGAGCGGCGCGTCGTCCGGCGGGCTGCCGTCGGCGGGGTCGGGAGCGAACAAATCGGCCATTCCCAGCAATATAAGGGTCCGCGTCATACAGCGCTACGAATCCGCGCAGGAGGGCTTGCATTCGATCGGTCTAAGATATATCTTAGAGGTGACTAAGACACATTGGAGACTTACCGCATGATTGGTCATCATCATCACAAATGGGGCATGGGACCCCGCGGCGGCTGGAAACGCGGAGCTTTCGAGGCCGAATGGTCATTCGGTCCGGGTGGCCGGCGCGGCGGCGGCGGGCGGAGGCGGCTGTTCGACTCGGGCGAGCTGCGCCTCGTCCTGCTCAAGCTGATCGCCGATCAGCCGCGCCACGGCTACGATCTGATCCGCGCGATCGAGGAACTCACCGGCGGCGTCTATGCGCCGAGCGCCGGGGTCGTCTATCCGACGATCACGCTGTTGCAGGATATGGGCCTGATCGAGGAACAGGCCACCGAAGGCCCGCGCAAGGCCTATGCCGCGACCCCCGAAGGCATCGCCTATCTGGAGGAGCGGACGCAGGAGGTCGAAGCGCTGCTCGGCCGTCTTGCGGCGCTGGGCGCGATGGAGCGTAAGGTGGAGCGTGCGCCGGTGCGCCGGGCGATCCAGAATCTGCGCGCGGTGCTGCATGATCGCTTGACGCGCGACGACGCCGACACCGATATGGCGCACGACATCGCCGCGCTGCTCGACGAAGCCGCGAGGAAGATCGAGCGGCTGTGAGGAATACGCGCCTCGCCCTCCTGCGGCGGCGACTGGGGCTCGCCGCCATTATCCCTGTTCCCGAAAGGATCGCGAATGACCCAAAGCGTCGCCCAGGTGCCCACTACCCACGGCAGCAAATATCTTCAGCAGCTCTGCAAGCATTGGAGCCATAATCTCGCGGTCGAGTTCACGCCCGAGCGCGGGACTGTGACCTTCCCCGCCGAAATGCGCGGGACGGTCTATCCCAGCGAGGGCAGGCTGGAGATGATCGCGCATCCCGAGACGCTCGAAGTGCGGGTCGAGGGGGCGGACGACGCGCATGTCGAGCGGCTGCGTCAGGTCGCCGCCAACCACCTCGATCGCTTCGCGTTCCGCGAGGCGCCGCTCAAGTTCGATTGGGCCTGAGCGGAGCGGGCGAGGGCGCGAGCATCCAACTGCCTTTGTGTCACCCCGGCGGAAGCCGGGTCCGTGGATGCGGCTCGCCCCGTTATCGATCGGCCCGCCGTCCATGGATTTCCGACTTTCGTCGGAATGACGGATGTCCCTAGGGCACGGGTTGGCGGACGGGCGGGCGTCCGCCGCCGGCGCGCTGGCGCATGATCCTGAGATAGGCGTCGACCAGCACCTGATTGACCTCGTCCCAGCCATAGCGCGCGCTCGCGGCGCGGCCGGCGATGCCGGCAGCGGCGCGGGTGGCGTCGCTTTCGCAATAGCGCTGGAGGGCGTCGGCAAAGGCGGCGACCGCGCCTGGCCGGATGAGCTGGCCCGTCACGCCTTCCTCGACGAGGCTCTGGCTACCGGTCGCGCGTGCGGCGACGACGGGAAGGCCGGCGGCCATCGCCTCCAGCGTCACATTGCCGAACGTCTCGGTAACCGACGGATTGAACAGCATGTCCATCGAGGCGATCGCGCGGCCGAGATCGGGGCCCTTCTGGAAGCCCACGAAGATCGCGTCGGGCAGGCGCCGCTCGAACCAGTCGCGCGCCGGGCCGTCGCCGACGACGAGCACGCGATGGCGCACGCCGCGCCGGGCAAGCTGGTCGATCGTGTCCGAAAAGACGTCGAGCCCTTTTTCCATCACAAGACGGCCGACGAAGCCGATCGCGATCTCCTCGTCACCGATCCCGAGCGCACGCCGCCATTCATGATCGCGCCGGGCGGGATCGAAGATATCGCGCTCCACCCCGCGCGACCAGATGCCGACGTCGAAGCTCATCCGCTGATCGCGCAAGAGCTGCGCCATTGATTCGGACGGGGCGAAGATCGCATCGCAGCGGCGGTAGAAGCGGCGCAGCAGCGCCTCGATCAGCGGCTCGAGGAAAGCGAGGCCGTAATAACGGAAATAGGTTTCGAAGCGGGTGTGGACCGAGGCGACCGCCGGTATGTTCCAGCGGCGGGCGAGCGCGACCGCGCTGTGGCCCAGCATCTCGGGGCTGGCGACATGGATGATCGTCGGCGCGAACGCCTTTATGTCGCGCTTCACGCGCGGCGGGATGCAGAGCGGCGCGCGATATTCGGCGCGGCCCGGCACCGCGATTGCAGGCACGCCGATCACCTTGCCCACCGAGGGGAAGGCCGGCGTGTCGGTACGCGGCGAATAGATGCGCACCGCCGCCCCCTGCCGCAGCAGATAGCCGACGAGCCTATTCAGCGCCTGATTGGCGCCATCCCGCACATAATTATAGTTCCCCGTGAACAGGGCGACGCGAAGGTCCGTAACGTCCATGCGTCCCGATAGTCGCCGGCGCGCGAAAAGGCTATCGCAACGGTGACAGGCCGGCGAACATCAAAGGACAGGACGGCATGGATCGCATCTTCTCCTCATGGGCCAATCGCATCGCCGGCTGGGCGGGGCAGCCGCTGGCCTTCATCCTGGCGGCCTGCACCGTCCTGCTCTGGGCGGCGAGCGGCTGGCTGTTCCATTATTCGGATACATGGCAGCTCGTCATCAACACCTCGACGACGATCGTCACCTTCCTGATGGTCTTCCTGATCAAGAACGCGCAGAATCGCGACGCGGCGGCACTGCAGGCGAAGCTGGACGAGCTGATCCGGGCGACCGAGACGGCGCGCAACCATTTCATCGGGATCGAGCATATGACCGATCGCGAGGTGGAACTGATCCGGCAGGCGCTGGAAAAGGAATATGGCGATGGCGAGGTGACACCCACCACCAGCCATGCGGCGCTCCAGCGCCTGCTCGCCCGCATTTAGGGAAAAGCGGGCGGCTCGGCCGCTCTGGCGTTCGGCGGGCATTCGCGTCATGAAGACGCGCCATGGCCCTTTCCTCCTTCCGCCCGCACCATCTGACCGCGCTGCGCGACGAGGCGCGGCGGCGCCTGCCGCGCTTCGTGTTCGATTTCGTCGACGGCGCCGCGCATGGCGAGACGGGGCTGGCGCTCAACCGCGCGGCGTTCGATGCGGTGCGCCTGTTGCCGCGCATCCTATGCAGCCGCGACGTGCGCGACACCGGCGTTACCTTGTTCGGCACGCATTATGCCGCACCCTTCGGCATCGCGCCGATCGGCATGGCGAACGTCATCGCACCGGGAACCGACCTTGCGCTCGCCCGCGCGGCGGCGGCGGCGAATATCGCCTATGCGCTTTCGACGGCGGCGACGACATCGATCGAGACGATCGCGGAGGCCGCGCCGGGAAGCTGGTTCCAGCTCTATGTCGGGCGTGACGCGGCGGTGAGCGATGATCTGCTGCGGCGGGCGGAGGCGGCGGGTTGCCCGGTGCTGATCGTCACCGGCGACGTGCCCGCGCCCGGCAAGCGGGTGCGCGACCTGGTCAACGGCTTTGCGCTGCCCTTCCGCCTGTCGCCGTCGATCGTGTCGGCGATGCTCGCCCATCCCGGCTGGGGCTGGCGGATGGCGCGCGAGGGCGGGCCGCGCTTCGCCAATCTCGCATCCTATGCCGGGTCGGGGGCGTCGGCCTATGCGCTCGCCCGCTTCATGGCGTCGCAAAGCTCGGCGCGGCTCGACTGGGATTTGCTGCGTGAGATACGCCAGCGCTGGTCGCGGCCGATGCTGTTGAAAGGCGTGCTGCACCCGGCGGATGCGGTGAAGGCGCGCGAGATCGGCGTCGACGGCATCGTCGTTTCGAATCATGGCGCGCGGCAGCTCGACGCCGCGCTTGCCCCGATCGCGGCGCTGCCGGCGGTGCGCGCGGCGGTGGGCGAGGGCGTGCCCGTCCTGCTCGACGGCGGTGTGCGATCGGGCGAGGATATCGCGCGCGCGCTGATCCTCGGGGCGGACATGGTGCTGCTCGGCCGGCCTTTCCTCTACGCCGTCGCGGCGATGGGGCGGATGCGCGGGCCGCCCTGGGTGATCGAGACGCTGGTCGACGAGTTCGACCGGGCGCTCGCGCATCTCGGCTGCGTCGGCGCGGCGGACCTCGACCGCGCGCTGCTCGCGTCCGGTTAGACCCGCTCCCCCGCCGCGCGGGCGCGGTCGAGCAGGCTCGCCTCCATCGCGGGCAAACGGCGCGCGGCGAAGGCGAAGAGCGCGAGGACGATCGGCACCAGCGCCAGCACCGAAAGGATGGCGAGCCTGAGATCGCCGGTGACGTCGCTCACCAGCCCCACCAGATAGGGGCCGAGGCCGAGGCCGATCAGATTGGTGCCGAGCAACTGCACCGCCGTCGCGACGCCCCGCATGCGCGGCAGGACGTGATCCTGACAGGTGGCGAAGACCGGTCCCAGCCACATCGTCAGGCAGAGCGTCGCCAGCCCATAAGCGAGATAGAAATGCGTCACCGATGCGGTGTTGTACTGCCAGAGGGTGAGGAGGGTTGAGAGGGTCGCGGCGATGCCCGCCACCCAGAGTCTTCCCGCCGGATGCGCGAGGCGCGCCCGATCGGCGACGATCCCGCCGATCGCGGTGCCCAGCCCGCCGGCGGCGGCCGAGATCGCGCCGAGCGTGAAGCCCGCTTCGGGCGGCAGGCCGAGATAGCTCTTGCCGTAAACGTAAAGGAAGGCGGCGATGCCGTAGCTGCTGAGGCTCAGGAGGCCCCCGCCCACCGCCAGCGCGACGAAGCTGGGGCTGTCGACGATCAGCGCCGCGGCCGCCGGATCGCGCCGCCGGATCGATTGGACCCAGCTTCCCGTCGCATAGACGCCGATCGCGATCGCGGCCCACTGGACGAGGTTGGTGCTGACCGGCAGGCCAGCGATCGTGCCGAGCAAAGCCCGCTTGTCGGGCGCGAGCAGATGGCCCGCCGCCTCGGTCGCGATCACTGCGCCGAGGATGCAGGCGAGGAGCAGCGCCAGATTGGCGCGGGATCGGCCGAACAGCGGGAAGAGCGCGCCCAGCTCGCGCAGCGCCGCGCGGAAGGGATCGGGAGCCGGCGGCTGCGGCTGGCCGTCGATCGCGCCGCGCACCGGCTCGCGCACCGTCAGCAGCAGAAGGAGGGCGAGGAGCAGGCCGGGCAGGCCGACCGCGAGATAGGCCGCCTGCCAGCCCTTGAGCGCGAAGGGCGCGCCGGCGGCGCTCGCGGCCAGCCGGTCCCATGCCGCGACGATGCCGCCGCCGATCATCAGCGACGCGCCGCTGCCCAGATAGATGCCGCACGAATAGAGGGCGAGGGCGGTGGCGCGCTGCCGCTTGGGGAAATAATCCTGGAGGATCGAGAAAGCGGCGGGCGCGGCGCTCGCCTCGCCGACGCCGACGCCGACGCGCGCGAGCGCGAGTTGGGCGAAATGGCCGGCGAGCCCCGAGCAGGCGGTGAGCGCCGACCAGAGGCTGAGCCCCAGCGACAGGGTGCGCACCCGGTGCCAGCCGTCCGCCAGCTTCGCCAGCGGCACCCCGAACAAGGCGTAGAATAAGGCGAAGGCGGTGCCGAACAGCAGGCCGAGCTGCGCGTCGGTCAGCCCCAGATCGGCCTTGAGCGAGGGCGCGAGGATGATGACGATCTGGCGATCGATGAAGTTGAAGGCATAAACGAGCGTGAACAGCCCGAGCACATACCAGCGGTACGCCCCATAAGGCCGGGCCTCACCGGTCATCGATCCTCCCCCGGCTTCAACCCGCCGCCCGTACCTGCCATAGGCAGGCGATGCCTTTTAGGGAGTTTGACGTGAACGTAAAGCCTGCCGTCCTTTTCGTCTGCCTCGGCAATATCTGCCGCTCCCCGCTGGCGGAGGAGGCGTTCCGGCGCGAGGCGGCGCGCATCGGCCTCGATGCCGAGGTGGATTCGGCGGGCACGGGCGACTGGCATATCGGCCGCGCGCCCGATCCGCGCGCGCAGGCGGTGGCGGTGCGCAACGGCGCGGATATCGCGCATCTGCGCGCCCGGCAGGTGACGCCCGACGATTTCCGTCGCTTCACCCATATCATCGCGCTCGACACGCAGAATCTGGCCGATCTGGAGGCGTTGCGCCCCGCCGACGGCACCGCGTCGCTCTCGCTGCTGCTCGATCATCTGCCGGGGCGCGAGGGACAGGCGGTGGCCGATCCTTATTATGGCGAGGACGCCGGGTTCGACACCACCTGGCGCGAAGTGACCGAGGCGACCGCCGCGCTGGCGCGGGAGATCGCGGCCGGACGGGGCTGACGCCTGCGCCGTCCATGGCGCGGCGATGAACCAAATGTCCGGGCGTCTGTTTGCTCCCCGCAGGCAAAGAGCGGGGTATCGTGGCGCCGTCGGACCAGCCCGAGACGAGACAGGGCGTCACCCGATCCGGGCCGGCGAAGCGCGGTGCACTGCGGATGCTGGGCACCGGGATCATCACCGGAGCGGCGGACGACGACCCGTCCGCGATCGGCACCTATGCCAGCGCGGGGGCGATGTTCGGGCTGGCTTTCCTGTGGATCGCGCCCGTCCTGCTGCCGATGATGTTCGCCGTCACCTATCTCTCGGCGAAGCTGGGGCGGGTCTATGGCAAGGGGTTGTTCGCGGCGGTGCGCGACCGCTACTCGCCCGGCCTTCTCTATCCGCTGATGATCGGCGCCTTCACGGGCAATGTGATCGAGGCGGCGGCCAATCTCGGCGGGGTGGGCGCGGCGCTGGGCCTGCTGGTCCCGCTTCCCGTGCCGGCGATCGTGGTGGCGGTCGCGATCGGCGTCTTCCTGTTCCAGTTGTTCGGCAGCTACGAACTGCTGCGCCGCATCTTCCGCTGGCTGACGCTGGCGCTGTTCGCCTATGTCGCGGCGGCGATCCTCGCGCGGCCCGACTGGGGCGAGGTGCTGCGCGCGACGATCCGGCCGCACATCCGCTTCTCGTCCGATTTTCTGGCGATGATCGTCGCCTGCATCGGCACGTCGCTGTCGGCCTACATCTATACGTGGCAGTCCAATCAGGAGGTGGAGGAGCAGATCGACGAAGGCAAGCTCACCGCGCGGCAACGGCGCGGCGCCAGCCGGCGCGAACTGGCGCGCACGCGGCGCGACGTGATGATCGGCATGATCTTCGCCAACCTCATCCTTTATTTCATCGTCCTGTCGACCGCCGCGACGCTGCACCCCAATGGCGTCACGCGGATCGACAGCGCGGCGCAGGCCGCGCAGGCGCTGGAGCCGCTTGCCGGGGCGGGGGCCAAATGGCTGTTCGCGCTGGGCGTGGTGGGCGTCGGCTTCCTCGCCATCCCGGTGATGACGACGGGCGCCGCCTATGATCTGGTGCAGGGGCTGGGCGAAGGCGGCACGCTGCACCACCGGATCGGTGATGCGAAATTGTTCTATGGTGTCATCCTGATCGTGACGGCGGTGTCGGTCGGGCTCAATTTCCTCGGCCTCAATCCGATGCGCGCGCTGGTTCTTTCGGGGATCGTGCAGGGCTTTTCGGTGCCGCCGCTGCTGCTCGTCATGATGCTGATGACCAACAGCCGGCGCATGATGGGCGAAAGGCGCAACAGCCTGCTGTTGAACATCATCGGCTGGACGACGACGGCGGCCACCTTCGCCGCGACCGCCTGCCTGGTGGGAAGCTGGTTCTGGTGAGGGGCTGCGCCTTGACTCATCGGCTGCCGGCCGGCATAGGCCGCGCTTCGCAATTGGCCCCGCATCCCGGTGAAGCGGTGGCCCTGCCGTGGCCCTTCGACAGGCGGCGCGCAGCGCGGCGTACTGGGAAGACCGTTGTAGCAATTGGAGTCACGTCATGTCGAAGCGCAACAGCGCCAAGTATAAGCTCGATCGCCGGATGGGCGAGAATATCTGGGGTCGCCCGAAGAGCCCGGTCAACAAGCGCGAATATGGCCCCGGCCAGCACGGCCAGCGCCGCAAGGGCAAGATTTCGGACTATGGCCTGCAGCTCAAGGCGAAGCAGAAGCTGAAGGGCTATTATGGCGACGTGACCGAGAAGCAGTTCAAGAAGGCCTATGTCGAGGCCGCCCGGATGAAGGGCGACACATCGCAGAACCTGATCGGCCTGCTGGAGCGCAGGCTGGACGCGATCGTCTATCGCGCCAAGTTCGCGCCGACGATCTTCTCCGCGCGCCAGCTCGTCAGCCACGGCCACATCCGCGTCAACGGCGTGAAGTGCAACATCGCCTCGCGCCAGGTGCGCCCGGGCGACGAGATCACGCTGGGCAGCAAGGCGCAGGAAATGGCGCTGGTGATGGAAGCGCAGGGCCTGTCCGAGCGGGATATCCCCGAATATGTCGCCTCCGACGGCGCCGCCAAGGTGACGTTCGTGCGCGTGCCGACGCTCGATGAGGTGCCCTATCCGGTGAAGATGGAGCCGAACCTCGTCGTCGAATTCTATTCGCGCTGATCCTTTCGGCCAGTACGAAACAAGAAGGGCGGTCCCGCCGGGGCCGCCCTTCTTGCATGGGACGCCGCACGCTGCCATGAGCCGCGCCATGACCCTGAGCCAGCCCCCCGAATGGGCGCCGCACGAGCGCGTCTGGATCGGCTTTCCGAGCAATGCGAACGAATGGCCCGCCGGGCTGGACGCGCCGCGCGCCGAGATCGCGGCCTTCGCCAATGCCGTCCATGCGGGCGGGCGGGGCGAGCGCGTCGTGCTGGTGGCGGGCGATGCCGCCTCGGCCGATGCGGCGCGCGCGCTGGTCGAGCCAGGCGTCGAGGTGGAGGAACATCGCATCGGCGACGTCTGGCTGCGCGATACCGGCCCGATCATCGTCACCGGCGAGGCGCGGCCGATCGCGCTCGATTTCGGCTTCAACGGCTGGGGCGGCAAATATGAGATGGCGGGCGACGAGGATATCGCGCCGCGCCTCGCGGGCACGCTGCCGCTCGTCGTGCGGAAGCGCGACTGGGTGTTCGAGGGCGGCGCGATCGACGTCGACGGCGCGGGGCTGGGCGTCACGACCGAGCAATGTTTGCTCCACCCCAATCGCAATCCCTGGGCGTCGCGCGCGGAGATCGAGGCGCGGCTGCGCGAGGATCTGGGGGTCGATCGGCTGCTGTGGCTCGGCAGCGGCCTGCTGAACGACCATACCGACGGCCATGTCGACAATCTCGCACGTTTCGTCGCCCCCGGCCGTATCGCGCTGCCCGATCCGACCGATGATGATCCCAACGAGGCGGTCTATCGCGATGCCCGGCACCGCGCGCGTGTCTTCGGGCTGGAGATCGTGCCAATCCCCTCGGCGGGCAAGGTGGAGCGGAACGGACAGATCGTGCCCGCCTCCTACATGAACTTCTATATCGGCAACGCGGTTGTCGTCGTGCCCGTTTATGGTGCGGCGAACGACGATGTGGCGGTGGCGGCGATCGCGGACCTGTTCCCCGGTCGCGACACGATCGGGCTGCGCGCCGACGCGGTGCTGGCGGGCGGCGGCAGTTTCCACTGCATCAGCCAGCAGGTGCCGCGCGGCTGAAGGAGGACGCGATGACCGAGATTACCGTGGCCGCGCTCCAGCTCGCGCTGAGCGACGACATCGACACCAATATCGCCGCCGTTTCCGAACTGGTGCGCGAGGCGGCGGCGAAAGGCGCGTCGGTCATCCTGCCGCCCGAATTGTTCGAGGGCCATTATTTCTGCCAGACCGAGGACGAGGCGCTGTTCGTGCGCGCGAAACCGGTCGGCGAGCATAAGGCCGTGCGCGCGATGCAGGCGCTGGCCCGCGACCTCGGTATCGCGATCCCGACCAGCTTTTTCGAGGCGGACGGCCCGCATCATTACAACAGTCTGGCGATGATCGACGCGACCGGCGCGGTGCAGGGCGTCTATCGCAAGAGCCATATTCCCGACGGGCCGGGTTATGAGGAGAAATATTATTTCCGCCCCGGCAATAGCGGTTTCAAGGTGTGGCCGACGCCCGCCGCGACGATCGGCGTCGGCGTCTGCTGGGATCAATGGTATCCCGAAACCGCGCGCGCGATGATGCTGATGGGGGCGGAGCTGCTCTTCTTCCCCACCGCGATCGGCAGCGAACCCTATGACGCCGATCTGGACACGAGCCGGATGTGGCGGCGCGCGATGGTGGGCCATGCGGTGTCGAACGTAGCGCCGGTGATCGCCGCGAACCGGATCGGCACCGAAGGCGGAATCCGCTTCTACGGGCACAGCTTCATCGTCGACGAATGGGGCGACGAGCTGGCGAGCTTCGGCGCGACCGAGACGGGCGTGCTCACCGCGACGATCGACCTTGATCGGGTGCGCCGGCATCGCGCGGGTTTCGGCTTCTTCCGCGATCGCCGGCCGGAGCTTTACGGGCGGCTGACGCAGGATATCTGATCCACGGTCGGGCGCGGGAGAGGCAAGGCATGATCGGCGATCGGATCAGCGAAACCGGGACGCTGGTGCGCGACGGCGGCGGCTTCGCACTGCGGCGCGACGCGGGCGGGCGCTTCCGCCTCGACCTGCATCGCGTGCCGGTCGATCATGTCGAGAAACGCGTTCGCGTCACCGGGGTGCTGATCGGCGAGGATCTGGTGGAGGTGATCGGCGTCGCCGCCGCGGACGACATCGGATAATTGGTTAAGCAAGCGGAACAGGGAACGCATTGCCGCATCGCGCCGTTCTGCCTCTCACACTATGGCCGCTGGGCGGCTCTTGCCGGGAGAAGATCGATGCTTTGGACCATCGCGATCATTCTATTCGTGCTGTGGCTACTCGGCTTTTTCGCCTTCCATGTGGCGGGCGGCCTGATCCACATCCTGCTCGTCATCGCCGTGATCGTCCTGATCTGGCAGCTCGTTGCGGGACGCAGGGGCGTCTAGCTTTCGTCGGAAGGGCGGGTGGATGCCCGTCCTTCCGATAAGCATTCGGGCGGAAGCCGGAATCGGCCCTAGAATATGCCGTTGCCATGCGGCAGCGTCGCCGGAATTTCCTGCAACGTTTCCCAATGTTCCTTCACCTTGCCGTCGACCAGCCGGAAGATGTCGACCGCGGCGAGGCCGGGATCGCCCGCGTGGCGGGTGACGTGGACGTGGAAGACCGTGCAGTCGCCATCGGCGAGCCGCTTTTTGATCCGCATCTCGATATCGGGATAGGCGGTCTTATGCTCGTCGAGGAAGGTGCGGAGCCCTTCCTTGCCGTCGGTCGCGCCGGTGCTGTGCTGGATATAATCGTCGGCGATATAGGTGTCGATGACGCTTGAATCGAATTGCATCAGCATCCGGTGATACATTTCGGTGCAGACTTGCAGGTTGCGTTCTTCTTCCGCCGTATGGCCCATGATCCGATCCCTTGTTACGAGCAGGCTTCGAGAGGGGGCGCCTGCGGTTCTTCGCTGTCCGGGCGCCTTTTCTTCCGGGGATTGGTCTCGATCAGCATGGTCGCGAGGCCGCCCGCGAAGAGCGCCATCACCCCGGCGATCAGGAGCGGGGCCGACAGGCCGTAGAGATCGGCGATCCGCCCCGCGACGAGGGGCGCCACGACACCTCCCGACAATTCGCCGGCGGCGATCACGAGGCCCATCGCGGTAGCGGCGTGGCGCGGGCCGAGCGTCTCTGCCGGCACGACGCCCATGAACAGCGGGAACACGCCAAGGCCGATCCAGCCGACGAACATCAGCCCCGACAGGATCGCCGGCGCACCGACATAATAAAGCGCGGCGAAGGGGCAGAGCGCGACCAGCGCCGAGAACAGGATCATCGGCGGACGCCGCCCTATCCGGTCCGAAATCCAGGTGACGACCACGCCGCCGATCGGCGGGCAGAGGCCGAGCAGCGCCATGATCCCCGCCATCGATTCCGGCGCGAAGCCGCGTATCTGGGTGAGGTAAAGCGGCAGGAAGATCGATCCCAGGGTGATCGCGCCGACGAGCAGGCAGCTTATGAGCGAGCACAGCAGCATGTTGCGCTCGCGCAGCATCGCGCCGATGCCCTTTTCCTCGGCCCGGCCGGCAACGGGGGCCGGCGGCGGAGGCGGCTCGGCAATGAAACGCCAGACGAGGAAGGCGAGGATCAGCCCGGGTATCGCGGCGGTGTAGAAGGACGCCTTCCACCCCCATGCCTGGGCGATGGCGACGGCGGTGAGCGGCGCGACGGCGGTGCCGAGCAGCGAGCCGAAGACGTTCTGCACGATTCCGGCGTTCAGCCCCTGCCGCCGCTGCGCCGAGGCGAAGACGATGATCGCGAGGCAGATCGGCAGGAACGGCCCCTCCACCGCCCCCATCAGCATCCGCGAGAACAGGAGCGACCAGAAGCCCGTCGACAGCCCCGAAAAGACCGAACAGAGCGAGAAGATGACGAGCGCGGCGACGATGAACGGCTTGCGCCTGCCCGATCGATCGGACCAGCGGCCGAAGACATAGGCGCCCAGCGCCCAGGTGAGCGACAGCGCCGCGCCCAACGCGCCGACCTGGAAATTGTTGAGGTGGAAATCCTTGACGACGAACGGCCCGAGAAAGGCCATCATCATCCGGTCATAATAAGCGAAGCCGAAGGAGAGGCCGAGCAGCAGAATGACGCGGATCTCATAAGCGAGCGATTTGTCCGCCGCGCCCGAATCGCCATAGGGCGAGGGGATCACAGCGCCCATGCGCTGCCCTCCACCCCGGATACCGGCGCAATCGGCCGCCCCGTCACCGGATGCGGATAATGGAAAGGCGGGAAGGTGGCGCGGGGCCATTGCGCCGGCATCGGCCGCAATTCGTCAGGCCCGTTCGGCAATTCGGGATAGGTGGCCGCGAAGGGGGCGACCATCATCGGCTCGCGCGGCGATCCGGCCCACCCGGTCGCATAATCGGCCTGATAGGCGATCCAGTAACGGAATGTCTGTATCTTCCAGACGCCGTCCACCTTGCGATAGTCGATCTCATGCACGCCGCCTTCCCAGAATTGAGAAGGCCAATCGGGATAATCCGCCTTCACGCTGTCATGCACCGCGACGAGCAGGATCGCGTGGTAGCGGCCCTTCGCGCTCTCGCCGTCGGGGGCGACGTCGATCACGTCCTGCGTCAGGATATGCTGGAAGAGCAGGCCGTCGCGCGGGCCGCGCACGCCTTCGCCGGCATAGCCGTACATGCGGCGCGCGCCCTCGCGACCCTTGAAGATGCCGTTCAGGAAATAAAGGGTGGCGTCCTCCGCGAAGAGATCGACGATCTCGGGGAAGAGCCATTTGTCCATGAAATAGCCGTAGCTGTGATGCAGGCGGCGTATCGCCTGCTCGTCGCGCAGGAGAGCCAGTTCGCGTTTGACGTGCACCATTTCGGTTTCAAGGGCGGCGATCCGGGCATCGGTGGCGCTCATGCGGCCGACTCCGTTGTCGCGCCAGCCTTCGCCTCCTCAACCCAGGTGTCGATATCGTCGGGTAATTCCATATAGCGGCCCGACAGCAGATCGTAGCGGCCGGAGAAGAGATCGACGCAGCGCTGCGCGCACCGGCCGAGATCGGCGTCCGCGTCGGGCCGGTCTGCCCCTTCGTCGAGATAGTGCATCATATGCGGCAGATATTTCTGCGCATCGGGCGAGGCATAGGTGTCGCGCGCGAGCTGGGTGATGACGAAGCCGGGATCGATCGCGAAGATCTTGACGGCGGTGTCCTTCAGCTCGTCGGCGACCATCGCCACCATCTTGTTCTGCGCCGCCTTGCCGACGCTGTAGGCCGAAAGCCCGCCAAGCGTCATCCGGCTGGCGAGCGCCGAAACGAGGATCACGCGGCCGCGATCGCGCTCCACCATGTCAGGCAGGACATGCCGCAGAAAAAGATAGGGGGCGAGAATATGGACGTGCTGCGATCGCCACCAATCCTCGGGCTTCGTCACCCAGAGCGGGCCGAAGGGGCCGGGCACGCCGGCATTGCTGACCAGTCGGCTTATCGGGCCGAGCGCCTCGCGCACCTCGCCGACCGCGCGCGCGACCTGATCGGGATCGGTGACGTCCGCCGTCGCGGCGAAGGCGGTGCCGCCCGATTGCCTGATATGACGGACCACCTCGTCAAGCTCGTCGCGGCTGCGCGACACGACGCCGACCCTGGCGCCCTCCGCCGCAAACCGCTCGGCAATCGCGCGGCCGAAACCACGGCCGCCGCCGGTGACAAGCGCCACTTCGCCCTGCATCGTACCCATCCGCTCTCCTCTCCCGGGCTTTTGCCCGTGGATTATCACAGATGGGATAATAGCCGGCGCGCGTCGCGCCAATGATATTTTCGAGAATGGCAGCGCGCGACCCCTGAAGGCCCGGCTTCCAACGGAAGCCCCACGCGTGCCGACCCGAAGGAATGTGCGGTGATCGAGCCTGATTTCGGATTTATTGCATTGGTGCAACGCCGCCTGCGGCCGGGTTTGGGGGAGGCATGGCCGCGCCCGTTACCGGATTGGGATAGTGATAAGGCTCCACATAAAAGTTCGGATAGCTGTTGTGGAGAACTGACGGCGGATAGTCCGGCGGAGGCGGCCAGCTGTCCGGTCGTGTGATCGGACGTGCATATTTCGCCCATCCATCGGCATAATGCGTATACATCGTGAAGGGCGCGTGCAGCGTTTCGATCTGCCAAACGCCATCCACTTTCACATATTTATTTTCATAAGTTACGTCGCCCCAGTCCGCATCCGGGATCTTTCCGGCCATGACAAAGGCAGTCCAACGGCCTTGCGCCGTCTTGCCGTCCGGCGCGATGCTGACAATGCCCTGAAATTGCTGGTGGTTCATAAGGAAAGCCGTGGAAGGTCCTTCCGGACCAAGCGATTGCAAATAGGTAAGGATATGAGGTCGTGTGGCGAAAATGCCGCGCCCGCCAATTTCGACGGTGCCGTCTTCGGCAAACAGTCCGGCGACTTGCGTCCACAAATTTTTGTCGACGTAATAACCGTAGGCCCGCTGGAGTTTCTCGACGGCGTCATGATCTTCCAGAAGACCGATCCGGGCCCGTACTCCGGCAAGTTGCGGATCGGCATCGCCAGACCATGCTTCCGCTGCGCGCGCGCCTTGAACCGGGTGGTCATAATGAAACGGAACAATGTAGGTTTCGGGGAATGAGCGGTAGATCTTCGTAGGCCCGTGATCGGGCGGAAGCGCCTTGCTCGGCCCTTCCATCGCGATCGGGCCGGCTCCCCAGCCTTTGTCATAGTCTGCAAGAAAGGTCGGGTAATAGTGCAGCGCCTTGATCTTCCAGACGCCGCCGACATTCACATATTCATTCTCGTAGACGCCTTCTCCCCACTGTCCCTTGCCATCCTTCGCCAGCATGACATCGCTTCGCCAACGGGCTTTGGCGGTACGATTGTCGGGTGCGATGTCGATGATCGGCTGCAGCATCATGTAGATGTTGAGCTGGCCGGCCTCCAAGCCTTCCGGGCCCATCAGGCCAAGCGCCTGCTCGATTCGCTCGCGCCCGCTATAGACGCCGCGCTGGCCATATTCGTAGGTCGCATCTTCGGCGAACAGGCTGGCCGCCTCGCTCCACATGCCCGCGTCCGTATAATAGCCGAACTCGCCCTGGAGGTTTTCGATTGCCCTGCGCGAGCGCAGGATGGCCGTGCGCCGTTCCTCCTCGCTCAAAGAGTCCGTACCCGCTCTATCGCCGCCTTCACCGGCACGATAGTGGAAGGGCGGCGTGAAGGAGGCGGGAAAGGGCAGATACGCCTTTGTCGCGGGGGCGTCCGGCGGGAAGTCGCGCGATACCTGCGTGCGCCAGTCCGCGGGTGAGGGGGCGAGCTTCGCCCAGCCGCCTTCATAAGGTGCAATAAAGCGGGGGAAGAAGTGGAGCGACTTGATCTTCCAGACACCCCCTTCCTTCACATAGGAATTTTCATAGATGCCTTCGCCCCAATCGGCCGATTGCTGGTATTGGCCGAGCAGGGCGAGTTCGCGCCACCGCGCCCTGGCCGTGAGGCCGTCCTTTGCGACATGCACGACCGGCTGGAGTTGCATGTGATGATTATATTGGCCGAAGGGCAGCCCGGGGCCGGAATTCCCGCCGCCGCTACGGATCATATATTCGAGGATGCGGGCTTTGCCGGCATATACGCCATCCTGCCCCCATTCGAACTTCGCATCCGCAGCGAACAGGTCGGCCGCCTGTTTCCAATAACCGCGGTCAAGATAATAGCCATAGGCGCGCTGAAGCCGTTTGATTTTGTCGATGTCCTCGAGGTGCTGAATCTCCTCACCGATCGCGGAATATTGCGCGGTCATGTCTTTCGCGGATGCCTTCACGCTCACGGTTGAAAACAATATGGCGGCGAAAATCAGGATGTGTGCCGGCCGCATATGATCCCTTTCCAAGCCGGCGCGCATCGTCCGGACAGGGACGACAGCGCGGACAACGGACAGTGCTGACAGTCAGGCGATCTCGGTGACGGGGTTGATGTCGGCCGCCGGTCGGTCGTCCATGCATTCGTTCCAGATCCTGCGGCGGGAGAAGAGCCATTCGCCCTCGACCTTCCGCAATTCGTCGCTGTAATGGCCGTAGCCGCCGACATAAGGCCAGCGGTTGCGCGTATCGTTGTCGATTTCGAACCAGTATGCCCTGCCGAAGGCGCGATCACCCTCGACCTTCACGGTCACGTTCGTAATGAAATGGCGGAGGCGAGGGCGACGTTTGGGCGCGTGAGCTTCGGCGAGCTGAAGAAAATATGCTCGCATGCCGACGCATTCTTCGCGGATCGCCTCGCGACCCGACACGACACCGCCGGCCCAGTCGAGGACGGCGTCTTCTGTGAAGGTTGCGGCGTATTGGTCGGGGTCCTGCCAGTCCAAGGCGAACATATAGCGCGCCTGGAGGTCTTCGATCGCGGCGCGATCTTCGGCATAGCTGGTCATGGCGTGTTCTATCCTCTCTTTTGTTCTATTGTGCTTGTGGGTGTTAAGCCCCGTCGCGAGTCCAGGGGCGCAGGGCCTTGCGGGTATCGTCCCAGTGCTCGATGACCTTGCCGTTCTTTACCCGGAACATGTCGAAAGCCTGACCGGTATAGGTTTGCCCAGGATTGTGCGGGTCGGGCTGGGGCTGGTCCCAGATGATCACGACATAGTCTCCTTGCGCCACCGCGCGCAGAAACGTCTTGTGACCTGGCGGGACCATGCCGGGAGGCGGATCCTTGATGAGCGAAATCAATTTGAGCACACCGTCGCGCCCCTGCGCGACATTCGGATTATGCTGCCGATAATCGGGTGCGATATATTTCATCACCGCTTCCCGGTCCGCGCGGTTGATGACGCCATCCCACATGGTGAGTACCATATCGATGTTCGCCTGTTCCGTTCGCAGCGTCTGGCGCTGGGCGATCTTCCAGGTGATGGCGGCGGTGGTCGCCGCCAAGGCCGCAGCGCCGGCAGTCAGAAGCATTGTCATCCTCATACCGCTTCCTTCTTATTCTGGTCCGGTGCACCGGTTCCCAAGTCTTTGAGGCGGGCAGCCGGTCTGGTCTTTCGGCGTCCTCCCCCCACAAAGCCAAGAGCGGCGCTGAGCCCCTTGGCGGCCTCGATCACCGCCGCGCTGATTTCCGGCTGAAGGGCGGGATCGTAGCGAACGATCGGCACGGTCACGCCCAGGCTCCCGAGCAACTGGCCTTTTGAATTGAACACAGGCGCGGCGGTGCCGTTCGTGCCGAGCGCATTCGGACTGGTCGCGACGAAGCACCCCTGATGGAGAATGGTTTCCGCTTCCGCCTTGAGGTCGTCCATCGTGATGGACCGCATGTCCTTTTCGATCGGAGCGCCCTGCTTTTCGATCGCGGCCCGCACATCCTTGTCCGGCAGGAACGGCAACATGGAGCGGCCCAATGCACCCCAGACCATTGCGCGAGGCGTATATTTCTCGACGATATATTGCAGCGGATGCGCCGCATTGATCGTGTCGATGATCGTGAAGGCATGTTCCTTCGGCAGGTAGAGAGCGAAGGCGCAGGTCTCCTGGAAGCGATCGGCGAGATCGAGCAAAAATGGATGTGCCAGAGCTGCATAGTCGAATTCGTCGATGATCAGCGATGCCAGCCGGACGAGTTCGCGTCCTACACGATAGTTGCCGTGGGTGGCCTTCTCGACGAAATTGGCGGCGCCCAGCGACTGCAGCAGCCGATAGGCGGTGCTGGTGGGTATCCCGACTTCCTCGGCGAAATCCTTGAGTGCGAACTCACCGCGTTCGGCAACGCATTGGAGCGCGCGCAGCGTGCGCTCAATCGTTCCGGTCAGTTCGTTCGCCTTCACCATCTTCGAAACTCTCTCATGGCCGCCATGCTTATCGGAACTCTCCCGTAGGCGACATGGAAATCAGATTTCTCATCTAACGGAAACCATGTTGCACTAGATGAGATTATGTGCAAGTTTAAATGCACCTCAGTGGAAAGGTGAGGCGATTCGAGAACCCACGCGAAGACGGGGGGCGGAGCATGGGAGGATGTCTTTTGAAGCACGCGGGATTCCCGGCGCTCGCGCCCTGCCCGATATGCTGTCCACGACGGGGCGGGCGGTAAGCGTGCGGCTGTCGGATCCCTTGCGAGAGCCCGATCGGCCGGCCCATGCGCTGGACCTGTTCGATCGTGCAAAGTTGCGCCCCCGCTTCTGGATTCTCGTCGGCCTCCTGATGCTGCAGGGCGTGTTCGAGTTCTTCGATTTCTTCATCGTCGGTTTCCTCGTCTCGATGATCGGCCCGGCCTGGGGCCTGACCTTTGGCGAGACTTCGGTGATCCTGCTTGCCGCGGGCGTGGGGCAGCTGCTGGGCGCGATGCCTTTCGCCTGGGTGGCGGATAACTGGGGCCGGAAGCCGGCGCTGATTGCCGGAATGATGGTCTATTCGCTGGCGGCAGGCTGCACCGCCTTCGTTCCCGAAGGCAGCTGGATGCTGTTCGCCTGCCTGCGTTTTCTCGTGGGCGTGGGCTATGGCGGCACGCAGATCACGTTGTTGATCGAGATTGCGCCCACTCGCATCCGCACCATCCTGGCCAGCAGCACCGGCCTGGTGGCGCCGCTGGGCGTGCTGGCGGCCTCGCTGCTGGTGGCCACCCTGTCCGGTACGCTGGGCTGGCGCGGTCTTGCCCTGCTGGGCTTCGCGCCGATCGGGATGGTGATCGCGCTGTGGTTCTTCGTTCCGGAATCGGTGCGCTGGCTGATCGCTCAGGGCCGCGGCGAGGAGGCACGCAAGGTCGTCTCCCAATATGTGGACATTCCCTATGACCGGATACCGCTGATTCCCGAGCCCGCCCGCCGCGAGCCACCGCGCCTGCGTGACCTGTATCGCTATCCTGGCCGCTTCTGGATGATCATCTTCATGACCGCCGGTCTCGGCATGTCGGGCTTCGGCGTGGCCCTGTGGGGGCCGACCGTGGTTTCAATGCTGCTGCGTGCCTCGCCTGCCGAGGCGGCCCAATATTTCGTCTATGTCAGCGCCAGCGGCCTGGTCGGTCGCGCGCTGTGGACGCTGGCTCCGCATTTCATCGGCCGCTGGCGCTCGGCGTTGATATGCTGCTGGGGCGCGGCCGCCTCGATTGCCGGGGCCGCGCTGCTGCACCCCTACTTCATCGCCGGCATTCCAGTCTTCCTGATCTGCCTGATTATCGGCGCGCTGTTCTATGATGGCGGCTATGCCAATACGACGCCGTTCGGGACCGAGCTCTATCCGGTGCGCCTCGCCGCACTGGGCGGTGGGCTGACCCAGACGACCAGTGGCCTTGCCAAGTTGCTTGGCCCGGTGGCGCTCGCCCTGATCGCGGGCAGCGGCAACGTCCTGTCCCCAGCGGCGACCGAGGCAGCGATCGTGCCGGGCTTTCTGTTTCTCGCCGCCTTTGCGGTGATGGGCGGCATCGCCCTGCTTCTGCTGCGCTATGAAACCAATGGCCGCCCGATGGTGATCGACGAGGCCGAGTGGGTGGACGGCCGCCCCGCCATCAAGAGTGCCGGGGCATGAGCGCTGCCAGCTTCTCCCGGCGCTCCGTCCTGGCGGGCGGACTGGGCGCGATCGCAGCCGTTCCCGCACTCGCGCAGGCCGCCGGCGCCCGACCCACGGCGCGCCCGGTTGTCGCCACGCGGGCCGGGCGGCTGGCCGGCGCGATGGAAGGCGGCGTGTTCGTCTTTCGCGGTATTCCTTATGGCGAACCGACGGGAGGCGCCGCGCGCTTCCTGCCGCCCCGTCCGAAACAGGGCTGGGACGGTATTCGCGAGGCGACCGCCTTCGGCGCGCGCTGCCCGCAACGCGGCGGACCGGGCGGACCAGGTTCGTCGCGCTTTTCCGAGGATTGTCTGGTCGCCAATGTCTGGACCGCTTCGCTCGAAGGCGAAAAGCCGGTCATGGTCTGGCTCCATGGCGGTGGCTGGGAAGTTGGCGGTGGGGACGATCCGGTTTCCAACGGCGCCTGGCTCGCGCGGATGCAGGACGTGGTCCTCGTCTCGATCAATCACCGCCTCAACGTGTTCGGCTATCTCGATCTCAGCGGGATCGGAGGCGAGGCCTATGCTCATTCGGCCAATGCCGGCGTTCTGGACATCGCGCTGGCCTTGCAATGGGTGCGCGACAATGCCGCGGCCTTCGGGGGCGATCCCGACCGGGTGCTGATCTTCGGCCAGTCCGGCGGTGGACGCAAGACGAGCACGATGATGGCCATGCCGGCCGCGGCTGGCCTGTTCCAGCGCTGCGTGGTGGAAAGCGGCCCTGCGTTGCGGATGGATGAGCGCGACGTGGCGACCGACCGGGCCGAGCGCCTGTTGCACCGCCTGGGCATCGGGCCGGGCGAACTGGACAGGCTCGCCACCGTCCCCACCGCGCGGCTCACAGCCGCCGGGATCGAAGTACGCAACGAGACGGGCCAGTTCCGCCCGATGGTGGACGGCTCCAGCTTGCCGCGCCATCCCTTCCACCCCGATGCGCCGCTGATTTCCGCCCAGGTTCCGATGATGATCGGCACCGCGCGGGATGAAACCGCCCTGTTCCTGGGCAACGAGCCAGCCTATGCCGCGATGAGCGCCGCCGAATTGCTTGCCCAGTCGGCCCGCTTCTTCCCCGAAGGCGAGGCAGCCGGCGCGATCGCCACCTGGCGCGGTATGTTCCCCGATTTTTCCAACGGCAAGCTGTTCGCCCGGCTGACTACGGACCGCAGCTATTTCCTTGATGCGACCTTGCAGGCCGAACGCAAGGCGGCGCTCGGCCGCGCCCCCGCCTTTCTTTACACGATCGACTGGCAATCCACAGTCGGCGCGTTCGATCATGTCACGCCCCACGGCACCGAACTGCCTTTCGTCTTCGGCAATCTCGCGGCCTGGCCGTTCCTCGGCGCGATCACGCCGAAGGCCGAGATGCTGCGCTCCACCATGTCGGGCGCCTGGGCCTCCTTCGCGCGGAACGGTGTGCCGGACCATCCGGGGATGCCGCAATGGCTGCCTTACGAACCGTCGCTGCGCGCGACGATGCTGTTCGGCGAGCATGTGCGCCTCGAGTCCGACCCCTTCCGCGCGGAGCGCAGCTTCATGGCCCGCTTCGGCTCCGAACAACTCGGCGCCTACGAACCCAGGCCTCCGGGGCCGTGGATCCGAAATTAAGGACTTCCATTCTGCAAGGAGAAACTATGGAACCCCCCAAGCTGGAATTTGTCTTCCAGATCGAAATAGAGCTGAGCAAACGATTCCGTTATGGGCCGACAATGTGGGGCCTGGAACGTGGTTTCGTCGGCGTTCTGGGCGGTACGGTCAAGGGGCCACGGCTCAATGGCCGGATCGTTCCCCATTCGGGCGGCGACTGGCCGACGATCAAGGCGGACCATACCGCCCAATTCGATGCGCGTTACCTGATCGAAGCCGATGACGGCACGATCGTGGAACTGCGCAATCGCGGTATCCGCCACGGCGATAAGGCAGTTCTGGACCGCCTGCAAAATTACGAGCCGGTCGACCCGTCCGAATATTATATGCGTCTCACGCCGAGCTTCGATGCGCCAGAAGGACCGCATGGCTGGCTGTCGCGCACCGTCTTCATCGGCAAGGCGGACCGTAGGGAAAGCCGTTCCGTCTTCACCTATTGGGCGGTGCTGTGATCCTCCGGCGGCGCATCCTCGCCTGTGTGGCGATGGCCGCCGCCGGTGTTCCGGGCCATGCCCGCGACGTCCCGCCGGGCCGGAACGTGGAGGCGGCGCCGGCCGGCTCGCTTGCCGCGACCTGCCCGGCCATTGCCGCCCATGCCCCGACGGGGGTTTCGATCGATCTTGCCGAGGCAGTCGAGCCGGCGCCTTCCTGGCGCAGTCCCGCCGGGCCGGAATCCCGGGGCGGCGCATCGGTTCGCCGTCCCTTCTGCCGCGTGGTCGGCCGTATCGAAGGGGATATCGGCTTCGAAATCTGGCTGCCCACGCAGGCCGACTGGAACCGGCGCATGCTGGGGGCCGGGGTGGGCGGCGAAGCGGGCTATTTCAATTATACCGACATGGCGCGTGGGGTGGAGCAGGGTTTCGTCACCGCATCCAGCGATACCGGCCACAAGCGTGGGGAAAGCTGGATCAACAACCCGCGCAAGACGGACAATTATTCCTATCGCGCCTATCACCTGCTCACCGGCACGGCCAAGGCGCTCGCGAAGGCATTTTACGGCGCGACGGTTTCGCGTTCCTATTTCATTGGCTGCTCGGGCGGCGGGCGACAGGGCCTGCGCGAAATGCAGCTCTACCCTGCGGATTATGACGGCGTCCTGCTCGGCGCGCCAGGGCAGGACGTGCCGCTGTTGGCGGCGCGTCTCATTCAGGTCTATCGCGCCCAGGCGGAAAATCCCGGCGGGAACCTTACCGCCGCCGACTGGGCGCTGATCGCCGAAGGTGCGCGCAAGGCCTGTGATGCGCGGGACGGGCTGGCGGACGGTGTAATCGCCGATCCGCGCCGGTGCAGTTTCGCGGTTCGCACCCTCCAATGCGCGCCGGGGCAGAAGGAAGGCTGTCTTTCGCCCGCCAAGGTCAAGGCAGCCGCAGCGATCATCGCGCCGCTGACCGACGATGCCGGACACGAATATGATTACGGTCTGTTGCCCGGGATCACCGCACGGCCGGGCGAGATGCCGCCGCTGCCCCGGCAGATGTTCGGGCAGGTCATCCATCGCGATCCGGACTGGAATCCGCTTTCCTTCGACATCGCATCCGACCTGCCCGCGGCGCGGGCTGCTTTCGCACAGATGGATGCCAGCGACACCGATCTGTCGCGTTTCGCGGCGCGTGGGGGCAAGCTGATGCTCTATCACGGCTGGGCCGATGCCTCGGTCCAGCCGGAAGCCACGATCGCCTTCTTCGACCGGCTAAAGCCCGCACGGGAAAGGGCGGAATTCGCGCGCCTCTATCTGGTTCCAGGCATGCATCATTGCAGCGGCGGAAACGCCACCGACCATTTCGGGGGGGCAGGGGACCGCGCCATCACTGGCGATCCACATACGGACATGTTGGCCGCGCTGATTGCCTGGGTCGAACGGGGCGACAGGCCTGGGCCGATCGTCGCCCGGCGGCTCGGCGCCGATGGGGCAGTGGATCGCACGCGCCCGCTCTGTCCTTGGCCGCAAGCCGCCGCGTACCGCGGGGGGGACGGCGATGATGCAGCGAATTTCGCCTGCGGCCCCGGCGTGTCTGCTCCGCATGGGTCAGGAGGAGGATGAAATGATCGAGATGGTTTTGCTGGGCGCCGCCCTGGGATCGCTGTTCCCGGTGGTGCAGCCGATCGCCGCCGACGCGATCGCCCCGGCGCAGGAGGTAGCGAGCGAGGATTACCGCGCGAAGACGGAGCGCAACCGCGCGGTCATGCGCGATTTCGTCACCCTGCTTTACGACAAGCGCGATCCCCGCGCCGCTTTCGAGAAATACGTCCACCCCGATTATATCCAGCATAATCCGGGGATAGCGGACGGGCGCGAGGAAGCGCTCAAATGGCTCGAGCCGGTCTTCTCCCGGAAGGAGACCGAAATTCAGGTGCGCCGGGTGCTGGTCGATGGCGATTTCGCCACCGTCCAGATCATCGGCCGCATGGGTCCAGACGATCCGGGAAGCGCCGTGATGAACATCTTCCGGCTCGAGAACGGCCTGATCGTCGAACATTGGGACGTCACCCAGGCCATGCCTGCGCAGACCGCCAGCGGCAGACCGCTGGGCTGAAGGGACGCGCGGCAGACTCATAAAAACACAAATCAAACAAACAGGTAGGGAGATAGAAGATGGCTTGCCTCCATTCGGGAAAGAGCGGCTTCAGCAGCCGTCAGATTCGCGGGAGCGCTTCGCGGCTCGTCCTCGGCGCGCTGCTGTGCGGTTCGTTGGCACTTCACGCCGGCACGGCCGTCGCGCAGACTCAGACCGTCGATGCGGCCGCCGCCAGCGGCGATAACGGGATCGCCGAAATCGTCGTCACCGCGCAGTTTCGCGCACAAAATGTACAGGATACGCCGATCGCGATCACTGCGGTCAGCGGCGCGGACCTGGAGGCGCGCGGGCAGACCAACATCACCGAGATCGCGCGCCAGGCGCCCAACGTCAGCCTGAACACCGATGCGGGTAACGGCCCCTCGCTCCAGGCCTTCATTCGCGGTATTGGACAGAGCGACTTTAACTACGCCTTCGAACCGGGCGTGGGAATGTATGTCGACGACGTCTATTATGCGACGCTGACCGGATCGGTGCTCGACCTGCTCGATCTCGATCGGGTCGAAGTCCTGCGCGGGCCTCAGGGCACGCTGGCGGGGATGAACTCCATCGGTGGCGCGATCAAGCTCTACACCAAGAAAGCCGATGGTGAGAATGGCGGCTATGTCGAAGGGACGATCGGCAGCTTCAATCGCACCGATTTGCGTGCGGGGGCGGATTTCACCGTTGTGCCCGACCATCTTTTCGCCCGCATCGCCGGCGTTTCTCGCAAGCAGGACGGCTACGTCACCCGCTACGATTATGCCTGCACCCATCCCCAGCAGGCGGCGACCTACGACATTCCCTCCCAGGTGACTGGCGGCAACAATTGCAAGCTGGGCACCGAAGGCGGGAAGAGCTATGTCGCGTTGCGCGGTTCGCTCCGCTGGACGCCAAGCGACCGGCTGGAGATCAACGTCAGCGCCGACCTCACCCGCGACAAGTCGGAAGCGACGCCGAACATCCCGATCTTCGTCGGCACCACCTCCACCACCGCCCCCGGTTATACCGCTGGCACGGGTAGCCTGGTGCAGACCTACCCGATGTGGTCGACTGCGGCGGTCAACGGGCTCAATCTGTGGAATCCCGCCAGCGGCACTTCACCCTTCGTTTCCTATTCGCCCTATGGAGTGAACGGCGATACCTTCGCCAACAGTCCCTATGTCGTCTATTCAAATTATGGGGACGAAAAGCCGATCGACGGATCCAAACCCTACACCGTCACCCCGATCAGCAAGCTCTACGGTTGGGGAGTCTCAGCCAATATCCGCTACGAGATCTCCGACAATGTGAATCTCACCTCGATCACGGCCTACCGTCAGTACGATGCCGACTGGGTGCGCGACGTCGACGCCACTCCATTGAGCAATTCGGTGGTCACCTACGATACATCCAACTGGCAGTTCAGCCAGGAAGTCCGTCTCGCCGCGAGCCTCTTTCAGGACAAGGTCGATCTCGTCGTGGGGGGGTTCTATCTTGACCGCAAGAGCACCTATAAGGGCCTGGTCGACCAAGGCTCGATCATTTTCTACGAGAACGATGTGATCCCGGCCAGCAACTGGGCGACCTTCGCCAACGCCTCCTGGCGGCTGACCGATCGGCTCGAGCTGAATGCCGGTGTCCGCTATTCGGAAGAGGACAAGACGTTCGACTTCGGCCGCGGCGGCCGCCCCGGCGCTTCGGCTCCACCTTATTTCCCCTGCGTGGTCGATGGGGTGAATTACGGCAATGTCCATGTCGCCTTCTGCGGCCTCAACGGCACCAAGGCGGAATATTCCGGCAATCACGTCGATTATCGCGGTGTGCTGCAATATAAGCTGACGCCGGACGTCATGGCCTATGCCAGCATCGCCACCGGCTTCAAGGGCGGCGGCGTCAACCCGCGGCCCTATTATCCCGACCAGGCGCGGCCGTTCGATCCGGAGACGCTGACGGCCTATGAAATCGGCGTGAAGAGCAGCCTGTTCGACCGGCGCGTGCAGCTCAACCTCTCGGCTTTCGTGAACAAGTACAAGAACTTCATCGCGAGCGTCTATTCCAAGACGGCATCGGCGCCGAACGAGGGCTGCTATTTCAATACGGACGAGCTGGTATGCTCCTATTTCGTCAATGCCGGCAAGGCGACGCTTAAGGGGGTCGAGGCGGAATTGCAGGCGGAGCCGGTGCGCGGCCTGCGCTTGAACGCTTCGGGCAGCTATCTCGACTTCAAGTATGACGATCTGTCCGGCTGTTCGCCTGCGCTCTCGGCCGATTGCACCGCGCCGAGCGGGGGCCTGGGCGCGGGCATCCGCTACGGTATGACCCTGCCTTACGCCCCGAAATACAAGCTAAGCCTGGGCGCGCAGTACGATATCGGGCTGGGCGACGCCGGTTCTCTGACCCCGCGCGTCGATTACAGCTACCAGTCCAACCAGGAAACCAACACGATCAACAACGCGCTGTCTCACATACCGGGCTATTCGCTGCTCAACGCCAATCTCACCTGGCGTTCGCCGACGGACGATTGGCAGGTCTCGCTGATGGTGACCAATATCACCGACCAGATCTATTTCACCGGTGTCGGCCATAGCGACAATCTGCGGATCACCACCGGCACGCCGGGGCGACCTCGCGAATGGTCGCTGACGGTAAAGCGTTCCTTCTGACCTCAGCGGAAGGGAAGGGCGCGTGGGATCATCCCCCCCGCGTCATTTCCCTTTGCCGCGGATTCCAGAGGTGCCGCAGAACACACGCCCGGGAGAGAAACTATGTTCAGGAAAACGATCGCCGCGCTGGCGCTCGCTCCGTTGGCTCTATCCTCCGCCAACGCCGCGTCCGATCCGGCAGCGGGGAGGGGCCCTTACAAGGTCGCGATGAAGAGCGTGCCGGGCCTGCCGCACCATACGGTCTACCTGCCCGCCGACCTGTCCGCGCTTGACGGTGCGAAGCTGCCGGTCTTCGTGTGGGGCAATGGCGGGTGTGAGGATGTCGGCAACCGCTATCGCTACTTCCTCAGTGACATCGCATCGCATGGCTATCTGGTGATCGCACTGGGCAATATTGGCCCGGCTTCGGCCGAAGGGCTGGCGAAGGGCTGGCCTAAGGAGCCGGTGCTGCCCGACACGCCGTTCGACGTGAACGCGCCCGCCCCTTCTTACCCGGAGGAAATGACCCAGGCGATCGATTGGGCGATCGCGCAGGACAGTGCTGCCGGCAGCGCGCTGAACGGGAAGATCGATACCAGCAAAATTGCAGTCTCGGGCCATTCCTGCGGCGCATTGCAGGCTCTGACGATCGCGGCTGCCGATCCCCGGATCACCACCACCCTGATGCTCGACAGTGGCGTGTGGACCATGGGCCCGGGCGGCCTGCCCGGCGCGCCCAAGGTGACGAAGAAGTCACTCGGGGAAATCCATGGCTCGATCGCTTATATCAATGGCGAACATGACGTGGCATTGCCCAATGCGAAGGACGATTTCAGCCGCATCGACAAAGCGCCGGCGCTGCTCGCCTATCGCAAGGACGTCGCCCATTCGGGGACGTTCTGGCTCGCCAATGGCGGGGCCTGGGGTACGGTCTCGACTGCCTGGCTCGATTGGCAGCTCAAGGGGGACCGTAAAGCGAGCCGCTGGTTCCTGGGCAAGGATTGCCGCCTTTGCACCGATCCCCGCTGGACGATCGAGCGCAAGAACCTGCGCTGAGCACAACCGCCTCACGGCACCCCCGAAACAGGGAGAGCGTCATGTCTGCAAGAAACAAGTCGCCGCTTCGTGCGGGCTGGGCGAGACTTAGCCTCGCGCTGGCCTGTATCGCGCTTCCGGCAGCCGCTTCCGCCGAGGCCCCCCAGGGCTATCCAGCGCAGCCCGAATGTGATCGCGCTTGCCTCGAAGGTTTCGTCACCCGTTATATGGATGCGCTGGTTGTGCGCGATGCCACTCGCCTGCCTTGGTCGCGGCGTGTGCGCTTCAGCGAGAACAACGTGATGCTGCGCGTGGGGGATGGAAGCTGGCACGTTGCCGATGGCGAGCAGACATCCTCCCGCCTGATCTTTGCCGATCCGCAAACCGGCCAGGCTGGCTATTTCGGCGTGATCGAGCAGCGCGGCCAGCCGGCCTTTCTCGGCCTGCGGCTGAAGGTTGAGGACGGAAAGATTTCCGAGGTGGAAACGCTGGTGAATCAGCCCGATCCCGACACACCACCATCCCCCGCCGGCGGTAAACCGGCGGCCTATCGCCACTATATACAGATGAGCCGTATCCTGCCGGTGGAGCAGCGTACGCCGCGCCGCCGGATGATCGACCTCGCCAATGGTTATTTCAGCACGCTGCAACTCAACGACGGCAAGCTGTTCACGCACTTTACCGATGACTGCAAGCGCCAGGAAAACGGCTACGAATCCGCCGGCAATCCGGCATTCGACCGGCCAGAAGGCAAGCTGTCCTGCGGCGACCAGTTCAAGACCGGCACCTTCATCTTCGACAGCGCCGTGCGCGACCGGGATTACATGGTGGTGGACGAGGAACGCGGCCTGGTCCTGGCCCGCGCGACCATCGATCATGGCGGCGAACTGGCTATGGCGAAGCTGGCCGACGGGACGCCGATCGAATCCTGGATATCCAAGCCGGGCAGCCTGACCATGCTGGAACTATTCCACATAACCGCAGGCAAGATCGATCGCATCGAGGTCATCCATGTGGACGTGCCTTACAAAATGCCCAGCGTATGGAAGCGGGATCTGGACTAGCGCGCCATCGCGTCCGAATGGGACGGGCCCGATCCTTCCCGAAGTTGCGGGCCGCTGCCCCCTAAAATATCCAAGGCCTGGCTTTGGACAGCACGGTGCGGACCGCGGGGGCCGGATCGACGGAAAGCTCGCAGCGGTCGCCGAGGATCATGGTTGCCCGGTCCGCCGGAGAATAGGGACGCCATTCGGGAAGCTCCTGCGTGTTTGGATCGCCGCTGCGGGCGAAGGCGATCCAGGCCGCACTGCACGCTTCAGCCAGGGGATAGCGGCTGGGATCGTCGCCCAGCAGGGATTTCTCAAGGTCCACATTGTCGAACACGTAAGGAATATCGATGCTGTGCGTGGCGCCATATTTGCCGCCGAAGCGGGGGGAGGGCTTCCTGAACCAGTACATGAAGGTCGGTGCGCCGCCGCGCGCGTGGCGGCGTTCGGCGATTTCGATCGAGCCACGCCGCATCAGATGGTCGGACATGATTGCGATAAAGAGCTGGCTGGACGTCGCACCAGGCTGCTGCGCGCGATAGGCGGCAATTGCTTCCCCCGCCACCGGCCCCAGGAATGGCGCAAGCCGCGCGAGCAGGTCGCTTTCTTGCAGGGTAAAGATCGACGGGTCGCCGGGGCCGAATATCGCCGTCGCCTCGTCGGCGGTCGAACCGATCAGGACCGGAATGTCCGCCGAGAGAGCAGGGGCCGTGGGATCGAACGGGTGTTGTGCCAACGAGCGCCCGTCCACCACCGGGCCAAGGCGGAGCTGTCCCATGGCATCCTTGCCGCCGCCCGCAAGGGCGCGGACCAGATCCTCGACCGGTATCGTCTTGAGCCGACCGGCCTGTGCCGGTGCGAGGCCGAGCCGGCGGAGCACTTCGGCAGTGACTGTCCGGGCATCCTGCGGATCGATCGCGCGCACGCCGGGTCCCGACTGGATGATCGCCCTTTGAAACAGACCCTTCGCCGTGGGCATGGCGAGCAGGGTAGAGACTTTCGCCCCGCCGCCCGACTGGCCGAAGATCGTTACATTGCCGGGATCGCCGCCGAATTCGGCGATATTGGCTCGCACCCAGCGCAGCGCCGCCACAATGTCGAGCATGCCGGCATTGCCGGAATCGGCGAATTCGTCGCCCGTGCCCAATCCGGCGAGATAGAGATAGCCGAACAGGTTGAGCCGGTGGTTGAGCGTGACCACCACAACGTCGCCCTTGTTGCACAGGCGCGTGCCATCATAGAGGCCGGACGATCCGGAGCCGACCGTGAAGCCGCCGCCGTGGAGCCAGACCATGACCGGGCGCTTGCCCCCATCGCGCAGCGCGGGAGTCCAGACATTGAGCGCGAGGCAGTCCTCGCTCTGGATGCCGGGCCATTCATTGTTGATATGGAACAGCTCGCCCGCCTCGCCGGTGGGCGGAGGATTGTGCTGCGGGCATTCGGCCGGCCATTGCGCCGCCCGGCGCAGGCCGCTCCAGGGCCGGACAGGAAGGGGTGGGGCGAAGCGGGTTTCGTTGGTCGGGGAGCCATAGGGAATGCCCTTGAAGACATGGACCCCGGCAGAGAAAGAACCCTGCACCCGGCCGGCCCCGGTCGCGGCTTCGCTCGGGACCCAGGCATATGCCCGGTGGGGGGCAAGGCTCGCGCCAGCCAGTGCCGCCGCTCCGCCCAGTATCGTGCGGCGATCCATGCCGGTGCCGCGCCTGGAATCCTGCCGCACTGAACCCTCCCTCTCCCAGCGCCCTTTTTGGGAATATTAGCGAAAAGTCGTCCAGATGGAAAGTATAGCTTAAATCTTATTGGCTATTCGCACAGGGCATTATCGGTTATTCCTGATGAGTGAGAATATAATAAGGAACCCACGCCATATCATCGTGCGTGACTATATCGGCGGATCTTCTCGCCGATGAAGGGTTCAGCACATTGCTGCCGGCAGAAGAATTGCAGTAAGATAAACCGCAGAACAAGACGATGGACGAGGACGATGATGGGCAGGCTTTCAGGCAAGGTCGCATTGATCACGGGCACCGCCGGCGGGCAGGGTCGCGCCGCCGCGCTGGCCTTTACGCGCGAGGGTGCGAAAGTGGTCGGCTGCGACATCAAGGCGGAGGCCGCTGAGAAGACCGTGACGCTGGTCCGCGCGGAGGGCGGCGAGATGACTTCCATGGCGCCGGTCGATCTGTCCGACGAGCAGCAGGCGACCGACTGGGTCAACCAGGCGGCCGCGGTCTACGGCGGGGTGGATATCCTCTATAACAATGCCGCGCTTGGCCGGATCGGCCCGCTGATGGGCATGTCGACCGACGCCTGGCACTTCACGCTGCGGCACGAACTCGACGTGATCTTCTTCGTCACCCGCGCCGCCTGGCCGCACCTGGTCGCGCGCGGCGGCGGATCGATCATCAATACCGGCTCGATCATCGGTGAGCGCGGCAGCGACATGCCGATGGCCGCGCACGGCACCGGCAAGGCCGGGGTGATTGGGTTGACCCGGCATCTCGCGCTTGAAGGCGGCCCTCTGGGCATCCGCGCGAACTGCATCAGCCCCGGACTGATCGCTACCGAGATGTTCGAACAGTTGATGAAGGATCCGAACGACAACCTCCACAAGCAGGTCCGCACCTCGCCGCTCGGCCGGGTGGGGCGGGCGGAGGACGTCGCGCCGCTCGCGGTGTTCCTCGCCTCCGACGAATCCGGCTACATCACGGGGGCGAATATTCCGGTCGACGGTGGACAGACGCTCGGGATCGGCATGTCGTTCGGCGAGGCGCCCCAGTTCGCGGGTCAGGTCGCTCCGATTCCCGAGGACGAGGGAGCCGAACTGTCGATCGAGACGCCCGACGGCGCCTCGCAGGCCTGGCTGTTCACCCCGCGCGAGGGCTCCGGACCGTGGCGCGGGGTGCTGCTCTACACCGACATCATGGGCGTGCGCCCGCTGTTCAAGGCGATGGCCCAACGGCTCGCCGATGCAGGCTATGCGGTGCTGCTCCCGAATCTGTTCCACCGCCTCGGCCCGCCGATCGATCCGCCGCTTTCGGTCAAGAATTCGGGCGAGTTCGGCCGGCTGCTGAGCATGGCCGGCACGCTGTCGCGCGACACGATCATACGCGACTCGGGCGCCTGGATCGATGCGCTGGCGCGACGGCCCGAAGTGGCTGCGGATCCGCTTGCGGTGGTCGGCTATTGCATGAGCGGCCCGATGGCGGTGTGGACCGCCGCCGCGTATCCCGACAAGATCGGGGCGGTCGCCTCTTTCCACGGCGGCCATCTGGTCACTCCGCGCCCGGACAGCCCGCACAGGCAGGTTAGCGACAGCAATGCGCGCTATTATTTCGGCTGTGCCGAGACGGATGCCTTTATGACGCCCGAGCACCAGGTGGCGCTCGGGGCGGCGCTCGATGCGGCCGGCCGTGAGTATGCGATCGAGGTCTATCCCGGCACCTATCACGGCTTCGCGATCGCCGATGCTTCCTATCATCCGGAGAGCAGCGCACTTCATTGGCAGCGGCTGGTGGAGTTCCTCGCATGAACAAGCTCAAGCTCGGCATCTTCGGCTCGAACCTCGACGGCGGCTTCACCGCGACCACTGCCGAGGAACGCCACACGCTGAGCTGGCCAACGGTCGTCAAGGTCGCCAAGCTGTCGGAGCGGGCAGGGTTCGAACTCAACGTTCCGCTGGCGCGCTGGCGCGGACTTGGCGGAGTGACCAACTACTGCGGGACCAATTATGAAGGGCTGAGCTGGGCCGCAGGGCTGGGCGCGCTTACCGAAAAGGCGACGATCTTCGCCACGGTGCACGTGCCGGTGATTCACCCGATCGTGGCGGCGAAGCAGGTCACTACCGCCGATCATATCTCGGGCGGCCGCTTCGGGCTCAACCTCGTATGTGGCTGGTTCGCGCCCGAATTCGCGATGTTCGGCTCGCCGATGATGAGCCACGACGCGCGCTATCGCTATGCCGGCGAATGGATCGAGATCGTGAAGATGCTGTGGGCCCGCGAAGAAGAGTTCGACTTCGAGGGCGAGTTCTTCAAGATCGTGAAGGGCCAGTCGCAGCCAAAGCCGCTGACCAGGCCGCATCCGCCGATCATGCAGGCGGGTCAGTCCGACACCGGCGCGCGCTTCGCCGCCAAATATGCTGATATTGCGTTCCAGAGCGTAACCGAGGGCGAGCCGATGGAGGACATCCGCCGCCGCTTCGCCGACCTGCGCAAGTTGGGGCGCGAGGAATTCGGGCGCGAGTTCGAGATATGGCTGTCGTGCTGGGTGATCTGCCGCCCGACCCAGGCCGAGGCAGACGCGTTCCGTGACTATGTGCTGGAGGAGAAGGGCGATCGTGCGGTGCTCGATTCGATGCCGCCGAACCTCGTCCCCCGCGGCGACAGCCCGGAGGCGCGCCTCGCGCGGCAGAAGGTGCTCGGTGGATTCGGCGGGGTCCATCTCGTCGGCACGCCCGAGCGGATCGTCGACCGGCTCAAGGAATTTTCTGAGGCCGGGGCGGACGGGATCGTGCTGACCTTCGTCAATTACGAAGAGGGGCTTGGGACCTGGATGCGCGACGTCGCGCCGCTGCTGGTGCAGGCCGGCCTGAGGGAAGGCTAGAGGTCGAGCACCAGCCGTTCGCTGAGCGCGCCCGAGCAGCAGATCATCATCGACTTGCCCTCGCGCTTGTCCTTCGGGCTCAGCACTGCGTCGAAATGGTCGGGAATGCCTTCAAGCACCTTCGTCTCGCAGGCGCCGCATGTCCCGCTCTCGCAATTGGATGGAGCCTTGATGCCGGCCTCCCGCACCACTTGCAGGATCGTGCGACCGGGCGGGACGACCAAGGTCAGGCCCGAGCGCGCGAGCTCGACGATGAAGCTGCCGTCCGAGGGGGGTGAGGTCATGCCTGCCGTCCTATCATATATCTTAGCACTAAGATAGATTGACTCGTTTCATGGCCAAAAATACAATCTGGGGCAAGGAATTGGGAGATCGTGATGGCCGACAATCTGACGACCGACGTGCTGGTGATCGGCGGCGGCTCGGCGGCGACCCGGGCGGCGCTCGAGGCGGCGGAGGCGGGGGCCAAGGTCCTGCTGGTCGACAAAGGCGAAGTTGGCGAAAGCGGCTCCAGCCCCCACGCCCTCGTCGGCTTCAGCGTCCCGCTGCTTGACGACGCCGACAGCTCCGAACTGTTCATCGACGATTGGGTAAGCGCCAGCGGCGGCATCTGCGACCGCGACCTCGTCGCCCAATGCGCCGAGCACGGCCGCTCGCTTGCCGAGGACATGGAGAGGCGCGGGGTTCCGTTCATCGACAATCCGGACGGCAGCTGGTTCATCTCCAAGCGCGCTGGCCATTCGGTGCGCCGCACGATCATGGCCAAGGGGCTCGGCAACGGTATTCACGCTAATGCGATCGCGCCGATGCGCGAAGCGATGCTTGGTGCCGGGGTGACGCTGCAGGAAAACACCATGGTCACGCGCCTGCTGCTCGACGGCAACCGCGTGGCCGGCGCCTATGCGATCGGACCGGACGGGGAGGCGTTCACGATCAATGCCAAATCCGTGGTGCTCGCCTCGGGCGGGGTTAACCGCCTCTATACGATCCTCTGCACCGAGGTGGAGGAGCATCATTCGCGTACTACCGGGGATTCCTACGCGCTTGCCTTCCACGCCGGGGTGCCGCTGATCGACATGGAGTTCACTCAGTTCCGCGATTCTCCGCCGGCCGGACCGATCTTCGGCGCCGCCTATGTGAATGCGCTGGGCGAACGGATCATGGAAAAATACGATCCGGAGAACCTCGAATGCGCCCCGCGCTACATGATGGCCAGAGCGGTCTACACCGAGAATTTCGAAGGCCGCGGGCCGGTGGTGTGGAACGTCGAGGAAGGCCAGATTGCCCGCTCGCGCGCGCCGGTCGGAAACTATCAGGCGGGCGAGGTCGTGCCGATCACGCTGATGTTCCAACGCCTGATGGGTGGCGCGCGGATCGACACCCAGGCCGCGACCGGGGTTGAGGGACTCTACGCGGCGGGCGAAGCCTCGGGCGGTATCCATGGGGGCGACCGCATGCAGGGCTGCGGCTTTCTCGAGACCCAGACCTTTGGCCGGATCGCCGGCCGCAGCGCGGCCGCCTATGCGAAGAACCATGCACTCGCAGCCATCGATCCGGCGAGCGTCGGGCACGAGCGCGCGCGGCTCGCCTCGGGTGCGGGCACGGCCAATCCGGCCGAACTGTTCAAACAGGTTCACACGATCATGTGGAACCAGGCCGGTGTGGTCTCGAACTACGAGGCGCTGACCGATGCGATTGCGAAGCTGCGCGAGATCCGCCGCATCGCCGATACCGACATAGATATTTCTGACATCGTCGCGGTGGAGGATGTGCGCAATCTTGCGCTGGCCGGCGAACTGGTCGCGACCGCCAAGCTCGCGCGCGAAGAAACCCGGAGCGGTCACGGCCGGACCGATTTTCCCGAAGCCGACGATGCCTGGGTCCGCCACGTGCGGCTGGCGCGCGCGGGCGACGGCTCAATCGTGGTGGACAGCATTCCGGTCCACACCTGACGATCAGGAGCCGAGCTTTGCCTCGATCGCGTGGAGCATCTTCTTGAGGAAGGCGTTGATCTTCGTGCGATCGGTCTGTGAGACACCGCCGAGCAAGGTCTGCTCGACCGCCGCAAACTCCTCCATCGTCGCGAGCGCGAGCGTCTTTCCGGCCGTCGTCAATTCGATCAGCACCGAGCGCTGGTCGGTTGGATGCAGCATTCGTGCGACCAACCCACGTTTTTCCAGGCGGTTGGCGATGCCGGTCAGCCCGCCCGAGGTCACGGGAACAAAGCGGGGCGCAAGGTCCGAGGGCGACCGCCGGTAAGGTGGGCCGCTGCGCAGCAGGCCGGCGAGCAGGCGGAATTCGGAATCTGCAAGGCCGGCCTCTTTGAGTACGCCCGCTGTGCAGGCGCGCAAGCGATCATCGATCCGCGCGATGCGCGCGGCAATTGCGCGAACATCGCGATCAAGCGAGGGCAGAACGCTCGCCCATTCTTCGACCAACCGTTCTACCGCAGAATCGAGCCGATGGTCGCTCGAAGCACCGGTGCCTTCGGAGTTATCGCTCGAAGTTTTTGGTGCCTCCATGGAAGGCGCTATCTAGCTGGCGAGCGGATGCTGTCAAATCAACTACGCTGTGTCCGACGAAATGCCTCCCTTGGTGAGGGTTCTCGATTAGGCGCCCGCCCGCAAGCGTACGCTGACACAGGCAGATGTCGTCCCTGTGGCGCTTGCCACTTCGCATGGCCATGATGGTTATGTGATAAGATAGAAAATATAGAATTGTATAGCAAAATTCTCCGGGCTATGGGGTGTGGGTTGCTCTGCCGGGGCCTTGCCCACCGATTGAAAGTTAACGCAGTGCTGAAAATTCTGCAGAATGCGTGGTACGCAGCCGCTTACACGCACGAGGTCACGGACACTCCGCTCGCCCGAACCCTTGTCGGTCAAAAGGCCGTCCTGTTTCGTGATTCCTCTGGCCGAGCCGGGATGATCCTCAACCGTTGCCCCCATAGATTTGCACCGCTTTCCGCCGGCAAGGTCGTGGGGGATACTGTTCAATGTCCCTATCACGGCCTCCGCTTCAACGCGGCCGGAGAATGCGTGCACAATCCGCACAGCAAGGATGGAGGCGGGCTGAAAGCGGCGAACATTCCTTTTTGGCCGGTCATGGAACGCTACGGCATCATCTGGTTCTGGCCTGGCGACCCCGCTGCAGCCAATCCCGATCTGCTGCCCCGGATCGCGTTCCTTGAAGATCCGGATTATTCAATCGTGCGCGGGCTCCTGCATGTCCGCGGCCACTATGAACTGGTCGTCGACAATTTGCTGGACCTCAGTCATGCAGCCTACATACACCCTCAATTCAGCGGCGGGCGCTACACGCCCGAGCAGATTCTCGCAGCGACTGAACAGAGACTAGAGCGGCGCGAACGCTCGCTCATCAATCATCGTATGCGAAGCGGACTTGCTCCCGGGGCCGCCCATGTCGATGTGTTCGGAATGGATCCCGCCGTCCCCGTACGCAGCGATAGCACCATGACCTGGTATCCGCCTGCTATGCTCGATTTCGCTGTCGGAGCCTGGGAGATGGACAAGGAACGCGAAAGCGGCGTCCACATTCCGCAACTGCACGTGATCACGCCGGAAACCGAATTCAGCTCTCATTATTTTTTCGTGAATGGACGCAATCGGCGACAGGGCGATCCGGAGGTCGACCGCATGATGCTCGATTTTTTTGAACTCGCGTTTGCTGAGCAGGACGAGCCGATGATCGAAATGGTTCAACAGAACATGGGCGCGGTGAGCGATATAACTGAACTCCGCCCGATCCTGCTGCCGACCGATGCCGCCCCCGTTTCCGCGCGCCGCATACTCGCGCGGCTGATCGCAGAAGAACAGGCCGGTCAACCGCGATCCGCGCCGGTGTGACCTCCAAGTCCCCTGCCTCGTCGCGCATGACGGCGGTGGCAGTTGCGGCAGCCATGTTCATGTCGCAACTCGACGCGACGGTGATCCACACCGCTTTGCCTGCGATGGCGCAAAGCTTCGGCAGGGCTCCGGTCGATCTTTCGATCGGGATCACGATCTATCTGCTTGCGCAGGCTGTATGCTTGCCGGCTAGCGCTTGGTTCGCCGACCGGATCGGCGCCAAGCCGGTTTTTGCGGCGGCAGTACTTGGCTTCACCTTCGCTTCCTTGATGTGCGGGTTAACCACTCGGCTTGACGAGTTCGTTGCCGCACGAGTCTTTCAGGGGATTTGCGCCGCAATGCTGATGCCGGTCGGGAGTTCGCTGCTGGTACGCACGGCTGGCAAGGAACGGCTGGTGCATGTTTTGACTCTCACCAGCACGGCGGTGCTCATGGCGCCCACATTCGGTCCTGCGATTGGAGGATTTTGCGTAACTTATCTATCATGGCCGTGGTCGTTCTTCGTCAACATCCCTGTGGGGATTGCCGCTTGCGTGTTGATCCTCCGGTTTGTGCCTTCGTTGCCGCCGGAAAACCTGCGGCCGTTCGACGCAGTCGGGTTCGTCCTGGCGGGAACCGCAATGACGGGCCTGCTCGTCGGATTGGACAGGATCAGTTCTCCCGCCGGAAGCGGCTGGGCTTCCGGTGCGTGTCTTACGATTGGAGCGGCAGCCGCTGTGGCAGCCATGCGGCACTCCCGCGCACACCCACATCCGCTGCTTTCGCCAACTCCGCTGCAATCGGAAGTTTACCGCATCGCCGTTCTCGGCGGTGGCGCGCTCATCCGTATCGCGATCCGCGCGCTGCCATTCGTGCTCCCATTGATGTTCCAGCTCGCCCTCGGCATGAGCGCGTTTGCCGCCGGCGTTACCCTGGCGATGCTCAATGGCGCGGACCTCGTGATTAAGCCAACGATCCGCCGCATCCTTCGCCGCTTCGGCTATCGCGCGAATCTGCTCGCGAGCTGTCTGGCTTCAGTTGGAGGGACGGCAGCCTGCGCAGCTTTTTCTCCGGCCACGCCATATTGGGTTTTCCTCGTTTGCCTCGCATTTCTCGGCGCTTCGCGCTCTGTTCTGTTCACCAGCGTACAGACACTGCTCTACTCTGAAATTCCCGAAGAACAGACGACATCGGCCACCGTTCTGTGGAATGTTTTCCAGCAACTCACCAGCGCGATCGGCGTGTCACTGGCAGCCATCCTGCTCAATGGTCTTGCAGCCCTGCACGGACATTGGGGCGGAGTACCGAACTTGCTCGATTTCAGATTGGTCCTGCTGCTATACGCTGCGCTGTTGCTTGCCGCGATCCCGTCCTTCCGCAAACTGCGGCCTGACGCGGGGGCTCAACTAAGCGGCCACTCTTTGCGTTGAAAGTCAGAGATCGCGCTCCCCCAGCATATCGAGCACTTCGCGTTCGAAGCGGTCACGCCGGTCGCGCCGAAGCGTCATCAGTTCTTCCCTGTCGTGGGCTTTGAGCGCATCGACGAGCTCGAACTGCTTGCTTGGTGGCGTCGGCAGGGGAAGAAAAGCGCGGAACCGGTTCGTAAGCATCCAGAGCCGCATCACTTCGCGTATCATGATCTTATAGGGCGAGAGATTGAAAATTTTCAAATGGAATTCAAGCTGGTTATCCCACCATTCCCGCTTCTTTCTGGCGGCGAGCAGGTTTTCAAGTTCGAGCGCGCGCTTCTTCAGCTCGTTGAGCTCGGCCTTTGAAGGCCATTCGATCGACAGCAGTATTTCGTCTTCCAGCAAGTGGCGCATACGGAACAACTGTCGTGCTTCATCGCTCGATAGTCGTGCCACGAAGAATCCGCGGTTCGGATCGTGTTCGACGATCCCTTCCGACGTCAGCAGCTTTAGCGCTTCGCGCACCGGCACCGGGCTGGAATTGAATCGTGATGCGAATTCGATCTGGCCCAGCCGCATTCCCGGCGCGATCACACCAGCGGCTATCTGACCGCGCAACTCATCCGCGATCTTGATCGCCACGCCGTTGCTGGATCGCTTTTCGGATTGCCGCTTCATATTTTTTTGGCCCTTGTGGATGTCCGGCACCATTGATGCCTGGCGTGATAGCGCCGGTCATGGGAGCGTGCCAGCCGCGCGCGAAGGCGCCCAGGCGAGATGTTCATTTTTGGCATTCTCGCTCCGATCCGTCTTCGTGCGCCTTTAAATTGGATAATATCTTATATTTTATTTGAATAGACAAACCTGAAACGGTATTCAGTGAGGCAATCAAGGCGGCCGAGGTTCACGCGATTGCCAAAACGGGATGGGAGGTGGCGGAGTGAGCGCAAGATTTGCGTTCTTTTATCGCGTTGATTGCAGGAATGTCCGCGATCTTTTCCATTGTCGCCACTCCGCTGAGCGCGGCTGACGACGACCGCGATTGCGCGGGAGCCGAGCAAAGCAGCTTGGCGCGGACCGACATGCCTGATGTGGCCTACGCGCCGGCCAAGACGATCGGCTGTGGCCGCGGCGAACTCAAGTGGTTCGTGCGTCCTTACTCGCTGGATCCGAGAACGATGGCAAACGCGGGCGGCGTTCCGCTGCATCCTGCCGTCGAGCGCCATCACCGGAAAACGCACGATCTCGATTGAGGATGCCGAGGCGCAGCATCTTGCGCTCGAGCGCAAAGAGGACAGCATGATGCGATTGTCGAACGCTTTCAAGATTCCGGCGGTAGCAGCCGTCGCCATCGCCCTCTGCATTTTGGCGTTCGCCAAATTCGATACTTTCATATTCTTCGGAATTCCACTTATTGCCGGCGTTCTCGGCGCTCTGCTCCTGCGCCGGCTGGATTCGCGCCGGACTACTGCCGACCACGTTACGGATGCGCTGCGTATCTATTACGGGCTTCATCTCATCTGGTCGGCTTCACGATACTGGTTCGCGGGTGGGCAACCCACGATCCCGGATCCTATCGGGGGGCCGTTCATCGATTCACTGATCGCAACAGGCCTGTTCCCAGGCATCAAGGCGCTGGAGGGCATAATCGGCATCATCCTGCTAACCAACAGGTTCGTCCCGCTGATGCTCGTTCTGGAGGTGCCAACCAGCTTCACGATCTTTTACCTCAATGTTTTCATCACCGGCGCGCCGCGCCAGCTGCTCACGGGGCCGCTTGAGCTTGGAGTCAATTGCGCGCTGCTATTGTGCTATTTCCGTTACTACCAACACTTCCTCGTTCCGCGCGCCTACGCCGCTCCGCCGCTGTTTCTGACGAAGAGCGCTGCAGACATCCCGCCACCGGCGCGGATGGACTGAACGCGATGTCGGTTCATGCCGAAGCTTTCGAGTCCAGCCTCGGGCAGATCATCGATGATGCATCCTGGAGCTTCTTCCAGAAGTGCATCCTTGCGTACCTCGCGCTCGTTTTCGCGATGGATGGGCTTGCCAACCAGTCGCTCGGCATCGCGATGCCTGCCCTCATTACGGACTGGGGCGTGGAACGGGACGCTTTCGCGCCAGTAACGGCGGCGAACCTCGCGGGCGTCGCTATCGGGTCGGTCCTTGGCGGGCTGGTCGGCGACCGGCTCGGCCGCCGATGGACTTTGATCGGGGCGATCTTTCTGTTCGGCCTGATGACTGCTGCGGGGGCGTTCACATATTCGCCCGCGCAATTGATGCTGGTTCGCTTCGTCGACGGTTTGGGTATCGGCGCGGCGATTCCCAACGGTGCGGCCTTGATCTCGGAATTTACGCCGCGCCGCCGGCGCGGGTGGGCCATCGCGATCGGAATGGTGTTCATTCCCATCGGCGGAATACTTGCCGGCGCATTGGGCGCCAGCTTGCTCGAGGTGTTCGGCTGGCGAGCAATGCTGCTGGTCGCCGGCGCGGTTCCTCTGGTGCTGGCAGGCGCCTTCTTATTGCTTCTGCCGGAATCCCCGGCCTTCCTTCTCCGTTCCGGGAAACGGGCCGCGGTCGATCGGCTGCTCAAGCGCTGCAAGATTTCTTCACCCTTGGGCGCCCAATATGAAGCGCCTCCGGTTCAGAGCGCCGCTGCGCCGCTGCACGTGTTGCTGGCCCCGGAAGTAAGAAATCGCACATTGTTATTATGGAGCGGTTTTTTCACCTGTTTAATGGCCTCATATACCATCTTCAGCTGGTTGCCCACTTTACTGCACACCTTGGGCTTTGACCTGACTATGACCAGCTTGGGGATCACCGCTTTCCATTCGGGCGGTGTGGTCGGCGCGTTGTTCAGCGGCATGGCATTGGATCGTAAGGGTTTTCGATTCGCCCATATGGGGCTCGCCGCAGTTGCAGCACTGCTCGGGGTATCGCTTGCCGGTCTGCTCGGCACGGGCGCGTTCTCCACCATCGCTGTGTTGCCGATCATGATCATGCTCGGGTTTTGCATGTCGGGCTTACACAATACGCTCTACACGCTCGCTGCCAGCACATATCCCACTGCCGCGCGGGCAACGGGGGTCGGCATTGCATCGGCGATCGGCCGCCTCGGCGCGGTGCTTAGTTCGTTTACCGGAGTCATATCGCTGGATTGGGGCGGATCGCTCGGGTTCTTCGGCGTGGTGGCCGTCCTGCTGGCGCTTTGTGGGGTTTCAGGATTGGCGGCTCGAAAAAACGAACGGGAGAATTAGGATGCGCATCACCGGATTGCTTGCCACCATCGGATTCGGAGTGGCGATAGCATCGGCCGCGCCGGGGCGTGCCCAGAGCAATCCCGTAGTTACCGTTCGCGAAGGAACCTTGCGTGGCGCCGAGGCCGAAGGAGTGAACCACTTCCTCGGCATTCCTTATGCTGCCGCACCAGTTGGCCAGCGAAGGTGGCAAGAGCCAGCCCCTGCGCAGCCTTGGTCAGGAGAAAGGGACGCTCGGGAATTTGGCCCGGCATGTGCGCAGGCAAGTCCCGGCGGCGCCCCGGCCTTTCCGACAAGCGAAGATTGCCTGACGCTAAACGTCTGGACACCTGCCCAGCATACGACCCCGCTGCCGGTAATGGTCTGGATACATGGCGGCGGGTATATGTGGGGCTCTGGCCGTGAGCCGAAGTTCGACGGAACCGCGCTGGCGCGAAAGGGCGTTGTCCTGGTGACGATAAACTACCGCCTCGGTGTGCTGGGCTTTCTCGCCCATCCAGCGCTTACCGCAGAATCACCGCACCACGCTTCCGGTAATTACGGCATCCTGGATCAGATCCAGGCGCTGACCTGGGTGCGCGACAACATTGCGAACTTCGGCGGCGATCCGGGAAATATTACCATCTTCGGTGAGTCCGCAGGCGCCGGAGCAGTAAACATCCTCCAGGCCTCACCACTGGCGAAGGGATTATTTCACAAGGTGATCGGGGAAAGCACCTCGCAAATGGATCCCGAAGGCGGGATGCTGGGTAAGCTCGATCTCCAAGCCGCCAGCGAATATGGCGCTGCGTTTGGCGCGAAGCTGGGTGCGTCTTCACTGGCCGAACTGCGGGCGCTACCGCCTGAGAAGCTTTTTTCGATTCCGGCGTTCTTCTGGCCGACAGAGCGTGACGGCTACGTCTTGCCGGACCTTGTCTACAACATCTTCGCGCGTGGCGAGCAGAACGATGTGCCCACGCTCGTCGGCTCGAATTCCTTCGAAGGCTCGACGATCCGTCGTGACTGGGTGAAGCCTGAGGCTGACGAACAACTTGATTTCGATGCGCTCTATGCCGGAGCGAAAGATCCCATGGGCCAATCCGCGACCGATGCCGTTCAATGGCAAATGCGGGTCTGGGCTGCGCTGCAGGCCGACAAAGGCCACGCACCGTCCTGGCTCTACTGGTTCGATCGCGCGTGGCCGGGCAAGCCCGAGCTTGGCGCGTTTCATGGGGCCGAAATCGTCTATGTCTTCAAGACACTCGATACAGAAGAGCAGCCTTGGACTGAGAAGGATCGGGCCTTGTCCTCGCTGATGGCGAACTATTGGGTGAATTTCGCACGAAACGGCGATCCCAACGGCCCTGGTTTGCCGCAATGGCCCGCCTATCACGACGGCGCGCCGGCGTTGATGCGGCTTTCGCCGGCGCCTGCCGTGATCACCACGCCGCGGCCCGAGGCGCAGATTTTCCTGGATCGCTATTTCTCAAGGCGGCGATAGCGGCAACGACGTCGCGGTATCGAGCGCGATGATGAGTATCCCGATCGACGCCGAAGGTGCTGAAGTGGGAGCGGGGAAAGGCCGGGGCCGGGCTGCACGGCCGAAGCGAAACAGAGCCCGCACCTTCAGTTCATGGAGCAGGAGCTACCCGCCGCAGAAGAGCTGGCAAGCACAAGAAAGCCGGTGAGCGCGCTGCGCTCACCGGTACGGCGGAGGAATCCGTTCATTGTTCCGTCAATATCGTGCCGGTTGCGTGACGAATGGATGGAATCTGCCTCGCCACGCTTCAGAACTTCTTCGAAATCTCGAACGACACCATTCGGCCAAGCGAACTCGAATAGGATGGATCGAAACGAATCGGAGTTCCGCCTGTGTTGACCACGAGCGGCGGATCCTTATCGAACACATTCAAGGCGCTCACCGAGAAGGCAAGGCCGCTGAAAAGTTCAGACGTGTCCTCGAATTCGTACCGCACTGTCATATCGACGGTCGTGTACGAACCGATCTTGAGATACTGGTCCGGTATCGCCGCCGGCAGAAACGCCCGGGTGATCTTACGCGAGTTGACATAGTTCACGTAGGCACTCGCAGTGAGGCCCCCCTTCTCGAGCCCGAATTCCAGCCGTCCGGTGAAGCGAGCCGGATAGCCGAAGTGGTTGACCTCGTCGCTAAGCGCGATGCCAGGCACCGGGGCGGTCCGATAATGCAACGTATAATTCGCCTGGGCCCCCAGATGGAACGTCGCCCAGTCGCTGTCGATCACATAGTTGAAATTTAAATCCAACCCGTCGGTCTTGGCTACGCCGCTATTGTTTCTGCGGGAATCGACGATTGCGATGATGGTCTTTGGATCCGCCACGAAACCCAGGACTGGAAGTCCCGGATCGGAAGTTATCGTGTTCCAGTAATCAACGAACTGATCGATCGTCTGCGAGGTCTTTGTTGGAAAATAGAGCGGGTTGAAGACGACGAAATTGTCGTACAGTCCGGAGTTCAAGGCGGTGCCGATCGGAACGTTATAGGCGGCCGTATCGATCTTGTCCGTATATTTGACGTTATAGTAAGTGAACGAGAAGTGGGCGTTGGGAATCAACTCGGGCCCGATATCGAATCCGGCCGACCAGGTGGTCGCCTTTTCGGGCCGCAGGTTCGGATTCCCGCCGATCGGGTAGACGTACATGAACGAACCGTTCGGCGGATCGAGGCCTACCGCCGTCCCGCTCGCGCCGGTCCGCACCAGAAATCCGGCCGTGGCATATTTGTTGACGTCCACCAGGCTCGGGGCGCGGAATGATGTTCCATAGCTGCCACGGAAGGTCAGACCATCGACCGGAGAATAGTTCAGGCCAAACTTCGGATTAACGGTCGAACCGACGTCACTATAGTGGTCATATCGAACCGCGGCATCGAAATCGAGGCGAGCAATCCCGGGCATCGCGTTTCCGTTCCCGACGAACGGCACGAAGAGTTCGGCATATGCGGACGCGACTTTGCGCTGGTTGGAGACGGGGGCCGACGTCACAGTATCGACGTTTGCAGTGCGGGTGTTGGAGATCTGGCCCGTTCCAGACAATGCGTCGTGGTGGTATTCACCTCCCAGCGCCAGACGGACATCCCCGCCACCGATATCGAACAGCGCGCCCCCGATATTTGCCGTGCCGCCATAGGTCGAATATTTGGAACCGATCTCAGTGAACGCCCGGAAGAGCGAGATGGTTTCTTCCGAATTGCACTGGAAGGCATTGCCATCGCAAAACGGGTTGAAGAAATCGACCCCGGCGGGCTTGGCCGCACCGCTCACCGTTTCTCCGAGTGCGCGCCGAAGGCCGTTGCTATTGATAAAATTGTCCTGATAGCTGTCGCCTTTGTCTTCGCTATAATAGCCAAGGACGTTGGCGTCCCACTTGTCGTTCAGCGTGATATCCAGGCCGCCTGAAATCGACCAAAGCTGTTCGTAACCGGTCGATGTGGCGGGGCCGAGATCGTTGAGGAAATTATAAGCCACCAGCACGTTTCCGTTCCCGGGGCAGTTCAGTGTGGCGCTGTCGTCGGGCGTGCCAGTGTGACAAGGGCTGTACGGATTGTTGCTCGGCACTGTGAGAGTGCTCGACTGCGGAATGCCATCGAGTTTATATTCCCGGCGCGAGAAAAAACCGTCGGCCTTCAATTTTACCGTGTCGGTGATGGCCTGTTCAAACGTGCCGACCACCGAGTTGCGCTTTGTCTTTGGCGCCGCATCCGCGCCTTGCCACGGGTTTTGCCGGTTCGGAGTTGTGGTAAGATCGCCCAACGTTACCGAGCGGCCGTCTTGCCCAGCCGGGATGCCATATGCGGGACCGTTCGTGACGAATTGCACGTTGCCGGGATTGGAAAGAATGGGCCAGGCCGCCCCCCCATAGGGCGTCAGGTCGCTGTTATAGAGTTTCGGCCGGTCGCTTGCTTCCAGCGCCGAGCGACGCTGGTATTCGTAGGCAAGGAAAATGCCGCCAGAACCCCAGGTGTGGCCTGCGGCAACCGAACCGATATATTCTTGCACCGAGTCCGCGAACCCGGCGCGGAAACGGGCCTCGACGGTGTCTTGCGGCCGCCGGGTGATAAAGTTGACCACGCCCCCGATCGCATCGGAGCCGTAGATCGCGGAGCCTCCGTCCGCGACCACCTCGATGCGCTCAAGAGCGATGCCCGGAATATTGTCGGCGTCGTAAAGCTGGCCGTTGGGCCCCTGCGGCGCCACACGATGGCCATTGACCAGGCTCAGAGTCGCCGCAGTACCAAGACCGCGCAGGTTGATTGATTTCGCAAAGAAGGTGTTGAGTGACGAATTCTGGATAACCGTGCCGCCGGACTGATCGTCCGACGCGCCGAAATTGACGATCTGCGGAAGCTTGCGAAGAGCGTCATTCGTGGTGCTGACACCCATCTTCTCCATGTCTTCGCGGCCGATGGGCACCACAGCAGAACCGACGGGAGCGACCCCCTTGATCCGGGTGCCGGTGACCACGATTTCGCTGCCCGGTTTTTCTACGGCTGCGCCTCCGGCTTCCGGTTCGTCCTGAGCTGAGGCCGACGTTGCCGCCAAAAGCCCAAGCGCCAACAGCGAAGTTGATACCGACAGGCGGGCAACCGCCCGCACCGGCGAAGCAAGACCGATCCCCTTCATTTCAACACTCCTCCCCATGGTCCCGGTCGCTGCCGGTTTTCGCTAACCCCAAGACTCTGCAAGATCTTGCGGTATCCAATATAAAATATGATTTTGCATAATATCTTTGCTGCGGTCGGTCAAGCAACGGCCTACAGCCGGTGCGAAAGGGCAGAGAACTGCGCTTTTGGACGATGCAGAAGAAGTGTTTCGCAGATGGGCATGCCGCCTACATCTGGATTTCCGCGGACCTTAATCGCGGCGGGGGCGAATCGCTGTAACCATCGGCTCAGGGACAGAAGGCCCTGGCCTTCCTGCGCGGCAGCGGAAACCGGGCTACACCCACGTAAGGCGGATCATCTCAGGCGACGAGTTGAAGTGTTAATGGGCTACCGGGCACGCGAGGTGAGGCATTGCGGCGCGCTACCCTCTACCCCTTTATAGCCGGTGCACTTGCTCTGACAGCGCCCGTCTTGGAAGATCCCTGCGGTTTTTTGCTCAATCCGACAATCGTTCCGCCACGGAACGCATTAACGTCTCGCTCCGATCATCGAGAAGAAAAGGTAGAGATTCCAGGCTTGCAGCGTGATTGAGAATATCCCGAAACCGATGAAAACAAACCGAAGCATTTTACCGGCTCCGGCGGTTGAGGGCTCGTCAGGTTTCGATCTCCATACCAGCATCGGCCGATAATAGTCAGCATAGCACCACACCAGCCATAGATGAACCAGCAGGACGCAAAGTCCCCCCACCGTCATATCATAGATTGCCGCCCAAAGTTGCGCGCCGCTTTCCGCGCCTTGGATCCACGCCCATAGATCTCCGAGGATCATGGCATCGAGCATGAACGTCAGGAAGGCGACCGGCAAAGCTGCGAGCAACATCGCTGGTACCGCGCGGTTCGTCACCATCGAAAGGCCGAATGCCACCTCAACAATCTTCGCCGACTGGAACATCCAGCCGGTTGCGATCATCTCGGAGACTACTGCGTGCTTGATCGGAAGGTCCGTGGGCATCCCCACATAGGGCAGGAGCGGAATGAAACCGAAGAACCAGTTCAATCCGCTGAGCAGATAAAAAATTCCGAGCACCATCCGGGCGGCGAAAACCATTCGTTTGGTAATCATCTTTCCTCACAACTTTTGCGGGTGTTGCCGAAGCACGGGTCAAGGCACCCTCCCGCATCGGGCCAGCCGGCATTTTTTTCGCTCAAAGCGCGAACCATCTGGAATTTATTTATCTTAGCTCTAAGCTATTTTATGGGTTTGTGAAGGGAGGGGAATATGCGGTTGGGAAACGCGTTATCGAAGCTCAACGTTTCGCTTGCGGTGACTTTGCTCGCATCTTGTGCCGGCCCCATGCAATCGAATGCAAAATCGCCATCGACCTTGGCGATCGAACTGAGCGCCGGCGGTGCCCAGAGATCCGCATCGGTTCCGGTCGTTGCGGTCGATCCGGCTGCGCCGAATCACGTCGCGGTGATCTGGCGCTATCTCAACAGCGGAGAGCCGGGCTCAAACGCAGGCCTTCGCGGAATGAACTGCTATCTCTCTCTGTCAAGCGACGGTGGACGGACATTTGTGACCAATGAGCTGGTGTGGAATCGGCCGGATACGCCGGTTTGTAATGCGCCCTACGTCGATATCGGTCCTCGCGGAGAGTTGCTGATCGGCGCGACGCTGGCCGGCACCCTGCCCCAGGACGCACCGGAGGGAACCCATGCGGCCGGCCGCGTGGTTATGCGTCTTTCGCACGACTGGGGGCGTAGCTGGTCGCCGATTCGCAGCGGGATCGGCACGGGCGATGAGGTGCGCTTTGCCGCCAATCCCGCCGTGCCGAGCGAGGCGACTCACGTACCATGGGATGGCGGCCGCGGTCTGATTGACGACAAGACGGGGGCGATCTTCATGTCCGGCGGTTTCCCTGCCCCACCGGGCGGAAAGCTCCATTCGCAGCGTTTTTATACGCGCTCCACAAACGAAGGTGCCGATTTTGGGCCGATCTACGCGTTTGGCGACAGCAACTGGCCGCAACGCTGGGACGGGCGCATGATCGTGTCGCACGGAATTTTCGCGGTTTCCTATCTTGCCGGCGCCGTTCCAGTCAGCGGCGCGAAATGTCTGTGCGTCGTCTTCGCAACTAGCGCGGATAACGGCCGTACGCTGGAGCGCCACTTCGTGACCGAGGCCGGAAGTTTCGACAGGCTGGTTCATTATCCCCCGATCGCCGCCGATCCGACACGCGCGCGCGCCTACGCGCTGGCGCTGGTTCTGCCGGATGAACCGTTGCCGGTCGTCCGCCTGACCAGCGACGGGGGCAGCAGTTGGACGGTTGCGACGATGCCTCCCCCTCCGGCAGACATCGCACGCGCGTCCCGCCCAGACCTGGCTTACACGCCAGACGGGCGGTTGGTACTGGTCTGGCGCGGCTATCACGCCGACGGGAGTTATGACACCTATGTCGCCTTGGCCAGCCGCGGAAAGTTCGGGCCGGCGCTGAAGGCATCGACGGCAGCCTCAATCGTCCCGGCTGGATGGGAGCGCGACTATTCCGTAACCGGGGACTTCATCAACACCATCGACGCCAGCCGCGAGGCCGTGCACGTCGCCTGGACGGATTGGAGCACGGGGGGCTCTGGCCAGATCATGTACCGCAGGATTCCGCTTGCGGAACTCGCCGCGCCGTGATCCTGGAGGCTGTTATGAAGGTCCGGCGATGGCAGTGGCCTGTTTGATCATGGCGCAAAGGCGACGACGTGGAGGCCGGCGAGAGTTTGGACACGGCGCTGAATGAGCGCTCGACGATCCATCGCCGTGCGTGCCGGTCTTCACGATGCAGCGCAAGCTGTCGAACACTTCGCACGACTCCCCGCTGCCTGCATCTTCTCGCTGCAACGTCAGATATGGCGCGATCAGCGGCCATTTCTCATCACATACCTAGACGCAAGGCTTGTAACGTAATCCCATTCAAGCCTTTGAAGCTGTTCAGCCTCACAAGTACATATCAGCCGCCCAGGTGCTTCTCGAAGAACTTGATGATGACGTTGTCCGCATCAAGCGATTCCGGAACTTGCGAATTGTAGAAGAAGCCGTGGAACATGCCGTCCCAGACGTGCAGTTCCGCTTGGGCGCCGGCCTTCACCATCTGGCCATGCGAATAGACGGCAGAACTGAATTCGAAGCCGCGCGTCGCCGTGATGAACAGCGTCGGCGGGAAGCGACTCAGCAAATCGAGGGAATTGGCGGGCGCCGCAAGCGGATCGTGAATATCGACATCGGCAAGATAGCCGATGCGCGGAAGGCTTTTCCCAGCAGGCGGCGGCAGTTCCGTAGGAAGATAGGCTTCGCCGATCGGCGAGACGACATATTGTGCATCGCCACCGAAACCGGGCCCGTCAACCAGAGTCATTCCGGCGCAGAAGATACCCGCAGCGCCGGGCATCGGCAGACGTTCCTTGTCGAACCATGCGAGCGACATGCCCACCAGCATCCCGCCGGCGGAACAGCCATATATTCCTATATCCTGCGGCCTGTAGGTCTTCAGCAACTCGCGATAGACGGCTGCCACATCCTCGCTCGCGGCAGGAAACTTGTGATCGGGGCCCTCCCGATAATCGATCGAAATGACCTTGATACGGCCCATCGAGGCGATCGGAATCGATTCCAGTTCCGCGCAGCCCGGGAAGCATCCGCCGAAACCACCACCATGCAGGTTCAGGAGTATCCGCTTCGTATTCGTGGGCTTCACGCCATCGCGTGGGGTGTAGATATAGGCCCGGACGCCCGCGATCCGCGTCTCCGCTCGATCGTAAGCGAAATGCGCATGATCGTAGTCGAGATATGGCTGTAGGAAGTAGGGCACCACGCCATTATCCGGCAGAATCTTCGACCTCGAATCCTGCATATCGTGCAGGTGTTGCGCGAGATAGGCCTTGCCTTCGGGCGTCAGTAGACTGGACGGCGGGACCACCATCGGCGGAATATGCACGCTACCGTCCGCATCGACAGTAACCTTGGGGGGCGCTTCCTGCGCCGCGGCTTGCATGCCCGTGACAGTCAACGCCGCGAACAGCGCGGCTGCGAACTTTGCTAGTTTGATCATTTTTCGGTGCTCGCCCCCCATTTGGCGACCGGCGGCTTGCCACCGATGCGCCCAGCTCCAAGCCAGTCGAACGTGTCGTTCGGTTCCTTGTCCGGGCGATCCGGAACGAAGCTTGTCGCCGCGTTGATGTCGCCGGAACCTTTGTACGCGGCCCTTACCGGATAAGGATAGATTGGCCGCTCTCGCACCGTGCCATCGTCGAGCACCGCGCCGGCGATGATCTGAAAAGGAGCGTCTGCGCGCTCCACCCAGTTGACAAGGTGGCCGAGCAGATCCTGCTGATAGGCGATATACCCTCCCGCGCAGTGATAGACGGCTGGCAGCATGTAGACTCGCAGGAACGGATCGGTCGCGGCAAAGCCGCCCATCATGTCACGGACGTGTTGATAATAATCGAGCAACAGGTGCGCGCCACCAGCATTGTCGGCCCAGCCCTGCCACATGATGAGCTTGCCGCCCGAGGCCTTGAACGCCGAGAGATCCGGATTGTTGGCGTTGTAGAACCCCCCTTTTTCCAGCAGGTCGAGTACCTCTGCTTCGCCGGGATTCCAGGTTTTGTAGTCGAGGTTCTGATGAGTCTTCCCGCCGTAGATCATATATTTGATCTGATTGGCGGCAAGGAACGCTCCTCCGGTCAGAAAACTGCCGGGCGCCTCCCACAGAAGTTCCGAACCGAAGGGCTCGCCGCCAAAGAAGGTTTGCCGCCCCTGATCGTCGACCGATCCACGATAAAGTTCAACGGCCACCCGCGCCTGATCCGCGGTGATGCAGTTTAAGTTCTGGCCGGGTTTGCAAATGAGGTCGCGCGGATCGTAATGGCACTGACGGGGAAGATCGATCTGGCCATCCTTCAATCCATCGAGGCCGTCGCACGCTTCGATGACCGCGGCGTGCAGGACGCGCGTGGCGTCTTGAGTCAATATTTGCTGACCGTCGCTGTTTTGTGAGACCCGCGCCTCGTGCAGAATCCGGGTCACGCCGGACGTGATCCACAATGCCGGAGCCCCTGCGAGAATTCCGTCGAAATCGCTCGGATAGCGCTGCGCTTCCTCCATCGCTTCGCGCCCGCCATCCGAACAGCCGACGAAATATGAAATATAGGGCTTGCTGCCATAGAATCTGGTGAGGATATCTTTGGCGACGATCGCGGATACGTGTGGCCCCCGATAAGCGAAATCGACCTGCAACTGCGGGGCATTGGCGGCCCACAGCGTGTCTCTGGCCGTGGGTCCGACATGCCCTGAATTGTTAAATCCGACGGCAAAGGCACCGTTGTAAGCGACCGGTGTATCGCAGGATGGCGAAATGCTGTCCCAGATCGTTCCGCAAGCTCCTCCGCATCCGCCCTGCAGATAGCGTCCCGTGTAGGTCGACATGGGAAGGTTCAGGACGAACTGGATTTGCGGGGCGATGATCCCTTTGACGACACAGAAGTCAATGTCGTTATCGCGCTTCTCAACCTTGGCTTCGGTAATCCGGGCCGGCGCTCCCGCGATTTCGAGCAGGTCCTGATCTACCAGCTTGCCGCAGTCCATGACAGGCGCGATCGTTGCGCGCGCCGGCAGGCGTTCGTAGCGGACCGGCGGGGGTGAAACCTTCTCTGCAAACGCGGTCGACGACATCGATGCCGCCAAAAGCAAGCCCAGCGAAAGCAGTGCCATGCGCATGATCGACAGGTGGAACGGCCGGGCAATTAGGTGGGGCGCGGCCATCTATCAGGGATTCCTGTCGCGATCGGCCATAAGCCGGCCGGGGTCGAAGCTGACGAAATGAGCCGGGCCGGCTTCCGGCGAGTCCGGTAGTGCCTCCCAGGCCTGGGCGTCCGCAGAAGCTCCCAATGCGTTCCTCTCGCGCCGACGGTCGGCGGTCCCCATTGCGATGACGGGCGCTTGCCACGCCAGTCTGCCGGTTGCCCCATGGGTCGCTACAATCCGATTCATCTCGGCCTACTCTCCCTGATCGTCGCTGTAGTAATGGCGATGGAGCAGCGCCACGAGGCGGGGATCTCGCTCCGGCACCATCCGGGCTCCGTCAGAGCGTAGCCGTAACACTTCCGCCGGCGCTCGCGCCGCCGCCGTCCAATGAGGCAGGCCCGCACCGTTCGGGTCACCATGGCGCACGAAATTGAGGACGTAGCCCAGCATCGTGTCACGTACAGCCAGATCGCTGGGAACGCTCGCTATCGCATCGGATCGATCGAGCGAATCGAATATATAGGGCAGGTCCGAGCCATGCCTGGCGATCCTGGGCTGGCCAGCCGGCGCGGGGGGCGCGTAATCAAACAGGTATCGCCAGATCGGGGAACGCCCTGTTCGAGCCTGCAATCCGGCCCACGTCGCAGCAGGAAAATCGCCCCATTCGATGTTGGTGAGATTCCATTGCGCATCGGTGGCGTGCTGTTCGTCCGGAATGTCGGACCACGCCAGTAGCGTCGATGCAAGGTTTCCGAACCGACTTTCGACATTCGTTCGAAACTGCGCCGGTGTCAGCGGTTCGGGCCGCGGCCATTCTTGCGAAGTGTTGCCAACGATCAACGGCACGTCGTTCTGCTTTCCGGCCCGGTAGGTAGCATATACATCCGCCGGCAAGAGCCAGCCGTCGATATTCGGTTCGAACTTCTCGTCCGGATGGGCCAGCAAATCATGCCAATCCATCGCCCGAAGCTGAGCAAGGCTTGTGGCATGACGCGATGCCATGAATTGCCTGCCGGCTATTTCCGCGGTGGCGAGCGACGGCGCCCGCCGCACACCGAACGAAGACCCGGATAAGCCGATGCCTTTTTGGAACAGCCCCCGGGCAAGCGGAGAGGCGGTGAGGATGTTGACGCTTTCGGAGCCGGACGATTGGCCGAACAGGGTCACGTTGTCCGGATTGCCACCAAAAGCAGAGATGTTGGCCTTGACCCAGCGAAGAACCGCCAGAACATCCATCAAACCGTAATTTCCCGCGGCATGCGTCGGCGATTCTGCGGCCAGTTCGGGCGTGGCCAGAAAGCCTAGCGAGCCGGTACGATAACCGAAGGTGACGAGCACCACATCGTGGCGGGCTAGCGCTGCTCCGTCGAACATGGGCATATCGGCGCTTCCGCCCGCGAAGCCCCCGCCATAGATCCACACCATCACAGGTCTGTTCGCCTTTGCCAGACCTGGGGTCCAAACGTTGAGGTAGAGGCAATCTTCCGACATCTTATGGTGGGCGGGAAAGAGGCCCGGGCAATCCGGCGCAAAATTGCCTGCGTCGCGCACACCGTCCCAAGGGGCCGGCGACTGCGGAGGACGCCAGCGCAGGTCGCCGACCGGCGGAGCGGCGTAGGGAACGCCCCTGAACGAATAGGCGCCCCCATTATCCCTCCCCGAGAGATTACCCGTGTCGATGTGGACGAGAGGGGGCGGGCGGAGTGGCTCCCCCGCTGTTGCTCGGCACCAGGGGGCCGGCAACGCCACGGACACCGCTCCAGCCGCAATCAACATCCCTCGCAATTTGCTGCCTGGGCCTGAACGGTTCGCGCTAACACCCAACATCATCTTTTCTCGGGTTCCTTCAGGACGATCGAGAGGCCGATCCATCAAGCATGAACTTTTGCGCTGGATCGAACCGGCCGAGATTGTTCAATGTGAATTGCCATAATCCTGGCACAAGCGGCCTTCTGATCTATTGAGGAGTGCTATCGATCGGCGCAGCTCAATCCGGCGAAAAAGTCGAACACGTTCGGTATGGACTGGACCCAGGCTGTGGCATGGACGCCGCCCGGCACGATTTGGAGCTGCGCATTAATGCCTTGCGCCAATGCAGCCTGGTACAACCGTCGCGTATCCGAAATTCTCGCGATGTCGTCCTTTTCGCCGTGAACGAACAAGATGCCCTTAAGGTGCTTGAGCCGGTCCATTGGATAATTCGGCCATGGGGGGCCATCGCTCGGGGAGATGCCGCAGAACCGGTTGGGAAACTTTTCAGCAAAGTGCAGCGTGCCGGTCATGCCCATTGAGTTTCCCATTACGAAAATACGTGTTGGATCAATATTGTAATCTACAGATGCTCGATCGAGAACATTGACAACGTCCGCTTCGGCCAATGCCGATTCCGCCCCAGGACTCATTTTCAAAGGCGTCCCGAAACGGCTGAGCCCGGAAGGCAACGGCAGATTGGCGCCATAGTCAGCCATTCCATTATATCCGTTGGGGGCGACCAACACGAAGCCGTGCTTTTCCGCCTGTTCCTGCAACGCGCCATCGGCCTGCTCCAGCGCCGTATCAGCGGTGGCGGCATAGCCATGGAGCACCATCACCAATGGCCATTTTCGTTTCGGTGTCCAATTCGTGGGAAGATAGACCCGATAAGGAATTCTTTCTCCGCCCGCCTGCGGCATCGCATAGCTGAGATGGAGATCGCCGACCTTTGGTGGTTCGGTGAAGGCAGGTGCGGCGCAACCCGCGACGGCAATCGCCAGCACCAATCCGACAACACGCCTACCCCGCCAACAAGGCGCTTTCGCCGGGGTTCTTTCAGCCATTATCGCTCTCCCTTATTCTTTTGGACTTAAGGACATCGATTCACTGTTCGATCTATAACTGGATTATCTCTGCAATCGAGGACAACGAATCGTAGGTGCTGCGACTGGTTCGGCTGAACTTCTCGCACGCGCGATCGTCTAAGCGATCCCGGCGGTACGCAGCCCGTCTCTGTCAACGCGCTCCCTGCGTACCGCAAACCTGCCGATCGACTGGAGTAAGCAGACCGCTATGTTCGGAATGTGATAAATCTCAGTCCGTCAGAGGAGCAGCGGCGTTTCGGCGCCGCTTTGCGTCGCCTGACCATCAAAGGCAGCCCATGGCGCTCCCGCTCTATCAGGCGACAGAGGAAAAGCCGCTCTCCGCAGCCCCCCAAAAAGGCGCGAAACCGCGTCACCTTTCTGGGGCTATTCTTTTATAGCAATATTATGATCGTGTGGCGGAGACGCCGGGATTCGAACCCGGGGTACGACCTTAAATCGTACGACGGTTTAGCAAACCGCTGGTTTCAGCCACTCACCCACGTCTCCAACGGCTGAACGCCTAGACAAGCGGCGCTTTCAGGTCAACGCAGAAAGCATGAAACGCGCGGAGCACAGCGGCGAGGGCATAAGGTGGCGCAGTAGAAGGGGCCTGGCGAAAGTGGCCGTGGCGGAGGATCACCGCGCCGTCATCGGCCCTTGAACAATCCGCCCAATATGCCGCGCACGATCTGCCCGCCAAGCCTGCCGGCCACCTGCCGTCCGACCGAAGAGGCCGCCGAGCGCGCCGCCGACTGGACCATCTTGTCGAACATGGTGGGCTTGCTCGCTTCGCGCGCCTGCCGCGCCGCCTCGCGCTCGGCGGCGATGCGGGCGCGTTCGGCCTCTTTCGCCGCGGCGGCGGCCGCCTTGTCCGCCTCACTCTTTGCCTTGGCCTCGGCGGCGGCGGCCTGCGCCTCGCCCGCCTTGGCCGAGAGAATTTCCGCCGCCGATTCGCGGTTGACCGGCGTGTCATATTTACCCGCGACCGGCGAGATCGACTGGAGCACCGCGCGTTCCTTGTCGGTCAGCGGGCCAACGCGCGAGCAGGGCGGCTTGATCAGCGTCCGCGCAACCGGCGCGGGCGCGCCGTCGGGCTGGAGCAGCGAGACGAGCGCCTCGCCCACCTTCAACTCGGTGATGACCGTCGCGACGTCGACATCGGGATTGGCGCGGAACGTCTCGGCGGCCGCTTTCACCGCCTTCTGGTCGCGCGGCGTGAAGGCGCGCAGCGCGTGCTGGACGCGGTTGCCGAGCTGCCCGGCCACATCCTCGGGAATGTCGATCGGATTCTGCGTGATGAAATAGACGCCGACACCCTTCGATCGGATCAGGCGGACGACCTGCTCCACCTTGTCGAGCAGCGCCTTGGGCGCCTCGTCGAACAGCAGATGCGCCTCGTCGAAGAAGAAAGCGAGCGTCGGCTTGTCGGGATCGCCCACCTCGGGCAGCGCCTCGAACAGTTCGGAGAGCAGCCAGAGCAGGAAGGTGGCGTAGAGCTTCGGGCTCGCCATGAGCTTGTCGGCGGCGAGGATGTTGACGTAGCCGCGCCCCTTCTCGTCGCGCCCGAGAAAATCATGCACGTCGAGCGCGGGTTCGCCGAAGAAGCTGTCGCCGCCCTGGCTTTCGAGTTGCAGGAGCTGGCGCTGGATCGAGCCCACCGACTGGCGCGTGACATTGCCATATTTGGCGCTGAGATCGGCGGCATTCTCCGCGCAGTGCGCGAGCATCGCCTGAAGATCGGCGAGATCGAGGAGCAGCATGCCCTGCTCGTCGGCATAGCGGAAGGCGATCGCGAGCACACCTTCCTGCACCTCGTTGAGATCGAGAAGCCTCGCCAGCAGCAGCGGCCCCATTTCGGAGACGGTGGTGCGGATCGGGTGGCCCTGCTTGCCGAACAGGTCCCACAGGATGGCGGGATTGTCGGCATAGGCCCACTCGCTGTCGCCGATTTCGGCGGCGCGTTTGGCGAAGGCGTCATGCGTCGGCGCCTGCGGCGAACCGGCCATGGCGAGCCCGGCAAGGTCGCCCTTCACATCGGCGCAGAAGACGGGAACGCCGTGCTTCGACAGCCCTTCGACGATGCCCTGGAGCGTGACGGTCTTGCCCGTTCCGGTCGCGCCCGCGATCAGCCCATGGCGGTTGGCGCGGCGGAGCTGGAGTATCTGGGGGGCGGGGGCCTTCCCCTCGCTCTGCCCGATGAAGAGTCCGGTTTCGTCCGCCATGCGCCCCCCTTTGAGTCGCGATCGTTGTCGTTCAGCCGCGTGAGTTGTTGATCTTCACTCCCATATAGCGCGGTGTGCCGTTGCCGCGCTGGATGAAGAGCAGCACCGTGCCGCGCCCCGCCTTTCGCGCCGCATCGACCGCGGCGACGGCATCGGCAACGGTGGCGGTCGGCCGCTGGTTGATCGTCAGGATCACGTCGCCGCGCTGAATGCCCTCGGCCGCCGCGTCGCTCGACGGATCGACCGAGGTGACGACCACGCCGCGCGTCGTGTTGGTGATGCCGAGCTGGCGGGCGATTTCCGGGGTAAGCGCCTGAAGGCCCAGTCCGATCGAGGCGCGCGTCGATTGCTCGCCCCCGGCGTTGCCCTCATTGTCGGAGTCATTGCCGTCCTCCTTCGCCAGAAGCTGGTCTTCGGGCGGACGCTCGCCAATCGTGGCGGTGACGGTAAGATGCTTGCCGCCGCGGATGATCTCGATCGGCACGCGCGATCCGATCGGCGTGTTGGCAATGATGTAGGACAGCGAATTGTCCGGCGTCACGCTCTGCCCGCTGACCGAGACGATCACGTCGCCCTGGCGGATGCCGGCGCGCGCGGCGCCTTCGCCCGGCTCGACGCGGCTGACGATCTCGCCATGATCCTTGGGTAGGCCGAGGCCCGCGGCGATATCCTCGCTCATCGGCTGGATGCCGACGCCCAGATAGCCGCGCTTGACGCGGCCGCCGGCCTTCAGCGCCTCGATCACCGGCTTGGCTTCCTCGGCGGGAATCGCGAAACCGATGCCGACATTGCCGCCGGTGGGCGAGAAGATCGCGGTGTTGATGCCGACGACATTGCCGTGCAGATCGAACATCGGGCCGCCCGAATTGCCCTGGTTGATGGCCGCGTCGGTCTGGATATAGCGATCATAAGCGCCGCCGAGGCCGATATTGCGATGGATGGCGGAAACGATGCCGGCGGTGACGGTGCCGCCCAGCGCGAACGGGTTGCCGATCGCGATCACCCAGTCGCCGACACGAGTGCGCGTCGAATCGCCGAACTGGACGAAGGGAAGATTTTTAGCATCGATCTTGAGCAGCGCGAGATCGGAGACGACGTCGCGGCCCACCACCTTGGCGGTATATTCCTTGCGATCGGGCAGGGTGACGGTGATCGATTCGACGACCGCCTTTGCGCCCTGCCCCGTCTCCGCGGCCGAAATCACGTGATTGTTGGTGACGATATAACCGTCGCTGGAAATGATGAAGCCGGAGCCGAGCGAGGTCGCCTCGCGCGTGATCGGGCGGCCGTTTCCGTTACCGCCCGGCCCGCCGAACTGCCCGAACAGATCGCCGAAGGGCGTGCCGGCGAAGGGATTCTGGTTCTGCACCCGCACGCGCTGCGTCGTCGATATGTTGACGACGGCGGGCTGCAGCTTCGCCGCGAGATCGGCGAAGCTCATCGGCGCGCCGCGCGGCGCGGAGGCGGAGGGGAGGTTCGCGGGGGCGTTCTGCGCGACCTGGGCGCCCAACGGCTGCTGCAAGGTCAGCGTTGCGGTCGCCCCTCCGGCCAGAAGCGCCGCAGTGATGGCATAAGCATAACGCACGATAGGAAACCTCCTTGCCTTGCGAACCCCGCCGGGGAGTGTCGCTATTCCTATTGGACCTGTGGCTTAACCTCTCTTGAATGAGGCCACCCGGTCAACGCTCGCGCCCCCGGAACTGTCGCAAATATTCGTTGTCGGGGGAGAGAATCACGTTCGCGGCGCCCGGCGCCTCCATCCCGTCGGTGCCGAACGTGACCCGATAGGACTGCATCGCCCGATAGAAATCGTAGAAATCGGGGTCTTTGCCGAAACTGTCGGCATAGATACGCGAGGCGTCGGCATCGGCGTCGGCGCGGATGATCTGCGCCTCGCGCGATCCTTCGGCAAGGATCGAGCGGGCCTCCTGCTCGCGCGCGGTGCGCATCCGTTCGAACGCGCTGTCGAGCGGGCTGCCGCTCGGCAGGTCGGCGCGCTTGATGCGGACATCGACGATCTCCGCGCCATATTGGGCGGCGACGCGGGCCAGGGCCTTCTGGATATTGTCCATCAGCTGCCCGCGCTCGGGGCTTAGCAGGGCGGCGAAGGGCCGCTTGCCCAGCTCGTTGCGCAGCGCCGATCCCAGAATCGGCTTCAGCGCATCGCCGACATTCTTCTCGTTGCGCGCGGTCACATACATGCGGATCGGATCGACGATGCGATAACGCGCGAAGGCGTCCACCTCCAGCCGGAGCTGATCGGTGGACAGGACCGCCTGACGCTGCATGTCGAAATCGAGCACGCGCTTGTCGACCCAGACGATCGATTCGAAGAAGGGCACGCGCGCAATCAGGCCCGCGCCGGTATGGCCGAATTTCTGCTTGGGATCATAGCGATTGTAGATACGCACCGGCTCGCCGACGCGGACGATCAGCGCCTGCTTCGTTTCCGGAACGATCGCGAAGATGCTGGAGCACAGGATGAGGAGGAAGATCGCGAGCAGACCCCAGGCGATCGGATTGCGGACGAGCCGCGAGACTGTCGTCACTTGCCGCCCTCCGTCGCCTGCGTGGTTGCGGGCGGCGGCAGCGGGCGTGCGCCACGGGGAAGCTGGATATAGGGCATCACGCCGGGCGCTTCGATCACCGTCTTGTCGGTCTTGGCCAGGACCTTCTCCATCGTCTCATAATACATGCGCCGGCGCGTCACTTCGGGGGCAAGCCGATATTCGGCATAGACCTTGTCGAACGCGGCCGCCTCGCCCTGGGCCTTGGCGGTGAGCTGGAGCGCATAGGCGCGCGCATCGTTCAGATAGGATTGTTTCTTCTGCTGCGCGGCGGACACCGCCTTGAACGCATCGACCACTTCGGCCGGCGGGTCGGCTTGCTTGATCGCGACGCCCTGAATGGTGACGCCCGCGCGATAGCTGTCGAGCAGCGCCTGCATCGACTGGGCGACGCGCGCCTCGATCTCGCTGCGCCGCGGCCCGATCGCGTCGTTCAGCGACACGCGGGCAAGCTGCGCGCGCATCGCGCTTTCGGCGACTTCCTTGATCGTGTCGTCGGGATCGGCCAGCTCGAACAGATAAAGTTCGGGCTCGCGGATGCTCCAGCGCACCGAATAAGCGAGGTCGACGATGTTCTGGTCCCCCGTCAGCACCAGATTCTGGCCGCTGCCCGATCCGGTATCGATATCGATCGTGTGGATATGATCGACATCGACCTTCTGCACCTTGTCGATCGGCGCGGGGAAGGTGAGGCCGACGCCTGGCCCCAGCGTGCCGGCATATTTGCCGAAACGGGTGATGACGCCGCGCTGCTGCGGCGCGACGATGTGCATGCTGGTGAGCGCGATCCAGGCGAGCACGAACAGGCCGATCGCCCACAGCCAGATCGAATGACCCTGCGGATTGGGAAAGCCGCCGCCGAACCGGGCGCGGCCCCGCCGGATCAGTTCGTCGAGCGCGCTGGGCCCGAAACGCTGCCCGCCGCCGGAGGACGGGCGCTTGCGCGGGGGTTGTTGCCAGGGATTGCGGGGGCCGAGGCCGTCACCGCCGTCGCCTCCCGATCCGCCGCTTCCGCCGCCGCGCCCTCCCCAGGGGCCGCCGCCGCTTTCGTTCAACATCCTGTCTGGTGCGGCTCCCGGCCCCATTGTCGCTTTCATCCGCGTCATTATAGGGCGCGATCGGCGGAAAAACAGTGCCATTGGCGCGTCGGCTGGCCTATGGGGCCATCATGGATATGATTGCTGCTCTCGCCCAGGCCCTCGACACCGTCGCCGATCCGCTGACCGGCAAGGGCCTGATCGAAAGCAAACGCGCGATGCCGCCGCGCTTCGCCGATGGCACGGCCAGCCTGATCCTCGACGTGACGGGCCTCTCAGGCGATGCGCGCGCCCGGATCGAACGCGATGTGCGCGCGGCGCTGATCGGGGTTTCGGGCGTGCGCGACGTCCGCATCGCGATGACGGCGGAGAAGAAGACGCGCCGCCTGATCGCGATAGGATCGGGCAAGGGCGGCGTCGGCAAATCGACGCTGGCCGCCAATCTGGCGGTGGCGATAGCGCGACTGGGCATGAAGGTGGGCCTCGTCGACGCCGACATATATGGTCCCTCGCAGCCGCGCCTGATGGCGACCGAAGGCAGCCGCCCCGAGGCCGCCGACAAGAAATTGATCCCGGTGCCGACCGCTTTCGGCGTGCCGATGCTGTCGATGGGGCATCTGGTGAAGCCGGGGCAGGCGATCGCATGGCGCGGCCCGATGGCGGGCAATGCGCTCGGCCAGCTCCTTGATGCCGAGTGGGGCGATATCGAGGTGATCCTCGTCGATCTGCCGCCGGGCACGGGCGACGTGCAGCTTTCGATGATCCAGAAGCACAAGCCTTCCGGCGCGGTCATCATCTCCACGCCGCAGGATCTGGCGCTGATCGATGCGGCGCGCGCGATCGATCTGTTCAATCAGGCGACGGTGCCGATCGTCGGGCTGGTGGAGAATATGGCGGGCTATGTCTGCCCGCATTGCGGCGAGATCAGCGATCCCTTCGGCGCGGGCGGGGCGGAGGCGGCGGCCGGCGTGCTGCGCGTCCCCTTCCTCGGCCGCATCCCGCTCGACATCGCGATCCGCCGCGCCTCCGACGCGGGCGAGCCGCCGGCGGCGGGCGGCGAGGCGGTGGCGCAACCCTTCCTCGACATTGCCGGGCGCGTGATGGAATGGTTGAATGCGAAGGCGCCCGCCACGATCTGATGCCCTGAAAGGACCTGACGATGCCGCTTACGTCCGACGAGGATATCGCCGCCCTGCTGAACGAGACGCGCGTGATCGCGCTGGTCGGCATCTCCGACCGGCCCGACCGGCCGAGCTATGGGGTGATGCAGGTGCTGCAAGGGCATGGCTATCGCGTGCTGCCGGTCAATCCGCAGATAACTGGCGAGCATGTCCATGGCGAATATGTCTGGCGCGAACTGTCCCAGATCGGCGAACCGCTCGACATGGTGGATATCTTCCGCCGCTCGGACCGGGCGGGCGAGGCGGTCGATCAGGCGATCGCGGCGGGCGCGAAGGCGGTCTGGATGCAATTGGGCGTAGTCGACGAGGCCGCCGCCCAGCGCGCCGAGGCGGCCGGGCTCAAGGTCGTCATGAATCGCTGCCCGGCGATCGAGATCCGGCGGCTGGGCCTCGCGAAAGTCGCCTGAACCGGCGCCGCGCGGCGGCCCGGCGGCGGCTTACTTGATCTTGGCTTCCTTGAAATCGACGTGCTTGCGCGCGACCGGATCATATTTGCGGAAGCTCAGCTTCTCGGTCTGCGTGCGCGGATTCTTCTTGGTGACATAATAGAAGCCCGTGTCCGCCGAGCTGACGAGCTTGATCTTGACGGTGGTCGGCTTGGCCATGACCGATATTCCTTGTCTCTGTCCGAATCGCTGACGCGCGAAAAAATAAAGCGGCGTCGCCGCCGCTCCTTCGCCGCCGCCAGTGCGGCATGGGCGCATGAAAGTCAAGCCGCGCTGGGGCGCGATCGTGATTCCGCCACCGTTTCCCCAATGGCCGTAACCCGCTAGGAAGCGGGCATGACCGAACCCGTGATCGTCCCCGACAGCGAAAAGCATGGGCTTGTCGCCGCACTCCCCGCGGGCCCGCGCGATTTTGTCCAGCTTGCGCGATTCGACCGGCCGATCGGCGCCTGGCTGCTTTTCTGGCCGGGCGCCTGGGCGATCGCGCTCGCGGGAGGGGCCAGCCTGCGGAGCGGGGCGTTGATCCTGTGGTTCGCGCTGGGCGCGCTCGCGATGCGGGGCGCGGGGTGCGTCTATAACGACATCGTCGATCGCGATCTCGATCGACGCGTTGCCCGAACGCGCGACCGGCCTCTGGCGAGCGGGCGGGTGTCGCTCAAGGCGGCCTGGGCCTGGCTCCTCATGCTCTGCCTCGTCGGGCTGGTCGTGCTGCTCCAGCTCAACCATGCGGCTGAGGTCGTCGCGCTGGTCAGCCTCGCGCCTGTCGCCGCCTATCCCTTCATGAAGCGCATCACCTGGTGGCCGCAGGCGTGGTTGGGTATCGTCTTTTCCTGGGCGGCGCTGGTCGGCTGGCCGGCGGTGACCGGCTGGCTCGCGATGCCGGCGCTGCTGCTCTACGCGGGCGCGATCGCTTGGGTGATCGGCTATGATACGATCTATGCCTTGCAGGATATCGAGGATGATGCGCTCGCCGGCGTCAAATCCTCCGCGCGGGCGCTGGGCCGGCATGCCCGGATTGGCGTGGCCGGATTCTATGCGATGGCGGTCCTGCTGTGGGGCTGCGCGCTCTGGGCGGTGCGGCCGCAGGGGCTGGCCCTGGTGGCGCTGGCGCCCGTCGCGTTCCATTTCCTGTGGCAGACCGGCACGCTGCGCATGGGCGATCATGCCGATGCGCTCGCCAAGTTCCGGTCGAACCGTTTCGCCGGCCTGCTCATGTTTCTCGCCTGCCTCGTCGTCGGCAGCGCCGGACGCCTTTGACCTTCGCCCCCGCTATCCCTAAGTCGCGGCGATGCTGACGCCCGATCAAGCCGCCGCGCGCGCCGCCGCGCTCGTTTCCGCCGCCCGCAAGGCCGGCGCTGATGCCGCCGACGCGCTCTATGTCGCCGAAGCCTCGACCGAGGTTCAGGTCCGGCTCGGCGCGCTGGAGGATGTCGGGCGATCGGAGGGTGAGGAGATCGGGCTGCGGCTGTTCGTCGGGCGGCGTTCGGCCAGCGTTTCCTCCTCCGATCTCTCCGAGGAGGCCCTGGCCGCGCTTGTCGATCGCGCGGCAGCGATGGCGCGCGAGGCGCCCGAAGATCCCTGGTCCGGCCTCGCGCCGGAGGACCGGCTGCTCAGGGGCGATGCGCCCGCGCTCGACAGCGACGACGGCGGCGATCCGTCGCCCGCCGATCTGCGCGCCCGTGCGTTCGCGGCGGAGGAGGCGGCGCGCGCCGTGAACGGCGTCACCAACAGCGAGGGCGGCGGCGCCAGCGCGAGCCGGGGCGTGGTCGCGCTGGCCACCAGCACCGGCTTCGCGCGTGCCTACAGCACCAGCGCCTATGGCTGCTCGGCCAGCGTCATTGCCGGCACGGGCGCGGCGATGCAGCGCGATTACGACTATCACAGCGCGCGTCACCTCGCCGATCTGGAGCCAAGCGAGACGATCGGCGCGCGCGCGGGCGAGCGCGCGGTGGCGCGGCTCAATCCCGGCAAGCTGGCGAGCGGGGCGATGCCCGTGCTGTTCGATCCGCGCGTCGGCGCCAGCCTGCTCGGCCATCTTGTCGGCGCGATCACGGGCGCGGCGGTGGCGCGCAAGACGAGCTTCCTGCTCGATTCGCTGGGCAAGCCCGTCTTCGCGCCCGGCATCGTCATTCGTGACGATCCGCATCGGCCGCGCGGCCTGCGCTCGAAGCCGTTCGACGGCGAGGGGCTGCCGACGGCGCCGACCGACATCATCGCCGATGGCGTGCTGACCGGCTGGCTGCTCGATTCGGCGTCGGCGCGGCAACTCGGCCTCGCGCCGACCGGCCATGCGACGCGCGGCGTGGGCGGCCCTCCGGGCGCGAGCGCGACCAACCTCCACCTGCAGCCGGGCACGCTGTCGCCCGCCGCGCTGATGGCCGACGTCAAGCTCGGCCTGTTCGTCACCGAATTGATCGGGCAGGGCGTGAACCCGGTGACGGGCGATTACAGCCGGGGCGCCTCCGGCTTCGTGATCCGCGACGGCGCGCTGGCCGAGCCGGTGGCGGAAATCACCATCGCCGGCAATCTCAAGGACATGTTCGCCGCGCTCACGCCCGCCGACGATCTTGTTTTCCGGCAGTCGGTCAACGTGCCGACGCTTCGGATCGACGGGATGACCGTCGCCGGTGCCTGACACGCTGATCGACGCCGTCAGCGCGGTCGCCGCCGAGGTGGGGGCGATGGTGCATCGCCGCTGGCGCGGCGAGTTCCGGCGCTGGGAAAAAGCGAAGGGCGAGCCGGTCTGCGAGGTGGACCTCGATGCCGATGCGCTGCTGCGCGAGCGGCTGACCGCGCTGGACCCGGAGGCGGGCTGGCTTTCGGAGGAAACCGCCGATTCGGGGGAGCGGTTGCTGCGCGTGCGGACATGGGTGGTCGATCCGATCGACGGGACGCGCGATTTCGTGCGCGGCCGCGACGGCTGGGCGGTTTCGGTCGCGCTCGTGGAGGGCGGCCGGCAGCGGCTGGGTGTCCTCGACGCGCCGGCGCGGGGCGAGCATTGGCGCGCCGAGGCGGGTAAGGGCGCGACGCGCAATGGTGTGCCGCTGCGTTGCGGCAATCGGACGGCGCTGGCCGGCGCGCGCGTGCCCGCCGACGTGCTGCCGAAAAGCGACCTCGATCTCGTGCCGGTCGCGAAACCCAATTCGATCGCGTTGCGCATCGCGATGGTCGCGGCGAACGAGGCCGATCTGCTGGCGACGATCCGCTGGGGCCATGAATGGGACATCGCCGCCGCCACGCTGATCGCGCGCGAGGCGGGGGCGATCGTCACCGACGCGCTCGGCCAGCCGCTGCGCTACAATTCCACGCATGGCGAAATGTTCGGCGTCCTCGCCGCCGTCCCGGGCATCCACGACGAGGCCGTGCAGCGCCTCGCCCCCCGCGCCGCCGCTGCGGTGAGGCGGTAGAGAGGCCGAAACCGTCCCAACGCGCCGTCATTCCGACGAAAGTCGGAATCCACGGACGGCGGCTCATTCGATAAGATAGCGAGCCGAGTCCATAGGCCCCGGCTTTCGCCGGGGTGACGGGAAGGGCTGCGATTCCGGGCGCTACGCCATCTTGGCTGCCGTCGTCACTATGCCGTGGAGGACAGGGCGCCTCACCAAATCACCGTCATTCCGGCGGAAGCCGGAATCCATGGACGGCGACTCATTCGATAAGGTGGCGGACCGAATCCATAGGCCCTGACGGCAGGGCATCCTTACCCCCGCAACGTCGCGCCGACCTTCGCCGCCGCCGCGACGATCTTCTGCGCGATCTGCGCGAGGTCGGCGTCGGTGAAGCTCTTCTCGGCGGGTTGCAGTACCACCTCGATCGCGAGCGACATCTGGTCTTCGGGCACGCCCGCGCCCGCGAAGATGTCGAACGGCCGCACCTCGACGATCAGCGCCTTGTCGCTGCCCCGCACCGCGCGGACAAGCTCCTCGGCGGGCAGCGTTTTCGGCACGAGGAAGGCGAAGTCGCGCGTCACCGGCTGGAGCGCGGGGGGCGCATAGGCCCCGCGCATATGGCCGCTGGCGCGTTTGGCCGGGATCGCATCGAGATAGATTTCGGCCGCCGCGATCGGACCCGCGACATCGAACGCCTGCAGGATCGAGGGGTGCAGTTCGCCGAACTCCGCCAGCACCGTCTTCGGCCCCAGCCGCAGGCTGGCCGAACGGCCGGGATGATAGGCGCTCGAGATGGCCTCCATCACCTGCAACCGATCGGCCGGCGCGCCCGCCGCCGCGAGGATCGCCAGCGCCTCGGCCTTGGCGTCGTAGGCGTCGAACGGCTGCGCCCTGCCGCTGCGCCAGTCGCGCGGCTGCCGTTCGCCGGCAAGGAGCAGGCCCAGCGTCGGCCGTTCCGCCTCCGCGCCATAGCGGCGGCCGATCTCGAACAGCCGGATCGAGGCCGCGCCGCGCGCCGCGTTGCGCCCCGCCGCCGCGATCAGGCCCGGGAGCAGCGAGGGCCGCATCACCTTCAGGTCCTCGCTGATCGGGTTGGCCAGCGTCCAGTCGCCGCCGCCGAACGGGGCGGCCTCGGCTTCGGACAGGAAGCTCCACGTCACCGCCTCGGCCAGCCCGCGCGCCGCCGCCGTCCGCCGGGCGCGCCGCTCGATCATCTGCGCGGGGGTGGCGGTGGGTTTGGCGACGCCCTCGGCGCGGGGCAGCGGCGTCGACGGCACCTTGTCGATGCCTTCGATCCGCACGATCTCCTCGACCAGATTGGCGACACCGTCGACGTCGCGCCGCCAGGTCGGCACGCGCACATTCCATGCCGCGTCGGTGCCGAAGCCCAGCCGTTGCAGGATCGTCCGCTGCCGGTCGGCGCGCACGGTCAGCCCCGCCAGCCGCCCGGTGGAGGCCGGATCATAAGGGATGACGCGCGTGTCGAGCGGCGGCTCGCCCGCCTCGATCGCCAGCGTCGGCTCCCCGCCCGCGAGATCGCGCACCATCCGCGTCGCGATCGCCAGCGCATCGGCGAGGAAGGCGGGATCGACGCCGCGCTCGAACCGGCTGCGCGCGTCGGAGGAGAGGCCCAGCGTCCGCCCGGTGCGCGCGATCGCGTCCGGATCGAAATAGGCGCATTCGATGACGATGTCGGTCGTCGCCTCGGTGACGCCCGATTCCTCGCCGCCCATGATGCCGGCAATGTCATGCACCTGCCGATCGTCGGCGATCACCGTCATCGTCGGATCGAGGCGATAGGTCTTGCCGTTGAGCGCCAACACCTCCTCGCCGTCGCGGGCCTTGCGCGCGGTGAGGCCGCCCTCGATCTTCGCCAGATCATAGACGTGCAGCGGCCGCCCCAGATCGATCATCAGATAATTGGTGATGTCGACCAGCGCGGAGATCGGCCGCTGCCCCACCGCCTTCAGCCGCCGCGCCATCCAGTCGGGCGAGGGGCCGTTGGCGACGCCGTGCATGACGCGGCCGAAGAATGCGGGGCAGCCTTCCGGGTCGTCGGTGCGGATCGTAACCGGGCAGGGCAGGCTGCTGCGGATCGCGGGCACGTCGAGCGGCTTCAGCGTGCCCAGCCCGGCGGCGGCGAGATCGCGCGCGATGCCGCGCACGCCCATGCAATCCTGCCGGTTAGGCGTGATGCTGACGTCGATCACCGGATCGTCCAGCCCGGCATAACCGGCATAAGCGGCGCCGATCGGGGCGTCCTCCGCCAGTTCGATGATGCCGCTATGGTCCTCGCCCAGCATCAGCTCGCGCGCGGAGCACATCATGCCCCGGCTCTCGACGCCCCGGATGGCGGCGACCTTCAGCGTGATGTCGGAGCCCGGCACATAGGTGCCCGGGGTGCCGAACACGCCGATCAGGCCCGCGCGCGCATTGGGCGCGCCGCAGACGACCTGCACCGGATCGCCCGCGCCGGTATCGACGCGCAGCACCTGCAACTTGTCCGCCTGCGGGTGCGGACCGGCTTCGATCACCTTCGCGATGGTGAAGGCGCCCAGCTTCGCCGCCGGGTCCTCGACGCCCTCGACCTCAAGGCCGATGCGCGTCAGCGTTTCAAGGATCGCCTCCAGCGTCGCATCGGTCGCCAGATGCTCGTGCAGCCAGGAGAGGGTGAACTTCATGCGCCTACTCCCCCGCTCAAAGTCGGCACGTCGAGGGCTGCGAAGCCATAATGCCTGAGCCAGCGCAGGTCGCCGTCGAAGAAGGCGCGCAGATCATCCATGCCATATTTCAGCATCGCCAGACGATCGATGCCGCAGCCGAAGGCGAAGCCCTGCCACTCGTCGGGGTCAAGCCCGCACGCGGCGATCACCCGGGGATGCACCATGCCCGAACCCAATATCTCCATCCAGCCGCCCGTCTCGCCGTCGGGCGTGCCGCCGATGACGCGCCGCCCCTTCTCCCAGGTGAAGCCGACGTCCACCTCGGCCGAAGGCTCGGTGAAGGGGAAATAGCTGGGGCGCAGGCGCAGCACGATGTCGTCGCGCTCGAAATAGGCCTTCACGAACGTCTCCAGCGTCCATTTGAGGTGGCCCATATGGATACCGCGATCGATCACCAGCCCTTCGACCTGATGGAACATCGGCGTGTGCGTCGCGTCCGAATCGGATCGGTAGGTGCGGCCCGGCGCGATGATGCGGATCGGCGGCTTGCTGCTCGTCATCGTGCGGATTTGTACCGGCGAAGTGTGGGTGCGCAGCAGCATGCGGCGGCCGTCGCGATTCCTGTCCTCGGGGAAATAGAAGGTGTCGTGCATCGCCCGCGCGGGATGTGTCTCGGGCATGTTGAGCGCGGTGAAATTGTGCCAGTCGTCCTCGATCTCCGGCCCGGTGGCGACCGCGAAGCCGAGGTCGGCGAAGATTTCCGCCAGTTCGTCCATCACCTGACTGACAGGATGGACGCCGCCCTGCGGCCCCGGCGAGACGGGCAGGGTCATGTCCAGCCGCTCGGTGGCGAGGCGGGTTTCCAGCGCGGCAGCCTCCAGCCCGGCCTTGCGCGCGGCGATCGCGTCGGCGACGCGGGTGCGCAGCCCCTGGATCGCGGGCGCGCGCACCTGCCGTTCCTCGGGCGACATGCCGCCCAGCGTCTTCATCAGCGCGGCGATCTCGCTGGCCTTGCCCAGCGCCTTGACGCGCAACGCCTCGATCGCGTCGAGGCTGCCGGCGGCGGCGGCCTCGGCGAGAAGGCGGGATTGAAGTGTGTCGAGATCGCTCATGATTGCCCCTGCTCCGTCATCCCGGCGCAAGCCGGGATCCATGGACGGCGATTCATTGGGAAATGGGCGCAAACCCCCACTCGACCGCGAGGTCGTTCCAATGTTCGTTGCGGCTTTCGATGAGTTCGATCTTCCATGCCCTGCGCCATTCCTTCAGCCGCTTCTCGCGCCCGATCGCCTCTTCCATCGAGTCAAAGATTTCGAAATGGACGAGACGCCTGATCCCGTAGCGGCGGGTGAAGCCGGGGATCAAGCCTTCGCGATGTTCATGGATGCGCTTCGGAAGGTCCGATGTCACGCCGACATACAAGGTGCCGTGTCGGCGGCTGGCGAGAATGTAAACGGCGGGCCGTCTCTCACGGCTCATGAGCCGAATCCATGGATTCCGACTTTCGTCGGAATGACGAAGTGGACGTCAAAAAAGGAAAAGGGGAGAACCCTCAGGCTCTCCCCTCTATCCCCTGTCCGTTACGCCGCGACGCGGGCGCCCTCGGGAAGGGCGGCCTTGGCCTGGGCGACGATCGCCGAGAAGGCCTCGGCCTCGTGCATCGCGAGATCGGCGAGCACCTTGCGGTCCAGCTCGACGCCGGCGAGCTTCAGGCCGTGCATGAACACGCCGTAGGTCAGCCCTTCGGCGCGGACGGCGGCGTTGATGCGCTGGATCCAGAGCGCGCGGAAGCTGCGCTTCTTAACCTTGCGGTCGCGATAGGCGTACTGCCCGGCTTTCTCCACCGCCTGACGGGCGATGCGGATCGTATTTTTGCGACGGCCGTAATAGCCCTTCGCCTGATCGAGGATGCGGTTGTGCTTCGCCCTCGTGGTCGTACCGCGTTTGACGCGTGCCATATCCTATATCCTCCTCAGTTGAGACCGTAGGGCGCCCACTTCTTCACCGTCGCCGTATCGGCGTCGGAGACGAGGCTGGTGCCGCGGTTCTGGCGGATATATTTGGAATTGTGGCTCATCAGCCGGTGGCGCTTGCCGGCGACGCCGTGCTTCACCTTGCCGGTCGCGGTGATCTTGAAACGCTTCTTGACCCCGCTCTTGGTCTTGAGTTTGGGCATTTTCGTCTCCTGATATGCGACGTTTTGCGGACAGCCACGGCAGCCCATACAGCCGGGCGGTCCTTACAAATCGCGGAAAGGCGCGCCTATAGTCGGGCCGGCGGCGCTTGGCAACCTCGGCAGATCGGAACGCAACCGATATGCCGCGGGTTTCGCCCTCCATGGCGGAAGGAACCTCGCCTGTCACGCCGGCCCGCCGGCGTTATACGCCACTGGGCATCGTCTGGCGGATCGTGGCCGCGATCGTCGGCCTGATCCTGCTTGCCTGGCTGATCCTGTTCGTGACCAAAGGCCGATTCCTGAAATCCACCTTCGAAAGCTATGCGAGCCGGGCGATCGGCCGCGAGGTGAAGGTGGCGGGCGATTTCCAGCTTTATCTCAATCCCGTCAACATTCGCTTTGTGGCAGAGGGAATGACGATCGCGAATCCGAAATGGGCGACGCGGCCGCAATTCTTTTCCGCCCGCCAGATCGCGACCTCGATCGCCACCGTGCCCCTGCTGTTCGGCAGGCGGCGGATGCGCTGGCTGATCCTGAACGACGGCAATGTCGATCTCGAATGGGATCAGGGCAACAAGCATAATAGCTGGACGTTCGGCGATCCGAATCGGCCCGGCGCGCCGCTCAGGCTGCCGGTGATCGAGCGCGCGAGCATGACGGGCACGCGCCTCCATTACCGCGATCCGAAGATGCGGTTCGTGGCCGATATCCTGTTCCGGCCGATCGAGGCGGCCGATACGCGCGTCGCGGGCAATGTCGGCTTTGCGGGGCGCGGCACCTTGCGCGCGCGGCCCTTCACGGTGGAAGGCCGCCTGCTCTCGCCCAACCAGACGGTGGGGGGCGGGCGCAACCAACTGGAACTGCACGCCCGTTCGGCGGGCAACAGCCTCGACGTGTCGGGCACGCTGCCTGGCGCGACGGTGATCGAGGGTGCGGACCTCGCGGTGCGGGCGCGCGGGCCGAACCTCGCCGATCTCTTCGATTTCCTGGGTGTCGCGGTGCCCGCGACGCGCGCTTATGCGCTGTCGTCGCATCTCACAAAGCAGGGCGGCGCGTGGAGGTTCACGCGGCTGAGCGGGCATTTCGGCAAAAGCGACCTTGCCGGCGCGATGACGATCAGCTTTCCAAAGGAGCGGCTGAAGATCGATGCCGACCTCACGTCACGCTCGGTCGATATCGTCGATATCGGGCCGTTCATCGGCTATGACCCCGAACGGTTGGCGCATGAGGGCGGCAAGGGGGCCGTCACCCGCGTCGGCGGTACGCCGCGCGTCCTGCCCGACGCGACATTGCGGGTCGATGCGCTGGCGGGATTCGATGCGCATGTCGTCTATGCGGTGAAGACGATCCGTGCGCCCCACCTGCCGGTATCGAACATCTCGCTCACGCTCGACCTCGACCACAGCCGGCTGGCGCTTTCGCCGCTGACGATGGATCTGGCGCGCGGCCATCTCGCGTCCGACATCATCATCAACGCGCGCGAGCGGCCGGCGCTGACCGACTATGACATCCGCCTCGCGCCGACGCCGCTGAGCGTGCTGCTGGCGGGTTTCGGCGTGGAGGAGGCAGGGACCACGGGCATCGTCAAGGCGCGGATCAAGATGCGCGGGCGCGGCGATACGGTGCATGATTCGCTGGCGACGGCGAACGGCCGCATTGCCGCGATCCTGCCCAAGGGCACCTTGTGGACGCGCAACGTCCAGCTTGCCGAACTGGATATCGGCACTTTCTTCACCAAGCTGCTGGGCCACAAGCTCAAGAAGCCGGTGGAGGTGAATTGCGGCCTGCTCGCCTTTACCGTGCGCGACGGGGTGGCGGCGGCCGATCCGATCCTGATCGATACGACGCGTAACGTCATTGCCGGGCGCGGCCATTTCAGCTTCAAGGACGAGTCGCTCGATCTCCTCCTGCGCGCCGACGGCAAGACGTTCAGCCTGTTTTCGGCGCAGTCGCCGGTGGGGATCAGAGGGCATTTCGCCTCGCCCGCATTACAGGTGGTGAGCCCGCAATTGCTGGCGCGCGGCGGCGCCGGCGTCGCGCTGGGCCTCATCAATCCGTTCGCGGCGGTGCTGGCCTTCGTCGATATCGGCGACGCCAAATCGGCGGCGTGCGGCCCTGTGCTGGCCGGCGCGGTCGCCTCGCAGCAGCGCACGACGAAGGGCCAGCCGCGCGGCGATGTCGGGAAGGGATCGCCCAAGCCCTGAACCGGGATCAGGCGAGCAGGGCGAACACCTCGTCGGCGAGCGCCGTATCGCCCATCGCCACGACGCGGCCGTCGCTCCCGGCCGTCAGCGCCTCGCCGGCCCAGCCGCGCATCAGCCCGCCCGCGCCCTCGACGACGGGGACGAGCGCGGCGAGATCGTAGAGTTTCAGCCCCGCCTCGACGACGAGATCGAGATGGCCCGAGGCGAGCAGGGCATAATTGTAGCAGTCGCCGCCCCACAATATGTCATGCGCCGCCTCGCCCAGCGCATCGAACCGCGTCCGCTCGCCCGGCGTGAAATAGCCGGGGCCGGTGGTCGCGACATGCGCCAGCGACAGCGAGGGGCAGGGGCGCGTGCGCGCCTTGCGGCCGTTGAAGGTGGTGGGGTGCCCATCGGCACCCAGCCAGCGCTCGCGCGCGATCGGCTGGTCGATCAGCCCGAGGGCCGGTCGGCCTCCTTCGAGGAGCGCGATGAGCGTGCCGAAGATCGGACGGCCGGCGATGAAGCTGCGCGTGCCGTCGATCGGATCGAGCACCCACAGCCGTTCGGCGCCCTCGCGCGCATTGCCATATTCCTCGCCGATGATGCCGTCGCCCGGTCGCTCGGCTTCCAGGATCGCGCGCATCGCCGCTTCCGCCGCGCGGTCGGCCTGGGTCACGGGCGACGCGTCGGCCTTGCTCTCGATATCAACGCGCTGCCGGAACAGCGGACGGATCGCGTCGCCCGCCGCATCGGCGAGGCGCTGGGCCAGCAGCAGATCGTCTTCGGTCATGGTCGCCCGCTTAGAGCATTTTCGCGGTAGGCGGAACGCGCCGTCAGTCGAACAGCGAGGAGACGGAGCTTTCGTCGGCGATGCGCTTGATCGCCTCGGCAAGGAGCGGCGCGATGGTGAGGCGGCGGATCTTCGGGGTGCCGGCAACGGCGTCGTTCGGGCCGATCGAATCGGTGATGACCAGTTCGGTCAGCTTCGATCCCGCGACGCGGGCGACCGCGCCGCCCGACAGGACGCCATGGCTCACATAGGCGACGACATCCTCCGCGCCCGCTTCCAGCAGCGCGGCGGCGGCGTTGCAGAGCGTGCCCGCCGAATCGACGATATCGTCGACGAGGATGCAGAAGCGGCCCGTCACGTCGCCGATGATGTTCATCACCTCCGATTCGCCGGGTCGCTCGCGGCGCTTGTCGACGATCGCCAGCGGCGCATTCTCGAGTCGCTTGGCGAGCGCGCGGGCGCGCACCACGCCGCCGACGTCGGGCGAGACGACCATCAGATTCTTCCCCGCGAAGCGCGAGCGTATGTCCGCCGCCATCACCGGCGCGGCATAGAGATTGTCGGTCGGTATATCGAAGAAGCCCTGAATTTGCCCGGCATGGAGATCCATCGACAGCACGCGGTTGGCGCCCGCCACGGTGATGAGGTTCGCCACCAGCTTGGCCGAGATCGGCGTGCGCGGGCCGGGTTTGCGATCCTGCCGGGCATAGCCGAAATAGGGGACGACGGCGGTGATCCGCTTGGCCGAGGCGCGTTTCAGCGCATCGATGCAGATCAGCAATTCCATCAGATTGTCGTTCGCCGGATAGCCGGTGGACTGGATGACGAAGACGTCCTCGCCCCGCACATTCTCGTTGATCTCGACGAAGACTTCCTCGTCCGCGAAGCGGCGGACGCTGGCGTCCGTCAGGGGCACTTCGAGATATTGCGCGATCGCGCGCGCCAGCGGCAGGTTCGAATTGCCCGACAACAGTTTCATGAGTGCCCTCGCTATGCCCCTTTGCGCCGCCTCTTAGTCAGCCAACGCCATGGGGGAAAGAGGGGGCGGGCTCGAACGGCCGCATCCCTTCGCCCTGTTCCGTCGTTTCGGGAAATACCATAAGGGGTTCCCGCATGACCGACCGCCTCGCCATTCTCCTCGCCCAGATCGATCAGACGATGGGCGATCTTTCCGCCAATGCCGATGCGATGCTGGCCGTTCGCGCCCGCGCGGGCGAGGCGGACCTGATCCTGTTCCCCGAATTGCAGCTGATCGGCTACCCGCCCGAGGATCTGGTGCTCAAACCCTCGCTTGCCCGGCGCGCGGGCGAGGAACTGGCGCGGATGGCGAAGGCGACCGAAGCGCCGGGGCCGGCGCTGCTCGTCGGCACGGTGATCGAGGAGGAGGGGCGGCTGTTCAACGCGCTCGCGCTGCTCGACGGTGGCGAGGTCTGCGCGATCCGGCGCAAGCATGAACTGCCCAATTACGGCACGTTCGACGAAAAACGCCTGTTCGCCGCTGGCCCGCTGCCCGAGCCGATCGCCTTTCGGGGCGTGAAGATCGGCCTGCCGATCTGCGAGGATATCTGGTTCCCCGCGGTGGTGGCGCATCTCAAGGCGCGCGGCGCGGAGCTGCTGCTCTCCCCCAATGGCAGCCCGTTCGAGATCGACAAGGACGATCTGCGCCTCGCGCTCGCGCGGTCGCGCGTCGAGGAATGCGGGCTGCCGCTCGCCTATCTCAACCGCGTCGGCGGGCAGGACGAGCTGGTGTTCGACGGCTCCTCCTTCGTCCTCGACGCGAAGGCCCGCGTCGTCCATCAATTGCCCGACTGGATCGAGGCGGAACGGCTGACGATCTGGACCAAAAGCGAGGAGGGATGGCGCTGCGAGCCGGGCGAGATCGCCCCGCTCGATCCGCATCCCGCCGATCTTTATCACGCGATGCTCGTGGGCCTGCGCGATTATGTGAACCGCAATCGCTTCCCCGGCGTCGTGCTGGGCCTGTCGGGCGGCATAGACAGCGCGCTGTCGGCGGCGGTCGCGGTCGACGCGCTGGGGGCGGAGCGCGTCTGGTGCGTGATGCTGCCGTCGCGCTTCACGGGGGAGGAGAGCCTGGAGGATGCCGCCGAATGCGCGGCCCTGCTGGGCGTAAAGCTCGATACCCTGCCGATCGAGCCGGCGGTCGGGGCGTTCGACACGATGCTGGCGCCCTTGTTCGAGGGGCGCGGCCGCGATCTGGCGGAGGAGAATATACAGGCGCGGATTCGCGGGGTGGCGCTGATGGCGCTCAGCAACAAATTCGGCCACATGCTGCTGACCACGGGGAACAAGAGCGAGATGTCGGTCGGCTATGCGACGCTCTACGGCGATATGGCGGGCGGCTATTCGGTGCTGAAGGACGCCTACAAGACGAGCGTGTTCGCGCTGTCGCGCTATCGCAATGCGACGAAACCGTCGCTCGCGCTTGGCCCCGACGGGCCGGTGATGCCCGATCGCGTCATCACCAAGCCGCCCACCGCCGAACTGCGCGCCGACCAGAAGGATTCGGATTCGCTGCCGCCCTATGACGTGCTCGATCCCATCCTGCATGGGCTGGTCGAGGAGGAGGCGTCGGTCGCCGACATCGTCGCGCGCGGCTTCGATGCCGAGACGGTGACGCGGATCGAGCGGCTGCTCTACATCGCCGAATATAAGAGGCGGCAGGCCCCGCCGGGGGTGAAGCTGGGCCGCCGCAATTTCGGGCGCGACCGGCGCTATCCGATCACCAACGCCTTCCGTTCGTCATGACGGTCGTCACGCGTTTCGCGCCCTCGCCCACGGGCCATCTCCATGTCGGCAATATCCGCGCGGCCCTGCACAACTGGCTGTTCGCGCGGGCGCATGACGGGCGCTTCCTGCTCCGCCTCGACGACACCGACGCCGAACGGTCGACCGAGGCTTTCGCGCAGGCGATCCGTGACGATCTGGCCTGGCTGGGGCTGATCCCCGACGAGGAGGTGCGGCAGTCGGATCGGTCCGATCTGTATGAGGCGCGCTTTGCGGTGCTGCGCGCGGCGGGGCGGGTCTATCCGGCCTATGAGACGGCGCAGGAACTGGAGTTGAAGCGCAAGATTCGCGCGGGCCGCGGCCTGCCGCCGGTTTATGATCGCGCGGCGCTGGCGCTGGGCGAGGCGGAGCGCGCCGCGCTGGAGGCAGAGGGGCGCCGTCCCCATTGGCGCTTCCGGCTCGATCATGACGCGCCGATCCTGTGGGACGATCTGATTCGCGGTCCGCAGCGTTTCGATCCCACGCTGCTGTCCGATCCGGTAATCCGGCGCGAGGATGGAAGCTGGCTCTACATGCTGCCCAGCGTGATCGACGACATCGATCTCGGCATCACCCATGTCGTGCGTGGCGAGGATCATGTCGCCAACACGGCGGTGCAGCTTCAGATGTTCGGGGCGCTGGGCGCCGCGCCGCCCGCCTTCGCGCATGAGGCGCTTCTGACCGGCGGCGAAGGGAAATTGTCGAAGCGCGAAGGCTCGCTCGGCGTGGCCACGCTGCGCGAGGCGGGGATCGAGCCGGTGACTGTGCTCGCGCTGCTCGCCCGGCTCGGCACCAGCCAGCCGATCGAGCCCGTCACCGATGCACTGGCGCTGACCGATAGCTTCGATTTCGGCCATTTCGGCCGCGCGCCGGCGCGTTTCGACCCCGATGAGTTGCAGACGCTCAACGCGAAGATCCTGCACCGCCTGTCCTTCGCCGATGTCGCGAGCCGCTTGCCCACGGGCATGGACGAGGCGGCGTGGGAGGCGGTTCGCCCCAATATCACGACATTGGCCGATGTCGCCGATTGGTGGGCGGTGATCGAAGGACCTGTCGAGGTCGCGGCCGATGCGGCGGATCGCCCCTTCCTGGCCGAGGCGGCGCGCATCGCCGGCACGCTCGATTGGGCGGACGATCCCTGGCACGCGCTCGGCAATGCGCTGAAGGGCAGCACGGGCCGCAAGGGCAAGGCGTTGTTCCTGCCGCTTCGCCGTGCGCTGACCGGCCTCGATCACGGCCCCGACATGGCGATGCTGCTGCCGCTGATCGGCAAGGCGCGGGCGATCGCAAGGCTGGCGGCGGCGGCAGGCTGATCCGGAACGACAGGCGCGGGTTGCGGATTGGGACGAATGAGGCGATGTTCGCCTTACCCGGTCGCGTGGCGCCGGTCAGGACTGGAGAGCGCCGGGCGGGACCGTCAGACGAGGGGACAGGCCATGCAATGGATGCTGCTGCCGCTGCGCCGCTATGCGCAATTCACGGGCCGCGCCCGCCGCAAGGAATATTGGCTGTACATCCTGGGATTGATAATCGCCTTCATCATAGTCTCATGGCTCGATGCCGCGCTCGGGCTGGGCGGCAGCGTCGATCGCTATACGGTGCGGGGGCCGGGCACCTTCGCCGCGGGATATCAGAGCCATGGCGGATGGCTGACGCTGCTGCTGGCGCTCGGCACCATCATTCCCACGATCGCGGTCGGCGTGCGGCGGCTGCATGATGTGGACAAGAGCGGATGGTGGATATTGCTTTCCCTCATTCCGCTGATCGGCGGGCTCATCCTGCTGTTCTTCTATGTGCAGCCGGGAACGCCCGGCCCGAACCGTTTCGGCCCCGATCCGCTTGCCGGCGAAATCGTCAGCAATCTCGGCTGATCGTCCGATCGCAATTTGATTCCGCGCGAGATGCGCGCGGCGGGGCGCGCCGTGGTCGCTTCATGGCTCGACAGGAGATGGGGAGCGGCCATGGCGCGGTTCGGAAACAAGAGCATCATCGTGACAGGCGCGGCGAGCGGCATCGGGCGGGCGACCGCCCAGGCCTTCGCGGCGGAAGGCGGGCATGTCCTGCTCGCCGATCGCAATGGACCGGGCGCCGAGGACGCCGCCGAAGCGATACGCGGCAACGGCGGCACGGCGATCGCGATGGCGGTCGACGTCAGCGATTTCGCGCAGTGCGAGGCGATGGTCGCGCGCGCGGTCGAGGCGCATGGCGGGCTCGATATCGCGTTCAACAATGCCGGGATTTCCGGGTCGCTGTCCGCCAAGATCCATGAACTCCCGCTTGAGGATTGGCAGGCGATGATGGCCGTCAATTTGACGGGCGTCTTTCATTGCATCAAGGCCGAGGTGCCGGCGATGCTGGCGCGCGGCGGCGGCGCGATCGTCAACACCTCCTCGGCGGCGGGGCTGATCGGCGGGCCGGGCATCTCGGCCTATGTCGCGGCGAAGCATGGCGTCGCGGGCCTCACCAAGGCGGCCGCGCTCGATCTCATAAAGGACAATATCCGCGTGAACGCCGTCTGCCCCGGCGCGATCCGGACGGGGATGCTCGATACCGCCTTCGCGATCCCCGAGGTGCGCGCCCGGCTGGAGGCGGATCACCCGATCGGCCGCATCGCCGAGGCGGACGAGGTGGCGCGCCTCGTCCTGTTCCTCGCATCGGAGGAGGCAAGCTTCATGGTCGCCACCTGCGTGCCCGTCGATGGCGGGATGATCGCGCAGTAAAGTGGAAGCGTCAGCGCTTGTGCGCGGCTTCCCACTGCTTGACGGCGGCCATCGTGCCGTTGACATGGCCGGCGGGGTTCATCGCCGTATAGCTGTAGATGACCTTGCCGTCGGGCGCGATCACGTAAGAGGTGCGGTTCGCCAGCGCGGTGTTGGCGAGCTTTACGTCATAGCCGGCGATCGTCGCCGGGCTGGCCGATCCGACCGCGAACTTGTTGCGGCATTCCTTGACCGAGAAATCGTTGAGCTTCGCGATCGGATCGGCCGACATGCCGATCAGCGTCGCGCCTGCCTTGCGGAAGGCGTCGCTCGCCTCGGCGAAGTCATGCGCCTCGATCGTGCAGCCCGGCGTGAAGGCGGCGGGGAAAAAATAGAGGACCACCGGCCCCTTGTTGAGCGCCTTCTTGAGCGAGAAGGAGAAGGGCTTGCCGGCGAGCGAGGCCTGCGTCGTGAAATCGGGCGCGGTCGCCCCGATCGGCAGGGCGGCGGTGGCGACGGCGGGCAAGGCGAGCAGCGCGGCGGCGGAAAGAGCGGCGGTAAAGAGAAATGCAGGGGCCTTCATGGCGTCCTCCGATGATTTCGCGAAGATGCTATGCCTTTTCCGCGCCGCGCGCCACCGTTCAGACCGAAATCACCACCTTGCCGAACAGCGCGCTCGACGCCTGATAACGATAGGCGTCGGCGGCCTGCTCGAACGGAAAGACCTTGTCGATCACCGGCTTGATCCCGGCAACGTCGATCGCGGCGTTCAGCCGTTCCGCCATGTTGCGCGAGCCGACGAAGATGCCCCGGATCGACGCGCCTTTCAGCATGATCGCGTGCGGGAAGGTGTCGCCGCCCTGCGTCAGCACGCCGATCAGCGCCACCTCGCCGTTGAAGCCCACCGCCTGCATCGATTGGCCGAGCGTGCCCGAACCGCCCACCTCGACGACATGGTCGACCCCGCCGCCGGCGAGGCGCGCGGCTTCCGGGCCCCATTCGGGCGTGGTCTTGTAGTTGATGCCCTGTTCCGCGCCGAGCGCCTTCACCCGCTCCAGTTTCTCGTCGGAGGAGGAGGTGGCGATCACGCGCGCGCCGCCCGCGCGCGCGATCATCAGCGCGATCAGCGAAACGCCGCCGGTGCCGAGGATCAGGACCGTCTCACCCGGCCGCACCGGGCGCGGCCCTTCCATCAGCGCGTTCCAGGCGGTCGCGCCGGCGCAGGGCAGCGTCGCCGCTTCCTCGAAGCTCAGACTTTTGGCGATATGGACCACGGCCGCTTCGGGCAGCGCCACATATTCGGTGAGCATGCCCTTGGCGCCGCTCGCACCGAGCGCGGGCCCCGCGCCGGGGTTCGGCGGCCCGTCCACCCAGTTCATGAAGAAGGCGCCGGCGACGCGATCGCCGGGCTTGAAGCGCGTCACGCCCTCGCCGATCGCCTCGACCTCGCCGGCCCCGTCCGACAGCGGCGTGACCGGGGCAGTGACCGGCCCGCCGAAATAGCGGCCCTGCACCAGCGCCTGATCGCGATAGTTGAGCGAGCAGGCGCGAACCCGGATCAGCACCTCGCCGGGGCCGGGCACGGGTTTTTCCGCATCGATCAGCTTCAGCCCGCTGAGATCGGTCGTGCCGGTATCGACGATATAGGTTCGCATCTTCTCTCTCCCGATGGTCAGGCGGACGTATCGGACGCCGTTCCGCTCCCGGCTTGCACAGGGGGGAACTGGTGCGCGCCGGCGAGAGAATAATCTTTCACGCCGCGAAATCCATAGGCGTCCTCCAGCGTCCGTCCGATCTCGCGCGCGGCGGTCCGCAAGGTGCCGAGATGGCGGTCGACGATGTCCTGCAACGTCATCCGGCGCGCGGGACAGGTGATGTTGATCGCGGCCACCGCCTCGCCCCCGACATGGATGGCGACCGCGACCGAGCGACGGCCGTCGCGCACCACATCGGCGCGGCTCCGGTCGGGCCAGGGATGGAGCGGATCGCGCGCCGACCAGCCGCGCGCCTGTATCTCCGCGATGATCGCGTCGAGCGCGGCGATGCTGGCGGGGGAGGCGTCCGCCGGCTTCAGCCGGGCGATGATCGCCGCGCGCTCGACCGGGTCGCACGCCGCCAGATAGGCGCGGCCGGTGGCGGTATGAATGTAGCTCAGCTTCGCGCCCACGGGGCCGAGCATCGCCGCGTCGAGCCGCGTCATCGGGCTGTTCGTCTCGATGATCTCGACATGGTCGAGTCGCGGCACCGCGACCACCGACGGCCAGGCGACGCTGAAGCTGAGCCGCGCGAGATGCGGCGACGCCACTTCGGCCAGGCGGTCGAGCGCGTCGGGATGGAAATTCGGCGCGCCATGCATCGTGCCCGGCAGATAGGCGCCGTCGGCGAGCCGCTGCCACACGAGATCGCGCCCCGCGAGCGTCACCAGCATGCGGAGCAACGTCGCCTTGGGCAGGCCGAGCGCCTGATGCAGTTCGTGCAGGCTCGCGGCGCGGCGGCGGCGGATCTCGAACAGGACGTCGAGCCCGCGTTCGAGCGCGCGAACCGACTTCACCTTGCGTTCGATCATCGGCGATCTTTCCGTTTCACGTCGTGCAATCTAGCGGCCGGCGGGCTTCACGGGAAGAGCGGGCGTGCGAAGATGGGCTCAAGACGAAAGAGAGGATGAGGATGCCCAGCCAGCCGAAAGTGCTGCTGATCATTACGCAGGACACCAAAGAGGAAGAAGGCCGCTTCATCCGCGGCCAGATCGAGGCGGCGGGGTGCGAGGTGGTCCACCTCGATCCCAGCATCCGGCGCGATGTCGGCGGCGCGGAGATCGGGCCCGAGGCGATCGCCGCCGCCACCGGGCGCACGATGGACGAGGTCCGCGCGCTCGGCCACGAGGGCGACTGCCTCGCGGTGATGATCGAGGGTTCGACGAAACTGGCGGTCGAGGCGCATGCCCGCGACGGCTTTTCGGGCGTGCTCGCGGTGGGCGGATCGATGGGCACCTCGCTGGCCGGCGCGGTGCTTCAGGCGCTGCCGATCGGCCTGCCGAAGCTGATCGTCTCGACGATGGCGTCGGGCTTCACCACGCCCTATGTCGGCTGCCGCGATATCGCGATGCTGAACGCAGTGACCGATATCGCCGGCCTCAACAGCATCAGCCGCGAGGTGTTCCGCAACGCCGCCTGGGGCATCGCCGGCATGGCGAAGGGCTATGAGCCGGCGGGCGCGGCGGAAAAGCCGCTCGTCCTCGTCGGCACGCTCGGCACCACCGAGACGGCGACGCGCCGGATCCGCGCGAAGCTGGAGGAGGACGGCTATGAGGTGATGGTGTTCCACACCTCGGGCGCGGGCGGGCCGTCGATGGACGCGATCGCCGCCGAACGCGACGTCGCCGCCGTGCTCGACCTGTCCTGGACCGAGATTGTCGATACCCTGTTCGGCGGCTTGCTCGCCTCGGGGCCGGATCGTGCCAGGGCGGCGCTGGCGCGCGGCATCCCGGTGATCTTCGCGCCGGGCAATATCGATTTCATCGTCGGCGGGCCGCTCGCCGATTCGGAAAAGCAGTTCCCCGGCAAGCGCTACCATGTCCACAATCCGGCCCTGACGGCGGTGCGGACCGAATTGCCCGAGTTGCGCCGGATCGCCGATCACATGGCCGGGCTGGCGCGCGAGGCGAAGGGGCCGGTGCGCTTCTTCGTGCCGCTCGGCGGCTTTTCGAGCCATGACAGCCCGGAGGGGCATCTCTACGACACGTCGATGCCGGGGCCGTTCGCCGATTATCTCCGTTCGGTGCTGCCCGCCGGCGTGCCCGTCGATGTGCTTGACCGGCATTTCAACGATCCCGAATTTGCCGACGCGATCGTCGAGGCGGTGCGCGAGATCACGCGCGAGCGGGTGCCGGCATGAGCGAGGAGCTTCCCCTTTCGCCCGACGACGTCGCCGAGATCGTCGCGATCCTCGACGGCGGCGACTATGACCGGCTCGACATCCGCACCGGCCGTTTCGTGCTGCGCGTCGCCCGCGAAGGCGGCGGCTGGACACAGGAATGGGCGCCCGCCGAGGACAGCGCGCCGCTTGCCGCCGATGCGCCCGCGCCCGTCGCCGCGCCGGTGGCGAAGGCGGACGATAGCGAGGGCGTGGCGATCCATCCGTCACTGCCGGGCACCTTCTATCGCGCGCCGCAGCCGGGCGCGCCGCCCTTCGTCGAGGTGGGCGACAGCGTGACGCCCGATACCGTGCTCGGCATCGTCGAGACGATGAAGCTGATGAACCCGGTTTATGCCGGGGTTTCGGGCCGGATCGCGGCGATCCTCGTCGAGAATGCGACGCTGATCGACGCCGATGCGGTGCTGATGCGGATCGTTGCCGAAGGATGATCGACCGACTGTTCATTGCCAACCGGGGCGAGATCGCGCTGCGCATCATCCGTACGGCGCGCCGGATGGGGATCACCACGATTCTCGGCGTGTCGGAGGCGGATCGCACCAGCCTGCCGGCGCGCGAGGCCGACGAGGTCGCGATCGTCGGCCCTGCCCCGTCGTCCGAAAGCTATCTCGCGATCGATCGGGTGGTCGCCGCGGCGGTGGCGAGCAAGGCGGACGCGGTGCATCCGGGCTATGGTTTCCTGTCGGAAAATGAGGCGTTCGCCCGCGCGATCATCGATGCCGGGCTGATCTTCGTCGGCCCCGATCCGTCGAGCCTCGCCGCGATGGGCGACAAGCTGAAGGCGCGCGGCGTGGCGATCGACGCGGGCCTGCCCGTCGTACCGGGCGGCGAGGCGCGCGACGGCGCCGAGGCGCGGGCGCATGCCGCGCGCGCGGGCTATCCGCTGCTCCTGAAGGCTGTGGCCGGCGGCGGCGGGCGTGGCATGAAGCGCGTTGATCGCGAAGCCGATCTGGACGGCGCGATCGCGCTCGCCATGGCCGAGGCGCGCGCCGCGTTCGGCGATCCGCGCCTCTATGTTGAACGCTTCATCGCACGCGGCCGCCATGTCGAGGTGCAGCTGCTCGGCGATGGCGAGCGGGCGATGCATCTCGGCACGCGCGATTGCTCGATCCAGCGGCGCTTCCAGAAACTGGTGGAGGAGGCGCCCGCGCCCGGCCTGCCGCCGGCGACGAGCGATGCTTTGACCGACGCGGCGGTGCGGGTCGCGCGGCACATCGGCTATCGCGGCGCGGGGACCGCCGAATTTCTCGTCGATGCCGAAACGTTCGATTTCTATTTCCTCGAAATGAATGCCCGCATCCAGGTGGAGCATCCCGTCACCGAGGCGATTACCGGCGTCGACCTGATCGAGCAGCAGTTGCTGGTCGCCGACGGTCAGCCGCTCGGCCTGGGCGATGTGCCGATGACGGGCCATGCGATCGAGGTGCGGATCAATGCCGAGGATTGGGCGCATGATTTCCGGCCCTCGCCGGGAACGGTGCGGCGCGCGGGCTGGCCGGCGGGGCCGGGCATTCGCATCGACAGCCATATCGCGACGGGCGGGGTCGTCCCGCCTTATTATGATTCGCTGATCGGCAAGCTGATCGCTTATGGTGCGGACCGGGACGAGGCGCTCGCCCGGCTGGCGGCCGCGCTCGACGCGCTCGATATCGAAGGCGTCGCCACCACCGCCGGCCTGCATCGCGCGATCGTCGCCGATCCGCGCTTCGCGGCGGGCGGCGTCGATACCCGCTTTTTCGAAGGAATGGCCCATGGCTGACATCGGCCTCGTCGACGTTTCGATTCGCGACGGCAACCAGAGCCTGTGGGGCGCGACCGGCCTCGATACCGCGCAGATGCTGGAGCAGGCCGGCCTGCTCGACCGCGCCGGCTTCCGCGCGATCGACTTCACCTCATCGAGCCACATGGCGGTCGCCGTCCGCTATTTCCGCAACAATCCGTGGGAACGGATCCGGCGGATGCGCGCCGCCATGCCGCGCACGCCGTTGCAGTTCATCACCACCGGCCTGCGCTTCATCGCCTGGCAACAGGCCGATCCCGATTTCATGCGGCTGGTCTATCGGCATTTGCAGGCGAACGGCATCCGCCGCTTCATCATGCTCGATCCGATGCACGATGCCGACGCGGTGCTGGACGCGGCGCGGATCGTGAAGGAGGAGGGCGGCGCCGAGGTGATGGGCGCGCTCACCTTCACCTTGTCGGAAACGCATGACGACGCTTTCTATGCCGATTTCGCGCGCAAGCTGGCGGCGAGCCCCGATATCGATCTCTTCTATCTGAAGGACCCGGGCGGCCTGATGTCGCCCGACAGGGTGCGGACGCTGGCGCCGGCGGTGAAGGCGGCGATCGGCAACAAGCCGCTTGAGGTCCATGCCCATTGCACGATCGGCTATGGCCCGCTCACCAGCCTCGCGGCGGCGGACCTTGGCATCATTTCGGCGGTGCATGTCGGTATCGGCCCCTTAGGCGACGGCAGCTCGCTGCCCGAAGCGACGCGGATGGTCGCCAACCTGCGCGAGGCGGGCCATAATGTCGACATCGACGACAAGGTGCTCGCCCGTCTTGCCGATTATTGGTGGCGGCTCGCGCGGGCCGAAGGGTTGCCGCCGGGCACGCCACAGAGCTTCGACGCGAGCTTCCTGCGCCACCAGATCGCCGGCGGCGTGATGACGACGACGCGCCGCCAGCTTGAGGAATTGAAACTCGGCCACCGCTTCGCCGACGTGATCGCGGAGACGGAGCGCGTGCGCGACGATCTCGGCTCGCCGATCATGGTGACGCCTTTCCCGCAGATGGTGATGAGCCAGGCGCTGTTCAACGTGATCGGTGCCGGGCGATATGCGCAGGTGTCCGATCAGGTGGTCCGCTATGTGCTGGGCAAGTTCGGCCGGCCGACCAAGCCGGTGCGGCCCGAGGTGCAGGCGGCGATCCTCGATCGCCCCCGCGCGCGCGAATTGGAGGCGGAGCCGACCTTCCCGGCGCTCGGCGATTTGCGCAAGCGCTTCGGCGTCCATCTGAATGAAGAGGAGTTTCTGTTGCGAGCGGTGATGCCTGCCGATCAGGTCGATGCGATGCGTGCGGCGGGCCGCTCGCGCGCGACCTATACGCCCGAAGCCGCGCCCTTGCTGTCGCTGCTGCGGCAATTGGCGGCGCGGCCGGCGGCGCGCGATATCGTGGTCGAGCGGCCGGGATTGCGCCTTGCGCTCCATGCGGGGGCAAGCCTTGACTGAGGTGGCCGATCGGATCGCGCGCGCGCGCGGCTTCATCTTCGACATGGACGGCACGATCGCGCTGGGGGACAGCAGCAGCGTCGGCCATCGCCCGCTGCCCGGCGCGGTCGAACTGCTGGGGACGTTGCGGCGGCGCGGCATCCCGTTCCGCGTCTTCACCAATGGTTCGGCCAAGCCGCCCGCCGCCTACGCCGCCAGCCTGCGCGCCGCCGGCTTCGATCTCGCCGATGAGGAGATGATGACGCCCTCTTCCTCCGCCGCCATCTGGCTGACGCGGCAGGGCATCGGGCGGGTGCGCGTGCTGGGCAATGCCGGCACCGCCGCGCCGCTCGTCGACGCCGGGCTGGAGGTGATCGCGCCCGACGCGGAGACGGAGGGTGTCGAGGCGGTCTATACCGGCTGGTTCCGTGAGTTCGGTTTCCCCCATCTCGAAGCGGCGTGCCACGACATCTGGGCGGGCGCGAAGCTGGTGACGGCGAGCCATGTTCCCTTCTTCGCCACCGCGACCGGGCGCGGTATCGGCTCCAGCTTCGCGATCAATGCGGCGATCGGCGCGTTGACGTCGAAGCGCGCGCGCGTGCTCGGCAAGCCGTCGCGCAGCGCCTTCGATTGTGCGCTGGCCGCCATGGAATTGCCGCGTTCGGCGGCGTCGGAGGTCGTCGTCGTCGGCGACGATCCGGCGCTTGAAATGCGCATGGCGAATGCGGTCGGCGCCGTGTCGGTCGGTGTCGCGACGGGCTTGAGGACGCTCGAAACGCTGTCCGGCCTGCCCGATCGCGACCGGCCGCTGCTCGCGCTCGGCGGAATAGGCGAACTGGCGTCGCTGCTCGGCTGAGCGCGCCCGGCATGATTTCGGGGTGGATGAAATCATCCGCCGTCTCGGGCGTCACCCCTCCGAAAGCCGGGGCCTATGGACCCGACCCGCTTCCTTGATCAGTCGTTCCGCTGTTCATGAATTCCTGACTTTTGCCCGAAGGACGGGAGGAGGAAAGCGGCGCGGATCGGGGGCGGCGCGCCGAATGTCGATCAGGCCTGGGGCGCGATCAGCACCTTGCATTGATGCGTGCGGCGTTTCAGCGCCTCGAACGTGTCGGGCACGGCATCGAGGTCGATCGTCTCGGTGACGAGCAGGCGAGGTTCGGCGCTACCGGCGTCGAGCGCATCGAGCGCGGTTTCATATTCCTGCCGCTTGAAGAAGGCGGAGGTGATGAGCGCCACTTCCTTCGACAAGGCGACGAAGGGGATGAAGCTGTCGGGTTTCGTGCACAGGCCGAGAATCACGACTTTGCCCTTGACGCGCACCTGCTCCACCGCCTGCGCGATCAGGCCGGGGACGCCGACGCATTCGAAGACGATATCAGCCTTGCCGCCGAGAGCCCTGTCTGACGCGGCGACGGGTTCGTCGGGATCGACGATGAAGGCGGTCGCGCCCATCGCGAGCGCGCGCTCTTCCTGATGACGGGCGATATCCTGCACCACGACGGCGCGCGCGCCCATCTTGCGCGCCCAATAAGCGACACCGAGGCCGATCGGCCCCGCGCCGAGGACGAGCACCTTGTCCCCCGGCTGGATGCCGGAGAGCATCACGCCATGCAGCGCCACCGCCAGCGGCTCGATGATCGCGCCGTCGGCGACGCTTGCCGTCCAGGGGAGCAGGACGCACTGATTTTCGTGCGTCGTGGCATATTCGGCATAGCCGCCGCCCTGCAATCGCATCGCGTGGCACCAGGCGGGCTCGCCGGCCAGGCAGGAGGGGCAGTGGCCGCAACTGGCGAGTGGGACGACCGAGACGCGGTCACCCGTCTTCACCCGCTCGACGCCCTTGCCGATCGCCACGACCTCGCCGGCAAATTCATGCCCGAAGATGTCGCCCGGCGCCTTGCCGAAGGCGGTGTCCTCGCTCATGTGCAGGTCGGACCCGCAAATGCCGCACCGGCCGACCGAGACGACGACCTCGCCCGCGCGCGGCGCGGGATCGGGCAGCGTCTCGACCGCGAGGTGGATATGCGGGCCCTTGAAGACGGCGGCGCGCATTATTCGAACTTGCCCAGCGCCATGCCGCCGTCGATCAGCAGATGGCTGCCGGTCATGTAGCTCGACGCGTCGGAGGCCAGATAGAGCGCCAGCGGCTTGATCTGATAGGTTTCGGCCACCGAGCCGAGCGGCACCTGCGCGTCCCACGCCTTGCGGACGACCGGGTCCTTCTTGAGCCAGCCGCCGCCGATATTGGTGACGAACGGCCCCGGCGCGATCGCGTTCACCCGGATGCGATATTCGGCCAGTTCCAGTGCCGCGTGGCGGACGAGGTGCGCCACGCCGGCCTTGGCGGGCATATAGGGCAGGCCGACGATCGCTTCGTTGACGACCGCCGCGTTCGACGAGGTGGCGATGATCGCCCCGCCCTTGCCGCGCGCCTTCATCACGCGCGCCGCCTCGCGGATCGTGTTGAACACGCCGGTGAGATTGATCGCGATCGTGCGATCCCACCGCGCGGGATCGAGCGTGTCGATCTGGCCTTCGGGGTTGCGATGCCCGGCCGGGTCCCAGAAGCCCGCGCCCGGATCGATCCCGGCATTGGCGAAGGCGATGTCGAGCCCGCCATAGGTGGCGACATGCGCGTCGACCACCGCGCGCGTCGCGTCGCGATCGACGACGTTGAGCGTATCGGCCCGCGCCTCATAACCTTCGCCGCGCAGCCGCTCCGCCTCGCGCTCGGCGCCGTCGCGGTCCACGTCGGTCAGCGTCACCTTCGCGCCGGCCTCGGCCATCGCCTCGGCATAAGCGAGGCCGATGCCGGACGCCGCGCCGGTGACGATGGCCGAGCGGCCGGCGATGGCGAACTGGTCGAGCGTCTTCATGATGCACCTGCCGGTCTGGTCGGTACGCCGCGGGCGCGGCGCACGGAAAGGGAAGCGTCAGCCGCGCCGATCGGGATCAGATCCACAATTCCTTGTTGATCGGCAGGCCATGCTCTTCGCAATAGCTTTGATAGTGGTTGATGAACCAGAAGACGTCGAGCGTCTCGACATGGTTGCCGTCGGCATCGAAGAATTCGTTGGCGCCCTGCATCCAGAACAGCGCTTTCATGCCGTTGGGATCGTCGGTGACGAGCGTGTGGGCGGTGCCGGGCATTTCGGTGATGAACTCGCCCGGGCGGCATACCCAGTCATATTCCAGGTAGCGGAAGCTGCCTTCCATCCCGACGGCCCAGACCATGCCGCGATGCTTGTGCGTGCCGATCACGCCCGGCGACTTGATCCACAATATGTTGCAATAGACGTTGTTGCGCACGTCGAAAGCGAGATGCCGGATCGCGGCATTGTCGCCAAAGGGCACCCACGGGCTTTCCTTTTCCGACGCGCCGACATAGCTGCCCGTCCGGCCCCATTCGCCGATACGCTTCGCCATCGGCTCGGGAACATGGACGATGCGATATTCGCCGTTGGGCGGCGCGGTCATAGAGGTGGACGCGGCGGAAGCCATGATTACTCCTGATTGCCTGAACGATAATTGAGTTCGAGGAGGACGCCGTTCGGGTCCTCGACGAAAATCTGCCGGAGATCGATTTCGGTGACGTGATTCTGGCGGAAGGCGAAACCCTGCGCCTTCAGCAGCTCGACCATCGCGTCATGGCCGGTGCAGTCGAGCGCGACATGGTGGACCGCGCCCGTCTCGCGGCCTCGCTCATGCCCTTTTTCGCCGAGCAGTGAGCCGGCGGTGGAAAGATGGATGATCGCATGGCCCCGCTCGTCATGCATCCATTGCACGCGCGCCGGGTCCAGCCCCGGCGGATCGCGCACCTCCAGCCCGATCACGTCGCGATAGAAAGCCACCGATCCCGAAAGGTCGGTCGTCTCCAGATTGACATGATCGAGGCCGGGCATCCTTATCTCCGCTTACCGGAACAGCGTATCGACATAATCGGCGCCGACGCCGTTCTGGGCGTAATGCGCGCGGGCGGCGGCGATATAGTCGTGAACGTCATAATGGGCGACGCCCTTGCCCTCGTCGTCGAGCCAGATCAGCGGCCCCTGGACAACGAAGAACACCTTCATCGGCTCGTCCGAATCATAGGCGATCAGCGTGTGGCCCTCGCCGGGCGTCTCATAGACGAAATCGCCCTTCGTCGCCGTCCAGTCATGCTCCAGATAGCCCCATTTGCCCGAGATGGTGTAGGCGAATATCTGGTGCGGATGATAATGGCGGTTCACCAGCCCCGCCTGTTTCGACATCAGGATGTCCGCCCACATATTGCGCTGGGGCGAAATCCAGATCGGGCGCGACGACACCGTCTCGCTGACCGGCACGAAATAGCGTTCGTCGCTGTTCGCCGGGTCCTTCATATAGACCTCGGGCAGCGCGTCGGGCTTGAAGCTGTGCGCTATCGGCTTGATATCGCGCCAGAACTCGGTGATGGCGGCCTCAGGCATCCTCTGTCTCCATCCGATTTATATAGAGCCCTACCTTCCCCGCCGCCACCCCGCGAAAGGGCGGTCGGCGGGAAAAAGAGGCGGCTCAGAACTTCATGCCGATGCGCGCATACCATTCGCGCGGGCGGTTGTAGGTGCCGTAGATCTCGCCGCCCGCCGCCTGATACTGGCCGGTGACGAGATAGCGCTTGTCGGTGAGGTTGGTGCCGCCGGCGGTAAGCTCCCAATGGCCGCCCGGCGCGCGCCAGGTGACGCTGGCATTGACGATATCGGTGGCGCCGCGATTGAGCAGATAGGTGCCTTCGGTATCGTTCTTCAGCTTGGTCGTGTGGGTGTAGTCGGCCAGCAGGATCACCGCGCTGTCGTTCGCCAGCGGGATTTCGTAGCGCGGGCTGACGTTGAACTTCCACTTCGGCGTCTTGGGCAGGGTTGCGCCCGCGCAGACGCCCATCTGGTCGGGATTGCCTGCCCCACCGGCCGGCGCGGGGCACGGCCCATTATCATTGCCGAAGACCTGCGCCTGCGCGAGGACCGACGTATAATAGCTGTCGATATAGCCCACCGAGCCGTTGATCGTCAGGCCCGAGACGGGCGCGGCCACCATCTCCACCTCGAAGCCCTTGATGCGCGCAGTGCCCGCATTCTGGACGACGGGCGAGACGCCCTGCTGGAAGTTCAGCTGGATGCCCTGATATTTGGTGGTGAAGGCGGCCGCGTTGATCTGGAGCCGGCGGTCGAGCCATGTCGATTTGATGCCGATTTCCCAGGTGGTCGCCTTCTCCTCGTTGAAGCCCGGCGCATAAGGCAGCGGGTTCGACAGCCGCGTCGTCCAGCCGCCTGTCTTGTAGCCCTTCGACCAGGAGCCATAGGCCATGATATCCTCGGTCGGGTGCAACTGGATGCCGACCTTCGGCGAGAAGTTGTTGAACTTCTTATGCTGTGTGCCCGCGATATAATAACGCAGCGGCTGGCCCGGATTGGGGAAGCAGACCGGCGTCACGCCCGGCGTGCCCGCCTCGGCCAGCGCGGTCGTCAGGTCGCACAGCGGAATGCGATTGGCCTCGATCGGCTCAAAGCCATATTGCTTGTACGATCCGCCGTTGATGTCCGACTGGAAGCCTTCGAACGACTTCTTTTCATGCGTGTAACGGCCGCCGACGGTGATGCCGATCAGGTCGATCGGCCGCCAGTCGATCTGGCCGAAGAAGGCGTAATTCTTCGTCTTGAGATTGTTGGGCCCATCGACCTGGAGCAGGCCGGCGGGGAAGGTCACATGATCGTGAAGATCGCCGGCTTCCTCGAAATAATAGGCGCCCAACACATAGTTCAGCTTGTTGTCGAGCAGCTTGCCCAGCAACTGCAATTCCTGGCTGAACTGCCACTGGTTCATGCTGAAGCTGGTGTGCAGCATGTCGAGCGGCGAACCGTCGAGGTCCATGCCGGATTTCCAGTGCAGCTCGCGATAGGCGGTGATCGATTTCAGCGCGACATCGTCGCTCAGGTCGAAATCGATCGTGCCGCCGACGCCATAGTTGCGCAGCTTCGAAAAGCTGTTGCCGTTGGCATAGGAGGTGTCGGGATCGCCCGTGACGAAGCGATCGTCATAAGGCAGCCGGTTGTTGTTCGGATCGGCGTCGACATTCACGCCGAGTAGCGGCGGCAGCGCGTTGATGCCGCCGACGCCCGCACGCGGGGCGGCGCACAGGCCCGACAGGAAGCCGAAGCCGTTAGTCACCAGTGACGCCGCGTCATTGTTGATGCAGGCATTGTACCAGCCTGCAAAGACGGGATCGCGCGTGGCGATCAGGGTGTTGGCGGTCGCCGACTGGTTCTGGTCGGAATAATCGCCGGTCAGGGTAAGCTTCACCCGGCCGCCATTGTCCCACACCAGCTTGACGCGCCCGTTCCAGACGTCGTCGCCGCCCTCGCGGCCGCTGGTATCGTGGCCGGCCGCGCCGAACGCGCGGAAGCCGTCGGTATAATAATCCTCCGCGCCCGGGAACGGGATGCGCTTCTGGTAGCCGCGCCGTTTCTTCACGCCGAAGGTGACGGAGGAATGCAGGCTGTCGGTGATCGGCAGGTCGGTCGTGGCGCGGACCTGGAACAGATTGTCCGATCCCGTGGTCATGTCGCCCTGGATGCGGAAGACGTCGCCCGGATCGCGCGTCACGATCGAGATCGCGCCGCCGATCGTGTTACGGCCGAACAGCGTGCCCTGCGGACCCTTCAGCACCTCGACCCGCTCGACGTCCAGCAGGTCCTGGTTCGCGCCGACGGTGCGCGCCAGATAGACGCCGTCGACATAGATGCCGACGCCGGGATCGATGTTGAACGCGAAGTCGTTCGAGCCGATGCCGCGAATGTAAGCGGCCAGCACCGAACCCGAGCCCGAGAAGGGCGCGCCCGCGTCGAGCGTCACGTTCGGCGCGAGGCCGGAAAGCTGCGACACGTCGCCCACCGCGCGCTCCTGCAGCGAGGAAGAGGTGAAGGCCGAAATCGCGATCGGCACGTCCTGCACATTTTCGGCACGCTTCTGCGCGGTGACGACGATTTCGCCGATGCCGCCCACGACGGGCGCGGCCGCGGGCGGCGCGTCCTGCGCCAGTGCCGGCGCCGCAAGGCCGAACGCCAGCGCGCCGATCGAAACCAGACCATGACCAAGCTTCATTGCTATCCTCCCCATTCAGCCGGTCCAATTGGCCGGCCACTCGCCTTTACTCTGAAGAAAAGCGCCCTGGCTGCTTGCACTGGAGCGAAAGACAGGGGGACAGGGGCGCAATGATGAACGGTGTGTCAAAATGGCAACAGAGGATATCATGTCCTCAGCGGAAGCCAGATGTTTGTGGGCGGCGGCACGCTTCTATTGCCGGCTGCGCCAACTGCTCGGCGTTGCTCCGAAGCGGTGGCGGAAGCAGCGCGTGAAATAGGCGCTGTCGTTGAAGCCCAGTTCGAATGCGGTCGCGGTGATCGAACGTGTCCTGTCGGCGATCAACAGTTCGGCCGCGCGCTCCAGCCGGCGATCGAGGATGTAGGAAGAGGGCGTGGTCGCCATGCCCGCGAAGATATTCTGCACCGATCGCACCGAAATCCCCAACTCGGCGGCGAGGCTTGCCGTCCGCAATTCGGGGTCGTGGAGCTGGGCATCGACCAGCTTGAGCAGCCGTTGGCGGAGCGCCTCGCCGCTGTTGGCCGCGGGGCCGCCCGCGCCGCGCACCGCGAGCGCGACCAGATCGTAGAAGACGTTCGCCACGCCTTGCTGCCAATCGGGGTCGGCGTTGCTCTGGTCGCCCTGCTGCCAGAGCGAGAGCAGGAAATCGTGGAGGAGGCGGCCGCTGGGCGAGCTGCCGGCGATACGGCGGGCGAAGCTGTCCTCCATGTTCGGCAGGCGCGCGGCGAGCGCGGCGCGGGGAAGCTCCACGACGAGCAGTTCATGCCGCACCAGGTCCAGCCGATAGGGCTCGGACGCCGAAAGCAGCGAGAAATCGCCGGTGCGCAGATCGGCTTCGTGGCGCCCCTGCCGGTGCCGGCTCACGCCGCGATGCTGGAGATGGAGGACGACGCGATCCTCGTCGCCCGCCTCGCCCTTGGCCCAGCGCTGGACGACCGATGCGTCGGAACGGGGGCGGATCATCACGATGTCGCCCAGCGTCCAGCGCCACATTTCGGCGGCGAACGCCTCGCTGCCCGAATCGACATGCGTGCCCGCATAGGTTTCGCTGGCGATCCGGTTCCAGAAGGCCAGTCGTTCGCGCGGCGCTATGTCACCCGTCGCAAATCTTTCGATGACGCTCACGGTGGATGCTCCTCCCTGGCGACAGCCTGCTCTGACGGCGGCTTTCACACGGGAGGATAAGCCATTCCCGGCCTTAAACGAAGCCGCGACCGGCCGGCTATTTCATCACGCGAAATCCTGCCCACCCGAAGAACGGCGGTGCCGGGCGCTTCTACAGAAAGGAACGGATCGGATCGCGCCCGTCCCACCCGCGCGAGGCTTCCCAGAAGCGGGTGAAGGCGGCATCCATGCCGGGCGTGGCGGCGATCAGTTCCAGCATCCCCGGCTTGTCAGGCCCCCCATCCATATAGGCCACCTCGCCGCCGGTGGGCACGCCGGCGCGGAAGGCGAGCTGATAGCCCTTCGCCTCCAGCTCGGCGATGCCGGCGGGGACGTCGGCGCAGGCGCGGCCGAAATGGTGGAAGCCATAGCCGCGCCGTTCGATGATCTCGCGATAGACCGAAGGGTGGTCGTCGTTCGGCTGGATCAGTTCGATCAGCATATGGCCCGCAAACCCCATCGCGATCGCCACGTCCGCCTTCGACGGGCCGCCGCGGTAGACCGGATCGATGCCGGTGAAATGGTCGAGCAGGAACCACGGCCCGGCGTGCAGATCGGTGATCCACCAGTTGATCGCGGCGTGGATATCCTTCACGACATGGGCGGTCTGGATGACGCCTTCATGCGGCTGGCCGAATCCGAAATCAGGCATGCATCCTCTCCTCAACGCCTCAACGGTTGAAACGCTCGCCCTTCGCTGCTTTGGCTTCCAGGGCGGGGGCGACCGGTTGCCCATGCTTCTTCAGGCTCTCGACGATCTTCGTCAGGCCCACGCGATCCGCCCAGAACATCGGCCCGCCGCGATAGGGCGGCCAGCCATAGCCGTAGATCCAGACGATATCGATGTCGGAGGCGCGCTGCGCGATCCCCTCGTCCAGTATCTTCGCGCCCTCGTTCACCATCGGATAGAGCGTGCGCTCCAATATCTCCTCGGCCCCGATGGCGCGCTTCGCCGCGCCCGAGCGGGCGGCGAAATCGTCGATGATCGCCTGCGCCTCGGCCGAGGGCGTGGGGTGGCGCTGATCGTCATAATCGTAGAAGCCCTTGCCCGTCTTCTGGCCGAGCCGGCCGGCGGCGCAGAGCGCGTCGATGATGTTTTCGATGCGGCTGGGGTCGCGATGCCAGCCGATGTCGACGCCGGCGAGGTCGGCCATCTGGAAGGGGCCCATCGGCATGCCGAAATCGACATAGGCCTTGTCGATCTGCTGCGGCGTCGCGCCTTCCATCAGCAGCTTCATCGCCTCGATCTGGCGCTGTTCGAGCATGCGGTTGCCGATGAAGCCGTGGCAGACGCCTGCGACCACCGCCACCTTGCGGATCGTCTTGGCCACCGCCATCGCCGTCGCCAGCACCGCCGGCGCGGTCTGTGCGCCGCGCACGACTTCCAGCAGCTTCATGACATTGGCGGGCGAGAAGAAATGGAGGCCCAGCACATGATCGGCGCGGCCGGTGACGGCGGCCAGATCGTTCACGTCGAGGAAGCTCGTATTGCTGGCGAGGATCGCGTCCGGCTTCGCGACCGCGTCGAGCTTTTGGAAGACCTCCTTCTTGACGCCGATATCCTCGAACACCGCCTCGATGATGAGGTCGGCGTCGGCAAGATCGTTGTAGGAAAGCGTGGGGGCGAGGAGCGCCATGGCCCTCTCAACCCTCTCAGGCGTCAGCCGCCCGCGCGCGACATTGCCCTCATAATTGCGGCGGATCGTCGCGACGCCGCGATCGAGCGCTTCCTGCTTCATCTCGACGATCGTGACGGGGATGCCGGCCGACAGGAAATTCATCGCGATGCCGCCGCCCATCGTCCCCGCGCCGACGATGCCGACCTTGCGAACGGGAAGCGGCATCGTGCCCTCGGGCAGGCCGTCGATCTTGCCGGCGGCGCGCTCGGCAAAGAAGATGTGGCGCAACGCCGCCGATTGCTCGCCCATCACCAGCTTGAAGAAAAGCTGCCGTTCGAGTTCCAGGCCCTCACGGAACGGCAATGTCGTCGCCGCGCGCACCGCCTCGATGCAGGCCTCGGGCGCCTCATAGCCGCGCAGCTTCTTCGCGTTCGCCTCGCGGAACCGGTCGAACAACGCGGGATCGGCCGTGGCGGTGCGCGCGCTGGCGCGCGGCAAGGGGCGGGCCGCGGCGATCTCACCGGCGAAGGCGATCGCATCGGCAAGCAGGCTGCCCTCGCCTGCCAGCCGGTCGAGGAGGCGGGCTTCGATCGCCTCGCTCGTGCCGATCGGATCGCCCAGCACGATCATCTTCAGCGCCAGTTCGACGCCCGCCACGCGCGGCAGGCGCTGCGTGCCGCCCGCACCGGGGAGAAGGCCGAGCTTCACTTCGGGCTGGCCAAGCTTCGCCGACGGCACCGCGATCCGGTAATGGCAGCTCAGCGCCACTTCGAGGCCGCCGCCCAGCGCGGTGCCGTGGATCGCCGCGACGATCGGCTTTTCGGACGCCTCGATCGTGTCGCACAGGTCCGGCAGCAGCGGCGGCATCGGCGGCTTGGTGAACTCGGTGATATCGGCGCCGGCGAAGAAGGTCCGCCCCGCGCAGGCGAGAACGATCGCCCGCACCGCCGGATCGGCATTGGCCTCGGCGATCGCCTTCGCCAGCCCTTCGCGCACGGCGTGGCCAAGCGCGTTCACCGGTGGATTGTCGACGGTGACGACCGATATGCCATTGTGCTGTTCGGTAGTGATCATCGCCGGCCTCCCTCAATGCCTATCGTGTAGGTCAGGAACGGGCGGAGCGTCCAGTGCATCGCCACGGCGCGCAAAATCGCGTAGCCTCTCCCGGAACGAGGATGAGGAGGCGCATGGCGCAGGGCAGCGAACCCACCCGGCCGGTCGTGTATCGTCACCGTCTGCCGACGCGGCTGTGGCATTGGATCAATGCCCTGATCGTGGTGGTGATGCTGATGAGCGGGCTGATGATCTTCAACGCGCATCCACGGCTCTATTGGGGCGAATATGGCGCCAATTACGATCAGCCCTGGCTTGCGATCGGCGCGATCGGGAACAAGGGATTGCTGCGCATCGGCACCCATGACATTCCCACCACCGGCGTGCTGGGGCGATGGACCGATGCCGAGGGGCGCGTCCAGACGAAGGCCTTTCCGGGCTGGGCCACGATTCCCTCCACTTATGATCTGGCGGCCGCCCGGCGCTGGCACCTCTCCTTCGCGTGGTTGCTGGTGATCGCCGGTCTGCTCTATGGCGCGGTGAGCCTTGGCAACCGCCATTTCCGTAACGATATCGCGCCGCGCCGCGCCGAACTCCGCCCCGGCTCGCTCTGGCACGACATAAGGCAACATGCGCGCCTCCGCTTTCCGCGCGGGGAGGCGGCGCGGCGCTACGGCATTCTCCAGAAGCTTGCTTATGGGGGCTTTCTTTTCCTGCTCCTGCCGCTGATGGTGTTGACCGGCCTCACCATGTCGCCGGCGATCGATGCCGTCTGGCCCTGGCTGCTCGATCTTTTCGGCGGGCGTCAGTCGGCCCGGTCGATCCATTTCATCGTCGCCTTCCTGATCGTCGCTTTCGTCCTCGTGCATCTGGCGATGGTGCTCCTGTCGGGCCCGTTCAATCAGGTGCGCGGGATGATAACCGGGCGATACCGGCTGCCGGCGGAGAAGCGGCCATGATCTCGCGCCGCCGCCTCATCGGATCGCTCGCGGCGGGATCGGGCGCGCTGCTCCTTTCAGGCTGCGACAGGCTCAGCAACAGCCCGCGCTTTCGCGAGGCGCTGCGCGGCGGCGAAGCGCTGTCGATGCGGGCGCAGCGCCTGTTGCTCGATCGCGGCGCGCTCGCCCGCGAATATGGGCGCGAGGACATTTCGCCGGTGTTCCGCCCGAACGGCACGCGCATGCCCGCGTCGGCCCGCTATGCCGCGCAGGCGGCGAACGGCTTCGCCGACTGGCGGCTGACGGTCGACGGCCTTGTCTCGCGGCCGCTGTCGCTCTCGCTCGCGACGATCATGGCGATGCCGCGCCGTACCCAGATCACCCGCCACGATTGCGTCGAGGGGTGGAGCGCGATCGGCGAGTGGACCGGCGTGCCGCTCCGGCTGCTGCTCGACAAAGCGGGGCTCCGCGACGGCGCGCGCTACATCGTCTTCCACTGCGCCGACGATCTGTACGGCATGGCCTATTACGAATCGATCGATCTGGTGGATGCGCTGCACCCGCAGACGATCATGGCCTGGGCGCTCAATCGCACGATGCTGCCCATTCCCAACGGCGCGCCGCTTCGCCTGCGTGTCGAGCGGATGCTGGGTTACAAGCACGCCAAATTCGTCGAGCGGATCGAGGCGGTGGCGAGTCTCGACCATGTCGGCGGCGGACATGGCGGCTATTGGGAAGATAATGCCGACTATGAATGGTATGCCGGCATCTGACGCACGATTGTTGCGGTGGCGCACTGGACGGGCGGCGGTCCGGCAGTCCATAGGCCCGCCATGCGTTACACCCTGCTCGCCCTTCCGCTCCTGTTCGCGCAACCTGCCTTCGCCGATACCGCGCCCGACGTGATCGTCGTCACGGGCAAGGGGCTCGCCGCCGGCCAGGGCGACGGCGCCTATGACGTCGTCAATATTCCGCGCGACCGGCTGGCCGACAGCGCCAGCGGGCGGTTGGAAGACGTGCTGCGCGATGTAGCAGGCTTCGCCCAATATCGCCGGTCGGACTCGCGCTCGGCCCATCCGACCAGCCAAGGCGCGACGCTGCGCGGGCTGGGCGGCAATGCGTCGAGCCGGGCGCTCGTGCTGCTTGACGGCGTGCCGCAGATCGATCCGTTCGGCGGCTGGGTGAGCTGGGCGGCGTTCGAGCCGATCCGCCTCGGCGGTATCCGGGTGACGCGCGGCGGCGGCAGCGGCGCCTATGGTCCCGGTGCGTTGGCGGGAACGATCGAATTGTCGAGCGCGGGCGCGGCCGATCTCGCCCCGTTGTGGGGCGAGCTGGCTTATGGCAGCCGCGACAGCGTCGACGCCGATCTCGGCCTGTCCTCGGAGCTGGGGGGCGGTTTCGCCAGCCTCTCGGGTGGTTATGCGCGCGGCGACGGCTTCATCCCCACGGTGCGCGAGGATCGTGGGCCGGTCGATATCCCCGCCCGTTACGAGCAGGCGAGCGCGCAGGTGCGCGCCGTGGTGCCGGTGGGCGCGGATACCGAATTGCAGGCGAACGGCCTCTTCATGCTTGACAAGCGCACGCGCGGCACGGCCTTCACGCCCAACCGCAATATCGGCGCCGACGCCAGCCTGCGCCTCGTCGGGCGCGGCCGCTGGGGTTGGGAGGCGCTCGCCTACCTTCAGATGCGTGAATTTTCGAGCGGCTTTGCCAGCGTCAATGCGGACCGCACGACCGCCAATCCCGCGCTCGACCAATATAATGTGCCCGCCACAGGCATGGGCGGCCGCGTCGAGGTCCGGCCGCCGCTGGGTGACGGGATCGAATTGCGCCTGGGCGGCGACACGCGGCTGACGCGCGGGCGGACGAAGGAGCATTATTTCTTCACCAACGGCATACCGGCGAACGGCCGTGAGGCGGGCGGCCGCACCTCGACGGTCGGCGCCTTTGCCGAGATGAGCGTCATGCCCAGCGACACGCTGACGCTGACCGGCGGCGCTCGCATCGATCGCTGGACGATCAGCCACGGCTTCCTGCGCCAGCACGCGCTGGCGACGGGGGCGGTGCTCCCGGGCAGCACCGATTTCGTCAATCGCTCCGGCTGGCGGCCGACCGGACGGGCGGGGCTTTCCTACCGGCCTGTCGAGGGTATCACGCTGCGCGCGGCGGGCTATCTCGGCTGGCGACTGCCGACGCTCAACGAACTCTATCGCCCCTATCGCGTCGGCGCCGACTCGACCGCCGCCAACGCCGCGCTCAAGCCCGAGCGGCTGAAGGGCATTGACGGGGGGATCGATATCCAGCCGCTGCCCGGCCTGCGCATCGGCGGCACCTTGTTCTGGAACAAGCTGGAAGATGCGATCGGTAATGTGACGCTCAGCGTCTCGCCCGAGGGCGCCGCCAGCTTGCAACGCCAGAATCTCGACGCGATCCGTTCGCGCGGGGCGGAGTTGGACGCGTCCTATCAGCATGGGCCGTGGCGGCTTGCCGTCTCCTACGCCTATATCGACGCGCGTGTTCACGCGTCGGGCGTGGCGGCGGCGCTCGACGGGTTGCGGCCGGCGCAGACCGCGCCGCATCAGGCCTCGGCGACGCTTGGCTGGCATCGGCCGAACGGCCTCGGCGGATCGGTGACGGCACGCTATTTGTCCGGCCAGTTCGATGACGATCAGAATATCGACCGGCTGAACGATGCCCTGACGTTCGATGCGACGATCGCGGTGCCGCTGGCGGCGGGCTTCACTGCCGAACTGCGCGGCGAAAATATCGGCAACCGCCGCGTGGAGGCGGGCATCTCGGGCGCGGACATCATCGAACGCGCCGCGCCACGCACGCTATGGATCGGTTTGCGCTACAACGCCCCGCGTTGACGGGGCCGAAGCCCGAAAGGAACGCCGCCCCATGAATCCCGTCCGCCTGTCCCGACCGCGCTCGATGCTGCGCGCATGGCTCGGCGGCGAGGCGGCGGGCGGGCTGCTGCTGATGGTGATGGCCGCTGCGGCGCTGGTCGTCGCGAACGGGCCTTATGCTGCGCTCTATTTCGAGGCGCAGCATATCAAGCTGGGGCCGCTTAGTCTGCTCCACTGGATCAACGATGCGCTGATGGCGCTGTTTTTCCTGATCGTCGGGCTGGAGATCAAGCGCGAGATGCTCGACGGCCAGCTTTCCACCTGGTCGCGCCGCCTGCTGCCCGGAGTGGCGGCGTGCGCGGGGGTGGCGATGCCGGCGCTGATCTACAGCGCATTCAACGCGGGCCATGCCGAGGGGATGCGCGGTTGGGCGGTGCCGGCGGCGACCGATATCGCCTTCGCGCTGGGCGTGCTGGCGCTGCTCGGCCCGCGCGTCCCGACATCGTTGCGTGTCTTCCTCGCCGCGATCGCTATCATCGACGATCTCATCGCGGTCCTCATCATCGCGCTTTTCTATACGGAGAGTCTTGCCTTGGTGCCGCTGGCGCTGGCGGGGGCCGGGCTTCTTCTGCTCTATCTGCTCAATCGGCGCGGTGTGACGGCGCTTGCGCCCTATCTGATCGTCGGCGTCGGCGTCTGGTGGTGCGTGCTGTTGTCGGGAATCCATGCGACGCTGGCCGGTGTCGCGCTGGCCCTCACCATTCCGCTCAGGCCTTCGCCCGGGCGGCCGGAAGATGCGAAGTCGCCGCTGCACCGGCTGGAGCACGGTCTGCATCCCTGGGTGGCCTTTCTGGTCGTGCCGCTGTTCGGTTTCGCCAATGCCGGCGTATCGCTGTCCGGTTTCTCGGCGGCGGATGCGCTGGACGCGGTGCCGCTCGGCGTCGCGCTCGGCCTGCTGCTCGGCAAGCAGACGGGCATTTTCGGATCGGTGGCATTGCTGGTGCGGCTCGGTTTTGCCGATCTTCCGCAAAATGCGAGCTGGTTGCAGCTTTACGGCGTCGCTTTGCTCTGCGGCATCGGCTTCACCATGAGCCTGTTCATCGCCGCGCTCGCCTTCGGTGACGGATCGCACCTGAATGATGCCGCAAAGCTCGGTATTCTGGGCGGATCCGTCCTCTCAGCACTCTCAGGGGCTGTGGTGCTGCGCTTCGCCCGCTCCGAAGCGGCCGCGATCAGCTAAAGCCCGCGCGCTTCCAGCGTTTCAAGCAGGAGGCGTTCGAACGCCTCGCGCCGGCTGCGCCGCGCGGCGAGCAGCTTGCGGCGGTCGCGCAACCTGAGCGCCTGCAGCAGCGAATGCTTGCTGACGACGCGGCGTTCCTCGCTCGGCCGGCGCGGCAGCGGTAGAAGCGCGCGGAACCGGTCGGTCAGCATCCAGAGGCGCATCGCCTCGCGCATCATGATCTTCTTGGGCGAGAGATTGAAGATGATCGTATGGAATTCGCGATGCTCGTCCCACCAGCGCGTCCGGTCGCCGGCATCCAGCAGATCCTCGAGCCGCTGCGCGCGCCGCTCGAGATCGGCCATCACCTCCTCGTCGGGCCATTCGATCGAGCGCATCAGCTCGTCCTCCACGAGCGAGCGGAGCGCGAAAAGCTGCTCGGCCTCGTCGCGCGTCAGCTTGGTGACGAAAAAGCCGCGATTGGGATCGTGCTCGACGACGCCCTCGGAACTGAGCAGCTTCAGCGCCTCGCGCACCGGAACGCGGCTTGCCTGAAACTGTTCGGCCAGTTCCGTCTGCCCCAGCCGCATGCCCGGCGCGAAAGTGCCGCGAGCGATGAGAGAGCGAAGCTGGGCAGCGATAGCGGCGGGGACGCCCCGTTCCGCGGTGGTTTCCGTGGTCATTCTTTCGGATTGCCTACAAATTTCGGGCTTGGCAATTGCGAACAGATACTCTTGCAAAATGGAATAACAAAAGTGTAGGCATTTTATCCTCTATGGGAGGAGGCGCGTGGTGCAGATCGGTTTCATCGGGCTCGGCATCATGGGGCTCCCCATGGCGCGCCAACTCGCCGCCGCCGGCCACGCGCTGCTCATTTCCCGTGACAGCGCCCGCGCGGCCGAACTGGGCGGCGAAGGCGCGACGCTTTGCCAGACCTATGCGGAGATCGCGCGGCAGGCCGAGGTCATCATCACGATGGTGCCGGATACGCCGCAGGTCGAGGCCGTTCTCTTCGGCGCGAGCGGCGTTGCGGAGGGGATCGCGCCGGGCAAGTTGGTGATCGACATGAGCTCGATTTCGCCGCTGGCGACCAAGGATTTTGCGCGGAAGATCGATGCGGCCTGCGCGGACTATCTCGATGCGCCTGTCTCCGGCGGGGAGGTTGGCGCCAAGGCGGCCACGCTCACGATCATGGTCGGCGGCAGCGATGCCGCTTTCGCTCGCGCACGGCCGTTGTTCGAATTGATGGGGCGCAACATCACCCATGTGGGGCCGAGTGGCGCAGGGCAGACCGCGAAGGTCGCCAACCAGATCATCGTCGCGCTCAATATCGCGGCGGCGGGGGAAGCACTGCTTTTCGCCAGCAAGGCGGGCGCCGACCCGGCGAAGGTGCGCGAGGCGCTGTTGGGCGGCTTCGCCAGTTCGCGCGTGCTGGAGGTACATGGCGAGCGGATGCTCAAGCGCACGTTCGCGCCCGGCTTCCGCATCGGGCTGCATCACAAGGATCTGTCGCTCGCGTTGTCGGGCGCGAATGAATTGGGTCTGTCGCTGCCACAGACGGCCTTCTGCCAGCAATTGCTCAACGCTGCCGTCGGCAATGGCGAAGGCGATCTCGATCATGCCGCGATCGTCAAGCAGCTTGAGCGATTGGCAGGCCACGTTTTGGGAGGGGAGCGATGAACAGGATAAGCAAGCTGATCGCGCCAGCGGTCGCCATCGCGCTGATGGGGGCCGCCTCGGCGAACGTGGGAACGGAGGCGACGCGCGCCTTTGCGGTCGATTTTCTCAATCGCTATTTCATCAAGCATGACATGACGGCCTATCAGGACCTCGCCGATCCCGATTTCGTCCAGCACGATCCGGATATGGGCAACGGGATCGTGGGCTATCGCGCCTTTTTCGCCAAGCTGGCCCAAGCGCCCAAGGGCGATCCTACCGCGATGAAGCATGTCACAGACATGGTGCTCGTCGATGGCGACCTGTTCGCGGTGATGCATCATTCACTGGCCGGGCCGGGCGACAAGGGCCGGCTGTTTGTCGATTTGTGGCGTGTGAAGGACGGCAAGATCGCCGAGCATTGGGACGTGATTCAGCCGATCGTCGCCACGATGCCGCATCAGAACGGCATGGCCTGCGGCAATGTCGAAACCTATGCGCGCGCCGCTGCATGGCATGACAGCATCGCGCATCCGACCTGCGGTCTGCCGGACCCCCATGTCGACCGAGCGGCGTCGCTCGCCACCTATCGTGCCTATGCGGCCGAAGTGGCGAAGGGCGATGTGGAAGGCGCGATCCAGCGCTATTTTGCGGACGATTATCGTCAACACAGCCCAGAGATCGCCGATGGCAAGCAGGGCGCTATCGCTTACCTGCGTCGCGAATGGGGTGACAAGGCGGGGGGCGTCAGGCCGACGCTGGGGCCACAACGCATCGTGGCCGAGGGCGATCTGGTGCTGGTGCACTATCTCTATACCGACCCGGCCGGCAAACAGTCGGCCCACGTCGATATCTTCCGCATACGCGGCGGCAAGATTCACGAGCATTGGGACCTGAAGCAGCCGGTGCCGGCGAGGACGGCGAGTGGCAACGCGATGTGGTGAGGGCGCGTTTGGCGGCCGAACTTCGGGAGGAAAGCATGGGCGACAAGCGCTGGTTCATCACCGGTTGCAGCACGGGTTTTGGCCGGGCGCTGGCGGAGGCTGCACTCGATCGGGGCGATCGTGTTGCGGTGACGGCGCGGAATGTAGCGGCGGTGGCCGACGTCGTCGCCCGTGCACCCGATAGGGCGATCGGTCTTCCCCTCGACGTCACCATTCCGGCGCAGGTGCGCGCTGCGCGAGATGCTGCCTGTCAAGCGTTTGGCGGCATCGATATCCTCGTCAACAATGCCGGACATGGCGTCCAGGGCACGGTGGAGGACGTGCCGGACGCGCAGGTCCGTGCGTTGTTCGAAGTGAATGTGTTCGGTGTGATCGATATGATCCGCGCCTTCCTCCCTTGCTTACGCGAGCAGAGACATGGGCATATCATCAACATCACGTCGGTGGGCGGGCGCGCTTCGGGGCCGCTGATCGGGCTTTATTCGGCCTCCAAATATGCGGTGGAGGGGCTTTCCACCGGCCTGGCGGGGGAGATTGCCGGGTATGGCATTCGGATAACGGCGGTTGAACCCGGTGCCTTTGCCACCGATTTCGGCACCCGCTCGCTCGTCAAGGCCGATCCCAGCGAGCCCTATTGTGCGATTTCCGCGCAGGTGGACGAGTGGCTGGAGCATGCCGTCTATGAGGACCCGCGCGGGGCCGCGGCGGTGATTCTGGCGGTCGCCGACCTCGCCGACCCGCCCGCGCAAATAACGCTCGGCCGCGCGGCGCACGCGATGGTGGAGGCGGCGCTGGAGACGCAACAGGCCGAGCTTGGGCGCTGGGCCAGCCTCTCGCACCGCGCCTCCGAGCCGGTCTGATCAGCCCGCGAATTCGTAGCGGAAACAGTCGCCGTCGCTCAGCACGCGCCCCGCCGACCTGCCCGTGAAATGGGCGGGGAAGAAGAGGATGCCGCTATCCGCATAGGTTGACAGCAGCCGTTGCCGCTGCACGATCGCACGCGGGCCATCCTCATCGGCAAAGAAGGGAATATCCGATCGGATGAGTTGGATCGGGTGGTGGAAGCAGTCGCCGGTAAAGAGCGCATGCCCGCCGCCGCGTTCAGCATGGACCGCGAACAGGCCGGGTGAGTGGCCGCTGAAATCCTCGAGCCAGATGCCGTCGCCAATCTCGCGATGGACGACATGGTCGGTATCGACCAGGTCCGCCAAGCCCGCTTCCACCACCGGCAGCACACTGTCGTCGAAGGATTCGCTATGCATCGGTTCGGACCGGTCGAGCCGGCGATGCTCATATTCGGTCCGGCTGAAGATGTAGCGCGCCTTGGGGAAGGTCGGCACCCATCGCCCGTCGATCAGCCGGGTGTTCCAGCCGACATGATCGCCGTGCAGATGCGTGCACATCACGATGTCGATATCCTCAGGCGCGAGGCCGAGCGCGGCCAGACGCTCGAGCCACGGCGTCTGCAGGTTGGCGGCCAGCGGGACGCTGCGGGTCTTATGGTTGCCGTTGCAGGCGTCGATCAGGATGTTGAGCCCATCCACCCGCAGCACATAGCTGTGCACGCTAAGCTTGAAGTGACATTGCTCGGGGTCTTCGGACAGTTCTTCGCTCCAATACCAGCGCCGCAGCCGGGCGAGATCCTCCCGGGTCACGCCCGGCAGAACCATTGGCATAGGGAGCGCGCCGTCCATCTCCCACAGCTTGTCGACGCGCATCGCGCCCAACTGGATCTGCTTCATGCCGGCTCCTCTCCCCGTGCGTGCTTGTAAGGATGATTAGCCTTTATTGTATTCTATTCAAGCCCGCAGCCGCCATCGGTTGACCCTGGCCGGCGGATGGTTATACGAAATAGTATTCTAAAATTGAACGGCATGCGTGGAAGGATGGGTTCATGATCGTCGATTGCCATGGCCATGTGAGTGCGCCAGCGGAGTTGTGGGTTTATAAATCGCTGCTGCTTTCGCATCGGGGTGAGCACGGCAAGCGCTTTCCGGAACTGAGCGACGAGCAGATCCTTTCCTACACCAACCGCAAGGAAATGGCGCCGTGCGGCCATCTCGACATGCTCGACCGGGTTGGCACGAATTATCAGCTTCTGTCGCCCCGCCCCTTTCAGATGATGCATTCGGAGCAGCCGGGCTTTCTGGTCCACTGGTTCACTGAAGCGACCAACGACATCATCGCGCGTCAGTGCCAATTGCTGCCGAACCGCTTCGCGCCGATCTGCGGCCTGCCGCAGGTAGGCGGTGAGCCGATTGAGAATGTCCTGGCCGAGCTTGAGCGCTGCGTGACGAAGCTCGGCTTCAAGGGCTGCCTGCTCAATCCCGACCCCTATGAGAATAGCGGCGTGGAGCCCCCGCCGATGGGCGATCGTTACTGGTATCCGCTCTACGAGAAATTGTGCGAACTGGACGTGCCGGCGCATATCCATTCGGCCGGCTCGCGGTCGGGCCGCGCGCCCTATACGCTCAATTTCCTGCTCGAGGAGACAATGGCCGTCTATGGCCTGCTCGTCTCCGACGTGTTCAAGGATTTCCCCGACCTCAAGATCGTGGTGAGCCACGGCGGCGGCGCCATTCCCTATCATGTCGGGCGCTTCCGCGCATCAGCGATCCGGCGGGGCGCCGAGTTCATCGATGAGATGCGCAACCTCTATTACGACACCGTGCTCTATTCGGAGGAGGCGCTTCGGCTGCTCATCAAGACGGTGGGCGCCGATCATTGCCTGTTCGGCGCCGAATGCCCCGGCGTCGGCTCGGCCGTCGATCCGCATACCGGCAAGACGCTCGATGATATCGCACCCTTCATCAAGGGATTCGATTGGCTGAGCCAGGAGGAGAAGGAGGGCATTCTCTCCGGCAACGCGATCAGGCTGTTCAAGCTGGACGTGTCGAAGCCATGACCGGCACAGCCGATATCCTGGCAAGGCTGGCCGCGATCGATACCTGCGCGCTGTCTGACGCACTCGACAAGCTTGGCCTTGCAGGTCAGGTTTCCGGCCTCCGGCGCGAGTCGGGCGAGGGGCGTGTGGCGGGCATTGCGGTGACGGTCCGGCTTGGAACGGGTGATCCCCCGCCAGGGCCGCCGACGCACCTCGGCACCAAGGCGATAGAGGCGTCGGACACCTGTTCGATCATCGTCGTCGAGCAGCGCACCGGCGTCGAAGCGGGCTGCTGGGGCGGGCTGCTGACTCGCGGCGCGCGCCATGCCGGGGTTCGCGGGGTGGTGGCGGACGGACCTGTGCGTGACATAGACGAAGCACGCGAACTCGGCTTCCCGATCTTCACCAACAAGCTGACCTGCTTCACCGCGCGCGGCCGCGTGGTCGAGAAGGCGACGAACGTGCCAGTCCGCATCGGCGATGTGATCGTCGAGCCCGACGACTTCATCGTCGCCGACGGCAGCGCTGTGATCGTCATTCGGCCGCAGACCGTCGAGGCCGTGTTGGCGGCCGCCGAAGCGATCGGCGCGCGCGAGGCGGCGATGATCAACGAGATCGGGAGGGGCACGCGGATGAGCGAGGTGCTCGGCGGCAATTACGAACATATGCTGAGGGAGGACTGATCATGGCTGCGGATCGCAATGTGGAGCGTGCGGCCACGCTCGACACCGCGACGCTTTCGGATGCGCTCGACCGGCTGGGAATCGTCGGCCAATGCTATGGCATCGCCGGGCGCGATCCGTCGTTCCGCATGGCGGGCCGGGCCTTCACGATGCTGTGCGGCCCGGTGGGCAAGCCAGCGGGTACGGTTGGCGACTATATCGATGACGTGCCCGAGGGGCATGTCGTCGTGATCGATAATGGCGGCCGCGACGACGCCACGATCTGGGGCGACATATTGACCGAGATCGCACACCGCCGTGGACTGGGCGGCACGCTGATCGACGGCATCAGCCGCGATGTCGCTCTATGTCGCGAACTGGACTATCCCGTATTCAGCAAGGGCCACTGGATGCGTACCGGCAAGGATCGAGTGCAGGTGGAGCAGATGCACTGCGTCGTGAACATCGGCGGCGCGCGCGTGGCGCCCGGCGATATCCTGCGCGGCGACGCGGACGGCGTTGTCGTCCTGCCGCAGGCGCATGAGGAGGCGGTGCTCGATGCGGCGGAGGAAATCGCCGCGGCGGAGGACCGCATCCGTGCCGCATGTCGTTCGGGAATGCGGCTCGACGAGGCGCGGCGACAGTTCAAATATCATTCGCTGCAGACGCGCCGCGATCGGGTTTAGGAGATATTCCTCCGCCATTCCGGCGAAAACCGGAATCCATGGATGCGCGCCGCCGATAATGGAACGAGCCGAGTCCATGGCCCCGACTTTCGTCGGGGTGAGGGGGAGCGTGTCTGTCGACCTGTTTCCCGAAACGGCGCGTCGTGTCAGGCGGCCTGTTCGATGCTGAATGCCTGTTCCAGCGCCGATTCCACCCGCGCCCGTGCCGAGAGGAAATCGGAGAGCAGGCGATCGCGATCGCGCGCTTCCAGTGCGTCGATCAGCTTGCGTTCGGGGCTGGCCTCGGTGTTGCGGGGGAAGAGCGAGCGATAACGATCGGTGAGCGTCCACAGCCGCTTCGCCTCGCGTAGGAGGATCTTCTGGGGCGAAAGGTCGAAAATATCGTAGCGCAGCCGCCCCAGCATGTCCGACCAGCGCATGAAATCGCGATGCTGGTTCAGCGTGTCGAGTTCGTCGAAATTCTTGCGAAACTCGGCGATTTGTTCTTTTTCGGGCCATTCGGCGGATTGCAGCAGCTCGATTTCCAGCCAGCGCCGCAGCTTATAGAGCTGAACCGCCTCCGAATAATCGAGCGGGGCGACGAAATAGCCGCGATTGCGGTCGTGGCGAAGAAAGCCTTCGGTGGATAGCAGCTTCAGCGCCTCGCGGATCGGCACCTTGCTGCGGCCGAAGCGCTTGGCAAGCTGCGTCTGGCCGAGATGCTCGCCCGGAAGCAGGGTGCCCCGGATGATGAGGTTGCGAAGCTCATCCGCCACGAAATTGGGCAGCGAATCGTCACTTTCTGTGGCTTCGGTCATAACGCCCCCTCTTGTCCTGCCAGAGTCACCGGCACGCTATTCGGCCTTTCCCGCTGCCGCCAGCGAGGGCGACCGCGGCTTGAGATAGATGGCCCGTCCACAGGCTGCGCAGCACAGGTCTTCGACTGGCACGGACGGGGCATGATCGTGATGCTCCTCCACCACCTCCGGCCCGGCGCAGCAGGAACAGGACGTGCCCGAGCTATAGCTTTCGAACTGTTCCAGCATCGCGTCGGTCCATGGCGCGCGGCAGAAGGGACAGGAGGGTTGGGAGGGCGAATCGGATGTCGTCATGTCGTTCCCATCGGATGGGAGGGCGTCGCGCCGCTCCCCAGCACCTGGCCGAGTTCGGCGGGGCGTGAAATAAGATATGTCTCGTCGTTAAACCATAGGCTGCTATGTTTCCGCAAGGCGTCGCGGGTCGCGTCGATATAGTGATTACGGTTCATGACGGTGGCGAGGCGCGCATCCTCGATCTGCGCGACATAGCTCGCCGCATTCCACGCCGCGAGCAAGGTCGACGTGCCGATTTCGCTGGTGGGGCTGATCTCCGATTCCAGCGTGCGGATAGGATAGCGGAACAGCGATTCTTCGTCCGACAGCGCGTGAAAGCGGAAGCGCCGCGCCTCGGCGCCCAAGGCCGCACGCACCGCGCGCAACAATGTCTCGCGCCCGGTGGTGAACGGGTTCTCGTCCGGCCAGATCGCGCGGATGATCTCCATGCCGGGATCCTGCCCATAGGCCTGCACCCCCATCAGCCGGCCGTTGCGGCGCAGGGCGCGCACTAGCGGTGCTATGATGCGCTCCGCCTTGAAGGCGATCGGGGCGCGCGCCCGATAGGCGTGGGAGAGCAGCACGAAATCGAAATCGGCCCGCGCGGCGCCACGACGCGGCAGGATCGAATCGAGTGTGAAGCGCTGATCGCGGCGATAGAGCACGAGCACGGCAGGCGTGCGCGGCACGGGATGGCCGCTGTGCGGGCTCACATCGACGCCCCAATGGCGTTCGACAAAGGGTTGCAGGCCGGCGATCGCCTCCTCGAACTCGCCCGCCGTGGTGCCCGGCAGCGACGCCTCCTGCCACACCATCGCGCTGGCGCGGATCGGCGAGCCGGGATCGAGCCAGGGGGCGTGCGCATAATCGAGATTGGTCACGACCAGCACGGTCGCCGGATGCTCCTGGAAACGATCCGGCATCTTATCGAGCATCAGGCGCACATTTTCGGCGCTGATCTCCTTGGCGACGACATAGAGCGGCAGCCAGGGATAATGGCGATGCGTGCCGCGCAGCAGCCGGGCCAGCGTCGTGCCGTCACCGGTGCCACCATCGAGCAGGCGGATCGCGGGCGGCTCGGGCTGCGAATGGGTGAGTTGCTGGAGCGCGCGATCGGCGACGATCTGCTTCTCCGACGAGGTGTTGACGAACATCAGATATTTCTGACGATTGTCGTAGAAGCGGAAATTATGCGCAGGCCCCGTGGCGTCCCGGATGACCGAGCGCAGCGCCGGGGCGGGCGATCCGCCTTGCTCCTCGATGAATCGCTGAACGCGCTCCACGGTTTGCAGCGTCACGCGGCCGCCCTGTTGCAGGCGGCTTACGAACTTGCCGTCATTGACCGCCTGCCGCCCGAAAGTCGTCGGGGCGATCTTGAGGCGGCGGCACGCCTCGTCGATCTGGTCGAGGAGGATTTCCGCATCGGTCATCTCGGGATGGGCGGACATCATCGATCAGGGGCTCCGCCGGGGCTGACAGTGACGTGGATCGCGCCTTCTGTCCCTCGCCCGGCGGTGGCGAGGATCGCCTCATGCACCTGATCGAGCCCGAAATCGTGGCTGCACAATTTATCGATCGGCCAGCGGCGCGCGGCGATGATGTCCAGCGCGGTCTGCACCGCGCGATAGCTGTGCCCGCGCGGCGCGCGGACGGTGAGATACCGTTTCTTGATCTCGCCCAGCGGCACCGAAGCGCCGAGGCCGTTGAGGCTGAGCCACGCCCCCTTTGCCGACAGTGCGATCGCCTGAGCGGCGATGCTGCCGTCGGGATCACCGGTCGTGTCGACCACCACATCGACACCGCGTCCGCCCGTCGCCGCCATCACCGCCTTGGCAAGGTCCGTCTCCTCGACGTTCACGGCAATGTCCGCGCCCAATTCCAGCGACAGATCGAGCCGGGCCTGATCGCGCCCCATGCCGGCGAGGATCACGAGGCCGGCCCCCGCCGCCTTTGCGGCGAGCGCGCAGCCCAGCCCCTGCTGGCCCGGCCCGAACACGAGCACTGCCTTGCCGAGCCCCGCGCCGCCGTCGAGCACCGCCCATTGCACGCCATTGCCCAGCGGCACGGCAAGCGTAGCGTGGCGCGCATCCATGTCCGCGGGGATGCGATGGATCACCGCATTGGGCGCGAGATACATCATCTCGGCATAGCCACCCCACAGGTGCGGCGCGATCCCAGCGTTGCAGGTTCCATAGCGGACGGTGTTGAACCGATCCTTCACGTTGAAGAAATCGGCCTCCATGCACAGGCGGAAATCGCCTTGCAGGCACCAATGGCAATGCCAGCAGGGCAGATATTCGTGGAGCGCGATCCTGTCCCCCGGCTTCACGCCCCAGCGTTTCGCCGCCGCTTCGCCCAACTCGACGATCGTCCCGACATTCTCATGGCCCATGATACATGGCGCGGTGTTGGCGCGGCGATACATTTCGGGATCGCTGCCACCGACGCCCGATGCCTCGACGCGGAGCAGGCCGTCATGCTCGCCGATCGGCGGGCGAGAGAACGACCGTATCTCCGTCGTCTCGATATCCGTCTTCACCGCGGCCCGCACCGATCTCGACATTCGACATCCTCTAGTATTGTTAGTCAAAATCGAATAACAAACTTTCAGCCATAAGGGAACACGGCAAACGTGCTGACAAAGGGACAGACCGCGCTGCTGGCGGGTTTCGCCGCGCTCGCGCCGCTCGCCATCGACATGTATCTGCCCGCCATGCCGTCGCTGGCGCGCGATCTGGGAGTGTCGGTCGATCGGGCGGGGCAGAGCATTTCGGTCTTTCTGGTCGGGATTGCGGGTGGCCAACTGATCGCCGGCCCGCTTTCCGACCGCTTCGGGCGCCGGCCTGTCATTCTTATCGGTTTGGCGCTGTTTCTCGTCTCGGCGCTGATTGCCGCGCTCACGACGCAGTTCATGCTGCTGTTGCCGGCACGGCTGCTGCAGGCGCTGGGGGCCTGCTCGGCGATGGTGGCGGGGCGGGCGATCGTGCGCGACCGGCTGGACGGCGTCGAATCGGCGCGTTTCTTCTCGCTGCTCGCGCTGATCGGCGGGATGGCGCCTGTCCTCGCGCCGCTGATCGGCGCAGGATTGATCCAGCTCGGCAGTTGGCGACTGATCTTCTGGGTGATGGCAGGCTTTTCGGTGCTGCTGCTCGCCGGTGCGTTGCCCGCCCTGCCCGAAACCCGATCGGCCGAAACCGCCGCCCACGCGCGCGCCGAACGCACGAGCGCGGCCTATTGGGCCCTGCTCACCAATCGTGCGCTGGCGGGCTATCTGCTCGCGGCGATGTGCAACAGCGCGGCCTTCTTCTCCTATATCGCCAATTCGCCCGTCGTGCTGGTCGGCGGATACGGCCTGACGCCGACGACGTTCAGCCTCCTGTTCGGCCTCAATTCGATCGCGCTGGTGGGGGCGAGCCAGCTCAACCGGGTGATGCTCAAGACCCGGAATACCGATCAGATGCTCGCGCTTTCGGCGCGCAATGCGACGATCCTCGCGGCGCTGACGTTGCTCTTTGCCGCAACGGATATCGGCGGCCTGTGGGTGTTGAGCGCGCTCTTCTTCTTCCTCGCGGGCTCGGTCGCGCCGGTGCAGGCGAACACCATGGGGGGCGGGCTCGCGGTCGATCCGCTGCGCGGGGGCGCCGCCGCCGCCTTGTTCGGGGCGGCGACCTTCGCGGGCGGGGCGGTGGCCTCCTGGCTTGCGGGGGCGCTGTATGACGGCACCGCGCGTGGGCTGTGCGTCGTGATCGCGCTCTGCCTGATCGGCTCGGCGGCGGCGATCCGGCTGCTCGTGCTGCGCCGTCCGCTTCAGCCGGCCGAGGTACGCCGCTGAGCGCGGCTGTTCGCGGCTTCACTGAGGGGGCGCCAGACGCGCATCTCCGTTTGCTGGCGCTCCAGTTCCTGTTCGATCATCGCATAGGCGTCGCCGCCGCCGATGAACTGCAAGGGCGGTTGCTCCGTGTCGGCCAGCGTCAGCACCGCCTCGGCAAGCGTTTCGGGCTCTCCCTGCGGTAGCTGATCGAGCATCGCCGCCATGCCGTCGCGCAACGGCGCGTAGGCGTCGATCTGATGGGCCGGCGCCGCGGCCGATGCGCCGAAGCGCGTCGCGAAAGCGCCGGGCTCGATCGCCGTCACCGTGATGCCGAAGTCGGCCAGTTCCTGCGCAAGCCCGAGGCTCAACCCCTCTACCGCGAATTTGCTGGCGGCATAGAGCGCGAGCAGAGGCCCCGACACGCGCCCGCCGACCGAGGCGAAATTGAAGATCCGGGCCGTGCCCTGTGCCCTGAGACGCGGCAGCGCGGCGCGGATGATCGCGATCATGCCGAACAGGTTGATGTCGAACAGGCGGCGGATCTCGGCCTCGCTCGCTTCCTCGGTCGCCCCTTGCAGGCCATAGCCGGCATTGTTGACGAGCAGGTCGATCCGGCCGAACCTCTCGAACGCTGTATCCAGCGCCGCCATGATCTCGTCCTGCCGGGTGACGTCGAGTTGAAGCGCGAGCGCCGTGTCGGGGTAGCGCTCCTCCCACTCGGCGACGGCCGCCCGATCGCGATCCGTAACCGCCACCTGGTCGCCGCGCGCCAGCGCCGCCGCCGCGAGCGCACGGCCGAAACCCGTGGCGCAGCCAGTGATGAACCAGATACGGGCCGCTTCCATGATCCCCATCCTCATTGCGATTTGACTGTTTTGTTAGACCATTTATTTAGACGATATGGAACAGCAGACAAGGCTGGACGGCGCCGGGACCGTCAATCTGAACGTGCTTCTCGATGAAGGGCAGTGGACTCCGGCGCAGAAGATCATCCTCGCGCTGATCGCGCTCGCTTATCTGACCGATGGAATCGCGAACCAGTCGCTCGGCCTCGCCATTCCCGCCTTGATGCGCGATTGGGGCCTGCCGCGCGAGGCTTTCGCCTCGGTCGCGGCGCTGGGTTTGGTGGGGCTCACGCTGGGCGCCGTGATCGGCGGCATGCTGGGCGATCGTTTCGGTCGGCGTGTGACGATGGTCGCGAGCACCGGTTTTTTCGGGGTGATGACATTGGCGCAGGCGTGGGTGACGGGCACGCATGAGTTGCTGGTGCTGCGTTTCTTCGACGGCATCGGCATCGGCGCGATGATCCCGAACGGCGCGGCGCTGATCAGCGAATTCTCGCCCCGGCGGGAGCGGCCGCTGGCGCTGGCGATCGGCATGACGTTCGTCGCGGTCGGCGCGATGCTGGCCGGATTGATCGGCAATCTGGTGCTCGAACCCTATGGCTGGCGCGGCCTGTTCGTCGTGCTGGGCGGCGTGGCTTTGCTGGTGGCCTTGCTATTGTTGGCCTTCCTGCCCGAATCGCCCATTTATCTGGCCAATGCGGGCGCGCCGCAGGAAAGGCTGCGCGCCATCGCGCGGCGCTGCGGCCTGGCGGTCGACGGAGTCGGGCTGGCCGCCAACCGGCGGGAGGCGGCCTCGACGCACCGCACGTCGCTCTCCGCGCTGTTCGCGCCCGATGTCGCGTCGAGCACGGTCTTCCTCTGGATCGCCTTCTTCTTCTGCCTGCTTGCCAATTATGCGATGTTCAGTTGGGTGCCGGCGATGCTCGCGGCGCTGGGTTTCGCGCTGTCGCTCACCAGCCTCGGCATGACCGCGCTGTCCTTCGGCGGCATTGTCGGCGGCATTCTGAGCGGCTGGCTGATCCGGCAATATGGATCGCGCGTGACGGTGCTGGCGCTGGCCGCTGGCGGCGTCGTGGCGTCGTTGGTGCTGGGGCTGCTCATCATGCGCAACGAGGGCAGCCTTTCGGTCATCCTCGCGCTCCTGGCGTTGATCGGCATCTTCAGCGCGGGCCTGCTCAACGGTCTCTATACATTCTCGGCCTTCATCTATCCCGATTATGTACGCGGCACGGGCGTGGGGGCCGCCGCCGCCGCCGGGCGGGTAGGGGCGATCGCCAGCGCCTATGCGGGGGTGATGGCGCTGGGTATCGGTGGCGCGTCGGGTTATTTCCTGCTGATCGCAGGCTCGCTGGCCATCTCGCTCATCGGCGTGGCGCTGATCCGGCGGCAGATACCGCGCGCGGTCTGAGCAGCGGGTCAGCGCGCCTTTATGCGGAAGATGCGTTCGGCGTTGCGGTGGTAGAGGGCGGCCTTGTCGTCGTCCGCCATGTCGATCGCATCCATCTCGGCGACCGCCGTCGCGCTGTCGACGAAAGGATAGTCGATCGCGAACATGATTTTCTCCGCCCCCAGCGTGTCGAGTGCGAAGCGGACAGCCGGCGCCCAGTTCATCCCGCTGGTGGTGATCGCGAAATTGCGCCGGATATAGTCGCTCGGCGCCATTTTCAGCGTCGGGCGGCTGCCTTCGGGCGGCTTGAAATTGGCGTGCATGGCGTCAAGCCGGGGCAGCCAATAATGCAATCCCTCGCCGCCATGGCCAAGGACGACCGTCAGCTTCGGAAAGCGATCGAAAATCCCGCCGACGATCAGGCGCAGCGCATGCAGGGACGTCTCCGCCTGAAAACCCCAGATCGCATGTTCCAGCGTATAGGCTCGATAAGGCGCGATCATCTGCGGCGAAGGCGCGCGCGGATGGATGTAGAGCGGCGCGCCTGTCGCCTCGCAGGCTTCGAGGATCGGCCAATAGGCCGGCTGGTCGAGATAATCGCCGTTGGTATGCGAATTGACGATCACGCCATTATAGCCGAGCCGCGTCATCGCGCGCTCGATCTCCTTCGCTGCGCGTGCCGGGTCCTGTGGCGCGAAGCTGGCGAGGCCGGCATAGCGCGTCGGATGCTTCCGCATCGCATCGGCGAGCACATCGTTGGCGAGCGTCGCGAGTGCGGTCGCCTCGTCGCGTTCGAACATCTGCACGCCCGTCGAGGCGAGGCCGATGAGCTGCACGTCGACGCCGCTCTCGTCCATGATCCGGAGCCGTTCGCCGCCCAGATCGAGCAGCCGGCGCTGAAGCGGCGTGCCGTCGGCGGCCTTGGACCAGAAGAAGAGATCGGGATCGTCGGCATTGAGGGCGGCACGGTCGAGCATCGGCTGCAGCACTTCGGGAATGACGAAGGCTTCTTCGGTCGCGATGCGGCGCATCAATGCCACCTCTTGCCGTAGACACGCTGCGCGGTGCCGTGGAGAATCCGCTCGCGATCGTCCTCGCTGAAATCGTCCACGGCGGTGCGGCCGAGGTCCGCCATATGGGCATAGCTGCCGGGCGATTGAGTGATGTCCGATCCCCACATCATCCGATCGGGGCCGAACAATCGGGCGACACGCGCGACCACCGGCCGGAAATCGATCCCGGCTTTCTCCAGCCGGCCGAGCGGGATCGTCGTGAACTTGACCGTCGCGCCGTCGAAACGCGCGACCTGCTCCAGCAAGGCATCGACGCCGTGGTCGGGCGGTCCGGCGTCGCTCCTGATCGCGGCGAAATGATCGATGACTACGGTCAGGCGCGGAATGTCGCGGAGGATGCCCGCCAGCCGTGTCAGCCCCTCGGCCCGGTTCCACGGAAAGAAATGGACGCAGACGGGGACGCCCAGCCCGGCCGCCGCCTGCCACGCCTCGCGCGCGATCGGCGAATCGAGCCAGGAGATGTCCATCCCCTTCACCAATTCCATCAGCCGGATGCCCGCCGCCGCGCGATCCTGCACCCAATATCGCACCGTCTCGGCGCAATCCGGCGCGGTCGCGTCGATCGAGCAGACGGCGGCGAGGCGCGCGGGAAAACGAGCCGCGCTGTCGCAGACATAGGAGCTGTCGAAGCCGTAGATCGAGCCACGCTGCACCAGCACCGCCTTGTCGACGCCGGCCTGGTCCATTTCATGGAGTAGTTGTTCGACGGGCATGGGATCGTCGAGATCACCGGGATTGAGCGCGCCGCTCGGCGGAGCGGGAGGGTAGGTGGTGGTGTCGCCCGTGACGAGATGGGCGTGCGTGTCGATCAAGCTGATGTCCCCCTTAAAGAGTGAAGCCGACACCACTTTCCCGGGCGGCGCTTCGTCTCCCATTGTGCGCGTTCAGGCGAAGGCGTTCATCGCCCGCAACTTGTCTTCATAGGCCTGGCGGTCTTCCGCCGAGAGGAAGTGACGGAAATGCGGGCCTTTCGACATGGGCTCGATGCGGTCCGAAACGAGTTGCCAGCTCGCCGTTTCATCGCGGCTGGCATAAAGCTCGCCGCAGGCCGATCCGGTGAAGAATTCCAGCCCACCCTCGGCGGAATCGTGCATCGCGGCGACTTCGAGATTGCCGCGCACCGGTTCGCTTATCCCCGCCATGCGCTTCTCCCACGTCTTGCCATGATCGCTGCTGCGCATGAACAGGGGATGGGCGGTGCCCTCGGCGGCCCAGTTCGGATTGGGATTCATGCCCGCGCCGACCATGTAGAGCAGATCCTTGCGAGGATGGACGAAGAAGCCGTCGGGATAGGCCAGCGGATAGCTGGTGTCGGTCAGCCGCTCCCACGATGCACCGCCGTCGCCCGAATGATAGAGGCCGATGCCGGTGGTGAAGAAGATGTCGTTCGGATCGTCATGATAGAAGACGATCCGATGCTGGTCGCGGCGGAACTTGTCGTCCGCGCGCTCCATCGAATGCAGCGATTCCCAGCTTTTCCCGCCATCGCGCGACCGCAGCAGGTCGCCCTGCTCGACGCAGATATAGAGGGTGTCGGGCTCGGACGGCGGCGAGGCGATATGCTTGATATGCGGCTCCGAGCGGGGGAAGAACCATTGATCGGTCCCCTCGACGTCGAGGCAGCCCGGATAGGCGGTCCAGCTTCGGCCGAGATCGAAGCTGCGATAGAACATCACCGGCTCAGTGCCGAGATTGAGGATCGTCCGATCGCCGACATGCTGGACGAGCAGCGTATAGACATGGCCGGACTGGAGTCCTTCGTTGCGTGGTTGCCATGTCGCGCCCTGATCCTCGCTCACCAGGAGCCCGCCGGCGAAGTGCAGCCCGGCGAACAGAAGCCCGGTCGGCTCGTCATAGACCAGCGCGCTGACATGATGGCCTTGGAGGACCAGTCCGGGCTCGCGGCGCCAGTCAGCACCGGGGCCGTCGCGCCTGAGGTCGACCACACCTTCGGCGGTCGCGACGAGCAGGCGCCGCGCCGCCTTGTTCGATGACGAAACCGTCTTCCCGTTGGCGGAAAGGCAGATGATCGTCTCTTCGGCTTCGTAGCCCATAGGGTACTCCCACGCAGCGATTTCGTATAACGAGATTGTATAACTATCTGGCAGGGAGTGCAAGGCGGCACGCGCTCTCTTCAGCCAAAGAACAGCCGTTCCGCATTGCCGCCGAAAATGAGGTCGATTTCGGTTGGCGGGCGGCCGGCAAAGAGCGCGCGCGTCCAGTTCAGCGCATTGGCATAGCCCTCGCGTGAGCTCACTACTGGGAAATCGCTGCCCCACAGCAGCCGTTCGGGGCCGAACGCTTCCAGCGCCTCGATCAGGATCGTCCCCGCCGCCGTGTCGAGCACCGGCCCCTCGGCGGGGAGCGGTTTTCCGATCTGCCTCGGTGCGATCTGTCCCAAGGTCGGAATCTTGACCGCGACGTTTGGAAAACGGGCGAGGGCGAGAATGCCTTCCCAGGTGGCGGGCTGCCGATCGCAATCGGGCCGCGTCCAGCCGCCTAACTGCTCGATCACAATCGTCAGGTCGGAAAGTTCGCCGGCAAGCGCACGGAAATCGTCGGTAAGGATGTTGGCGGCCGCCCCGCCGCAACTGATGACGAGCCCGCATTCGGCGGCCGCCTGCCAGAGGGCGAGGGGATCGCCGCCGGGGCTGCGCGCTTCGGGTCGCAGGCGCAGCCCCACCATGCCGCGTTCAGCCCAGGAGCGGACCTGCTCCACCGCGTCCGCCTGCTGCGCGTCGACGGCGCCGACACTGGCGAAGCGGCCCGGATAGCGGGCAAGGCATTCCTCCTGATAGCCATTGTCGAACTGGCCCAATATCTGCGTCAGCACGCCTTTGCCGACACCGTTCAGGTCCATCTGGCAGACGAGCGGTTCGATCGGTTCGAACCATAAGGGTGACGCATGGCAATGTGCGTCCACGATTGGCATCTTTTCCTCCTCAAACCGCCGTACCACAATGCGGCGTTGACATGTATCTCTTTATTCAATTTAGTAGACTAAATTGCTATACAAAATTAGAGGCGTGTTCAGTGGGGCAGAAGAAGCAGACTCTCATTCTGATTCCGGGTTCCCTGTGCGACGAGCGCGTCTGGCAGCATCAGGCCGCTGATCTGACGGATGTGGCGGATATCCGGATTCCGCATCTCCACGGCCAGGATTCCCTCGTCTCGATGGCCCGGCATATCCTCGCCGATGCGCCGGTCCGCTTCGCTCTGGCGGGTTTCTCGATGGGGGGCAGGGTCGCGCTGGAGGTGTTTCGGCTCGCGCCCGAGCGGATAACGCGGCTCGCGCTGCTCGACGCAAGTGTGCACCCGATCAAGGAAGGCGAGGCCGCGCGCCGTCAGCCGCAGATCGACATGGCGCGTAATGAGGGGCTGTCCGCACTCGCGAAATGGTGGAATCCGAAGATCGCGCATCCTTCCCGTCACGACGATACCACCTATATGGGCCTTCTGGAATCGATGGCCCGCACGTTCAGCGCCGACGAGTATGAAAAGGAGGTGCGCGCGCTGCTCGAACGGCCTGATCCGCGCGATCTGCTCGGCCGGATCGAGGTGCCGGTTCTTATCCTTGCGGGCGCCGAGGACCCGCTCAGCACGGCCGACCGGAACCGGGATATGGCGAAGGCGATCGGCCATGCGACGCTGGTGCTGATCGAGGGGGCGGCCCATTTCCCGATGCTGGAAAAGCCCGCCGAGGTGACGGCGGCGCTTCGGGAATGGCTGCGGGCATGAAGCCGGGTCATGGCCGGCCGCGGTGTAATCCGGTCATTTCCATGGATCGACGACGACATGGATCGCCCCTTCCACCTCGCGGCCGGCCGTGGCCTTGATCGCCAGATCGACATCGTCGAGCCCGAAGACATGCGTGCACATCTTCTCAAGCGGGAAGCGGCGCGAGGTGATGATGCGCAGCGCGGTGTCGACCGCCCACCAGCTTCGCCCGCGCCCCGAGCGGACGGTGAGGAACTTCCGCTTGACCTCGCGCACGGGCACGCCGCGATCCATGCAATTGACCCACAGCCACGCGCCATAATTGGCGAGTTGCAGATATTGATCCATGTTGGCGCCGCCGGGATCGCCGGTCGTATCTACCACCACGTCGAGCCCGCGATCACCGAGGATGCGCCGAAGCCCGTCGAGCAATGGCTCCTCCTCGACGTTGAGGACGTGGTCGGCGCCCAGTTCGGGGGCAAGCTCCAGCCGTGTCCGGTCGCGCGTCATGCCCGCGAGAATGATCGTCTCCGCGCCGGCATCCTTCGCACCGAGCACCGCGCCGAGGCCCTGCTGGCCGGGGCCGATGATGAGGACGGTCTTGCCCGGCCCCGCATTCACGTCCAGCGTCGCCCATTGGACGCCGTTGCCGATCGGAATCGCGAGCGTCGCCAGTTCGGCGGGGAGGTCCTGCGGAATCTTGTGGAACACCGTATTCCATGGGAGGTGGAGATATTCGGCGAAGCCGCCGACGAGGTGAGGCGGGGCGGTGGGATCGATCAGCCCGTACCGGCGCGGACTGGCGCCGCCGAAGAAATCGGCTTGCGGGCAGAAACGATATTCGCCCTTCAGGCACCAATGACAGGCCTTGCAGGGCAGATATTCCTGGATCACGACCCGCTCGCCCAACGCGACATTCCACATCTTGCGCGCTGCGTTCCCCATAGCCACGATGGTTCCGACGATCTGGTGCCCCATCGCCACCGGCACCCATTTGTCGGCGGCGCGATAGACTTCGGGCTCGGCCCCGCCGACGCCGCACGCCTCGATGCGCAGCATGCCTTCGTCGCCGCCGAGATCGGGCCACGGATAGGATTCGAGCATGGTCTGCTGCGCGCCGGTCTTGACGGCGATACGCACGTTGGACGGATGATCGGTCATGTCGGTTGTCCTTGATAAGAATGGCGGCATGGCGCCGAACGGATTGAACGGAAACTGGCCCGGAGGGAGCGGTTGGCATGGATCGGATGAAGGCAATCGTCATGCATGGCTTCGGTGGGCCTGACGTTCTTCGCTACGAAAATTTCCCGAAACCCGAGCCGGGGCCGGGCGAGGTGGTGGTGGAGGTTCACGCCGTATCGGTGAACCGCACGCTCGATCTGGTAGTACGCGAAGGGCGTTACGGCGCGCCGGTCAAGCTGCCGCATATCCTGGGTGTCGATCCTTCGGGCGTGATCAGTGCGATCGGCGAGGGCGTGACCGAACGGCGCGTCGGCGACCGTGTCGTTACGATCCCTTGGCGGAGCAAACCCGTCGGTCCGCTCGACGCGGTCGGGATGCAGCATTTGGGCGGCTATGCCGAGTTCGTGAAGCTGCCGGCCGAGGCGACCGTGCCGATCCCTGACGGCCTCGATTTCGCAACCGCGACCGTTGTCGCGCGCCACGCGCCGCAGGCGTTCAACCTGCTGCGCGATCGGGCGGGGCTCAAGGCCGGCGAAACGGTGCTTGTCATGGGGGCCTCGGGCGGGCTCGGCAGTGCGGGCGTGCAGGTCGCCAAACTGATGGGGGCGACGGTCATTGCCGGCGCGGGCGCACCCGATCGCGTAAGGGCCGCGCTCGATCTGGGCGCCGATCAGGGCGTCGATTATCGGGCGGAGGGCCTTACCGACCGGGTGCTGGCGCTGACCGGCGGGCGCGGCGTCGACGTGGTGTTCGAGAATGTCGCCGATCCGATACTCTTTCCCAAGGCGTTCCACGCCATCGCTCGCCATGGCCGGCTCGTCACGGCGGGCAGCCATGGCGGCGGCGAGGTGATGCTCGACGTCAAGCGCCTCTACCTCTACCAGATCGCTGTTCTGGGCAGCCTTGGCTTTACCCGTGCGGACGTAGGCGCCAGCCTCGATGCAGCGGCGCGGGGGGCGTTCAGGGTGTTGATCGACGAGATACTGCCGCTTTCGCGCGCGGCGGAAGCGCATGAGCGGGTCGCGCGGCGGAATGGCGTCGGCAAGGTCCTGCTCTCGCCCCGCATGTGACGGGCAGAGCCTCATCCAGCCGCCTCGGCGCGGGTGACGTCGGCAATCCAGCTTCGGCTGGCGAAGAGGAGGAGGACGGCCGCGATCAGTGTCGAGGCGGAGGCGATCACCATCGCGACGGCGATGGCGTCGCGCCCGAAGGACGGCGCGAGCAGGTCGCTGAGCGCGCCGACCGAGAAGGGGCCGAGAATGAGCCCCATCAGGCTCGCCACGAGGAAATAGAAGGCCGACGCCGTGGCGCGCAGCGAAGGCGGTGCGACATTGACGTAGAGCGGATAGCTGAGCGCGACCGCGATCGCCGTCAGGAAGGCGGAGAGGGCGAGCCCGGCCTCCCAGAGCAGCGGCTGATGTGCCAGCAGGAACAGGCTGTCCGACAGGAAGGGCAGGACGGCGGCGGCGATCGGGATGCGTACCTGCCAGCGTATGTCCCGCCGCACAAGCGCGCCGATGACGACCGCCGCGAATAGCGCGCCGGCCAACCCCGCCGCGCCGCGCAGCGTGCCGAAATAGGCGCCGATCGCCTGCGGATCGAGGCCGTGCACGCGTTCAAGGAAGGTCGGCCCCCAGGTGAGATGCGCCCCCTGATTGATCGCGTTGAAGCCGCCCGCGAACACCACCAGCGGATAGGAGCGGGTGGACAGCAGCCGCCGGATCCCGTTCAGGAAACCGACGCCGCTTTCCGAGGAAGCAGGCTTCCGCCGTGGCGGTTCGCGCACCGTCAGGAAGAAGAGCAAGGCGACGACGAGACCCGCCGCCCCCGTGACCGTGTAGGCCGCGCGCCAGCCTTGCGTCGCGAGCAGCCATCCCACGACCGGAAAGCCGACCAGCGGGCCGAGATAGGCGGAGGCCGACAGCGCCGCGAACGCCGCCGTGCGTCCGCCGACCGAGAAACTGCCGGCGATCAGCGACGCGCTGGTCGGATGACCCGCCGACTCGCCCGCGCCCAGCCCGAAGCGGGCGAGCGCCAGTTGCCAGCCATTCTGCACCCGGCCGGTGAGCAGGGTGACGATGCTCCAGAAGGTGAGCGCGCCGGTGAGCAGGTTGCGGCGATTGCGCGTGTCGGCGATCCAGCCGACGGGAATGGCGCAGGCCGCGAAGCAGAGCGCGAAGGGCAGCCCCGCTATCAGGCCCATGACGGTGTCGGACAATTCCAGCTCGCTGGTGAGTTGCGGCATCACCAGCGCGAGCATGCTGCGATCGACATAGCTGAACGCGTTGGTGACGCAGAGCAGCGCGAGCATGATGACGGCCCGGCGGGAACCGGGCGCACCGATGGAAGCGCCCGCGGGCAATGCGCCCGCGTCGTTCACCAGAGCCGCTCGGACGCGAGCCGCGCGCCTTCCACCATATTGGCGATCTTCGCCCAGCCGATCTCGTGATGGACGCGACCAAGGCCCATGCCGCAATCGGTGCCGGCCTGCACATTCTCGCGACCGACGCATTGAGCATAGCGGACGAGCCGTTCCGCGACGAGTTCAGGATGCTCGACCACCTCGGTCTTGTGGCTGACGACGCCGGGGATCAGTATCTTGCCTTCGGGCAGCTTCGTGTCTTCCCAGACGCGCCACTCATGTTCATGCTGCACATTGCCGGCCTCGATGCTGTAGGCCTGGATATTGAGGCTCAGCATCAGGTCGACGATATGGTTGAGCGGCAGATCTTCCGAATGCGGCCCCACCCAGCTACCCCAGCAGCAATGATAGCGGATTTTCTCGGCCGGGATGTTGCGCAGCGCATGATTGAGCGCATCGACGCGTATCTTGGCATAGCGCCGATATTCGTCGATCGACGGCTTGGGATAAAGCGTCGGCCAGCTATCGGCGAGGCCCGGATCGTCGACCTGCACGATCAGGCCCGCCTCGACCACGGCTTCATATTCGGGGCGCATCACCTCGGCCAACGCCTCGATGAAATCCTCGTCCTTTTCGTAATATTCGTTGAAGATGAAGTGATCGAGCCAGCCGGGGGAGATGACCGGGAAAAAGGCTTCCACCCCGCTTTTGCCTTCGAGCGCTTTCTTGAACAGCGCGATTTCGCCGTGCAGCACCTCCAGGCTTTTACTTTCCAGGGGGCTGGTGCAGACGATCCGCTTCGGCCGCGCGACTTCGGGGCGTTTCGAATCGACTTCGGCATAATATTCGCGAAAGGCGTCGCGCTCACGCGATTTGAAGACGGTGGCGCCGACTTCGCCTTCCTTCAGATCGCGCAACTCGATGCCCGCCATGCGCCTGGCATAATAAGGAAAGTCGCGCCGCCGGCCCAGTTCGCCATCGCTGACGACGTCGAGGCCCATGGCGATCTGATGATCGACGACGTGCGCGATCGCCTGTGCTTTTGCCGCTTCATATCGCTCGTCATGCGGCTTCTCGCCGCGCCAGACGTCGAGATCATATTGCTCGAAGTCTCTGAGAGAAGAGGAGAGGCGCCCGGCGTGGGTACACAGAATATGGTCGATGCTATGGCGCATGGATTCCGAAAACTCCGAAAATGAGCCCCTATTGGGCAAGATCGGCGAGGCGCTCGATCCGGCGATGCTGGAGCTTCCAGCCCTCCGGCGTGCGGACGAATTGATCATGGTTGCGGGCGATCAGCGCCGGCGAGAGCGTCTTGTTCGCGCCCGGCGCCGTGTCGAAGAAATAGACGACCACCGTCGAGGTGCCGCGCGCATGATCGCGGTCGATCACGTCGATCACCTGATTGGATATCTGGTGGAGGCGGCCATGCGTCGGCGCCCAATCGGCGGTTCGCGCGCGCCAATAATCGCGGATCGCATCGCGCCCGGCCATGCGGTTCGACAACACTTCCCAAACGCCATCGGGTGCGAAAACATCGGGCAAATGCTGCCAGTCCTTGCCGTCGAGATATTGGGCATAGCGGAACGACACCGTCTCGCATTCCTGGCGGATGGCCGCGATCTCGCTCTCCGAGAGCGACGCGGCGGACGGTGCAGGCGCGGTACGCGCCGCCGCACAGGCCGGCAGAGCCGCGGCGGCCGCCATCAGGATCAGCAACGATACCCTCGCTTTCGCCAAGCGCCACTCTCCATATTGTTGATCTAAAATGTATTCAATCAAGTATATCGATTTTGAGCGCATGGCAAGCCTCTTGCGGGCTGGATCAGATGGACATTCGAGTCCGGCCTTCGCGACGCCGGGCCGGTTCGGACAAAGCCATTCCGTCACCCCGGCGAAAGCCGGGGTCCATGGACTCGGTGCGCTTTTTTATCGATCGTCCCGCTATCCGTGGATTCCGGCTTTCGCCGGAATGACAGCAGAGGAAAGGTGCGCAGACCGGGGGATGACGTGCCGAATGTCGATTGCTCTAGTCGAGCGCGTCCTCTTCGGTTTCCTGTGCGATGAAGACGTGTGGAAGCTGTTGCTTGCGAGGCGCGACATAATGATTCCACAGCAAGGTGAGGATAACCCCCGCTACCCCGAAAATAGCGCCGGTCGCCTCGAAATTGCTCATTTCGAGCGGATTGATGCTCATCATGTCGACGACGCCGTCGATCGCGAAATTGAACGTGATCATGGTTCGCCCTTTCGTCTCAGAAGGATTTCCAGATGCGTGAGGGGTCGCGCCAGACCGGTTGCGGCGCCGTGCGGAACTTCAGCATCGGATAATAATAGTTAGCGTAGGCCGCGAGCAGGATCACGTGAAATACGAAGTTACGCGTGGTCGAGTAGATGATGTGTGGGAAGGGCGACCAAAAGGCGTTTATCAGGAAGATGTTGACCGTGACGGGCATGAGAATGACGAGGCCCAGCGGCACGAACCTGTTGAAGACGAGCGATGCGCCGCCCAATATCTCCAGAACCTTGGCGAATTGGAACAGGCCAAGCTGCATGGAGATCATGACATAATCGTTGCCGGTGCTTTGCGCGATATGGGGTTGCGGCCAGAAACGGATGAAATAATCCAGCCCGCCTATGAGATTGAAGCCGCCCAGATAGAAGCGGACGAAGACCACGCCATATTTCTCGATTGCACGCCACATGGGCTGCTCCCCTCCTAGCGATTCTTGCGGGGCGTTCCCGCCCCTGTGACCCTGGAGGCTAGCGCCCGAAGGCAATATCGTCTACCAATAAGATATTACAAATCGGGCGCCGACACGATCGATGGGGCGTCCTCCAAAGGGGAGATGAGGGGATAATGGCCCGTATCGCTTTTAATGATCGGGAGTTTGCGGTGGTCGCTGTCCGGTGGCTGCTCGGGGTTCAATCCCTGCTTTCCGGCGTCAACTGGTGGTTCAAGATCCTGCCCTTTCCCAACATCGCCGAATCGGTGACGGGGCCCGTCAAGCATGAGATTCTGCGGACGATGGTCGAGTCCGGCTGGATGTTCAGCACCACCAAGGCCTTTGAAATCCTGCTCGCCGTCGCGCTGCTCACCAATCGTTATGCGGTGCTGATGCTCGTGCTCGCTTTTCCGGTGATGCTGATGACCTTCCTGCTCGATCTGTTCCCCTTCCTGGGCAATATCGGGCCGTTCCTGCATGGCGACCTGTCGGCGCTGGCCATGTGGCACAGCCTGCTCGACATGCTCTATTTCGGCGCCGGCGTGCTGGTGATGCAGGCTTATCTGATGACCGAATATTTTGATCATTACCGGCCGATGTTCAGTGTCCGGCCGGACAGTGCGGCGCCCGCCTGGACGAACATCTTCACGGCGGGCTGGTTGCGCGGCACATTGCGCTGGCTGGCCTATACGGTGGGGGCCAGCTCCACCGTGTGGATCGTCGGCATGGCGGCCCGCCTCATCCCGTGGAGCAGCCTCGCCGTGCTCGCGCCCCCGCATTGAGCCACCGGGCGCGTCTCAGCGCTTCTTGGGAATATTGAACTCGCCGGGATGAAGGCCGGCGAGTTCGCGGCCATAGGCGGCCATTGCCCGGTCCCAGGTGAAGGCGAAATGCTGCGCGGCCGAATTGACGTCGCGGAACAGCCGCTGCATCGGATGGCCGTCATAGATCGCGCTACCGCCCGCCCCCTCGAAGATGCGATTGGCGGCGTGGCGCGCCTTCTGCACCGCAAAGGCCCAGTTACGCGGAATCTGCTGGCGCTGCAGCGCCGACACGTCTTCGGGCGCGCGGGCGCGATCAATCATCTCGGCATCGGAGATCACGAGCGCCAGCGCGGCGTCTATCTCCGCACCGCATTCGGCGAGACGGGCGAGGGTGGCGGATTGCTCGGCCACCTCCAGCGCGTCAGCATCGGCGAGCTTTTTGCCCAGCTCTTCGGCGAAGCGCTGCACGACGCCGCGCGCCATACCGAGCGGTGCGCCGACGATCGAGAAGGGAGCGAGGCTGGAGAAGGGCATGCGATAGATCGCGCCTTCATGCAGATTCGCCCCCGGCGTGGTGCCCGCCAGCATGTCGGCGAGCGAGCAGCTCCGATAGGCGGGGATGAAGGCGTCGGAAATCCGGATCGATCGGCTGCCGGTGCCGCGCATGCCCATGGTACGCCAATCGTCGACGATTTCGATGTCGGTCTTGGGCACCATGAAGAAGCGCGGCTCCATCCGCCCGTCGGGCAGCTTCACCGCATTGCCGATGATGACCCAGGTGGCATAATCGATGCCCGAGCAGAAACGCCCGCTGCCACCGGTGAGGCGGTAGCCGTCGCCTTCGGACGTCACCGTGCCGCCAAGGCGGAAGACGGTGGCGATCAGCGTTGTCGGATCACCCATGATCTCGCGCTGGGCGCGTTCGGGAAAGAGGTTGATGAGCCAGCTATGGCCGGCGAGCACGCCGAAGATCCACGCCGCCGAACCGGAGGCGGCACCGATCTCCGCCGTGACGCGCACCAGATCGGCGAAGCCCAGGCCCGAGCCGCCGAGATTCCGCGGCATCACCAGCCCGAACAGGCCCGAAGCCCGCATCCTGTCGACCAGCGCGTCGGGAAGATGGCGCTCCTGATCCGACAGCGGATCGCTTTCCCCGATCTCGGCGAGCAAGGCACGCGCCGTCGCCAGCGCGGCGTCCCCCGACTCCAGCGTCGGCCATTCGCTCGACAGGTTGAGCCCGGTTGCGCGGTCCTCGACGCTGGTTGTCATATGCACGCTCCTCCTTGGGACTGGCGACCGGGTGGTCGCGAGATGAAATTGACCCGGCCGTTACATTGTTATACAAGATAGGTAGTCCATCTTGAAGGCGGCCGCAAGCCTGTGGCCTCCCGTTCCACAGAGTTTGAAGGATGCGTCATGGCGGAAATCGTTCTCGGCATCGGCACCAGCCATGGCCCGATGCTCGTCACCGACACCGAAATCTGGGGTGCGCGCGTGCCGAACGACAAGGTCAGCCTGCATGCTTACAGAGGCGGGACATGGAGTTATGATCAGCTTCTGAAGGCGCGCGCGGACGAGCGGCTGGACGAGCAGATCACCAAGGAGGTGTGGGACGAGCGGCAGGCCCGCTGCCAGGCGAATATCGAGCAGCTCGCCGATCTGTTCGCGGAGGCGAAGGTCGACGTCGCCGTCGTCGTCGGCAACGATCAGAACGAGATCTATCGCAACAGCCTCAACCCCGCCTTTGCCATCCATTATGGTGAAACGATCACCAATTACGAGTTCTCGCCCGAGCGGATGAAGGAGGTCCCGCCCGGGATCGAACAGTCGCTGCCGGGCTATATCCCGCGCGGCGGGGCCGAATATTCCGGCTGCCCCGAACTCGCCCTGAAGATCATCGAGCAGGCGATCGCCGATGAGTTCGACGTCGCGGCGATGAACGCCATGCCGCGCCCGGAAACGCCCCACGCCTGGGGGTTCGTATACCGCCGGATCATGCGCGATATGCCCTGCCCCAGTGTGATGGTGACGGTGAATGCGTTCTTCCCGCCCAACCAGCCGACGGTGCGACGCTGCTACAAATTCGGCCAGTCGATCCTGGAGGCGATCCGGGCGTGGGATAGCGACAAGCGCGTCGCCCTTATCGCAAGCGGCGGCCTCACCCATTTCGTTATCGACGAGACGGTGGATCGCACCTTTCTGGGCGCGATCGAGCAGAAGCGCTTCGAACCTGTCTTCGCGCTCGGTGAGGCGATCTTTCGCGACGGCACGTCGGAAATGAAGAATTGGGTGCCCGTGGCGGGCGCGATGGTCGAGGCGGGGCTGGCGCCGCACGTCCTCGATTATATCCCCTGCTATCGCAGCGCGGCGGGCACGGGCAACGCAATGGGCTTCGTCTATTGGCGTTGATCCGGCCGCAAGCGTCGGTCTATATCAGCGCTTCGCGCAGCGCGGCGGCGGCTTCCAGGGGCTTGCCGTCCATGCCGACGAGGTCGTGCGCGCGGTGGATCGCGTCGTGCATCTGGCGCAGGCGCTCCTCGCCGCGCATGTCGGCCGACGTGCCTGCCCGAAGCGCGATGTCCACGAGCCGCCACAATTCGTCCAGTTCGGACTCGCGATAGATGAACTGCTCGGGCGTCCGCGATCGCTGAAGCCGCTCGACGAGCGTCTGGATCGTCAGGTCGGACATGGTTTCCACCGGAAGGATGGTGTCGAGGTCCACGGGAAAAATCTCCGTCGAGGGGTAGTGACTCTCACGTCATAGCAGGATATTTATATTATATCGTCTAACAAAATGAGTGCGTCAAATGCTGTCTCATGCGGACAATGAACTGCTCTGCCGGGTCGGCCCCGGCACGCCGATGGGCGCCCTCATGCGCCGTTTCTGGATACCGGCGCTGCTGACGCAGGAGCTGGAACCCGATGGCAAACCGGCGCGTATCCGGCTCCTCGGCGAAGATCTCGTGGCCTTCATGGATACCGAAGGGCGGATCGGCCTGCTCGATGAGCATTGCCCCCATCGCGGCACGTCGCTCGCGCTCGGCGTGAACGAGGAATGCGGGTTGCGCTGCATTTTCCATGGCTGGAAGTTCGATGTCACGGGCCAGTGCCTCGATACGCCGGCGGAACCGGAGAATTCGAAGCTGGCCCGGGCAATGCGTGCGAAGGCCTATCCCACGCGCGTCGCCGGGGGGATGGTGTGGACCTATATGGGGCCGAAGGAGCAGGAGCCCGCCTTTCCCCATTTCCCCTGGTTCGATATGCCACCGGGAAGCTGCGAGGCGTTCAAGGTCATCTACGAATGTAATTATTCGCAGGCGCTGGAAGGGGCGGTCGACAGCTCGCACGCGGGCATCCTGCACCGTGACAGTTCCTGGACGCAGCCGGCCAAATGGCCGCACGAGAAGGACCTGCGTCCCAAGATGGAGATCGAGTTCACGCGCTACGGCATGCGTTATTGCGCGGTGCGCAACGATGGCGACCAGAAGCACGCGCGGATGACGCAGGTGCCGCTGCCCTTCTGGACCTTCATTCCGCCCGACGGGCAGAAGGCGCCGGAGTTCCGCCGCAATCGCCGCCTGATCAACGCTTTCGTGCCGCGCGACGATTATACGACCTGGCATATCCAGTTTTTCTACGACCCGGGCCAGATCATCGATCGTGAGCATCGCATGATCGAGGCCAATACGCCGCATGACGAGAATTTCTTCAAGACCAATGGCAAGGACGTCTGGTACAATCAGGATCGGGAGCTGATGCGGACGCAGAACATGTCGGGCATCGTCGGCGTGGCGCTGCAGGATCATGCCGTGAGCGAAACGATGGGGCCGATGGCCGATCGCACGCGCGAGCATCTCGGCCGTTCGGATGCCGCCGTCGTGGCGTTCCGGCGGATGATGCTGAAAGCGGTGCGGCAGCTTCAGGAGACTGGCGAGTTGCCGCAGGCGGAGCAAGGCCGGTTCGACTGGTCCGAGATCACGGCCGAGACTTTCCTCTTCTCGCCCGAAAAGAAGTGGCAGGATATCCAGCCCTTGCCGGAGAGACTCCAGCCCGTCGATGCGGCGGCCTGAGCCGATGGCGCATTTTCTGGTGGAGTATCGAGAGCTCGGCAATCCGGCGGAGCGCGAGGCGAAGCGCGCCGATCATATGGCCTATCGTAAGGGGTTTGGCGACGCGATGCCGTTGGCCGGCCCCTTGCTGGCCGAGGACGGCAAGCCGACCGGAAGCGTCGTGATCATCGAGGCGGAGGATGAGGCCCATGCCAGCGCGGCGGCGAAGGCCGATCCTTATGTGACGGCGGGCGTATTCGAATTGCTCTCGATCCGCCGCTACCGGATCGCCGCGATGAAGCCGCCGGCCGGTTAGCCTGGATGAGGATGCCATAAGAGGGGAACCGATGAACAGACGCGCTTTGCTGTTGCTGATGACGATCGGCCCGCTTTTGGGGGGCGCGGGGCTCGCCGGCGCCTCCTCGGCTCTGACGGCGAAGGCGCGGGCGGCGATCACCGATTATGCCCGACTGCTGATGATCGAGCATAAGCCCGAGCAAGCCTTCGCGCGCTATTATGCGCCCCACCTGATCCAGCATGACCCCGAAATCGGCGATGGCGGGGGTGGGGACAATGCCTTTCTGGAGGCCCGCCAAAAGGCTCATCCCGGCAAATATGATCCGCCGGAAAAATATGTCACCGTCGTCCACACGATCCTGGCCGATGGCGATCTGGTCGCCATCGCGTCGCACGTCTTCACCAATCCGCAGGATAAAGGACGATTGTTCGTCGATATCTGGCGGATGGAGAATGGGCGCTTCGCCGAACATTGGGACGTGATCCAGCCGATCGCGGCCAACCGCGCCAACGCGGTAGGTTGCGGCGTCGGCGTCACCTATGCGGCGGCCCGGAAAGCCGGCGATACCGTGGCGCATCCGGCCTGTGGCATGCCCGATCATTCGGTCGATAGCGAAGCGTCTCGCAGGACGGTCCTGGCCTATATGGAGCTGGGCCAGCAGCCGGGGAAGATCGCGGAGGCGGTTCGAACCTATGTAGCGCCCGATTTCATCCAGCACAGCGCCAATATCGCGCCCGGCAGGCGGGCGCTGATCGAGTATCTTACGTCGCGGGAAGCGGCGCGACGGGCGGTGCGCCGCACCTCTTCCATCGCGCGGACCCTGGCCGACGGCGACATGGTGCTCGTCCATCGGCGGGTGACGACCGACAGCGATCCGCGCGGCACCGCTTATGCCGACCTGTTCCGGCTGCGCGGCGGCAAGATCGTCGAGCATTGGGATGTGATCCAACCGATCCCCGACTTCAGCGTATCGGGGCGTTCGATGGTGGAGGGGCCGCTGGAACCGGGCCGCCATAAGGAAGGGCCCAGCGCCGCCGGGAAGGAGAGACAATGAGCCAGACGATACGCGCCGATCAGGTCGGAAGCCTGCTTCGCCCTCAAAAGCTGCTCGACAAGCGGCATGCGCATGCAACGCGGGAAGACCTGCGTGAGGTTGAGGATGAAGCGATCCTCGACGTGCTCAAGCTGCAGGCCAGTACGGGGATCGACGTCGTCAGCGACGGCGAATTCCGCCGTTCCGCGTGGGGCAATGGCCTTGTCGACGCGCTGACCGGCACCAGTGCGGCGCCGCGCGCTTTCAGCGGCGCGACTACCGGCCCGCGTCTCTGGCGAGGCGAGCATGCGGACGTCGCGCAGGAGACATTGCCGGAACGGAAGGTCGTGACGGGGCGGATCGGCCTCGCGCGGCGTTTCGCCACCGAGGAAGCGACCTTTCTGAAGGCACATGCCGATCGCCCGTTCAAGATCACGATTCCCAGCCCCACCATGTTCAATCGGCTCTACGATGCCGAACGGAGCGCTGTGGCCTATCCCGATGTGGATGCCTTGCTGGAGGATCTGGTGGCGCTCTATCTGGAGGAGATAGACGCGCTGCACGCGATCGGCGTGCCCTATATGCAACTCGATTCGCTACGCTACATCGATACGATCGACGCGGTCGAGAAGGGCGCGATCGACGCAAAGAACGCGCATGGCGCGCTGGCCCGGCTGGTCGAGATCGACAATCGCGTGCTGGCGCGGATGAAGGGCGAGGGCGTTACCCGCGGCGTTCACATCTGCCGGGGCAATCATCGCAGTTCCTGGGCGGTGTCGGGCAGCTATGAGAGTATCGCCGAATTCCTGCTCGGCCAGGTGGACGCCGACCGCTTCCTGATGGAATTCGACAGCGAGCGGGCAGGCGGGTTCGAGCCGCTGCGCTTCGTGCCGAGAGGCAGGATCGTCGTGCTAGGCCTCATCACCACCAAATCGGGTGAACTGGAAGATATCGACGCGCTGCGCCGGCGCATCGATGCGGCCGCCAAATTCGTGCCACTGGAATATCTGGCGATCAGCCCGCAATGCGGTTTCGCTTCTACCGAACTGGGCAATCTGCTCACTGTGGACGAGGAGCGGCGCAAGCTGGAACTGGTCGCGGAAGTGGCGCGCAAGGTCTGGGGGTAAGGGCTCCGGCCGCTGACTATTGGTGGAAAAAGGGGGTGGCGAACCGACGCGTTCGCCACCCCCTTTTTCTGCGCTCAGAAGTTGCGGCGGAGCGTCACGTAAAATTCGCGTGGTCGGCCGACGCTGTTCTGCACGGTGCCGATCGCCAGCGCGATATCGAACGCGTTGGTATAATAATGCTTGTCGGTGAGGTTGGTGACGCCACCGATCAGCTCCCATTTCTGGTCGGCCGCCTGGAAGCGAAGCGAGGCGTTGGCGATCGTCCGTCCCGCCAGATAGTTGGTCGTCGCGTTCACCGGATCGGTATAGACCGAGCTTTGATGATCGATGTCGAATTGCGGCGTGATCGTCGCGCCGTTGCCAAGCGCCAGTTCATAGGAGGCGTCGATCGACCATTTCCATTTTGGCGTGAAGGGTGAGATGAAGCCCGACGTGATGCCCGACGCAGCCGCATTGGGATCCAGCTCGGTATATTTAAAATCGAGATAGCTGAACGATCCGGTGATGTTGAGGCCGCCCACCGGATGCAGGACGGTTTCCAGTTCGATGCCCTTGATGTTGGCCCGGCCTGCATTGAACGGCACCGCCGATAACGGGAAAAAATCGGGATCGCCCGGTGCGCCGGGGAAGCCGTTCGCGTCGATGAGGATGATGTCGCGATATTTGTTCAGGAAAGCCGCCAGGTTGAGTCGCAACCTGCGGTCAAAAAGGTCGCTCTTGACGCCGATTTCATAGGCATTCACCCGTTCGGGCCCGAACGGCACCACCTGCGAGGGAATATAGGGGCGGGGGTTGATGCCACCGCCCTTATAGCCGGTGGAGAAGCTGGCATAAGCGAGGACGCTCGGGTTCAGGCGGTAATCGGCGCCCAGGCGATAATCCCATGAATCGCCGGCATAGGTGTTGCTGAGGCCGCTCAGCGCGCCGACGATCGCCGCCGGCCCGCCATTGGGATCTGCGCGATAGAAGGTGTAGGACTTCTTGTCGTCCGTATAGCGTATGCCGGCGGTCAGGCTCATTTCGGGTACGGGATGCACGATCGCCTGCGCGTAGACCGCCTCGCTCCTGTTCTTCACCGGGTCGTCCTGAATGAAATTCAGGGCCGCGCCGGATTTGACCCGGGCGCGGACGCGGCCGAGGCTGTGAAAATAGAAGCCGCCCAGCGTCCATTCGACGAACTTGTCGCCGATCTCGCCATTGAGCCGTAATTCCTGCGTGAACTGGTGATAGGGCTGGTTGTCGAGCGTCAGTGCGACGCCGATCGGGCTGAGATCATTGTCCAGCGTCCAGAGGGATTCGAGGTCCTCATAAGCGGTGATGGAAGTGAGCGTCAGCTTGTCGCTGATCTGCCAGTTCACATGGCCCGACACCGATTGCGAATGGGTTGTCGCCTTCGGCGCGATATGCCAGCCGGTCGAGGGATCGTCGAACGTCGCATAATTGACGTAATGTCGGTTGGGAATGAAGCGTGAATCGAAGGGAACGCCGTTGCGCGTGGCGGTAGGATTGTCCGCATAGGTCAGTTCGACGCCGCCCGCGTCCGAATCGTCGCGCACGATCGAGGCGATCAGATTGATTTCGAGCGTATCGGTCGGCCGCCAGCGCAGGTCGGCGCGCGCCCCCCATGACTTGATGCCGCCCATCGTGCCGATCTGGCAGCTCTTGCCTGTCGCATAGCTCGGCAGATCGCCGGCGAGTTCGGGTTGATCGCATGCGAAATCCAACCGTTTGACGAAGCCGCTGCGCCGCTTCGAAAAGGCCGAGAAGCGCATCGCCAGCGTATCGGTGAGCTTCAGATCATAGGCGCCGCGAAGATCGATACGGCTGTAGGAGCCGAGCGTCGCCTGGATATAGCCATCGCCCGAACCCTCCGGCTTGCGCGAATAGAGTTTCACCGCGCCACCGATCGAGTTCTTGCCCGCGAGCGTCCCTTGCGGCCCGCGCAGGATTTCGACGCGGTCGAGGTCGAGCAGGTCGAAGATCGAGCCGACCAGCACGCCGTGATAGACGTCGTCTACATAGACGCCGACGCCGGGTTCCAGCGCGAAATTGGTATCATATTGGCCGATGCCGCGAATGAAGATGGTGGCGCCCGCGCCATAGGCGCTCGATCCCGCGGCGATGTTCACGTTCGGGGCGGCCTTGCCGATATCGGCGATATTGTTCAGCGCCTTCTTTTCCAGATCGGCGCCCGAGATCGCGGTGATCGCGATCGGCGTGTCCTGTAGCCGCTGCTCCCTGAACTGGGCGGTCACGATGATATCGCTGATACCCGGCGCTGAGTCCGCCGCCGCGGCGGTGCTGCTCATCGCCTGGGCGAACGCCGGTGAAACCAGTGCAAGGCTGATGACCGAGGCCGACGCCAATCCCGCCACGCGGCAACGCTTGAATGCTCCTGGCATCCCCCTCTCCCACATTATGCAATTGATTCTATCTTTATCGTATACTTTAAGTGTATAACAATCGACAAGCGGATTTGAGGCGGGGCTTGCCGGTCTCTCTCAGCAGGCGAATTGTTGAGGCAGGGCATCGAGAAGGATGGTCTTGGTTTCCAGATAGGCGACCAGTCCCTCCTCACCGCCTTCACGGCCGATTCCCGATTGCTTGAAGCCGCCGATGGGAAGCGTAGGATCGATGTGCATTGCGCTTTGCGCGACATTGCCGGTGCGGACGGCGCGGGCGATGCGATAGGCGGCCTCGGTGTCCTCGGTGAACACCGCGCCGTTCAGGCCATAGGCGCTTTCATTGGCGATCCGTACCGCGTCGGCGTCGTCGTCGCAGGGAATCAGGCTCAGCACGGGTCCGAATATCTCCTCCTGCGCGATGCGGCTGCGATTATCGACGTTCGCGAACAGGGTAGGTTCGATGAAATAGCCGCGATTGAGGTGCGTCGGCCGGCGCCCGCCGGTTACGAGATCGGCGGTGCGCTTGCCCTCCTCTATGTAGGTTTCGACGCGATCGAGCTGCCGTTTCATCGCCAGCGGCCCCAATTGGGTGGCGGGATCGTCGCTGGGGCCCACCACGATCCGCTCCATCTCGCGCCCGATCGCCTCGGCGAGGGCGTCATGGCGTGCGCGCGAGACGATCGCGCGGCTCAGCATGCCGCAGACCTGGCCACTCAGCAGCACGATGGCGTTCGCCAGGATCGATGCCGCGCGGTCGATGGGAAAGTCGTCGCGCACGATCGCGGCGGATTTGCCGCCCAGTTCCAGCGTGCAACGCGCGATCCGCTCACCGCATAGCGAGGCGATGCGTTTGCCGGCGAGGGTGGAGCCCGTGAAGCTCACCTTGTCGACCGCGGGGTTCGTCACCAGCCGCTCGCTTGCCGCCCGATCGCCGCATGCAAGGTTGAGGACGCCGGGTGGTAGCCCCGCCGCTTCCGCCGCTTCGGCGAGAATATAGGCTTCCAGCGGCGTTTCGGGCGCGGGCTTCATGATGACGGTGCACCCCGCGATCAGCGCGCTCGCGACCTTTGCCGACATGATGACATAAGGCGCATTCCACGGCGCGATCGCGGCCACGACACCAACCGGTTCCCGGACGAGCAAGGCGGTATGGGAGACGGCGCCGGCACGCGTCTCGATGAAAGGATAGGTTGAGCCCAGCGCGGCGGTGGCGGCGAAGGCGGCATGGGCGCCACCCGTCATCCCCGGCGCGATGCTGGCGAGCCCGCCCACCTGCGCGACCCACGCCCGCGCCAACTCGGGGGCGCGGCGCTCCAGTTCGGCCAGCATGCGTCGCAGGACGTGCTGGCGTTCCTGCGGCGACATTGCCGGCCATGGACCTTCGTCGAAGGCGGTTCGTGCCGCTGTGACCGCCCGATCCATATCCTCGGCCGACGCCTCGGCCACTCGCGCGACGACAAGCTCGGTGTTCGGGTCCACCAGTTCGATACGATTGCTGCTGGCCGGCTCCACCCATTGGCCGCCGACGAACAGGCGATCGGGATGCCGGATGGTCACGCCTGTGGGCAGCATGATCTATTCCTCTTTGCTAGAGAGCGGTGCGCGGAGGCACGTCGAGTTGATCCCACCAGCCGCCGCTTTGCAGATCGCGCAGCCAAGGCTGCTCCAGCAGTTCGTGCGGAAAGCCCAGCGGGATCGCGCTGGCCATATCGAGCGTCGCGAGCTGCTCTGCCGTCAGCGTGATCGCGAGCGCGCCGAGATTATCCTCCAATTGCGCCAGCGTGCGCGCGCCCAGAATGGGAATGAAGGCCGCGCCCGTCGCTTCGGCCCGCGCACGGACCCAGGCGAGCGCGACCTGCGCCGCCGACGCCTCCAATTCGCCAGCCACCGTGTCGATCGCCGCGAGAATGGCAGCCTCGCGCTCGGGAGGAAGCGCGCGGATCGCGCCGCCGCCCTTTTCTTTCCGGCCTTGTTCGCCCCGCCGATATTTGCCGGTCAGGACGCCGCCACCCAGCGCCGCGAAGATCATGACGGCCATACCATAAGCGTGCGCCATCGGGATCAGATCCCGCTCCGCGCTGCGTTCGGCGAGGCTATATTCGATCTGGAGCGCCGAGACCGGCGCCCAGCCGCGCATCTCGGCGATCGTCGCGGCGCGGCTGACGCGCCACGCGGGAAAATCGGAGAAGCCCACATAGAGCGCCTTGCCCTGCCGCACGATATCGTCGAGCCCGCGCACGATCTCCTCGGTCGCGGTAAGCTGATCGGCGAAATGGACCCAGAAGATGTCGACATAATCGGTGCCCAGCCGCGTGAGGCTGGCGTCGATCGACTGCATCATCGCCTTGCGGCTGTTACCCGTTTCCAGGATCGAGCGCGCGCCGGTGGCGGTGGTATATTTGGTTGAAATGGCGAAGCGCGTGCGTTCGGCGCGGATCAGCCCGCCCAATATGCTTTCCGCCTCGCCATTCTGATAGCCGTCCGCGCAGTCGAACAGGTTGCCGCCCGCATCGACGAAGCGATCGAACAGCGCCTGACACGTCTCGCGATCGGCGCCCCAGCCCCACGCCTCGCCGAAGGTGCCGGTGCCGAGCGCCATCTCCGAAACCCTGAGCCCGGTCTTGCCGAACAGCCGGTATCGCATGGCTACCTCCCCGTTCAAACGAATCTGCCTTAATGTATGCAATATAGTATAGCAATATGCGAGATAATGGGATATGACTCGCCGGCAGAAGACAAAATGATCGGGGAGGAGAGATATGGCTGCCAAGGCTTTTGCGCGCCGTCGGCAACTTGCATTGCACGGTCTGCTGATCCCGACGCTCTCGATGATCGCCTGCTCGGCCGCGGCACAGGAGATTGTGCCCGAGGGGCGTTCCACTGCCCCGGCGCAAGCTAATGCACCAGCCCCCAACGCCGATATCGTCGTGACGGGAACGCGCATCCGCGGCGTCGCTCCCGTCGGCTCGGCGGTGCTGCAACTCGATCGACAGGATCTCGCCAAGACCGGACAATTGAGCACGGCGGATATCCTCAACACCGTGCCTTCCGTCCTGTCACTGGGCACGGGCAACAGCTATTCGGGCGGCAGTATTCAGGGCACGGCGGATTTGAACGCGCTGGCATTCAACAAGTCACCGAACCTGCGCGGCTTCGGGCCGCAGGCGACGCTCAGCCTCGTGAACGGGCATCGCGTACCCTATGACGGCGCGAACATGAACACCTTCGACGGTGACAATATCCCGACCCAGATGCTGCAGCGGGTCGAGATCGTCGCCGACGGCACCTCGCCCATCTATGGCGCCGACGCGATCGCCGGCACCGTGAACTATGTCCTGCGCGCGCCCTTCACGGGGCTGGAAACCTACGCCCAATATGGCGGCGCGAAGGGGCAGGACACCTATCAGCTGACCGCAGTGGGCGGCTATGACTGGGGCAGCGGCGGCCTGGTCGTCGCCTATCAGCATTCCTACGCGGATCGCCTGCGCGCCAATTCGCGGCCTTCGCTCTATAATGACGATTTCACCGCTTATGGCGGCCCACCGTCAGGAACGATGGCGAATCCCGGCAACATCATCGTCGATGGTGTCTCCTATGCGATTCCCGGTGGGCAGGACGGGACGGACCTGACCCTCGCGCAGATCGGCGCCGCCGGCACCGCCAACCGCCAGAATATCTGGACCGGCTATGACGCGATGCCCCATTCGAAGCGGGACCAGGTGGCCGTCAATTTCACCCAGAAGGTCGGCGACTGGCTGGAGATTTACGGCGACGGCTTCTATTCGAATCGTGACTACGACATTGCCTTGTTCAGCGTCGCGCCCAACAATTTCGCGACGATCACCGTCCCCAACAGCAATTATTACAGCCCCTGCAACGGGCCGATGGCCGGCGCGGCGCCCGCACTGGTCGCCGCTTGCGAAACGGGGGCGCTCACCGTCGACTATAATACGGTGAACGATATCGGCGCGGGCATCCGCGAAGGCTATACGCGCACGCGAAGCGAGACGATCGGCGCGCGCATTTCACTGTTCGGCGACTGGAAGGCGAACGTCTACGCGACCGACGCCCGCCACCATGAGAAGAGCAGCAATTCGATCTATTTCGGCAATAATCTCGCCACGCTCCCCGCGCTTGGGGGGACGACGGCGGATACGGCCTTCAATCCTTTCTGCGACGGCCGCGTCTTCGATTGCGGCAACGGGCAATTTACCGACGCGATCGCCGGTACCCCCTTCGTCGTCGAAAATGTCTATAAGATGCGCGATTATGCGGTGAATGTGGACGGATCGCTGGTCCACCTGCCCGGCGGCAATGCGCGTGTCGCGCTGGGCGCGGAGCATTATCGCGGCACGTTCGTCAACGGGAACAGCTTTGCCACCACCGTCAACAAGCGGCGCATCAACTCGGGCTTTGTCGAGCTATATGTGCCGATCTTCGGCGCCGACAACGAACAGCCGGGCCTTCATCGACTCGAACTCACCGTGGCGGGCCGTATCGACGATTATAATGATGTCGGACAGACGAAGAACCCAAAGGTCGGCCTGAACTGGGCGCCGGTCGATGGGCTGAAATTCCACGGAAGCTACGGCACGTCCTTCCGGGCGCCGGGGCTCGCGGACAATGACCCGAATACGCAGGCGGGCGTGTTCCCGCGCCTTTTCGACGGCAGCGTCATTTCGTCCGACCTGTGCCCCTCCTGCGCGGGCACGCCGGGAGGCATCGCCATCTACCAGTCGCTGGGCGGCGCGGCGCGCGATCTGAAGCCGGAAAAGTCGCGCTCATGGTCACTGGGCGTCGATTACGCGCCCCCGGCGAGCGGCTTCAACGCGTCGGTCACTTACTGGAATGTCCGCTACACCAATCAGGTGAATACGCCCGTCTATAATGTCGGCGCCTATCAGTCGATCAACCAGCAGGTCTATAACGATCAGATCATCTATAATCCGGCTTATTTCGCAAATTTGGCGGCTAACAACCCGGTCGCCTTCTTCGGCAATTTTCCCTACGATCAGGGTAATGCCAATTGTTCAGCCGTCGCGGGTCAGCGTGTGACGTCGCAGGCGCTGTTCAATCAGCTCGTCCAGTGCATCAACGCCAACGGCACCAGCCCGGTACTCGGCGCGCCCGCCCCGGTCGGCAATGTCGTCGCGATCACCAACGGCCACCGGCTGAACAGCGGATCGACGCAGGGCGACGGCTTCGACATCAGCGCCAACTATACGTGGCGCGACAGCCTCGGCACCTGGCGTGTCGGCGCGTTGGCCGAATATGTTCGCCGGTGGAAGGTTTCGCCGATCCAGGGCGCGCCAGTCGTCGATGAAGTGAACCGTTTCGGTTATCCACTGCGCTTCAAGGCGCGGCTTGAAGGCGGATGGAGTGGCGATGTCGGGGTGGGCACACTCTCGGGCAACCTGTTCCTGAACTATGCCAACAAATATCGCATCGATCAGAATCTGCTGCCGACGGGCATGTCGTCCCGCTATACGCATATCGATGATTACGCGACGGTCGACCTGTCGCTGAGCTATGCCTTCCCGGATACGGCAGGCGCGCTGCTGCGCGGCTTCAGCCTGACGGTCAGCGCGCAGAATCTGTTCGATACGCTGCCGCCGCTCGTCATCAACACCGGGGCGACCGCGAGCCTCAAGTTCGATTCGTCGAACGGCAGCCCGCTCGGCCGCGTCGTCCAGGTGCAACTGGCGAAGCGCTTCTGACGGTTGGCTGTTCGCTCAGGTGGAGGCTGTCGCGCGGCGATAGGCTTCGCCATAGGGCTTCAGCGCCATCCAGATCAGCCCCAATGCGATCGGCCCCGCGACCGCGACCGCCGTGACCATCGCGTATCGCAGATCGGCCTCCGCCTGGAAAAGATGATCGGTCATCAACGCGATCACGATTGGGCCGAGGCCCGAGCCGATAACACTCAGCGTGAACATGTAGAGCGCGTTCACCTGACCGCGCAGTTCATTGGGCGTGACGATCTGCATCGCGGCGAGCAGGCTGGGCGCGCTCATCGTCGCGAGGAACAAGGTGCCGAGACTGCAGGCGAGGGCGAGATAGAATGTCGGCATCAGCGGACTGATGATGCCCAGCGGCAGTGAAATGATATTCGCGCACAGCACGATCCGAATATTCGCGTCGGCATAGCCGCGTTTCGCGAGATATTCCGACAGGAACGCGCCGAGCGCCAGGGCAACCGGCGTGATGATGAGGCTGGTGACGCCGAGGATCGGGCCGAAATCAGCCGGCCCCCATCCATAGGTGCGCTCGTAGAAGGTAGGCCGCCAGGAGCCGACGCCCACCATCTCGATATTGTTGACCGCAGCGGCGAGCAGGATCGGCAACAGCACGCTCCGGGCGGGACTCTTGAACAGGAAATGCGCCACTTCGCGCAGCGGCACCGATCCCTTGCGGCTGCGGCCGTGACGTACAGGTTCGCGCACCGTGAGCATGAAGATGAAGGCGAACAGGATGCCTGGCGTGCCGAACAGCAGGAAGACCATATGCCATCCCTTGAGCTCGCCCAGCACCGGGAATGTCACCGTTCCCAGCTTCACGAAATAGCCGATCAGGAGGCCGCCGAGGATGAGCGCGAGCGCCTCGCCGCCGCGAATGCTGAGATTGTAGGCGGCAAAGGCGCGCGGCAGTTTCTGGCGGGGAAAGAGATCGGAGATCAGCGAAACCGCGCAAGGCCCCTTCACCGATTCACCCGCGCCCACCATCATGCGCGCGACGAAGAACTGGCCGAAGCTCCCGGCGAGCGCACAGCAGCTTGTCCCCAGGCTCCACAGCGCAAGCGCACTAGGCAGGATGAACTTGCGCTTGCCGACATCGGTCAGCCGCGCGATTGGCAAGCCGAAAAGAAAATAGGCCGCCGAATAAGCAAGCCCCATCAGCAGGCTCATCTCGGTATCGGTGAGCGCCAGGTCCTTCTTGATCGAGCTGACCAGCAGATAGATGATCGCCCGGTCCATCTGCCCGAACACTGTGACGATGCCGATCATCGTCAGGACGAACCAGGCCGTCTTTGGCGACGGCCAGGCGGGGGCGGGCGCCGCGCTGGCGGCGTTTTCCGTCGTGGGGCTAGGCGCGTGCATGGAGGGCCGGGATCATGCGGACGCCATCGCTTCGAACTGGCGCGGATCGAACCGGCCCGCAAACCGCGGATCGAGCACGATCGGCGGCGGCGGCGACGCCATCACGGTGGTGCGGCGCATGTCGCGACGATGATGAACGTCGTCATAATCGCCGCCGCGGTGCATCGTACAGAAATTGTCCCAGATCACCAGATCGCCCGGCTGCCATTTGTGATAGAAGATGAATTGCGGCTGCGTGGCGAATTCGATCAGCTCCTTGATGAGCGCGCGCCCTTCTTCCTTGTCCATGCCGGTGATGCGCAGCATGTGCGACGCGATATACAGGCTCTTGCGGCCCGATCCGGGATGGATATGCACCAGCTTGTGGCGCGCGATCATGCCCTGCTCGACTTCTTCTTCGGTAATCGGAAAGCCCGCGAGCATCCGTGAATAATTATAGCTGTGCTCGCCTTCCAGATTTTCGATCCGGTCCTTCATCGCCTGGGGGAGCGCGTCATAGGCGCCGCGCATGTCGGCAAAGCCGGTTTCGCCTCCCTCCTCTGGCACCTCATGCGCGAGCAGCAGCGAATAGGTGGTGCGTTCCTTGGTGAAGGAGGAATCGGTATGCCACAGCCGATCCCCCTTGCGCCGCTTGCGCGCCATCTCATCCTCATTGATCGAACCGTCGGCATTGAGATTGCCGGCCTCGAACAGTTGCGGAAAATCGAAGCGCGACTTGCGCGTTGCTTGCCCGCCGATCGTCCAGAGATTGCCGAACATGCGGCTGAACCAGATGTGCGTCCGGTCGGTCAGCCCGGTATTGCGGTAGACGCACACGCCATATTTGGCGATCGCGTCGATGACGTCGGCTTCGGTTTCGGGGGCGAGCGGCTCGTTCAGATCGATGCCCGACACCTCCGCTCCAAAGCCGGGCAGGACTTCCTTGACCTCCAATGCCATGGTGATCTCCTCTCAACGCGAATCGCGCGCCTGCCTCAGTAGCGGGCGGTCACGGTCAGGCCCCAGGTGCGCGGGCGCGCCGTGGTGCCATGGACCAGCGGATAATAGGCCCCGTAAAGGGAGCAGTCGTCATTCCGGCAAGATGCGCGACCGACCAGATCATTGTACCGCAGCGTCTTGTTGGCGAACAGATTGTCGACGAACATCGATATGTCGAACGTGTCGTTGGTGAGGCCGATGCGGGCGGTCACATTGTCGACCGATGGCGTCGTGTAGACATCGGGCGAATAGCTCAGGACGCCCGGCCCCAGCGTGTTCTTATAGCTGCCGGTATATTGATATCCGCCATAGGTGTAGGCCTTCCATCGGTCGGTTAGTGCGAAGTCGTAGCGCGCGCCTATCGATCCGGTCCACGCCGGCACTTCGAGCAGTTTCATGCCCTTGCCCACCAATAGATTGCGCACTCCCTGGGCATTGGGCTCGGTCAGCACATCCTTGGTGAAATGAGCGTCGGTATAGCCGATCGCGAAATCGATGGTGAGGCCGTCAATCGCCCGCAACGTGCCTTGCAGATCGAAGCCGGTGCTGGTGGCCTCGCCGATATTGGTCACATATTGGAAGGCGCAGGTCGGCAGGCGGTAGGGCGTCTGCGGCTTGCTCCAGACGACATGGAAGACGCTGCCCGAAAGCTGGAGCATGCGGTTGAACAGCTTCACCTTGGCGCCGGCTTCATAGTTCCACACCGAGTCCGAACCGTAAGAGGAGGGCGTTTCGGTGATGTTGAGCGCCGCAAGGTCGGAGGCGCAGATCGCCGGATTGGCCTGACCCTGCGCGCCGCCGGGGCGATAGCCCTTCGCTGCGGTGATGTAATAGAGCTGGTCGGGCGTCGCCTGATAGGAGATGCTGAACTTGGGCGTGATCGGCGTCTCGGCGCTTGATGCCTCGACAAAGGTGCCCACACCAAACGGGGCGTTTGTGAGCAGGCCCCAGGTGCGCAGATTGTATTTGATCTCCTCGCGCGAGAGCCGGATGCCGGCGGTCAGGCGCAGCTTGTCGGTGGCCTGATAATTGGCCTCGCCGTAAAAAGCGGTCGATGTTTCATAGAGATTCTGAACCTGCGTCTGCTGGTTCATCGACGCGATCTCGTCCGCCGAATGGATGGGGAAGAAGGTCTGGCCGATACCGAACGAGACTTCGCGCGGCGTCGAGCGATTGGCCGTATTGACGTTGATCGAATAGGTATGCGCGTCATTGTAATAGACGCCCGCGACAAAGCTCAGGCCATCATCGTCGGTCGGATAGGTCAACCGTATTTCTTCCGATTTCGCTTCGCGCTTTGCATGGAAAGCGAAGTAGCTGAAGATCGGATCGGGCGTGTCGAACAGGAAGGAGCTGTTGACCGAGGGGTCATAGCCCGGGATCGTCGTGACGCTGACCGATGAGATATAGGACGCGTCGAACACGCCCTTGCCGCTGTCGCGCATATAGCTGGTGATCGACTTGATCTGCGCGGGGCCGACATCCCAGTCGAGCGACAGGCTGGCCAGATACATCTTGTTGAGGCGGCCCGAAGGATCGGGCCCGACCGCGCCGGTATAGCCGTCGCCCGCATTGGCGACTTCCAGCGACGAATAGGGATCGACATTGACGGCGGGATAGGTGTGGCCGGGGTGGATATAGACTTGCCGCCCTTCCGCGCCCGGGATGTCGGTGACAATCCCGCCCTCCGGCGGTGGCGTATAGCCTTCGGGCAACAGGCCGCCGCCTATGCCGGGGCCGGCGTAACGGCCGAACAGCGGCGAGCCCCGGCCAGGCGTGCCGGGAGGGCTGCCGGCGGGCGCGGCGTCCAGATAGGTGCCGAAGGCCGGCGTCGTCCGCGCCGGGACCGACCGGTAGGTTTCGTCGAACTTGTTCTTCTTGTCATAGGAATAAAGGAAAGTCGGCGTGATCTTCAGCGACGAAGAGGGCTGCCAGGCCAACGCGACGCGGAACGCACGCTGATTGCGCCAATTGTCGTCGTGCGACACGACCTCGCTGTTCCGGTGATCGACATAATCGAGATAGCCCGCCGTGTGGCGATTCCAGGCGCTCACCCGGATGCCCAGCTTGTCCTCGATAAGCGGGCCGCCCACGGCGATGCCGCCTTCATACCCGACCCCGCCATATTCGACGGCGTTCACCTCCGCGCGGCCATACATCGAATAGCGCGTCAGGCTCGGCTCGGGCGTGATGAAACGGACGGTGCCGCCTTCCGACGAACCGCCATATAGCGTGCCCTGCGGCCCCTTCAGAACCTCGACGCGCTCAAGATCGAAGATCGGCGGCAAGAAGACGCCGCCGCCGGTCGCCGAGCCGTTGAGCGTGCGCGCCTGCAGGGCGACGTCGTCGATATAGACGCCGGTCGTCGCCGACCCGGTTTCGGAGCGGACGCCGCGGATCGAGATGTTGGAGGAGGTCGGCCCGACTTCCTCGATCCTCAATGCCGGGACGATCCGGGAGAGGTCCTGCGCCGTCTTGATATTCTGTTCGTCAAGCTGGGTCTGCGTCTGCGCGGTGATGCTCATCGGGACGCGGCTGATCGCGGTTTCGCCCTGCCGCGTCGCCGTTACCACGATCTCGCCGGCGTCCGGCGCCGCCCGCTGGGCGGAGGCCGGGGCCGCCGCGATGGCGAGCGCCGCCGTTCCCGCCATAAGCCCGACCCACTTCTTTTCTGCCGTCGCCATTTCTGCATTCCCCCTCAAGGCTATTTTCGATAGGTTTCTTGCTTTTTGCAGACGATAAAAGGAACAGTCGTTATGTTCCGACAGTCGTTACAGTCATGAAAGCGTTCCGCCTGTCGCAACGTTTGATGAAGGGGGCATAGGCATCTTTATCGGCGACTGCGTGCAAGCATCCGCCGGCTCTTTTCTGTCGAATAAGGAGCAGCCCCGAAAAGAGGCATTGAGCCTGTCCATACAGGTGCCGAGTTTATCTACTCGATCCCTCTCCTTCCCCATTTTTTGCTTGAAGTAAGAGTGACCACCGCGCCCGGCGCTTGTCTATTGCAAAGTTGCGCCGCCACCATACTGTTGCGGCATGCCCTTCGACGACAGATTGAGAGACGCGTTCCTCGCGGTAGCCACGCATGGCAGTATCGGCCGTGCCGCCGAGGTCTTAAATGTGAGTCAGCCGACGCTCAGCCGCATGATCAAGCGGCTTGAGCAGAAGCTCGATGTGCCGTTGTTCGATCGCTATGCGAGCGGCGTCACGCTCACCGTCTTCGGCGAGGCGCTCTTTCCATTCGCGGATCGAATCGGCCTCGAAACCGATCATGCGCGGGCGGAGATCGAACGGTTGCGCAGCGGGACCCATGGCGTGCTGCGGATCGGATCGGCGGTCAGTCCCGGTGTCACCGTCCTGCCGCGCATCTTCGAACGACTGCACAGTGCCAACCCTCATGTGCAGATCGAGTTCATGGAGGCGATCGACGATGCGCTTGAGGTCGCCCTGCTCGATCGGAAGATCGACCTCGTCGTCGCCGGGGTGATGGAGCACAATGACGAGATCATGCGCCTGAATCACCGGTTCGACGATACAGGCTCGGTCATCGCCTCGATGACGCATCCGGTTCGCGAGCGCGGGGCGCTGACGATGGCCGATCTCCACGATGTGCCGTGGGTTATGCCGCCGCGCGGCACGATGCCGCGCCGCCGTTTCGAGGAAGTCATTGGCGAACTGGGCGTGCAGCCGCATATCGCGGTGGAGACGCGGTCGGTGATGATGATGAAGGCGCTCGTGGCCGATTGCCATTTCCTCAGTTGGCTGCCTCGGCAACATTATGTGGTCGAGGAGAGCGCGGGGCTGATCGGCCCGCTGGAGGTAGCGGGCATGTATGTCGAGCGGCATGCCTACATCTTCCGGCGCAGGCATGGCTCGGTCCCGCCGGTGGTTCATCGCTTCCTCGAAATCGTGCGGAAGATGGAGCAGTAAAGCCGTCCGCCTTTATTCGGCGGCCAAGACATCGCGGTTTTCGGGTTTCCGGATGCCGTAGAGCTTGGCGGCATTGCCCCAGGTCAGGCGTTCCACCACGTCGGCGGGCAGGTCCCCCATCTGCCGTTCGATCGCGGCGCGCGAATTGGGCCAGACGCTGTCGGGATGCGGATAATCCGATGCCCAGAGCAGGTTTTCCGGCCCATAAAATTTGAGCAGGCTCATCGCCGTCGGGCTTTCCTGGAACGTCGCGTAGATCTGGCGCTTGAACAGTTCGGACGGCTTCATGTCGAACGGTATGCCGCCATGGTCCAGCCAGTAATCCTTGGCTTCCCAGAGACGCCAGTGGCGATAGTCCAGTTCCTCGATCAACCAAGGCAACCAGCCCACGCCCGATTCGGCGATGACAATCTTCAGGCCGGGGTGCCGTTCCAATATGCCCCAGGCGAACAGATCGACGAATGGATCGATAAATTGCGCCACGAAGGATTTGGCGTGGAGGAAATAACCCGCGGCCTTGCCGCGCCCCGGACTTGATCCGCCGCCGCTCAAGAAGACGACGACATGAAAGGACAGCACCATGCCGCTATCCTCGACGGCGGCCCAGAACGGCTCCCAGCGCTCATCGTGCAAGGCGGGCTTGGCCACCGCGATCTGGAGATTGGCCTGCTTGAAAATGCCCTTGGCGGCGAGGCGCCTGATCTCCGCGGTCGCCGATTCGGGATATTCGGGCAACATCGGCACGCCGATCAGCCGATCGGGCGCGGCCGAGCAGAATTCGGCCAGCCAGTCATTATAGACCCGGTAACAGGCGTCGCGCAGTTCCTGATCGTCGAGATTGATCGAGGTGACGGGGCCGAAGATGACATGCGAATAGACGCCGTCGCGGTCCATGTCGGCGAGGCGCAACTCGGGCACGGCGGGGCGCCGCTCGGACTGGTCGACGATGCCGCCGCGATCGAGCGCGCTGATCACCGGCTTGGGTCCGGTGGCACGCCCCGGCTTGCCCAGCCAGCTGCCCCACACCTCGCCCTCGCACACCCAGACGGGCACGCCGTTGCGTTCCTCAATGTGCGGCGCGCGGTCGCGCAGATGCTCGGGCAGGCGGCTCGTCCACAGATCGGCGGGCAGCATGTTCAGATCGAGATGATCGTCGCAGGAAATCAGCGGATTGTTCATGACGTCTCTCCTTCCTCTCCGTTCTCGCCTTCATTCCCGCCGGACCCGTTTTCCCGGATCATCCGGCGGATCATCATTCGGCTGCGTACGCCGCCTGCATCGATGCCGAAGGCACGCAGTTTAAGGTCGGGATTGGCCTCGATCGCGCGCTGCTGCGCTTCGAGGATAGCCAGGTCTTCCTTGAACACCGTCGCCTGGATCGCCTTGGTCTGCGCGGTCCGTTCGGCATTGTCGATGTCGGTGTTGCGCGCCGCGCCCCAATAATAATGGGTCGTCGTCTCGGTCTCCGGCGTCATCGCGTCGATCACGAAGCTGCGCACGGGATGGTTTTCCAGCGTCGCCCCCGCGCTCACCGGCGCGACGCCGACGTCGATCAGGACATTGCTCGGCGGCACGAAATAGCAGATCTGCCAGCGGTCGACATTGCCCGCGCCGGCGGCCGACCGATAGGCGGGTGCGGGCGGCACGTCCGCCATCCAGCGCTCGACGATCACGCGGCCGTTTTCAGTGCGGGTGTTGATCGGTGGCGCGGTCATCAGTTCGGGCTGGCCGATCGACTTTTCATGCACATAGGCTTCGTGCGTGAGGTCCATCAGATTGTCGATCAGCAGCCGATAATCGCAGCGCACATGATAGGTGTCGCCATCGACGATCCAATCGGGCCCCTCGCACATCCAGAAATCGGGCAGCAGCGCCGCGTCCGCCTTTTCCTTCTCACCAATCCATACCCAGATGAAACCATAGCGTTCGATCACCGGATAGCTTTGCGTGCAGATTGATCGGTTGACCGGATCGGTGCGGATAGGCATCTCCGCCGCCCGACCCTCGCTGTCGATCAGCAGGCCATGATAGCGGCAGCGAATATTGTCGCCTTCCTTGATCCCCATGCTCAGCGGCAACAGCCGGTGCGGGCAGGCGTCGCGCATCGCCGCAATCGATCCGTCCTGCCTGCGATAGATCAGGATCGGTTCGTTGCAGACCGTCCTGCTATAGGGCTCCGGGCCGACGTCGCGCGCCCAGGCGATCACATACCATTGATTACGAACGAACATGCTTACTCTCTCCACGCGCGCGGGCGCCAGGCGGCTCACGCCGCGCCGCCATCTGCGGCCCAGACCGCGAAGGCCGCGCCGACGCCGGTGCCGGCGGCCGTGCGGTACAGCGGAAAATAATCGATCCAGCGCATCGGCAGATGATCGACCGCGCCGGCTGTCACCACCCAGTTCAGGATTTCGGACGATCCCGACATCAGCGCGCCCGCCGGCAAATTACGCAGCAGATCGGCCTTCTCGGCCGAAAAGCCCTCGATCACTCGCCGGTCGAGCGCCTCATCGACGATGAAATGGCTGAGCCCGCCCGATGCGACGACGGCGACTCGCTCCTCGCCCGCGCTCGCTCCGATAGCCTCGCGCAGCGCGCGGCCGAGATCGTGGCATCGCGTGGCGGTCGGTACGTTGGGCGGATAATAGGTGTTCACGAGGATCGGCACGACCGGAATCTGCCGCTCGCCCAGCAATCGTTTGACGACGAAGCCGAAGGCATGGCCGAAGCCAGCGCGGTGCGGATCGACCACCTTCGCCGATGTCGCGACATCGATATGGCGCGCCATCAGCCCTTCGATCAGCATCCGCGCGAAATCGGGCGCGCCGGGGAAGCTGTGGACCGCGTCCATGGCATAGCCGTGGCCCATCGATCGTGCCCAGTCGGGATAGCTTTCGTCGCCCCAGCGATCGTGGGTGACAACCTCGTCGCCGAAGAAGATCGAGAAGACGGGCATGTTCTCGGGGCCGAAAAGCTCCGACTGATCGTCGCCGACGATCAGCAGGATATCGGGCGCAATCCGTTCGATCTCCGCCTTCACGCGGTCGAGCGCGGCCTGGCACCTGTCCGATGCTGCCTCCAGCGCCTCGGGTGTGATCCGATCCGCATAGCGAGGGCCGTTCTTCTCCAGCAGCGTGTCGTAGCTGATCCAGGTCCCGTCGGATTGGTTGAGTCGCGGATTTTTCAAGTCGTCGGCGGCGCGATGAATCCAGTCCTCGCTGCCTAGCGTGAGCATCGGCGTGTGAGATGTGCCAATACCCATAACAATTCTAGCCATAAGGCATTTATCCATGACCCTTTGACTCACGCGTCAAGAGCGCGGAGCAGACGTGCCAACAAAGCCTGTACGATAGCGTAAGGATATATAGTACAGAGGACGGGTACTTTATGCCCGCTATAGGGGAATAATCTCTTGCCTTAGCTGTCGTTCATCTTCTTCACGGAACGAAGGTGGGCTGTGAGGCCGAGCCTGTCTATTACAAAATTGCTCTTTCCCCATACGGAATGAGCATAGGTGCCGTCACGCCGTTGCCGCGACGAGCGAGCGTCGCCACGGCCCGCGAAGAAACCAGACGACGCACAGGATCGCGGCCGCGCCGTTCGCGATCGGGTAGCTCCACCAGATGCCGAGAATGCCCATCGGTGTCGCCAGTGCCAGAAACCACGCGGAGGGAAGCTGGAATAGCCACTGCATGGCGATCGAAATCGTCATCGATTGGCGCGTGCTGCCCGCCCCGCGGAACGTGCCGAGCAGCACCTGCGGCACGGTGAGCAGCCCGAGGAAGGGGCAATAAATGTAGGCGAAGGTGCTCGCGCCCCGGATCACTTCGGGCTCGCCGGGCGCAAGTGCGGCCATGATGAAGGGGACGAACGGCAGGAGGATCAGCCCGACGGCGGTCAGGCCGAAGAAGCCGAGCCAGGTGGCGAGGCGGCTGGCCGCCTGGGCGCGGTCCATATGCCCTGCGCCGATATTCTGGCCGACGACGGTCGCGGTGGCAATCGACAGCCCGATCATTGGCGTGAACCAGAAGGTGAGCAGCCGCGTGCCGACGCCGTAGGAGGCGAGGCCCACCGTTCCGAAGCTCGCGGCGAGCGACATCAGCAGCAGCGAACTGAAGGTACGGATCGCCTGTTCAATCGATGCGGGGAGGCCGATGCCGAGCGCGAGGCGAATATGCGCGGGATCTGGCCTGAAATGGCGCGCATGGAGGTGGAGCGCCGAACGGCCACCGAGGAGGTGATGCAGTACCACCAGCAAGGCCACGGTTTGCGCGATCACCGTCGCCATCGCCGCGCCGACCACGCCGAACGCCGGAAGCGGGCCGATCCCGAATATGAGCAGCGGATCGAGCAGCGCGTTCAGCACCACGCTGCTGATCTGGACGGCCATTGCGAAGCGGACTTCGCCGACGGCTTGCAACATCGCCTGCGTCGCCATGAAGCCGAACATCGGCACCATGGCGATATAGCGAACGTCGAGATAGTGGCTGGCGAGCATACGGATATTAGGCTCGACCCCGATCAGGTGGAGCAAAGTCGTCGCACTGCTCGCACCGATCAGGGTAAAGGCGAGCGCCATCATGCCGACCATCAGCAGGGTCTGCGCCGCGACATGATCCAGCGTATCCAGCCGCCCGGCGCCGGCATTCTGCGCGATGAGCACCGCGCCCGCGACCGAAAGCCCGCTGCCGAGCGAGATCAGTACGCTGAACAGCGGCCCGCTGGCCGCCACGGCGGCGATCGCCGCCTCGCCGAGTTGGCCGACCCACAGCGCGTTGACGATGTCATAGGTCGACTGGAACAGGTTGGAGAGCGCAATGGGAACCGCCACCCGGATGAGGATGCCCAATAACGGGCCCTCGGTCATGGTGACGTGCGCCCCTTTATCCCCCATCGCGATCCCTTTCCCCGAACGAACGGTCAGATCACCTTGCCGGGATTGAGGATGTCGTTGGGGTCAAGGCAGCTTTTGATCCGCCGCATCAGCATCAGCTCGGCGGGTGAGCGGGAGTGGTGCAGGAACTCGCGCTTCAGTGAGCCGATCCCATGTTCGGCCGAGATCGATCCGCCCCACTGGCCGACAGCGGCGTAGACGGTTTCCTCTATCTCATGGACGGGCACCACGTCGCGCGGCAATCGGGCCGACAGATGCAGGTTGGAATCGGCGAGGTGGCCGAAAAAGACGGTCTGCATGTCCGGCCAGCGCGACGTCAGCAATTCGCGGGCGAAAGGCACGAAATCGCCGATCCTGCTCGCCGGCAGGCTGATGTCGAAGCCGATCTGTGGCCAGTAGACCTTGGGCCATTCGCCGGGGCAGTCGCGGATCGCCCAGATTTCCTTCCGCTGCCTTTCGGACGATGCGATCACCGCGTCCTTGACGATGCCGCCTTCCAGAAGCCCGGCGATCACTTCCTCGAAATAGGCGCCATCGCGTTCGGCATCAGCGCCCAGTGTTTCGATCAGGACATAGAGGCCATGTTCGTCGGGGATCGGCTGTTGCCGGCCAAGTGCGGTCGTGCCGAGCCGATAGAAATCGGGCCACATCAGCTCGAACGCGCCGAGCGATCCGCCCAGCGCGCTGTTCACCTCGCGCAGCAAGCTGAGCGCGGCGGGAAAATCCTCCACCGCGACGAGCGCGGTGGCGATGCTGCGCGGTTTGGGGAACAGCCGCAGCACGAGCCGGGTGATGACGCCCAGCGTCCCTTCGCTGCCGAGGAAGAGGTGCTTCAGGTCGTAGCCAGCATTGTTCTTTATCATCGTGTTGAGCGAGCTGATGATTGTGCCGTCCGCCAGCACCGCCTCCACGCCGAGGACGAGATCGCGCATCATCCCATAGCGCAGCACGCGATTGCCGCCGGCGTTGGTGGAGGCATTGCCTCCGACCTGCGCGGTGCCGCGCCCGCCGAGATCTAGCGGGAACAGGAAGCCCGCTTCGTCAGCAGCGTTCTGCACCGTTTCCAGCACCGTGCCGGCGAGAACGGTGATAGTCCGCCCCGCTTCATCGAGCGCCTCGACGCCGCGCATCCGTTCCATCGAGAGCAACAGCGCCGGCCGGTCGGCCAGCGCGCCCGCCGCCATGCCCGTCAGCCCCCCTTGCGGGACCACGGGATAGCGCGCCTCGTTGCAGAGCGCGAGAATGCGCGAAACCTGCTCGGTCGTGCGGGGATAGGCGACGCCCGGGAGATGGATGGCCTCATCCATGACGTTCGTGAAGTCATGGACGTGGCGGGCGAAATCGGCCTCGTCGTGCCCCTTCACGATGTCGCCAAGCTCCTTTTTCAGGCGCTCGATCAGCAGCGCGCCTTCTTCGGGGCTCCGCACGTCTTGCGGTGCTTGCGCCATCCTCATCCCTCCTGATCTGATAAAGCGGCCCCTATAGCGATGCCGACGCGCTCTGGCGATGCCGCGTCACGGCACCGGCGGGCTATCGCTTGCCCTCATTTTGTTGCACAATCATCGAATCTATTCGTGCCCCACAAGAAGAGGATGCAATGAGCGACGATTCCGGAACGGCGGCCCTCCTCGGCCGTATCGAGGCGCTGGAGCAACAGCTTGGGATATTGCAGGACGTGCAGGCGGTTCGCACGCTCCAGTTCAAATATGGCTATTACATGGATAAAGGGCTGTACGACGAAGTCGTGGACCTATTTGCCGAAGAGGGCGAGCTGCATTTCATGGGCGGCATCTTCCGCGGCAAGGCAGGATTGCGCCGGCTGTATTGCGATCGCCTGCGCCGGTCCTTCACCGAGGGGAATAACGGGCCGATCTATGGCTTGCTCGCCGATCATATGCAGTTGCAGGATATCGTCGATGTCGCACCCGATCGGCGGTCGGCCAAGGGGCGCTTCCGCGCCTTCCTCCAAGGCGGCAGCCATGTCAGCAAGCCGAATATCAATGCTCATCTGCCGCTACAATGGTGGGAAGCAGGCGTCTATGAGAATGATTATGTGAAGGAAGACGGCGTCTGGAAGATCAAGACGCTCGACTACCACATGTTCTGGCAGGCCGATTACGAAAAGGGTTGGGCGCACAGCGTACCCTATAGCGGCGCCTTCTTCGAAAAGACTTTCCCTGAAAATCCGGGCGGTCCGGATGAATTGACCGAACGACAGGCTGACTTCTGGCCGCAGACACCGGTCGTGCCCTTCCATTATCCGCATCCGGTGACGGGTGTCGCATGGGATGCGACGCGCACCGACGGCCTGAAGAAGGATTGAGCCATGGCATTGGTAACGGGCGGAGAATTACTGGTTCGGACGCTACGCCGCGCGGGCGTGGAGACGCTGTTCGGCCTGCACGGCGCGCATATCGACAGCATCTTCCAATCCTGCGTCGATCATGGCCTGCCGATCGTCGACACGCGCCATGAGGTCGCCGCCGGTCACGCCGCGGAGGGCTATGCGCGGGCGAATGATCGGCTCGGGGTTGCACTGGTCACGGCGGGGCCGGGCTTCACCAACGTCGTGACGTCGCTGGCGAACGCCTATCTCGATCGCACCCCCGTCCTCTATATCAGCGGCGCGGCAGGCCTGGCGCAGGCAGACACCAATACGTTGCAGGCGGGGATCGATCAGGTGGCGGTCGCCCGGCCGATCACGAAATGGGCGCACCAGATCACCGTCACGGCGGATATTCCGCGCCTCATCGCGCAGGCGGTGCGCATGGCGACATCGGGGCCGGCGGGGCCGGTGCTCATCGACATCCCTTCCGACATATTGGGCGCGCGCATCGAGGAAGAGTCGGTGGCAATCCCCGACATCGTGCCGGCGATTCCGGCCGCCCCCGACCGCGACGCGATCGAGCAGGCGTTGGAGCGGATGCGCGCGGCGGAGCGGCCGGTCATCATGCTCGGCAGCGGCCTTCGCCCGCGCGCGGCCGATGCGATCCGCATACTGGCCGAGACGATCGGCGCGCCCGTCTTTTCTGATTTCGCGGCGCATGGCCTACTGCCGAGCGATCATCCGCTCTATGGCGGCACCTTCCACAAGATGAGCGATCTCGACGCTGGGGGCGGGCGGCCCGACATTCTCCTCGCGCTCGGCGTGCGCTTCGGCCTGTTTACCTTGGGGACGAGCGATCTGGTGGTGCCGCACGCCGCCGAAATCATCCATGTCGACGTCGATCCGCGTGAGCTGGGCCGGGTGCGGGCCACCGCGTTGGGAATCGTCGCGGATGCGAGCGCGGCGGCGGCGGCATTCGCCGATGCGGCCGCCGACAAAGCGTGGCCGGATCGATCGGCATGGCAACAAACCGTCACCGACGCCAAGGCTGCGCGCGCCGAAACGCGGCAGGCCGATCTCGCGAGGGAGGAGGCGCCCATCCATCCGATGCAGGCGGTGGAGGCGATCGTCGGCGCGATCACGCCCGAGACGCTGGTCGTGGGCGACGGGGCTGAAGCCTATCACTGGCTGAATGAGGTTATCGCGCAGGTTCGACCGGCGAGCTATCTCACGCACGGATTCCTGGGCGCGGTCGGCTTCGGCATGGGGCTGGCGATCGGCGCGCAGGCTGGGGATCGGGCGCGTCCCGTGCTGTGCCTCGTCGGCGACGGCGCGGTCGGCTTCACCATAGCCGAGTTCGACACGATGGTGCGGAACAATCTGCCGATCGTTGTCCTGGTGATGAATAATCGAAGCTGGGCCGCGTCGCAGCATTTCCAGGAGCTTGCGGTTGGGCCTAACCGGGTGACGGGCACCCGTCTGGGGGACGCGCGCTATCACGACGTCGCGGCAGGATTCGGCTGCCGCGGGATTCTCGTTCGGGACATTGCGGCGTTGGCGCCGGCGATCCGCGAGGCGCTCGCGGCCCGCCAGCCGACTTGCATCAACGTCGAGATCGATCTCACGCCCATCCCGCCCGAGCTGCATCTGCTGATGAAGCGATAGGATGAAGATATTTCATCGATTTTACCGAGTAGAGCAATTTTGATGTAAAAGTTGCAAAATGAGGCAACGTGGGTTAGCGCATCCTCTCCATAGCGTGAGGTGATCGATGACGTTTGCGCCGCCCCCTGGCCTTTCGGCCGCCCAGTTCGATCGCGGCCTCAAGGCGTTCGTCTCGGTCGTCGGCCCCAAACGGGTGCTGGCGACCGATGAGGATCGGCACACCTATCTCGATCCCTATGCGCTAGGCGACGGCCTGGCGCACCAGCCCGCGGCGGCCGTCGCGCCTGCCTCGGCCGAGGAGGTGCAGGCGATCGTCCGTCTCGCGAACGAGCATCGCATTCCCTTGTGGCCGACGGCGCGGGGTAAGAATCTGGGCTATGGCGGCGCGGCCCCCGTCATGCCGGGCACGGTGGTGCTCGATCTCGGCCGGATGAACCGCATCCTCGAGGTCGATCCGCATTTCGGTTATTGCCTGATCGAGCCGGGCGTCGGCTTCTATGATCTGTATAATTATCTGCGCGACAACAAAATTCCGCTGTGGATGTCTGTCCCCGGCAATGCCTGGGGCAGCGTTATGGGCAATGCGCTGGAACGCGGCCTCGGCTATACGCCCTATGGTGACAACGCCTCGAAGATCTGCGGCATGGAAGTCGTCCTGCCGACGGGCGAGAAGATGCGCACCGGCATGGGGGCGATGGCCGGCAGCAAGGCCTGGCAAAGCTATCAGCATGGCTTCGGCCCCTCCTGGGACCAGTTCCTCGTCCAGTCCAATTTCGGGGTAGTGACGAAGATGGGGCTATGGCTGATGCCCGAGCCCGAAATGACGATGCGGACGAAGATCGAGCTGCCCAAGGCGGACGATATCGGCTGGGCGATCGACGAACTGGCGATGCTGCGCCTTCACAATGTCGTCGAGCATAATTTCGTGTTCGGCAATTATCTGCACGACGCCGCCGTCTTCTCGCAGCGCGACGAATGGTATCAGGGGCCGGGCGCGATCCCCGACGCAGTCGCCGAGAAGATCATGGCGCATTACGGTATCGGCTGGTGGTCGTTCAATCTCAGCCTGTTCGGCCAGGAAGAGGTGGTGAAGGCGAAGGAGAAATTACTCCGCAGGGCGATGGAGCCGCATCTCGGCAAGCCACTGGAATTCGAGACGTGGCAGCGGGGCGATCCGATCGAGAAGTCGAGCGCCGGTCGGCCGAGCGTGGTCGCCTTGCAGATCGTCAACTGGCGCGGCGGGCGCGGCGGTCATATCGGATTCTCGCCCGTGATGCCTCCCGACGGCAAGCTGGCGACGAAGCAGTTCCGGGCGATGAAGGCGCGGTTTGAGGAATATGGCCTCGATTATTACACCTCCTTCACGATGGGCGCGCGCCACATCAACAATGTGAACCTGATCCTCTATAATCGCGACGATGCCGATATGGTGTCGCGCGCCAAAGGGCTGTTCACGACGATGATCGCCGACGCAAAGGCAGCCGGGTATGGCGAGTATCGCACGCATATCGACTTCATGAACCCCGTCGCGGCCAGCTTCGATTATGAAGGGGGCGTGATGAATCGCCTGAACGAGACGGTGAAGAACGCAATCGATCCCAATGGCGTGATCGCTCCGGGCAAGAACGGCATCTGGCCCCGCGCCTATAAGGGAGCGTCGGCATGAAGCGGATGATGGCCATGGGGGCGGTGTTGCTCGTCGCCGGCGCGGGGCTTGCCATCGCGACGGCAGGGGCCGCGCCCGTGAAGCCGCAGCCGGCTGCCGGCGCGGCCTTGTTTCAGGCACGGTGCGGCTATTGCCATCTGGCCGGTGGCACCGGAACGATGATGCTTGAGCGGCGCCTGGGCAAGGACGATGCTTTGCTGGTTAAGCGCACCGATCTGAACGCCGCTTATGTGAAGATGGTCGTCCGCAATGGCCTGAACAGCATGCCCGCGCTGACGCGGGTCGAGGTGCCCGACGATCAGCTCGATCGGATCGCCGCCTACCTTGCCAGCAAGAAGCCGGCGGACAAGGCGCAATGATCCGCCGCGATCTGCTGAAGCTGGCGGGTGGCCTGACGGTAAGCGCCGCCTGGACGCATCCGCTGGTGGCGGCGGTGACGGGCTGTGCGCCGGCCGTCGTCGTGTATGACGGACGCTACAGCGACGCGCGTCTGTTTGCCGCCACCGCGCGGCGGCGCGGCGCGGTCGCGCTGCCTAGCGACCGCGACGTGGCGGGCTTGTGGTATGGCCGTCTCGAGCGCGGCCGCGCAGCCGGCGCGGTGGCGGGGCTGACGACCTATGCGGACATGATGCTGATGGAGGGGCTTGCCCGTGAAGCCGGGCGGCGCATGACGATTCGGATCGCTCACGGAGCGCGAGGCGTCTCCATCCTTCATGATGTCGAGCGCGGCACGCCCGATATGGCACGGGTGCTCGCCGATGCGGAGCGGCGCTGGCCGTTGGCGCTCTGGTCCGTGTTTGCCGGCCGGGCCGATCCGGTTAGGGCCGCCGTCTCGTCCGAACCGGCGGGTCGAGCGGCCGACCATCCCGGACTGCTCCTGTCATGGGTCGTTGCGTGAGCGTCGCCGATAGCGCAGGAGGCTGGCCGCAGGGAGATTGGCGTTGACGGATGACGTGTCGGAAACCGCGAACGACGCAGCCGCGCCGGGCCGCAAGCGCACCGGGGCGACGCTCGCCGATGTCGCGCGGGCTGCGGGCGTTTCCACCGCCACCGTCTCGCGCGCGCTCAACACGCCCAATCTGCTGTCCAAGGAAACGCTGGCGCGCGTCCACGCCAGCATCGCGTCCACCGGCTATATTCCCGCGCTGACGACCGGCGCGGTCATCACCAACCGCAGCCGGCTCGTGGCGATGCTCCTGCCGCCGACGCCGCTGGCGCTGTTCGACGCAACGGTGAAAGCGGTGGTCGCCGATCTCGACGCCGGCGGCTATCAGACGCTGTTCGGCATCTACAGCCGTGATGCCACGCGCGAGCAGCTCGTCACCCAGATATTGAGCCGCCGGCCGGGCGGGCTGATCCTGATCGGCCTGCCGGTGCTGCCCGGCATACGCGAGTTGTTCGTCGAATCGGGCCTGCCGATCGTCGAGACATGGGAATTGCCACGCAATCCGATCGACATGGTTTCAGGCATCTCGCATGAGGATATCGGCATCACGCTCGGCAATTTCCTGCTGCGCAAGGGCTATCGCCGGCCGATGACCTTCTCGACGCATGGGCGCGGCCTTGTCCGCCGCTATGGCATGTCGCGCGTGCTGGTGGAGGCGGGCTTCCACGAAGCGCCCAATGTCGAACATCCGATGCCCGGCACGGTAGGGGAAGGGCGGCGCTCGCTCGCCGCGGTACTCGACGCGGGCGAGCGGCCTGATGTGATCCTCTGTGCGTCGGACTGGCTGGCCGCCGGCGTCTTGATCGAGGCGCAGGCGCGGGGCTTGCGCGTACCCGATGATCTCGCGGTCGTCGGCTTCGGCGATTTCGATTTCGCTGCCGAGCTGGAGCCGGCGCTGACGACGGTCAGGATCGATGGCGGCGCGATCGGTCATCGCGCAGCCCAGCTCATGTTGCGCGCGCTCAATGATGATCGGCCGGTCCGACGGGTCGTCGATGTCGGTTTCACGCTGATCGAAAGAGGCAGCACATGACGACCACCATGCCGCCCGCGGTTTCATCCTTCCTTGCCCGCGACCATCGCCTGCTGATCGATGGCGAATGGCAGTCGGCGGCCGGGGGCGGATCGCTGCCGACCGAAAATCCCGCGACGGGCGAAGTGATCGCGCATATTCCCGCCGGAGGCCCCGCCGATGTCGACCGCGCCGTCGGCGCCGCGCACCGCGCCTTGCAGGAGCGGAGCTGGCGGGATGGTCCGCCGGCCGCGCGCACGCGCCTGCTCTGGGCCCTGGCCGATCTGATCGAGGCCAATCGCGAGGAGCTGACGTGGCTCGAAAGCCTCGACAATGGCATGCCGCTGTCGCTGGCGGGGTTCAGTGTCTCGGGCGCGATCGAGGGCCTGCGCTACAATGCCGGCTGGGCAGGAAAGTTGCCGGGTGAGACGCCTCAGGTCGCGGCCGCCGATCATCATGCCTATACGCTGCGCGAGCCGGTTGGCGTGGTGGGCGCGATCGTGCCGTGGAACCTGCCGCTCGCAATGGCGGCGAACAAGATCGGGCCCGCGATCGCAGCAGGCTGTACGCTCGTGCTCAAGCCGGCCGAACTCACGTCGCTCACTGCGATCCGCCTTGGCGAACTGGTGGTCGAAGCGGGTTTCCCGCGCGGCGTCATCAATATCGTCACGGGTCTGGGCGGTGAGGCGGGGCAGGCGCTGGCCGAGCATCCGCTCGTCGCCAAGGTCGCCTTCACCGGGTCGACCGCCACCGGCAAGCAGATCGTGCGCGCGGGGCTGGATACGCTCAAGCGCGTGACGCTCGAACTGGGTGGCAAATCGCCTGTCATCGTCTTTCCCGATGCCGATCTTGATGCGGCGGCGGCCGGCGCGGCCAACGGAATTTTCCTCAATTCGGGTCAGGTCTGCGTGGCCGGATCGCGCCTCTATGCGCATCGCACCGTCTATGACCGGATCGTCGATCGCGTCGCCGAGAAAGCCGACGCGCTCGTCGTTGGGGCAGGGCAGGCAGTGGGGACCGAAATCGGCCCGCTGGTTTCGGCGGGGCAGAAGGGGCGCGTCGACACCTATATCGCGGGCGGGATCGCCGACGGCTGCGAGATTGTGACGGGCGGCACAGCATGGGAGGGACGCGGCCATTTCGTCCGTCCCACCGTGCTGGCGGGGACGCAGCCGCACATGGCAGTCTTCCGGGAGGAGATATTCGGGCCGGTGCTGTCGATCATGGCGTTCGATGACGACGATCTCGACGCGATCGCTGCGCGCGCCAACGATAGCCCCTATGGGCTCGCCGCCAATATCTGGACGCGGGACCTGTCGCGTGCGCACAAGCTCGTCCGGCGGATCGAGGCGGGCACGATCCGCATCAACGGCGCGGGGATCGACAATGCCCTGCCGTTCGGCGGCTTTAAGCAATCGGGTTGGGGTCGCGAGAATGGGCGTGAAGGGGTGCTCGCTTATACCGAGCTGAAGTCGGTCACGATCCGGCTGTAGCTGCCCTCACGCCATATCGCGGCGCAGCGTTCGCGAGGCGAGCCAGTAATGGAGCGCCGCCCAGAATAGCACCGCCGCGCATGTCACCATGGCGTAGCGGATGCCTGCGGCCCCGGCGGCGGCGCAGGCCGGTATCTCCAACGCCGCGTGGCCGACGCAGATCGTCGCATGATCGCCGCCTTCGAACAGGCGGGCGGCGTAGACGTCGCTCATATAGCCGACGAACAGTGGGCCGAGCCCCATGCCGACGAGGTTCTGGAAGAAGATCAGGATGGCCGAGGCTGATGCGCGCATACGTGGCTCGACCATGTTCTGCGTCGCGGCGAAAGTGGGCGCGTAGAAGGTGAAGGCCAGGATCGCGGCGCAACAGACGACCGGCAGTGCCGTCTGCCAATGCGGCAGAGTGAGGCCGAACATGTAGAAGGGCGCGGTGACGGCGAGGCAGAGCGCGGGTAGCCACGCATACCAGCGTTCGTCCCGCCGCCCCGCCCAATCCGCGCCGAACCCGCCCAGCAAGGTGCCGAGGCCGTTGGAAATACTGGTTACGAGGCCGAACAGCAGCCCGGCCTGCGCCATCCCCATGCCGTAAGCGCGCCCGAAATAGATCGGCAGGAACAGCAGGACGCCGAAATTGACGAAGCTGGTGAGGCCGCAGGCGACAGACATGTGGAGGAAGGCGGGCTTTGCCGCGATGGCGCGTAGCAGTGTGCCGAGACTCGGCGTGTCGGCGGAAAAGCGGCGCCCTTCCTCATAGCGGCCGCGCGGCAATTCCTTTAGCGTGAACAGGATGAGTGCGGCTAGCAGCAGGCCAGGTGCACCAACGATCAGGAACGCGGCGCGCCAGCCGAGATTCTCTCCCAACCAGCCGCCGCCGAAACCGCCGACGAGCGAGCCGATCGAAGCGCCCATGGCGACGACCGCCAGTGCGGAAGCGCGTCGGCTGCGCGGAAAGCGATCGGATAGCAGCGATATCGTGCAGGGGCTGGCCGCCGCTTCGCCGATGCCGACACCAAGGCGTAACAGCAGTAACTGGACGAAATTGGCCGCCGCCCCGCTCAGCATCGTCATCACCGACCAGATGGTGATCGAAATCGTCAGCAGGTTGATCCGGTTATAGCGATCGGCGAGCCGCGCCACCGGGATGCCGGCCGAAGTATAGAGCAACGCAAAGGCAAGGCCGGTAAGCAGACCGAACTGCGTGTCGCTGATACCGAGATCGGCCTTGATCGCCGGCCCCAGCGTGGCGACGATCACGCGATCGATGAAGCTCGACAGTGCGACGAGCAGCAGCAGGAACATCAACCAATAGGGATAGCGATCCCGCGTCTCGTCCGTCGCCTGCATCGCCATCCCCTTTATCTCGTTCAGTCCCTGGTGCCCGGCATGCCGGGACCGCGATCCACGAGCGCCGATCCGGTACCGAACGCCGTGTCCGTCCACATCCTGACGTCGAGATCGGCGATTCTCCACTGGCCGTCTTCGCGGCGGAAGAGTGCATGCCAGGTTCCCATCCGCCAACTGGCGCCGCGCGGCCAATATTGGCGATGGAAATCGTGCCGAAATATCATGCAATAAGCCTGTACCCGAATGGCATCGGCCTCCTTTTCAAGGCGGATGGCATTGAATTGATGCTGGTGCCCGTAGGTTTGCGTCTCCCGGCGCGAGAAGCCGTTGCCGATGAACTTCTCGACACCCTCGCGGCCGACGAACACGCCCGGGCTGCCGTCGGCCAGCGGATGGCGCAGCACGCCGTCGCTGGTGAAGCAGTTCAGATAGGCGGAAAGATCGCCTGAATCGATCGCCCAGGAATAGCGGGCCATCGCGTCCATGATGCGCAGACGATCGGCGATCTCGATCTCATCGAACGGATCAGCCATGACGCACCGCCGGCGCCCGAAAGCCGCCTTTCCGTCGAATGAGAAGACTTGGCTGCATGGCCATGGCTGCGGATTCCTCCTTGAAAATCATTCCCTCGCGACACGGTGTCGCCCGGCGTTCCGCACAGGGAAGCAGATGAAATCACCTATGTAAAGATTTCATTTGAAATGTCAGAAAGGACGCGTTTATATGAATTACATACAGATGATGCCTTTGCTGCCGCGCACAAGGGGTGTGAAAAATGCGGCAAGGGCTTACAGGGAAGGAGCAGAAAATGGGGTGCCAGCGCATTTTGACGGCGGTCGTGGGGCGGGCGTCGCTTCTGGCGGTCGCGGCGGTGATGGCGAGCAGCGCGAGCGCGCAGGACGCGCAGCCGGCGGCATCGGCCGATCCGCTGGGCGAGATCGTCGTCACCGCGCAGTTCCGCGCACAGAATCTGCAAGAAACGCCGCTGTCGATCACCGCCGTTTCGGCGGATCAGCTTGCCGCGCGCAGCTTCACCAATGTTACTGAAGTCGGCAGCACCGCGCCCAGCGTGACGCTGCGAATGGGCAGCTCGGGTTATGGCAAGTCGACGCAGGCTTATATTCGTGGCATCGGCCAGAGCGATTTCAACTTCGCGCTCGAGCCGGCGGTCGGCTTCTATGTCGATGATGTCTACCATGCGGGCCTCTTCGGCTCGACCTTCGACCTGCTCGATCTCGATCGGATCGAAATTCTGCGCGGCCCGCAGGGCACCCTGTTCGGGAAAAACTCGATCGGCGGGGCCGTTCGATTGATCTCGAAGAAGCCGTCGAACGATTTCGAGGCTTCGGTCGAGGGCACCTATGGCAGCTATGAGCGGCTCGATTTCCGCGGCATGATCAACCTGCCGCTGATCGACAATGTCCTGGCGCTGCGCGTGTCGGGCGTGTCGAAGCACCGCGACGGTTATGTCGATCGCGTCGATTTTGCTTGCGCGCACCCCGATCAGGCCGGCTCGATCCCGCCGACGGTAACGGCGACGAGCGGAAGCTGCAAGGTCGGCACGCTCGGCGGCGAAAGCGTCAGCGCCGGCCGCGCTGCGCTCCGCTGGACGCCGTCATCGGCAGTCGAGGTCAATCTGACTGCCGAGATTGTACGCGACAATTCGGAAGGTGCGGCGGACTCGCTGATCTACGTCGACACCAGCGCGCCTGCCTTGGCGAACTTCAACAACAATGTGTTGATCCCGAATTACGGCATTCCGTTCGACAACCGGTTCGTCACCGATCCCTATGTCACCTATGCCAATTATACGAACCTGCTGCGCGGCCGTTCGGTGCCGGCGGTCAACACGATGCATTCGGAAAGCTTCTCGGGTGACGCGACCTGGCACCTCACCGATGATATTCAACTGAAATCGATCACTGCTTATCAGAAATATTCGGGCCGCTTCACGCAGAACGCGAACAACTCGCCGCTTCCGATCGCGCTGACTGACAACCAGGCGGCTTTCAAGCAGTTCACGCAGGAACTCCGCCTCGTCGGAACATCGTTCAACGGCATGCTCGATTGGGCGACCGGGCTGTTCTACTTCTCCGGACAGAGCAAGCTCGGCGGCAGCGTGATCCTGCAGGCCGCAGGCCCTTCGGGGATCGCTTTCGATCAGGATGACAGCACCAACGCGCGCAACAAGTCAGCCTTTGCCCACGGCTCCTTCCATTTGACCGATCGCTTCACCGTAACGGCCGGTTTGCGCTACACAAACGAGTGGAAGACCTACACGTTCGATCGCACGAACCAGCCGGCGGGCACACCCTTCTTCCCGGGCGGCGCCTTCACCTCGCCCAAGTCGAAGACCTCGCGCGTCGATTACAAGCTCGGCGCCGATTACAAGCTGACCGACGACATCATGGTCTATGCGCAATTCTCCACCGGCTTCAAAGGCGGCGGCATCAACCCGCGCCCGTTCACGCCGGCGGCGGCGGTGCCGTTCGGACCCGAAACGCTGAACGCCTATGAGATCGGCATCAAGACCGAATTGTTCGATCGCCGCGTGCGGTTCAACCTGGCCGCTTATCACAGCGACTATTCGAACCTGCAGTTGAGCGCCAACGGTTATGACAATAACGGTGTGCAGAGCATCGTCCTGGCCAACGCCGGCAGCGCGGATATCGAGGGCGTCGAGGCGGAACTTCAGATCCGCCCGTCGCGCGCTCTCCAGATCGATGCGTCGGCCAGCTATACCGGCTTTGAGCTGAAGGACCTCGGCGCTGCCGCCGGCGTCTCGGGCGGCCCGACGCTCGCCAGCAAGGCGCCCGGCACGCCCGAATGGAAGTTCAACGCCGGCGCACAATATGCGTTCGATCTCGGCGATGTCGGTTCGCTGACGCCACGCCTCGACGTCTATTATCAGTCGCGCGTCTATAATGAGTGGACCAACAATCCGCTCGCGGCGCAGTCGGGCTATGCCATCGCCAATGGCCGGCTGACCTATACCGCACCGGATGATAGCTGGAGCGCGGCGCTTGCCGTCACCAATATCTTCGACAAATTTTATTATGTGAACAAGTTCATCCAATCGGGTTCCTACATCTTCACCGGCCAGCCCAGCCGGCCGCGCGAATGGTCCGTCACCCTGCGCAAGCAGTTCTGACACGCGGCGCACGCCGTCAAACCCTAAGCGGGGATATTCGACCCTCTCTCTCCTTTCTGGAGAGAGGGGGTCTTTTGTTATGGGCGTTCGACCCAGCCGCCACGTCGGGATGGTCCGTGCAAGGCCGATTGCCGCTTCATGCAAGCCCTCCGCCTTTTTATGCCGCAAACGAGCGTGCGAATGGCATTCTCGATCGGAGGGAAAGTGAGCGAAAGCAGACCTGTGACGCTCCACAACGTCGGCACGCTCCGGTTCGGGGCGGATGTGGCGCTGGATTGTACGGCGGATTTCGGCAGGCGTGGTCTCCGGTCGATATTGCTGGTGACGACTGGCCCGACGCGGGGCCTCTGCGATCCGCTGGTGGAAAGCTTTCGCCGGAAAGGCCTTGCGGTGGCCATCTGGCACGACATTGCCGGCGAGCCGACGCTGGCTGAATTTGGCAGGGCGCTCGAATGCGCGCGCGATCATCGCGTCGACGGCGTCGTCGGGCTGGGTGGTGGCAGCGCGATGGACGTCGCGAAGCTGGTCGCTTCCCTCGTCGACGGACGGCAGCGGATCGACGACATTATCGGGGTCGATCTCCTCCAGAGTCGCGCGCTGCCGCTGGCCTGCATCCCGACGACGGCGGGAACGGGCAGCGAGGTGACGCCGATCGCGATCCTCGAGGATGAGGCGGACGCGCTGAAAAAAGGCGTGGTGAGTCCCCATCTCGTGCCCGATTTCGCTTATCTGGACCCGAGGCTCACCGCCTCTATGCCACGTGCAGTTACCGCCTCGACGGGCCTCGATGCGCTGACGCATTGCATAGAGGCGTTCGCTAATCGTTTTGCCCATCCGCTTGTGGACGTTTATGCGCGCGCCGGCATCCGGCTTATCGTCAATAATATCGAGCAAGCCTGCACCGACGGACGGGACCTTTCAGCGCGCGCAGCGATGCTGCGGGCGAGCCTTTATGGCGGCCTTTGCCTGGGGCCGGTGAATACCGCCGCCGTTCACGCGCTCGCTTACCCGCTGGGCGGCGAGTTCCATGTGCCGCACGGCGTCGCCAATTCGATCCTTCTTCCGCATGTCCTGCGCTTCAACTTGGAGGCGGCGCCCGCGCGCTATGCCGAGGTTGCCGAGGCGATGGGCATCGCGCGAACGGGCGATGACAGGGCCGACGCGCTGGCGGGTATCGATCGCATTGCCGATCTCTCGCGCCGCTGCGGGATCGACGGCGGCATGTCGGCTTATGGCATCAGCGCGAACGCCATTCCCGGCATGGCCGCCGCTGCAGTCACCGTGACCCGGCTGCTCGAGCGCAATCTTCGGCCCGTCACCGAAGAGGATGCGGCGCGCATCTATCAGGCGGCGCTATAGCCATGCCGCGGCCATTACGGTTGGCCGATATGTTCGCCTGATGTCGCGAGACAGACAGCCGGACGCGCCGGATATCCTGGACGTGCGGAGCGGGCTGGGTGATGGGCAGCGCCGAAGGCCTGATCTTCCGGTATGCAGCCGCGTGTCTATCGGCGCGAAGCGCTCGATTAGACACAAGCACTCCGCCGTTCCGCGCAAATCCCCTTTCCTCCCCGATCAAGCCCCAGCAGCCGTCACGTGGCACCGATCGGCCGAACGATAGGACAGCGCTGGCGAGGAAAAATGGTGGAAGACGATGTGCTCAGGCTGAACGCAGTGCTGGCGTTACAGCTTTCCGAATATTGGCATGAGATCGACAATAATCAGGGGCGCGACGCCAAGACCTATTATACGGAGGACGCCGTCTTCCATGGTCAGTTCGCCTCCTACCAGGGCCGCGAAAAAATCCAGCAATTTTATGACTGGCGTGTCGCCCAGGGACCCCGCCTCTCGGTTCATGCCTTCACCAATTTTCGCGCCTGGTTCACTGGGCCAGACACGGCGGAGGCGACGAACTACCTGCTGCTCTTCGCCGCCAACGGGGTCCGCGTCCTGCCGACGCATCCGCCGATCACGATCTCGCTCGCAACCGATCGCTATCGGCGCTCGGCCGACGGGCGATGGCTATGCGAATATCGTCGATTCGAGCATCTGTTCGAAGGCGACACGCCCGTCACCAATCCCGATCTGGGCGATGGCAGCAGCCAGTAGGCCGCGCCCGACGGGTCAGGAGAAATAGAGCTTCAGCGCGCGGTGCGCGCGATCTGTGCGCGCGTCGTGCCGTCGGGTGCCCAATGGCGATAGCTGGCTAAAACGCGCCCGTAGCTCAGGCGCCGCTCATAGCCGACGAAGGCGCGTCGCGGCCCAATAGCAGGCGATCGGGGCCGATCCGCGCGAGCAGATCGCTCGCGGGCAGCGCCGCGATGATGCTAAGGTCTGAAATGACGCCGAAGGCTGACCGGCATGTTGCGCAGGAAAATATGGGCATGGCAGTCGATGATCGGCGCGTCAGGCACGATTTCCCGCTTCCTGCTGGAGTTTGAGATGGCGGGCATCCTTCATTCAGGCTGGGGATAGTCGCCGGCATTGAGCACCCAGCCCGCCATTGCCGAGAAATCGGCGCGCGGGGGCGAGAAGATGTCGACGAGGAGGTTGACCCTCCGATCGATCGCGGCCGACGTATGGATGACGCGCGGCGGAATCACGCAGATCGAGGGCGATTCGCATGTTTCGTGCTCGTCCTCGCGCCAGTCGCCGAGATTGGCGGTCCATGGCCAGCGCAGATGGTGGACATAGGTGCCGGCAATGGCGAGCGAGCATTGCTCGAAATCATCATGGTGATGTGGAGAAAGCTTGGCTGGATCGCGCGGGCCGACCTGCGGTGGAAAGACGTTCACCATGAAGGTGCTGCATCGCCAGATTTTACCGAAGCGGCCCGGTTCTTCGGGCACGTCGAGGCTGTAGGAACGAATTTTGAAACCCCCAACCGGACTGGGCCAGCGCACGAAGGGCGGAATGGAGGGTGGCGACTCCGCATAGGTCGCGGCATTGCAGGCACGCGCCGCCAGATCAGCCGAGCAGGCGGAAAAGAAACGAATGAGGCGGCCGCCCGAGATGACATTTATGCGGCTGTCGCCCGGCGGGATCATCGTGATGGTGAACCCGCCGACAGCCTGCGTCTCCGTGCCCGTCTCAAGCCGGACCGATGTGTCCGCGTCGGGCAGCAACAGGACATATTCGTCCACCTGCGCGTTGCGGGCCAGCACTGCGCCGGCCTCGACCTCCGAATAGACGAGAACGAAATTGGCGCCGCGCGCATACCAGTTTTTCTGCCCATTCCCTTCCTCGTTCGGGGGCATATCGTAGAATCGTGCGTAGCTCGACGCGCCGAAGGCGGAGGCGGCTGGCGGCGATTGGCTGGACGCGGTGGCAAGGCGCGCGCGGGGATCGTCGGCTTCGTACATTCGCTTTACTCCGTCGGCGCCTGCGTGCGCTGGCCATTCGACCAGGGGAGGAAGACGGCCGGCCGCCGTCCACTCACCGGATTGACGAAATGGAAGCCCATCGGCGCGATACCGGGAAAAGGCGCGAAAGTGACGCCGCGTAGCGGCCCGTCGGACGGGAATTTGGCGATCGTTTCGGGCGACGGTTTGAACCGTTCGCTTGATCCCGGCTTGATCGCTGCCCAGCCGCCGATGCAATCGGCCAACCAGACATAATCGAGGTCCATGCCCGCGATCCGCCAGATGCCGTCCTCCAGAACGACCTCATTCTCGTAAATACCCGCGATCCAGGAGCCGGGCGCATCGTTCATGCTATTGAATTGCCATAGCCGCAGCCGGATATTGGCCCGTCTCCCATCGACGGACGGCGTGACATAAGGCTGCGTCTTCTGGTGGATCGCGAGAAAGCCCGGCGAGCGCCCCGCATTGCCGTAGCGGTTGATCATCGACTGGCGGACCCGCTCGCGTCCGATATAGGTACCGATATAGGAGAGTTCCTTCCAGCCCTTCTTCGCGAACAGGTCAGCCGTGTCGTTCCAGCGGAACTCGTCGATATAATAGCCATAGGCGTCCGATATGTTCTCGGCGCCATCGTAGGCTTCGGCGATCGCCAGCTTGTGCGCCAACCCTTTCCCGGCGGGCCGGGGCGCGGCTTTCGGTGCGAGCGACGGCGCGAAATCGATCGGCAGCGGACCGCCTGGGGATACGCCGCCCGGGCCAGAGCCGAGGGTGCATCCGGATGGGCGTCACCCCGCAGGGGCAACGCGGCGGGCAAGGGCGAGGCTCAGCCCTGCTTGAAATCGCACCGCATGCGCGGCGTCCGTTGTAGCGATGCGATCGTCCAGACACCCTTGGGTGAGCGGATGCAGCGGAACTGCTGGACGGCCATTGACCAATAGCTCGCGCTGCCATGCCGCCCGGTCATGCCGATCTCAATATTGCGCACGGTCGCGCTCCGGCCATCGGGCGCGACCGTGACGACCGGCATCAGTTGCGGCCGATCGTTCAATTCCCCGGTGACGAGCCCCGTCGGGCCGAAAAGCCCTGTCAGCGCGCGGCGTATCCCCGCCGGGCCGATGTAGCGGCCGACACCGGCGATATCGATTTCCCCGGTCGCGCCGAACAGGTCGGCAATGTTGTCCCACATCTTGCGATCGAGATAGAAGCCGAATGCCGCCTGCAGATTCTGCGCCGCGCTGGCTGCCAGCAACAGGTCCGCCTCGCCCTCCATCTGCTTCGGCGAAGGCAGCGGTTCTGCGTCCCGTCTGTCGTGCGGTACCGGCGTGCCCGCTTCGTCGGGCGTGTAATGATAAGGCACCAGCGGCGTTTCGGCGGCGATATTGTGCCATCCGGTCGCATAGGGCCCTGCGAATTGCCGGTGGAAATGGATCGCCGCAATCCGCCAGCCTTCGGGGGTGAGAATATAGTCATTCTCGTGGATGCCGCCGGCCCATTCGGCCGAGGCACTTTTCCGGCCGGTCATGCTGACCTGATGCCAGCGTCCCTTGGCGGTTCGTCCGTCGGCGGCGACGGTGATGACCGGGCTCAGGAAGAGCTGGATGTTGAGCCTATCCGGCGCCAGCCCGTCCTTGCCGTCACCCATTGTCTCGCGGAAATAGGCGGCGATCGCCGCGTGTCCCTTGTGGCGGACGGGGGCGGCCTCATAGACGCCGTCACGCGCGAACAGCGCCGCCATCGCGGTCCATTGCCCGGCTTCGGCATAATGGCCGAGGCAATGCTGTAGCCGTTTGATCTCGCGCACGGCACGGATGTCCGCTAGCCGCGCCGACAGCACGGCGGCGTCGGGCTTGGCGCTCGTGGCGGCGGCGTTCGCCGTTCCGGGACGCAAGCCATGACCCGCCAGCCAGGCCGCCCCGCCTGCCAGCAGCAGGGCGCGGCGCGATATCTCGGGCGGGGCTGACGCGGGCATCTACACTCTCCGTTATCCGACGGGTGCCGCTGCGTGGCGCGGACTTTCGATCGGGCTAATCGGGCGAATGGCGGGCCGCAAACGGATTGGCAGCCGATGCCGCTCCAATAAAAAATCCGTTCCGGTATATTCAAAATCGGCGGAGAAAGGCGGCCTCCGACTGCCTCGGAGGCCAGCCGGAAGTCAGGCCGATAATTGGTCCGCCGAGGCCCAGAAGCCGTGCACCTGACCGACGATGCGATAGGGCATCTTGATCGTGGCGACTGGCCCCGCCTCCAGATCGCGCGTATCGACCAGCACGATGTCCGATCGGCCATTCTCGCTCATGCGCGTGACGACGCCGATCAGATAGCCATCGCCTTCGGGCGCGGTCGGCGTGCGGGGGACGAAGCACATCTCCGACACGTTCGAATCGGGGCCGGGATCATAGACCGACACCTTGCTCGTCTGATGATCGACCATCGCCCAACTCGTGCCCGTCGGTCCGGTTTGCAGCAGGAAGCCGTAACGGTAGGGCAGTGTATGGTAGCGGTCATCCTGTCGCGCCAGCACGCCCCTCACCTCGGGAAACAGGATTTCCATGTCGAAGCTGTTCGCTGTGCTGTCGGCCAGGTCGACCGAGAAGCGGCGTATCTGGCCCATCGCCTTCATCATGTCGAACGGTTCGTGCCGGTTCGGGAAGAAGGGGAACTGATTGCCTTCGGCCCCGTCCATGTCGACGATGATGCGGCTGCCTTCGGACCAGGCACCCATCACATGCGTGCACATCAGCGTCGGCCCCGGGAACCAGCGCATGTCCTTGCCGTCGCCGCCGCGCTCCATCACGCCGAAATAGCTGGGCTCCTTCGAATCCCAGGAGAAATGAAGGCCGCCCGCCTTCATCTGCTCCATATCGGCGAGCAGCGGCACGGCGAGGAAGGCAACATGCTTCTCCGTCACCGCGAAATCATGGAGCATGCAGGCATAGGGTGCTTTCACCCAGGTGTGCCAATTGGCCTTGCCATTCCGGTCAATCGACAGGATCTCGATATCGGTGGTGGCGAGCCCCTTCGACTCATAGCCGAAGCCGATCAGGTCGCCCGTGCGCGAATCGATCTTCGGATGGGCGGTATAGGTTTCGCCCTCCAGCGCCCCGCCGAAGGTATAGTGGTCGTCGATCGTCTCCAGCGTGTTCGGGTCGAGCAGGACAGGCGGGCTGTCCTCCTTGAACGCCAGCAGCTTGCCGTGATGCACGAAAATCTGCGTGTTCGCGGTGCCGCGGCTCAATCCGGCGACCGAGGGATCGTCGGTGAAGGGATTGCGGTACATGCCGAACAGCGAACGACGCGCGGCATGCTGCGCCTTCCAGCGCTGCGTCTGTACCCAGCGGCTGCGATAATCGACATGCCCGTTCTTGATGCGGAACATGCTGGCATGGCCTTCGCCGTCGAAGCCGATGTCGTGGGCATATTGCGGCGGCTTGGGATATTGGGGATCGGGGCCGACGCGGAAGAACGCGCCATCGAGTTCGGCCGGGATCGTGCCTTCCACCTCGCAATCATAGATGTCGCCTTCGGCGCGATAGGCACCGCCGCCAGCGCTGCCGCCCCCCCCGAAAGCCATCGGCTCCTTGGGGAAGAGCAGGCCGTGTTCTACCGTCTCAGCCTGCCCGCTGGGCGCATCCGTCATCGCTCATACCTTCTTCTCGTTCCTCGAATCCGGCGCACCATAAAGCGCATCCGGCGATCGGCATAGGCCGGGAGAAGGTGAAACGGCCGCCTCTCCGTGCATCGGAGAAGCGGCTACGTTCCAATCAGGAAGAGAGGGAAATCGCCGTCCCGATCAACGGCATTTGACGTCGCCGCGATCGATCTCGCGGCCCAACAGCGCGCCGCCGCCCGCGCCCAGCAGGGTGCCGAGCGTATCGCCGCCGATCGCGTTGCCGAGCAGGCCGCCCGCCACGCCGCCGATCACCAGGCCGGTCGTGCCGTCATTGCGTTTGCAATAATAGCGCCCGTCGCCGCCGCGATAGATGCGATCGTGCCGACCCAGGCGGCGCTCGCGGTGGTGGCCGCGGCTGTTATAATGGCGGGCCGGATCCCAGTTGCTGTTGCGATCGCCCTGCCAGCGATGATCGCGTATACCCCGATCATCCCGATGATGCCGTTGTGCTTCCACCGCCGTCGGCGCGATGACGGGCGCCGCGACCGTTATCGCCACAAAGGCCGCTATCAGATGCTTCTTCATGGCGTTGCTCCTTTTTCAGTATGAGGCCGTAACCAACGCTGGACCCCGCAGAAGGTTCAGTCATCCCCGGTAGGTCGACAAGCCGTTCAAGAGCCTTGGGAATGGCGCGAGCGATGCCTATCTTCGCACGATGCGCATATTCACCATCGGTTACGAAGGCGCGACGCAGGCGGAGGTAATCGGCCGCCTGGTCGATGCCGGCGTCGAACTGCTTGCGGACATCCGCGCGGTGCCCCTGTCGCGGCGGCCTGGCTTTTCGAAAAATGTCCTCGCCGCCGGCCTGCGTGAAGCGGGGATCGACTATCTGGGCCTGAAGGCGCTCGGTACTCCGCCCGAGGGGCGGGGGGCGGCGCGCCGGAGAAACCATGCGCTTCTGGCGCAGGTCTATGCGGGACAACTCCAACTGCCGGAGGCGATCGTGGCGGCGGCCCGGCTGCGCGATCTGGCCGGCGAGCAGCCGACTGCCCTCTTGTGTTTCGAGCGCGATCCGAACGGGTGCCATCGCTCGCTGCTGATCGACGCGATCATGCCCGATGCGGAGGTGGAGCATCTGTTTCCACGGGCGGAATAGGCCGATGAAATGGGACGACTGCCCGCGGCCCGGGCTTGTCAGAGGCGGAGCGAAGACTATGACCACGCGCTTAGGCCAAATCAGGGATTTTGCATTGTGACTGCCCACCGCCAGCACGAACTTCTGAGGCTCACGGCGGACCTCGTAATCGCGCATGTCGTCCATAACGACGTGAATGTCGAAGATTTACCGGCGCTTATCGCCAGTATGCATGAGGGCTTGGCGCGGACGGGTCAGGATGTGGCGGAGGCTGAGCCGCCGGTTCCGGCGGTCCCGATCCGCTCCTCGATCCGGCCCGATTATCTCGTCTGCCTCGAAGACGGCCGTAAGCTGAAGATGCTCAAGCGCTATCTGATGGCGCGCTATGGCATGACGCCGGCCGACTATCGCGCGAAATGGGGGCTGCCGGCCGACTATCCAATGGTTGCCCCCAATTATGCGGCGACCCGCCGCGCGCTGGCCGAAAAGACGGGACTTGGGCGCAAGCCGGCCCTCGCTGTGCAGGCGGCGGCGGAGCCAACGCCCACCCCTGCCCCGGCACCCGAGCCGGTTGTGGCCCCTCCGGCGGTCGCGGAAACCGCGCCGCCTCGCGCCGGGCCCGCTGTTGCCGAGACGCGGCCGAAGCGCAAGGTGCTAAGGCCGCTCTTCACGCCCTCGCGGGTAGAAAGTCCGGCGCCGGCGGCTGCCTTGCCCGATCGGGACGCGGTGCCTGATACACCGCTTGCTATCCTCTGCCAGGCGATCATCCATCGCCTGTGCGTGATGACGACCTATAACAAGCGCGGCGTTCTGCTTGCGCCGCACATCATCTTCACCCGCCACGATGAGCCCTATTTACGCGCCGTGACGATCGAGCTGGACGGAAAGCGCCCGCGCGAGGCGAAGCTTGGCACGTTCAAGCTGACCGGACTCGGCCCGATCACCACCACCGCCCGCACCTTCAACCGCTTCGCCGATTTCAACCCGGACGACGCGGATTATGCCGGAAAGACCGTCTGCGTCCTGTCCTAGGGCGTGGTCCTGCACTCACTCCGGCGAAAGCCAGAGTCCATGGGCGGCGAGTCTCTGTGAGACGGGCGACCTCTATCGGCCCCCTCGCTGCTCGACCTGCACCGAATCGGCGGGCCACGGCCCCTCGAAGGGGGTGAGCGCGGGGCAGGTCAGGAGGTCGAGGAGTGGTGTGCCGTCGGCCAGCCGACGAAACAGGCCGGGCGCCATCCAATGCGCGCGGCCGTCGATATTGGGTGCTCCGCGCCGGGCGAGATGATCGGCGATTACCAGCGTGCGCGTCTCCAGCGAGATGCGGGTGAGGTTCGTATGGTTCGGCACGCCGGCATGGGCGTGCTGGGCGGAGAAGGCGATGATCTCGCCCGGCGCGATCGTGACCGGCACGCCCTCGGCGGGGTCGATGTCCTCCATCAGCCGGGGCACCATCGCGCCGGGCTTCAGCGTGCCGGGTTCCTCGCGCACGCGCCGCATCACCTCGGCCATGTCGAAATCGGCGCTGCTGTTGGCGATCGGCCTGTCCCACAGATGGGGAAAGAAGGCGAAGGTGCGCCCGGCGCTGATCGGATAGACCGGCGCCCACCAGTTCACCTGCGCATAGAGGTTGGTGCCCCAGCTGTCGCGGTGGAAGCCCACCGTGGCGGTGCTGCGATGCCACGGTTGCGGCCGGTCGCCGCGCGGCGGCTGGAAACGCACCAGCAGCCGGTCGCGCGCGACCGCCATCGGATCGAGGCCGATCGCCTCGAACAAGGTGCGCCAGAGGCGTTTCGCTTCGTTCGCCCGGCTGTAATCGCGTTGCGTGACGGCGATCTTCTCGGCCAGCGCGGCGGGCGCGAAATGGCGGTGGCTTTCGACCGGAAGGTATGGCGCGAACCGCTCCTCCAGAAAGGCGCGCGTCCAGGCGACGATCGCCGCCATCTCCGGCAGAGCGCGGAAACGGCCGATCGCGCCCGCATAAAGGGCTTCGTGGAGCCTTTCGGATTCGATCCCGGCGGCGAAGTCCCGGTACATCGCCGTCTAGCGCGGCTCGGGCACGGCGATCGGCTTGCCCGTCACCGGATGCGTATAATGGAAGGGCATCACCACCGCCTTGGGCCAGCGCGGCGGCGACGGCTCGATCCGGTCGGGCCCCGACGGATTGTCCGGCCAGGTGGCGCGATGCTCGCTCACCATCAGCGGCTCTTCGGGGGCGTTCGCCCAGCCTTCCTCGAAACGGCATTGATAGACGACGCGATAGCGGAAACGGCTGATCTTCCACACGCCGTCCTCTCGCACGAAGCTGTTCTCGTAGATGCCGGCTTCCAGGAATTGCGGCGGGATCGAGGGCGGGGCATCCGTCTTGCTACGATGGACGCCGCCCTGCATGAAGCAGCGGAAGCGCCCCTCGGCGGTCTTCCGATCGGCCGCGACATGGACGATATCCTGCGCGATGATATGTTCGAACAGCATGCCGTGCGCGGGGCCGTTCATGCCGCTCGCGCCGCCGTAGAGCCGCCGCGCGCCCGCCTTGCCGTGAAAGACGCCGCCCATGAAATGCAGTTCGGCATCATCGGCGAACAGGTCGACGATCTCGTCGAACAGGCATTTGTCCATGAAATAGCCGTAGGCGAACTGGAGGTTGCGCACCGCCAGCACGTCGTCATGCCGACCGACCTCGTGGGTCAGCGCCTCCAGCTTCGCCTCGATCGCGGCCAGCCGATCGGCATCGCTCACGCCGCTTTCTCCTGTTCCGCCTCGCGTACCATGGCGTCGAGATCGTCGGGCAATTCCATATAACGACCGCTCAGCGCATCAAAGCGGCCGGAGAAAAGATCGACGCAGCGTTGCGCGCAGCGCCCGAGGTCCGCATCGTTGTCGGGCTTGTCCGCCATCGTTTCGAGGCGGCCCACCATATCGGGCAGCCACTGGCGCGCCTCGGGAGCCATCATCGTCTCGCGCGCGAGATCGGTGAAGACGAAGCCGGGGTCGATCGCGAAGATCTTCACCGCCTTGTCCTTCAGCTCCGCCGCAGCCTCGGCAACGATCCGCGTCTGGGCGATCTTGCCGGTGCAATAGGCGCTGAGATGCGGCGCGACGAGGCGGCTGGCGACCGCCGAGACGATGATGATCCGCCCCTTATCGCGCTCCACCATGCCCGGCAGGATGCGGCGCAGGAACAGCATCGGCGCGCGGATATGCACCGCCTGCGCGGCCCACCACCGCTCGACGTCCACCTCCCACATCGGGCCATAAGGGCCGCCGAGCCCGGCATTGTTCACGAACAGGCTGAGCGGGCCGAAGCGCCGCTCGACGGCGGTGACGGCGCGATCGACGTCGGCGGCGTCGGTCACGTCGCCGACGATGGCGATGGCCTTGCCGCCGTCCGCCTCGATCCCGGCGGCGACCTCGTCGATCTCGGCCTTGTTGCGCGCCATGATCGCAACCGCCGCGCCCTCGGCCGCCAACCTTGTGGCGATCGCCCGTCCGAAGCCGCGCCCCGCGCCCGTGACCAATGCGATTTCGCCGTCGAGAGAACCCATGCCTTGCCTTTCCCGCTTGATGATGCGGGTCAGACTTGCGCAGGCCGGCAGTCGTTCGTCAATGCAAGGATTACACCGAGAGGCCGTAGAGCTTGGCGGCGTTGCCCGAGGTGATCTTGTCCCGAAGCTCGGGAGAGAATTGCCCCATCTGCTCGGCGATCGTGGCGTGGCTGTTCGGCCAGATGCTGTCGGGGTGCGGATAATCGGACGCCCAGAGCACGTTGTTCTCGCCGTAGAAGGACAGCAGAGACATGGCGACATGATCCTGCTGGAAGGTCACGTAGATCTGCCGCTTGAAAAGCTCGCTCGGCTTCATCTTCAGCGGGATGCCACCCTTCGATTCCCAGAACTCCTTCGCCTCCCACAGCCGCCAGTGGCGATAGTCCAGCTCCTGCACCACCCAGGGCAGCCAGCCCATGCCGCTCTCGGCCATCACGAGCTTCATCTTCGGGTGCCGTTCGAGGATGCCCCAGGCGAACAGGTCGATGAACGGATCAAGGAACTGTTCGACGAAGGCCTTGGTGGCGGCGAAGGTGCCGCCCGGCGTGCCCGTGGCGGGATCGTCGGCGCGCGGCGCGAAGACCGTCACATGGAAGGACAGGATGATTCCCGTCTCCTCCAGCGCGTTCCAGAAGGGCTCCCAGCGCTTGTCGTGCAGGCGCGGCTCGGCGCTCGCGATCTGCAGGTTCGCCTGGCGAAACACGCCCATCCTGGCGATGCGGCGCAGCTCCTTTTCCGCGCCTTCGGGAAATTCGGGCAGCATGGCGACGCCGATCAGCCGGTCGGGCGCGACCGAGCAGAATTCGGCCAGCCAGTCATTATAGGCGCGATAGCAGGCGTCGCGGAAATCCGGATCGTCGCTCTTGATCGAGGTGACGGGGCCGAACATCACATGGGCATAGACGCCGTCACGGTCCATATCCTCCAGCCGAAGCTCGGGCACCGCGGGGCGGCGCTGCCCCTCATTGTCGATTCCGGCGCGGATGAAGGCGGTGTAGAGCGGCGGCGGCGCCTTGGGCCTGGCCGGATCGGCGGGGCGGCCGGACCAGCTTCCCCATACCTCGCCTTCGCAGACCCACACCATGCGGCCGCCGCGTTCTTCGACATGCGGCGCGCGCTCGCGATATTCGGCCGGCACGCGCGAGGTCCACAGATCGGCGGGAAGCTGATTGAGATCGATATGATCGTCGCATGAGATAAGCTTGGTCTGCATGGGATTATTCCTCTCCTTCGGAGGTTCGGGCGTTCGTCAACGTCGAGACGATACGTTGCGTGGGATCGAGCGAAACGAGAATGTCGGCGCGCGTGGGGAGGACGTCGAGCAGGTGCCGCGTCAGCCGTTCATAATGCATGATGAAGCGGCGCAGCGCGGCGTCGTCCATAAGCCCTTCAGCCGTGTCGCCGACGCGGGCGCGCAGTTTCTCCTCCTGCCGCCGCCGCCATTGGAACACGCAATCGAAGCCGGGCGCGCGCAGATAGACGAGCAAGGCGATCCGGCCGAACAGCGCGTGATAATCCTCGGCGAGCCGCGCGTTCACATGAGCGCGCCAACGGCCGTCGCTATCTTCCTCGACCTCAATCGTGTTGACGGCGCGGGTGAGCGCGTCGGCCGGCTGCGGCGGCGCGCCGACGCACCAGCCTTCGAGCAGGACGACCCGCGCGCCACCGGTGAACCGATCCCACTCCCCCTCCGGCGCGCGACGATCGCGGGCCTTGTCGAAGCGCGGGATCGGCACCGTCTCGCCCGGCGCGGCGGCGAACAGCCGGTCGATCGTCGTCATGCCGAGCGCAACGTCGTGTGTTCCCGGCACGCCGCGTGTCGCGAACAGCGGGTGAATGTCGGTCGGCCGCGCTTCTGGATCGAGATAGAGATCGTCGAGCGACAGCACCGCCGTCGGCAATCCTTCCCCGTCGAGCAGGGCGGCGAGGAAGGCCGCCATCGTCGATTTGCCGCTGCCTTGCGAGCCGCAGAGGCCGACGAGGATCGGCCCGCCCGCCGCCCGCGCGCGGTGCGCCACCTCGGCTGCGATCGCGCGATAGGCGGGAAGCGAGGGGAAGGGGACGGGCAGCCGCATTTCGGCGGCCAGCGCGTCGAGCCGCGCGTCGCTCACGCGACCCTGTCCTCCGGCGCGTGGCCCTCGAAAAAGGCATCGAGATTATCAGCGACGCGCATGCCCATCGCCACCCGCGTCTCGATAGTCGCGCTGCCGAGATGCGGCAACAACGTGACATTCTCCAGATCACGCAGGGCGGGGTGGATGACCGGTTCCTGCTCATAGACGTCGAGCCCGGCGGCGGCGATCCGTCCCTCGGCCAGCGCCTTCGCCAGCGCCGCCTCGTCGATCACGGTGCCGCGCGCGGTGTTGATGATCACCGCCGTCGGCCGGAGCAGTCCGAGCCGGCGGGCATCGATCAGGTGATACGTTTCCGCGCCGCCGGGACAGTGGAGCGACAGGAAATCCACCTGTGGCAACAACTGATCGACCGACTCGACGAAGGTCGCGCCGACCGCCTGCTCATGCCCGGCCGCCTGCCGACGCGGCGCGCTGTACAGGATCTTCATGCCGAAGCCGTGCGCCGCGCGTGCGGCGGTCGCCCGCGCGATCCGGCCGAAGCCGATCAGGCCGAGTGTCTTGCCTGCGAGCGACTGGCCCATCAACTGTGTCGGCGCCCAACCGTCCCAGCGTCCCGCGCGCGCCAGGCGCTCACCCTCGCCCGCCCGGCGCGCGGCCATCAGCAGCAGGGTCAGCGCGATATCGGCGGTCGCGTCGGTCAACACGCCCGGCGTGTTGGTGACGACGACGCCGGCCTGCTTCGCCGCATCGACATCGATATGATTATAGCCGACGCCATAATTGCCGATGATCTTCACCCGGCCCGGCCGGCCGATGACGGCGGCGTCGATCCTGTCGGTGACGGTGGGGCAGAGCGCGTCGAAGTCGGCCATCGCCGCGGCCAGGGCCGCCTGGTCGAGCGGCGTGTCGCTTTCGTTGCGCACGACATCATAACGCTGGGCGAGCCGTGTCTCGGCCGCCTCGGGCCAGCGACGGGTGAGCAGGATGCGGGGCTTTGTCATTCTCTCTTTCTTTATGGTTTCGGTGCGAAAAAAGGACTCAAGCCCATGTCGCCCATGGACTCACCGGACAAATCGTCCAACATCCATGCCACGTCAAAGGGTGTACGACAATGGGTAGCTTGCTACTCAATAAAAGCATGTATAGCCATGGCTTCTCGGGCGTTACCCTGTCATGGCGGGGGTAAAGCAGGACGGAGAGTGGTGAACGTGATAAGAAAGGCGGACCGGATGAGGCGTGTCCTACGCACGGCGGGCGTAGGACTCGGACTGTGCATGGCGGCGAGCGGGGTCGCGGCGGCCCCTGCTGACATCCCATTGCCAGGCAAGGCGGTGTTTCCCGAAAGCCTGTCGATCGGCGCCGACGGCCGTTTCTATGTCGGAAGCATCAATGGCGGGGTGCTGCAAATCGAAACGAACGGCAAAACGCGCCAGTGGATCGCGCCGGGCGCGTATGGCACGCGATCGATCTTCGGAGTGCTCGCCGATCCGGCGCATGGCCTGCTCTGGGTCTGCTCGAACGATATTTCCGCGATGGGCGTCGCGGGGCCGGGCAAGCAGAGCGGAAGCTGGCTGAAAGGCTTCGACCTAAAGACGGGCAAGGGCAGGGTGAGCGCCCGCCTGCCGGGCGAGGCGACGCTCTGCAACGACATGGCGGTTGCGAAGGACGGCACCGTCTACGTCGCCAACACCAGCGCGCCGCAGATATTGCGGCTCAGCCCCGGCGGCAGCACGCTCGATGTCTGGCTGACCGATCCACGCTTCCAGCCAGGCAAGGGCGGCGGCCTCGACGGCATCGCGTTCGGCGGCGACGGCAATCTCTATGTCACCACCTTCGTGCCGGGCGAGATGTTCCGGATCGGGGTGAAGGACGGCCGCGCAGGCGCGGTGACGAAGCTGGAGACATCGCGTCCGTTGCAGCAGGCGGACGCGCTGCGCCCGATCGCGGGCAACAGCTTCGCGCTGGTGGAGGGCGCGGGCCGGATCGACCGGGTCACGATCGAGGGCGACAAGGCGCTGATCGAACCCTTGCGGTCCGGTCTCGCCGGCCCGACCGGGGTTGACGTGCGCGATGGCGTCGCCTGGTTCGTCCAGGGGCAGCTTTCCTACGTTTTCGATCCCGCCAAACGCGGCCAGACGCCCGAACTGCCATTCCGTATCCTGGCGGTGCCGGTCAAATGATAAGGAGGCCATCGGCGATGGACAATAATAGCATGAGGCGCGCCGCCCTTACCGCCAGTACGGCGGCGCTGCTGTTCGCGATCAGCGTGACCGGCATGTCGTGCGGCTCTGCCTCCTCGCCTAAGGAGGCAGCGAAGACGGAACAGGTCTGCGCACCGGGCAATGGCGGGTTGAGTCTGCCGCCGGGCTTCTGCGCGACGATCTTCGCCGACAATCTCGGCCATGCGCGCCACATGGCGGTGGCGGCCGATGGCACGCTGTACGTGAATACGTGGAGCGGACGCTATTATCGCAACAGCCCGCCACCCAAAGGCGGTTTCCTGATCGCGCTCCGTGACACCAATGGCGACGGGGTGGCGGACGATGTGCATCGCTTCGGCGATACGCCCGAGCAGGGATCGGCCGGCGGCACCGGCATCGCGCTCTACAAGGGCGCGCTCTATGCCGAGATGAACGATCGCATCATCCGTTTCGCGCTGACCCCCGGCTCGCCGGTGCCGAGCGGACCGGCGACGACCATCCTGTCGGGCATGCCGCTGACCGGCGATCACCCGATGCATCCCTTCGTGATCGACCAGACGGGCCAGCTTTTCGTCAATTCGGGCTCGCCCTCCAATGCGTGCGAGCTGAAGAACCGGATGCCCAACTCGCCGGGGCATGAGCCCTGCACCCAGTTGGAGACGCGCGCCGGCATCTGGCTGTATGACGCCAACAAAGCCGACCAGCATTTCTCTCCGGCCGAGCGCTATGCCACCGGCATCCGCAATTCGGGCGGGCAGGCCTTCGACAGCGCCGGGCGGCTGTTCGCCACCCAGCATGGACGCGACCAGCTCTCGCAGAACTGGCCGAGCCTCTACCGGCCGGAGCAGGGGCCCGAGCTGCCCGCCGAGGAACTGTTACAGGTTTCCAAGGGCGACGATTTCGGCTGGCCCTATTGCTATTATGATGGCTTCCAGAAGAAGCTGGTGCTCGCCCCCGAATATGGTGGCGACGGCAAGAAAGTGGGCCAGTGCGCCGACAAGAAGGGGCCCGTAGCGGCCTTCCCGGCGCACTGGGCGCCGAACGGTTTGCTGATTTATGGCGGCCAGAGCTTCCCCAATGCCTATAGGGGCGGCGCGTTCATCGCTTTCCATGGCTCGTGGAATCGCGCGCCCGCACCGCAGGACGGCTATAACGTCGTGTTCCAGCCACTCGCCGACGGGCAGGCGTCGGGCCGGTATATCCTGTTCGCCGATGGCTTCGCGGGCGCGGTCAAGGACCCGGGACAGGCGCAGTTCCGTCCCTCGGGTCTCGCCATGGGACCTGACGGTGCGCTCTATATCTCGGATGATGTGCACGGCCGCATCTGGCGCGTGACCTATAAAGGCGCGGCCGATGCGGCGCTGACCGCCGCGCCGCCGGCGAAGACGGGGGAGGCGGCCGCGAAACCCGCGCAGCCGCCTGAAGGCACGCATCCCGACGCTGGCCGCAAGCCGGTGGCGCTCACCCCGCCGCCGGGGTTCACCAAGGAGCAGGTGGCGCTCGGCGACCGCATCTATCATGGCGAGGAGCGCGGTGGCACGTGCAGCGGGTGCCACGGGGCGGACGGGCGCGGCAGCTCGGTAGGCCGGGGGCTTGTCACCAGCCACTGGCTCTGGGGTGACGGATCGGTCGCATCGATCGCCAAGGTGGTGAAGGAGGGCGTCGCCAATCCCAAGCAGTCCACCGGCGCGATGCCCCCGCTGGGCGGCGCGGCGCTGTCCGATGCCGACGTTCAGGCGGTGTCCGCTTATGTCTGGGCGCTCAACCACAAGTGAAATAAGGCCGCATCGCGGCCCACCGGAGAGACAGAATGACGACTATCTGTGATGCCTCGAACGATCCCGCCGCCTGGACGAGCAAGGAAATCGGCGGGAAAGAGGGGCTGGTCCGCCGCTTCTCCGCCGAGGAGCTTGCCGCCCTTGACGAGGTGATCGCCGCCAACCGGAACAGGGCGGCGGATACGATCACGCGCGCCGGGTTCGATCATCCTGTCGTCAACGCGATGATGGCCGAGGTGCGTAAAACCCTGCTCAAAGGACGCGGGGCGGTGATCCTCGCGGGCGCGGACGTCGCACGGCTGGGCCTCGAAGATTATAAGCGGCTCTATTGGGGGCTCGGCACGCATCTCGGCAATGGCGCGGTGCAGAGCTATCGGCGCGACAAGATCGGTTACGTCCAGAAGGAGGAGGAGAATCCAACCGGGCGCGGCTATCTGATGGACATCGAACTGTCCTCGCACACCGATTTCCACGAATTGCTATCGCTCGCCGCCGTCACCAAGGCGCAGTCGGGCGGCGAAAGCGGGATCGTCAGCAGCCTCGCCCTGCATGAGCGGATACGCGCCACCCGGCCCGAATTATTGCCCCCGCTCTATGAGGGCTATTATCATGAATCGGGCGGCATCGTTTCGGAGGAAAAGGTGCCGATCTTCGGCTGCGTCGACGGCAAGGTAAGCTGCTATTATCACCGGGGCTTCATGGTGAACGCCGCCAAGCAGCGGGGCGAGGCGATGCCCGAAGCGTTGGAAGAGGCGATGCGCTATCTGAGCGAGATGGCCGGTGACCCCGATCTGCGCGCCGATTTCATGCTCGAACCCGGCGAGATGCTCTTCTGGCACAATTTCACCGCGCTCCATTCGCGCACGGCGTTCACCGACGCGCCGGGCGCGAAGCGGCTGTTGTTGCGTCTCTGGCTGAACGTGCCCGACGGCCGGCCGCTCCCCGCCTCCTTTCACGACCGCGCCCGCTACATGGATCGCGTCCACGAAACGGGCGAGGCGGCGATCGATTATGCGAGAAAGCGGGCCTGAGGCGATCCGGACCGGGGCGTCACTCCGCCCCGGCCTTCACCTCGGCCCGGAAGCTATGCAGCAGCGGCTCGGTATAGCCGTTGGGCTGCTCGACCCCTTCGAACACCAGCGCGCGGGCGGCCCTGAAGGCGATGCTCTTCGTCTCGTGCCCCGCCATCGGCCGGTAGAGAGGGTCGCCCGCATTCTGCCCGTCGACCTTAGCCGCCATCCGGCGGAGCGCTGCCTCCACCTCTTCGGCGGAGCAGACGCCGTGGAGCAGCCAGTTCGCCATGTGCTGCGATGAGATGCGCAACGTCGCGCGGTCCTCCATCAGGCCGACATCGTGGATGTCGGGCACCTTGGAGCAGCCTATCCCCTGATCGATCCAGCGCACGACATAACCCAATATGCCCTGCGCATTATTGTCCAGCTCGTCGCGTATCTCGTCGGCGGACCAGTTGACGCCGCGCGCGAGCGGGACGGTCAGCAAGGCCGAGAGCGGCGCGACCGGCTCGCTGCGGCGCTCGGCTTGCCGCGCCTGAACGTCGACCGCGTGATAATGGGTCGCGTGCAGCGTCGCCGCCGTGGGGGAGGGCACCCATGCCGTATTGGCGCCCGAGCGAGGATGGCCAATCTTCTGTTCCAGCATATCGGCCATGCGATCGGGCGCGGCCCACATGCCCTTGCCGATCTGCGCCTTGCCCGACAGACCGCAGGCAAGGCCGATCTGGACGTTGCGATCCTCATAGGCCTTGATCCAGTCGGCATTCTTCATGTCGCCCTTGCGGATCAGCGGGCCGGCGCGCATCGACGTGTGGATCTCATCGCCGGTGCGATCGAGGAAGCCGGTGTTGATGAAGACGATGCGATCCTTAACCGCCGCGATGCAGGCGGCGAGATTGGCCGACGTGCGCCGTTCCTCGTCCATCACGCCTACCTTGATCGTGTGGCGCGCGAGGCCGAGCATATCCTCGATCGCGTCGAACAGCCGGTTGGTGAAGGCCGCTTCCTCCGGCCCGTGCATCTTCGGCTTGACGATGTAGATCGATCCGGCGCGGCTGTTCACGAAACGGCCCCGGCGGCGCAGATCGTGAATCGCGATCAGGCTGGTGAGGATGCCGTCCAATATGCCTTCGGGCGCCTCGCTGCCATCGGGCAGGAGGATGGCGGGCGTCGTCATCAGATGACCGACATTGCGCACGAACAGCAGGCTGCGTCCGGGCAATGTCAGCGTGGAGCCGTCGGGCGCGGTATAGACGCGATCGTCCGCCAGCTTGCGGGTCATCGTCCTGCCGTTCTTCTCGAACGTGGCGACAAGGTCGCCCTGCATCAGGCCTAGCCAGTTGGCATAAGCGGCGACCTTGTCCGCCGCATCGACCGCCGCCACCGAATCCTCAAGGTCCACGATCGTCGACAGCGCGGATTCGAGGATCACATCGGCGAGGCCCGCCGGATCGGCCTTGCCGATCGGGTGCGCCCGGTCGATCACCAATTCGATGTGCAGGCCGTGGTGGCGGAGCAGGATCGAGGCTGGGGCGTCCCTGTCGCCGGTAAAGCCCGCCAGTGCCGCCGGATCAGCGAGTGGGGGCAGGCCGCCCGTCCACTCCGTCCAGGAGCCGTTCCTGAGCGGCACCGCCTTGTCGAGGAAGTCCTTGGCCCAGGCGATCACCTTCGCGCCGCGTTCGGGATCGTAGCCGCTGCCTTTGGGCGTGCCGGGGATCGCATCGGTGCCGTAAAGCGCGTCATACAGGCTGCCCCAGCGGGCATTGGCAGCGTTCAGCAGGAAGCGCGCGTTGAGGACGGGCACGACGAGCTGTGGGCCGGCCAGCGTCGCCAGTTCGGGATCGACATTGGTGGGCGCGATCATGAAGGGCGCGGGCTCGTCGACGAGATAGCCGACCTCGCGCAGGAAGGCCTGATAGGCCTCGCTGTCGATCGGCGTTCCGGCGCGCTTCTCGTGCCAGGCGTCGATCTCGGCCTGGATCGTATCGCGTTTGGTGAGCAGCGCCGCATTTTCGGGGGCGAAGCGTGCATAGACGGCGGCCATGCCCTGCCAGAAGGCATCGGCAGAAAGGCCGGTGCCCGGCAAGGCGCGCTCCTCCACGAAGCGCACCAGTTCGTCCGCGACCTGAAGGCCGGTCTTGTCGATCCGCGTCGCCATCATCGATTCTCCCTTCAAGCCTGCGGGGTGAGGCCGGCGGCGGCGATGCCGGCGAGCGCGCAGGCCTCGTCATTGTCCGACGTGTCGCCGGTGACGCCGACCGCGCCGATCGGCTGGCCGGCGGCGTCGACGACGATCACGCCGCCCGCGGCCGGAACGAGGCCGCCTGTTGCGATCGGACCGAGCGAGGCGATGAAGGTCGGCCGCTCGGCCGCCATGTCGCCGATCTTGCGGCTCGAAACGCCGAGCGCCAGCGCGCCGGCCGCCTTGCCGGTGGCGATCTGATGGCGGAGGGTCGAGGCGCCGTCCGCGCGTGCGAAGGCGATCAGATGGCTGCCGGCGTCGAGCACGGCGATGCTGAGCGGCTTCAGGCCCAGCTCCGCGCCCCTGGTGAAGGCGGCGGCGATGATCTGGTTCGCCTGGTCGAGGGTGATGCGGCTCATGCAGGGTTCTCCGGTGTGAGTTCAAGAGAGTCAGGAGTGCTGTAGCGGATGCCTCACCCATGCGGTAGACGATCGAAAGTCAAAGCAGCTTTTCACTGAGAGAACGAATGGAAATGGATGGCGATTATGGGCTGTTCGCGCGCATCGTCGAGGGCGGCAGCCTGTCGGCGGCGGGCCGCGCCGTCGGCCTGTCCCCCGCGATGGTGTCGAAGCGTCTTGCGCGGCTGGAGGCGCGGCTCGGCACGCGGCTCGTCAACCGCACGACACGCCGGCTGGCGCTGACCGCCGACGGGGAGCAGTTCCACCGCGACGTGCTCGCCATCCTTGCCGCCGTCGAGGCCGCCGAGGCGCGCGTCGGCCGCAAACAGGGCGCGCCCGCCGGGCTGCTCCGCGTCTCGGCGCCGACCTCCTTCGGGCGGCTGCACGTCGCGCCGGCGATCAAGGGGTTTCTGGACGCCTATCCCGGCATCGAACTGGAGATCGACCTGAGCGACGGCTTCGTCGACCTCGTCGAGGACCGCATCGACGTGGCGATCCGCATCGCGGCGCGGATCGGGCCGGGGCTCGTCGGCCATCGCCTCGGCAGCAACCGGCGGATACTCTGCGCCGCGCCCGCCTATCTCGCGCGGCACGGCACGCCGGCCAGGATCAAGGACCTGGGACGCGAGCGGCTGCTGGCGGCGACCGGACAACTGCCCTGGCGTCTCGACGGGCCGGGCGGCCCGATCACCGTCCAGGGGCGAAGCCATGTCCGCACCAATTCGAGCGAGGTGGTGCGCGAACTGACGCTGGCCGGCGTCGGCATCGCGCTGCGTTCGCTGTGGGACGTCTGGCAGGAGATGGCCGAGGGCCGGCTGGTGTGCGTGCTGCCCGACCATGAGGGCGCGGCGGACGTCGGCATCCATGCGGTCTATCCCCGCGCCGCGATCGTGCCGCCGGCGGTGCCGGCGTTCGTCGCCTATCTGCGCGGCCTCTATGCCTCGCCGGCGCCGTGGGACGGATGAGCACGATAATTGTCGGGATCGCCTTTGCCTTCTATGAGGCGGCGACATTCCCGAAAGAGCGAGGCGGATGTGTCTGAGGGCAAGGAGCGCGGTTCGGGCGCGCGCACGATCGCCGTGCTGAAACTCGTCGCCGAAAGCGGGAGCAGCTTCACCCTTTCCGAACTGGCGAACAAGGCGGGCCTGCCGCCGAGCAGCATGCATCGCCTGTTGCAGCCCTTGCTGCGCGGCGGCCTTGTCGAGCGCGGGCAGGGGAGCGCCTACCGGCCGGGGCGCGAGCTGTTCCGCCTCGCCTCAATGGTGCTGCGGCAGATCGACTATAATGTCGCGGCGCGGCCGTTCCTGCGCGAATTGTGGGAAAAATGGCAGGAAACCGCGATATTCTGCCTCTATCGCCCCGTCGAGCATAGCGCACAGGTGGTGGAGATGATCGAGACGCCGCACCCGCTGCGCCATGTGATCGAGCCCTTCACCGAATTGTCGCTGCTCTGGGGCTCGCTCGGCCGCTCGATCCTCGCGCATCTGCCGCCCGACGATGTCGCCGCCGCCTCCACGTCGAGCGGCAAGGGGCCGATCACCGGGCGGCGCGTGCTGCATACCGAGGAACTGGACGCAGAGCTGGAAAGGATACGCCTGTGCGGCCTCTCCTCCTATCGCAGCGAGGAGGCGGACCTTGCCGGCTTGGCCGCCCCCGTCTTCGGCACGGGCCATCATGTCGTCGGATCGCTGGGCGTCACGATGCCGGCGCAACGATCCGACCGGCTCGACCTCGACGCGCTCGGCCGCGACGTGCGCGACGCGGCGGCCCGGCTGGGCGATGCGCTGGGCCATCAGCAGATGGTGGTGGGGTGATTCCGTATTTCGGAATTATGTTTCCGTAATTCGGAAAGTGGATTGACTCGGCGGCCCGGTACGATAGCCTCTCCCGCGATCCGGAGTGGCGCGCGCCATTCCCAGCAACGCAAGGAGAGCGAGCATGGCCACGATCGTTCGGCCGCCGGAAAGCGAAACGGACTCCCAGGGTGTGATCGTCGCGGGCCGGCCGATGCCGGTTTTCCGCCGCATCGGCGTCGAGCCGATCTCGGGCGCCTGCGGATGCGAGATCACGGGCGTCGACCTTTCGCAGCCGCTCGACGAGGAAACGCTCGCCGAGGTGATGAAGGCGTTCGAGCATTTCCTGGTGATCCTGTTTCGCGACCAGAAGCTCACGCCCGAACAGCACAAGGCCTTTTCGCGGTATTTCGGCCCGATCACCGAATTGCCGCAGGCGCCGACCTATGGCGAGCATCAGGACATGCAGGAGGTTCGCCGCGAGGCGCACGAGCCCGAAAATGTCGTGCCCTCGTTCGAGCATTTCCACACCGACAGCCCGTTTCTGGAGCGGCCGCCGCTCTGCGTGGTGATGCGGGCATTGGATGTGCCGCATTATGGCGGCGATACCGCCTTTTCGAACGCCTATCTTGTCTATGAGGGCCTGTCGGACGGGATGAAGGAACTGCTCGACGGGCTTCAGGTCGTCTATTCGGGCAAGGATATCTGGTCGAGGAATGAGAAGCTTCCGCCCGAAAAGCGGCTCCGGCTGCGCGACGGGCACAGCTTCAAGGAAGAAGAGCTGGAGAATATCCATCCGGCGGTGCGCGTCCATCCGGTGACGGGGCGCAAGGCGCTGTTCGCCACCACCGCGTATTTCAAGCGCTTCGTCGGCTGGAACGAGGCGGAAAGCCGCGCCCTGCTCAACTATCTTCAGAGCCTTGCCCAGCATCTCCATTATCATTGCCGGGTGAAATGGAAGAAGGATACGCTGATCGTCTGGGACAACCGTTTCCTGTTGCACCGGGGCATCCATGATTTCCAATATGAGCGACGGCACCTGATTCGGACGACCGTGATGGGCGAGCGGCCTTTGGGCGTGAAGGATCTGCCGCGCTGATCGGCGCACAAGACTGAAGAGGCGGAGGGGAATGGCGAGCGTGTCCGAAATCGAGGCGGCCGCCGCGCCGGCCCCTTCGCGCGACTGGACGGTCGCCGCCTCCTACAGCCTCGGCTTCCTGACGCTGATCTCCGCCTGCAACTATCTCGACCGCTCGCTGCTCGGCCTCGCGCTGCCCGCGATCAAGGCGGAGATGCATGTCTCCGATACCGCGCTGGGCCTTGTCTCGGGGCTCGCTTTCCTGCTCTTCTATTCGATCCTCGGCGTGCCGATCGCATGGGCGGCGGATCGCTGGAGCCGGCGCAACATCATCGCGATCGGCTTCGCCTTCTGGAGCCTGATGACGATGGCGACGGGCTGGGTGAGCAATATCTGGCAACTCGCGCTCGCCCGGTTCCTGATGGGCGCGGGCGAGGCGAGCGGGCTGGCGCCCTCCAACTCGATGATATCGGACCTGTTCCGGATCGAGCGGCGGCCGCTTGCGCTGTCGATCTTCGGCACCGCCGTCTCGATCTCTGGCATCCTCTTCTTCCCCGCGCTCGGCTGGATCGGCCAGGCTTACGGCTGGCGGCAGATGTTTTTCGTCGCCGGCCTGCCGGGCGTCGCGCTGGCGCTGCTCTTCGTCATCACCGTGCGCGAGCCGAAGCGCGGCGCGGCCGAACGGCGCGGGTCGGCCCATGCCGAACGGGCGGGGCTGGGGGAAACCCTGGCGTTCCTGCTGCGATCGCGCGCTTATCTGGCGATGGTGGCGGGCGCCACCTTCATGGGCCTCAACGTGTTCGCGGCGGGGGTGTGGATCCCGAGCTTTCTCGAACGGGTGCATGGGCTGAACATCGCCGAGGTCGCCTCGGTCGTCGGGCCGATGCGCGGCATTTTCGGCGCGGCGGGCGTCATACTCGGCGGGCTGGCGATCGACCGCCTCGGCCGGCGCGCGGCGCATTGGCGGATCAGCCTGCCGGCCATCGCCTGCCTGCTCACCGGGCCGGTCGAGCTGGTCTTCCTGCTGGTGGACGCCAAGCCGGTCTGGCTGGCCGCCTTCGCCGCGAGCAGCTTCCTGACGCTGGTGCATCAAGGGCCGATCTTCGCGGCGGTGATGAGCGTCGCGCGCGTCAGGATGCGGGCGGTGGCGGTGTCGGTGCTGCTCTTCTGCTCGGCATTGCTGGGGCAGGCGGCGGGGCCGCTGCTCGTCGGCATGGCGAATGACTGGCTGGCGCCGACGCTGGGCGATACGGCGATACGCTATTCGCTGCTCATCATCGCCTTCACCGCGACGATGGGCGGGCTGATGTTCTGGATCGCCGGCCGCTTCATCGAGGCGGACGCGGCGCGCGCGGCGGAATAGTCGCTCACTCCCAGGACAGCGGCCGCGCGACGCTTTCGAGCGGCTGGCGCTCGCTGGCTATGCCGAAGCGCCACGCCGCCACCGCCGCCAGCGCCATCAGCGCCGAGGCGAGCAGATAGCCGGCGAGGACCTGATCGCGCGATCCGCTTTCGATCAGCAGGCCGAACAGCCAGGGCGCGACCACGCCGCCCAGCCCCGTGCCCAGCGCATAGAAGATCGCGATCGTCAGCGCCCTGATCTCCAGCGGGAAACATTCGGCGACCGTCAGATAGGCGGCCGAAGCGGCGGCGGAGGCGAAGAAGAAGGTGCCGCTCCAGCACAGGGTCTGCGTCGTCGCGTCGAGCAGGCCCTCGCGGAACAGCAGCCCGGTGATCGTCAGCAGCGCGGCCGAGACGCCATAGGTGAGGACGATCATCGGCCGCCGCCCGACCGTGTCAAACAGGCGGCCGAGCAATAGCGGGCCGAGCACATTGCCGAGCGCGAAGGGCAGCACATACCAGCCTACGCCCTCGGCCGGGACGCCGTAAAAGTCGGTCAGCATCATCGCGTAGGTGAAGAAGATGGCGTTGTAGAAGAAAGCCTGCGCCGCCATCAGGCAAAGGCCGAGCGCGGCGCGGCGCGGATAGACGCGAAAGATGGTGTGGAACACCGCGTTGAGCGGCGTCGCCCGCCGCGCGCGCAGCCGCGCGGTCCGGGTCACGGGTTCGAGCGTGTGGCCCTGCCGGACGAGGCGCGCCTCGATCGCCGTCACGATCGCGTCGGCCTCCTCGGGCCGGCCATGGGTGACGAGCCAGCGCGGGCTTTCGGGCAGGAAGCGGCGCAGGAACAGGATGACGAGCCCGATCACCGCGCCGCCGAAGAAAGCCAGGCGCCAGCCGAGATCGGGCGCGAACAGGCGCGGATCGAGCAGGAGGATCGAGCCGCCGCCCGCCAGCGCCGCGCCGACCCAGAAGCTGCCGTTGATGACAAGATCGGTCCAGCCGCGCCGGCGCGCGGGTATCAGCTCCTGAATCGCCGAGTTGATCGCGCTATATTCGCCGCCGATCCCCGCGCCCGTCAGGAAGCGCATCAGCGCGAAGCTCGGCAGGTCCCAGGTGAAGGCGGTGCCCGCCGTCGCCGTCAGATAGAGGAGCAAGGTGAGGCTGAAGAGCCGCTTGCGCCCCAGCCGATCGGTCAGCCAGCCGAAGAAGAGCGCGCCCGCCACCGCGCCGGCAAGATAGGCGCTGTTCGCAAAACCGACATCGGCGGCGGAGAAGCCGAGCGCGGGGCTTTCGCGGAGCGCGCCGGCCACTGATCCCGCCAGCGTCACTTCCAGCCCGTCGAGAATCCAGGTGATGCCGAGCGCGACGACGACCAGCCAATGAAACCGGCTCCACGGCAGCCGGTCGAGGCGGGCGGGAACATCGGTCGTCACAAGGCGGCCGTCCGGCTCGTGCGTGCGCGTCATTGCGGGCGAGCCTAGCCAAGCCCCGCCCGTCGATCAAATCCGGGCGGTGGCGGTGTGGCTCAGTGGGCCTCGCGCACCAGTTCCATGCGGTGAAGGCCGCCGTCGCGCAGGCGCAGGATCATCGTCAGCAGCGCCGCGAAGGCGGGGTCCGCCGCCTCTTCCTCGACGAGCAGGCGCAGCGTCGCTTCGGCCCGTTTCGGCGCCTCGATCGCGTCATGGCAGAGCTGGAGCAGCACCGCCTCATCGTCGCCGATCAGCGCATGGGCGAGCGGCGCGAAGGCGATCCTGTCGAGCGCGCGGTGGTTCAGCTCGATCATGAGCGCATGGAGATGCGGCAGAGCGGGCAGCACCGCATGGCGCGCGAACGCGGGGGCGAGCATGCCGGGCGGGCAGTTGCCGATGCTCACCGCATGAATCCAGCCGCGCATCGCCCACAGCAGGAAGCGCCCTCCCGCGCCGAGGGCGCTCACCGGGCGGTCTAGGAACTCATACACCGATCGTCTCCTCTCTTGCGAACGATTCGCAGAAAAGCGCAACGCGCGGCCGGGGTCAACTTATTTGCGAGCCATTCGCAAATAAGCGTTGCGTGAAATCGATGCGCTTTGAGCGATGTCGCCGCTTCCCGCGCATGGCATAAGCGAGGCACAAATCCGGCGATCCGACGCCGGCGTACAGGAGAGAGAGGCATGAACCCGTTCGAAAAGGCCGTCTATGATTGCATGCTGCCCACGCAGCGGCTGCTCGACCGGACGACCAACCCGCTCCATCGCGCGATCCTGCTCAATTTCTGGCGGCACGTGCATCTGGAGGGCGCGGGCGATTATGAGAAGATCGTCGCGCCCGACATGATGGTCGATCATCCGGTCTATCGCGTCTCGTGGGGCGCGAACCCGACGGTGGTGGACGGCAAGGCGGCGGTGCTCGCTTTCTACAACAGCGTCGGCGAAGCGGTGCTGTGGCATTCGGACGATCGGCTGGCCGTCAACGACTGGGGCGTTTGCGACGAGATCACCTTCCACCAGCTTGCGCCGGGATCGGACCTCGCCGCGATCGGCTATGCCGTCGACAAGCCCGATGCGCTCTATCATGTTTCGAGCCGGCAGGCGTTCATCTGGCCCTATGACGATCAGGCGCGCCTCGCCGGCGAGCATCTCTACGAGGACAAGACGAGCCTCAAGATCGAGGAGGTCGACCGGGCGCACGCGATCACGCCCGCGCGGGTGCGCGAAATCCATCGCGAGCAGCTCGCGAAACTGGAGGCCGAACGGGGCGATCGCTACTGGGTGCTCGGGCGCGCCTGATCGCGCAACTTTCGGGCGGCGGGGGACATAAGCGGGTCCCCACGGGTTGTCTGGATTCGAACGGATTCAGGAGACGGTGATGCTCGAACATGTTCCCGCGTGGCTGGGCGCGTTGATGCGGAATGTCCGCGCCGGCCATTCCCGGCTGGCGATCGTCGATCCCGCGCTCGCGCTGCGATCCGCGATGATCCCGCTGTCTAGCCCGGCCTTCGCCGATGCGGGGCGGCTGCCCATGCGCTTCACCGCCGACGGGGAGGGCGTGTCGCCGCCGCTCGTCTGGGGCGACGTCCCCGCGGGCACGCGCAGCCTGGCGCTGATCGTCGAGGACCCCGACGCGCCGGCGCTCAACCCGCTGGTGCATGCGATCGTCTGGGATATTCCGCCCGAGACGCGCCGGATCGAGGAAGGCGCCATCCTCGCCGACGGCCCGCGCGTGCCGGGCGGGCAGGATGTCGGGCGCAACAGCTATCTGGGCGAAGGCTGGCTGCCGCCCGATCCGCCGCGCGGCCATGGCAGCCATGATTATGTGTTCCAGATCTTCGCGCTGTCGGGCGCGTCCGACCCGGGCGAGACGCCCGGCCGATCGGGCATGGTCAAAGCGATGGCGGGCAAGGTGCTGGGCGCGGGCCTGCTCGTCGGCACCTATTCGCGCGACGAGGTGGCGCCGGTGGGCGGCGAGGGCAATCCCATCCCGGCCTGACGCCCGCAACGATCATTGATGAAGAACGTTCAAGCTCCATCCGATGCGCCCCACAGGCGCGTCAAGCCCTTGTTCGAACAGCAAAACAGGTGACAGGGAAATGGACCGCCTCTTTACCGCCATCGCCAGCCGCATCGCCACCCTCGCCGGGCAGCCCGCCGCCTTCCTGATCGCCGTCTCGCTGATACTCGTCTGGGCGATCAGCGGACCGATCTTCGGCTATTCGGATACGTGGCAGTTGATCGTGAACACGGCGACGACGATCGTCACCTTCCTGATGGTCTTCCTGATCCAGAACTCACAAAATCGCGACGGCGCCGCGGTGCAGACCAAGCTCGACGAGATCATCCGCGCGCTCAGCCACGCGCGGGGCGAGTTTATCGGCCTCGAACACCAGACTGACCGGGAGATCGAGAGCATCCGCACGAAGCTGGAAGAAGAATGCGAGGAGGGGCATCAGGAAGATAAGGGCTGAACGACGGCGGAAGGTGATCCGGGGCGATCGGATCGCTATCCGTGTATTTCCGGCTTTCGCCGGAATGACGGAGGAAAGGGCCGCGGGTGGGGGGGGCGCCGAATGACGATCAGGCTAGTGCGTCGATACCGTCTGCGCGTTGCGCCATTGCGAGGGGGATTGGCCGTAGCGGCGCTTGAAGGCGCGGGTGAAGTGGGCGCTGTCCTCGAAACCGTTGGCGAAGGCGATCTGCGAAGCGGTCGAGGAGGCGCGGAGCGGGTCGCGCAGGTCGGCGGCCGCCTGTTCCAGCCGGCGATTCCATATCTGGCCGGTGATCGAGGTGCCGACCGTTTCGCGCATGAGCTGATCGAGCCGCCGCCGGCTTATCTGCTGTGACTGGGCGACCTGCTCGGCATTGAGGCCGGCGAGGGCGAAATTGAGCTCGATATAAGTGATCGCCGCGCGCACGCGCCAATGGAGCGCTTCGCCCGCTTCGGAAGCGCGCGTCTCCGCCGCGCCGAGCATGTGGATGATCGCGCTGAGCGCCGCCAGCCGCCGATCCTCGCGCATGTAAGGCGCGGTCGCCAGCATCGCGGCGAGCGTGTCGCCGAGCAATGCGGTGCCGGCGTCGTTCGCGTGCAGCAGCGAGGCGGTATGATGCTCCAGATGCGGATTGCGGCCGAGCACGACGGGTCGAGGCATCCGCAGGAAAGCGAGCCGGCTCGTCTCATGCCCTTCGAGCCGGAAGGCCAGCCGCTCGTCGAGCAGGCAGATGTCTCCCGCGCCGAGCGTGCAGCGCCGCTCCTTCTGCGCGAGTGCGGTGAGCCCTTCGAGCTGCATGACCAGCGTGAAGCAGGGATCGGTCACGCCGTGGCCCGCGAAGGGCGAATAGTTGACGACGACCGGGGAGGACTGGATCGTCCAGAGCGAGCCGGTGCCCATCCAGACATGGCGGATATTGCCCTGCATCGGTGTCGACACCGCGCGGCTGACCGACAGGCCGGGGAACAATGAGAGCGCCGCGCCGGACCAGGTCTTATCCCGCTCGTCTTCCGCCACCGTGCTCAGGTCGAGCAGCGCGGGCATGCGTTCAAAGGACCGGGCTTCCATCTCCGACAAGTCGATACTCTATAATTCAGGCATCTTCGGATCGTTGAACTATAGAAGGTTTCCAGATGGCGCAAGGCCGTTCCCGGAAAGCTGCCCCGCCCCCGGTTCCACCCCCGGCAAGTGGAACTTCCATGCGGGTCAAAGACGGCCGGCGCAACAACGCATAGTTTCCTAACAAGTTTGAAGGGGGACTCTCCTGCATGTCCGAAGCCAGAATCGCGGACGGCTGCACGATGCCGGACCGTTCGCCCGCCTCCCGGCTGATCCGGCCGGTGGTGACGGGGCTTTTCGTGATCGCGGCGGCGGTCGGCGTCTCGCTCGCCAGCGCGCAGCCGGCGCATGCGCCGGCCGCCGTCGACGCGGCGCGCCTCGCCCGGGCCGCCAAGGAACCGGGCCAATGGCTTGCCGATGGACGCACCTACAGCGCGCAGCGGTTCAGCCCGCTCACCCAGATTGATGCGGGCAACGTCAAGCAGCTCGGCCTTGCCTGGTATGACGATCTCGATACCTATCGGGGGGTGGAGGCGACACCGCTCTATGCCGACGGCGTGCTCTACAATATCAGCGCGTGGAACATCACCACGGCCTATGACGCGAAGACCGGCAAGCGGCTGTGGACCTACGATCCGCAGGTGCCGCGTGAATGGGGGCGCTACGCCTGCTGCGAGCCGGTGAGCCGCGGCCTTGCCCTGTGGAACGGCAAGGTCATCATCGCGACGCTCGACGGGCGGCTGATCGGGCTCGACGCGCGCGACGGCAAGCCCGTCTGGACGACGCAGACCACGCCCAAGGACATGCCCTATTCGATCACCGGCGCACCGCGCGTGTTCGGCGGCAAGGTAGTGGTGGGCAATAGCGGCGGCGATTTCGGCATTCGCGGCTTCGTCTCCGCATATGACGCCGACACCGGCAGGAAGCTGTGGAAATTCTTCCTCACCCCCGGCAACCCCGCCAACGGGCCGGACCATGAGGCGTCCGATCCGGTGATGGCGATGGCGGCCAAGACCTGGTCGGGCGAATGGTGGAAGCTCGGCGGTGGCGCCAATCCGTGGGATTCGATCGCCTACGATCCCAAGCTCAATCTGGTCTATGTCGGCACCGGCAACGGATCGCCCAATTCCTACGCCTATCGGAGCGAGGGCAAGGGCGACAATCTGTTCATCTGCTCGATCGTCGCCTTGCATGCCGATACCGGCGCCTATGCGTGGCACTATCAGATGGTGCCGGGCGAGGACTGGGATTATACCTGCACCTCCTCGATCGTCCTCGCCGACCTGAAGATCGACGGGCGCGAGCGCCAGGTGCTGATGCAGGCGCCGAAGAACGGCTTCTTCTATGTGCTCGATCGCAGGACGGGCGCGTTCATTTCCGCGAAGAACTATATCCCGGTAAGCTGGGCGACGGGGATCGACCCGAAGACGGGCCGGCCGAACGTCGACCCCAAGGCGCATTACAGCGCGACCGAGCCGGCGCTCGTCTATCCCGGCCCCGGCGGCGGGCATAACTGGTTCCCGATGGCGTTCAGCCCGAAGACGGGGCTCGCTTATCTGCCGACCTATGAATCGGGCTTCGTCTATGCGCTCGATCCCAATTTTACGCCGAAGCCGTTCCGTTCGAACAGCGGCTGGGGCGGCTATTCGGGAGAGATGCTGAAGAAGCGCGCCGCGCTCCAGAAGGAAGCCGACGCGCGTGAAAAGGCGTTTCTTACCGCCTGGGACCCGGTGAAGCAGAAAGCGGCGTGGAAGGTGCCGCTGCCGCGCCATGGCAATGGCGGCGTGCTCGTCACCGCCAGCGATCTGGTGATCGAGGGGACGACGCGGCAGACCTTCGCGATCTTCGACGCGCATGACGGCACGCTTTTGTGGGAGATGCCGGTGCAGAGCGCGCCGGTAGCGGGGCCGATCACCTATATGCTGGACGGCGTTCAATATATCGCGGTCAACGCGGGCTGGGGCGGCGGCGCCGCGCAGGTGGAGCGCGGGGCGGGGACCGACCGGCCACGCGCGGCCGCGCGGCTGCTGGTGTTCAAGCTGGGCGGCACCGCGACCCTGCCGCCGATGAAGGAAGCCGCGCGGATTCCCGAGCCGCCGCCGCTGCGCGCGAGCGAGGCGCAGGTGCGCCATGGCGCCGAGCTGTTCACGCAGACCTGCGCGGTCTGCCATGGTCAGCGGGCGATCGGCGGGGTCAAGGACCTGCGCCACATGACGCGCGAAACGCATGCCGAGTTCAACGATATCGTGCTCGGCGGAAAGCGGCAGCAGCTCGGCATGGCGAGCTTCGCCGACATCCTCTCCCCCAAGGATGCCGACGATATCCACGCTTACCTGATCGCGCGCGCCAATGAGGATTGGGGCGGCACCGGCAAATAGCCGCCCCCCGCTGGAGAACGGATGTGACGAAGCCCTTTCCCGCCACCCCCGGCTTTACCGGGTACAATGCGCCTTCCCGCGTGGAAGCCGACATATTCGACCTGGAGATCGAGGGCGAGCTGCCCGCGTCGATCAACGGCACCTGGTATCGGATGACGCCCGATCCGCAATATCCGCCGTTGCTGGGCGACGACATCTATCTTTCGGGCGATGGCATGATCTCGATGTTCCGCTTCGAGAACGGCTATGCCGATTACAAGAGCCGCTATGTCCGGACCGAGCGTTTCCTGGCGGAACGCGCGGCGCGGCGCGGCCTGTTCGGGGCCTATCGCAACCGCTTCACCGACGATCCGGCGGCCGCCGGGCTCGATCGCACCGTCGCGAACACGTCGCCCGTCTATCATGCCGGGCGGCTGTTCGCGATCAAGGAGGACGGTCTTCCCTATGAGGTCCATCCCGATACGCTGGAGACGATCGGCCGGTGCGACTGGAACGGCGCGTTGAAGAGCCAGACGGTGTCGGCCCATTCGAAGGTCGATCCCGTAACCGGCGAATTGCTGCTCTATGGCTATGAGGTGTCGGGCGACGCCTCGCGCGAGATGATGTTCGCCACGGTCGATCCGAACGGGGTTCTGGGCGAGGAGCATTGGTTCGAGGCGCCTTATGCCGCGATGGTCCATGATTTCGCGATCACCGTCGACTATCTGGTGTTCCCCATCTTCCCGACGATCGTCGAACTCGATCGGCTGAAGGCGGGCGGGCCGCACTGGATGAGCGACGTGTCGCGGGACGCCTGGATCGGCGTGGTGCCGCGCAAGGGCAGCGCGAAGGACATGCGCTGGTTCCGCCGGCCGGGCGGGCAATCCTTCCACGTCATCAACGCGTGGAACGAAGGCGACCGCATCCAGCTCGACCTGTGCGTGTCGGAGACGAACAGCTTCCCCTTCATCCCCGACGTGTCGGGCGAGCCCTATGACCCGCGGCGCGCCTCGGCGCTGCCGAGCCGCTGGACGATCGACCTTTCGCGCAACGACGACCAGATCGAGGAGCGCGTCATCGGCATCGTGCCTGGCGACGTGCCGCGCGTCGACGACCGTCGCGTGGGCCGTCGCTATCGCCAGAGCTATATGGGGATGGTCGATCCCACCCGCGCCTTCCGCGAATCGGGGCCGGTGGGCGCGGGCTTCAACATGGTCGGCCGGCTGGACGCCGACACGGGCGAGACGGACGCCTGGTACGGCCGCGACGACGACACCTTTCAGGAGCCGCAATTCGTTCCCACCGGCGCGGGCGAGACTGACGGCTATGTTCTCTCCGTCATCGAACGGCATGACAGCCAGCTTTCGGACGTGGGCGTTTTCCGCGCCGGCCACATCGCCGAAGGGCCGGTCGCGACCATCCGCCTGCCGCTCCGCCTGCGCGGCGCGGTGCATGGCTGCTGGGTGCCGAAACCGGCGCGCCGCTGACGCCTTCGCCGGCGCGGGTTCGCTCGATCGCGGTCCGCTATGCGCTGGGGATGGGGCCGCCGCCCTCTCCCCGCCGTAAAAGAGGGTATCGAGCGGCCGTGCAGAAGGAGAGCGACCGGTGGCGGGCGAGTTTGTAGCGGATTACATCATTGTCGGCGCGGGCAGCGCGGGGTGCGTGCTGGCGAACCGCCTGACCGCCGATGGGCGGCACACGGTGCTGCTGCTGGAAGCGGGCGGCGACGATCGGCCCTTCAAGGAGCCGAGCCAGTTCGTCTCCAACATGATGATCCATACGCCGATCGGCTTCGGCAAGACGCTCAACGACAAGAAGGTCAACTGGCTCTACGAAACCGAGCCCGACCCCACGAGCGGCGGCCGGCGCCATAAATGGCCGAAGGGCAAGGTGCTCGGCGGCTCCTCGTCGATCAACGGGCTGCTCTATGTGCGCGGGCAGGCGCAGGATTATGACGGCTGGCGACAGATGGGCTGCGCGGGCTGGTCCTATGACGATGTACTGCCCTATTTCCGGCGCGCGCAGAATCAGGAGCGCGGGGAGAGCGATCTCCACGGCACCGGCGGCCCGCTCAACACCTGCGATTTCCCCGAGCGGAACGAGGTGAGCCAGGCGCTGCTCGACGCGTCGGTCGAGGCGGGCATCCCCTATTCGCCCGACATCAACGCGCGCGATCAGGAAGGCGTCACCTGGTTCCAGCTCACGATCCGCGACGGCAAGCGCTGCTCGGCGGCGGTCGCCTATCTCCATCCGGCGATGAAGCGCCATAACCTGACCGTGGAAACCCATGCGCTGGCGCGGCGCGTGCTGTTCGAGGGCAAGCGCGCGGTCGGCATCGAATATGAGCATAAGGGAGAAATCAGGACGGCACGGGCGCGGGCCGAGGTGATCCTGGCGGCGGGCGCGATCGAATCCCCCAAGCTGCTGGAGCTGTCCGGCATCGGCAATGGCGCGATCCTGAGCCAGCAAGGGATTTCCGTGCTGCACGACAATGCGTCGGTGGGCGAAAATCTGCAGGATCATTACATGATCGGCGCGCAATGGGCGGTGAAACCCCAATATCGCACGATCAACCAGTTGGCCCACGGCCTGCCGCTGGCGAAGGAAATCCTGAAATATGCCGTGGCGCACAAGGGCCTGCTGAGCTACGCGGTGGCGCATATCGTCGCCTTCGTGAAAACGCGGCAGGAACTGGCAAGCCCCGATGTGCAACTGCACATGATGGCGGCGTCGGTCGATCTCGAAAAGCTCGACAAGATACAGAGCTTCGATCTGGAGCGGACGCCGGGCCTCACATGCACGCCCTGCCAGCTTCGGCCGGAATCGCGCGGGCACGTCCATATCGCCTCGCGCGAGGCGAAGGTCTATCCGCGCATCGTCGCCAATTATCTGTCGGACCCGATCGACCAGCAATCGGCGGTCGCGCAGCTCAAGATCATCCGCAACATCATGCAGCAGCCGGCGATCGCGCCCTATCTGGTCACGACCGGCGATCCCTTCGGCGATACCGACGAGGCGATGCTGGGCTATGCGCAGGTCGCGGGCACGACGCTCTACCATGCGGTCGGCACCTGCCGCATGGGCATCGACCCGGCGGCTGTGGTCGATCCCGAGCTTCGCGTCGTGGGCGTGGACGGGCTGCGCGTGATCGACGCCTCGATCATGCCGCGCATCGTTTCGGGCAATACCAATGCGCCGACGATCATGATCGCGGAGAAAGCGAGCGACATGATCCTCGCCGGGCAGACCCGCGCGGCGGCCTGAGGCGGCCTCCAAGGAACGGCATCGGGCGTAAAGTCGTTCCTTCCCCGTTTCGAAACGGAAGAAGGGGGATTCATGCGCTATGTGCCCTTGCTCGCTCTGTCGCTGCTCGCCGGCTGCGGGAGCGGGAATCAGACGCCGGCGACCGGCAACGCCAGCAATGCGGTGGCCGGCGAGGCGGCGAACGATGCCGCATCGGCCCCGACGGACCAGAGCGATGCGCCACTCAACCCGCCCGCGCCGGGCGAGCCGGGCGGCCTGCCCGACGATCGCACCCCCGTCTCCGAAGCGCCGTTCACCGAAACCAGCGCACAGGGCGCGGCCAATGTCGTGCAGAGCTACTACGCGCTGCTGGAGCAGGGCAAATATGGCGAGGCGTGGAAGCTGTGGTCCGACGCGGGCCGGGCGAGCGGCAAGACGGAGGAGGCCTTCGCCGCCGGCTTCGGCGGCTATGACGAATATCACGCCAATATCGGCGCACCCGGCCGCATCGAGGGCGCGGCCGGCTCGCTCTATGTCGAGGTGCCCGTACAGGTCTATGGCCGGCTGAAGGGGGGAGCGCCGTTCAACCGGCGCGGATCGATCACGCTCCGCCGGGTGAACGACGTACCGGGCTCGACCGCCGCGCAGCGCCGCTGGCACATCGCCAGCGAAAGTTTCGACACGCAGGGCTGAACGCGAAGAAGGGGGGGGAGCCGTGATAGGACGACGCGAGATGCTGGCGGCAGGGGCGGCCTTGCTGCTGGCGGGAGGGGCCGGCGCTGCGCGGCGCGCGCCCGGACGCTTCGGCGACGCGCTTGCGGCGATCGAGGCGCGGTCGGGCGGTCGGCTGGGCGTCGCGCTGGTCGACGGGCGGGGAAAACCGCTGGGCGGTCATCGCGAGGATGAGCGCTTTCCGCTGTGCAGCACGTTCAAGGCGCTTGCCGCCGCCGCCGTCCTCCATCGCGTGGATCAGGGGAAGGAACGGCTCGACCGCGTGGTGCGCTTCACCCGCACCGATATCGTCGCAAACTCGCCCGTCACCGGCGCCCATGCCGATGGGAGCGGCCTCCCGCTCGCGACCTTGTGCGAGGCGGCGATCACGCTGAGCGACAACAGCGCGGGCAATCTGCTGCTCGATGCGATCGCCGGGCCGGCGGGGCTGACCGCTTTCGCGCGGACGCTGGGCGATCGCTTCACCCGCCTCGATCGGCGCGAGACGGCGCTCAACTCGGCGATACCGGGCGACCCGCGCGACACCACCACGCCCGCCGCGATGGCGCTGGACTATGTCCGGCTCGCCAGCGGGCCGATGCTCTCGTCAGCCTCGCGCGCGCAGTGGCTGACCTGGCTCGCCGCCAACCGCACCGGTGGGACCCGGCTGCGCGCGGGCCTGCCTGCCGGCTGGCGCATTGCCGACAAGACCGGCACGGGGGAGAATGGCACGAGCAACCACGTCGCGTTGCTGTGGCCGCCAGGCGGCGGGATGATGGCGGTGGCCGTCTATCTCACCGGCAGTCCGCTCGATATGGCGGGGCGCGACGCCGCGCTGGCGGATGTGGCGCGCGCGATCGTCGCGTCGGAGTGAGCCCGATGGGATTCTCTGCCGGCCCGGAACGGTTCGGAATGAGCCCCTTCGTCACCCCGGCGAAAGCCGGGGTCCGTGGAGTCGGCTCGCTTCCTTGACAGTCGTCCCGCTGTGCATGGATTCCGGCTTTCGCCGGAATGACGGGAGGTGATGCGATTCGTCTCAAGATGCTCTAGACTCGTTTCCACTTAGGTTGAAGCGTAGCCCGAGTTTCTGAGGTAGTTGGCGCATTCGTGTGGTGGGAAGGCGTCGAGCAGGGTGCCGATGCGACGCCAAGTTGCCTCGACGGATCGTTCGGCTGCCTTACGG
>DATMRS010000006.1:0-258144 GCA_035566015.1 Sphingomonadaceae bacterium
CGCCACCATCACCTCGATCGGCACCCCCTTGCCGCCGTCGGCGTTCGAATAGCTCGCATCCGCCACCTGCGCCCGGTCCGACCAGTGCACCACCTGCGACCCATTCGTCCCGCCCCAATCCATGAAACGTAACGCTCCCCAGTTGCGCGACCTTTTCAGGAAGGCTGGCTCGAATATCTTGCCCGCGTTGAAAAGCTCCTCCCGATCTTCCCGCACGATATGGATGTTGCGCACCGGATCCTTGCCGTCGATCGACGTCAGGCTGACGAGCAGAAACCCGACCGGTTTCTTCTCTCCATCTCCCTTGAAATCGAAGACGATCCGGCCCTTGGACTGCTTGACGATAGTGGCGGAGGCCAGCGAGAAGCTGCCTTTTCCCTCATAGGTGAGGACGTACCGGTCGGTCATGGGCAGATCCACCGGGTCCATCTGCACACCGATCTGGATCGCCGACACACCCTCCGGCATCGCCAGCGGGTTGCCATGCGAATCCGTTCGGGGATGGACCATGACGTTGCCCGGCGCCCACGCCATCCATCCGTCTTTCACGGTGGTCTTGAACCGGTCCAGAAAGGCAAACTCGGTCGACCAGTAAGAAATGCCCGCCAGATTCGTGCCGATGTCGCAAGTCTGGTTTCGCGCGGCGGCGTGCACCGGCGGCGCCTGCTTCTGGGCCGCGATGTGCGAGCCGAACGCGATCATGCCGATCGGCGGCACCGCCAGCACCGGCAGCGCGAACAAGGCGAGGCGTAGCCGATTGCCGCCAGTGGACGAGGGCCATTTCATTAACCGGACGATAGCGATTTCCCATCGGCAGGCAATCATTTCGCGTCCGATGGCTGCACGCCCATCTTTGGCGGGGTGAAGATTATAATGGTTGCATCTGATCGGGCCGACCTGACATCGACGGGATCGGCTCCGGGCGACAGCGGCCGCCCCGAAGGCAATATCGAGGATCGGATGACAGGACTGAGTTCACAAACGCCCCCGCCCTCCCCTTCGGCGGCGACGGCGCCGCTGACCCATCTCCAGCGGCTGGAGGCGGAAAGCATCCATATCCTGCGCGAGGTCGTTTCCGAGGCCGAACGGCCGGTGATGCTCTATTCGGTGGGCAAGGACTCCGCCGTGATGCTGCATCTGGCGAAAAAGGCTTTCTATCCTTCGCCGCCGCCCTTCCCCCTTCTTCATGTCGACACGACGTGGAAGTTCAAGGCGATGTACGAGCTTCGCGATCGCGCCGCGCGGGAGGCGGGCATGGAACTGCTCGTCCACCAGAATCCCGAAGCGCTGGCGCGGGGCATCAACCCCTTCGACCATGGCGCGCTGCATACCGATATGTGGAAGACCGAAGGGTTGAAGCAGGCGCTCGACAAATATGGTTTCGATGCCGCGTTCGGCGGCGCGCGCCGCGACGAAGAGAAAAGCCGCGCGAAGGAACGCGTCTTCTCCTTCCGCTCCGCCAGCCACCGCTGGGACCCGAAGAACCAGCGCCCCGAATTGTGGAACCTCTACAACGCGAAAAAAGCGAAGGGCGAATCGATCCGCGTCTTCCCCATCTCCAACTGGACCGAACTCGACATCTGGCAATATATCCATCTGGAGGGGATCGAGATCGTACCGCTCTATTTCTCGGCGCCGCGGCCGACGGTCGAGCGCGACGGCCTGATCCTGATGGTGGACGACGAACGCTTCCGGCTGGAGGAAGGCGAAAAGCCCGTCACCCGTTCGATCCGCTTTCGCACGCTTGGCTGCTATCCCCTGACCGGCGCGGTCGAGAGCGAGGCGGCGACCTTGCCCGAGGTCATTCAGGAAATGCTGCTCACCACCACTTCCGAACGGCAGGGCCGCGCGATCGACAAGGATGCGGGCGGCGCCGGCATGGAGAAGAAGAAGCAGGAAGGATATTTTTGAGATGGCGACGCTCGCGCAGGACAGCAGCTATCAGGCGGACGCCCTCATCGCCGAGGATATCGACGCCTATCTGCTCCAGCATCAGCATAAGAGCCTGCTGCGCTTCATCACCTGCGGCTCGGTGGATGACGGCAAATCGACGCTGATCGGGCGGCTGCTCTACGATTCGAAGATGATCTTCGAAGATCAGCTGAACCAGCTTGAGGCGGATTCGAAGCGGATCGGCACGCAGGGGCAGAATATCGATTTCGCGCTGCTCGTCGACGGCCTCGCCGCCGAGCGCGAGCAGGGTATCACCATCGACGTCGCCTATCGCTTCTTCTCGACCGACAAGCGCAAGTTCATCGTCGCCGATACGCCCGGGCATGAGCAATATACGCGCAACATGGTGACGGGCGCGTCGACCGCTGACCTCGCGGTGATCCTGATCGACGCGCGCAAGGGCGTGCTGACGCAGACACGCCGCCACTCCTATCTCGCCCATCTCCTCGGCATCCGGCATATCGTGCTGGCGATCAACAAGATGGATCTTGTCGGCTACGATCAGGCGGTGTTCGACAGGATCGCGCTCGCCTATCGCGCCTTCGCCAGCTCGATCGGCATCACCAACTTCCTCGCCATCCCCATTTCCGGGCTGGCCGGGGACAATATCACGGAAAAGTCGGCCAACACCCCCTGGTATCAGGGGCCGAGTCTGATGGCGCATCTCGAAACGGTCGAGATCGATAGCGAGGCGAGCCAGAAGCAGCCTTTCCGCATGCCGGTCCAGTGGGTCAACCGGCCGAACCTCGATTTTCGCGGCTTTGCCGGGCTGATCGCAAGCGGAAAGGTTCGCTCCGGCGATGCCGTGCGTGTCCTGCCGTCGGGCAAGACATCGAAGATCGAGCGCATCGTCACGATGGACGGCGATCTTGAGGAGGCGGTCGCCGGCCAGGCGGTGACGCTCACCCTGGCCGATGAGATCGACTGCTCGCGCGGGGACGTAATCAGCGTGGCCGACACGCCGCCGCAGGTGGCCGACCAGTTCGAGGCGACGATCGTCTGGATGGCGGACGAGGCGATGCTGCCGGGGCGGCCTTATTGGCTGAAGCTCGGCACGCAGACCGTGACCGCGCAGATTCAGGCGCCGAAATATCAGGTGAACGTCAACACGATGGAACATCTGGCGGCCAAGACGCTTGAGCTGAACGCCATCGGCGTCGCCAATCTGTCGACCGATCGGCCGATCACGTTCGAACCCTATGAAGCGAACCGGCAGCTTGGTGGCTTCATCCTGATCGACAAGATCAGCAACGCCACCGTCGCGGCGGGCATGCTGCACTTCTCTTTGCGTCGCAGCCAGAATATTCACTGGCAGGCAATCGAGGTAAGCCGCGAGAGACACGCCCAGCTCAAAAACCAGAAGCCGGCGCTGCTGTGGTTCACCGGCCTGTCGGGTGCCGGCAAGTCGACGATCGCCAATCTCGTCGAGAAGAAGCTGGCGCGCATGAACCGCCACACCTTCCTGCTCGACGGCGACAATGTCCGTCACGGCCTGAACCGCGACCTGGGCTTCACCGATGCCGATCGGGTGGAGAATATCCGCCGCGTCGGCGAAGTCGCGAAGCTGATGACCGATGCGGGGCTGATCGTGCTCACCGCCTTCATCTCGCCCTTCCGGGCCGAGCGGGCGATGGTGCGCGCCATGCTGCCCGAGGGTGAGTTCGTCGAGATTCATATCGACACGCCGCTCGCCGAAGCGGAGGCGCGCGACGTGAAGGGCCTCTACAAGAAGGCGCGCTCGGGCGAGCTCAAGAATTTCACCGGTATCGACTCGCCCTACGAACCGCCGGAAGAGCCCGAAATCCGTATCGACACGACGCGGATGGGCCCCGAGGAAGCGGCCGACTTGATCGTCGATCATCTGATCGGCGAGGTGTGATGTCGTCTCTGGAGGAAGACACCGCTTTCGCGCGTCATATTGCGGCCGTCACGGGCGAATTGCTGCTGACGTTGCGCGATTCCGGGCTGCTTGAGGGCAAGGCGCTCGGCCGCGCGGGGGATCGCGTCGCCAACGCCTTCCTGATGGAGGCATTGACGAGCCGTCGTCCCACCGATGCGGTGCTCTGCGAGGAGGAGAAGGACGATCCCGCGCGGTGTGCCGTTTCGCGGGTGTGGATCATCGATCCGCTCGATGGCACCCGCGAATATGGCGAGGGTCGCACCGATTGGGCGGTCCATGTCGCCTTGGCCATCGATGGCCAGCCAAGCGTCGGTGCGGTGGCGCTCCCCGCTTTGGGGCTGACCTTCTCCAGCGCGAACTGTCCGCCGCCTTCGCCGCATGACGGCGCGCCGCGCCTGCTCGTCAGCCGTTCGCGGCCCGCCGCACAAGCGCTCCGGCTGGCGGAACGGATCGGCGCGGAAACGGTGCCGATGGGCTCGGCCGGCGCCAAGGCGATGGCGGTGGTGCGCGGCGACGCCGATATCTATCTTCATGCCGGCGGCCAATATGAGTGGGACAATTGCGCCCCGGTCGCGGTCGCGCTCGCCGCCGGGCTGCACGCCAGCCGTCTCGACGGTTCGCCCCTCACCTACAACCATGTCGATCCTTATCTGCCCGATCTTTTAATCTGTCGGAAGGAGGCCGCTGGCGGAATTCTGGCGCTGCTGCGCGAGAATACCCCCGCCTGAGCGCAGATGCGGGCTCGACAGAGGCTGTTGCGATGCGGCATCCTTCCGCCCATGGCGTCGATCGTCCCTGCCCTTTCTCTTCTTTCGCTGTTTGCAAGCACGGCCGTTTCGGCGGCCGATCTCGACGTGGCGGTAAGCGGCGTTCGCAATGACAAGGGCGTCGTCCACGTCGACGTGTGCACGCCCGAGACGTTTCTGAAGGACTGCGCATGGCATGGCGAGGCGCCGGCCAGGCAGGGCACCACGATCGTCACGATCCGCAACCTGCCGCCCGGCCATTACGCCGCCCAGGGCTTTCACGACGAGAACAGGAACGGCAAGGCCGATCAGGGTTTCCTCGGCATTCCCAAGGAAGGCGTGGGCTTTTCGAACGACGCGCCGATCCGGCTCGCACCGCCCAGGCTCAAGGATGCCCTGTTCGACTATACAGGCGCCGCCACACCGCGCATCACCTTCAAATTGCGGTATTTCTAGGTGAGCCGCCAGCGTCCCGTCGGCCAGGTGGTGCGCTTCAGCACGCGTCATCCACTCGCGGTTCTGCTCATCGTCACGCTCCTTACCGCCGCCGCGGGCCTGTTCGCCGCCCGCCATTTCGCAATGAGCACCGATACGACCGCGCTGATTTCGCCCGATGTTGCATGGCGGCAGGGCGAAAGGCGCTTTGACGCGGCCTTTCCCGGCAGGGGCGACGTCATTCTCGCCGTCATCGACGGGGCGACCCCCGAACTGGCCGAAATGGCCGCGAGCACCCTCGCCACCCGGCTTGCCGCCGATCCGGCCCATTTCCGGAAGGTGGAACGTCCCGATGGCGGCGCCTTCTTTGCACAGGAAGGGCTCCTCTACGGATCGGTGGACGAGGTGCGCAGCGCCACCGCGCGGATGATCGAAGCGCAGCCGTTTCTCGGTCCGCTGGCCGCCGATCCCAGCCTGCGCGGCGTCGGGGCGGCCTTCTCGACGATGCTCGAAGGGGTACGGCAGGGGCGTGCCTCGCTCGACAGGGTAGATCGTCCGATGCGGGCGCTTGCCACCGCCCTCGAAGCGCAGCAGGCCGGCAAGCCCGCCTATTTTTCGTGGCAGATGCTCTTTTCCGATCGGAAGGGCGCGCTGCAACCGCCGCTCCGCAGGCTGATCCTGGTCCAGCCCGTGCTCGATTATAGCGCGCTGATGCCGGGCGCCCAGGCCAGTGACGCCGTCCGGGCGGCCGCCGCCGCGCTGTCGCTCGATCCGGCGCATGGCGTAAGTGTCCATCTCACCGGATCGGTGCCGCTGGCCGACGAGGAATTCGCGTCGCTCGCCGACAAGGCGTGGCTGGTGGGCGGTGTAATGATCGCCGCCATGCTCCTGACTCTCTGGCTGGCGACGCGGTCGGCGCGGATCGTCGCCGCGATCATGGTGACGACGATCGCCGGCCTCCTCGTCACCGCCGCGATCGGCCTTGCCACCGTGGGGCAGTTCAATCTCATTTCGGTGGCGTTCATTCCCCTGTTTGTCGGCCTCGGCGTCGATTTCGGCATTCAGATCAGCGTTCGTTTTCGTGCCGAACGCCGGATACAGAATGACGACGTCGCCGCGCTTCTGACCGCGGCCGAAACGCTGGGTCCCGCACTGCTCCTCGCCGCCGGCGCGATCTGCCTCGGCTTCTTCGCCTTCCTGCCGACCGACTATGTCGGCATCTCCGAACTCGGCGTCATCGCGGGGCTTGGCATGATCGTGGCGCTTTTGCTCAATGTCACGCTGCTTCCCGCCCTCCTGCTACTCCTGCGTACCGGCAAGCCGCAGGCCGAATTCACCACGCCTGCCCTCGCCCCGATCGATCGCTTTCTCGTCGAGCAACGCCGGCTCGTGCTCAGCCTGTTCGGGATTTCGATGCTCGTGAGCATCCTGCTCCTCCCCTTCGTCCACTTCGATTTCAATCCGTTCCACCTGCGCGATACGCGCGGCGAGGCGATGGCGACGCTGACCGATCTCATGGCTGACCCCGATCGCTCGCCCAACACGATCGACGTGCTCGCCCCCGATCTCGATGCCGCGCAGCGCCTCGCCGGCCGTCTCGCCGCCTTGCCCGAGGTTCGTCAGGCGGTAACGCTCGCCAGCTTCATTCCCGAAGACCAGGAGCAGAAGCTCGCGGCGGTCGGCGATGCGCAATTGCTGCTCGATCTCACGCTCAATCCTTTCGAGGTCGCGCCGCCGCCCGACGATGCCGCCCTCGTCGCCAGCCTGCGCCAGACAGCCGACGCCCTTCGGCAAACGGCTGGCGCCGCACGGACGCAGGCCGCGAATGACGCGCGCCGCCTCGCCCGCGCCTTAATGGCGCTCGCTGAGGACACGCCTCACCAGCGTGCGGCCGCGCAGGCGATGATCGTCAGGCCGCTGACCGTGATGCTCGATCAGATGCGCGCCTCGCTCCAGGCGCAGCCGGTGACGCGGCAGAGCCTCCCCGCCGATCTGGTGCATAGCTGGATCGCAACGGACGGGCGCGCCCGCATCCAACTCTTTCCCGCTGGGCCCGCCAATGACAATGAAGTGCTCGCCCGTTTCGTCGACGCCGTCCGCGCCGTTGCGCCTGATGCGACCGGCCCGCCCGTTTCCACGCGCGAGGCGGCCCGCACCATCGCCAATGCATTCATCCTCGCCGGCCTCCTCGCCCTGGTGGCGATCAGCCTGCTGCTGTTCACGGTGCTGCGGAGTGTCCGTGAAGTCGCCTTCACGCTTGCTCCGGTCGTGCTGTCGGGCTTCCTGACGCTCGGTTCCTGCGTCCTGATCGGCCAGGCGATCAACTTCGCGAACATCATCGCCTTCCCGCTGCTGTTCGGGGTGGGCGTCGCCTTTCACATCTATTTCGTCATGGCGTGGCGGGGCGGCGCGACGGACCTTCTTCAATCCAGTCTTGCGCGCGCCGTCTTCTTCAGCGCGCTGGCGACGGGCACCGCGTTCGGCAGCCTGTGGCTCTCCAATCATCCGGGCACCGCCAGCATGGGCAAGATATTGATGATCTCACTTGCCTGGACCCTGGTCTGCGCGCTGATCTTCGAGCCGGCCCTGCTCGGCCCCCAAAAGAAGCGCGTCAGCGCCCCTTGAGCGTCCGCGCGTCCATCGCCGTCAATTGTTTCGCCAAGCCGCCGACACCGGAGGACGCCACCGTCGACGCGAAATCCGCGCGCTGGACCGCGATCTGGCTGATCCCGTCGGCAACGACATCCACGATCTTCCACTGGCCGCCGGTCTGCCGAAGCCGATAAACGATCCGCGTCGTACCGATCCGGACGCGCACCAGCCGGTCGCTTCCACGCACAACGCTCTTGCCGTCGGTCGCAAACCGCTCGCCATCATAGCTTTTGTAATTGCCGGCATGGCTCACCGCATTGTGGCGCGTAAGCGCGGCAACGAGCGCAGCCTTGTCGCCCGCCGAAGCCTTGGCCCAGCCCGCCCCCGCGACCAGGGCAGCGATCGCCTGATTGTCATAATATTGTTCCACGATCGGCTGGAAACGCTCCGCCCGTCCGCGCAAACCAAGCGCCTTTCCTTGCTTCATCACGCCGACGAGCGCCTGGTTATACGCCTCGATCCGCTGCACCGCCGGATCGGCCGGCTGGGCCTGCACCATCGCCGGGGCGGTGGCGGCGAGCATCGCGGCGGCAAGCGCGGTCGAACGGAAGATCATGGCGGCCAAATCCTTCGGCTGAAACTTCATTCGAACAGATCGCATTCGGGGGATCAACCTCGGCTGAACGTGAATTCTCGTCCATAGTTGCGCCGCCCCCTTCCGCTAACGCACGGCAGCGGCTACATCTTTACGTCGGATGGATCTCGCCGACGAGGAGAAAGCGTGATCAGGATCATTCTGGCTCAGCCGCGCGGCTTCTGCGCCGGCGTTATCCGGGCGATCGAAATCGTTGATCGCTCTCTCGAGCGGGCCGGCGCGCCGGTCTATGTGCGGCACGAAATCGTCCACAATCGTCATGTCGTCGATACGCTGCGCGCCAAGGGTGCGGTGTTCGTGGAGAATCTTTCCGAAGTGCCCTCGGGCGCCGTCACCGTCTTCAGCGCTCATGGCGTCGCGCGGACGGTGCAGGCGGAAGCGGAGGCGCGCGCGCTCTCCGTGCTGGATGCGACCTGCCCGCTCGTCAGCAAGGTGCATTCGCAGGGCCGCCGCTACGTGAAGGCCGGCCGCACTTTGGTGCTGATCGGCCATGACGGCCACCCCGAAGTCGAAGGGACGATCGGGCAGATCGACGCTCCCGTCTATCTCGTCGGCAGTCCCGAGGACGTGGCCGCACTGCCGATCGCCGATGACACGCCGGTCGCTTACGTCACTCAGACCACCCTGTCGGTGGACGACACGCGAACCGTGATCGCCGCGCTGAAGGCCCGTTTCGGCGATATTGCCGGGCCCGAGACATCGGACATCTGCTACGCGACGCAGAATCGCCAGTCCGCCGTCCGGGCGCTGTGTGCGCAGGTCGATATACTGCTGGTCGTCGGCTCGCCCAACAGCTCCAACTCGAACCGCCTGCGCGAGATCGGGGTCGAGGAGGGCTTGCCAAGCTATCTCGTCGCCGACGGCGGATCGCTCGATCCGGTCTGGTTCGAGGATGTGGAAACGGTTGGCCTCACCGCCGGCGCTTCGGCGCCTGAGGAACTGGTGCAGAACGTGATCGAAGCACTTGGCCGCCTCCATCCGGTCGTGGTCGAGCAGCTTGAGGGTATCGAGGAAAAGATCGAGTTTCGTCTGCCTCCCGCCCTCAAGCGGCTGGCGCCGCGCGCATCGGGCAAGATGGGATAGAAGAGGGCAAGCGATGGGAATACCGCTCAGCCAGGCCGCACGCATCGGCGGCTACATCATGGGCAAGCATCTCAGGGGGGTGGAGCGCTATCCGCTCGTGCTGATGCTGGAGCCGCTGTTCCGCTGTAATCTCGCCTGTCAGGGCTGCGGCAAGATCGATTATCCCGACGAGATACTGAACCAGCGCCTGTCCTATGAGCAGTGCATGGAGGCGATCGACGAATGCGGCGCGCCGGTCGTGTCGATCGCCGGCGGCGAGCCGCTGCTGCATCGGGATATGCCGCGCATCGTGAAGGGCTATCTGGCGAAAAGGAAGTTCGTGATCCTGTGCACCAACGCCCTGCTCCTCCAGAAGAAGATCGACCAATATGAGCCGCATCCCGGCTTCACTTGGTCGATCCATCTCGATGGCGACAAGGCGATGCACGATCGCTCGGTCTGCCTCGACGGAACATATGAAACGGCGACGGCCGCGATCCGCATGGCCAAGGAGAAGGGCTTCCGGGTTTCGATCAACTGCACCTTGTTCAACGATGCGGACGCTGAGCGTTGTGCCGCCTTCTTCGACGAGATGAAGGCGATGGGCCTCGACGGCATCACCGTTTCGCCCGGATATGCCTATGAGCGCGCGGCGAACCAGAGCGAGTTTCTCAACCGCACCCGCACCAAGGAGTTGTTTCGCGGCATCCTGTCACGCGGGCGCGGCGGCAAGACGTGGCCCTTTACGCAGTCGACGATGTTCCTCAATTTCCTCGCCGGCAACGAAGCGTATAAATGCACGCCTTGGGGCAATCCCACGCGCACCGTCTTCGGCTGGCAGAAGCCCTGTTATCTGCTCGGCGAAGGCTATGTGAAGACGTTTCGCGAACTGATGGAAGGCACCGATTGGGATCAATATGGCGTCGGCAATTATGAGAAGTGCCAGGACTGCATGGTCCATTCGGGTTTCGAGGCAACCGCCGTCATGGATACCGTCCGCCACCCGCTGAAGGCGGCGATGGTGTCGCTGAAGGGCATTCGCACCGATGGCCCGATGGCGCCTGACATCAGCCTCGCGCATCAGCGCAGGGCGAAGGACGTCTTCTCAGGCCATGTCGAGAGGCAACTTGCCGAGATTCGGCGGAACAAGCCCGACGCGGGCAAGCATGTCGTAGCCGCGGAATAAGGATCGCATCCCCCGGCTCGCGTCGCGCGCGACACCGACAAGGGCGGGTATCTGGCCCGGATGGAGGATAAGCGACGCAAGCACCGCGCCCAGCGCGATCCCGCCGTCCGCACGCATGCCGACGCGCGCGGCGGGTGGCAGGGTGCGCTTCACGTCGTCCGAAATGACACGCAAAATGGCGAGCGGAAGGCCGCGCCTCTCCGCGACGCGCTTCACGACATGCGTTTCCATGTCGACGGCGATGGCGTCCGTCTCGGTGTGCAGTCGGCGCTTGACCGCTGCATCGAACGCCATCGTCCCATCGGCGAAGACCGACCCAATCCGTGCGCGTGGCAATCGCATCGCCAGATGGTCTCTCCAACGGGGCGTCGTCGCGTCACCGATCACCCAGTCTCCCGGCACCAACCCCTCCGCCAAGGCGCCTGCGAGGCCAATACTGAGGAGAGCCGAGGCGCTTTCCGCCCGCGCTTCCAACGCGGCCTCAAGGCGCGTCGCATCCCCACCGCCGGCAATCGCGACCACGCCGGGCCGAGCGATCAGCCGCGCCTCGCGCTTCAGCCCCGTCGCGGCAAGAATCACATGCCCCATGCCACCCGCGTCGCATTGCCGCGCCTGAGATTGCGATAGCGTGCCACCGCCCAGAGCGGGAAATATTTCGGGTATCCGTGATAACGCAGGTAGAAAACGCGCGGAAAGCCGCCGCCGGTATGATGCTCCTGCGGCCAGAGCCCGCCCGCCTGCTGATGCCGCTGCAACCAGCTTATGCCGCGCGCGACGGCAGGCGCATCCACCTCGCCCGCCGCCATCAAGCCGATCAGCGCCCAGGCGGTTTGCGACGCGGTGGACGGTGCGGGCTTATGCCCTGTCCGGTCGAGCGCATAGCTGTCGCAATCCTCACCCCAGCCGCCATCTTCATTCTGGATCGACAGAAGCCAGTCCACCGCGCGCCGTACCACTGGCTTTGCCGGATCAACTCCCGCCGCGTTCAGCGCCGACAGCGCCGACCAGGTGCCGTAGATATAATTGACTCCCCAACGGCCGAACCAGCTTCCGTCCTCCTCCTGCTCGGCCTCCAGATAAGCGAGCGCCGCCGTCATGCGCGGGCTGTTCGCCGGCTCGCCCAGTTGCGCGAGCATCGAGATGCAGCGCGCCGACACGTCCACCGTCGGCGGATCGAGAAGGGCGCCATGATCGGCGAAGGGAATATTGTTCAGATAATCATAACTGTTGTCGGAATCGAACGCGCCCCATCCACCATTGCGGCTCTGCATTCCCGCCGTCCATTCGATGCCGCGCGCGATCCCTTCGTCATAGCCGGCGCCGACGGCCCCCCGCGCCCGGTCCATCGCCATCACCACGACGGCGGTATCGTCCAGATCGGGATAATGCGGATTGGCATATTGGAAGGCCCAGCCGCCGGGACGCACGCCCGGCCTCCCCTCCGCCCAGTCACCCGCGACATCGAGTATCTGGCGCGGCTTGAGCCAGGCAAGCGCTTCTCCCGCCCGCTTTTCCGCCTCATTACCGCCCACTTCCAGCAACGCATGGGCGGCCAGCGCCGTGTCCCAGACCGGTGACACGCAGGGCTGACAATAGATTTCGTCGCGTCCTTCCTCGGGCCGAAGCACGAGTAGCTTCTCTACCGACGTTCGGGCGATCGCGCGATCGGGATGGTCCTCGCCACAACCCAACGCATCGAACATCATTACGCTGTTCGCCATCGCCGGATAGATCGCGCCCAGCCCGTCCTCACCGTTCAGCCGCTCGGTCACGAAGGCGACGCAAGCCGCGATAGCCCGTTCGCGCAGCCGCTTCGGCCAGTGGCCGCGCATGCGTTTCAGGACGATGTCGAGCGCGGCAAAGCCTTTCATCCAAAACCATTTCGTCCCGGCCGCCTTGCTTTCTGGGGGCCGCACGCGGCTGCGATCGCGATAGAGTTCGTCGATCAGCACGCCGCGCGGGTTGCGCGCCATCGGCCGCAACGCCATCAGCACCAGCAGCGGAACGATCACCGTGCGCGCCCAGTAGGACATTTTCGACAGGTGGATCGGAAACCAGCGCGGCAGCAGGATAAGCTCGGGTGGCATTTCGGGTACGGCTGCCCAGGGTCCCGCCCCATAGAGGGCGAGTTGGATACGCGTGAAGACGTTGCTCGCCTCCGCCCCTCCGGCCGCGAGGATCGCCGCACGAGCGCAGACCATATGCGGCGCCTCCGGATCGTCCCCGATCATCTTCAGCGCGAAATAGGCCTTCACCGACGCGCTGACATCGAACGCGCCGCCGTGAAATAACGGCCAACCGCCATGATCGGCCTGGATCCGTCGCAGATATCGCGCGATCGCTGCCTCGATCTTCGGGTTCTCCGGCTCGCCCAGATAGTGGCGCAACAGAATATATTCGGCCGGGATCGTCGCGTCCGCCTCCAGTTCGAAGACCCAGTGGCCGTCCTCCCGCTGCGCGGCGGCGAGCGCATCGGCGGCGCGGCGGACCGTCTCGTCAAGATCGTCAGGCGTCATGGCATCGTTCGTTCGCAGCATCCCGGCAGATTAATCCTCCCTGGTCAGCGCCAGATCGGCGGCCACATTGCCCGACCGGATAGCACCCTCGATCGTCGCTGGCAGTCCCGTTTGCGTCCAGTCGCCTGCCAGAAAGAGATTGCGCCAGCGTGTGGCGACGGGCGGCCGTCGCCGGTCCTGCGCCGGCGTTGCGGCGAAGGTGGCGCGCTGTTCGCGCACGATCTGCCATTTGGGAAGTGACGCGGCAAATCCCAGCACCGCCGAGACCTCGGACCATATTCGTCCGGCAAGCGCCTCGCGCTCCGCCTCGCGCAGATCATCGGCGGCGCTCACCGTCACTGACAGGCGATCCGGAAAGGCGAATATCCACTGCGTCACCCCGCCGATCACACCCAGCATCGGCGCGGCTCCCGCCGGTGGCGATATCATGAAATGGGCATTCAGGATGGCGTGATGCCGATCGGGCACGACAAGGCCGGGCACGAGATCCGCCGCGACCCACGAAGGCACGGCCAATATCACCGCTTCATCAGGCGCTACCTGTATCTCCCCATCCGCGAACCGCAGCGACGTGACGCGGTCCGCAGCAAAACCGATCCCTCGAAGGCGGCGACCGGAACGGAAGTCCGCGCCCTTTCCGGCCAGGAAGCCGATCGCCGGATCAATAAAAGTCGCGGCAAGGTTCGGACTGGCGATACGCGGCCGGCATGCTCTTCCGCCTTGCGCCAGCGTCTCGCGGATCACCGCGCCGGCAAGCGCGGCCGAACCTTCCTTCACGGGCGTATTGAGCGCGGCGAGCAGCAGTGGCTCGACCAGACCGTGCCAAAGCGGTCCTTCGGTCGGGATCGTTTCGGCGATCGTCGCCATTGGATCGGCGCGCGGCAGCCGGGTCAACGCGATATAATCGCCCACGCCCGTCCCCGGCACACGCCGGCGTCGACTCGCCACCCACCAAGGGACGCGCCCCTCATTCGGCCTGATCGTCCAGCGCGCGCCGCTACCGAGATCGGTGAAGGCGAACAGCGCCTCGTCCGGCCCCGCAAGCCGATCGCTCGCGCCAATCGCGGCAAGATAGTCCCGCACCGCGCGATTGCCGCTCAGGACAAGGTGATTGCCATTATCGATCATCACGCCCAGTTGCGGATCAAGATAGGATCGGCAACGCCCTCCCGCCTGTGCGGCCGCTTCGCTAATCGATACGGCCATGCCCGCTCCGGCAAGGCGCACCCCCGCGGCGAGACCGGCCAACCCCGCGCCGATGATCCGCGCCGATCTCACCCTGCCAGCCGCATCCGGAGGAACATGGCGACCAGGCCCGCCCGATTGACCCGCAGGCGGCGGCGCGGCGGGACCCAGCCGACACCGATCATCCGTCGCAGCAGCCGGGCATAGACCGCCTCCATCAGGCGCGGCGCGAGGAGGTGCCCGGCAGGCCGGCTCGCCAATATTCGGTCGGCGGCGGCATAATGATCCAGCGCGAGATCCGCCAGAACGCGACACGCACCATCGATCCGTCGATCCGCCAGCACCTGCGCAGGGCTGACGGGCAGGATGCCGGCGGCTTCAAGATGCTCCTTCGCCAGATAGACGCGCCCGATCGCGCCATCCTCGTCAATGTCGCGCAGGATGTTGGTGAATTGCAGTGCGCGGCCAAGATGATGCGCCAACGCGGCCCCCGTCTCTCCCTCGACTCCGAAGATCGGCACCGACAGCCGCCCGACAGCCGAGGCAACCCTGTCGCAATAGAGATCGAGCGTCGCGAAGGCGGGCCAGCAAATGTCCGCCTCCACGTCCATCGCCATGCCGTCGATCACCGCGAAAAAATCCGCCTTCGCCAATCCAAAGCGGCGGACGGCCGGGGCTAGATAGGCCGCCGCTCCACCCTCCCCGCCGCCATAAAGTTCGTCGATGTCAGCACGCCACCGGTCGAGCGCCGCCCCGCGGTCCGCCCGATCGCCCGTCTGGTCGTCGGCGATGTCATCAACCGCTCGGCAGAAGCCGTAGACCGCGTACATCGCCTCACGCTCCTCCCGAGGCAGCACGCGCATACCCGCCGCGAAGGAACTGCGCGGCGCCGAAGGCACGGGCATCGGCCTCACCATCCGATCATCCGCCTCGCGACCGCTCCCATGGCGAGCAACGCCGCTTCATATTTGCGATGATGGACACGCTTGGTCAGCGGATCACATTGCTTCAGCCGCCCTGTCAGATCCATTGCGAGGCGCTGTATGACCGCTACCTCGCAAGAAAGCCGGCGATCCGCGATCCGGCGCGCGAAAGGAGCGGATTGGGCCAGCAAGACATCGCACCGCTCCGCGAGCGAGACGATCACGCTTCGCAATCCGGGGCTCGCCGCGCCGCCACCCAATTCCGTCACTTCCACCTTAGCGGTATCGAGCATTTCGGTGGGCAGATAGACACGATTGAGCATGCGATAATCCTTGGCGCAATCCTGAAGGTGATTGATGATCTGGAGCGCGGCGCAGAGCGCGTCGGATAGCGGCCATAGCGATCGATCTTCGCCATGCACGTCGAGCACGAAGCGGCCGACCGGCATCGCCGAGACGCGGCAATAGTCGATCAGTTCGTCCCAATTGGCGTAGCGCGTCTTGGTGACGTCGCGCCGGAAGGCTTCGAGCAGATCGAGCGGGTGTCGCCGGTCGAGCCCCCGCCCGGCAATCACCTCACGGAGTGAGAGCGCCGTCGAATCAACATCCGCCTCGCCCAGCAGGGTCGCGCGTATCGCCTCCAGCAGCGCGAGCTTGTCTGACGCCGACGCGGTCGGATTGTCGGCGACATCATCGGCGGCGCGCGCGAAGCGGTAAAAGGCCAGGATCGGCGCACGGGCCGCCGGGCGAAGCAGCACCGACGCAACGGGGAAATTCTCGTCGCGATGTCCCTTGCCGGAAGCGAGCGCGCCCGCGCCTTCGCTCGTCATCGCTCCGCCTGCCACGCCTGCGCCCTGCCCTTCCACATCCCGCCCTTGCCCTGCCAGAAGCGGACGGCAGACCCGACCGTGCAGCCCGCGTAAAATGCGGCGATGCCGGGCAGAGCCACGCCCCAGAGCGGCGAACGGCGATAGAAGCGCAACATCGGCTGGAAGGAAAGCGCCATCAGCAGCCAGGCGGCGATCCCGGCGATCCGGACCGTCCCCTGCCCGAACAGCGCAAGCACGGGCGGCACCGCATAGAGAAGTGCCATCCCGGCCAGTGTTCCCGCCAACAGCCAGGGCGAATAATGCAATTGGGCATAAGCCGATCGCGCGATCATCGCCCCGATTTCCCGCCACCCGCCATATGGCCGGATACTCGTCGAACGCCGCGTGAGCGCAAGGCGGATCGGTCCCTGCCGCTTGAGGAGCGCACCGAAGGCGCAATCGTCGATGATCGCGCCCCTGATCGCCCCGATCCCGCCGGCCGCCCTCAGCGCGGGCGCGGCCACCAGCATGCAGCCACCGGCGGCGGCGGCCAGCCTGTCGCCCGGCTGGTTCACCCGCGCGAACGGATAGAGCATCTGGAAGAAGAAGACGAAGGCCGGGATCAGGGCACGCTCGGCCATGCTGTCGCACCGCAGCTTCGCCATGCGCGAGGTCAGAACCAGCCCGGCGGCCCGCGCATCGGCCACGAGTCCGCGCAACGTTTCGGGCGCATGCTCAATATCGGCGTCAGTCAGCCAAAGATACTCGGCGTCGCCGGCCCGCTCGATGCCCTGTGACACCGCCCAGAGCTTTCCCGTCCAGCCCGGCGGCGGCGAGGACCCGGTCAGAACATCGAGCCGGTCGTCGCCAAGGCTTCGTGCTATCGCGGTGGTGCCATCCCGGCTGCCGTCGTCCACCAGCACGATACGGTATAGCCCCGGATAGTCCTGCGCGAGCAGCGAGCCGATCGCACGGGCGATCACCGCCGCCTCGTCACGCGCCGGCACGATCGCCACCACCGCCGGCCAATGTTCCGGCATGGTGGGATGCAACGGCGAATCCCGTTCGCGTACCAGCCAGAAGCCATCTCGCCCGACGACGAGATACAGCCAAAGGCCAAGCGCCAGCACGCCAAGCATCGCGCCGATCGTCACCGCACCATCCCCTGCGCGGAAAACCATGCCAGCGCGTCTTGAACTGCTTCCTGCCAAGGCCGTGCCGTATAGCCGAACTCACGACGCGCCCGCGCCGAACTGAAGAACATGCGCTTTTCGGCCATGTGCAGCGCGTCTCGCGTCAGGAACGGCTCACGTCCCGTTACACGCGCCCATGCTTCCGCCGCGCAAGCAAGCGGATAGAGCGGGCCGCGCGGCAGGCTGATCGTCGGTGCCCGCCTTCCGGCCACGCGCGCGATCTCGGCCAGCATGTCGCGCAGCATCACGTCCTCGCCACCCAATATGTAGCGCCGCCCTGGCTTGCCCCGATGCAGCGCGGCGACATGTCCTTCCGCGACATCGTCGACATGGACGAGGTTCAGCCCCGTCTCGACGAAGGCCGGCATGCGACCGCTCGCCGCCTCGACGAGGATGCGGCCGGTAGGCGTCGGCCGTACGTCGCCCGGTCCAATCGGCGTCGACGGATTGACGATCACCGCCGGCAGACCGCGCTTGACCACCATATCCTCGACGAGTCGTTCGGCCGCCACTTTGCTCTTCTTATAGGCGCCGATCGCCTCGGTTTCAGCCAGCGGGCGCTCTTCGTCGGCCGGCCCCGCGGGGTCGGGGGCGATCGTCGCGACACTGCTCGTATAGACAATCCGTCCAATGCCCGCCTCCAGCGCCGCTTCCATGACGATGCGCGTGCCGTCGCGATTGGTGCGGAGAATTTCTTTCGGATCGCGCGCCCACAGCCGGTAATCTGCGGCGACATGGATCAGCGCATCGCATCCCATCAGGGCGCGCGCGACCGCCCCGGCGTCGCGCATATCGCCTTCCACGATCTCTCCGGCGAACGCCCGTAAATTGGTACGCGGGCTCCGTGCCCGGACAAGGCCGCGCACCGCATAACCCTGCCGCGAAAGCGCACGGGCGACGGCCGCTCCGACAAAGCCGGATATGCCTGTGACGAGTACCAGTCCCCGCGAATCAGCCAGGGCCACCTCCCTTGTCCTCGCGCCTCTTCTAGGTAGGATGACGGCAGGGGGAAAGCCGATGCCTTTGCTCTAGAAAGGGAGTAAATCCTTCGCGATATGAGGGATATTTCCGTCCTCACCCTGATCGGCTTCGCCTTTTCCGGACTGGGGGCGATCGGCACGCTCTACATGCTCGCTGCCGCAGGGACGGCTGGCCGTTATCGTGCGCGCACCCTCGGTCGCGGTGAAGCGCCTGCCGTCACCTTGCTCAAGCCGCTTCATGGCGACGAACCGGCGCTCGCCGCCAATCTCGCAGGCTTTCTCCAGCAGGATTATGGCGGCGCGGTGCAGATGATATGCGGCGTCCAGCGCGCCGACGATCCGGCCATCGCCACCGTTCATGCGCTGCAAGCCGCCTTCCCTGACGCCGACATTCGCCTCGTCGTCGACTCGGCCCGCCATGGCGGCAACGACAAGATATCGAACCTCATCAATATGCTGCCCCACGCCCGGTATCCGTTGCTCGTGCTGAGCGACAGCGATATGGCGGCTGGCCCCGCCTATCTGGCGACGATCACGGCAGCGCTCGCCCGGCCGGGCACCGGCGCCGTCACCTGTCTCTATCATGGCCGCCCGCTGACGAACCGCTGGTCACATTTCGCGGCGGCCTGGATCAGTTATCAATTCCTCCCCTCGGTCATGCTAGGCGTAAGGCTGGGCCGCGCGCAGCCGTGCATGGGATCGACGATCGCCTTGCGCCGCACCACCCTCGATCGGATCGGCGGCTTCGAACGCTTCGCCGATCTGCTGGCGGACGACCATGCGATCGGCGCGGCGGTGCACGAACTGGGATTGCGGGTGGATATCCCCCCGTTGATCCTCGCCCATGGTTGCGCCGAGTCGAACCTTTCCGCCGTCCTGCGTCACGAGCTGCGATGGGCGGCAACGATCCGGGTGCTCGATCGCGCGGGCTATGCAGGGAGCATCGTCACCTATCCCGTGCCGTTCGCTTTGCTCGGCGTCGCCTGCACAGGGGCGAGTCCAGTAGCCATAGCGCTCCTCGTCATCGCCCTCGCGGCCCGGATGATCCTCGCCGGCCGGATAGACCGGCTTACCGGCATGCGATCGCTCGCCCGCTGGCTGCTGCCCGTACGCGATAGCCTGTCACTGGTCGTTTTTGTCGTCGGCTTCTTCGTGCGATCGGTTGATTGGCGCGGCGCGGCGCTTAGGATGGAAAAACATGGCCGTATCGCGGCCCGATCGGAGTCCCTGTCATGATGCGTTCGCTTTTTCTCCAGGCGCCTTCGTTCGATGGATATGATGGCGGCGCCGGCGCGCGGTATCAGATGAAGCGCGAGGTGAAATCTTTCTGGTATCCGACATGGCTCGCGCAGCCCGCCGCCCTCGTCGAGGGATCGAAGCTGATCGACGCACCGGCACACGACCTTTCCTTCGACGATATCAAGGATGAGGCGATTGCCCGCGATCTGATCGTTCTGCACACCTCCACTCCGTCCTTCCGTCAGGATATCCGCACGGCGGAGATGCTGAAGGCGCTCAACCCCGCGCTCAAGATCGGCCTGATCGGCGCGAAGGTCGCGGTGGAGGCGGAGGCCAGCCTGCAAGCATCCGAGGCGATTGATTTCGTCGCGCGCAACGAATTCGATTTCACGATCAAGGACATAGCCGAGGATCAGCCATGGTCGGCGATCAAGGGGATCAGCTATCGCAATCGCCAGGGCGTGATCGTACACAATACCGATCGGCCGGTGATCGAGGATATGGACCTGTTGCCTTTCGTTACGCCAGTCTACAAGCGCGACCTCGTGATCGAGAAATATTTCGGCGGTTATCTGAAGCATCCCTATGTCAGCTTCTACACCGGCCGAGGCTGCAAGAGCCGGTGCACTTTCTGCCTCTGGCCGCAGACCGTCGGCGGCCATAATTACCGCACCCGCTCGATCGGCCATGTGATCGAGGAGGTGAAATATGTGATGCGCGAAATGCCGCAGGTGAAGGAAATCTTCTTCGACGACGACACGCTGACCGACAATGCTCCGCGCGTCGAGGCGCTGGCAAAGGAACTCGGCAAGCTCGGCGTCACCTGGTCGTGCAACGCCAAGGCCAACGTGCCCTACGACACGCTGAAGGTGATGAAGGACAACGGCCTGCGTCTGCTGCTCGTGGGCTATGAAAGCGGCAACCAGAAGATATTGCACAATATCAAGAAAGGGTTGCGCGTCGATGTCGCGCGGCAATTCACGAAGGATTGCCATGCGCTCGGCATCGTCATCCACGGCACCTTCATCCTCGGCCTGCCCGGCGAGACGAAGGAGACGATCGAGGAGACGATCCGTTACGCCAAGGAAATCAATCCGCACACCATCCAGGTGTCGCTGGCGGCGCCCTACCCCGGCACCTTCCTCTACAAGCAGGCGACCGAGAACGGCTGGTTCGACGGGACCGATCATCTGCTGACCGACCATGGCAACCAGATCGCCCAGCTCAGCTATCCGCATCTCAGCAGCGCGGAGATTTTCGACTCAGTGGAGGATTTCTACAAGCGCTTCTATTTTCGTCCCGGCAAGATCGCGTCGATCGTGGGCGAAATGCTGCGCGACCGCGACATGATGAAGCGCCGGCTGCGCGAAGGCGTCGAATTTTTCCACTTCCTGCGCGATCGCAGGGAGGCGGCGGCCTGAATCCCGCTCCGGCGAAGCGGCTGATCGTCACGGCCGACGATTTCGGCGCGAGCGACGCGGTCAATGAGGCGATCGAGCGCGGACATCGCGAAGGCGTATTGACGGCCGCGAGCCTGATGGTGACGGGCGATGCGGCGGAAGACGCGACAAGACGTGCCCGGACGATGCCGCGCCTCGGCGTCGGTTTGCACCTCGTACTGGTCGAGGGACGGCCCGCACTGCCGGCGGCGCAACTGCCCGATCTTGTCGATCGCACCGGCTGTTTCCGCACCGACATGGCACGGATGGGCGTCGATATATTCATGCGCCCTTCCGTGCGTCGGCAATTGGCCGCCGAGATAGACGCGCAGTTCGCGCGATTCGTGGCGACCGGCCTGCCGCTCGATCATGTCAATGCGCACAAGCATTTCCATCTACACCCGACGATCGCCTCGCTCCTCCTGAAGATCGGCCGGCGGTACGGAATGCGAGCGGTACGCGCGCCGGTCGAGCCACGGGCGTGGCTTCGCAGGGTCGAACCCGAAAGCGCTGCCGGCTTCGATATCGCCACGCCCTGGGCACGCCTTTTACGGCGGCGTCTCGTCGTGCGCGGCCTTGTCGTGCCTGATCGCGTCTTCGGCCTCGCCTGGTCGGGCGGGATGGACGCACAGCGGCTCAGCGGCCTCATCTCACAGCTTCCGACAGGCCTTAATGAAATCTACCTGCATCCCGCGACCGTCAACGATTGGCGTGGCCATGCCGAAGGCTATCGCTATCGTGACGAATTTGCGGCTTTGCTCGACGCGCGGGTGCTCGGCGCGGTAAAGGAAAGCGGTGCGACAACGGGATGCTTCGCGGATTTCGGCGAAGGGGAACAAGGATGAACGCAGGGTTCTTCACGTTCGACAAGGCCGGCCTGCCGACCGCCCCCGCGCCAAACGCTCCCACGCCGCTGGGCACGGACGCGCATAAGGCGCTTTTCTGCCGTACCCTGCTCGACACGCACGATCCCTATCGTCCTGCGTTGATCGATTGGCCGACGCTGGATGACGCGACGCGCGACAAGATCGTTTCGCTGCCCATCTGGGATATCGCCGTTGCCACCGAGGGTCGGGCCGGCATGAACGTGCGCACCTATGGCGAGAGCATCGACGACCCGTTGCTCCGCGCCGCCATCGACATGAATGCGTTCGAGGAAAGCCGGCACAAGATCGTTTTGGCCGACATGGTCGAGGCTTATGGGATCGAGTTGGAGCCCGAACCTGAATATAAGCGGCCGCGAGATTCCGAATGGGCGTTCCTGGTGACGGGCTATTCGGAATGTATCGATAGCTTCTTCGGCTTCGGCCTGTTCGATCTCGCGCGCAAATCCGGTTTCTTTCCGCCTGAACTGGTCGACACGTTCGAACCGGTTATGCGCGAAGAGGGCCGCCATATCCTCTTTTTCGTAAATTGGGTGGCGTGGCATCGCCGCACGATGCCGTGGTGGCGACGCCCCTGGTTTCGCCTTAAAATACTCGCTGTCTGGGTCTATCTGATCTGGGAACGCATCGACATGGCGAAGGGCATGGGTGACAACAGCCGCGCGCAGAACAGCAATTTTACGCTCAACGGATCGAAGGAACTGGGCGTTGAGGTGACGTTCGCCGAACTGGCTCGCATCTGCCTTGCCGAGAATGACCGGCGCCTCGCCCCTTATGACCGGCGATTGATCCGGCCGCGCTTCGTACCGGCCATGATGCGCCTCGCGCTCAAATTCGCGCCGGCGCCTAAACCGGCGGGCTGAGGCGATGCGCTGGGGGCTGCTCATCGCTACCGTCGCCGGCTTTATCCTGGCCGGCTACGTGATCGGATCGGTCGGGCCGTGGTCGATCATCGATGCCGCCCTGTCGATCGGCCCCGGCGGTTTCCTGCTCCTCATCCTCTATGGAATGCTGGTGCTCGCGTTGCTCGGCTATGCCTGTTTCGTGCTGGCGCCCGATCTACCGATCCAGCGACTGCCACTCTTCATCTGGTCGCGTACCACGCGCGAGGCGGCGGCGGAGGTGCTGCCCTTCTCACAATTTGGCGGCCTCGTCATCGGCGCGCGGACGCTGGTGGCGGGCGGCGTCCCCTCGCCGATAGTCTACGCCGCGATGGTGGCTGACCTGACGATGGAGATGGCAGCGCAGCTTCTCTTCACCTTTTTCGGCATTGCCATGCTCGGCCTCTCGCTGGCACAGGGCGAAACCAGTGAGCCGGTCTGGCCGCTCGCTCTGTCAGGGTTGGCGGCGGCGGTCCTCATCACGGCCGCTTATGCGTTTCTCCAACGCCCGATGATCGAGATCGCCGGCCGTCTGGGGGAACGGCTGCTGCCCGGAGCGCGGATCAAGGCGCAGGCGGTGCGCCAGCAGCTCGATGCGCTCTATCGGCGGCCGCTGCCGATCTGCACCGGCTTTCTGTTCAATCTGCTTGCCTGGGTAGCGAGCGCCATGGGCGCGTGGATCGCCCTACGGCTGATGGGGATAGACATCCCGCTGCTCGCGGTGCTGACGATCGAAAGCCTCGTCTTCGCCCTGCGTAGCGTCGCCTTCCTCGTGCCCGGCGCGCTCGGCCTCCAGGAAGCGGCCTACGCGCTGCTCGGGCCGCTGTTCGGTCTCGATGCCGAAACCGCCGTCGCGCTGTCCCTGTTGAAGCGCGCGCGCGATCTCGCCATCGGCCTCCCCGCCTTGCTGTTCTGGCAGATAGAGGAAAGCCGACGGCTGCTGATCGCCGATGCGTGATGGTCAGGCGCTCACCGGGCTGGCATGTACCGGCCGGCGAGCCGAACCGTTAGCCGACTACTGCAGATCGACCGAACGCAGGTACGGCTTCAACGTCTTGAAACCCTGCGGGAAGCGCTTCTTGGCGTCGCCATCGGACAGCTTTGGCGAGATGATGACCGAGTCGCCCGGATTCCAGTTCACCGGGGTCGCCACCGGCTGCGCGTCGGTCAACTGCAGGCTGTCGATCGCGCGCAGGATCTCGGCGAAATTCCGGCCCGAGCTGGGCGGATAGGTCAGGATCAGGCGGATCTTCTTGTTGGGATCGATAACGAACACCGAACGCACCGTATAGGTGGGGTCGGATTCCGGATGGATCATCTCGTAGAGCTTCGCCACCTTGCCGTCGAAGTCGGCGAGCAGCGGATAATCGAGCTTCTGCCCCTGCGTTTCCTCGATATCCTTCGCCCAGCCGAAGTGCGAATCGAGCGGGTCGACCGACAGGCCGATCGTCTTGACGTTGCGCTTGTCCCACTCCTTGCGAAGGCGTGCGACCTCACCCAGCTCGGTGGTGCAGATCGGCGTATAATCCTTCGGGTGGCTGAACAGCAGGCCCCAGGACGAGCCAAGCCAGTCGTGGAAGCGAATGCGGCCCTCGGTGCTCTCCTGCTCGAAATCCGGTGCAGTCTGTCCAAGTAGAATCGACATAGTTAGGTCTCCTTGCAAGGGGCATCATCGCCGACTTGTTTTTGCGCAAACAAACAGATGTTGTTTAGCGACATACACAAAAGATTGGGGTTCGATGGACATCGAAACCGCAGCGGCGCGCCGGACCCGGCGAAGACCGGCGGTGCCGTCAAAGCCGCCGCCCATCTTCTTTGACGCCTGCCACTAGGCGCGCCCGGCCCCGTCTTACGCTCGCTCGTCACCAATTCCAACGGTTCGCATCGATGCTTTTCCGCTATATCCATAAGGCGTATGCAGACCTGCCATGAACCCGCCCCGGAATAATCATGGATCGTGACGCGATCATTGCCGCGCTCGACGAGCTGCTCGAGGCGGAGCGCGCCGGTGCACGTGTCGCGCTCGCGAGCGCGAAGGGGCTGCCGGACACGGACGCGCTCTCGCCGCTTATCCACACGATCCACCATGACGAGGCGCATTGGTGCGCGATGCTGGCGGGCGAGATCGAGCGGCTGCGCGCCGAGCCTTCGCCGCGCGTCGGCGCCTTCTATGGCAAGGCGATGGCGATCGAGAACCTTGGCGAGCGGATGACCTTCCTCAATCGCGGCCAGAACTGGGTAGTGCGCAAGCTCGACGCGCTGATCCCCGAGATCGAGGACGAGACGCTGCGCACGCGGCTCGCGGACATGCGCCAGGGCCATGTCGACAATATCGATCGGACGACGCGGATTCTGGCCGGCACGGCGGCCGACTAAAGAAAGCTTTGCCCGTACCAAATTTATTGCACGCGATACGGGGCACAAAACCTTTGCGTGTTCCACCTGCCCCGTGCAAAGCGCCCGCAATCGAGTTCGCAGTGGCCGCGCCCAACAGGAACATCCCGAGCGATCGGGGTGTCGAGCGCGCGTGCGAAGAGTGTGCGCCAAAGGTTGAATCGAAGAATGACCGCATCGCAATTTCCCGGAGCCGCGCTGACTGCGGAGCAGTGGCGCCTCGTCGAGGCATTGGGCGCTTCGCTCAATCCCCAGCAGGCGCGCTGGATCAGCGGTTATTTCGCCGGCCTCGATTCGGGATTGCTACGCGGCGGCGTGCAGGCGGGCGCCGCACCTCTGGCGCTGCCGTCGGCGGCGGCTGCGCCCGGCACGCGCGCGCTCACGATCCTCTACGGCAGCGAAACGGGGAACAGCGCGGAGCTGGCCGCAAACCTCGCCGCCGCCGCGCGCGAACAGGGGCTCGATCCTGTCCTCGCCGACATGGGCGAATATAAGACGCGCAAGCTAAAGGACGAGCAGGATTTGCTGATCCTGATCTCCACGCATGGCGAGGGCGATCCGCCACAGCCTGCCGCCGGCTTCTTCGATTTCGTGGAGAGCCGCAAGGCGCCCAAGCTGCCGAATCTGCGCTATGCCGTGCTGGCGCTGGGTGACATGACCTACGAGCATTTCTGCGGCGCGGGCAAAAGGCTGGACGAGCGTTTCGAGGTTCTCGGCGGCTCGCGGCTGCGCGCGCGCGTCGATTGCGACGTGGATTATGAGGAACCGGCCGAGGCATGGGGCATAGAAATGCTCGCCATGCTGGCGGCGGACCGTGTCGACGCCGTGCCTGCGGTCGCCACCACGGGGGCGATGGTCGTGCCGGCTCCACAGCCGGCGGCTGCGGCATCGGCCTATGGCAAGCGCAACCCGTTCCCGGCGACGGTGATCGAGAACATGGTTCTCGCCGGGCGCGGCTCCACCAAGGAGACGCGGCATATCGAGATTTCGATCGAAGATTCGGGGTTGCAATATGAGCCGGGCGACGCGCTCGGCATCGTCTCGCGCAACGATCCGGCCCTCGTCGACTCGCTGCTCGGCGCGCTGCATATGGAGGGCGACGCGCCGCTGACCGTGAAGGGTCATGCGACGACGCTCGCCGAGGCGCTGGCCGATCGGTTCGAAATCACCACCGCGACGCAACGCTTCCTCGATCATTGGGGCGAGTTGACAAGCGCGACCGAGTCCTTCTCGGCGATGAGCAGCGCCGAACGCGCGGAATTCCTGCACGGCAACCATATCATCGATATCGTCCGCGCCTTCCCCCTCCAAGGCATTGATCCGCAGCGTTTCGTGGACGGGTTGCGCCCCTTGCAGCCGCGCCTCTATTCGATCGCGTCGAGCCTCGCGGTCGTGCCCGACGAGGTGCATCTCACCGTCTCGCCCGTGCGCTACGCGTTGCATGGCGAGCCGCGCTCGGGCGTCGCGTCCGGTCATCTCGCCGATCGCGCGCCGGTGGACTCGCAGCTTCAGGTCTATATCCAGAGCAATCCGCACTTCCGCCTGCCCGACGATGATCGGCCGATCATCATGATCGGCGCAGGCACCGGCGTCGCGCCTTATCGCTCCTTCCTGCAGGAGCGTGAGGCGCGGGGCAGCAACGGCCGCTCCTGGCTGTTCTTCGGCGAACGGAATTTCCGCACCGACTTCCTCTATCAGATCGAATGGCAGACGTGGCTCAAGGATGATATCCTGACGCGCATGGACGTCGCTTTCTCGCGCGACCATGCCGAGAAGGTCTATGTCCAGCACCGCATCAGCGAGCAGGCGCGCGACGTCTATGCCTGGCTGGAGGAAGGCGCACACGTCTATGTCTGCGGCGACGCGACCCACCTCGCGCCCGACGTGCACGAAGCGTTGCTCAACGTGGTGGAGGAGCAGGCGAGCATCCAGCGCGAGGCCGCCGAGGAATATTTCCGCGATCTGCAGCGCGACGGGCGCTACCAGCGCGACGTTTATTGATTGAAAGCCGACGACATGGATATCCCCCCCACCGACCGCAGCCATGACATCTCGCAGCCGCTCGAACGGTTGAGTCCTGACGAGACGATGAAGGCCGAGAGCGATTATCTGCGCGGCACGATCGCGCTGGGCCTGCTCGATCGGATCACTGGCGCGGTGCCGGGCGACGATATCAAGCTGATGAAGTTCCACGGCATCTATCAGCAGGACGATCGCGACGTCCGGGACGAGCGCCGCCGCCAGAAGCTGGAGCCCGCCTATCAGTTCATGGTGCGCGTGCGCCTGCCCGGCGGCATCTGCACGCCCGAGCAGTGGCTGAAGATCACCGAGCTTGCCTGCGCGCATGGCGGCGACACGCTGCGGATGACGACGCGCCAAACCTTCCAGTTTCACTGGATCCTCAAGGACAGCATCGTCCCCACCATTCGCGGGCTGCATGAAGTGCTGCTCGATACCGTCGCGGCGTGCGGCGACGATTCACGCGGCGTCATGGCCACGGTCGATCCGCAATTCCCGGCCTTGCAGGCCCAGATGGCGGCGCTTGCCAAGCAGGTCAGCGACCACGTCATCCCGAAGACCCACGCCTACCACGAAATCTGGTACGGCGCGGAACGGGTTGCCTCGTCGGAGCCGGAGGAGCCCTTCTACGGCCGCACCTACATGCCGCGTAAGTTCAAGATCGGCTTCGTGATCCCGCCGAGCAACGATATCGACATTTACGCGCAGGATTTGGGCTATATCGCGATTGCCGGGCCGGACGGGAAGCTCGAAGGCTTCAACGTCGCGGTCGGTGGCGGCATGGGCCGCACCGATCAGGCGCCGCATACCTATCCCCGTACCGCCACCGTCATCGGCTTCATCCCTTCGGATCGGCTGATGTCCGTCACCGATGCGGTGATGTCGGTGCAGCGCGATTTCGGCAACCGCGCCGATCGTGCGCGGGCGCGCTTCAAATATACGGTAGACGACAAGGGAGTCGACTGGATCAAGGCGGCGATCGAGGCCCGTGCCGGCGCGCCGCTCGAACCTGCCCGCCCCTATGAGTTCACGTCGAACGGCGACCGGTACGGCTGGACCGAGTCCGACGACGGGCATCATCACTTCACGATATTTATCCAGAATGGGCGGTTAACCCGCCCGCTGCTCGATGCCTTGGCTACCGTCGCCCGTGCGCATAAGGGCAAGCTGCGGCTAACGCCCAACCAGAACCTCATCATCGCCGATATCGCCGCCGAGGATCGGCCCGCGATGGAGGCATTGCTTACCGAGACGGGCCTCGCCGCCGCCAACGATCAGAGCGTGCTGCGGCTCAACGCCATGGCCTGCGTCGCTTTCCCGACCTGCGGCCTCGCCATGGCCGAGAGTGAGCGTTACCTGCCCGATCTCATCACGAAGGTGGAGGCGATCCTCGCCAAATACGGGCTGGAGAAAGAGCCGATCACCATGCGGATGACCGGATGCCCCAATGGCTGCGCGCGGCCCTATATCGCCGAGATCGCGTTCACCGGGCGCGCGCCGGGCAAATATAATCTCTATCTGGGCGGCGGCTTCCATGGGGAGCGACTCAACCGCATGTATCGCGAGAATATCGGCGAACCCGCGATCCTCGAAGCGCTCGACGAGGTGCTCGGCCGCTATGCCGCCGAGCGTCTGCCGGGCGAACATCTCGGCGATTTCACGATCCGCGCGGGCATCATTCGCGAAGTCACCGAAGGCCGTTTCTCCAACGATTGAGCATCGCCGCCGGTCGTCGGCGGACGACGCTCTTTATGGCGCGCCTAAATATGTGCTAGAATTGCATGATTGGCAGCCTATCGGGAGCACGCGCCCGTCATGCGGATGACGCGCTACACGGATTATTCATTACGCGTCCTAATTCATCTGGCGCTCGAAGGCGACCGGCTCTGTTCGATCGGGGAGATCGCGCGCACCTATGACATCTCGCAAAACCATCTGATGAAGGTGGTGAATGCGCTGGCCCGCGACGGGTTCGTCGAGACGGTGCGCGGCCGTGGCGGCGGTATGCGCCTCGCTCGTCCGGCGGACCAGATCGGCGTGGGCGAGGTGGTGCGCAAGACCGAGGAAGGCTTCGAGCTGGCCGATTGCGCGGCCTGCCGTCTCTCCCCCGCCTGCGGCCTCACCGGCGCCTTTGCCGAGGGCATGGCGGCGATGCTGCGAGTGTTCGACACTTATACAATCGCCGATCTGTTGACTGACAAGGCAACGATGCGGCGCATGATCGCGCGCGAAGCCCCCTTGGGAATCGGCGTAGCCTGAGTCGTTTTCTTGCAATGCAGCATTGAGTCTTGCCGCGGCAGGCTTTAGCGAGCCCTCCAGTTCCATGATGAGGGAATAGCAGATGTTGCGTGCGTCCACGCGGGCCTCCGAAGGCTACAGGCTCGCCGATCACAGCGCCGACGCGCGCATGCTCGTGCTCGCGCTGATGGCGATCGTGGTCGGCACCGGAGGCGCGTTCGGCGCGTGGATATTGCTGAAGCTGATCGCGATCGCGACCAATCTCTTCTGGTTCGGCCGCCTGTCGGCTGACGCGGCGCGTTTCGCGGATACCCCGCTCGGCATCGCGATGGTGGCGATTCCGATCGTCGGCGGCCTGATCGTGGGCGTCATGGCGCGCTACGGTTCGGACAAGATACGCGGCCACGGCATTCCCGAGGCGCTGGAAACGATCCTCTATGGCGAAAGCCGGCTGTCGCCGAAGGTGGCCTTCCTGAAGCCGCTTTCGTCGGCCATCTCGATAGGCAGCGGTGGGCCGTTCGGCGCGGAAGGGCCGATCATCATGACCGGCGGCGCGATCGGATCGCTCTTCGCCCAGCGGTTCAATCTCAGCGCGGCAGAGCGGAAGACGCTTCTCGTGGCAGGTGCCTCGGCCGGCATGACTGCAATCTTCGGCACGCCGATCGCCGCAGTGCTGCTCGCGATCGAGGTGCTGCTCTTCGAATGGAAGCCGCGCAGCTTCGTCCCCGTCGTCGTCGCGGTCCTCGTTTCCTATGCTTGGCGCCCCCTGTTGATCGGCATCCCTCCGCAATTCCCCTATGAAGGCCTGGTGCCCTCGACGCCCTGGCTGCTGCTGCTCGCGATCGGCATGGGGCTGGTCGTGGGGCTGCAATCGGCGCTCCTCTCGGCAACCCTCTATCGGATCGAAGACGGTTTTCATCGGTTGCCTGTCCACTGGATGTGGTGGCCCGCGCTCGGTGCGGTGATCGTCGGCATCGGCGGCTATATCGAGCCGCGCGTGCTCGGCGCGGGGTATGACAGCATTCAGGCGCTGCTCAATGGTTCGCTCGCCCTGCACATCATCGTCGGGCTGCTCGTGCTGAAGGCGATCGTCTGGCTCGTCGCGCTCGGATCGGGCACGTCTGGCGGCATTCTTGCGCCATTGCTGATTATCGGCGGCGCGCTTGGCGCGATCATCGGCCAGTTCCTCCCGGGCGGAACCGGGCTCTGGGCACTGCTCGCCATGGCCGGCATCATGAGCGGGGCGATGCGCGCGCCGCTCACCAGCGCGCTGTTCGCGGTGGAACTGACGGGGCGCTTCGATCTGTTGCCCGAGGCGATCGCCTCGGCGGGCGCGGCCTATGCGATCAGCGTCCTTCTCATGAAGCGTTCGATCCTGACCGAGAAGATCGCGCGCCGCGGCCGCCACATTCTCCAGGAATATACGATCGACCCGCTCAATTTCCTCCAGGCCGCGCAGCTTATGACGCCCGATCCGGCCACTTTGCGCGGCGATATGCCGGCAAGGGAAGCGGAGGCCTTTTTCGGAACCGATGCCAAGCACCGCTCCTATCCCGTCGTCGACGGCGAGGGGAAGTTGCTCGGGATGGTATCGCGCACCGATGCCTTGCGTTGGCAGGTCGAGGGTGTGGGCGGCGCGGCTTCGCTAGCGGACATCGTTTCCGATGCCTCGCAGCCGATCGCCTATCCCGATACGCCGATCGGGATCATCGCCGATCGGATGGTCGATAGCGGCATCGGCCGCGTCCCGATCGTCGATCGTGAGAGCCGGCGCGTCGTCGGCATCCTCTCGCGCCACGATCTGCTCAAGGCGCGGAGCGAAGGAAGACGATCGGAAACGCGCAAGAGCGGCCATTCCTCTATACATGGGCTGCTTACCCGATAAGCTCGGGCCTCTATCGAAGGAGGCCTTATGACCGCGCCCAGCGACACCGCAACACCCCTGCTCCTGCGCACCGCCCGCTCGCTGCGCGACGCGCTGGACCGGCGGGAGATCAGCGCGGTCGAACTGCTCGACGAACAGCTTGTCCGTTATGAGGCGCTCAATCCTTCGCTGAACCTCGTCGTCGCCACCGATATCGAAGGTGCGCGTGCGGCGGCGAAGGCCGCCGATGCCGCCATGGCGCGCGGCGAGGCCGGGCCGCTCGCCGGCATACCGATGACGATCAAGGACGTCTTCGAAGTCGTCGGGATGCCCGCCACCTGCGGCATACCCGAGCTCGCCGAGCATCGCCCCGCACGCGATGCCGATGCGGTGGAGGCGCTGCGTGCCGCGGGTGCCGTCATCTGGGGCAAGACCAACGTGCCGACCGGCGCGGTTGACCACCAGAGCTTCAATCCCATTTATGGCATCAGCCGCAATCCCTGGAATCTCGATCGCACCACCGGCGGATCGTCGGGTGGGGCTGCGGCGGCGGTCGCGGCGGGGCTGACCTCGATCGAGCTCGGCAGCGACATCGGCGGCTCTATCCGCGTGCCGAGCCATTTCTGCGGTGTCTATGGCAGCAAGCCGAGCTGGGGCGTCGTTTCGGGGCGCGGGCATATTCCGCCCATGCCCGGCGCGCGCGGCAAGACGCCGCTGGGCGTCTACGGCCCGATCGCGCGCAGCGCCTTCGATCTCGAATGGGTGCTCGATATCATCGTCGGCCCCGACGATCTCGATCGCAAGGCCTATTCGATCGCTCTGCCCCCGTCGAGGCATAAGCGGATCGGCGATTTCCGCATCGGATTGTGGCTCGACGCCTATCCGCTCGACGACGCCTATCGCAACGCGATCGAGATATTCGTCGACCGGATCGAGCGGATCGGCGCGAAAGTGGACCGGAACGCGCGCCCCAATGTCGATCCGTCGATCAATTTCGACACCTATCTCGCCGTCCTGATGGCACTGGAAGGCGCCGGCGCCCCCGACAATGCCTACGCCGAGCAGGTCGCAGCGGGCGAGGCCGCCGAGCCCGGAAGCTATGCGGCGGTGATCGGCAAGGCGATGTCGCAGAATGTCCGTTCGCTTGGCGCGGCGGAGGAGCGACGCCACGCGATCATGGCGCAATGGCGCGCTTTCTTCGCGGACTATGATTTGCTGATCTGCCCGATCTTCCCCTGCGTCGCCTTCCCGCACGATCCCAGCGGCAACGGCCATATGGCGCAATATGACCGTCGGCTGATCGTGAACGGCAAGCCGATCCCCTATCTGGACGGGCTGAAATGGCCGGGGCTCGCGACCCTGAGCGAGTTGCCCGCGACGGCGGTTCCCACCGGCATTCTCGCGGACGGCCTGCCGACGGGCGTACAGATCATCGCACCCTATCTCGAGGACCGCACGACCTTGCGCTTCGCCCAGCTTCTCGAGCGCGAACTGGGGAGCGGCTATCGGGTCCCGCCCGGTTGCGACTGAGGAGAGCCCTTCCCCGCCGCTAGTCGAACCAGCTTTTCCCCAGCGCATGCCCCATCGGCCCGTGTCCCGCGCCCAGCCCGGGCCCGGCGACGATGGCGGCACGGACATAGGCGCGCGCGCGCGCAATCGCCTCCGTTATGAAAAGCCCCGTGCCCAGCCCCGTGGCGATCGCGCTCGCGAGGGTGCAGCCGGTGCCGTGCGTATGTCGCGTTTCGATCCGCCCCCCCTCCCAACGGGATGTCGTGCCGTCGGGGCTCACCAGAATATCCGTCAGCATATCGCCCGCAAAGTGGCCGCCCTTCGCCAATATCGCGCAACGGTGCCGCGCGGCGAGTAGGCGCGCGGCGGCCTCCGCCTCGTCGGCGTTAGTCACGTTACGTCCGGTGAGAGCCGCCAATTCGGGCGCATTCGGCGTGGCGAGCGCCGCCACATCCATCAGCCGGCCGAACGCCGCGATCGTCGTGTTATCCGCCAGTGCCGCCCCGCTCGTCGCGACCATCACCGGATCGAAGACGATCGGCACGTCGCGCATCGTTTCGAAGCGCATTGCGAGCGCATCCGCCGTCTCCGCCGATCCGATCATGCCGATTTTCACCGCATCGACGCCGATATCGTCCGCCACCGCCTCGATCTGCGCGAGCACCATGGTGGTGGGAACCGAAAACACGTCGGAGACGCCCAGCGTGTTCTGCGCCGTCACCGCCGTCAGCGCGGTCATCGCATGGCCGCCCAGCATCGTCACCGTTTTGATATCGGCCTGGATGCCCGCGCCGCCCCCCGAATCGGAGCCGGCAACGATCAGAACACGCGGAATTGTCACGCCGCGTGCCGCACCGCGTCGCAAATGCTTTCAACGACATCGGCGACCAGCCCTTCATCCTCGCCCTCCGCCATCACGCGGATCAGCGGCTCGGTGCCCGAGCGGCGGATGACGAGCCGGCCCGCGCCGTCAAGGCGCGTCTCGGCCGCAGCGATCGCTGCCTTGACACTCTCCTTGTCGAGCGGCGCGCCGCCGGCGTAGCGGACATTGCGCAGCAGTTGCGGCAGCGGATCGAAGAGATGGAGCAGCTCGTTCGCCGGCTTACCCGATTCGACCAGCTCGGCCAGCACATGCAGGGCAGCGATCAGCCCGTCGCCCGTCGTCGCATAGTCCGACAGGATGATGTGGCCCGATTGCTCGCCGCCGACGTTGAATCCGCCCGCGCGCATCGCCTCCACCACATAGCGGTCGCCCACCTGCGTCCGGTGGAGCGCCAGTCCATGCCCGCCGAGAAAGCGCTCCAACCCCAGATTGGACATGACAGTCGCGACGATGCCGCCGCCCTGAAGCCGCCCGCGCCGCATCTGCGACAGCGCGATCAGCGCCATCAGTTGATCGCCATCGACAATCTCGCCCTTATTGTCGACCACGATCAGCCGATCGGCGTCGCCATCGAGCGCGATGCCGATGTCGGCGCGCGTCTCGATCACCTTGGCGCGCAGGCCGTCGGGCGAGGTGGAACCGCATTCCTCGTTGATGTTCACGCCGTCGGGCGAGACGCCGAGCGCGATCACCTCCGCGCCCAATTCCCACAAAGCGGCGGGCGCGACCTGATAGGCGGCGCCGTTCGCGCAATCGATAACGATGCGCAGGTCGTCGAGGCGCAGATGCTGCGGAAAGGTGGACTTGGCGGCGTGCGTATAGCGACCGCGCGCATCCTCCACCCGGCGCGCGCGGCCGATATCGGCGGGGGCGGCCAGTCGGGGCGGCGCCTCGATCGCCAATTCGATTGCCGCCTCGTCCTCGTCCGACAGCTTATAGCCGTCCGGCCCGAACAACTTGATGCCATTGTCGGCGAAGCGGTTATGGCTGGCGGAGATCATCACGCCCAGATCGGCGCGCATCGAATGGGTAAGCATCGCCACCGCCGGCGTCGGCATCGGGCCGAGCAGCACGACATCCATGCCGACGCTGGTGAAGCCCGCCACCAGCGCCGATTCCACCATATAACCCGACAGGCGTGTATCCTTGCCGATCACCACGCGATGACGGTGGGCGCCGCGCTGGAAATGCGCGCCCGCCGCCTGGCCGACCTGCATCGCGATTCTGGCCGTCATCGGGCTCGTGTTCGTCTGGCCGCGTATGCCGTCGGTGCCGAAATATTTGCGGGTCATCTACTCATCGTCCCCTTGTAAGCAGGATCGCCCCCGACTCCGGACGTCCGTGTTGATCCAGCGTCTTGGCCCATCTCTCAGGACACGTCATGCATCCATTTACGCAGCAGCGGCGCCAGCAGGAACAATAGCACCCCGATGCCCGCCGCGACGAGGCCGATCATCCAGAATACGCCGGCATAGGTGTTGAGACTGACCTCCAGATTGGTGACGCGCCCGCCCACCGTCTCGACGCTCGCCATCTGCGCAACCACGCTTGCGACATATTGGGCGACGGCGGTGGAAAGGAACCACACGCCCATCATCAGCCCGACGATCCGCGCTATCGACAGCTTGGTTATCATCGAAAGCCCGACAGGGGAGATGCACAATTCCGCCATCGAGTGGATCAGATAGGTAAGGCCCACCCACCAGAGCGCCACCTTGAAATCGGCGCCCGCGAAGCGCGTGCCATAAGCGAGGACGATGAAGCCCAGCCCCGCCCCTACCAGCGCGATCGCGAACTTGACCGGCGTCGAGGGCTCCCATCCCCGCTTCGCCAGCGCGGTCCAGAAGATCGAGAAGAGCGGGGCGAGCAGGACGATGAAGATCGGGTTGAACACCTGCACCGATCCCGCCGGCATCGTGCCGAAGATCGTCGCCCGATCGGTGTTGCGGTCCGCGAAGAAGGTGAGTGACGATCCCGCCTGCTCGAACAGGGTCCAGAAGACCACGTTGAAGACGACGAGCACGGTGGCCGCCAGCATCATCTGGAATTCGGCGCGGTTGCCGACCCGCCAAGCCCAGGCCGGCACCGCGACGATCGCGACGAAGAAGGTCGCGAACAGCAATTGGCCGAGCAGCGGCAGCGAGGTGATATAGCCGACGATCCCGCCTTCCCTCGCGGCCTCGGCGGCGATGGCCGCGTTGGCCAGCATGTTGGCGAACAGGAACCAGCAGACCGGGATCGCGACGAGCGCGCCCAGATAAATAAGCCAGGTGGCGCGTCGACTCTCGGTTTCGGGCGGTTCGCCAAAGCCGGCCAGCTTGCCGCCGTCGAACTGGATCAATGTCCACGAAAATAGCATGCCGAGCGCCGCGAGCAGGAAGCCCGCCCACCAGCCGATGCTCTGCGCGAGGATCGGGCAGAGAAGCTGCGAAATGAGCGAGCCGAGGTTGATCCCCATGTAGAAAAGCGTGAAGCCCGTGTCGCGTCGGCGGTCGCCCTCCTCATAAAGCGAACCGACCATCGTCGAGATGTTGGGCTTGAAGAAACCGTTGCCGACGGTGATCGCCGACAAGGCCATCAGCATCACGATGACGAAGAAGGGCGACCGCGCCGCTCCTGGCTCGAACCCACCCACCGCAATCCGGCGCGCTTCCGTTCCCTCGGCGGTGACGAGCGATACCGAGCGATCCGTATTCCCCCGAATATAAAGTTTCCGGCCGCCGTCGATCAGGAACTGGCGGCTGCCTCCCGCCCGTTGCTCCACCTGCACCTCGTAGCGCTGGCCGTCGATCGTCGCGAAGGGCTTCGCCGCCTGCCCCCCGAAACAGAGCGCGAAATAGCCGACCGCCATCAGCAGCGCGCCGAGCTTCACCGATCGTTTCGAGCCCAGATAGCGATCCGCGAGGAAACCGCCGATCAGCGGCGTCAGATAAACGAGGCTGGCAAAGGCGCCGTAAAGACCATTGGTCGTCGCGTCGCTGAACAGGAAATGATCGGCAAGATAGAGGGTGAGCAGCGCGCGCATGCCATAATAGCCGAACCGCTCCCACATCTCGGTGGTGAACAGGCGCGCAAGCTGGCGCGGATGGCCGAACCATTCTGCTTTCGCGGCGGCGGAGTCAGGCCCGATCGTGGCGTCGGCATTGGGAAGCACCATCTATTCTTCTCTCCTGACGGGCCGCTCGCGGTTCCGGGCCGCTAGGCTCTATCGCCCGCGAAACTAACCGGCAAATCGCGCCTGTGAAGAGATTGTTGGCCGCGCCGGTGGCTGGTAGACCGGCAGGCCCCCTTCCAGGCAGGACTGGCATGTACAACGACCGCACCTCTCCTTATTCGCTCCTCGCTTCGCGCCGCTCGGGCAAGCCGCGCGATATCGTCGCGCCCGGCCCGGACGCGGCCCAGCTCCGCCAGATATTGGAGGTGGCGATCCGCACGCCCGATCATGGCAAGCTTGCGCCCTGGCGCTTCGTCGTCGTCGAGGAAGGGCAGCGCGACGCGTTCGCCGCGCTGCTGCGCGACGCTTATCTCGCCGATCGGCCCGAGGCAGGGCGGATCGAGCTGGACTCGACCGAGCAGTTCGCGCGGCAGGCGCCCTGCCTCGTCGTCGCCTTGTCCGCGCCCGTGCAGGGCAGCAAGATCCCGCTCTGGGAACAGGAATTGTCGGCGGGCGCGGCCTGCATGAATCTGCTCACCGCAACCCATGCCCTCGGCTTCGTCGGCGGTTGGCTGACGGGTTGGGCCGCCTATTCGGACAGGGTGCGCGACGCGTTCGGCGGTCCGGACGAGCGCATCGCCGGCTTCCTGTTTCTCGGCTCGCCCTCACGCCCGCTCGATGAACGCCCCCGCCCCGATTATGACGCGGTGGTGCGCCCCTGGCAGCCCGAGGCGGCGCTGGCGGCCGAATAATCCGGCCGCTCACAACGCGAGCGCGTCGTCCTCGACATCATACAGTCCCGCCGCGCCCGCCACGGCGCCGGCGCTGAGGCCGCTCGCCTCGGGGACAATCCGGTCCAGGTAGAAGCGCGCCGCCGCCCGCTTCATCGCGAGAAACGGCGTGTCGGCGTCCCCGACGATCCGGGCCTGCCGCGCCATCTGCCAGCCCGCGACCGCGACCGCCAGCATCGTCAGGAAGGGCGTGCTGCCGGCGAGCGCATCATCAATGCCGGCTGATACGAAGAAGGAAGCCGCCGCCTCCACATCGTCGAGCAGCGCGGCAAGCGCCGGCTCCCCCGTGCTGTCGGCGCGCATGTCGGCCAGCAACGCGGCAAAGACCGCCCCTTCATCCTGCCCCAGCTTGCGGCCGACGAGATCCGCCGCCTGGATGCCATTGGTGCCTTCGTAGATCGGGGCGATCCGCGCATCGCGGAAGAATTGGGCGACGCCCGTTTCCTCGACATAGCCCATGCCGCCATGCACCTGGATGCACAGGCTCGCCACTTCGCATCCCACATCGGTCGCATAGGCCTTGGCGAGCGGCGTCAGCAGGTCGAGCCGCGCGCGGGCGGCGGCATCGCCCAGATGTGCGCGGTCCACCTGCCCGGCGGCATAATAGACCAGCGCCCGCGCAGCCTGCGTCAGCGCCTTCATCCGCACGATCATGCGGCGCACGTCGGGATGCTCGACGATCGACACGGGGTTTCGCGAGACCGAGCCCGCGCGGGCGGACTGGACCCGTTCGCGCGCATAATCGACCGCCGCCTGCGTCGCCCGCTCGGCGATCGACACACCCTGCAAGCCGACATTGAGCCGCGCATTGTTCATCATCGTGAACATCGCGCGCAGGCCGCCCTGCTCCTCCCCGATCAGCCAGCCGTGGCAATCGTCATGATCGCCAAACGCCATCGTGCAGGTCGGCGCGGCATGGATGCCGAGCTTATGCTCAATCGCGGTGCAGCGGACATCATTCGCCGTCCCATCGGGCCGTATCTTGGGAACGAGAAAAAGCGAGATGCCGCGCGAACCCGTCGGCGCGTCCGGCGTGCGGGCAAGGACGAGGTGGACGATATTCTCCGTCAGTTCCTGCTCGCCCCAGGTGATGAATATCTTACCGCCCTTGATACGATAGCTGCCGTCGCCGGCCGGCGTCGCCAGCGTCCGTAGCGCGCCCACGTCGGAGCCCGCCTGCGGCTCCGTCAGGTTCATCGTGCCGCTATGGTCGCCCGAAACGAGGCGCGGCAGCCATGCCGCCTGCTGTTCGGCGCTGCCATGGGCGAGCAGCGCCTCGACCGCGCCGGGCGTCAGCATCATCAGCAGCGAAAAAGCCATGTTGGCGCTGCCCAAATCCTCCAGCACGGCGGTCGCCAGCGCGAAGGGCAATCCCTGCCCGCCAAAGGCCTCGGGCGCGTTCAGCGTCCCCCATCCGCCTTCGACATAGGCGCGATACGCCTCCGCGAAGCCCGGTGGCGAGACGATCTTCCCCTCGGCCCAGCGCGCACCCACCTCGTCTCCCACGCGATTGAGCGGCGCGAAAATGCCGGCGGCGAACTGCCCCGCCCCTTCGAGGATCGCGTCGACCATGTCGGGCGTCGCCGCGGCGAAGCGCCCGGCGGCGGCAAGCTCAGCGATGCCGACGACATGATCGAGCAAGAAACGCTGTTCGGCGACGGGCGGCGTGTAACGCATGAGGGTTCGGCCTGGTCTTGCCTAAGGGAACGACCGGCTATAGCGCCCCTCCATGACCCCGCCAAACCTGCCTTTCCATACCGTCGTTCGCTCGCCGGATACGTCCGGAATAGCCGAGGCGGCGGCGCTGATCGCGCAGGGGCTGCCCGTCGCCGTGCCGACCGAAACGGTCTACGGGCTGGCGGCCGACGCCACCAATGGCGAGGCGGTGGCGCGCATCTATGCCGCGAAAGGCCGGCCCGCCTTCAACCCGCTTATCGTCCACGTCGCCAGCCTTGCGGAGGCGGAGCGGATCGCCTGCTTCAACGATGTAGCTCGTCATCTGGCGAGCGCCTTTTGGCCGGGGCCGCTGACGATGGTGCTCCCGCTCGCACCGGACAGCGCCGTCGCCCCGCTCGTCACCGCCGGCCTTCGGACGGTCGCGATCCGCATGCCGTCGCATCCGGCGATCCGGGCGCTGTTCGCCGCCTGTGGTCGCCCGCTCGCCGCGCCTTCGGCCAACGCCAGCGGCCTCACCAGCCCGACGCGCGCCGATCATGTCCTGCGATCGCTCGCCGGCCGCATCCCGATGGTGCTCGATGCCGGGCCGACGATGGCGGGCCTCGAATCCACGATCGTCGCCCCGCGATCGGACGGCATCACCCTGCTGCGTCCCGGCCCCGTCACTGCCGAAGCGCTGGCGGGGATCAGCGGCTTACCCATAGGGAGGAAGCAGGATGCGTCGATCAGCGCGCCGGGCCAGATGGCAAGCCATTACGCCCCCTCCAAGCCGCTCCGTCTCAACGCCGTCGAGGCGCGGGAGGGCGAGTGGCTACTCGGCTTCGGCACAGTTCAAGGTCATGCGACGCTTTCGGCGACCGGCGACCTGATCGAGGCGGCGGCGCGACTCTTCGCCCTGCTCCACGAGGCCGATCAGGGGGACAGCGTCGAGATCGCCGTGGCGCCGATCCCGGCGGAGGGCATCGGCGTCGCGATCAACGACAGGTTGGCTCGCGCGGCCGCGCCGCATTGATCGATCAGGCCGCGACGCCGTCCTTCAGGCGCGCGGCGTAGCTCTTGCGGAACTTGCGCAGCTTCGGCGCGATCACCACCATGCAATAGCCGTTACGCGATCCGTTACGCGCATAATAATCCTGATGATAGTCTTCGGCGGGATACCAGGTGCCCGCCGGCTCGATCGTTGTCACGATGGGCTGGCTCGTTTCGGTCTGCGCGCGCGCTATCGCCGCACGGGCCGCCGCTTCCTGCTCGGGGGAATGCGGGAAGATGGCCGATCGATATTGCGTCCCGACATCCGCTCCCTGCCTGTTGAGCTGCGTCGGATCGTGGATATGGAAGAAGATATCGAGCAGATCGTCATAGGAGAGGACATCCGGATCGAAGCGGATGCGCACCGCCTCGGCATGGCCGGTGTCGCCGCCGCACACCTGCTTGTAATCGGGGTTGGCGACATGCCCGCCGGTATAGCCGCTCTGGACCGAATGAACGCCCTGCAGATCGGCATAGATCGGCTCGACACACCAGAAGCACCCGCCGGCAATCGTGGCAATCTCCTCGGCCATGCATTGATCCTCTCATTCGAAACAGCATCCAACAGATAGGCATTGGCGGCGGCGACGCAATGCGCACCGGATATGTAATGATATCTTGTAACATTCAGTCACCATCCTCTAAAGGCATCGCGACTCGCGAATGGATTCGCCGATGCCAGGGAGACTGAACTGATGCGTGTGACGATGTTGCTATCGGCCGGGGTTGTGGCGCTGGCGACGGCTGGAACGTCTGGCATTGTCCAGGCGGCGGACGATGCCGCACCGCCTCTCTTCCATGCGGCGCCCTCCACCGACATCATCGTCACCGCCCCCTATTTGCGCGATCGGCAGGATATCCTCTCAGGCGTCTCGGTCGTGCAGGGCGCGGCGCTGACGCAGGCGCTGCGGCCCACGATCGGCGAGACGCTGAGCAGCACGCCCGGCGTCTCCTCCACCTCCTTCGGCCCGAATGCCTCGCGTCCGGTGCTGCGCGGATTGCAGGGCGAACGCGTCCGCGTCCTGACTGACGGCATTGGATCGATCGACGTTTCCAACACCAGCGTCGATCATGCGGTGGTGGTGAACCCACTGCTCGCCGAGCGGATCGAGGTGCTGCGCGGCCCCGAGGCCCTCCTCTATGGCTCGGCCGCGATCGGCGGTGTCGTCAACGTGATCGACAAGCGCATTCCCCGCGCGGTGCCCGACGAACCGATCCATGTCGATGCAATCGCCACCTATGGCTCGGCGGCGGACGAACGCTCGGGCGGCGCGGCGATCGACGTTCCGGTTACGAGCCAGCTCGTCCTCCATGCCGATGGCAGCTACCTGAAAACGAGCGATATGCGGATCGGCGGCTATGCGCTGACGCCCGAAAAGCGGGCCGAGGCGCGCGCGACGAGTCTGCTTCCGCCCGATCCCGATGCCGGGGAGCCTATCGACTATCTCGCCGCCACGCGCATCAAGGGGCGCCTGCCCAACAGCGCGAACAAGACGTGGACGGCGGGTGTCGGCGCGGCGCTGATCACCGATACCGGTAATTTCGGCCTCTCCTACAGCCATTATGACAGCCTCTATGGCGTGCCGATCCGCTTTGCGACCCAGCCCGGCGAGGAGCAGGAGGCGCCACGCCTCTCGCTGACGCAGGACCGCTTTGACGGCCGCGCCGAAATCCAGACGGGGGGCGACATATTCCAGACGATCCGCGCGCGCGTCGCCTATGCCAGCTACCGCCATTTCGAGCTGGAGGAGGACGGATCGGTCGGCACCGCCTTCTACAATCACGGCATGGAAGGCCGCGTCGAGCTGGCGCAGGCCGAGCATGGCGGCTGGAAGGGTGCGACCGGCGTGCAATTCTTCTCGCGCGACTTCAATGTCGTCGGCGACGAGGCGTTCCTGCCGAAGAACCAGACCGACCAGTTCGGCCTCTTCACGCTGCAGCAATATGATGTCGGCCCCTTCAAGGCGGAGGCGGGCGCGCGCTTCGAACATACGTCGGTCCGGGCGCTCCCCCTTGCCGATCAGACGCAATTCTTCGGCGGCACGCGCAGCTTCGACACCTTCTCGGGATCGGCCGGCGCCTCTTATGGGCTGTCCAGCGGGTGGCGCTTCGGCCTCAACCTGTCGCATACAGTGCGCGCACCGTCGGCGGAGGAGTTGTTCGCCAACGGTCCCCATGCCGGCACGGAGGCGTTCGAAATCGGCGATCCCACGCTGAAGACCGAACGGTCCTGGGGCGCCGAAGCGATCCTGCGCGGTCAGGGTGCGGGCTATACGTTCGAGGCGTCACTCTACCACAACTGGTTCAGCAACTTCATCTACGAAGCGCAGACCGGTGCGGTCGAGGATGGCCTTCCCGTTTATCAGATGCTCCAGGGCAAGGCGCGCTATTACGGCTTCGAGGCGCAGGCCACGGTGACGCTGGCCAGGCTCGGCGCGGTCGAGGTCGCGGCCGATGGTCTTGCCGATTATGTGCACGCGCGAATCGTCTCGGACGGCCCTGCCCCGCGCATCCCGCCGCTCCGCCTCCTCGGCGGGCTGTCGACCAAGGCCGATCGGGTCGACGGGCGGATCGAGGTCGAGTGGAACGATCGGCAGGACCGCGTCGCCGCGTTCGAGACGCCCACCAAGGGCTTCACCCTCGTCAATGCCGAGGTGAATCTCCGCCCGTGGGGAGAGGACGGGCCGCTCAGCTTCGCCTTGTCGGCCAACAACATCTTCAATGTGAATGCCAGGCGCCATGCGAGCTTCCTCAAGGACTATGCGCCGTTGTCCGGCCGCGACCTGCGCATAACCGCTCGGGTGAACTTTTGAGCGTACCGATGAGGCGAGTTGGCGAAATTAAGGCGCATTCCCCTTGCCCGACGCGCAACAATCATGCTTTCCTGCCGTTTATGAGGAACTTCCGCCCGATCTCCCGCGTCACGGTCCCCTTCGGATGAGAGGACCGGCGATTGTCGCCTGGGTGGCCGCGCTGCTGCTCATGGCCGTGCCGGCCGCCGCCCGCCCTCGCTACGCCGCCATCCTGATGACGGCGGACACGGGCGAGGTGCTCTATTCCTCCAACGCCGATCTGGCGCTGCACCCCGCCTCTATCACGAAGATGATGACGCTCTATCTCACCTTCGAGGCGCTGGAGAGCGGGCGCCTCAAACTCACCGATCGGGTAACATGGTCACGCCATGCCGCCGCGCAGCAGCCGACCAAGCTCGGCCTCGCGCCCGGCCGCTCGCTCAGCGTCGATGAGGTGATCCGCGCGATCGCAGTCAAATCCGCGAACGACGCTGCCGTCGCGCTCGCCGAGCGGATCGACGGCAGCGAGAAGGCGTTTGCTGCCCATATGACGCGCGAGGCGAAGCGGCTGGGCATGAGCCACACGCTCTTCGTCAATGCCTCTGGCCTTTCCAATCCGGCGCATGTCACCACCGCGCGCGACATCGCCCTGCTTGCCTCCGCGCTGATCCATCATTTCCCGCAGCGCTATCGCTATTTCAGCACGGCCAGCTTCCAGTTCGGAACGCGCCGCTACGTCAACCACAATCATCTGCTCGGCAAGGTGATGGGCGTCGACGGGATTAAGACCGGCTTCACCAATGATGCCGGCTGGACGCTCGCCGCGTCGGCCGAGCGCGGCGGGCAGCGGCTGATCGCGGTCGTGCTTGGCGCCCGCTCCTCCGCCACGCGCGACAAGGATGTCGAGCATCTGCTCGATCTCGGCTTCGAAACGCTTGCGCGTCGCAGATCGGGCCAGGCCTTCGACGTCGCCGCCAATTTCCATAGTATTGGCGCGGGCATTCCGGGTCGCACCGGCGCCGCGACCGGTTCGGGCGACGAGGAAACCGCCACGCGCTCCCCTGCGCGGCGGCACAGCCCCCGCCGTGCGCATAAGACGAGCACGGCGAAGAAGCACGTCACCACTCGCAAGACGGTCCACAAGAAAAAGCGCTAAGGCAGCGCTTGCGTGGCGAGGCGAGACGATTAGAGCACCAAAGGGCTTGGGATCGTCAGTACGTCGGCGGGGAGGAAGAAGGGGTCATGGCCGCGCGGACGCCAGAGCAGAAATTGGCGCGGCTGCTGCTTGCGCTGGCCCTGTTCCTTCTCGCGATCATAATCGCGGCGGGCTTCCTGCCGGCGCTCATCTGGGCGGTGGTGATCGCCGTCGCGATCGGGCCGCTTCATGCTCGCGCGGAGCGGCGCTGGCCGCCGGGCCGGCACAATCTTCTGCTGCCGCTGCTGTTCACCGCCGGCGTCGGGCTGGTCATCGTCGTGCCCTTCATCTTCGCCGCCTTCCAGGCCGCTCGCGAGGCGCATGACCTTGCCGTCTGGCTCGCCACGATCAAGCGCGATGGATTGCCCGCGCCCGCCTGGGTGAACGACCTGCCCATTGGCCGCGACGAGGTTGCGGCCTGGTGGCAGGCGAAGCTCGGCACCCCCGCGGCCGCCACCGCTTTCCTACACGAACTCAATGTCGGCCTTGTCGCCCGCTCCCGAGCCTTAGGTAGCAGCGCGCTGCACCGGCTCGTAATCTTCGGTTTCACCCTCCTGACCCTCTTCTTCCTGCTCCGCGATCGCGACAGCCTCGCCGCGCAGATCCGCAAGGCGGGCGAGCGGATGTTCGGCCCGTCGGGCGAGCGGATTGCGGGCCAGATGCTCCTGTCGGTCAGGGGCACGATCGACGGGCTGGTCCTCGTCGGCCTTGGCGAGGGCGCGGTGCTGACAATCGCCTATCTCGTCCTCGGCGTGCCGCATCCGCTCCTGCTCGGCACGTTGACGGGCGTTGCCGCGATCATCCCGTTCGGGGCGCCGCTCCTCTTCTGCTTCGGCGCGCTGCTTCTCGTCGGCCTGGGACAGGTGGGCGCGGCGGTCGCGCTGGTCTGTTTCGGCTTTCTCGTCGTTTTCCTGGCGGACCATTTCCTCCGCCCGCTGCTGATCGGCGGGACGACGCGGCTCCCGTTCCTCTGGGTATTGATCGGCATATTGGGCGGCGTCGAGACGCTGGGCCTGCTCGGCCTGTTCGTGGGTCCGGCGACGATGGCGGCGCTGATGCTGCTTTGGCGCGAATTCATCGCCGGCGCCGAGGGCGAGCCGACCGTCGAGGCATCGCCCGATGCCGTTCCGCCGTCTCAATAGTCGTCGGCGCGAAGCCTATTCGCCCTCGAACTCAACCAGCGTCGTCACCGGCACGCCTTCTTCGCGCAGTCGCGCCGCGCCTCCGAGATCGGGCAGATCGATGACGAAGGCGGCGCCCGCGACGATCCCGCCGGCCTTGCGCACCAGCCGCACTGCCGCGCAAGCCGTGCCGCCCGTGGCGATCAGGTCATCGATCAACAGAACGCGCGCGCCGGGCACCAGCGCATCGGCATGCATGGTGATCCGATCCTCGCCATATTCGAGTGCATAATCGACCGCGATCGTCGCGCCCGGCAGCTTCCCGTCCTTGCGGATCAGGATCAGGCCGAGCCCCAGCGCCTTCGCCACCGCCGCGCCGAAGATGAAGCCTCGCGCCTCGATCGCCGCAATGAAATCGACCGGTGCCATATCGAGCGCCGCCAGCCTCTCGACGGTCAACGCAAAACCCGGCCCGTCGAGGAGCAGCGTGGTGACGTCGCGAAACAGGATGCCGGGCTTGGGAAAGTCCGGAATCGTGCGGATCAGCGCCGCGATATCGGCATTGACGGTCATGCGAAAATGCGCGGCGCTAGCGTGGCGAGGCGAGCGCGGGTTTTGTCGGGCCAGATGTCGCGCGCGGTAATCACCGCGACATCGAGCACCCGGTCGCAACCCGCGCTGCACGCCCCACCATGCGACGCCAAGCGGCGCGCAATCTCGCCTACCAGCCGTTCGGCATTGCGGGCATTATCGCCGAGGATCTTCACCACCTCGGCCACATCGACATGGCTTTCCGCCCAGGCGTCGAGATCGGTCACCATCGCTACATTCTGATAGCAAAGCTCTGCCTCGCGGGCGAGCTTGGCCTCGGGCATGGCGGTCATGCCGACGACGTCGCAGCCGAGTGTCTTGTAGAGTCGCGACTCCGCCGCCGTGGAAAATTGCGGCCCCTCCATCACCAGCATCGTGCCCGACGTGGCGTGAGGAAGCCCAAGCCCGCCCAGCGCCGCCGCAACGTTCGTCGCGAAACGACCGCACACCGGATGACCGAAAGGGACATGGGCAACGATGCCGTCACCGAAAAAGCTGCGCCCGCCCCGCGTTGTCCGATCGATAAACTGATCGACCATCACGAAGGTGCCGGGCGGCAGGTCCGCGCGGTAGGAACCCACCGCTGACAAGGCCAGTATCTCGCGGCACCCGGCGGCCTTCAGCGCAGCAATATTGGCGCGCGCGTTGATCTCGTTCGGTGCAAGCGGATGCCCCCGCCCATGGCGCGGGAGAAAGACCACCTCGCGGCCCTCGATGGCCCCAAACAGCAGGGCATCGGAAGGGGCGCCCCACGGCGTTTGGACGTGGCGCCACTCGCCGGTGGACAGCGCCTCCATGCGATAGAGGCCGCTCCCGCCGATCAGGCCGAGGCGGCCTCCCATATCAGTGCTTGATGCCCGCCCAGACGTTCCGATAGGCGAGGAAGCCCAGCGTCGTTGCAATCAGCAGGAAGATCACCACCGCGATGCCGGTGCGATGACGCTCCTCCAGCTTGGGCTCGGAGGCCCAGGTGAGGAAGGCGGCGACGTCGGTCGAGTAATTCTCGACAGTCGACGGCGTGCCGTCCGTATAGGCAACCTGCCCATCGGCAACCAGCGGTGGCGGCATCGCGATCGCGAGGTTCGCGAAATAAGGATTGTAGTGGAGCGTAGCGGGCGGAACCGAGTCCGGGAAACGCTTCTTCAACTCCGCCGGAACATCCGCATAGCCGGTGATGAGCGAGTGGACATAAGCCGCATGCCCCTCGCGCGCCTTCACGATCAGCGACAGGTCGGGCGGCAGCGCATTGTTGTTCGCGGCGCGCGCGGCAGTCTCATTGGCGTAAGGCGACGGGAAATGATCGGACGGCAGCGCCTTGCGTGTCGCGGGTTCGCCCGTATCCGGGTTCACCGACGGCACCTCGATCGCCCACTGGTTCGCGATCGCCTTCACCTCGGCCTTGGAAAAGCCGATCTCTTCCAGGTCGCGGAACGCGACGAGATCGAGCGAGTGGCAGGCCGAGCAGACCTCCTTGTAGACTTGGAAGCCGCGCTGGAGTTGGCGCCGGTCGAACCGGCCGAACGGGCCGTCGCTGGCAAGATGGAATTCCCTCGGTTCCTTATGGAATACTTCGGCAGCCGTCATCTCGGTGGCGTCGCGCGGCATGAGCAGCGCGACGACCAACGCAGTCACGAAGACCAGGCCGACAAGAAATGCGATCGGGCGGACCATTAGTTCAAACCTCCCTTAAACTCAGGCCGCCTGGCCCGACGACGCAACATTCTCAGCGTCGCCGCCCAACACCGCTTCCGAAATCGACCCGGGCAGCGGCAGCGGCCGCTCGATCCACGAGATGATCGGCAGGATGATCAGGAAGTGCGCGAAATAATAAGCCGCGGCGAACTGGCTCAGCCGCACCCAAGGCTCTTCCACCGGCTTCACGCCGCACAGGCCGAGCACCAGCACGTCGATCACGAGCAGCCAGAAGAACTTCTTGTACAGCGGCCGATAGGTGGCCGAGCGAACCGGCGAGTTGTCGAGCCAGGGCAGGACGAAGAGCAGCGCGATTGAGCCGAACATCGCCATCACACCCCAGAGCTTCGCCGGGATCCAGAAGAAGTTCACCGTGAACGAGCGCAGGATCGCGTAGAACGGCCAGAAATACCATTCGGGGACGATATGCGCCGGCGTCGAGAGCGGATTGGCCTGGATATAATTGTCCGGATGGCCAAGCGCGTTCGGAGCGAAGAACAGGACCAGCGAGAAGCAGATCAGGAATACGCCCAGCCCAAAACCGTCCTTCGCCGTATAATAGGGATGGAACGGCACCGTGTCCTGCGGACCCTTCACATCCACGCCCGTCGGGTTGTTCGAGCCGGGGATATGCAGCGCCCAGATGTGGAGCACGATAACGCCGGCGATGACGAAGGGCAGCAGATAGTGCAGCGAGAAGAAGCGGTTGAGCGTCGCATTGTCCGGTGCAAAACCGCCGAGCAGCCACTCGCGTATCGGCTCACCGACGAGCGGTATCGCCGAGAAGAAGCCGGTGATCACCTGCGCGCCCCAGAAGCTCATCTGCCCCCAGGGGAGCACATACCCCATGAAGGCCGTCGCCATCATCAGCAGGAAGATGACCACGCCGAGCAGCCAGACCATCTCGCGCGGCGCCTTGTACGAGCCGTAATAGAGGCCGCGGAAGATATGGAGATAGACGACGATGAAGAAGAAGCTCGCGCCGGTCGAGTGGGCGTAGCGGATCATCCAGCCCGAATTCACGTCGCGCATGATATGCTCGACCGAATTGAAGGCAATATCGGCGTTGGCGGCATAATGCATGGCCAGCACGACGCCGGTGATGATCTGGATGGCGAGCGCCGCACCGGCGAGCACGCCGAAATTCCAGAAATAATTGAGGTTGCGCGGGACGGGATAGCCGCCGCCGACCGCATTATAGACGAGACGAGGGAGCGGCAGCTTCTCGTCGATCCACCGCATCAGGGGATGCTTCGGCGTGTATTGCGCCGCCCAGGGAAAGCTCATCTTGAGTACCTCAGCCGATCTGCACGAGGGTGTCGGATTTGAACGCATAATCCGGAACGAAGAGATTCTTTGGCGCCGGGCCTTTGCGGATGCGCGCCGCCGTGTCGTAGGCCGAGCCGTGGCACGGACAGAAATAGCCGCCATAAGGCCCGCGATTTTCGCCCTCGCCCGCGCCCAGCGGCACGCAACCCAGGTGGGTGCATACGCCGAGCGTGATGAGCCAGTTCATGTGGCCTTCCTTCGTCCGCTGCGCCAGCGTCTCGGGATCGCGCAGTTCCGACAGCGGAACCGCGTTCGCCTCCTGAATCTCATGCGCGGTCAGGTTGCGGATGAAGACGGGCTGCTTGCGCCACATCGTCTTGATCGCCTGCCCCGGCTGGATGGCCGAGATATCGACCTCGATCGAGGCGAGCGCACGCACATCGGCCGACGCGCTCATCTGCGTGATCAGCGGGATTGCCGCGGCAACCGCGCCGACGCCGGCGAAGCTGACGGCGGCGATATTGATGAAATCGCGGCGACGGACGCCATCCTCGGCAGGTTCACCGGGAGAAAGATCAGTATTTTCGAGCGTCGCCATTCCAGAGCCCTTGCGCTGTCCGACAAACGGAAAAAGGCGGGGCTCATCCAGCAGGACGCCCCCCATCTTTCCGTGACCGCCACGTTACCCCCGGCGGCTGGGGGGCTGATAGCCTCGCCGCGCCGCATTTGCCAACTGCATTTTCACCGGCTTGCCGTCGAACCGGCGGTTCGCCTAGCAGAAAGGGCATGCAAATCGCCCTTCATCAGCCCGACATTGCAGGGAATGTCGGCACCATCCTGCGCCTTGGCGCTTGTTTCGGCGTTGGTGTCGATATCATCGGCCCATGCGGTTTCGCCTTCTCCGATCGTGCGCTGAAGCGTGCCGGCATGGATTATGCCGGCGCCGCCTCGGTGACTCACCATGTTGATTGGGCCTCATTCCGCGAAACGGTGCCACCAAAACGACTCGTACTCCTCACCACTGCGGGCGGAACGCGCCTGCCCGAGGCGCGCTTCGCCGACGATGATATCCTCCTCTTCGGCTCCGAAAGCGCGGGCGTGCCACCGGCGGTGCATGCGGCGGCCGACCTCCGGGTCCGCATTCCGATGCAGGTCGGCTTTCGTTCCTTGAATATCGCGGTTGCGGCTGGCATCGCGCTCGGCGAGGCGCTGCGCCAGACCGGGGGATTTGCCGCATGATGACATTGGACGACGAACAACAGGCCGCCCGCTCCTGGTTCGAGTCGCTGCGCGACCGGATCTGCGCCGTCTTTGAGGCGATCGAGCGCGAAGCCGGCAGCGACGCCCGCTTCGCCTACACGCCCTGGCAGCGCGAGGGCGACGGCGAGGAAGGCGGCGGCGGCGGCGTCCGCGGGCTGATGAAGGGCCGCGTCTTCGAGAAGGTCGGTGTCAACGTCTCCACCGTCGGCGGCGCCTTCTCGCCCGAATTCGCGCGGACCATCCACGGCGCGGCCGATGACCCGCGCTTCTTCGCGACGGGCATCAGCCTCGTCGCGCATATGGCGAATCCGCATGCTCCCGCCGTTCACATGAACACGCGTTTTCTCACCACGACGAAGCGCTGGTTCGGCGGCGGGGCCGATCTCAATCCGCCGATTCCCTATGACGAGGACACCGCCGATTTCCACGCCGCGCTCAAAGACGCCTGCGATCGACACGATCCGGCCTTTTATGAGCGCTTCAAGGCCTGGGCCGACGACTATTTCTGGATTCCCCACCGGCAGGTCCATCGCGGCGTAGGGGGCATATTCTATGACCATCTCGAGGGCGATTTCCACGCCGGCTTCGCCTTCACCCGCGACGTCGGCGAGACGTTCCTGTCGATCCTTCCCCGGATCGTGCGGCGGCGCATGCGCCATGACGTGAGCGAGGAGGACCGGCGGCGGATGCTCGCCTATCGCGGCCGCTATGCCGAGTTTAATCTCATCTACGATCGCGGCACTTTGTTCGGGCTCAAGACGGGTGGCAATATCGATGCGATCCTGATGAGCCTGCCGCCGGTCGCCACCTGGGAATGAGAAGCGCGGCCTCTTCCCGCTTATGACACTGATCCCCGTCACAGCCGGCGAGATCGCCACCGTCGTAACCTCGCTCAGAATGGCGGAACGGCCCCCTCCCCGCCCGCTCCCGTCCTCGCCGCTGCGCCTGGTTCACTGGGCGACGCCCCGGCCCGACGCCTATCGCGCGCTCTTCCGCCGGGTCGGTGCGCCTTGGCTGTGGTTTTCGCGTCTGGTGCTCGACGACGAAGCGCTGCTGACGATCATCGCCAATCCGGCCGTGGAGGTGCATGCGGCAGTGGATCGGCAAGGCATCGAGGTCGGGCTGCTCGAACTCGATTTTCGCGCCCCTGCCTTATGCGAACTGAGTTTCTTCGCCCTCGTTCCCGAGCTGGTCGGCAAGGGACATGGCCGCTGGCTCATGGCGCAGGCGATGGCGCTCGGCTGGCGCAGGGGAATCGAGCAGGTCTGGGTCCATACCTGCACGCTCGATCATCCGGCCGCGCTCGGCTTCTATCGCAATGCGGGCTTCACGCCCTATGTTCGCGCCGTCGAAACCTTCAGCGATCCCCGGCTTATAGGTGTCCTGCCGCGTGACGCGGCGCCTCAGATTCCGCTGCTCGACCCCGAAGCGCACCAATAAAGGCGCGCGAAATAGCTGATCGTGGCGAGCTGTATCAGGCTCGAGACGAAGGCGACCACCAATTGTACGAGCAGTTCGCCCAGGCGCGGATCGCCCAACGCGCGCGCCAGCAGCAGGAGGAGCGATCCGACGCCATATTCGACGGCGGCCAATAGCAGCAACGAGACCGCCCCGATCCCGATCCAGAGCAGCATCAATCGCCATTGGCACGGCGCCGACGCCCGCCACGAGGCACGCAGCGCGGCGATCGCGCCCTTCTGATCGATCAGTGCCGGAAACAGGAAGAGAAAGCGGACGGCGAGCAGAAAGATTAGCGGCAACGCGACGACGATGCCGAACGCCGCCGCCTGATTCGCCGCGAGCCCGGCGACTCGCCCCACGATGCCGAGGGCGCTGCCGACGAGCAGGACCAGAAGCGTCGCGGCGAACCCCAGAAGCAGCGTTACGCCCACCGCATGCCCGAGGCGCGATGCCGCGCGCGTCAGTGCCTCGCGAACGCTGATACCGGGAATGATCGCCAGCGCGCTCAGCGCCAGCCCGCCCAGCGTCAACAGCAACAGCCACGGGATCAGCCAGAGCATCCACGGCCCCGGCTGCACCGCGCTGCCGGCCGCCTGCTCGGGCGTGGCGAGCGACAATATCACCGTGGCGAGGCCGATCGTGCCGAGCGCGACGGGAATCAGTATCCCGATCTCGCGCGTCAGATAGGCGCGCGTCTCGTCCCACACGGCGGTCAGCGAAATCGATGGCATCGTGGGGCATACTCGTGATCGTTGTTCGGGCCTGCCGTCTAGCGCGGCTTGATAACATGCGTCCATCGCGACAATGCATTGGCCGATGACGATCGACACGCCCGAATGGACAATCGCGCCCGGCCTGACCCCCTATCCCGAGGCATTGGCCGCGATGGAGGCGCGGGTCGCCGGAATCGCCGAGGACGAGGCGCGTGAATGGATCTGGCTCGTCGAGCATCCGCCGCTTTACACGGCGGGGACCAGCGCCAATGAGGCCGAATTACTCGCGCCCCGCCGCTTCCCAGTATTCCCTGCCGGCCGGGGCGGCCGCTACACCTATCACGGCCCCGGCCAGCGTGTCGGCTATGTCATGCTCGATCTTGCGCGTCGCGGCCGCGACGTGCGCCGCTTCGTACATGCGCTGGAAGGCTGGGTGATCGCAGCGCTGGCGGAACTGGGCGTATTGGCGCGACGCGCGTCCGGCCGGATCGGCATATGGGTCGACACGGCGGCGGGTGAAGCGAAGATCGGCGCGATCGGCGTTCGAGTACGGCGCTGGGTGACGTTTCACGGCTTTGCGGTGAATATCGACCCCGATCTTGCCCATTTCGACGGCATCGTGCCCTGTGGCCTGCCCGATTTCCCCGTGACGAGCCTCGCAGCGCTGGGGATCGAGGCCGGCATGGCGGATTTCGATGCCGCGCTCCGCCGTAACGAGCGCAGCTTTTTTACAGAAATCGGCACGCCGGAATGAGCGGCGAAGGCTTGCTGGCGCAATCCTGATCCGCTTAATGTCGTCCCCGATTTCCTGCACGGGTAATCCGTCCAGATTCGGCCAGAAGAGGAGCCCGACATGCGCATCATCCTTTCCCGCCTGACGACCTGCACCGCAATTGCGGGCCTCGCCCTTCTCGTCTCCGCCTGCGGCCATAGCGAGAAGGCTGAATCGGTCGATACCAATATCGAAAGCAATGTCGCGGACGATGCGCTCGACAACGGCACCGTCTCCGACATCACCGCCACCGACGCCACGGCGGGCGCGGAAGCCAATATGACGCTGACCAACGACAGCGCGGCAGGCAATGCCGTCGACACCTCCTCCAACGCCGCCGACGCGGCCGACTGAGCCCGAACAAGATCAATCCTCCCCTTCCGAGGCATGGCGGGAGGCATCGGCGCTTTCAGCTTCAAAGCTGGAAAGCCCCTTCCCGCAAAGGTGACTCGGTTCGTCGCTTCATTCGCACTTCATGGCTATCAGTGGCCTGCCAATTCGTGTTTAATGGGCCGGAAAGCTTGGGGGTTTGTAGCATGAGGTTTCGTCCGCATCGGCTGCTGGCATTGGGTGCATTTTTCGCGCTCGTCGGTGGTCTCGATGCCGCATCGGCATCAGCTTATCTCTTTTGGGAAAAGCCCAATTTCAGCGGTGCTCCCGTCAAGGGAGACGAACCCGGAATCGGCCTGCCGCTCGCTGGCGCGACCGAGAAGGAAATCCGGGCAAGCCTGCTCTGGAACATGCGCGCCGGCCTCAACGTCGCCGCGCTACAATGCCAGTTTTCGCCCGCGCTGATGACGGTCGCCAACTATAACGACATTCTGAAACATCATGCTGTCGAGTTGAACGACGCCTATCAGACGCTCTCGGCTTATTTCAAACGCACCACCAAGGGCGCGCGGTGGCAGGTCGCCCTCGATCAATATACCACGCGCACTTATAACGGCTTTTCGACGATGCACGCGCAGATCGGCTTCTGCGACACGGCGGCATCGATCGGACGCGAGGCGATCGCCCGCCCCAAGGGCAGCCTCTATCTGACGGCGCAGAACCGGATGCGCGAGTTCCGCAACAGCCTGGTCCCCACGCGCGACGGCCTGTTTACCGAGCGGCCCTATCTCGCCGCGCGCGTCCTGCCGCCGTTCGACAAAAAATGCTGGGATCGCAAGAATCGCTATCGCGACAAGAAATGCCCGCTGCCGACGGCCGCGAATACCGGACTCGCGCTGCGCTGAAACAAGGCACTTGGCGGGCGATCAGCGAATGCCCATCGCCTTGTGCGTCTGGGTGGAAAGCCGCCAGCGCGGATTGGCCAGCACGAAGGCGATCGCCGCCGCTTCCGCCGCGTGCAGATCCGGCCCATCCATCGGCGAGACGAGGAAGTGGCGAAAGGCCCATCGCTCCATCGCCCTCACGTCCAGCCCCGGCTGCGGCCAGACCAGCTTGAGCTCGTCGCCCGAACGCTGCGCGATCTCGGTTCCTGCCTTGGGGCTGACGCAAATCCAGTCCAGCCCCGGCGGGGCGGGCAGCGTACCGTTCGTCTCCACCGCCACTTCGAACGATCGGGCATGCAAGGCGTCGATCAGCACCCGGTCCACCTGGAGCAGCGGCTCACCACCGGTCAGGACGACGAAGGGCTGCCCGCCCTCGACCTCGATCCCTTCGGCCCACAGGGTCGCCGCCGCCTCAGCCAAGGCGGCGGCATCGGCATAACGCCCGCCGCCATCGCCATCGATTCCGACGAAATCGGTATCGCAGAAGGTGCATTGCGCCGTCGCCTTGTCCGCTTCGCGACCCGACCAGAGATTGCAGCCCGCGAAGCGCATGAAAACCGCGCGCCGCCCCGCCTGCCGTCCCTCGCCTTGCAGCGTTAGGAACATCTCCTTGACCGCATAGCTCATCGTCAGAGCGCCGTCGCATAGAGCGTCGGATCGATGAGGCCCGCCTCGCCGAAGCCTTTGCGGCGCAGGCGGCAGCTATCGCACAATCCGCAATGCAACCCCTCGGGCGTCGGATCATAGCAAGACCAGCTCATCCCGGCGTCGAGCCCAAGCCGCGCGGCCTCACGCGCGATATCGGCCTTGCTCATATGTTGCAGCGGCGCGCGGACGGCGAAGCGATCGCCCTCTACGCCCGCCTTCGTCCCAAGGTTGGCAAGCGCCTCGAAACCGGCGATGAACTCGGGCCGGCAATCGGGATAGCCCGAATAATCGAGGGCGTTGACGCCGATGAACATGTCGGCCGCGCCGTTCGCCTCGGCCCAGCCCAGCGCGAGCGACAAGAAGATCGTGTTACGGGCGGGCACATAGGTGATCGGAATCTCGTCGCCCACACCCGCCTTCGGCACGGCGATATCGTCGGTCAGCGCTGATCCACCGAACAGGCGCAGGTCGAGCGGCAGCACGACATGCCGCTGCACATCAAGTGCGGCCGCGATCCGTCGCGCCGCCGCAAGCTCGACGGCGTGCCGCTGATTATAATCGATCGTAAGCGCATAGAGCGCGAAGCCCCGTTCGCGCGCCAACCCTGCGGCCACCATCGAATCGAGCCCTCCCGACAGGAGGACGACTGCCTTGCCTCTATTCCGCTGCATGCCGGCCGATTAATCCTTTTTGCGCCGATGGAGAAGCACCGTCCGCGTGGTTGATGGGCGGTTTTTCGTCGATTACGGCAGGGGAACGGCAAGACGAACCGTGCGTTTCATAAGACGGACGCTCGGGAGAAGCCGGGCGTGACGACGCAACAGGTGAGAGGGCACAGGCCGTGGCTGTCATCATCCAATCACTTCCCCAGCGCGATCCCGAACGCTGGGCCAAGGTGCATCTACAAGGCGACAGGGAACGACCCTTCTTGCGCAAGACGGGCTATGATCTGCCCTTCTGGTCCCCCGAATGGGAGATTCGCCGGCTCCTCCGGCGCCGCTGAGGAATTGTAGCCGCTACCGGCGGGGGCTGTTGCAATCCCCGACATGATGCGCACGCGCCGAAAAGGCGAAGGGTGCGCCGGCCGCGATCCCTTGCGTGTCGATCATGACCGAACGCGGCGTTAGCACATGGACAATGGTTCGGCCCCAGCCGGTGCCTGGGCAACTATAATGAACGGTGGTTCTGCGGCCGTCATTTGCGATGACAAGCCGGTTGCATGCGGCGCGGGGGTGGTGAATCTGGATCAGCGCGCCGATGTCGCCGATGCACAGGTCGCGTGAGCGTTCGCCCTCCACCTGCAACCGCCACAAGCCTCGCTCGATCGAGTCGACCGCCATCGACGCCGCCGCGGCGACCTCCGCGCCCGACAGGAGCAATGCCGGCGCGAGAAGCAGCCGGGCCATGATGAACTTCATCCCCACATCTCCGCTATCCAGCCAAATCGCGCGGCCGGGCCGAAGCCCTGTGCCGCATCCTTGCCCAGAATAATGTGACGGATGTCACCCGCGAAACGATTAGGCGAAGTCGTCCAACCCCATCGAGAAGCGCCGGCTGCAAAATTCGCAATCGACGTGGATTTGTTTCGCCTCGTCCGCCATCGCCGCGCGCTCCTCCTCGGGGAAGCGGGAGAGCACGTCGTGGATATGCGCCGCCGTGCAGCGGCAGCCGCGCGTCATCCTGGTGAGCGGCAGCACGCGTATCTCGTTTTCCTCATGGAACAGGCGCCACGCGATCCGGTCCAGCGGCAGCGCGGGATCGGTGAGTTCGTCCGCGCCGATCGTCGCGCCCAGCGCGGCGACATGCTCCCACTCCGGATGATCGAGCCGGGTATGAAGCCGCTCGCGCCCCTCCTCCCCTTCGGCGAGATGCTGAAGCAGGAGCCCGCCGGCGACGTGCCCCGCCGCGCCGTTCGAAACCGAAACGAGACGCACGAGGCTTGGTATCTGCTCGGACTGGCAGAAATAGCTCTCGGCCGCGCCGGCGAGCGAGCCGCCCTCCAGCGGCACGATCCCCTGATAGCGCTGGCCCGACGCCGCCTGATCGAAGGTGATCGCAAGATGCCCCTCGCCGAACAGCGCGAAGAGCGAGGGATCGGCGGGCATCGCCGCCAGCCTGTCGGGATCGTGCCGCGCATAGCCCCGCATCTCGCCGCCGCGATAGTCGCAGACGAGCAGGTCGACGACACCGCCCTTCGTCTGCGCCTGTAGCGTCAATTGCCCCTCGGCATCCTTCAGCGTGGAGCCGAGCAGCGCGGTCAGCGTCAGCGCCTCGGCGAGCAGCGCGGCGATCGGCGGCGGATAGCCGTGGCTGCCGAGGATCGCGTCGAGCACAGGGCCAAGCCGCACCAGGCGTCCGCGCGCATGGCGCGCGGGGATCGTGAAGCCAAGCGCCTGGTCGACATGGCCTTGGGCATCGGCCGCGTCATGGCCGTTGCCGTTGGCTCCGTTACCTGTGGCCACGCCGCCTCATCCGATCATCCCGAAGCACCAGAGGAGCACCGATTTCTGCGCGTGGAGGCGGTTCTCGGCCTCGTCCCACACGCGCGAGCGCGCGCCGTCGATCACCGCGTTGGTCACTTCCTCGCCGCGATGTGCGGGCAGGCAATGGAGGAAGAGCGCGCCCTCCGCCGCCTTGGCCATGATCGCATCCGTCACCTGAAAGGGCGCCATCGCCGCCAGCTTTTCCTCCGCATGTGCCTGGCCCATCGAAACCCAGGTGTCGGTGACGACGATGTCCGCCTCGGCAACGGCCTTCGCCGGATCGCGGAAGATCTGCACGGTCGCGCCGCGCTTCAGCGCGGCCGCCATCACGTCCATCGACGGCTCGTAGCCCGCCGGACAGCCGACGCGCACCTCGAAGCCCATCAGGCTCCCCGCCTCGATGATCGAATGGAGGACGTTGTTGCCGTCGCCCAGCCACGCCCAGCGCGAGCCGGGCAGCGCCACCCCATTGTCGATCACTGTCAGCAGGTCCGCCATGATCTGGCAGGGGTGGCTGTGATCGGTGAGGCCGTTGATCACCGGCACCGACGCATGCCGCGCCATTTCGAGCACCTTGGCATGATCGTCTGTGCGGATCATGATCGCGTCGACATAGCGGCTGAGCACGCGCGCGGTATCGGCGATGCTCTCGCCGCGGCCGAGCTGCATCGAGCCCGCGTCCATCACGATCGTCGTCCCGCCGAGCTGGCGCATCGCCATGTCGAACGACACGCGCGTGCGCGTCGAGTTCTTCTCGAAGATCATCGCCAGCGTCCGGCCCGTGAGCGGTGCGTCAGCGTCCGCCTCGCCCTTCGGCCGATCGGCGCGCGCCGCCTTGCGGTCCAGCGCATCCTCGATCATCGCCGCGATCGCGTTCGCCCCGGCATCGGCAAGGTCCAGGAAGTACCGGACGCTCATGCCGCATCCGACACGGCATAGTCCCGTGCTCCGGCCGAAAGCCGCTCGATGCATTCGGCGATATGGCTGTCCTCGATCACCAGCGGCGGCAGGATGCGGACTATATTGTCGCCGCCCGCCACCGTCAGCAGGCCATGCCTGTCGCGCAGATGGGCGACGAAGGCGCGGCTGTCGCTTTTCATTTTCACGCCCAGCATCAGCCCCATGCCGCGCACCTCTTCGAACAGATGGTCATGGTTCGGGATCATCTGTTCGAGCGCCTGGCGCAGCCGATCGGCCTTCTGGCGCACGTTCTGGAGGAACTCGTCATTGGCGATCACGTCGAGCACGGCATTGCCCACCGCCATCGCCAGCGGATTGCCGCCATAGGTGGAGCCGTGGGTGCCGAAGACCATGCCCTTGGCCGCCTCTTCGGTGGCGAGGCAGGCGCCGAGCGGGAAGCCGCCGCCGATGCCCTTGGCGATCGCCATGATGTCGGGCGTGATTCCATAATGTTCATGCGCCGAGAACAGGCCCGTGCGCGCGACGCCGCACTGCACCTCGTCGAGGATCAGCAGCAGGCCCTGCTCGTCGCACAGCCGCCGGAGCCCTCCGAGGAACTCGGGTGTCGCGGGCAGGATGCCGCCCTCGCCCTGTATCGGCTCCAGCAGGAAGCCCGCCGTCCGCTCGTCGACGGCCGCCTCGGCCGCCGCCAGGTCGTTGAACGGCACCACTTCGAAACCCGGCAGCAACGGCTCGAACCCGTCGCGCATCTTCGCCTGATTGGTTGCCGAAATCGTGCCCAGCGTTCGCCCGTGGAAGGCATGGGTGAAGCTGACGATCTTGGTGCGCCCGGGATTGCCGTTGGCATAGTGATAGCGCCGCGCCGTCTTGATCGCGCACTCGACCGCCTCGGCTCCCGAATTGGTGAAGAAGACGGTGTCGGCGAAGGTCAGGTCGACCAGCCGCTGCGCCAGCGCTTCGCCCAGTGGCGACCCGTACAGGTTCGACACGTGCATCAAGGTCGCCGCCTGCTCCTGGATCGTCTTCACCAGATGCGGATGGCCGTGGCCCAATATGTTTACCGCGATGCCGCTTGCGAAATCGAGATAGCGCTCGCCCGCCTCACCGATCAGATAGCAGCCCTCGCCTCGCACCGGCCGCACCCCGCACCGGGGATAGACGGGCATGAGCGGGGTGATCGACATCGCAGCGATTCCTTTTCCAAGAAACTCCGAAACAAACGCAAAAAGGCGGCCCGACCGGCCGCCTTATCGGAGCGCGCATATAAGGGATGGTGGCAGGTGCCGTCAATTCCGCCGTGATGCCTCAGGGCTTGAGCTTCCATCCCCGCCGCAAAAGCGCATAGCAGAGGAGGCCCAGCACCACGTTCGTCGCGAAGAGCGCCAGCGCGCCCGTCGCCACAGGCGAGTCGGCTTGCCCCAGGAAACCGTAGCGGAAGCCCGAAATCACGTAGAAGAAGGGATTGAAGAAGCTGATCGTGCGGAACACGCCATGCAGCGCCTCGATCGAATAGAAGGTGCCCGACAGCAGCGACAAAGGCTGGATGACGAAATTCGTTACTGCCGCCGCGTGATCGAACTTCTCCGCCCAGATCGACGTGAGAATGCCGAGGAAGCTGAGCAGCGCAGCCCCCATCAGCCCGAACCAGACGACCGCCCACACATGGCGCGGAATGACGTCGATATCGGGCCAGAACGCCATTGCCAGCCAGACTGCCAGCCCCACCAGGATCGCCCGCGTCATCGAGGCGCCGACAAGGCCCGCCAACAGTTCGCCCGACGACAGCGGCGGCATCAGATAATCGACGATCGTGCCCTGTATCTTGCCGACGAGCAGCGAGAAGCTGGCATTGGCGAACGCGTTCTGCATCATGCCCATGACGATCAGGCCCGGAGCGATGAAGCTGCCGAAGGCAACACCCATCACCATGCGGTTGCCGCCGCCCAGCGCCACCGTGAAAATGATCAGAAACAGCAATGTCGTGATGGCGGGGGCCCAGATCGTCTGAAGCTGGACCTTGAAGAAACGCAACACCTCCTTCACATAGAGGGCACGCAACCCCTGCCAGTTGACGAACGGGATCACCGGCACGCCCGGCGGGGAGAGCCTGTTGCTGGAAGGCTGGTCGATCATAGGCGCATCGCCTATCGATTGGCCGCGCGCGCCGCAAGCATGGGAATGACAAGGACGACGAATGGCCTGGACGGACGAACGCATAGAGCAGCTCAAGCGCTTGTGGGAAAGCGGCATGACCGCAAGCCAGATTGCCGAGGATCTTGGCGGCGTAAGCCGCAACGCCGTGATCGGCAAGGCGCATCGCCTGGGCCTTCAATCCCGGCCGTCGCCCGTGAAGGCCAATGACGCCGCCACGCAGGAAACCGCCGCGCCAGCGGCCTCGCGTCCGGCCGCCGCACCGCCGCCGCCGGTCGCGAAAGCGGCGCCCAATCCCGCGCCAACGCCGGCACCGGCGGCGCGCGAGACCGGGCCCGTCGCTCAGCCACAGCAGCCAGCAACAGCCGTCCGCTCGATCGGCCCCGGCGGCTTCCAGCGGCAAACCCCCGGTGATCAACAGGCGCCGATCGCGCCCGCGCCGCCGCGCCGTCTCGTGCCGGCCAAGCCCTCCGCCGAGATGGCAGACAAGACGAGCCTGCTCGATCTGAACGACAAGATCTGCAAATGGCCGCTCGGCCATCCCGGCGAGCCTGACTTCCACTTCTGCGGACAGCCGATCAACCCGGGCTTTCCCTATTGCCTCGAACATTGCTCGGTCGCCTATCAGGCACAGTTGCCGCGTCGCGACCGGCGGCCGCCGCCGCCGATGCCGTTCGGCGGGCCGCGCGTGCGCTGAGCCGGGATACTGCAGGCGCGGGCTGACAGCGGGGAATGTGCCCGCTATGGTCCGCGCCGCATGTCCGACGATCTCTTTGCCCCTGGGCCTTCTCTCGCCACTGCCGCCACCTATGACGCCTCGTCGATCGAGGTGCTCGAAGGGCTGGAGCCCGTTCGCCGCCGGCCGGGCATGTATATCGGCGGCATAGACGAGCGGGCCTTCCACCACCTTGCCGCCGAGGTGCTGGACAATGCGATGGACGAGGCGGTGGCCGGTCATGCCAGCCGAATTGACGTGACGCTGGGCGTCGGCAATCGCCTGACCATCACCGACAACGGGCGCGGCATTCCGATCGATCCGCATCCGCGCTTTCCGGACAAGTCGGCGCTGGAAGTGGTCCTCACCACCCTTCACGCGGGCGGCAAGTTCAGCGACAAGGCCTATGCGACGAGCGGCGGCCTGCACGGCGTCGGCGTCAGCGTGGTCAACGCGCTTTCCTCAAGCTTGACCGTAGAAGTCGCCACTAACCGTACATTATATAGGCAAAGTTTCGCGCAGGGTCATCCCGTCTCGCGGCTCGAAACGGTGGGCGCTGCGCCCAATCGGCGTGGAACGAGCGTCACTTTCATCCCCGATGTCGAGATTTTTGGCCACAGCCAGCATTTCAGGCCGGGGCGCCTTTACCGGCTCGTCCGCGCCAAGGCCTATCTCTATGCGGGCGTCGAGATACGCTGGCGCTGCGATCCCACGCTGATCGGCGACGACACGCCGGCGGAGGCGGTTCTCCAATTCCCCGGTGGGCTTGCCGATCATCTGCGCGAGCAAGTGAGCGGCCGCGAATGCGCCACGTCCGATTTCTTTTCGGGCAAGCAGGACTTTCCCGGCGGGCAGGGTTCGGTCGAATGGGCGGTGGCGTGGCCGCTCTGGTCGGACGGGTCGTACAGCTATTATTGCAACACGGTTCCGACGCCCGACGGCGGCACGCATGAGGCGGGCCTGCGCAACGCGCTGGTGCGCGGGCTGCGCGCCTTCGCCGACCTTGTCGGCCAGAAAAAGGGCAAGGACCTCTCCGCCGAGGACGTGATGACCGGCGCCGAGTTGATGCTGTCGGTCTTCATCCGCGATCCCCAGTTCCAGAGCCAGACCAAGGATCGGCTCACCTCGCCCGATGCGACCCGTCTCGTCGAAAACGCCGTTCGCGATCATTTCGACAATTTCCTCGCCGACAATATGGAACGGGGCCGCGCGCTGCTAGGCTATGTGCTCGATCGGATGGACGAGCGCCTGCGCCGCAAGGCCGAGCGCGACGTCAAGCGCAAAACGGCTACCTCCGCGCGCCGGCTGCGCCTGCCGGGCAAGTTAACCGACTGCGCGAACGATGCGGCGGAAGGTACTGAAATTTTTATCGTCGAGGGCGATTCCGCGGGTGGGTCGGCCAAGCAGGCGCGCGATCGCAAGACGCAGGCCATTCTGCCCATCCGCGGCAAGATATTGAATGTCGCCTCGGCCAACAGCGCCAAGATCCTCGCCAATCAGGAGATCGCCGATCTGATCCAGGCGCTGGGTTGCGGCACGCGCGAACGCTGCCGGCCCGAAAATCTGCGCTACGAACGCATCGTCATCATGACCGACGCCGATGTCGATGGCGCGCATATCGCGACTTTGCTGATGACCTTCTTCTTCCAGGAGATGCCCGACCTTGTCCGTCAGGGGCATCTCTATCTGGCGCAGCCGCCGCTTTACCGCCTCGTTTCGGGCGCCAAATCGGCCTATGCGCGCGACGACGCGCATCGCGCCGAACTGGAGCGGAACGAGTTTCGTGGCAAGAAGGTCGAGGTGTCGCGCTTCAAGGGCTTGGGCGAGATGAACCATGCCCAGCTACGCGAAACGACGATGGACCCCAGGACACGCAGTCTCATCCGCATCACTCTTCCCAACGAATATGAAGAGCGGGCGAGCATCCGCGATCTCGTCGATCGGCTGATGGGGAAGAATCCCGAGCATCGCTTCGCTTTCATCCAGGCGAATGCGTCGCAGCTTGATGAAGAAGCGATAGACGCCTGAAATTTGTATATATATACCACACTAGTAGGACGGTAAATTGAGTCAAACTCAGAGCCCGATCGTCAAAGCGATGCGGCGCGGCGTGCGCCTTCGCTGCCCTCGGTGCGGCCGGGGGGCGTTGCTGCATCGCTATATTAAGGTGGTGACGCCCTGCCCGTCCTGCGGCGAGGATAATGGCCGGCACCGCGTCGACGATGCCGCGCCTTATTTCACGATCCTGCTCGTCGGCCATTTCGTGATCGCGCCGATGCTAGCGGTCCAATATCTTTGGGACGCGCCAATGACACTGGTGCTAGGCGTCGCGATTCCGGTCGTGGGCCTCATTACGCTTGCCGGCCTTCCCTTCGTCAAGGGCAGCCTGCTCGGCGTCCTGTCCGCGCTCGACCGCCGCGCCCGCGCGGAGGCGACGATCAGCTCGTCAGTGCCGCCACCAGCGCCCTGACCTTCTTCTGCCGCCACTGCGGCAAAGGCGCGATCAACCAGTAAGCGAGCGTACCCGGCATGGGATCGCCGAAAGTCCGGACGCGCCCGGCACCGATGTCCTCCTGCGCAAGCAGCGCCGGCACGCAGGCGCGGCCGAAGCCGGCGGCGGCGGCCTCGATCGCCAGCCCCGCATCGGCCACCGACAGTACCGCGCCGGTCCCCTCTTCCTGTGGACAACCCGGCCAGCCGATCGGAACGCTCGCGCCGTCCTCCCTGCCGACGGTGACATAACCTGCGACGTCGAGCGCGATGCCCTCATATTCGCCCGCGCTATCACCGAGACGCACGGCAAGGTCGAGATTGGCCTGCGTGAAATCGAGTTCCTCGTCGGCCGCGAGCAGGACGAAGCGCAATTCGGGGTCGCGCCGCCCGTAAGCGGCGAGCCGCGCCGCCAGCCATTTGGCGGTGAAATCGCGCGGCGCGGCGATCGTCAACGTCTTGGAGGACTGGCCGGCCTGCATCGCACGCACCGCCTCCTCGAACTGCAGGAAGCCCGCGCGCAACGCATCGAGCCCCGCCTCGCCCTCGGGCGTCAACTCCAGCCCCCGCGCGGTGCGCCGGAAGAGCACGACGCCCAGCGTATCCTCAAGCGCGCGGATCTGCTGCCCTACCGCCGCCGGCGTCACCGCCAGTTCGTCCGCCGCGCGCGTGAAGGAGAGGTGCCGCGCCGCCGCGTCGAGCACGCGCAGGCCGTTCAACGGCAAATGGGTCCGTTTCATGCCCCGCCCCTTTCTATCGCGTCACTGCCGGCCCGATCAGCGGGAAGCGCGGGATCGTCGCTTCGAAGCTCGACCCGTCCTCGCAGACCATATGGTAGCTGCCCTCCATCGCCCCGGTCGGCGTATTGAGCGGGCAGCCCGAGACATAGTCATAGCTCTGCCCCGGCTCGATCACCGGCTGTTCGCCGACCACGCCCTCGCCGCGCACTTCCTGCCGGCCGCCGCGCCCGTCGATGATCGACCAATAGCGATCGATGAGCTGCACCGCCCCGTCGCCGTCATTCTCGATGCGGATATGATAGGCCCAGAACCAGCGCCCCTTGGCGGGATCGGACTGCTCGGCCAAGAAGCTGACCGACACCCGGACCGTCACGTCCCGCGTCACCGCCATATGGGGGAAAAGCGCCTTCATGCGCCGCGTCCTCTCACCAAATTCGCATCACAGGCCGACGGCCTTCAGCGCCTGGTCGAAATCCTCGATCAGATCGTCGGGGTCTTCAAGGCCGACGTTCAGCCGCAGCATGCCCTCGCTTATGCCCATCTCGGCACGCACCTCGGGGCTGAGGCCCGCATGGGTGGTCGAAGCCGGATGCGTCATCAGCGAACGGGTATCGCCGATATTGTTCGAGATATCGACGATCTGAAGCGCATCGAGCAACCCGTGCGCCTGCGCCCGCCCGCCGTCGAGATGGAGCGAGAGGATCGTGCCGCCCGCCTTCATCTGCTTCTGCGCAAGCGCATATTGCGGATGGCTTGGCAGGCCCGGATAGAGCAGGCGCGGTACGCGCGTTTCGAGGAAACTCGCCACCTTCAGCGCATTCTCGCTCTGCCGCGTGAGGCGCAGTTCCAGCGTCTCAAGCCCTTTCAACACCACCCAGGCGTTGAACGCGGACAATGTCGGCCCGGTATTGCGCGTGAAGGGCAACAAGGTCTTGAGGACGAAATCCTCGGTCCCGCAGACCGCGCCGGCAAGGACGCGTCCCTGCCCGTCCATCATCTTGGTAGCCGAATAGGCGACCACGTCGGCGCCATAATCCATCGGCCGCTGGAGGAGCGGCGTCGCGAAGGCATTGTCGACGACGGTAACGACGCCCGCTTCCTTCGCGATCCGGCAGACCGCCTCCAGATCGACGATGTCGAGCGTGGGGTTAGCCGGCGTCTCGAAGAAGAACAGCTTCGTCTCGGGCCGGATCGCCGCCTTCCACGCCTCATTGTCGCAGCCGTCCACGATCGTCGAGCTCACGCCGAAGCGAGGCAGCAGCGTATCGGTGAGCCAGCGGCAAGAGCCGAACAGCGCCCGGCCGGCGACGACATGATCGCCCGCCTTCACCTGGCAGAGCAGAGCCGCCGTCATCGCCGCCATGCCCGAAGCCATGCAGCGCGCCGACTCAGAGCCCTCCATCAGCGCGATCCGCTGTTCCAGCATTTCGACGCTGGGATTTTGCAGCCGCGAATAGGTCATTCCCTTCTGTTCGCCCGCGAAGCGCGCAGCGGCATCGGCGGCGCAATCATAGGCGTAGCCGGAGGTAAGATAGATCGCCTCGCTCGTCTCGCCAAAGGGCGAGCGCGCGATGCCGCCCCTGATCGCCTGGGTTGCGGGGCGCCATTTGGAGGTGACGTTACGGTCTTGTCCGGTGAGTTTTTTCATGCCCGTTGCTTTGCAGCGCGAAAGCGATCCTCGTCAATGCGCCTGTCAGAGCGCGGCCAGCACTGCGTCGCCCATCGCCGAAGTCGTCGCCGTTCCACCGAGATCGGCCGAGCGCGCGCCCGATGCCAGTGCCGCTGCCACGGCGCGTTCGATCCTGTCGGCCTCGTCCGCCCGCGCGAGCGAGTAGCGCAGCATCATCGCGGCGGAGAGGATGGTCGCGAGCGGGTTCGCCTTGCCCTGCCCGGCAATGTCGGGCGCGGAGCCATGGATCGGCTCGTACAGCCCTTTGGCCTTGGCATCGAGCGAGGCGGAGGGTAACATGCCGATTGACCCGGCGCACATCGACGCCTGATCGGAAAGAATATCGCCGAACAGATTGCCCGTGACGATCACGTCGAACTGGCCCGGATCACGCACAAGCTGCATCGCGGCATTGTCGACATACATGTGGGTGAGCGCGACGTCGGGATAGTCGGCCGACACCTCGATCACCACATCGCGCCAGAGTTGCGACGTCTCCAGCACGTTCGCCTTGTCGACAGAGCACAGCTTGCCCCGCCGGGCGCGCGCCGTTTCGAAGCCGGTATGCGCGATGCGAGCGATCTCGGCCTCGTCATAGCGCATCGTGTCATAGCCTTCGCGCAGCCCCTCCGCCGTCGTGCGGATGCCGCGCGGCGTCCCGAAATAGACGTCGCCGGTCAGCTCGCGGATAATCATCAGATCGATTTCGCGCGCCACCTCGGGCCGCAGCGCGGACGCATCGACCAGTTCGGGGAACAGCTTCGCCGGGCGCAGATTCGCGAACAGGCCGAGGTTTTTCCGCAAACCAAGGATCGCCTGCTCCGGCCGCAGCGCGCGTTCCAGCGCGTCACAATCGGGATCGCCGACCGCGCCGAACAGGATCGCGTCCGCGCGCCGCGCGAGGTCGAGCGTGGCGGGCGGCAGCGGATGGCCCGCGCTTTTATAGGCCGCGCCGCCGACCGGCGCCTCCTCGAACGTCAGCGTATCGCCGCATACCGCGCGGAGCACCCGCACCGCCTGTTCGGTGACTTCTGGCCCGATCCCATCCCCCGGCAGCAGCGCAATCAGCATCCCGTCATCCTTTGCAAGAAATCGCGGCAGGCCATGCCGCCTCCCGCGTCCACGCGCAACCCTGCGCGGGGCGCTACGCCAGAACCCGCCGGATCCGTTCGGTCAGCCGCTCACGCGCGGGCAATATCGCGGCGCGCCGCTCCGTCAGCAGATCGCGCGCAAGGAAATGGCCGGTAAGCCGCAGCCCGGCGACGATCTCGTCCCAGTCCGCCTCCCCGCCCCCGACAAGGAAGGGCGGCAGCGGCAGCAGCCGCGCCTGATGCCCCTGTCCCGCCGCCCGGCTGACCGCGCCGCCGCTGCGCGGGCTGACATAAACAAGGTCGTCGCGCGCGCCGGTCGCCACGCAGGCGGAGAGATCGAGGCCGAAGCCCATGTCCGCCAGCAGCAGCAGTTCGTACCGGACCAGCGCGGTCGCCCATCCGCGCGCGGCGGGCGCGGCCTCGATCGCGGCCAGCACCCCGTCCAGCGCGTCATGGAGGCGGCGATAGGGATGCCCCTCGGGCAGCGCGGTCGCGGTCAGCGCCGTCACCCAGTCGACCGCGGCGGCGGCGAGCGGCTCGGCAAGCAGAGGCGCGCGACTGTGGATCAGCTCGACGGTCAGCGTCGCCAGTTGCTCCTCGGTCCGCGCGCGAAGCTCGGCCTGCACGACATTGCCGGGCAGCAATATCGGGCGTAGCCGCCGCGACCGACCGCCGCGCACGAAGCCCGCTTGCAGGCCGTCCCCCGGCGTCATCAGCCGCGCGATCGCGCCATGCTCGCCATGGCCGCGCACCGCGCAGACGATCGCCCGTGTCGTGATATGCATCCGCCCTAATTAGCAGTTCAGAGATCGCGGTTCAGTCGCAATCTACGAGTATCATTGATGAAGCAAGAGAAGGGGTTAGCAATTTCAGGGTGCGGTTCGCCCGCAATCATGGTTTTTCGGCATGGGCCGGCGGCGGCCGGCCATCCGCCGTTATCGGTGCGGGAGCGGAATGCAGTCGAAACCGCCTGCCGCAGCCGCCGCGCAGAGCTTGAGCGCACCGGCGCGATCGTCGGCCGCGCCGAGTTGTACGCGGATGAGGTTAGGCCGCCCCGGCACCGGCTCATAATGCGGCGAATAAGCCGCGAGGCTTGGCGCGCGCTGCTGCGCCTGTTTCCAGGCGGCCTTCGCGGCGTCCTTGCCGGTAAAGGCGCCGATCTGGATATGCCAGCTCTCGCCGGTCGGCGTCGGGCTGGCGAGCGCGGCCTGCTCCGCCTTCTCCGGCGCGGCAGGCACGGCATGGGGATTCGCCCGCCACGCCGCGAGATCATGGCGATACCGGTCATAGGCGCCATAGAAAGCGAGGATCGGGGCTTCCAGCCGCTGCAAGGCGTCGGGCGCATAGTCCGGCAGGTCGGCGGGCTTCACCTCCACGATCCGCGCCGCCTCCTCCCCGGCGACGCGGCAGAAAACGGCCTGTGCCGGCGGCTGTGCGAAGAAATTGTAAAGCTGCGTCATATGCCGGTCGAGCGCCGTCGCGCCGCCTTCCTGTCCCGCCCTTTCCTCACGATAGGCGGCGGCGAGTACGCTTTTGCGCTGCTTCAGGAATGCATTGTAGTTTTTAAGGAGCACCGGATCGTCGCGGCAGGCGAGCGCGGCGACATTGAGCGCGGAACGGACGTGCCACAACGCCTCCTGCCCATCGACGCCGCTGTTGATCGTCGTGAAGCGGCCGTCCGCACCCGGCTCGGGCACTGCCAGGCCGGACGCCGCCCCCGCCGGCGGCCGGGGCTCGGGCACCGCGACGGGCGGCGGTGTCGTGACGGAAGGCTTTTTCGTGTGGCGCGTGCATCCCGCCAGCACCACCAGCAGCAGCATCCCCCAGACACATCCGCCCCGCATCGCTTCGCTCCCTTTTCAGGCTCTTGTCAGGCCGATCGGCGCGGCGCGGTAAACAGGGCCGCGCCTGCCCGTGTGCAAAGCGCGGCGATGCGATGATTACGCTTGGGGATGAAAATGATCGTACAGGACGCGCGCCATCGCTTTCGAGACGCCGGGCGCACGCTCAAGGTCTTCCAGCGCCGCGCCGCGTACCGCCCGCGCCGTACCGAAGTGCATCAGCAGCGCCTTTTTGCGCGCCGGGCCGATGCCGGGCACCTCGTCGAGCGGGCTTTTCGTGAACGCCTTCGCCCGCTTCGCACGATGCGCGCCGATCGCGAAGCGGTGCGCCTCATCGCGCAGCCGCTGGAGATAGAAGAGTGTCGGCGAATTGAGCGGCAGCATCGATTCGCGGCCATCGGGCAGGTGGAAATGCTCGCGCCCCGCATTGCGGTCCGGCCCCTTGGAAATGCCGACCACCGGCACATCATGGACGCCCATCTCCTCCAGCACGCCGCACACCGCCGAAACCTGCCCCTTGCCGCCGTCGATCAGCAGCAGATCGGGCCACTCCCCACCGCGCCGCTCTGGGTCCTCTTTCTCCAGCCGCGCGAAGCGGCGTTCGAGCACTTCGCGCATCATCGCAAAATCGTCGCCCGGCGTGGTTCCCGCGCGCTTGATATTGAACTTGCGATAGGCGTTCTTGCGAAAGCCCTCGGGGCCGGCGACGATCATCCCGCCGACCATGTTGGTGCCCATCACATGGCTGTTGTCATAGACCTCAATGCGGTTCGGCGGCGCCTCCAGCTCAAACAATTCCGCCATTTCGCGCAATATCTTGCCTTGCGTGGTCGATTCCGCGAGGCGCCGGTCGAGCGCCTCGACGGCGTTGCGCTGCGCTTGCGCCAGCAGTTTGCGCTGCTCGCCGCGCTGGGGAACCTTCAGCGTCACCTTGCGTCCTGCGCGCTCGGCCAGCGCCTCCTCGATCAGCTCGGTTTCGGGCAGCGCACGATCGAGCAGCACCAGCTTTGCCGGCGGCACTTCCTCATAGAATTGGGTGAGAAAGCTGGCGAGCACCTCCTCCTCGGCAATCTCGGCTGTATGGGCGGGGAAGAAGCTGCGATGGCCCCAATTTTGCCCCCCCCGAATGAAGAAGGCCTGGATGCCCACCGTGCCCGCCTTGCTCGCCAGCGCGAAAACGTCCGCGTCGGCTATGCCCTCGGCGTTGATCGCCTGCGCCCCTTGGATGAAGGTGAGCGCGCGCAGCCGGTCGCGATAGACCGCCGCCTGCTCAAAATCCATGGCGTCGGACGCGGCCGTCATCGCCTCGGCGAGCTTCTTCTGCACCTGCGTCGACTTGCCGGCAAGGAACGCCTTGGCGTCGGCCACCAACTCACCATAAGCCGCTTCGTCGATACGCCCCACGCACGGCGCCGAGCAGCGCTTGATCTGGTAAAGCAGGCAGGGGCGCGCGCGATTGGCGAAGAAGCTGTCGGTGCACGAGCGCAGCAGGAAGAGCTTCTGGAGCGCGTTCAGTGTCCGCGTCACCGATCCTGCGCTGGCGAACGGCCCGTAATAGCTGCCATTCGCACGCCGCGCGCCGCGATGTTTCTGGATGCGCGCGAAGGGATGATCCTCGCGCAGCAGGATGAAGGGGAAGCTCTTATCGTCGCGCAGCAGCACATTATAGGGCGGGCGAAAGCGCTTGATGAGCTGCGCTTCGAGGAGCAGCGCCTCCGCCTCGGTGTTGGTGGTGACGATGGTCATGCCATGCGTCTGCGCCACCATGCGCTGAAGACGCTTGGGCAGCCGCGACACCTGCGTGTAGTTCGTGACGCGCGCCCGCAACGCGCGCGCCTTGCCGACATAGAGCACCTCCCCGCGCGCATCGGTCATCCGATAGACACCGGGCCGCGCAGGCAATGTTTTCAAGACGTTGCGAATCGCCGCTACACCGCGTTCGAGGTCCGGCGCGTCTGTGCCGCGAACCGTGTAGACGGACTTTTCTTCGTTGAAGCGATCGGTGGCGGGGGTGTCGGTCACGAAGGGGATTTAGGCGTTACGATCGGCCAGCGCCAGCGGTCCCAAGCCGGACACAAAAAGGCCGGGGACAAATATACCGCCCCGGCCTCTCACATGATGTCAGTTGAGACGCGCGCCCGAAAGATCGGCGATCGTGCGATCGATCAGCGCTTTGTCCGCGGCCGCGTCGTGATGGTCGGCGATCAGCTTCGCGGCGGCCGCGGCGGCCGCGCTGGCTGCCTGGGCACGAACCTCGGCCACGGCGGTGCGTTCCGCCGCGGCAATACGATCGCTGGCGATGCGCGCGCGGCGCTCGATCAGCGAGGCGACATCGGCCTCGGCCTTGGCGACCAACTGGCCTGCTTCCTCTTCCGCCTGGGCGAGGATGGCCTTCGCCTCGGTGGCGGCGGCGGCCTGACGCGCCTTCGCCTCGGCCAGAACAGCCTCGGCCTCGGCCCGGATCGCCTTGGCCTCATCCAGTTCGCGCCGCGTATCGGCGATACGCTTGTCGAGGCCGGCCGCGAGCTTCTGCGGCGCCTTGAGGACGAAAATCGTCAGCAGCAGGAACAGGGTGATGCCGACATAGACCCAGCCCTCGGCGTCGAGGCCGAGGAGCAGCGGCCCATGCGCATGGGCAGGGACTTCGGTATAAGCGCTCGGCAGCGCCGGTTCGTGCATCATATTCGTCGTCTTTCTCACGCCGCCGCACGAACCGCGGCAAGCGCGGAATTTTCAGGCGGACGACTGCCGCTGACACGGGCGACGATCTCCGACGCGGCATCGGCGGCGATACGCTCGACCTCGGCCATCGCAGAGCCGCGCGCGGTCGCCAGCGCCGTCGCTGCTTCGGCCGCGCGCGCATCGAGTTCGCGATCGGTTTCGGCAAGACGGGCCTCGGACGCCCGCGAGGCGCGCGCCTTGGCTTCGTTGACCGAAGCCAGCGCCTGGCCGCGCGCCGCCGCGATCGACGCCTCATAGGCTTCGCGAACGCGATCCGCCTCGGCCTTGCTGGCCTCGGCGGTGGCGATGTCATCGCGCACCATCGCTTCGCGCCCGTCGACGACCTTGCCGATGCGCGGCAAGGTCAGCCGCACGACCCCGAAATAGAGGATCGCGAAGAAGACGGCGAGCCAGGCAAGCTGGGGAGCAAAATTGGCGAATTCAAACTGCGGCATCACGGCCTCGTCTGGTGGCGCGGGGCTTTAATAAACCCCGCGCCGGATAGGGCTCAACTGAAGGCCAGCGCCAGCGCGACGACGGCCGCGATCAGGCCAAGCGCTTCGGTAACGGCGAAGCCGAAGATCAGGCGACCGCCCATCTGGGCGTCGGCCGACGGGTTACGCAGCGCGCCCTGCAGATAATAGGCAAAGACGGTGCCGACGCCGATGGCGGCAAGGCCGGCACCGATCGCCGCGAGACCGGCGCCAATAACTTTCGCAGATGCTGGATCCATGATGAAACCCTTCTATTTTCCGTAGGTTGCTAGTGAAGATTGACGGCGTCGTTGAGGTAGATCGACGCGAGCAGCGCGAACACATAGGCCTGCACGACCGCGATCAGCAGTTCGAGCGCCGCGAGCAGCACGGTGACGCCCAGAGGAACGATACCGAAAACATAAGGAAGCGCGCCGAACGAGCCCAGACCGACAACGAAGGTGCCGAACACCTTCAGCAGGACATGGCCCGCGGTCATGTTCGCGAACAACCGGATCGCCAGCGTGAACGGCCGCGACAGGAAGGAGATGAACTCGATCAGCGAGACGAAGAGCGCGAGGAAAATATTGGTGTTCTTCGGCCAGAACAGGCTGAAGAAATGCAGGCCGTGGCGCATCAGGCCCACTATGCAGACGATCGTGAACACGAGGATGGCAAGGCCCAGCGTCACCGCGACATGGCTGGTCGGCGTGAAGGCTCCTACCCAGGGGAGCAGGCCGAGCATGTTGCAGGCAAGCACGAACATGAACACCGAAAAGATGAGCGGCACATAGCGCCGCCCCTCGGGTCCGACATTGCTGTCGAGCATGTCCCGCACGAAATCGTATAGATATTCGACCGCCGCCTGCCAGCGCCCGGGCACGAGTTGCGGCTTTGCGGTGCCGATGAAGAGGAACGCCGCCACGCCGACAAGCGCGACCAGCATCCACAGCGACGAATTGGTGAACGAGACGTCATAGGCGCCCAGAGCCAGCGGCTGCAGGCGAATGATCTCGAACTGTTCCATCGGACTGGCCACGGATCGATTCCTAGCGTCGGTCGCCGTCGTCGGAGACGGCGTCAAATTGTTTGGAAGTCATCATCGCCCGCCGCGTGCCGGCAATGAAGCCGAGCACGAGCAGCACGATCATCGCCCAGGGCGCGGTGCCGAGTCCGGCATATTTGTCGATCGCCCAGCCGATGAGGCCAGAAACGAGGACGGCGCCGACAAACTCAATGCCGACGGCCCAGCCACGGCTTTCCGCGCGCCCTTGCGCAACAGTAAGCCCATGCTCCTCATGCGCAGCCTTCGCCTCCGCGATGCGGCGGTCAAGCTCGTCTCCATCGGTCCGACGATCGTCAGCCAAAACCCCGAAACCCCTGCTGGGAAGAAATGTTGCCCGCCGTTTCCGGACAGGCGACGACATCACGCGTCGGCGGTTTTCCGCCGAGGCGAGGCCCCTTTAGGAAGGGCGAGAGGGCAAGTCAACCGCGCGGAGGCGACACCCGCCGCGCGTCGCTCCGTTCAGGCAAGCCCAAGAAGTTTCGCCGCATTTCCTTTCAGGATTCCGGGCATCACCTCCTCGCGGAAACCGACCTCTCTCGCGTCGGCCATCCACTTGTCGGGCGTGATCAGCGGGAAATCCGATCCGAACAGCATCTTCCGGCGAAGCTGCGTGTTCGCATATTGGATGATCTGCTTCGGGAAATAGCGCGGCGACCAGCCCGAAAGATCGATGAACACATTCTCCTTGTGGAGCGCCATCGACAGCGATTCGTCGGTCCACGGCCAACTCGGATGGGCGAGAATGATCTTCATGTCGGGAAAATCGACCGCGACATCGTCGACGAGGATTGGCTGCCCCCATTTCAGGCGCACGCCGCCGCCGCCCTTCATTCCCGTGCCCATGCCCGAATGGCCAGTATGGAAGATCGCGGGCAGGCCATATTCGGCGATCACCTCATAAAGCGGCCAGCACATCCGGTCGCGCGGATCGAAATCCTGCATCGGCGGATGGAATTTGAAGCCCTTGACGCCATGCTCCTCGATCAGGCGTCGCGCCTCGATCGCGCCATATTTGCCCTTGTGCGGATCGATCGAGGCGAAGGCGATCATGATGTCGCTATTCTCGCGCGCGAATTCGGCGATTTCCTCGTTCAAGATACGCTTGATGCCGGTGCCCGCCTCCATATCGACGGTGAACATCACGAAGGCAACGTTGCGCTCGCGATAATAAGCGATCGTCTCGGGGATTGTCGGGCGCTTGCGATCGGCCTTGAAGTAAGCCGAGGCCGCGTCGAAATATTTGCCCATGATCGGGTCTTCGGGCTGGCGGCAGCTCACCTCGGCATGGGTGTGAATGTCGATCGCGACGATCTTGTCGATATCCATCGGGGCCTTCCGCTTTGCTGAGGCGCCAGCGATTAGGCGCGCGAGGCCCGCAACGCAACGCCGCCCGCGTGGCGCAAACTGCTTATCCGCAAACCGCCGGCAAAGCGATCGGCGACGCCCCCTTCGTCCGCCACACCCCGTCGGGCAGCAGATAGGCCTCGCCCTGCCCCACGCGGCGCAGCGTCTGGCAGCCGACCGTCGCCGCCCATTCCTTGAGCGTCACGCCATGTTTGGCGGCCTGATCGGTATAAGCGGCGCGGCGCTTGATATTGAGCGCCTCCACCTCCGCCTTCACCGCCGGCGAGACGGACTTGGCGATGCCGACATAGCCGTCGGCCTGCTCGCCCACCTCGCCCTTGGCGATCGCTCCGGCGAGAACGCCCGGCTGGGCATGGCCCGCGACGGCAAAGGCCAGCATGGCCGCCGCACCGAGCATCGAAGGGATCAATAGCCGTTTCATTGCGGGAATAGCTCCGGATTGTTGGCGATGAAGTCGTTCGCGTCCTTCTGCAGGCGCACGACGACCTCCTGCTTCACATTGACGTTGAGATTGATCTCGATCGGCTTGTCGGGCGCGCGTACCTGTATGCATCCGCCCAGCAACGGAACGCAGGCCGCCGCCGAAACCATGGCCACCCCCCTCAACACGTCCTGTCCTCCATGTCGGCCATTCTTCATCCTTATCATGGTTTTTCTCTCATATCGCCGCTTTCCTGTGGCTGAACAGGTGGTTGCGCCTCCTGTTCATGAAGCAGGCTGGTGGGATCGGCAAAGGTCGTCGCCGTGTGCATCAGCCCGCGGAAGGGCGCGCGCACGACGATGTTGAACTTGAAGGGCAGCCCCGTCAGGTCCTTCAGCAGCCCGGTCGAAGGCTGCCCCCCCTTCGGCTGATCGTTGATGCCTGTGAAGACGATGCGGCTGACGATCTCGCCATCGAGCGCGCCGTTCAATTCGATGAGCAGCGAATCATAGCGGATCGCTTTCAGCGCATCGAAGGCGAGTTTTCCGAACATGCCGAGATCGGCGTTGCTGACCTCGCCGACATAGGCCAGCGTGCCGCCGCCCCGCCGCACGATGAGCCGTCCGTCGACGATGCGCCCGCCCGCCTGGTCGAAGATCATCGGCAGGACGCCGTCGAACGTGCCGGTGGCCGCGATATTGTCGAGCTTGAACTGCTCGATGAACAAGGCCGCGTCGAGCCCGTCGACCCGGAAGGTCAGGTGCCGCTCGACCGGATGGCCGAAATCGAGTTCGGTCGGCTCCAGCGTCAGCGTCCCGCCTGAAAAGGGCCAGTGTCCGCTTTCGATCCGCACCCGCTGACCGGCGAGAAGCTGATAGTGGATCGTGCCGTTCTGCACGGCCACGCCCGGATTGACCTCGCCCAGCGTCACTTCCTGCCCGGGCGCGGTTTCGAGGCCGAGCAGATCGGTAAAGTGCACATGCCCCTTGAGCCCGGTAACAGGCCCGAAGGCGGCAGCGAGATCGAGCGAGGCCGTCTCGAAATCTCCATTGCTGCGGACGCCGTGCGGCCCCCAGACGATATGCCCCTCCCCTTTCACGGTGCCCGCCACATTGGCGATGACCCCCAGCGTCAGCCGGGTCAGCTTTTCGGGCTGGAGCGCGTTGCCGAAGGTGAGGCCGGGCACCATAAGCGTCGCCTCCCCTTTCCCCGCCGAAAGGGCGTGGACGATCCGCACGTCGGCTATGGCGCGATGGCTTTCGGGCTCGACCAGCGTCCCCGTCGCCTGAATCGCGCCGTTGTGCAGCGTGAGCCGGACATCGTTGGACAGAAGCCTGTTGAAGCGCGGATCGGGCGCGGCATCGTCGACGGCGAACCCGCCCGTCAGCGTGAGCATACCGTCGGCCAGGCGCCACATCCCGTTGGCGTCCGAGAGGCGGAGCGGCACATTGACGATCTGCCCCGCCGCGCCCTCGAAACGTCCGCCCAGACCTTGCTTGTCGATCACGCCGTCCAGATGCGGCACATCGAGACGTGTCGTCGCTTCCCCCGCCCCTAACCGCACCGACAGCGCGTCCACCACAAAGCCGGGATGACCGGCTTCCATCACGATCGACCGTGCCGCAAGCGTCAGCGGCGTGTCACCGACATGGCCAACGAGCTTCGGAGAAGTGAGTTTCGCCCCGCCGCTGAGCGAGCCGCCGGCGCGACGGGCGAGCAGCGCCTCCCCGGCGATCGGGCAGAGCGGCAGGCGCGACGGCCCGATCCTTGTGCCCGCGACCGCCAGCCTCGCAAAGCGGAGCGGCACGCAGCCCTCGCCCAGCACGAACGCCCCGCCCCGGCCGAAGCGCCCAGCGATCGGCAGCGAGAGCCCTTCAACCCTGCCGTCGCCCAACGGACCGTCGATCGTGGCGGTGGTGGCGACGCGCGTCGTCCCGTCGGGATCGGCGGAGAAATGGATTGGCGCGAACACCAGCCTGGCGTTCCGTACCGCATAGGGCGCGACCGTCACATTGCCGGCAAGCGGCGATCCCGCCACCGGCTGGCGGAGAATCGCCCGCATGTCGGGGAAGCCGCCGCCGGCCAGTGTCGCCTCGCCATCGACACGCAGCCCGGCCGCCTTGCCCCAGCCATAGGTGACGCCCTGCCCCTTGCCGATCCGGGCATGCGCGCCGCTTGCGCTGGTCAGATCGAGCGTGGTCAAGGTCAGCCGCCCGCCTTCGGGGCGTTGCTGCATGTCGAGGCTGGCCTTCACGTCGGCGCGGCGCGTGGCGCGTTCGATTGCATCGGCGAGCGCGGCGCCAAGCGGCCCTATCGGCGTGCCCATCGCCGGGGCCAGCATCGCACGCACCGGCTTCACCGCCGCCCGATCGAGCGAGGCGCCGTCGAGCATCAGATCGCCGCGTAGCCCCAGCACATCGCCGCCGCTGATGCCGTAGCGCCCGTCAAAGGCGGCCTGTTCGGCGCTGGCGAGCGCAAAGCGCGTCTCCTGGGAGGTGAAGGACAACTTCCCTTGCGTCTCCTTCGCGTCGCCCGCGAAGTCGGCCTTGCCACGCAGCACCGCGATCCGGTTGTCGCGATAGCGCAGCTTGCCGACCACGAAGCCCGCCCCGCCGCGCCACGTCGCCAAGGTTTCGCCCAAACGTGCCTTGATCGTCACCGCCATGGCGTCCGCCGCCAGCCCACGATCGAGGCAACTCACCGACGCGGCCCGCACCGGCCCCTCGACCGCCGGCTCCCGATTGGTCACGGATACCGAGAGGAAGGCATTGGCGCCCATCACCCGGCACCCGTCCGCCGCCAGATCCGATGCCACCGCCGCAAGCGTGCCGGCAAAGCCCCCGCTGAGCCGCCCCTTCCCTTCCAGCGACAGCGCAACCGGGCCGGCCGGGGTCAGCAGCCGCATCCGCGCGTCGCCGATATCCAGATCCACCTTGGGCAGCGCGAAAGGCTTGCCGCTCGGCTTGGGCAGCAGCTTGTCGATCTCGCCCAGGCTCAGCCTGCCCTCGATCAGCCGGCCGTTCAGCCTGACGCCACGCGCCTCGATGCCGCTGACATAGGGGCCGGTGATGCCCCAGCCGAGATGCAGTTCGGCCGTTTTCGCGGTAAGGTCGGGATGCGCGGGATCGCCGATGACGAGATTGTCGAGGCGCTGCGCCATCGGCCCCAGATGGGCGATCGTGTAGCGCGCCTGCACGCCCCGCCGGGCAAGCTCGCGGTCGACATAATGGCGGACGATCGGCTCGCGTTCGCTCCACAGGATGTGGGTCGCGATGACGAGCAGCGCGAGCGCCGCCACCGCCGCAATCCGTCCCATCCGTGGCCGCCGCCGTTCCGCCATGGCCTCAGCCTAGAGCATTTTCAAATCGGGTGGTATCACCTGACGACCCGGAAAATGCGGAAAACAAATAACAAATAGAGCAGCAAAGGGGAGGAACCATTTTTCCCTTTTTCGCGCGCATGACGGCCTCTACCGATAGCATGATCGATCCTGTAGAGCCGCGATGATGAACGAGCCCGATCCAGCGGCCGACGCCAGCGGCCATCGCGCGCGCCTGCGCAAGCGCCTTGCCGAACAGGGGCCGGAGGCGCTGCAGGATCATGAACTGGTCGAATATCTGCTTGCCCTCGCGATCCCCCGACGCGACACGAAGCCGATCGCCCGCCGCCTGCTGGCCGAGTTCGGCGGCTTCGGCCGGCTGATGGCGGCGGACGCGGCCACGCTGGCGCGGATAGGCGGCATTGGCGAGGGCGCGATCGCCGCGCTCAAGATCGCCGAGGCATCGGCGCTCCGCCTGCTGCGGTCGAAGGTGGTGGAGCAGCCGGTGCTCGCAAGCTGGCAGGCACTGCTCGATTATCTCCATGCCGATATGGCGCACCGCCCGATCGAGCGCGTGCGCGCGCTCCACCTTTCGGGGCGCAACATGCTGATCCGTGACGAGTTGGTTGCCGAGGGGACGATCGATCAGGCGGCCGTCCATGTCCGCGAGATCATACGCCGCGCGATCGACCTGTCCTCAGCCGCGATCATCCTCGTCCACAATCATCCCGGCGGCGATCCCACGCCCAGCCGACAGGACATCCAGCTTACTCGCGAGGTGGTGGAGGCGGGACGCCCGCTCGGCATCACCGTGCACGATCATGTCATTATCGGCGCGAACGGCCACAAGAGCATGCGCGCCTTGGGGCTGATCTGAATCACCCCGCCAGAAAGGCGACCAACTCGTCGCGCGAAACAGAGCGGTCCCGGTTCGCGTCGGCCTTGTTGAAGGCGGCGCCGGTCGCGTTGAGGATCTTCACGGCGGAAAGACCCGATCGCTTGCTTCGCCGCCCGCGCCGCGCCGGCCGCACATCCTCGCCCTGTGCGGCCATCACCCAGGTCCCGAATTCGAGCGGCGAGAGCGAACCGTCATCATCCTTGTCGTACACCTCCCATCCCTCACGCACGACGCGCCGGGCTGCCTGAAGCTTGGGCAGGTCCGCTCCCGCCGTCGCATCTGTCGGGATCGGCGGAGGCGTGGCCACCGCAGGGGCCTGCGCCATCGCCGCACCGCCAAGGACCAGCGCCGCAAGGCCGGTCAGGAGGAGGGGAAACCGCATCAATCATCTCCACGAAAAAAGCGCGCTTGGTTAGGGCAGCGCGTACAAGAGGGGCAAATCCGCGGGCGCCGATCCTCGTTGGACGGGGGCATAAGCGGGGCGGAAGGCGCGCGCGATTGAAGCGACAGGCCGGCTCTGCTACCGGGCGCGCGATCTATCCCCTGTTCAGGACAACGCCATGATCCCCCGCTATTCGCGGCCCGAGATGGTCGCCATCTGGGCGCCCGAGACGAAGTTTCGCATCTGGTTCGAGATCGAGGCGCACGCCACCGACGCGCTCGCCGATCTCGGCGTGGTGCCGAAGGAGGCCGCGCGCGCTATCTGGGAAAAGGGCGCGTTCGAGGTAGACCGGATCGACGCGATCGAGGCCGAGGTGAAGCATGACGTGATCGCCTTCCTCACCAATGTGGCGGAGCATGTCGGCGAGCCGGCGCGCTTCATGCACCAGGGCATGACGTCCAGCGACGTGCTCGACACCTGCCTCGCCGTTCAACTCGCGCGCGCCACCGACATCCTGCTCGCCGATCTCGACCGGCTGCTGGAGGTCATCAAGCGCCGCGCCTATGAGCATAAGCTAACCCCCACGATCGGCCGCAGCCACGGCATCCATGCCGAGCCGGTGACGTTCGGGCTCAAGCTCGCCCAGGCCTATGCCGAGTTCGATCGCAACCGCGCCCGCCTCAAGGCCGCGCGCGCCGATATCGCCACTTGCGCGATTTCGGGCGCGGTCGGGACCTTCGCCAATATCGATCCGCGCGTCGAGGCGCATGTCGCGGAGAAGATGGGGCTTTCGGTCGAGCCTGTGTCGACTCAGGTGATCCCGCGTGATCGCCATGCGATGTATTTCGCGACGCTGGGCGTGATCGCCTCGTCGATCGAGCGGCTGGCGACCGAGGTGCGCCATCTGCAACGCACCGAGGTGCTGGAGGCGGAGGAATATTTCTCGCCAGGGCAGAAAGGCTCGTCGGCGATGCCGCACAAACGCAATCCGGTGCTCACCGAAAATCTCACCGGTCTTGCGCGGATGGTGCGCGGCTATGTGACGCCGGCGCTGGAGAATGTCGCGCTCTGGCACGAGCGCGATATCAGCCATTCGTCGGTCGAGCGCTATATCGGTCCCGATGCCACCATCACGCTCGATTTCGCGCTCGCGCGCCTCACCGGCGTTGTCGACAAGCTCGTCGTCTACCCGGAGCGGATGCAGAAGAATCTCGATCGGATGGGCGGCCTCGTCCATTCGCAGCGCGTGCTGCTGGCGCTGACGCAGGCGGGTATCAGCCGCGAGGATGCCTATCGCCTCGTTCAGAAGAACGCGATGAAGGTCTGGGAGTCCGACGGGCAGCTCTCGCTGCTCGAACTGCTCAAGGCCGATCCGCAGGTGAGCGCCGCGATTCCCCCCGCCACGCTCGAGGAGAAGTTCGACCTCGGCTACCACCTCAAGCAGGTCGATACGATCTTCGCCCGCGTCTTCGGTGAATGAGGCTGTTCGCGGTTGCAAAAACTGCAACCGCGTCGGCGCGTATTAAAATTGCGATGGCCTGAAATATCCTTATCTATGCTGCAACGCACAACGGAAGGGCCGGGGTGCGGGGCGAATGGGAGACAGGATATGCGTATTTTTGGAGCCAGCGTGATGCTCGCGCTTGTAACTCAGGCATTCGCGGTGGGCGCGCTCTTTGCCCTCTAAGGCCGGGAGGCCCCATCCGAAACGCCCCGCCGGGCAGGAGCCCGGCGGGGCTTTTTATTGCACTGCATTCTGACGATGCTGCATCGCACACGCCTGAAGGCCAGGCGTTTGGCAGAAGCGGCGTGTTCCTCTTCCAAAGCAGACAGAGAAAAGACGCAAGGCACCTGCTCGCACAGGCATAAGAGCGGTTAGCGGCTCCAGCAGTCCGTTCTATTCGGTGCCGGTCCACATGCCGCGAAGCCGCGAGAAGATACCGCTCGCTTCGGCATTCTCGTCACCGGTTTCGGTCGTGCGATATTCTTCGAGCAATTCGCGCTGACGCGGCGTCAGGCGCGTGGGCGTTTCCACATCGATCTGGAGGATCAGGTCGCCCGCGCCACGCCCGTTGAGCACCGGCATGCCCGCGCCGCGCTGGCGTATCTGCTTGCCCGACTGGATGCCTGCCGGGATCTTGATCGTGTGCACCGTCTCGTCGAGCCCAGGCACGTCGACCGCCCCGCCCAGTGCCGCCGTGGTGAAGCTGACCGGGCAGCGCGCGAAAAGCGTCGTACCCTCGCGCTGGAAGATTGCGTGCCGTGCAAGGTGAAGGAAAATATAGAGGTCGCCGGGCGGCGCGCCGCGCGGTCCAGCCTCACCCTCACCGCTCAGGCGGATGCGCGTGCCTTCATCGACGCCGGGGGGTACATTGACCGCAAGCGTCTTCTCGCGGTCCACCCGCCCTTCGCCTCGGCATTGGCCGCATGGCTCGGCAATCACCTGCCCCGCGCCATGGCAGCTCGGGCAGGTGCGTTCGACGACGAAGAAGCCCTGCTGCGTGCGAACCTTGCCATGGCCATGGCAGGTGGGGCATCCCTTGGCGGCGGTGCCGGGCTTGGCGCCCGTGCCGTTGCAGACGTCGCATTCGGCGGCAACGTCGATCGTGATTTCGGCGGTCTTGCCGTGGAACGCTTCCTCCAGCGTGATTTCCATGTCGTAGCGCAGGTCCGCCCCGCGCCGCGCCTGGCGCTGTCCGCCGCGGCCGCCCATGAATTCGCCGAAGATATTCTCGAAGATGTCGGAAAAGCCTTCGAAACCCTGCGGCCCCGCGCCGCCGCCATTCTGGAAGGCGGCCTTGCCGTAGCGATCGTAAGCCGCCCGCTTCTGCGGGTCCTTCAGGCAATCATAAGCTTCGCTGATCGCCTTGAAGCGTGCTTCGGCCTCCTTCGATCCCGGATTGCGATCGGGATGGAATTGCATCGCGAGACGGCGATAGGAGGTCTTGATCGTCTTGTCGTCGGCGGTGCGCTCGACTTCGAGAAGGTCGTAATATTCAGTATCCATGAAGCCCCCCGGCTGCCGTCCCGCTCCCGCCGCCCCTCGTCATCCCGGCACGGATAGCCGGCATGCGATGAGGGCGGCGGGTGACGCCACCGATCAACCCTTATTTTCGTCCACTTCCGAAAATTCGGCGTCGACGACGTCATCGGTCGCCTGCCCACCTTCACTGGCCTGCTCGCCCGCGCCGGGCGAGGCCTGCGCCGCCTGCTCCTTCTCGTAGATCGCCTGGCCCAGCTTCATCGCGACCTGCGCCAGCGCCTGCGCCTTCTCGGTCATCGCGGCGGGATCGCCGCCCTCGACGGCCGTCTTGGCGGCCGCGATCGCGCTTTCGATCTCGCCCTTCAGCGCGGCGTCAACCTTGTCGCCATGCTCCTGCAACTGGCGCTCGGTGGTGTGGATCAGGCTTTCGGCGTTGTTCTTCGCCTCGGCCGCCTCGCGACGCTTCTTGTCTTCCTCGGCAAAGCGCTCGGCATCCTTCACCATCTGGTCGATGTCGTTGTCGGAAAGGCCGCCGGACGCCTGGATACGGATCTGCTGTTCCTTGCCGGTGCCCTTGTCCTTGGCCGACACGTTGACGATGCCGTTCGCGTCGATATCGAACGTCACCTCGATCTGCGGCACGCCGCGCGGCGCCGGTGGGATGCCGACCAGATCGAACTGGCCGAGCAGCTTGTTGTCCGCCGCCATCTCGCGCTCGCCCTGGAAGACGCGGATCGTCACCGCCTGCTGATTGTCATCGGCGGTCGAATAGGTCTGCGACTTCTTGGTAGGGATCGTCGTGTTACGATCGATCATCCGCGTGAAGACGCCGCCCAGCGTCTCGATGCCCAGCGACAACGGCGTCACGTCGAGCAGCAGCACGTCCTTGACGTCGCCCTGCAGCACGCCCGCCTGCACCGCGGCACCCATCGCGACCACCTCATCGGGGTTCACGCCGGTATGCGGCTCCTTGCCGAAGAAGCCCTTCACGACTTCGCGCACCTTGGGCATGCGCGTCATGCCGCCGACGAGGACCACCTCGTCCACCGCATCCGCCTTGATACCCGCATCGGCCAGCGCCTTGCGGCACGGCTCCAGCGTGCGATTGATGAGGTCGGCCACCAGCCGCTCCAGATCGGCGCGGCTGATCGTCTTGACGAGGTGCTTCGGCCCGGTCTGGTCGGCGGTGATGAAGGGCAGGTTCACCTCGGTCGTCTGCGCCGACGACAGCTCGATCTTCGCCTTCTCCGCCGCTTCCTTGAGTCGCTGGAGCGCAAGGCGATCGCTGCGCAGGTCGATGCCTTCGGCCTTCTTGAACTCGTCGGCCAGATAGCTGACGACCTGCGAGTCGAAATCCTCGCCGCCTAGGAAGGTGTCGCCGTTGGTGGCCTTCACCTCGAACACGCCGTCGCCGATCTCGAGGATCGAGATGTCGAACGTGCCGCCGCCGAGGTCGTAGACGGCGATCGTCTTGCCGTCATTCTTCTCCAGCCCGTAGGCGAGCGCCGCCGCCGTCGGCTCGTTGATGATGCGCAGCACCTCAAGGCCCGCGATCTTGCCGGCGTCCTTGGTCGCCTGCCGCTGGGCGTCGTTGAAGTAAGCCGGCACGGTGATGACGGCCTGCGTCACCGTCTCACCCAGATAGGCTTCGGCGGTTTCCTTCATCTTCTGGAGGATGAAGGCGGAAATCTGGCTGGGCGAATAATCCTCACCGCCCGCCTGCACCCAGGCGTCGCCGTTCGCACCCTTGACGATGTGATAGGGAACGAGCTCGGTGTCCTTCTTCGTCACCGGATCGTCGAACCGGCGGCCGATCAGGCGCTTCACCGCGAAGATCGTATTGTCCGGGTTCGTGACCGCTTGCCGCTTGGCGGGCTGGCCGATCAGCCGCTCGCCGTCCTTGGCGAAGGCGACGATTGAGGGGGTCGTCCGCGCACCCTCGGCATTCTCGATAACCTTCGGCGTGCCGCCTTCCATTACGGAAACACAGCTATTGGTGGTGCCAAGGTCGATACCGATCACTTTACCCATAAAAATTGTCCTTCATTCCCCTGGATAGAGGCAGACCCGCCACGCCCCCCTTGCACACGAAGCAAAGGCTTGTCGGGACAGCGTTTAGAGGCGCGATATAGGGGACCTTTCGCTTGCTGCAAGACGCGCCGGCGCTCTATGAGCAACGGATTGTCGCAGCTGGAACAGATAGGGAGTTGTCGATGCGCCGCGCGGCCCTGATCCTTTTCGCCGCTCTGGGCGCGGCTTCGTGCCACCCCCGCCAGCCGGCCGAGCTTGCCGTGCGCGATGCCTGGGTGCGCCTGCCCGCCGTCCCCGGCAATCCGGCCGCCGCTTATTTCACGGTGAAAGGCGGCCCCGTGGCGGACCAGCTCGTCAGCGTCGACAGCAGCAAGGCCGAGCGTATCGAACTGCACGAAAGCAAGATGACCGACGGCAAGATGTCGATGCGTCCGCTCGATCGCGTGGAGGTGCCGGCCGGCGGCACTCTGGTCTTCGCGCCGGGCGCCAACCATGCGATGGTGTTCGGCGTCGATCCTTCGGTGCAACCCAACGGCACCTTGCCGCTGACGCTTCATTTCGCCAGCGGCAAGGCCCTGACCGCAGATGCGCACGCCGTCTCGGCGGGCGATGCCGCGCCCGTGCCGCATGACCATTGATCCGCCACCGCGATGGCGCGCGAAGGGGAAAGCCGCCCGCTGACACCCGGCGAGGTCGCGCTCGCCGCCTCGATGTTCGGCGACGCGATCGATTATGCGCGCGTTCGCGTCCATCGGCGCGCCTGGTTCCCCTTCCAGCCGCGCCTCGTGACGATGGCGCCCGACGGCGATCTCTGGTTCCATCCCGACAGCCCGCACTGGCGGCCAGACTTCGCCTCCGCCAGCCTCGACCTCCAGGGGCATTTCATCCACGAGATGACGCATGTCTCGCAGGCGGCGCATGGCGGGCGCTGGTGGCTGCCGCTGATGCGCCATCCCTTCTGCCGCTATGACTATACTCTTATCCCGGGCAAGCCGTTCGGCCGCTACGGCATAGAGCAGCAGGCCGAGATCGTGCGTCACGCCTTCCTGCTCCGGCAGGGCGTCGCGCTGCCGGGCCGCGCGCCCCTCGCCGCCTATGACGCGCTTCTGCCCTTTGGCGACGCCTGAGCGCTCATCCTTTTGCTGCCTCGCTTTCCCGCTTCGCCTCTTCCAGTTGCTGATCGGAAAGGATGCGAACATCCGGGTCGGCGGCGCCGCGATCGGCGGGCGTGAAGCGCAGCTTCTCCATATAGGGTGTCGGCTTCTTGCGCCGGTAATCGGCGAATTCCCTGGCATAATAATCCCGCGCCTGCTGCACCGATTTTCGCCCCTCGACGATGTCGTGCATCAGGTTGAGCGCAAGGAAGTTCGCCTGCTCGTCATGGCAGCGTGCCGAGACTTCACCCGCCGTCCGCTCGGCAATGACGCTGCCGTCGAACTGGGCGAGCGCGGCGAACTTTTCGGGCGGCACATGATAGTCGATCACCGACTCGACGGCATCGATATGCGGGGCTGGGAAATTGTGCTGATAATAAGTCCGGGTGGCCACGATTCGCTTCCACGGCCCGGGCTTGTGCCACAGCAAGCGGGTGTCGGTCGCCTCATCGGGCTCGCCATATTTGTCGATGACGAGCTGGGCCGCTTCCTTCGATTCCGGCGGCCAGGCGGCGATGCGTTTCGATCCTTCTCCCGTCACGGAACGTCTCCTTTCACGCCAAAAAAAGGAACGCGCATCGGATGGAAAGGAGCCGACGGAGTTCCGACGCTCCAACGCATCTTGCAATTCGTTCATTCTCTGTTCACAGGATCGGGCATGAGACAGGACCAACTTCTCCACGAGGTCGCCGCCGTCTTGCAGCGCGTGCCCCAATGGGCCCGCATCGACATGGCCTCCCCCGATGCCCTCCTGCGCGCGCGGGCGGAGGACACGCTGGCCGCAATGATCGTCGCTGCGCTGACCGAAAGCAGCGAATGGATCGCCGATCGCCGGGCCTATCCGCCGCCGCCCTTCGATCATCCTTCGCTGCCGCTGGAAGGATAGAGCCATGCAGCCGGCGGCCGAAACGCTCGATCTTCTCGCCCGGCTGATCGCTTTCGATACGGTATCGGCGCGCAGCAACCGCGCGCTGATCGATCATGCCGCCTCCTTATTGGAAGATCATGGCATCGCGGCGCAGGTCCTCCCCTCGCCCGACGGGGAGAAAGCGAGCCTGTGGGCGACGATCGGCCCGGCCGTCGACGGCGGCGTCGTGCTGTCCGGCCATAGCGACGTCGTGCCGGTCGAGGGGCAGAGCTGGGCCAGCGATCCTTTCCGCATGGAGGTGCGCGACGGCCGCGCTTATGGGCGCGGCACGGCGGATATGAAGGGCTTCATTGCCTGCGTGCTGGCGGCCGCACCGCGCTTCCGCGACGCTGGCCTGCAGCGCCCCATTCACATCGCGCTCACCTATGACGAGGAGGTGGGATGCGTCGGCGCGCCCCGGCTGCTCGACTGGCTCGCCGTCCAGTCGCCCGTCCCCGCGATCGCGCTGGTCGGCGAGCCTACCAGCATGCGCGTCGTCAACGCGCACAAGGGCATATTGGTCGCCCGCACCGAAATTCAGGGCGTCGAGGCGCACTCCAGCCTTGCCCATCTCGGCATCAGCGCAATCACCCTCGCCGCCCGTGCGATCGCCCTGCTCGAAACGATGGAGGCCGAAACCGCGGCTGCCGTGCGCGACGATCGTTTCGAACCGTCGCGCGCCACGCTTTCCGTCAATCGCATGGCGGGCGGCACCGCCGTCAATATCCTTGCCGGCCAGGCCTGGTTCGAATGGGACATACGATCGATCCCCGGCGTCGATGCCGCCGCGCTGCTGCGCCAGTTCGAGGCGCGTCTGGAAGACGAGATCATCGTACCGGCGCGGCGCGCCCATCCCGGCGTCGCCGCACGCACGCGGGTGATGGCCGACGCCCCCGCCCTCGCCGCCGAAGCGGACGGCACGGCCGAGGCGCTCGCCACCCGCCTCCTCGGCGCCAATCAGGCACAGGCCGTGCCCTATGCCGCCGAAGCCGGCCACTATCAACGCGCCGGCCTCTCCGCCGCGATTGTCGGCCCCGGCTCGATCGAGCAGGCGCACAAGGCCGACGAATTCGTCGCCCTCGACCAGCTCGCCGCCTGCGAGACATTCTTGGAGAGACTCGCAGCGGCGCTGTCAGCGGCCTAGGCTGTTGTCGGGCCTACACCCATTCCGTCATTCCGGCGAAAGCCGGAATCCATGGACGGCGAGCCGATCCATAACAAAATGAACCGAGCCCATGGCCCCGGCTTCCGCCAGAGTGACGGCGAGTGGAATCAATCCGTTCGCACCCACACGCCTCTAAACCCGCCTCTTCCATATCTCCACGACAGCGCGATCGCCGTCGACGCGGACGCGATCGCCCGTTTCGATCAGGTCGAGCGGATCGCGGTCGAGTTCGGTAAGCGTCGGAATACGCATCACCACCGCGCCCAGCGCCGCCTTCGTCGTCATGATATTGAACAGCATCGCCGCTGGCGCCATGCCTGCCAACCTCGCCGTGTGGAACATCCCCGACCAGCCTGACGATCCCTTGGCGCCGGGAAAGACGAGTATCTTGCCCGCGAAGCTCTGCCCTTTCAGTTCGTGGCGGCTCTCGATGATCGTGCCGGTCATCGGATTGATGCCGCCCCAGCCCGAAATCGTCTCGCGCGTCACCAGCGCCTCGCCCTCGGCCACGCCGCCCACCACCTTGCGGCCGGTCAGCACGACGTCGGGCTTCTCCATCGTCGCGGCGATCATGACAATTGCCCCCGCCAGATGCCGGTACAGGCTGCGTCGACGCATTCCTCGGTCGTGCCGTACCAGCCCTCGATCCCCATGATCGCCGGCAGATAATGGACCTGCTTGGCGCTGTCGAAGGCCGCCACCTTCGTGCCCTTCGGCACCGCCTGGCTGATCGCCGAGCAGGTATCGGTCATCAGGAAGGCGCCCGCGTCGCGCAGGGTCTTCGTATAGCCGTTGGCGTCCGCCGTCGTCTTCACCGCGCGGCTGGTGAACACCCACAGCGCCGCATTGGGCGAAACCTTGCGCCCCTCGATCAGGCGCGCGACGTGGGCGATCTGCTCGATCGAATAATGGGGGCAGCCGAGCATGACATAATCCACCGCCTCGCTCGATCCGACCGCGTTCAGCATCTCGTAGATGCGCTTGCGTTCGCTTTGGTCATAGACAAACGTCTCGCCGCGCGGCGCGCCGCCGAAGGCGCGCTCGACGCTGGGCGCCTCGGGCGTGATGCCCACCATATGATACATCTCCACCCCGCCCGACGAAGCCGCGGCGGCGCCGAAATGTTTGTGACGGATCAGGCTGGGCTTCGCGACGGCGCCGTCGATCACCGGGATCGTGTCCTGCACCGCGTCGCCCACATAATAGCCGAGCATGCCCCAGTCGAACACGTCGTCGACGGGCACGCGTACCTCCACCTTATGCTGGCCCAGGCGGAAATCGTCGCGGTGGAAGCCCCAATCGGGGATGCGCTTCGCCAGCATCGCTGCGCTGGTCGACTCCCGCCCCTCACAATTCGTCCGCCCGCCGATCACCGAATTGCAGAAGACGACGGCGGAGCTTTCCATCCACGCGCAATGCTCGCCCATCACCGGCACGTTACCGGCGATATAGGGCGTGCAGGTCTTGAGAATCTGGACGCCATGTGCGGCCGTCTCGCCCTCGTCATAGACGAAATTGGCGTGCGCCTCTTCGCTCATGCCCTGCTCGGCCCACAGGGTCGGATCCATCCCGCCCTGGAGGTGGCATGAATAGGCGTTCATGCGCGGCACATCGACCACCTCGTCGGCGTCGAGATCGAAGCGGGAGAAGACCGCGCGATAATCGCCCCCGTCGGCCTCATAATAATTCTTGATCCAGGGCGTGGAGGAGCCCGGCACACCCGCGACGTTGTTCGTCTCGACGAAACGCTCGGCGCCCAGCGCGTCGGCATAGCGGACGAGAAGTTCCATCGCTTTCGCCACCGCGGCTCCCTGCTCGCCGGCGAGCATCGCCTGTTCCTCCTGTGTCAGAGCCACCATCGAACCTGTCCTCTCGTAAATTCAGTAGGTTGCTACATATCGGAACGGAATCCGGCGGGAATGCGGCGTCCTCATCGCATCTCGTCGAGCCGTTTCAGTATCTGGGTGAGCACATCGACGCAGATCGCAAGCCGCTCGGGTTCGATATCCCTCAGCACGTCGGACCGCAAAGTGTTGGTGATCGCCATGATCTCGCCGATCACCTGCGTGCCCTTGGGCGTGATGCGGTTGGTGGTGACGCGCCGGTCCGTCTCGCTCTGGCGCCGTTCGATCAGCCCGTCCTTGGCGAGGAGGTCGAGCATGCGGACCATCGTCGGCCCCTCCACGCTGATCAGGCGCGCCAGTTCGCTCTGCGTATATTCATTGTCCGAAAAAGCGACGAGGAACAGCGTTTCCCAGCGCGCCATCGTCTGGCCCACCGCCTTCACCCGATCGTTGGCGACCTTGCGCCAGCGCCGCGCCGCGACGACGATCGCGCGCGTGGCGCGGAAATAGCTGTCGTTGCTCGTGCCCTTCACGAAATGGCGGTGATAGTTGATGAGGTGCCGCTCGCTCTCCTCCTCGCTATCGGGCCGGGCGGTCAGGCGCTTCACCTGCTCGGCAAGTGGATCGGGCCGCTCCCCGCGCGCGGCGAGCGGGCCGCGCTTCTGGCGTGCCCTCGATCCATCCCTGCCCTTCGATGCATCCGTCACCCTCTTTTCTCCCCCGGACCGGTAGAATGCTCCCGATCCGTCGTAGCGCTTTCCCGTGCTGCAAGCCACCGCCGGCCCATATCAGGACGCCGGAACTGGCTCTGCGCAGGGCACCTCCTGCGGCACGTCGCGCCGGCGGACGACACGGTGGATGCCGAGCGCGGCCGCGGCGAGGATCGCGGGGCAGATGGCGAGCAGCGCATAGGTCCTGAGCACCGGGATGCCGCTTGCCAGCGCGGCGGCGCCGATCAGCGGCCCGACGATCGCGCCCAGCTTCGCGACCGACGTCGCCCAGCCCGAGCCGTTGGCGCGGATCGCGCTCGGGTAGAAGATGCCACAGATGCTCACCATGCCGAAATGCGCGCCGCCCACCAGGCCGACGCCGATGATCGAGATGATGAGGAAGGCCATCGGCGGAAGATCGACCAGGCCGACGAACAGCAGCAGCGGCACCGCGAGCAAGGGATAGACCGCAACCGCGATCGGCCCCTTGCGATCGGTGAAGCGCATCAGCACCAGCCCGGCGACCGCCCCCAGCACGCCGCCGATCGAGGAGACGTAAGCCGCCGTATCACGGCTGAACTGCAATTCCTCGAGGACGATCGGTCCCCAACTCGCCTTGAAGTAGACCGCGAGCGAGCTGACGATATAGCCGATCCACAGCAGCAGGGTCAGCCATTTCAGATGGCCTTCGAAAAGCTGCGAGGGCCGGAAATTCTCGCGCACCTTGCGCTCGTCGCTCAGCACGAAATCATCGTCGGGCCGCGCGCCGAGCGTCGGATCGAAGCGGTTGAGCGTGGCTGCGATAAGCTCCGGCTTCTTCCCCTTGCTCGTCAGGAAACGCACCGATTCGGGCAGGCCGATCAGCAGCAGCGTCGCGCAGGCCAGCGTGCCGAGCCCGCCGGCGATGAACACGCCCTCCCAGCCATGATGCGGCGCGATCCAGACGGTGAGCGGGCCGGCGCCCGCGGTGCCGACGCTGTACCCGACCATAATGACCGTCACGACCGAGGAGCGCATCCGCGTGGGCACGAATTCGATATTGAGCGCCCAGGCAAGCGGCAGCATGCCGCCGATCGCGAAGCCGTCGAGGAAGCGCAGCAGCATGAGCTGGTGATAGGTCTGCGCGAAGCCCGTCGCCGTGGTCAGCAGGCCGAAGGCGAAGGCGGCGATGATGATCGTGCTGCGCCGGCCAATGCGATCGCCCAGATAGGCGAAGAAGAAACCGCCGAGCATCATGCCGACCAGCCCGGCCGAGAAGATGTTGCCGAGCATGATCGTGCTCAGCCCCAATTCGTCGCGCATGTAAGGCGCGGTGAAGCTGATCATCATCATGTCGAACCCGTCGAACACGGTGATCAGCCAGGAGAGCAGGATCAGCTTGTAATTGAAGGGGCCCAGCCCGCGCCGATCGATAACGCTTGAAATATCAATGGTACGCGCGCCGGCCATGTCCTCATCCCTCGATATTATGTCGGATTCGTCTTTTCAGCGCCTCTATATCTATCTGATGCACGCTGCCAGCGCCCGCTATATCGAGCGCGTGCGCCGCCGCCGCACCCATCGCGATGCACGGCCCCATCACCCGGACGGACGACAGCGCCGTCGAGTCCGCGTCGATGCACCGGCCCACGGCACAGAGATTGTCTGCCCCCGCCACCGTCAGCGAACGCAGCGGCACGGTATGGATATGATCGGGGGGGAACACCTCCCACACATAGCCTTCGCGATTATGATGCTGTTCCAGCGGCCAGGAGCAGCGCGCGATCGCATCGTCGAACCTGATCGCCGCGCGCACCTCCCCGGTGGTGAGGTGATGCGCGCCGACGATCCAGCGCGTCTGGCGGATGCCTGGAAGGCCATAGGCGCGGATACGCGCCTGGCCGAACGGCTCGGGAAATTCCTGTTTCAGGAAGGCGAGCGTGCGGTCGGCCTGATCCTTGCCGTCGATCTGTTTGACGGCGGCATCGAAGGGATCGAGCGGCGTCTCGATATGCGTCATGTTGACGATGGCGACGTTGCGGCCGGGGAAGCTGGCCGTGAAGCCGTCGCGACGCATCAGGCCATAGTCGCCGCCCTTCTCGTTCATACGCGCCGCCAGCTCGTCCCAGCCGGGGCGCTTGGCATCATCGAAATCCTCGATCACCAGCATCTGCGATCCGTAGATTTGGCCCGCCTTCTGCACCCGGCAATCGAGCCCCGCTTCCCAGGCGATCGCGGCGTCGCCGGTCGCGTCGATGAAGCCTGTCGCGGTCACGCGCACATCGCCGTGGCGCGTCGCGATATCGAGCGAGGTGACGCGCCGGCCGTCCATGTTCACCTTGCGGATGATCGCGCCGGTCAGCGGGACGACGCCGGCGGCCAGCGCCTTTTTCTCGACCCAGCGGCCGAGCGCGACCTCATTGTACATCGCGACCTTCATCACCCCGCCCTGGGTGATATGCAGGTCGCCCGTCGCGCCCAGCTCGCTCAGAAGCTCGTCGGCGATGCCGTGCGTCAATTGCCGCCCTTCGGTGCCCGGCGTGTAGAGGCCGCAGAACATGCCGATGATCGAGTTGACCGCCTGCCCGCCCAGCGACGGCAGCCCGTCGACCAGGATCACGCTGCGCCCGGCGCGGGCGGCCTCGATTGCCGCCGATATGCCGGAGGCGCCCGATCCGACGACGCAGATGTCGCAGCCCCGCTCGCGCACGGGCGGCTCGCCCGCACGGGAAACGACGCGCGTTTCGGGATCGAAGGGGCGATTGAGCATGAGGGCTCCTTGAAAAAAAGGCCGGGCACACGGAGTACCCGGCCCAGGGAGGAACTTAATAGGTAAAGCGCACGCCTGCCTTGAATGCCTGGCCGATCGGGCTGAACAGCAGGTTGTTGCCTGTGCCGTGCGCACCGGGGATCAGCGGCGGATCGACATCGAACAGATTGTCGATCCCGGCGAAGAAGGTGAACTGGTGGTTCGGCTCGTAATCCACCCGATATTGCGCCAATATGTCCACATAGGTCTTGGCGCCGACATGGTTGGTGTTGGAGCTGTTATTGGCCAGGATGTCATATCCATCCTGCTCCGCGCCGACGAACGCCGCATTATAGAAGCCCGAGTTGATGTAGCGGACATGCGTGGTGAAGGAGAATTGATCGTAGTTCCACGTCACCATGCCGTCGAGCGTCAGGTCCGGAATGCCGGGCGGCGTGCCGGCGCGCAGGCCCGTCTGCCCCGCCCGGTCGGTTGGCCCGATCGCATCGACGGTGATCAGGTCCTTCACATAGGTGGCGAGGAGCCGGACGTCCGCGCTGCCCAGCTTGCCCAGCGGCTGGCGATAGTTGATCTCGGCATCGATGCCGCGCGTGATAAGCTCGTTCACATTCTGCAACGTGTCGACGATGCGCAGGATCGGCCCCGGCGTACCGTCCGCTTCATCGGGGCCGCGCGTGATGAGTGAGCAGCTCACCGCGTCGCCCTGGTAGCAGCGTGTGGCGATATTCTGCTGGCCGAGCGTGCTGATCGCGTGCTTGATCTTGATGTCGTAATAATCGACCGAGGCGCGGAAGCGGCCGAGGAACGGGCCTTCGGGCTTCAGCACGACGCCGACGGTGAAGGTATCGGCCACTTCGGGCTGCAAGGCCGGGTTGGAGCCGCCATTGACGACCGCCACCGTCTGCTCACCATCACGCGCCGGATCGGTGAGAATGCCGCTCAGCACCGTCGTTGGGCCGAACAGTTCACTGACGTTCGGCGCGCGGATATCGCGCGACCGCGTCGCGCGGAAGCGGACCGCGCTCACCGGCTCCCACACGCCGCCGACCTTCCAGGTCGTCACGTTAACGGTCGAGCTGGGGAAGAACTCGCTGCTGCGCTTGTAATGCGTGCGGCGGACGGCGCCGTTGAGGCTCAGCTCCTGGAAGAAGCGCTGATCGGCGAGGATCGGCACCTCGGCCTCCACATAGCCTTCGGTCACGTCGATCTTGCCCGATATCGCCGATCCGCTTGCGGTATAGAAAGCAAGCTGGCGCGACAGCGCGTCGGTATCCCCGTTCACCTTGTCGCTGCGGAACTCGCCGCCCACCGCGACCGCGACGGGGCCTGCCGGCAGGTCGAACAGATTGCCGCGCAGATTGCCCGCGATGACATGTTCGGTGGTCTTGTTCGTCTGGAAGGCGGTATCGACCACATAATCATGCGCGGCCTGGCTGATCTGCTGGCCGAAGGGGTTGAGCGCGACGCAATTGGGATCGTCGTTCGTCGGATCGCTGTCGGCATTGATCCGGCAGACCGGCCCGTTCGCCCCCGATACCGCATCGATCGCGTTCAGCAGGCGCGAGGTGACAACCGCATTGGTCGTCACGCTTTTGAAGCTGTTATGACCATATTGGTAATAGGCGTCCCAGCTCCAGTTCTTGCCCAGCTTCCCTTCGAGCGACACGACCGTGCGGAACACATTGTCGCGCGTGGTGATCGGCGCCGGCCCGATATCGTCGAAGCCCCGCCCGAGCTGGAAGGCATCGAGCGGCCCGTCCGGATTGTTGGCGAGCAGCGTCGGGATATCGAGCGTCGGATCGTCGGAGCGCGGAATGAAGGGGTTGTCCGCATGGATCGTCAGCGCGGGATTGCGATATTCGATCGCGTTGTAATGGCCCTTGAGGTGGCCGTAGTTCATCGAAACCGACGCGGTGATATCGGGCGTCACGTCCCAATCGAGATTGCCCATGATCGCGTAGCGCTCGGTCGGCGCGATCATGTCGAGGCCGGCGAAATAGGCATTCTCGTCCTGCCCTTCACCGCCCACCATGTAGAGCGAGTTGACCGGAGAACCATATTGGAATCTGCGCGGCGTGCCGTCATCGTTGAAGGTGATGCCGTCGATCGGCCGCATCACCGGCGAGCTACGCCCGGTATAGGCCGAGCTTGGCGGCGTCGTCACGCCGTTGAACGGCACCGTCGAAGGCCGGATATGCTGGAGAATGTTGTTCGCCGGAATGTCGGTGACGCCCGGATTGCGCCCGAAGTTCAGCGACTCCGTGCGACACCACGGCCGTTCGACGCATTCGCCGATGCCCCGGCTCTTCTCATATTCGCCGCCGATGACGAGGTGAACCGTATCGGTAATCTGGCCGCCGCCAGCCAGGCCGGCCGTGAAGTCCGAATTGTCACCATATCGGGAAATGCCTTGCTGGACCGATCCCTTGATGCCGTTCAGCTTCTTGTTGATGATGAGGTTCACCACGCCCGCCACCGCGTCCGAACCATAGGCCGCCGACGCGCCGCCGGTGACGACCTCGGCGCGATCGAGCAGGATCGACGGAATCATGTTGGTATCGACCGTCGCCTCGGTCGTCGCGGGGACGAAGCGCTTGCCGTCGACCAGCGTCAGCGTGCGCACCGCGCCCAATCCACGAAGATCGAGGATGCGGCCGCCGACATACCCCGCGGCGGCGCGCAATTCGGTCGCGGCCGGCGTATTGGTCGCGCGGAACGCTGGAACCTCGTTCAGCGCATCGGCGATATTTGCCGCCCCGCGCTCCTCCAGACGGGCCGAGCCCACCACGGAGACGGGCGTCGGCGCGCTGAAACCGGTGGCGAGACGCGAACCGGTGACGATGATCTCTTCCGTGGGCGCGGGCGGCGAAGCGTTCCCGGATGCCTGCGCATCGTCCTGCGCCACGGCGGGCACGGCAGTGAACAGGGCAATGGCGAGCAAACTCACACTTGCACAAACGGCGCGGCGCGGCCGGTTCCGGAACGTCTTCTGCATCCTCTCCCCTTCTGCCGCACGCGGCGGCGCCTTCTTTTTGGTAGGTAACTACCTACTGATTTTCACATAGATTGCTACTGAAAAACGCACAGGAATTTCAAACGCAAAATCAGCCTGTTGTGAGTTTGGGGCCTGTCGAATCGGCCGAACCGCGGCAGCGGCCGTGATCCATATCCAGACACTCGGCATTCCGGCGAAAGCCGGAATGTGGATTCATGATGGGTGGCTGAGCTGTTGGGTGGGCATCAGGCGGAGGTTGCCCGAGCATGAGCTGCCATTTCCGCTTCAGCCATGAGCGTCATTCCTGGGAGTTTACCCGTCTGTACATCGTGCCCGTGCTTGGATAGCGAGGGACCATGGCCCGCCGCCGCACGCGATCGCAACGAACGCCGAATCCGGTCGAAGCTGCGCCGGACAATTCGGCTGGGCAGTTGATTCGGGAATGGTCTGCCTTTCTGCCCGATCTGGATAAGAGCGCCTTGGGGCAGTGGCGGTCGCGCATTATCGCGGCGGCGTGTCGCGTGCGACGAACCTGCGCTGGGAGATCAACGGCACCGAGGGCGATCTCGTGATTACCGGCGACGGCGGCAATATCCAGTTCGCGACGCTGCAACTCGCCGGCGGTCGCGGCGGCGATCGGGCCATCAGGCCGCTGGCCGTGCCCGATCGCTATATCCGCGCGCCGCAGGCGCCCGCCGGCTTCGCCTATAATGTCGCGCAAGCCTATGCCGGTCTTGCCGAGGACATGCGCCAAGGCACGCGCGTCACGCCGGATTTCGCCGAGGCGGTGGAGCGCCACCGCCTGCTGGCGGCGATCGAGGCGGCGAGCGGGCAAGCGCCTCAATCCATCATCCAGCTATAATCCTCCTCGCGCACCTCGCGGATGGCGGTGCCCCGCGCGTCCCGCGCCGGCTTGAAGCGGTAGCGATCGACGATCACGCGGCATGTCATCGCGTCGACTTCGGGATAGCCGCTCGGATCGATGACCTCGCACCGGTCGACATGTCCCGTCGGGCCGATCTCGTAGCGGACGCCGATCCGCAAGCGGCGGGCCGCGCGTGCCGAGGCGGGAAAGTCCGAATTGCGGAAGCGTCCGCCCGTCTGTCGCGCGGGTGATATTCCTTCGCCTCCGCCTTCGCCTGTGCCCTCTCCTCCACCGCCCGAACCCGAGCCACCCACCGTCCCGCCCCCGCCCCTCGGCGGAGCCGCCGGCGCGACAGGGACCAACGGAACCGGCGCGGGCGCTATCGGAACTGGGACTGGCGCGGGCTTCGCAGGCGCGGCTCGTTTCGGGGCAGCCGGCGCCGCCTTGCGCCGGTCAGGCTCACGCGCCTTGGGCGGCGGCCGTTCGGGCGGCGGCGGGGGCATGACGTTCACCACGACCAGCGGGCTCTCCGTCGCCCGCTTGATCGCGATCCTTCCCCATCCCGCCAGCAGTGCGTAGCCGACAAGCGCGTGGAGCGCCGCTACCCCGAACGCCGCTCCCCATGATCGGCGCTCCATCGCCTGTCCCGCGATCGTCTGGCGATGCGCGGCCTTCAGCGGTCGCGATAGACGCGGCGGCCGTTGCTATCGATATAATAATCGCGTCCGCGGCGATCGCGGTGCCATTTGCGGTTGCCTTCCGATGTCGCCGCGCCGACCGCCGCACCGCCGGCCGCGCCGATCGCCGCGCCCTCCGCAACGCCCAGGCCGGGGACGAGCGCCCCCGCCACGGCCCCGCCGGCCGCGCCGAAGCCCGCGCCACGCAGCGCGTCGCGAGTCGTTTCATGGGCGCATCCGCCAAGGCCGGCGACCGCAGCCAGCGCAACCGGGAGAAATATCTTTCGCATGTCCGCCTCCTCTTTGACGTTAGGGGGTGAACGCACCCGAACCCCGCTTGGTTCTATCCGCACCGCCTGCCGCCTCGTCCGGAGGTCTTTCCGACGCGGCTTGACTCATTCGGTCGAACGAACGAAATTACGGAAATGACCGGACCCCGGCCCACCAACCGCAGGCTTCTGGACGTGGCGATCGATCATTTCGGGCGCCGGGGCCTTGAGGGGGCGAGCACGCGCGCCATCGCCCGCGACGCGGACACGCCCATGTCGTCGATCACCTATCATTTCGGTGGCAAGCAGGGCCTCTATCTTGCGGCGGCGGATCATATCGCCGCCGGGATCGGCGACATGATCCGCCCCGCCGAAACCGCGCGGGAGGCAGAGGCGGTAAGCGATGCCGAGGCCGCGCGCGCCGTGCTCCACGGCATCGTCGCGCGCGCCGCCGATATGCTGAACAGCGAGCGGACGGCCCCCTTCGCCCGCTTCATCGTGCGCGAGCAAGCCGATCCCACCGAAGCGTTTCGTGGCATCTACGAAAAGACGATGGGGCCGATGATCGATACGGTGTCCCGCCTCATCCGCATCATCTCCGGCAATCGTCTCGACGCGCAGCAGGCGCGGCTGCGGACGATGACGATCGTCGGCCAGATCCTCGTCTTCCGCGTTGCCCGCGCGGCGGCGCTCGCCGCGACCGGCTGGCCCGCCATCGGCGTTCAGGAAACCGGCGCGATCAAGCAGGTCCTCGCCGAAAATCTCGACGCGATCCTCGACCGCATCGCTGTAGGAAATGAGCCATGAATCGTCGCCGAATGGCCGTTATCGGCGCCGCCGTCGCCCTCCTGATCCTCCTGATCGTCGGTTTCACCACCGACGGTTTCGGCCTGTTCGGCGGCAAGGATCGCCAGCTCGTCCTCCACGGCAATGTCGATATCCGCCAGGTCGATCTCGGTTTCCGCGTCTCGGGCCGGATCGCCACGATGCCCTTCGAAGAAGGCGCGCGCGTCGCGGCCGGGACGGCGCTCGCCAATCTCGATGCCGCGCCGCTCAAGGACCAGCTCGAAGCGGCGGAAGCTCAGGTTGCCGCGACGAAGGCCGAACTCGACAAGCGCCGCAACGGCAATCGACCACAGGAAATCGCCCAGGCGCAAGCCCGCCTTGCCGAGGCCAATGCGTCGCTCGCCAGATCGCGGGCCGATCTGGACCGGCGCACCGGCCTGGTGAAGACCGGCGCGATCAGCCAGGCGCTCTTCCTCGAAACGCAGCAGCAATATCGGGCCGCCGAAGCCGAAGCCGCGGCCGCCCGGCAGGCGCTGTCGCTGCAACGCGCGGGCGCCCGGCGCGAGGATATCGATGCCGCCGCCGCCCAGCATGCGCAGGCGATCGCCCAGCGCGACAAGGCCCGCACCGATTTGGCCGACGCGACCCTCCACGCCCCCCATGCCGGCGTGATCCTCACCCGCGCACGCGAACCCGGCGCGATCGTCCAGCCGGGCGAGACGGTGCTGACGCTCACCATCGATCGGCCGATGCGGGTTCGCGCCTATATCGACGAACCCGATCTTGGTCGCATATCGCCGGGAATGCCGGTGGAGGTGACGGCGGACGGCAATCCTAAAACCTATCACGGCACGATCGGCTATATCTCGCCCGCCGCCGAGTTTACGCCCAAGACGGTGCAGACCGAGGATCTGCGCGCCAATCTCGTCTATCGCATTCGCGTTATCGTCAGCGATCCCGACGATGCGCTGCGCCAGGGCGCGCCGGTAACGGTCACGGTGCCGCAGGCCCGCGCCAAGAGCGAATGAGATGGCCGATACGGTCGCGAGCGCCAGCGGGATCTGCAAACGCTTCGTAAAGGATGGCGCGCTTGCGCTCGACGGCGTCGACATCACCGTCGCGGCAGGCAGGATGACCGGACTCGTCGGTCCTGACGGCGCCGGCAAGACGACGCTGATCCGCATCCTCGCCGGGCTTATCGTTCCCGACGATGGCGACGTCACCGTCCTGGGCCGCCCCGCGATCGACAGCGATCGCAGCATGATCGGCTACATGCCCCAGCGTTTCGGCCTCTACGAAGATTTGAGCGTGATTCAGAACCTCACGCTCTACGCCGATCTGCGCGGCCTGCCGGTAGAAGAGCGCGAGGAGAGTTTCGGCAGGCTGCTCGACTTCACCGATCTGAAGCGGTTCGCCGATCGGCTCGCAGGCAAGCTGTCGGGCGGCATGAAACAAAAGCTCGGCCTCGCTTGCGCGTTGGTTCGCACGCCCCGGCTGCTGCTGCTCGACGAGCCTAGCGTCGGCGTCGATCCCGTCTCGCGGCGCGAATTGTGGGACATGGTCAAGGCGCTGGCGGGCGATCAGGTGGGCGTGCTGTGGTCGACCGCTTATCTCGACGAGGCCGAGCAATGCGACACCGTGACATTGCTCAGCGAAGGCAAATGTCTCCACGCCGGCCCGCCGCAAGCGCTGACCGATAGTGTCGAGGATCGTATCATCCGCCTGTTCGTGCCCGAAGAGGCGCGCCGTAAGGTGTTGCGAAAGGCGCTCGACGCGGACGGCGTCGAGGATGGCGCGGTGCAGGGCGCATCGGTGCGGCTGATGCTGGAGAAAGGCGCGCGCCGGCCCACGGCGGCGGCGCTGGGTGCACCCGAGGACGCCGAGATCAGGCCCGCCCGCCCTCGTTTCGAGGACGGCTTTATCGATCTGCTCGGCGGCGGCCCGCCGGGCACGTCCGCGCTGGCCGAACATTATCGCGCCATCCCCAGGGGTGACATGCCAGCGATCGAAGCCAAGGGGCTCACGAAAAGGTTCGGCGATTTCACCGCCGCCTCCGACATTTCCTTTTCAGTCTCTAACGGCGAGGTATTCGGGCTTCTCGGTCCCAACGGCGCGGGCAAGTCAACCACCTTCAAGATGCTGTGCGGCCTGCTGACGCCCAGCGCGGGGACCGGGGCAGTCGCCGGGTTCGACTTGCGCCATGCCAAGGCCGATGCACGCCAGTCGCTCGGCTATATGGCGCAGAAATTCTCGCTCTACGGCGATCTTTCCGTCCGGCAGAATCTCGATTTCTTCGCTGGGGCCTACGGCCTCGATCGACGGGAGGCGCGCGACGCGATCGATCGCGTGGTCGAGGTGTTCCATCTCGGCCGCTATCTCAAGGACAATGCCGGCACGATGCCGCTCGGCTTCAAGCAGCGGCTCTCGCTGGCCTGCGCGGTGATGCACGAGCCGCCGGTCCTGTTCCTCGACGAGCCGACCTCGGGCGTCGATCCGATCGTCCGGCGCGAATTCTGGACGCATATCAACGGCCTCGTCGAAAAAGGCGTAACCGTGCTCGTCACTACGCATTTCATGGATGAGGCCGAATATTGCGACCGGGTGATGCTGATCTATCGCTCGCGCGCGATCGCCACCGGCACGCCCGATGCCCTGAAGGCGGGGGCGGGCAAGGAAGACGCGACGATGGAAGACGCCTTCATCACCCTGATCGAGGCGTCACGCGCCAATGAAAACGGACGCGATGCGGCATGAGCGCCGGCTTCGATCGCCGCCGCTTCCGCGCGATGCTCGTCAAGGAAGCGCGCCAGATCGTGCGCGATCCTTCCACCTTCCTGATCGCTTTCGTGCTGCCGATCCTGCTGATCTTCCTGTTCGGATTCGGCGTCAATCTCGATACCGCGCGCACCGATATCGGCCTTTCCCGGCAGGACGACGGCGCGGCCGCGCGCGCGCTGGCTGGCGCCTTCCAGCATTCGCGCTGGTTCGCCGTCCGGCAGACCGGCGCGATCGAGCCGCTGGAAAACGCGCTCGTCGCGGGCGAGGTGCACGGCATCGTCGTCATCCCGAACGGTTTCAGCCGCGAGGCGGCGGCCGGTGGCGGTGACATACAGGTCATCACCGACGGCTCCTCCCCCAACACGGCCGGTTTCGTCGCCAGCTATGCCGATGGTGTTCGCGCAAGCTGGGCCGCGGCGCGCGCTGCGGAACGGGGTCAGCCGGCCGCGCCGCCCATCGCGCTCGTCCCGCGTTTCTGGTTCAATCCCGCTCTCGCCAGCCGTTATTTCCTGGTGCCCGGCGCGATCGCGATCGTGATGACGATGATCGGTTCGCTGCTCACCGCACTCATCATCGCCCGCGAATGGGAACGCGGCACGATGGAGGCGATCATGGCGACCCCGCTCGGCATGGGCGAGTTCATCGCGAGCAAAGTGATCCCTTATTTCCTGCTAGGCATCGGCTCGATGACGGTCTGCACGCTGATCGCGATCGCGGTGTTCGGGGTGCCGCTGCGGGGATCGCCGCTGGCGCTGCTCGTCATCGCCTCGGCCTTTCTCATCCCCGCGCTCGGCCTCGGCTTGCTGATTTCGGCGACAACCAAGAACCAGTTCGTCGCCAGTCAGATCGCGTTGCTCACCGCCTTCCTGCCGGGCATGCTGCTTTCGGGTTTCCTGTTCGAAATTCCCTCGATGCCGCGCTGGGTGCAGGCGATCACCTATGCCGTGCCCGCGCGCTATCTGATCCCGCCCTTGCAGACGGTGTTCGCCGCCGGTGACAATTGGGGTCTGTTCCTGCCCGACATCGCCGCGATGCTCGGCTTCGGCCTGCTCTTCTTCACGCTCGCGATCCGCGCCAACCGGCGGCGTATCGCATGAACGGCCGTCGCATCCTCGCGATGGTGACGAAAGAGCTGTGGGCGGTGCTGCGCGATCCGCATGCGCGCCTCGTCCTTATTGCGCCGCCGCTGATGCAGTTGATCCTGTTCAGCGCGGCGGCGACGCTCGAGGTCAAGAATGTCACGATCGGCGTCTGGGATCGCGACAACGGCGCCGCGTCGGCCGAATTTATCAACCAGCTCGCCGGCAGCCCCAATATCCGCCGGATCGTGCGGATCGATTCTCCCAAGGCGCTGCGTACCGCGATCGACGATCAGCAGGTGATCGGCGCGATCATATTCGATCAGGCGTTCAGCCGCGACGTCGCCGCTCACCGCCCTGCCACCGCGCAGGCGATCTTCGACGGCCGCCGCTCGAACGCCGCGCAGATCGTCGCCGGCTATCTCGGCACGATCGCGGCGAGCGTCGGTGCAACGATCCGCCCCGAAACGTCGGTCGGTGGACAGACGGTCGTCAGCCACTGGTTCAACCCCAATCTCGACTATCTCTGGTTCGTGATGCCCGCTTTGGTCGTCACCATCTGCTCGCTCTCCGCGCTGTCAGTGACGGTCCAGTCAGTCGCGCGCGAACGGGAGCTGGGGACATTCGATCAGCTCATGGTGTCCCCTCTGCGTCTGCACGAGATATTGATCGGCAAGCTCACCCCGCCGATCCTGATCGGCCTGTTCAATACGACGCTCTATCTGATGGTCATCCCGCTTTTTTATGGGGTGCCGCTGGTCGGATCGGTGCTGCTCCTCTATCTCGCGGCCTTCGCCTCGCTGCTCGCCGTGGTCGGCGTCGGCATGATGGTTTCCGCGCTCTCGCAGACGCAGCAACAGGCGTTTCTCGGCATGTTCCTCGTGACCGTGCCGATGACCTTGCTGTCGGGCTTCGCCGCCCCTGTCGACAATATGCCCGGCTGGCTCCAGATCATTGCCGAGGCCAACCCGCAGAAGCATTTCCTGGTGATCAGCGAGGGACTGTTCCTGAAGGGCATGCCGGCCGCCGCCGTGCTGCGCGAGCTTTGGCCTCTCATTCCGATCGCGGCGGTGACGCTCACCGTATCGACGCTCCTCTTCCGATCGCGGATGGAATGATCATGCGCTACCCGCTCCTCCTCACCCTCCCGCTCCTCGCCGGCGCTTGCACCGTGGGGCCCGATTATCATCGCCCGGCGGTTCCCGGCGAAACGGGCGGCTGGATCGCACCCGCAGCTTCCGCGCCGGTCGATCGCGCGCCGTGGCGATCGCTCGGCGATCCGTTGCTCACCTCGCTGATCGATCGCGCGCTCGCCGCCAATCCCGACATTGCCGAGGCGGATAGCCGGCTGCGGGAGGCCCGCGCGATGCGCGACGCAGCGGCGGGCCGCGCGCTGCCCGAGCTTGACGCGAACGGCTCCGCCCAGAAACAGCAATTGAGCCGCAACGGCCAATTGCCGGTCGGCGCGATCCCCGGCTTCGACCGCCGCTTCTCGCTGTTCGATCTGGGCTTCGATGCCTCTTGGGAAATCGATCTCTGGGGCGGCACGCGCCGCGCCGTCGAAGCATCGGGCCGTCAGGTCGAAAGTGCAGCGGCACAGGCCGAGGACATGCGTCTGCGCATCGCTGCCGAGGTCGCACGCACTTATGCGGACCTGCGCGCCGCCCAAGGCCTCGCCGCCAGTACGCAAGCCGATGCCGACGCACAAACCGGCATCGCCCGTCTTGTCCATCAACGCTTCGCCGCCGGCGAGGCCTCACGCCTCGACGACAGTCGCGCAGCAGCCGCGGCGCGCACCGCCATCGCGCAGATTCCGGCCTTCGAGGCGGACGCCCGCGCGGCGATCTACAGTCTTGCGACGCTGCTCGGCCAACCGCCTGAGACGCTGTTGCCGGAGCTTTCGCCGCCCGTGCCACTGCCGGCCACGCCCGCGCATGTCGCGCTCGGCCTGCGCAGCGATCTGCTTCGCCGCCGCCCCGATGTCCGCGCCGCAGAGGCCGATCTCGCCGCTGCGACCGCGAATATCGGCGTCGAAACCGCGCGGCTGTTTCCCAGCTTCTCCCTCATCGGCGGCATCGGCCAACAGGCCCGCAACGTCGGCGACATCCTCTCGGCGGGCAGCACGCGTTTTCAGGTCGGCCCGTCCCTTCACTGGCCGATCTTCGACGCGGGGCGAATCCGTGCCGATATCCGCGCCGCCGATGCGCGCGCGGATCAGGCTGCCGCACGCTACACCAAGGCGGTGCTTGCCGCGCTCGCCGACAGCGAGACGGCCGCCAATCGCTACGCGGCGGCGCAGACGGCGGCCCATGAGAGCGAGGCGGCGCTCGCCGCCAGCCGTCAGTCGCTTACGCTCGCGCGTCAGCGTTTCCAGACGGGGGAGGACGATCTCCTCACCCTGCTACAGGCCGAGTCCAGCTATCGGGACGCTGATCGCGCCGCGATCCAGAGCCGGCAGCAGGCGCTCGCGACCTATATCGCGCTTATCAAGGCGCTGGGCGGCCCCGCGAACCGGAGTGAGTAGCGGCAGGCGCGCAGACGAAATTCTTCGCCTCGTTCGGGCTGCCGTCGCCTCGATAGCGGGCGATCAGCGGGAAGGGGCAGAGCGGGCGCGTCAACGGCGGCCGCGCCGCCTCCCCCGGCAAAGCGGCGGGCCGGCTCGCGATAATGCGATTGGGTGCCACCTTATGCGTCGCCCAGTGATCGATGACGCCCAGCGTGTCAAAGGAGGACGGCCCCTCCCCGCCCCGGCAATGGTTCATGCCCGGCACCATGAACAGCCTTACCGATTGCCGCGCCTCGGCCGGCGTCGCGGCATGGAGGCGACGATAGAAAGCCACCGTATTGTTGGCCGGGATCAGGCCGTCGGTCCATCCATGGCTCAGTAGCAGCTTGCCGCCTCGCGCGAAGAAAGGTGCGAGGCCGTCGGCCGGTATGTCGAGCATCGCCGCGCCATATTGGCGGGCGCGGGCAAGGTCGCGCGCATAGTTCATTTTGCGCCAATCCCAATTGGGCTGGTCAGCGAAGACGAGCAGGCGGAAATAGCTGGTGGCGACCGGGAAAGGCTCCGGACCATCCAGCAGCGTGGCAAGCTGCATCTCGCTGCCGCGCGGGAAGCCCGGCAGCAATTGCGCGCCCGTCTTCGCATCGCGCACGCCGCCATAGATATTGCGCATCGCCGCGACCTGATCGGCATCCAGACATCCCGTCTTCTGTCCCGGCTTGCACTGGAGCGACGCTGGATCGAAGCGGCAAACCCCCGGCAGAGAAATGAGCCCATCCTTGAGTCCGTCCTCGGCATCGCATTGCGCGACCACCGCCTTGTGGACCAGCGCCAGCTTCGTCGGTGGCAAAGCGGCGGCAGGCGAGCGCAACGCCTGATAGCCGGTCCACATCGTCTGCGTCATCAGGTCGGTCATAGGATTGGCCGGCGCCATGGCCGAGATCGCGTCATAATCGTCGGGATAGCGATAAGCGGCCATCAGCCCCTGCCGCCCGCCCGTCGAGCAACTGTTCCAAAGCGAGGTACGGGGCGCGGCACCGAAGAAGTCGCGGACGACCTGCTTGGCCGTCACCGTCATCACATGCACCGCGCGATAGGCGAAATCGATCAGCTTTTCGGGATGGCCGACGGCCCATTCGGCGGTCAGCCCGTTGCCGCTATGGCCGGTATCGGTCGATGCGACGGCATAGCCGCGCGCCAGCGGCTCGCCCATTTGCGAATAACTGATCTGTCCCGCCCAGATGCCGTTGCCGACCCCGACGAACTTGCCGTTCCATCCCTTCTCGGGCAGCCAGATTTCCACCTTGATATCGGAATCGGGCGTCGGCGCCAGCGTCGCCCGCACACGGCAGAAGGCTGGCAGCCCCTTGTAAAGGCCGCTGGAGACGCCCGGCGGTGGCCCGAACGGCGTCGCCGGTGGCACGAAGGCGCCGGCGGCCACCGGTTCGGCCGCGGTGATCTTGCCCTTTTCCAGGTGCAACCGGGCAATCTCGCCGCATGTTCTTGCCGCCGCCGGGCTAGCCATCCCTACTGCCGCGAACCCCGCCAGCGCCACGAACGCGATCCTGCCGACCATTCCTGCCCTCCCCTGCTTTCGCCTCCCTAATAGCGCCGGCAAACAGAATTGACACAGGGCAGACATCCCCTCCTCCGCGCGAATGACGAAGGATCGAGGACAGCTAAGTCATTCTCATCGCGCCAACGCTATTCCCCGGGCGCCACGCCATATACCCGCGCGGCATTGTCGTGCAGGAACTTGCGCGCCTCTTCCTCGGTCAGGAAATCGGCGGCGGCGCGGGCCATCGCTGCTTTCTGGCTATAATCCCACAACATGCTCTGCCCGATATCGGAGCCCCACATCAGTCGATCGGGCCCGAAACTGTCGACCATCCGCCGCACGATATGCGCCGCGCGCATGTTCGATTTGAAGAGGCGCTCCATGTTGATCTCGGTTATCTTGAAATAAATATTGGGCACATCCTCGAAAATCCTGATCGTCTCATCAATGCCGAAGTCGGGCGGTTGGGGCATGATAATCTCCTCACCATCCTCCTCGGCCAACATCACCTCATATTGCGTCATCCCATAAGGCATACCGCCATGATCGATCAGGATCGGCAGCGTCGGAAATTTGCGCGCCAGAAGCTTGACGAGGGGAAGCAGATAGGAAAGCTGCTTGGTGAACAGGATGAGCGTCATCGGCGTCGCCAGCTCGGCACAGGCGCGCCACACCTCCATCGCTCCGGGCGAGCATAGCCAGCTGGTATCGAGAATCCACGGCCGCGACTGCGCCATGCGGAACCCGCAGACATGCCGGTGCAACACCATGTCACGATAAAGGGCGGGCGTCTTCGGGTCCTGCGGGTCGAGGATCACGACGGGGTGCAGCCGCCCCGGATATCTCTGCGCCGAATCAAGGATATAGCTGTTGTCATACCCGTAAACATGGCCGCGCTGGACGAGGCAGGCATGGGTCACGCCCTCGGTATCCATCATGTCGATCAGCGCCTCCACCGTCACGGTGAAGTCGGGCCGCTCCGGCACGGGCAGGTCCGGCGTCCATGCTTTCGGCTGATATCGGCCCCAATCGCCGGAAATAAGATGGGCGTGCGTATCGAATAGCGGCTGGGGCTGAGGCATTCTTCCTCTCCATTCGGAAAGACGCGGCCAGCGCCGGCTGGCGGGAGCGACTGCTCGCAATCCTATGGTCCCCGTCCGAACCGCAACTTGCATCAAAGGGCGCAATGTTTTGTGGAGGAAGAACGGCTGGTTTTCCGCGATTTGCGGACCGCTTCCGGAAGTGCTTACCCGGCTGCCGCCGTGCGGCGATATTCGCGCGGCGCTATGCCATATTGCTCATGGAAGCTGCGCGTGAAATGGGCCGAACTGTTGAAGCCCCATGAAAAGGCGATTTCGGTCAGCGTATGGCCGTTCCAGGCGGGATTGCGCATCTGCCGCGCGCACTCCTCCAACCGACGGCGCAGGATATAGGCCGAAACCCTCTCACCCGAGATTGAGAAGATCGTCCGCAGATAGCGCGGCGATAGGCGCAGCCCCTCCGCTACCGAACAGGGCCGCAGGTTCGGATCGCGCAGGTGCTCCTCGATGTAACGCACGATAGCTTTGCGCCGCTGCCACAATGTCGCGGACACGTCTCCCCCGCTCTCGAACCCCATCGTGTAGGACATCGAGATCATTTCGAGCAGGTGGCGCGCGACGCGGCCGCCATAGGTCGCGTCGATGCCCGTCTCCACCCGGCCGGTGAGCGACTGCACCATCGCCGCCACCGTATCGGTCAGGCCCACGGCGCGGCCCAGGTGCAGGCCGCAGAACTGCTCGGCGGCCGGCAGATATTCGCGCAAAGTAGTGGGCTCGACGCGCACCATGATCGTCACGGACGGATCGTCCGTCCGCCAATAATGCGGCAGCCCCGTGTCACACAGCACGAAGTCGCCTTCCTCCAGCCGCGCCTCATGCCCACAATGATAGAAAGTGGAACTGCCCTCGGCCTGCAAGAGGAAGGAATAGAGGCTTGGCGCATGGCGGACGATATCGGCCTGTGATCGTTCGATGCTGCAACCATCGACCCACAATTTAGCGAGCTTCACCGGCCCCAGCCTGCCGATGCGCAATTCGGCGTCGAATTGGCTCTGATTCCCCGGCGTGAAGCCGACGCGGCTCATGCGCTGCGCGTAAAGGGCGTTCCAGGCGTCCGTTCGGCCAACGGACGGCAACCCGACGGTGCTAAACCTCTCCATTGATCCCTCCCTTCCCGTTCGCGGCCCCGCCTCCGATTGCATCGGGTATATCGCCGTCAGCCGAAACCTATTCCTTTCACACCCTCATCGCTTGACGATTCCGGCACACCCAATTGCGCAAAACGGGAATATCCCTTCCATAACCCCACGGATTCGGCTCACTTCTATATCGATGGACCGCGCCATGGATTCATGGCTTCCGCCGGAATGATGACGTGGAACATCGCAAGAGAACATCTTTATCCCATATAAACATGAATTTGTCAACTAAAAACACCAAATAGGATAATTGCTCCTGTCCCGCCAACCCCTTACAACAGCCGCGACAACGGAATGGGGAGGCGGAGATGGCGGGGTTGATCGAAGGGCGTTGGGTTGCCACCCTGCCGGCGGCGGAAGAGATAGAGGGCGGCCGCTTCGTCCGGTTGGACAGCGCCTTCCGCGATGCCGTTTCGCCCGATCCCGGCGCCGCCTTTCCCGCTGCGGCGGGCCGCTATCATCTGTGGGTCGCCTATAGCTGCCCGTGGGCGTCGCGAACGCTCGCCGTGCGCGCGCTCAAGGGGCTGGAGGACGTGATCTCCATTTCAGTCGCCTCACCCGGCCTGGGTTCGGAGGGGTGGACCTATGCCGAAGGCCCCGTCAGCCCCGTCGAGGGCGGCTTCCCGCTCCACCGCCTCTATGCCGAGGCGGTGCCCAACTATACCGGCAAGGTGACGGTTCCTACCCTCTGGGATCGCCAGAGCCGCAGAATCGTGAACAATGAATCGTCGGAGATCATCCGTATCCTCAACAGCGCGTTCGATGGCATCACCGGCAACCAGCTCGATCTTTATCCCGAGTCATTGCGCGCTGAGATCGATCGCTGGAACGCGCTGATCTATCCGGCGGTCAACAACGGCGTCTATCGCGCCGGTTTCGCCACATCGCAGGCGGCCTATGACGAAGCGGTGCGCGAGCTGTTCGCCATGCTCGACACGCTCGACGCACATCTCGCCCGCCACCGCTATCTGGCGGGGGGACTATTGCACCGAGGCCGATTGGCGGCTGTTCGTCACGCTCGTCCGCTTCGACATCGCCTATCATGGTGCGTTCAAGTGCAACCTGCGCCGCATCGCCGACTATCCCGCGCTCGCTCCCTATCTCCGCGAATTGTATCAATGGCCCGGCATCGCCGCGACGGTGAAGCTCGATCAGATCAAGGCGGGCTATTACAGCCTCGTCAACGTCAACCCCTCGCAGGTCGTGCCGATCGGCCCGCCTGTCGATCTCACCGGTCCCCATGATCGCGATCGCCTACCCGGCCGTGGCATCTGGCGACGGAATAACTGACCCGCTGCCTGCGTAGCCGCCTTGGCGGAACCCGCCGCGTCGGCGCCGGTTGAGCAAAGGCCAACTTCCCGACTGGAACCTCTCCTTGTTCAAGCACTTGCTACGTCTCTGCATCGCGGTGCTGATTGCGACGCCAGCAATGGCGACGACGCCGCGAGACATCCTGCTCGACGCGGCATTCCACGCTCGTGACAAAAGCGTCGCGCTCGCGCAGGTCGGGCGAGCTGAGGCGCAAGCCGACGCCCTTCTGGCGCGCACACCCGACGATCACGAAGCGGCACTGATGCAGGCGATGGCGACCGCCTATCGCGCAAAACTCCGCCACAGCCGGAGCGATGCGCTGGCGGCCCGCAAGATGTTCGACGCCCTCGCCCGCGATCCAAAAAATGCGGAGCTACAGGCGGCGGTCGGCGCGTGGCATATCGACGCGGTGACGGAGCTTGGCGGCTTCTTAGCCGGCGCGGTGCTGGGGGCGAAACGATCAGCAGGGCTGGCGGCAATCGATCGCGCCGTCGCTTTGGGCGGCGATCGGGCAATGTTCGCGGGTCTCGCCGCCCTCCTCCGCCTCTCAGTCGACGCGGAGGACGAAAAGGCCCGCGCGCTGGCGAAGATTGCCAGCCACGCGCCCGCGCCATCGGAAATGGACAGGCAGATGCGGCGCAGCGCGATCGCCATCCTCGTGCCTCTGCGTGCGGGAGATACTGAAGCCGCGCAGAAGCTGGCCCACCAGTCCTTGCCCTTCGGCCAGATCCAGCGCTGAGAGCCAGTCAGCGCGCATCGAGTTCGGGATAGTGGCGGAATATCCCATCGCCGAACGGCAGCCGCCGATCGCTCGCCAGATAGTCCTGCAACTCGGGCAGCGCTTCCACCCGGTCGTGCAGCGCGACGACTTCCTCGCATTCGCGTTCGATCGTCCGCATCCGCAGCGGAAAGGCGTAGCGTAGACCCTCGACCAGTTGGAACAACGACAGGTCCGCATAGGTCCAACGCTCGCCACCCGCCAGCCATTCTCCGCGCGCGTCGAGTATGCGGTCGAAATAGTCGAGATATTTCGGCATGCGCGCATCGCGAAACTCCTCCGCGCGTCGCGCTGCCTCGGGCTTCTGCTCCTCATAATAGAGGCCGGCGCCGATCGGATGATGCACGTCATGCGCCTCCAGCACCATGTCGGCGATGGTGAGCTGAAGTTGCTGCACCCAATAGCGCCCCGCCCAGTCGGACGGCGCAAGGCCGTGCCGCTCGCCCAGGAAAGCGAGGATATTGGCGGTCTGCGCGATCGCCTGCCCTTCCGCCACCAGATAAGGCGGCGCAAACGGCGGATCGGTTTCGCGTCGCGCCATGTCGGCCATCAGCGCTGCGTCGCCCTCCTCAGTCTCTCGCGCCCGCTCGCGATAGGGAATCCCACCCGCTTCGAGCGCGAGCCGGACGAACTCGCCCCGGCCGGGCAGTCCCGACCAATACCATAATTCATACATGGTCGCGCCTCACACCAGCCGGGCATCAAGCGTGATGTCCGCCTTCAGCAATTTGGAAACGGGGCACCCGGCCTTTGCCTTGCTCGTCAAATCGCGGAACTGCGCCTCGTCAATGCCGGGGATCTTCGCCTCCAGTGTCAGGCGCGACGCGGTGATCGCGAAGCCACCCTCCTGCTGCTCGATCGTCACGACGGCGCTCGTGTCCATCCGCTCGGCCTTCAGATTCGCCTCGCCAAGGATCAGCGACAGCGCCATTGTGAAGCAGGCCGCATGCGCCGCGCCGATCAACTCTTCCGGGTTGCTGCCCTTCTGCCCTTCGAACCGGCTGGAAAAGCCGTAAGGATAGGAATCGAGCGCGCCGCTCTCGGTCGAAATCGCGCCGCGTCCGTCCTTCAGCCCGCCGCTCCAACTTGCAGAGCCCTTGCGATCGATCTTCATGGCTATCTCCTCGGGTACGGCGGGTCCTCCCCGCTCCCGAGGCGTAACGAGGCGAAGCCTGTTTATTTCCCTTCGGCGGTCGCACACCACGCTTGCCAGAATAGTAATATTTGTTACGGTTTGTCCGTGTCTTCCAAATCGCCTCTCGCCCATGTCGACGCCGCCACCTTCCAGCAGGCGCTGAAGGCGTTCGCCATGATCGTCGGGTCCGAACATCTGATCGACGACCCCGCCGACCTCGCCAATTTCTCGCGTCCGCTGATGCCGGTCGATGAACAGTCGCACGCGCCCGGCGCGGTTGTCTCGCCCGCCTCGGTCGAGGAAGTGCGCGCCCTCCTCCGTGTCGCGGCCGAGCATCGCGTGCCGCTCTGGCCGGTCTCGACCGGGCGGAATTTCGGCTATGGATCGACGCGCGTCGCCGTCGCGGGCACCGTTCTGCTCGAGCTTCGACGGATGGACCGCATCCTCGATATCGATCCCGTGCTGTGTACCGCGCTGGTCGAGCCGGGCGTCACCTATCAGATGCTCGCCGATCGCATTGCGGCGGAGAAATTGCCGCTCTGGCTCGATTTCCCTGCTCCCGGGCCTCTCGTCGGCCCCACCGGCAACACGCTGGAGCGCGGCGGCGGCACCACGCCTTATTTCGATCATTTCGGCCACAGCTGCGGGTTCGAAGTGGTGCTGGCGGATGGCACGGTGCTGCGGACGGGCATGGGCGGCGTACGGGGCACCAAGGCGTGGCAGGCCTATCGCTACGGCTTCGGTCCGACGCTGGACGGCATCTTCACCCAGTCCAATTTCGGTGTCGTCACCAAGATGGGCCTGTGGCTGATGCCCGCGCCCGAAGCGCACCGCACCTTCCTCGCCGCCTGGCCGAACGACGCCGATCTGGTCCGCGCGGTCGATGCGATTCGGCCACTTCGACTCGACGGGACGATCGGCAATAACGGCACGATCGCAAATGACATATTGGTGCTGACCGGCGTCGCCAAACGCAGCAATCTGTTCGATGGCACGGGCGCAATCCCCGCCAATATCGCGCGCAAGGCTGCCGCCGCAAAGGGGCTGGGCGCGTGGAATTATCTCTACAGCATCTATGGCCGCGCCGATCGCGTTACGGCCGACACGGCGGTGGTGACTGGCGCGCTGGAGGCGGCGGGCGCCACGGTGATGCCTGACATTCCCGATCCGATGCAGATCGGCAAGCTCAGCCTCGAAACCTTCACCTTGTTCGATTGGCGCGGTGGTGGCGGCCTCGCCTGGTTCTCGCCGGTCTGCACCTCGCGCGGTGACGAGGCAGCGGCACAGATGGCCGTGGCGCGGACGATCATGGAAGCGCACGGCATCGATTTCATGACCGGCGCAACGATGGACGGGCGCGAGATGCTGAACGTTATGCCGCTGGTCTTCGATCGCGGCGATCCGGCGGTAACGGAACAGGCGGATCGCTGCATGCGCGCGCTCTATGATGCCTTCGCTGCGAAGGGCTGGGGTTTCTACCGCGCCGGCATCGGCTATATGGACCGCGTAGCCGAAATCCATGGCGAAGCGCAGCGCGCGGTCAATCGCCGGCTGAAGCGCGCGCTCGATCCGCTCGGCATCATCGCGCCGGGCAAGTCGGGGATCGCGCTATGATAGCCGCCCTCCTCCTCGCCGCCGCTGCGGCACCCCCTTCCGCGCCGCCACCCATCTGGCATGCCGCCTGCGCTTATTGCCACGAGAACAGCAAGGTAGGCCCGCCGCTTAACGGTCCCTACGATCCCGCCGCGTTACGGGCGATCATCCGCTCGGGCGTCGACGCGATGCCGCCCTTTCACCCCAGCGAGCTTTCCGACGAGGAGATAGACGCGCTCGCGCAATGGCTGGCGGCGAGGCCTGCCGCGCGCTAGAGAGGCGCGCATGTCCCAAGCCTTTTTCCCCGCCGTCCGCATGCGCCGCGCGCGCGTATCGGGCTGGAGCCGCGCGCTCGTCGCCGAGAATGTCCTCACCCCGTCCGATCTCATCTGGCCCCTGTTCGTGACGAGCGGTGAGGCGGTGGAGGAGCCGGTCGCCTCGCTGCCCGGCGTGTCGAGATGGTCGGTCGACAGGCTGATCGATCGAGCCCGCGAGGCGCGCGACCTTCGCATACCCTGCATCGCCCTCTTCCCGAACACGCCGCCTTCACTAAGGACCGAGGACGGGCGCGAGGCGCTCAATCCCGACAATCTGATGTGCCGGGCCATCCGCGCGGTGAAGGATGCGGTGCCCGAAATCGGCATCCTCACCGACGTTGCGCTCGACCCCTATACTGCGCACGGCCATGACGGGTTGGTCGACGCAGCGGGTTATGTGCTGAACGACGAGACGAGCGCGCTGCTGGTTGAGCAGGCGCTGGTCCAGGCCAATGCGGGAGCGGACATCGTCGCGCCGTCGGACATGATGGACGGGCGCGTCGCCGCGATCCGCGCGATGCTGGAGCGCGAGGGCCATCGCAACGTCCAGATCATGGCCTATTCCGCGAAATATGCGAGCGCCTTCTACGGCCCGTTTCGCGACGCGGTCGGCAGTCGCGGGCTGCTGAAGGGCGACAAACGCGGCTATCAGATGGACTTCGCCAATGCCGAGGAGGCGCTGCGCGAGGTAGCGCTCGATCTCGCCGAGGGGGCAGATAGCGTGATGGTGAAGCCCGGACTGCCCTATCTTGATATCGTCCGCCGCGTGAAGGAGCGGTTCGAGGTGCCCGTCTTCGCTTATCAGGTGTCGGGCGAATATGCGATGATCGAGACGATGGTGGCCGCCGGCGGCGGCGATCGCGACGCGCTGGTCCTCGAAACGCTGATGGCGTTCAAGCGCGCCGGCTGCTCGGGCGTCCTCACCTATCATGCCGCCCATGCGGCGCGCCTGCTGGGCTGAGCGGCGCATGGCCCATTGCTATCCGTTCGCCGGACACCGGCCCGATATCGCAGGCGCAGCCTTCGTGGCGCCCGGCGCGCGCCTGATCGGCCGCGTGACGCTCGGCAAGGAAGCGAGCGTCTGGTACAATTGCGTGTTGCGCGGCGACGATGAGCCGATCAGCGTCGGCGCGCGCACCAACATTCAGGACGGGGCCGTCGTCCATGTCACCGCGGGCCATTACGCCACCGAGATCGGCGCCGATTGCCTGATCGGCCATCTCGCGATGCTCCATGGCTGCAAGTTGCACGACCGCAGCTTCGTGGGCCTGGGCGCGATCGTGATGGACGGATGCGAGATCGAATCGGACGGCATGCTCGCCGCCGGCGCGATGCTGACGCCGGGCAAGCGGCTTGGTGCGGGACAGCTCTGGACGGGGCGGCCCGCGCGCTACGTCCGCGATCTCAGCGAGGCCGAGATGGCGGGCCACCGCGCCGCAGTGGCTGATTATGTCGAGCGCGCCCGCGCCCACGCGGCGGCCCTTAAGCAGGCCTGAGCGCGCCCGTCAGTTCGGCATAGGCGGTCGCCTGCGCCTTCTGGATTTCCGCCGTCCGCGTCCATGCCGCTTCGATCCGGCTCGTGTCGATCGCAGGGTGGCGCTGAGCGGCTTCGATACGCAACCGGTCGAGCGAGGCCAGGGCAGTCTGCGCGGGGCCACGCAGTTCTTCGAGCCGACTGATCGACTGCTGCGCTATCACCCAAAGCTCCTCACCCGGCGCGATTCCCTTCGCCGCCGCTACCTTGGTCCGCGTTTCGGCCAGCTGCGCCTCGAACGGCGCCACCGAGGCCTCGGCCGCCGCCAGTTCGCGCGCGGCCGTGGCATCCAGCTCCGAATCAATTACCCCGCTCCTCGGTTCGGCCGCAGGTGATTCGGGGGTGACATCGCCGATCGCGATCTTTTCGATCGGCCTCGGCGCGAGCGAGGGAAAAGCCCCTTCGTCCTGCGCACAGCCCGCGAGGCTTGCGCAAAATAGCGGGATCAGCAGGAGGCGGCGTGCGAAAGGCGGGCTGCAAGGCATGATTTTCTCTAGGCGGCACCCCCTTTCTCCGCAACGGGCTTGCGTACCACGCAACCTCCGATTATGTGCGGCGCTCCAACGCGCCCGTAGCTCAGCTGGATAGAGCATCAGACTACGAATCTGAGGGTCGGACGTTCGAATCGTTCCGGGCGCGCCAAAACTTCCCTAGGAAGCGCGGCCTTCAAAGGCTGTAAGGACCCGCCCGAGTGGCGGGTCTTTTCGCAGAACCAATCAGGCGCCATGCGGGTACGAAAAGGCCTGCCAGCATCATTTTCGACCAGCCCTGCGATCGACAATCTTAGACCTCGAAAAAGGCGATTCGTCTCATTTTGATGCTTCGCCAAACAATCGCGCCAGTCCTTGCAGCCCCACGGAGAAGGCTGACGGGCGACGTGACGCAACTTAATCTTTGCGGATCAGCGGCTGCCGTGGCTGGGCGCGTCGCCGCCCGTCTCGGGCTTGGGGGCAGCGGAATTGATGTCGAGTGAGCCGCCGCCCGCTTGCGGATCGGCATCATAATCTTCCGCGCCGCCGCCTCCGCCAGCTCCGGCTCCGCTTCCCCGGACCGCGCCGCTTCCCGTTGAAGGGCGCGCGCCGCGATTGGCTTCGGCTTCCGGATCGGACTTGCGGGTGCCGGCTTGCGGCGTCCACTGCTCTTCAGCGCCGTGCGGGGCGTCGACTTCGGGTTCCTCATTGCCGCGCGCCGCTTCGCTGGAGGGCAGCGGGGTGCGCGCGCCGCCGCCGTCCTGCCGGCGGTCCGCTTCCTTGCCTCCGGCGCGCTGCTGGCTTGTCTCGATCTTGGCCATGATCCATCTCCTCGCCCTTCCGAACGAATGGAGGCTACAGTCGTGCCATCGCGTATGAGGCGCGCGCGTCCCCGTCAGGCGTCGGGCGGTAGGGTCGAGAGGACGCGCGCGATGAAGATATGAAATTCCTCCATATAATTGCGCAGGAATTTCCGGCTGTCCTCGTTGGTCACTTCACTCTGATCATCGATCAGGCCAGGCGTGAAGCGGATATAGGCTTCGGGGGCGTTCATCTGGGGCGAATTGCAGAAGCCGAGCACACTGCGCAGGCTCTGTTGCGCGATCGCGGTGCCGATCGCGCCGGGCGACGTACCGATCACCGCCGAAGGCTTGTGGGTGAAGGAATTGGTGCCATAGGGCCGGCTCGCCCAGTCGATCGCGTTCTTCAACCCGCCAGGAATCGAGCGATTATATTCGGGTGTGACGAAGAGCAGCGCGTCGACCGCCTTCAACGCATCCTTGTAGGCGCGCGCCACCGGCGGAAAGTCTGCATCATAATCGTAGCTGTAGAGCGGCAGGTCGCGGAACGATATTTCGGTGAAGGTCAACTCGGGCGGCGCCAGCTTGATCAGCGCATGGGCGAGTTTCCGGTTGATCGATTCGGTGGCGAGGCTGCCGATAAGATATCCGACTTTGTAGCTTGTCATGGTCTTCCCTTTCCCGGCGGAACGGTGCCCCCTTTTGTCGTCATAGCGGTACGGGCGGCGCGCTGGCCAGCACCGCATCGGGGCGTGCGAGCGCGATCAGGCGGAGCCCCGCCTCCGCCGCGCGCGCGACCGCAAGGCTGGTCGGTGCGGAGACGGTGACGAGCATCGGACAATCGGCGAGCACCGCCTTTTCCACCAGTTCGTAGGAGCAGCGCGCCGACAGCAGCGCGAATCCCCCGTCCCAACCGATCCCCGCGCCCAGCATCGCTCCGATCAGCTTGTCGAAGGCATTGTGGCGGCCGACATCCTCGCGCGCCAGCCGGATCGTCCCGTCGGCCGCGCATAAGGCCGCGGCGTGGACCGCGCCCGTCGCGCGATTGAGCGGCTGGTGCGCGCGAAGTGTCTCCAGCGCACCGAACAACGCCTCTTGCCCCGCCCGCGTCGAAGAGATGACGCGCGGCAGCGGCCGCAGCGCCTGTTCGAGATTCTCGATGCCGCACAGGCCGCAGGAGGATTCGGAGACACGATGGCGTACACGCTCCGCGACGCGCGCGACACGATCGGCGATCAACGTGATGCGCAGGATCACCCCGCCTGCGGCCTCATGTGTCTCGACGTCGATCAAATCCGAGGCCGCATCGATCAGCCGTTCGGACCGGCAGAAACCGCGTGCGAAATCGGCGAGATCGGCGGGCGTCGCCATCATCACCGCATAGCCGAGGCCGTTAATCTCGATCGCGATCGGCATCTCGACCGCGAGCAGCCGGTCAATCGGCTCGGGTTTCCCCGTTGGAGTCAATCGATCGAAGCGGGCGGAGACCGTGGAGTCCATGCCCCCTCCTAGTCCCTCCTGCGACGAAGATCAGCCCAGCCGCTCCGCATGCCAGCGCAGATGATCCGCGAGGAAGGTCGATATGAAATAATAGCTGTGGTCATATCCCGGCCGCATCCGCAGATCGAGCGGAATGCCCGCTGCCTTGCATGCCTCCGCGAGCAGCGAGGGCTTCAGCTGTCCTTCGAGGAAATCATCGGCCTCGCCCTGTTCCACCAGGATTTCGGGCACGCGCGCACCATCCTCGATCAGCGCGGTCGCGTCATAGGCGCGCCACGTCTGGCGATCGTCACCCAGATAACCGGTCAGCGCCTTCTCGCCCCAAGGGCAACGCAGCGGCGAGACGATCGGCGAGAATGCCGACACGCTCTTGTAGGCCGACGGATTCTTGAGCGCGATCGTGAGCGCGCCGTGACCGCCCATCGAATGGCCGGTGATCGCCTGACGGCCCATATCCGCAGGAAAATGGGCCGCCACGATTTCGGGCAGCTCCTTCGTCACATAGCTCAGCATGCGATAGTTTCTGGCGAAGGGCGCCGCCGTCGCATCGACATAGAAACCCGCGCCCAGCCCGAAATCATAGGCGCCGTTCGGATCGTCAGGCACGCCCTCACCGCGCGGCGACGTGTCCGGCGCGACGAAGATCAGCCCGAGTTCGACACATGCGCGGCGAAACTCGCCCTTTTCGGTGACATTCGCATGCGTGCAGGTCAGCCCGGAAAGATACCAGACCACTGGCAGCGGCGCCGCATCCGCCGCCAGCCCTTGCGGCGGCACGAACACCGAAAAGGTCATCTCGGTGTCCGTCTCGCGCGACGCATGGCGGTACACGCCCTGCACGCCGCCGTGGCTGCGGTTGGTCGATATCGTTTCAAGCGTCACAACAATCTCCGGTGCGGTCGCTTCATTCACCCGGGGCGAAGCAATAGGTGCAGATCTTGTTGCCGTCGGGATCGCGCACATAGGCGGCATAGGCCGTGGGCGTGAAGCTGCGCGGGCCGGGCGCGCCCTCGTCGGTGCCGCCATTGGCGAGCGCCGTTTCGTGGAAAGCGCGCACCGCCGCGCGGCTCGGCGCGGCGAAGCTGATCGTGCCGCCGTTCGCGAAGGTGCAAGGCTGGCCATTGCCCGGCTTCGTCACCATGAACTCGGGCGCGTCGGCACCCCAGATGGACGCATTTTCATGCAAGTCCATCACTCGCTTTAGCCCCAGCGCGCCCAGCGTCTTGTCATAAAAGGTCCGCGCCTTGCCGATGTCATTGGTCCCGACGACGATATGGGTAAAAATCGCCATGATTCCATCCTTCCGGTTCGAGTCAGTACAGGACCACGCTGCGGATCGATTCGCCCGCATGCATCAGGTCGAACGCCTTGTTGATGTCGTTCAGCGGCATCGTATGGGTGATGAGATCGTCGATGTTGATCTTGCCGTCCATATACCAGTCGACGATCTTCGGCACATCGGTTCGCCCGCGCGCGCCGCCGAAGGCCGAGCCTTTCCAGACGCGCCCTGTTACGAGCTGGAATGGCCGGGTGGAGATTTCCTTGCCCGCTTCGGCGACGCCGATGATGATCGACTGGCCCCAGCCGCGATGGCAGCATTCGAGCGCCTGGCGCATCACATTGGTGTTGCCCGTGCAATCGAACGAATAATCCGCGCCGCCGTCGGTCGCGTCGATGATCGCGGCGACCACCTTGTCGACGCCCACCTCGTTCGGGTTGATGAAGTGCGTCATGCCGAATTTCTTCGCCATCGCCACCTTCGCGGGGTTGATGTCGACGCCGATGATCTTGTTCGCACCCACCATGCGGGCACCCTGGATGACGTTGAGGCCGATGCCGCCCAGGCCGAAGACGACGACATTCGCGCCCGGCTCGACGCCCGCCGTCCAGATCACCGCGCCGATACCGGTCGTGACGCCGCAGCCGATGTAGCAGATTTTGTCGAACGGCGCGTCCTCGCGCACCTTGGCAACCGCGATCTCCGGCATCACCGTGAAGTTCGAGAAGGTCGAGCAGCCCATATAATGGTAGATCGTCTCGCCCCCCAGCTTGAAGCGGCTGGTGCCGTCCGGCATCACACCCTGCCCCTGGGTGGAGCGGATCGAGGTGCACAGATTCGATTTCTGCGAGAGGCAGGTTTTGCACTGCCGGCATTCGGGGGTGTAGAGTGGGATAACATGGTCGCCCGGCTTCACCGAGGTGACGCCCGCTCCCACTTCGCGCACGATACCGGCGCCTTCATGGCCGAGGATCGAGGGGAAGATGCCTTCCGAATCCTTGCCTTCCAGCGTGTAGGCGTCGGTATGGCACACGCCCGTCGCCATCACCTCGACAAGCACCTCACCGGCCCGGGGCCCTTCGAGGTCGACTTCGTGGATCTCGAGCGGCTTGTTTGGCGCAACCGCGATCGCGGCTCTCGTTTTCATCACATATTCTCCCCGGTGAAGCTGGCTTTCCTTCGGTCCTATGCCTAGGTGATTTGACAAGTCAACGGATGCTCGAAACTATACCCCATGCCTCATAATCGCACGAAGGAAGAAGCCCCCTTGCTCGTATTGCCCGCCGAAGAGACGCGGGCCAATGCAGCGAAGCCCCGGCTCGATTTCGCTTATTATGTCCCATTCGGGCTCACCGCGATCTCCAACAAGATCGCGCGCTCGGCGAGCCGGGTCTATCTGAAGCTTTATGGTGTCGGCATCAACGAATGGCGGATCGTCGCCAATCTGCGCGTCCGGCCGGGCATCACTGCCAACCTGATCTGCCAGACGTCGGGACTGGACAAGGCGGCCGTCAGCCGGTCGCTCCGCCTGCTCGAGGATCATGGCTATATCGAGGCCGACAAGACGACCAACGGCGACGCACGCGGGCGCAACCTGCGCCTCACCGCCAAGGGGGACAAGCTCCATGACGAATTGATCGGCGTGGCGCTGGCACGCGAGGAGGAGCTTCTCCACGGCTTCACCGAGGCCGAACGGCGCCAATTGTTGAGCTTCATCACGCGCATGCACGCCAACGTCAATCTCGTCGGCGAAGTGCTGGGGCCACCCACGCGCCGCGAATAGTCGCGGCGGGAGAGGCTTGATCCGGGTGGAGTGCGTTGAAGCAGGATGAACGAAGCACACCCCCCTCCCCGTCAGGCCGCGCTGATTGTCAATGCACGGTCGCGCAAGGGACGGCGGCTCTTTCGCGAGGCCACGGCCTTGTTGAAGGACGCCGGGATCGATCTCGTCTCAACCCGGGCGGAGCGCAAGCCGGCCCGGATGCGCAAACATATTGCCGAGGCGATTGCGACAGGCGTACCGATGGTGATCGTCGGCGGGGGCGATGGATCGCTGTCATCGGCAGTCGATGAATTTGTAGGCTCGGACACCCTGTTCGCGCTGCTGCCCTTGGGCACCGCGAACAGCTTCGCCCGGTCGCTCGGCATTCCGCTCGACCTGCCGGGCGCGGTCGGCGTGATCGCAAGCGGGCGGCGGCGGCGCATCGATCTCGGCATGATCGACGGCGATTATTTTGCGAACAGCGCCGCGCTCGGCCTGTCGCCGCTGATTGCCGAGACGGTGCCCGATCTGCTCAAGCGCTTCCTTGGCCGCCTGGGCTATGTGGGCTGGGCGCTTTTTCGCCTGTCCCGGTTCCAGCCGTTCCTCCTGACCGTCGGCGAAGGCGCTGCGGCCGAGACGATCGAGGCGCTGGAAGTGCGGATCGCCAACGGTTCCTATCATGGCGGCGCCGAGTTGGTAGCGAGCGCACGCGTCGATTCAGGGGAGATCGTCGTCCAGGCGGTAGTCGGCCGGCAGTTGGCGCGGCTCGGCTGGAATTATGTGCGCAGCCTGCTCCGTCTGCCACAGCGCGCGACCGATCTACGCGAATTTCGCGGCCGCTCGCTCCGTATCGCGACCGATCCGCCGCAGCCGATCTCGATCGACGGCGAGGTGCTCGCCCGAACCCCCGTCACCGCGCGGATCGCGCCGGGGGTGATCGAGGTCGCCGCGCCGGCTGCTCAGCCTGAGGGATGAAGCCGCCCGCCCGGTTCGCCGTCCGCCAATGTTCGCTCCTCGCTTTCGGCGGCAACGATCGGCGCCATCAGCCTGATATCGCGCCATTTGCCCCAGCGATAATAAGCGACCGTCAGAACGAGCGACGCGACCGAACCCGCCGGGAAGCTCCACCAGATCGCGTCGGCGCCGAAGCGGGGCAGGAAAGTGATGGCGATGCCTAGACGCACCGGGATCGCGGTGATGAACAGGATCATCAGCGGCACCAGCACCGCGCCGTTCGCCCGCACCACACCCGAAAGGACCAGCGTGATGCCGAACAGCACGAAGCTCCAGCTCACGACGAGGTGGATATGCCGCGCGATCGGCAGCGCGTCGCCTCCCTTGGGCAGGAACAGGCCGAGCACCTGCCGGTCGACAAGGGTCAGCGCGACGACCATCGCGCCGGTAAGCAGCACGTTCATCCACACGCCCGACCGCGCGATCCGCGCCACCCGGTCCCACTTGCCCGCGCCGATATTCTGCGCCGCCATCGCGCTTACCGCGCCGCCAAGGGCGAGCGCGGGCATCTGGATATAGGTCCATAGCTGCGAGGTGATGCCGTAGGCGGCGGTCGTCGAAACGCCTTCGCGATTGACGAGACCGATGACGGTGAGTGCCGACAGGGACATCACCAGCATCTGCAACCCCATCGGGAAGCCCTTGAGGACGATAACCTTCAGCAGCTTCGGATCGGGCCAGAGATAGCGCCACTCCGCCCCACGCAACCGCATGCTGAGATCGCGCGCCTGGATGTAGGCGATAAGCGCGACCAGGCTGATATAATTGGCCGCGAGCGTCGCCATTGCCGAGCCCGCTATGCCGAGGCGCGGCGCAGGCCCGAGGCCAAGGATCATCACCGGATTCAGCCCGACGTCGATCACCGCGCCCAGCCCCATGAACCATAAGGGTGTCATCGAATCGCCGGTTCCGCGCAGCCCCATCATCAGCAGCACGGCGAGGAAGCTTGGCGGCATGCCGAGGAAGATGACGCGGAGATAATCGAGTGCGAGCGGGAAAACGATCGGGCCGGTATCCAGCAGATGCAGGAGTGCCGGCGCATAGATCCAGCCCATGATCGCGATCAGCACCGCAAGCAGCACGAACATGCCGATCGCGCTGCCCATCACGCGGCGCGCACCGTCTATGTCGCGCCGCCCCATCGACTGGCCGACAAGGATCGTCGCTGCCATGCCGAAGCCAAAGACACCTGCAAACATCAGGAACATCACGAGGTTTGCGTTCGATGTCGCCGCCAGCGCATCCTCGCCCAGGAAGCGGCCGACCCAGACTGCGTTGATCGATCCGTTCAAAGATTGAAGGATGCTCGAACCCAGCGTCGGCAGCGCGAACATCAGCAGCGTCCGTCCGATTGGGCCGGCCGTCAGATCCTTCCCGCCATGCTGACGCCTCGGGACACCTATGGTTTCCTGATCCACTCCGTCACCCCTTTGCCACGGAGTCCCGCCGGCAACCCCATTTGCCCTATCGTTTGCTGATACAACTAAAAACGATCGTCAGTCCAGACGGGCAAGCGCTGCCCTTAAACGCACGATGTCCGCCTCGAACGCATCGAGGCGCGCACGGTTTTCCGCAACAACCTCAGGCTTGGCTCGTTCGACGAAGGCAGGATTGGCCAGCCGCTTTTCCGTCGCCGCATGCTCCTTCTCGGCCGCAGCGATCGTCTTGGCGAGGCGCGCCCGCTCGGCATCGAGATCGATCACGCCGGCAAGCGGCAGAACGAAGGTCGCTTCGTCCACCACGATCTGCGCGGCGCCACCCGTCGGCGATGGTTCGTGACTGATTGCCTCGATACGCGCGAGTCTCTGGAGCGACGCCGCCTGCCGATCGAGCCGCGCGACCGTTTCCGCCGAGGCGTCGCGGACGTGCAGCGGCAGCTTCGCGCCCGGCGGCACGTTTAGTTCGGTCCGCGCCGTGCGCAGGTCGGAGACCAGTCGGATCAGCCAGTCGATCTCGCGCCCCGCCTCGGGATCGAGCGCGCGCGCGTCCGCCATCGGCCAGCGGGCAACGATCAGATCGTAAGGCCGCTCACCCATAGCATGCCAGAGTTCCTCGGTGACGAACGGCATGAAGGGGTGGAGCATCACCAATATCTGGTCGAGCACCCATCCGGCGACCGTGCGGCATTCCTCCGCGCCTTCGCCGCCGACGAAGGCCGGCTTGATAAGCTCCAGATACCAGTCGCAGAAGCTCGCCCAGACGAACTGGTAGATGGTGTTCGCGGCCTCGTCGAAACGCAGGTCGGCCAGCGCAAGATCGAGCGCCTGCACCGTCTTCACCGTCTCGGCGATGATCCAGCGGTTGACCGCCAACGTCGCTTCGGGCGGCTCGACCGTCGCGGACGCGCCGATGCCGTTCGCCTGCGCAAAACGCGCGGCATTCCACAGCTTGGTCGCGAAATTGCGGTAGCCTTCGACGCGCTTCTCATCGAGCTTGATATCGCGCCCCTGGCTCTCCATCGCGGCGAGCGTAAAACGCAAGGCATCGGCGCCATATTTATCGATTAGCCCCAACGGATCGACCGTATTGCCTTTGGACTTCGACATTTTCGATCCATCGGGCGCGCGAACCAGTCCGTGGAGATACAAAGTCTTCCACGGTATTTCTTTCATGAAGTGCAAGCCCTGCATCGCCATTCGCGCATCCCAGAAGAACAGGATGTCGAAGCCCGAGACGAGCACGTCGTTCGGATAATGACGGCGTAACTTTGCCGTATCCTCCGGCCAGCCGAGCGTGCCGAACGGCCAGAGCGCAGACGAGAACCAGGTATCGAGCACATCGCCGTCTCGGGTCAGCACGGCGTCCGGCCCCGCCTTGGCCTGTGCCGCCGCCTCGTCCACGGCGACATGGACCTGCCCTGTCTCATCATACCAGGCGGGAATGCGATGCCCCCACCAGAGCTGCCGCGAGACGCACCAGGGCTGTATATTTTCCAACCAGTTATACCATGTCTTTTCCCACGTCTTGGGAATGACCCGGATAGCGCCCGAACGCACCGCCTCGATCGCGGGACCGGCCAGCGCCTCGGCATCGACATACCATTGATCGGTCAGCCACGGCTCGATCACCACACCCGATCGGTCGCCATAGGGCGTCTGGATCGCGCGATCCTCGACCTTCTCCAGCAGCCCCGCCGCCTCGATCCGCTCGATCACCACCTTGCGCGCGTCGAAACGATCGAGGCCGATCAGATCGGCGGGGATCAGCCCGTCGGCCGTCTGCACCAGCTTCCCCTCGGCATCGAGCATGTTGAGCATGTCGGCGGGCTTGAAGCCGGCGCGCTTGCCGACCTCGAAGTCGTTGAAATCATGCCCCGGCGTGATCTTGACCGCGCCCGATCCCAACTCCGGATCGGCATGCTCATCGGCGACGATCGGCACCAGCCGGCCTGTGATCGGCAGCTTCACCTTGCGCCCTATCAGCGCCTCGTAGCGCGTATCCTCGGGATTCACCGCGACCGCCATGTCGGCCAGCATCGTCTCGGGCCGGGTCGTCGCCACTGAAATCGTGCCCGATCCATCCTCCAGCGGATAGGTGAAGTGCCAAAATTTGCCCTGCACCTCGCGCGTCTCGACCTCGAGATCGGAAATAGCGGTGCGCAGGCCCGGGTCCCAGTTCACCAGCCTCTTGTCGCGATAGAGCAGCCCCTGTTCGTACAGATCGACGAACACCTTGATGACGGCCTTCGAAAAGCCCTCATCCATCGTGAAGCGCTCGTTCGCCCAGTCGCAGCTTGCACCCAACCGACGAAGCTGACGGGTGATTTGACCGCCGCTTTCCTCCTTCCACTCCCACACCTTGTCGACGAAGACATCGCGGGTGAAATCGGTACGCTTCTGCTGCCGCTCGTTCAGCCGCCGCTCGACCACCATCTGCGTGGCGATGCCGGCGTGATCGGTGCCGACCACCCACAGCGCGTCCTTGCCCTGCAATCGGGCGTGACGGATCAGGATATCCTGGAGACTATTATCGAGCGCATGGCCGATATGGAGCGATCCCGTCACATTGGGCGGCGGGATGACGATCGTGAAGGGCTCCGCATCGGGCCGTTCGGGATGGAAACGGCCCTCGCTTTCCCAATGGCTGTACCAGCGCGCTTCGATCTCGGCGGGATTGAAAGTCTTGTTTATCGTCATGATGAGGCGGCTTTAGCGCGTCAGCCGCCCCGCGCATCCAAAAAATATGCGCCGATCAGAGCGCGCGGCCGCTTATCCGCGCAATTTCCTGCGAAACCATCTCCTCGACGATCGCGGGCAGCTTCGCATCGAGCCATTCCTTGAGCATCGGGCGCAGCATGTCGCGCACCAGGCCCTCAAGGCTGTTATCCGATCCGGCGGAAGGCTTGACGATCATCGCCGACAGCGCGGCGAGCGCCTGCCGGCTGGCATGCGCGGCATCGTCCGAAACGATCGACGACGGGAGAGCAGCGTCGGGCGCCGCCGCACGGCCGGCATCAGTGGCATTCTCCAATTCCACGGGCGTATCCTTATTCTCGGCGGCAGTCGCTGGCATGGCCTGGGTCAATTCGAGTACCTCCGCTTGCGTATCGTCTTCCCCCTGCCCTTCCTGCCCGGGCTGCGCCTTGTCGTCCGCTGACGCCTTAGGCTTGGCGGAACGAACGAGTCGCCCCCGCCCCGCCGCTGGCCCGGGACCCCCATCCTCGGCGATGATGCGCTTGATGGAAGCGAGAATCTCTTCCATCGACGGGTCATTTCGTGCGTCCATGGAATGCGCTTATCGCCTAGTTGCCGACGCTTGTCACGGGCTTCGTGTTAACCACGCTGGGCGCGGCGACGTCGACGGTACGGGTCGCGATCGGTTGCGGCGCGGGATCGGTGCTCCAGTCGTTGAGATTATGCCGGACGCGGCGATAATTGGCGGTAGGATCGTAGAGCGCGCCTCCGTCCAGCCCCAAATCGCGCGCCTCCGCCTTGCCGATCGCTGCCAGCAGCGCGAAGCCCGCGACATAAGCGTCGCGCCGTGCCGCAACCAGCGTCACGCGCGTATTCAGCAACTCTTGCTCAGCATTCAGCACATCGAGCACGGTGCGCGTGCCGACGCTATTTTCGGCGCGCACCCCTTCCAGCGCCAGTTCGTTCGCCGAAACCGCGCGCTCGGAAGATTCGATCACCCCCAGCGCCGCCTGATAGCGCGAATAAGCGGTGCGTGCCTCGGCGACCACACCCCGTTCGGTGAGCGTCACCTGTTCGAGCGCCTGGCTCTTGCGCGCCTGCGCCTGCCGCACGAGCGCGCCGGGCAGGCCGCCCTGGAAAATCGGCAGCCGCGCCTGCAGGCCCACCGTCGCCGTCGTCTGCGATTGGGAGAGCGTGCCGACGCCGAGGCCGGCATCGTCGAGCGAGTTCAGATAATTGACATAGTCGCCCGTGCCGAAGGCAGAGAGTTGTGGGAGGCGCTGCCCTTCGGCGGACCGGATATCATAGTCGGCCGCCTTGCTCGCCTGTCGTGCCGATTCGAGCGCCGGATTATTCTCGGTCGCGACATCGACCGCATCGTCGGCATTCGCCGGCAGCGCGGGCAGCGGCGGCGGCGGCTCCAGATTTTCGGGGAATTTCCCGACGATGCGCAGATAGGTCTGTCGACTGGCGTCGAGTTGCGCCTCAGCGCTCTGAAGTTGACTGCGCGCACCCGCGAGCCGTGCATCGGATTGCGCCACATCGGTGCGCGTCAGATCGCCCACTTCGAAACGATCGCGCGACGCCTGCAGGTCGGTTTCCAGCACCTTCACATTGCCGGCATTCAGTTCGACGATCGATTGATCGCGAATCACATCCATGTAGGCGGCGACGGTTTGCGTGAAGAGGTCCGCCTCGGTCGAGCGCAGGTCGGCACGGCCGGCGACGACGCGCGTCTCGGCCGCCTTCACCGAATTGCGCACCTGCCCGCCCTGATAGATCGGCACGTTGACCGAAAGTTCGCCGCCCACCGATCGCGCCGGCGACGTGAAATTCAGCGCGGACCGCTTGACGAACTCGTTATAGGAGCCCGTCGCATCGACGCTCGGCAGGCCGCTGGCCCGCGCGATCGGCACATTCTCGTCGATCGCGCGCAAGCCGGCGCGGGCGCCGGTCATCGACGGATTAGTCGTATAGACCCGGATGAAAGCCTCGCGCAGCGTATCCGCACGTGCCGCCTGCCCGACGAGAAGCGCCGCCAGCGCCGCCCCGATCCAGCGCCCCCGAACAGCCATCAGAAGCGGAAAGCCGGCGGGGGCGCGAAACCGGGCAACGGCGCCGCTTCGGCATCGGCGAAGGCGGTGGTGCCGAAACCACCCGCCGCGCGCCGGCCGACGACGAGCCGGCTCACGCCCCGCTCGATCAGGCCCGTGGCGAGCCGGCCACCCTCGGCAAGTTGGGCGATCAGTGCGTCGGGCAACGCCTCGATCACGCCGTCTATCAGGATCAGGTCATAGGGCGCGCCGGCCGCCCAACCCTCGGCCAACGGTCCTTCGACAGGCTCGACATTGGCAAGCGGCGGGGCGTTTGCAGAGAGCGCCGAATCGGCTTCGAGCGCCACGACCGACCGCACAAGTTGTGCGAGAACGGCGGCGGCATAGCCTGTCGCCGATCCAACCACGAGCGCCCGATCCTCCGGCTGCGGTGCAGCTTCGGTCAGCAGCAGGCCCGTCACCATCGGCGGGTTCAGCCAGCGCGCGCCACCCAGCGGCACGAGCGTATCGACATAGGCCAGCGCCGCGCGCTCGGCCGGCACATGGCGTTCGCGCGGCACGACGCCCATCGCCGCGATGACGCGTGGATCGTTCACCGCCGTGGTCCGCAGCTGGCTGGCCACCATAGCGCGGCGCATGGATTCAAAATTCTGTTCGGTCACGTTCGCCTCGTCGCACCAGTGTCTTATGGATATAGACGCCCCAGGAGTGCGAGCGCTTCTATCCGCTTGATCGGAATGCGCCAATACGCGACGTGGCCGGCCCAAGCCAGCTTGACGGATTGCGTGGCGAACCCTACGGACGCCGGACCACCGAACCCGCGCCTTCGCGTGGGTCCCGGCCCGATGGCGGAGTGGTTACGCAGAGGACTGCAAATCCTTGCACGCCGGTTCGATTCCGGCTCGGGCCTCCAGTATCCCGTCAGCAGAAGTGTGCTGATGGTTGAAAAAACCTTAGATTTCCGCTAGTTTATGGGCATTCGCTGATCGTCGGCGATTGCCTGTGTTTGCCTATAATTGTGGCAGATGGGGGCAAATTTGGGGGCCTCGCTAGGCCCCCCACAGAAGCGAGGCCCCCAAATGGCGCTGACCGACACCGCAGTCCGCAACGCGAAGCCCAAAAGCAAGCCCTACAAGATCACGGATGCGCAAGGGCTTTATCTGTTGGTCAATCCGGGAGGCAGCAAACTCTGGCGCGTCAAGTATCGGCTCAACGGCGTGGAGCGAAAGCTGGCGCTGGGGTCGTATCCTGTAATCACGCTGGCCGAGGCGCGTTCGGCGCGCGATGCGGCGCGCAAGCAGGTTGCTCATGCTATCGATCCCAACGCCGCCAAGCGTCAGGCGCGCATCGAAGCGAGCATCCGCGCCAGCAACAGTTTTGCCAGCGTGGCTGAGGAATTGATCGAGAAGAAGACGCGGGAGGGGCTGGCGGAACCGACGCTGAAAAAGATGCGCTGGTTCGTGAAGCTGCTTGGCGGGGATTTCGGCAAGCGCCCCATCGCGGAAATCACGCCGCAGGAACTGTTGCACGAACTGCGTAAGCATGAACGGCGGGGCCGGTTGGAAACGGCGAATCTTCTCCGCGCGTTCGCCAGCCGAGTGTTTCGCTATGGGGTGGCGACAGCGCGGGCCGAACGTGACCCGGCCCAACTGCTGATAGGCGCGCTGACGACAGCGAGGGTCAAGCATTTCCCAGCGATCACCGATCCGGTGGCTTTCGGCGCGTTGCTCCGGGCGATTGAGGATTATCAGGGCGATCCCGCCGTCATGTACGCCCTGAAACTCACGCCTCACGTTTTCCAGCGTCCCGGCGAAATCCGACATATGGAATGGACGGAGGTGGATTTTGAAAAGGCGGTGTGGATCATCCCGGAAGGGAAAATGAAGATGCGGCAGCCCCATTCAGTGCCGCTATCCCGGCAGTCGCTCGCAATCCTCGCCGATATGCGCTCCCTGTCCGGTTCCGGGCGTTATGTGTTTCCGTCGGTCAGGACGCGGGAGAGGCCGCTCAGCGAGAATACGATCAACGCCGCCTTGCGCCGCATGGGCTTTCCCAAGGACCAGATGACCGCCCACGGATTCCGCACGTCCGCATCCTCGCTGCTGAATGAATCCGGCAAATGGAACCCCGACGCCATCGAGCGGGCGCTGGCGCATATGGTCGCGGGAAGCGTCCGGCGCATTTACAACCAGTCGGCCTATTGGCGCGAACGCGTTGCAATGGCCCAATGGTGGAGCGAATATCTGGACGAATTGCGGGATGGCGGCAATGTCCCCCGTCAACGGGAGAAGATTGAGCGATGGAGCACGACGACGACGCCCGCTCCCTTCGGAGAATTGTCTTACGGCTTCTCCATGAGAACGAAGATGAAGCACGAAGGGAACTGGACGACATTATCCGCGCGGTAGCGGAATATATCGGACGGGAATCTTCTCTTTATACGTGGGCCGTCCCGGTCATACTAACTATTCCGCCATTGCTTATGGCGGCGTCCTTCTTGGTTTCGCTTTTCTCGAAAACGGCTGGCAATCTTCTTTATGGCGCGGCCGTGCTATCCTTGCTTATTCCGCTAGGCGCTTTGTGGAAATGGGGCCGCTTTCAATATGGACGCGGCTGGCTTTGGACGCCACGTGAAGCCATCTATTTGAACGCCAGCGACGAGACGAAAGAGACGCTTGAGAAATTCTTCGCCCATATCCGGCGCGAGGACGGCCCGAAGGCATATTACCGAGATCGCAAAGGGAAAGAGCACAAGCTGGATCGCCACTTCTTTTTCGGGAAATTGCGCGTCTTGTTGCTGTCGGAGTTCGGGGCGTTCCGGGCGCTTTGCCTCTTGCCGGGTGGAAAGCGCATTTCGGAAGCGATCAAGATCGAGGCTGACCCCGACGAGATTATCGCTGCCCTCAAGATCAAGCCGAAGCGGGCAGGAGGATCGGGCCGGAACATCAAATATGCCTATATCGAAGCGGCTTTCGATTTACGCGGCGATCCGAGGCTCGACACGCTGGACCTGAACGACGAAGCGGCTGCGACACGTTCCATCACCGATTGGCTTTTGGAATGGTTCCAAAGCGCGGCCAATGTGTCCGCTGACGTGCCCGACCGTAAGCAATTGATCCCCTATGCCAGAAAAATCTTCAATCATTTGAAGAATCGCCCTTCGCCCGAAGGCCGCTGACAGTCTTCTTCCATTTTTGCGAATCGGCGGGGCATTTTTGCCGCGCGCCATTTGTTTTCTGTCCACCACACCATTGGCGGATTTCTGCGGCTTTCTCATTACTGGACGGCCCACAGGCAATCATGTGCAATTTGGCATGTCTCTCGCCGCGAGTCGGCAAGCAAGGAGACGCACATGGAACCCATTGCCATATCCATCAATGACACCGCCAAGGCGCTGGGCGTCGGAAGATCGTCGGTTTACGCCCTGATAAAATCCGGCGGACTGGATGCCATCAAGATCGGCAGGCGAACCCTGCTGACCACAGAATCCATCCGGCGCTTGGCGCAGTCCCGACCGGCCCCCTGACCCGCAGGCGCTACGCGGCCCCAACCTTTTGAGTTGGCGGGCCGCTCCGCGCCTGCGGGCGCTTCCCTATGAACCCCATCACCCTTCGCAACCCGTGCTTCACGGGAAAGGAGTTCCCATGTCTGTTTTCCACCGCGTTCTGGATCGGATCGCCGATTGGCGCTGGACGGGCCGCAAGATCAATCTGCGCTTCGTCGCCGAATACCGCACCGCCTGTTTCGCCTTGCCGATCATCAACGCCATGCTAGCCGAGGATGAGGACGGCGAAACCTACCGCGCCGCGCTGGCCGACTGGCGCAGGGCGGAACGCCCGCCGCTCGCCCTCTATCATGGCGAGACCAGCTTTTGCCAGATCGATGGGCCGCGTCAGTGGGTCAGGGATCGTTCCTTTCCGCTCGGCGGGTTGATCCTCTCCCCCGGCGTCACCGCCCACCTTGATCCGTTCGAGGCGCGGGAACTGCATGAGCATATGGAATGGGCCATCGAGCAGACCATCCGGCAATGGGTCGCCGACCACGATCTTCACGACCTTCCCCCGGTCCCGGTAGAGATCGATCGGCGCAAGGCCGACCGCAAAGCGAAAGCGAAAATCGCGGACTGGGCAGCGCGGCAGGAGCGGATTCGCCCGGTTGCCGATGACGACGCGGAAGGGCCGGATCATGGTTGAGCCGGAGCGCCGGAAGGCAAGGTTGCGGGGCTGCGATGCTACGCATCGAGCCAGCAATTCAGATACACACCTCACGCACGGGTGCATCCAGCTTTTCCGCCAGTTTTCGCGAGTGCGCCGAGAGTGCGCGGGATCGGCGGATCGGCAAAGCATCGCATTTGCGCCGTTTTTCGTGAGTGCAGCGCGCACTCGCGGGGAGGCGGCGCTATGAAGCCGGTGCAATACACCGTCCGCCTGCCCGTCACGCATGACAAGGCGCTTCGGGCATTGGCCGAGCGGCACGGGATGAGCGTTTACGCCGTGCTTCAACGCAGCGTGAAGGCGGGTATCGCGGCGCTCTCCAACCCGCCCGCGTCCGACACCGGCAATCGTGAGATCATCGCCGAACTGGCGTCGGTCAGCACCCGTATCGTGGACGTGGAGCGGACGCTGGACCGGACCTTGTTCACCGCCTGCGCCGCCTATTGCTACGCCCGCAATGCGGCGCTGGGCGCGCGCACGAACGATGAGACTGTCACCGCCGAGATCAACGCGGCCTATGATCGCCAGAGGCGGCTTTCACAGGAGAAGCAGCCATGACCGGGCGCACCCAACCCCATGACCGGCGCATCCATGCCGACGCCCTGCGCCACCAACGGCTCGGCCATCAGTGGGGCCGCTTCAAGCGACATGTCGGTATCATGGCGGCATCGGTCGCCTTCGGCGCGTTCGCCGTGCCCTATATCATGCTGAATCAGGATCGGACGGACGCCACAGCCGCCTATGCCACGGCGAAGGCCAAGCTGGCCGTTACGTTCGGCAGGAACGCCGATGCTCCCATCAGCATTCACTTCCAAGGCCAAACCCTTGACGGCAAGTCCGCCCGCGCGACCATCGCGCATCCCTATTATCGCCAGTCGGTCCACCTCGCTTCTGCCTATGCCATACGCGGCGCGCAATTCGGCTTTGCCGCGTGGCTGTCCGGCCTGTTCCTGTTTCATGGAGCCATGCGGCGGCGGCGCGAGCGCGCCTTGCAGGATCGCGTCATCACCGGAACACGGGTGATACCGGAGAAGAAGCTGGCGAAGTTGGCCGCAAAGGAATCCGGTCCCCATGCGCTCGCCATCGGCAAGGTGCCGATCCCCGCGAAGCTGGAAACCCGGCACATGGCGATGATCGGCACGACCGGCAGCGGCAAGACCACCGCCTTGCGCCAGATGCTCGACGGGATCGAGGCGCGCGGCGAAGCCGCCTTGGTCTATGACACCAGCGGCGAGTTCATCGCGCACTATTATAATCCGGCGCGCGGCGACGTGATCCTCAATCCCTTCGATGATCGCTGCGCTTTCTGGACGCCCTTCGCTGAGATCGCGCACCCCGCCGACGCGGCCCGCATCGCGCACCATTTCATCACCGACGCGCACGGTCAGCACGACAATGATGTATGGGTGGAGATCAGCCGCATCCTTGTCGCCAATATCCTTCGCGAACTCTGGAAGCAGGACAAGCCTACACAGGACAGGCCCACATTGGCCGACCTGCTGACCATGTTGCAGAATATGACCAAGGAGGACTTGAAGGAGCGGCTGAAAGACACGTCATCGGCCCGCACCTTCGCCGACGACGCCGACCGGGCGACTGGCAGCGTTCTGTTCATGCTCGCCAAGGCGGCCGACCTGATTCAGTTTCTCCGCGTCGAGGACAGCGGCGGCAAGCCCTTCGCCTTCCGCGACTTCATTCATGGGCTGGACAAGCGCACCGGCCCGCGCCCGTGGATATTCGTTCCCCGCAAGGAGGATTATTTCGAGGCGTCGAAGCCCTTGCTCGCCTGCTGGCTGGAATGCGCGGCCAGTGCAGTGCTGGGGCTTCCCCCGTCGCCCGACCGGCGCATCTGGTTCGTGCTGGACGAGCTGGCCGACTTGCCCCGCGTCGATAATCTGGCGCGGCTGTTGCCGGAGGGCCGCAAGTTCGGCGCGGCGGTGGTGCTGACCTTTCAGGCCTTGGGCCAGATGCAGAACCGCTACGGGCCGCAGATCGCGGAATCCATGCTGGGCTGCTGCAACACCAAGCTGTTCCTGCAAACCATCGACGCGGAAACCCGGCAATGGGCGAGCGATGCCATCGGCAGTCAGGAGGTCGAGATCCAGACCATGACCGATGCGCTGGCCGATGGGGACAACGACCCTCGCACCACCTTGGGCCGGATACGCAGGGAGCGGCCCGCCGTGCTGGAAAGCGAATTACGCCTTCGCGCATATCAGGGATATTTACTGTTCCCCGATGGCTTGCCGGTGGCGCGGATCAGCTTGACCGCCGATCATGTCAAACGACGCGGGCCTGCTCGCCAGCCCGGATTCATCGCGGGCAAACCGGGCATGACGCTTTGGGAGCAAATGGGACTGGCCCCGCCCGAACCATCGCCACCGCCGCCACCATCGCCCGCCAGTCAGGGGCCTGTGTAATGGTCGCGTCCGTTTCCGCGCTGACCAGTTCGGCGCAGGCCGCCAGCTATTATGAGGCAGACGACTATTATTCCGAAGGAGGCTTGTCGCCTTCGGAATGGCAGGGCCAAGGTGCGGAGGCGCTGGGTTTGTCCGGCGAGGTGGACCGCGAGCAGTTCCGCGACTTGCTGGATGGCAGGGTGGCGGGCGAGCAGCTTGGCACCTATCGGGACGGCCAGCTTGAGCATCGCCCCGGCTGGGACGTGACCTTGAGCGCGCCCAAGTCGGTGTCGATCATGGCCGAGGTCGCAGGCGATAGGCGGTTGATCGCGGCGCATGGCGAGGCCGTGAAGGTGGCGCTGGCCCATGTGGAGAAGCACATGGCCGCCACCCGTATCCGCGAAGGCGGCACCGTCAACCGGGAAGCCACCGGCAATCTGATAGTCGCCAGCTTCCAGCACGGCACCAGCCGCGCCCAAGACCCGCAGCTTCATACCCACAATGTCATCATGAACGCGACGCGGGACGAGGACGGCGCTTGGCGCAGCCTTGAACCGCGCGCCATATACCAGATTCAAAAGCAGATCGGCGCGATCTACCGGCAGGAACTGGCGTTGAAGGTGCGCGAACTCGGCTATGAGATCGAGACGGGCAAAGAGTCCATGTTCGAGATCAAGGGCATATTCGGCGAGGTGCTGGCCGCGTTGAGCACCCGCAGCGCCGAGATCGAGGCGGCATTGGCCGAGCGCGGCACGTCGCGCGATGCCGCCAGCGCCGCCGAAAAGCAGGTTGCCGCGCTCGACACGCGCGAAGCCAAGGTTGCCGCCGATCATGCTTCCCTTGTCGCGGACTGGCGCGAGACGGCGAGCGGGGCGGGATTTAGCACGGAGACGCGGCTGGCGATGATCGCGCAGGCCGAGGCGAGGGCGGCCGATTCTGCCCATCGCGCCGCCATCGCCATGCAGGGCGAGAATGCTGCCGTCCGCGCCATCGCCCATGCCGCCGCCAAGCTTGGCGAACGACAATCGGTCTTTTCCGCCGCCGCCTTGCAGGAAGAGGCCGGACGGATTGGGCTGGGCAAGATCAGTTACGCGCAGATCGGCGCGGCGATCAACACCGCGACCAGACAGGGCGACTTGATCGACCGCACCTTTCAGGATCGGCGCGGCGCGGAGTTCACAGGGTTCACCACCCGGCAGAATGTCGAGACGGAAGCGAAAATGTTGCGGATCGAAGTAGAGGGGCGCGGGGCACTGGCTCCCATCGCGTCGGACCTTGCCGCCGCCAAGGCCGTTGCCACCGCATCGGCGCAATCGGAACGCGCGGGCCATAGCTGGAACGCCGACCAGCGCAGTGCGACCGAGCAGCTATTGACCAGCCACAACCGCATCACCGCCGTTCAGGGCTATGCGGGCACCGCCAAGACCACCACCGTCTTGGCGACCTTCGCCCGCGAGGCCGAAGCGCGGGGCGTGTCCATCGTCGCGCTTGCCCCGACCGCATCGGCGGCGATGGTGCTGGGCGAGGCGCTAGGCGCGCGCAGCGATACCGTTGCGCGCCATCTGCTATCCCCCGAACGCCCGCAGCCGGGCCAGTCCGCCGCGTGGATCGTGGACGAGGCTTCGCTTTTGTCGGCGCGCGAGACCGCGCGGTTGTTCGACCTGGCCGACAAGCATGATGCCCGCATCATCCTTGTCGGAGACGTGAAACAGCTTGGTTCGGTCGAGGCTGGCGCGGCCTTCGCGCAGTTGCAGGGCGCGGGCATGGAAACCGCCAAGCTGGCCGAGATCGTGCGGCAGACCAACGACGCCACGAAAGAGGCCGTGCTGGCATCTATCGAGGGGGACGCCCGGAAGGCCCTTGCCGCGCTGTACCGAGGCGGCGGGCAGATCATCGAAAACGCCGACCGCTCGACACGCTTCGCCGCCATTGCCGAGCGGTATGCGGCGCTGGACAAGGCGGGGCGCGCCCGCACCCTTGTCATCGAGCCGTCGCGCGAGGGGCGCGATACGCTGACCGCCGATATTCGCGATGCCCTCACCAGATCGGGCGCGCTGACTGGCCCCACCGTCGCCGTGGAGAGCCTTGCCAACAAAGGACTGACCCGCGCCGAGGCCCGCGATCCCTTGAGTTATGACAAGGGCGACGTGGTGAGGTTCACCCGCGACTATGCTGACAAGGGCGTGACGCGCGGCGAAGCCTATAGGGTCGAGAGTATTGATCCGGCGAAAGCCGCCATCGCGCTCAAATCGGAGGATGGACGGGACGTGGATTGGCGGTTGCGGCAATGGGGCGCGGGCAAAAGCCAAGCGTTTGCGTCGCAGCCGATGGACCTGAAATCCGGTGATGCCGTCCGGTTCACCCGCAACGACCGGGAGGCGGGCCGGATCAACGGCGGGCGCAGCGAGGTGGTCGCGGTGGATGTGCAGACCCGCACGGCCACCATCCAGACGCCGGACGGCAGGACGGAAACCCTCAATCTCGATTCTGCCCGCGACCGGCACATTGCCCATGCCTATGTCGATACCGCCTTTGCCGCGCAGGGGCGCACCGCCGATCATGTGATGATCCATGCCGACAGCAAGGCGACTAACCTTGTCGATCAGAAATCCTTCTATGTCGGCATATCCCGCGCCAAGGAATCGGCCACCATCTTCACAAATGATCACGGCAAGCTGGTGTCCGCCATCAACGAGCGTGCGGGACAGGTGCAAACCGCCATTGTTCAGGCCGCCATGCCCGCGCCTGTCGCCGACAAGGTAGCGGGGGCCGGGATCGGGTGAGTTCAACTGCGCGGTGCTGTGGAAATTTGTCAGGCTAACCAAAAAGTTGGCGACGAACATCGGTGAGGAATCTGACTGTTGTTCAAAATCTGTTCAAGGGAAGCGTGTTTGGCTAACGTGTATAAACGACCGCTCCCATGCTGCGGGGCAACACGATAGGAGAGCGCCAATGCGGCGGCATAACCAGTTCTGCGGCGTATTGATCGCCGCCGGGATAGCGATGATCGCCTGTTCGGCCCAAGCCGCTGACAATAATTTCGGCAATCCTGCATACACCGATGAATTGGCAGGCCGAAAGGGCGCGGTTGATATCGTCGGCATCCAGCTCGGTATGCCGATCGGCGAGGCGATCAAAGCTCTGAAAGCCTATGATCCGAAAATCCAGATTACACCCGCCACCGGCGTTTTCGCGCTCAAGCCGGATATGAAGGTCACGCCGTTATACAAGGCGAGCGAAAGCCTGACGTCAGATGGCGATTTCGACCGATCCAGCAACGCGGAACGTTTTCTGATCCTAACCACCACCGCGCCAAGCAAGCCTTATGTTTGGGCTATCGTCCGCTGGATCAACTATCCGGATCGGGCGACAAGCCCGTTGATGGCGAATTTCACAAAAGACGTGATAGAAAAATACGGTGCGCCGAGCAATGGTGCTGATACAAATCTAACCTTTAGTCATAGATGGTATATCGGGAGTAACGGGGAGCATTATGTTCCGCCGAAACTCCTAGGTTGCCCTTCCGACATCGGCATTCTATCGAATGATAAATACACCAATAAAAGAACCTATTCGGAAATGATACAAGAGGGCCGATTGGCTTATCTGGCACCCGGCAACCACGAAGCGGTGACTAGGGTGGATAATACACCGGCCTGTAACTTCGACGCACGAATAACAATCAACGCGGGTTCGGATGAACAGGGGCGGCTCGAAACCGTCACTATGGAAGCCGAAAACTATAAGCTAGGGTGGGCCGGCCTCGAATCCACACGGCAAGTCCTTCTCGCGGAGCAGAACGCCAAAAACGAAGCGGAGAGGCGGAAAGCCGGCCGACAGGCCGGTCCCAAACTGTGATCACGATCCGTTGAGGGTCGCACTAGCGATACTGCGTTCCGTCCCAAGCGAACACCACCTTGCGGGCGTCATACCTAAGATCGTGCATTCCGTGATGCACGGTCGGGAGAACGATGGCCTTTGCAAAGAAGTATGCCAGCTCGATCGCCTTGGGCGCGTAGCCCTGGGCCGTTGCCAAAATGGCATAGCCTGCGCAGCCGCCCGATCCGCAATAACCGAAGCCGGGATCGTCAAGAGAGACTAGCAAATCAGGCCGCCCATCGCCGTTGATATCCGCATGAGCAACCGTAAATTGGACGCGGCGACCTGCATTCTTTTCAAAGTCAGACCATTCCTTGCCGAAGGAACTGCTAAGATCGCGCCGAACAACGGCGGTTTCGGCGGCTGTAGGCGAGCCATTGACAGCCACCTCTAATGGATAGCGCGCGGGCGCGGCGGCTGCACTCGTTCCGATCGCCAATCCTGCCGCCAATACTAGCGAGATGCACAAGCCTTTCATCTCTATCCTCCTCGTCCATTCAAAAGTCATTGCCGATTATTCGGCTGGGGTGGGTCGGTGTGCCCCGGCTACGCTGAAACTGACTTGGGTGCGGCTTGGCTGACCTTGATCTGATCGCAAAGCGCCGAAACCTGATCCTTGAACGCACCATAGCGTCTTATTTCCCGGAAATAATAAACGGGACAGGGCGCCATGAGCAGCAGACCAAGAATCAAGCGTGACTGAATAATCTGATAGCCAAGCATCGATTGATAGCAGACGTATATTCCATATAGCAACAGAACAATCGTACCAATTCCAATAAGTGACTTGCCACAGGCTTCTTTTATCGCCGAATCTATAAAATACTTGGAGCCAGTGTTGTGATTCAAGATTGCCACAACGGGGCCTTTGGCCCAGCCGCTGGGTATGGCGCGGATAAACGATACCCAATGGCCCTGAGCCACAGCGAGATGCAAATCCTCGACTTTCAGCGATTCTTCCTGACCATCGGCGGTGCGAATGATGATCTGGTCATGGGTCGTGGTTTTGGACTTCAGCTCGTCTTGCTTGATATAGCCCGAGCCATTGCTAATAACGCCCTCGCCACCACCGCCGGAGATTTCGGTCGTCGCCCATTTTTTTGAATCCGTCACCTCTCCAGTTATGCTGTGAAGCGCAATCTGGCGTGAACCGGAATTGACGGTTGATATCTGTGTCACTGTTTCCTTCCCCCTGCACCCATTGACATTTGCTATATGCTTTGAATCACGCCTGAGCTTTCTTTAACCTGAATTAACCATTCCTCACATATTTTTCGCTGGTTAAGGAGGCTTGGCAATCGGCATCCTAACGCGGGCCGTAAATGGACCATAGCCTGAAAACCGCCCCTTCGTTTCCGGTTTTGGAAACCGCCTTGGGATCTAGGTCGAGAAAAAGGGGGTCGGATCAGGCGCCCCTGTGCGGTGCAACTCGGTTGTCGATAGGTCAGAATTGGATGGAAACAGATGGAACAATAGGAGATGCTCGATATTTCAAGGTTGCGCATCAGGCCGCAAGCGAGGCGCGACGGAAATCTTCACGCTGACATTCCGGTAGAGTTCTGTTGCGCTGACGCAGAAAGTGCTATGAGGGGTCAGATAGTCCCGCGCGACGGCGGTTCGAGTCATTTTGCAGGCTGAAACTCCTAGGGCTTTTTTGGGGGCCTTTGCAGCCAGAGAAATCATTCAATTACTTGATATTAAATAGAAAATAACATCCAATTCGATTCCGGCTCGGCAAATCCTGTCGACAGTCGGTTACCGCGAGGCAGATCGCGTCCAACCGGTCTTCCCCGCCCGGCACAGCCGGAACGGGCATGAAGCGAAAGCGCTCGCGGATACAACGCCCCTTCCTGTCATCTCCTCTACCGAATTTATACTCATGTTCGCGTTATCATTCGGGAATGGAGGCAATTTTTTGTCTCTCTCCTCCGAAATGGAGTCATTGCCGCTTACCTTCCTCCGATTCGGCGGCCAGAACGGAGGAATGGAACAAAAGGAGATGGCGGTGGGGGCGACGGCACCGGAAGATGTCGAATATGATGATGCGCCGATTGCGCTGATCTTCTCCGATAGCGACGACCGGCGCATGGCCGCGGGCGAGGCGATATGGTCGATGGGCGGGCGGATCGCGGTGTCGATGCCCCTCGCGGGGGCTGCCGAGCGATTGGCGGATCAGGTAGCGGCCGGCGCGGTGATCGTCGACGTCACCGCCGATGGGGGAGAGCCGCTCGAACGACTGCTCGACCAGATCGAGGCCGGTGCGCAATCGCGCCGTTTCCCGAGCGTCGTGTCGATCCCGCCGCATCTGGTCGATCTCGCGGCGGCGCGCGCCGGGCATAATAATGTGATCCTGCTCTGCGATCCGACGGCGACCGAACGCGCGGCGGCGATCGGGGCGGCGCTGTCGCGCGATCGCACGCGCCTGCACGACGCTAGCAACGATTCGGCGGTTCTTCCCCGTTTGCAGCAGCTCAGCGAAGAGGTTGGGCGGATCGCGCGGGCCCTAGCGATCCTTTCGGAAACCGAGCCGACCGCGCCGCCACGCTTCCGCACCCTGGCACGCGACGTCGCGCCCCGCGCCACCGCGCCCGTCGATGCCAATGCGGTCCGCGCCATGATCCGCGCGCGGCGTCTCCGCGATCAATATTTCAGTGCGGAGCTTTTCGCCGATCCTGCTTGGGACATGCTCCTCGATCTCACCGCCGCGCGGCTCGAAGGACGACAGGTGGCGGTTTCAAGCCTGTGCATCGCCGCCGCCGTCCCGCCGACAACGGCGCTTCGCTGGATCAAGACGCTTACTGAACAAGGCGTGCTCGTCCGCATTTCCGATCCGAACGACGGCCGGCGCGTGTTCATCGAGTTGTCGGACGACGCCGCGCATGAGATGCTAGCCTACCTGGCCGCGGTCCAGCGCCTCGCTGTCCTGCCAACCTGAAGTGGCGAAAGACGGCGCTCCCCTTACCCTAAACAGGGGCTCGACACGGGCCGCCAAAAAACCATAAAGCGCAGAACCCCACACGGGGGCGGTTAGCTCAGTTGGTAGAGCATCTCGTTTACACCGAGAGGGTCGGCGGTTCGAGCCCGTCACCGCCCACCAGCATCGCTCAGCTTGAAAGCTGGGCGGCGCGATAATCGCGCGGGCTCGATCCGTATTTCTCCCGGAAAACGCGCGCGAAATGCGTCGCGTTATTGAACCCCCAGGAGAAAGCGATCTCGGTGATCGTCCGACGCGCCCAGACCGGATCGCGCAATTGCTTGGCGCATTCTTCCAGCCGGCGGCGCAAGATCAGGTTCGACACCGTCTCATCGCCCGTCGAAAAGATGATGTGGAGATAGCGCGGGCTGATGCCGAACGCCGCCGCGACGCTGCGGGCCGAAAGTTCGGGGTCGCGCAGATGTGCCTCAACATGCCGCCGAATCTGGATGCGCCGAGAGATCGACACGGCGGACTCGGCGACCTGCACCTTGGCCGTCGCCAGCCAGGATGCGGCGAACACGTCGAGCACCGCCGACGACAGCGTATCGCCGGTCGACTCGGCGATGTCGCCCGTGCGTGCATGCTCCCACATGCCGGCGAGAAGTGAGGAGGCGGTGGACGCCAATCCATCACGGCCCGACAGCTTCACGCCGAGCAGATCGTCCGGCGCGGGCAGGCGGTTCGCGAGATCGCCGGCGGTCAGGATCATCACCAGTGTCGAGCAGGGTTCGTCGTAGCGCAGCGTATAGGGCATCGCGCTGTCGGCCAGCACGAGATCGCCGCGATCGAGCAGGGCCTCGCGTCCATCCTGGACGATCTTGAGCCTGCCGTGAAGCTGGAGGTGGAGGAAATAAGGCCGTTCGCGCGTCTTTACCGCATGGCCGGGATGGCGGGTGACAATGGCGGGCGTCGAGCGGGGGTTGGCCAGCCAGCTACGGCCGAAGCGAACGCAATCGAGTTCCGCCTCGAAATCGTCGCGATCCAGGGGGCGGGTTTCCATCGGTGCGAACACGTCGCTGGTGATGTCGTTCCAATATCCCACCTTCGAGCCCGTCGGAACGCTATGGGTCGAATAGTGCTGCATCGCGTCTCCAGACACCTATTCTGCTATCGTCGAGGGGAGCCTATCATTGAATTTGTCCGATGCGAAGCGCTCCTTGCCACTTATCGCCCCCCTCGCCGCCTGTCAGGCATCCGCCTTGTAGCGTTCGCGCAACAGATGCTTCTGAACCTTGCCAGAGGCGGTACGAACTATTTCGTTCGTTACAATGACTTCCTTCGGAATTTTGTAGCGCGCCAGCCGCCGGTCGCAATGGGCCAGCACCGTTGCCGCATCCAGCGCGACGCCGGCGCGCGGAATGACGAACGCGGCGCCGACTTCGCCCCAACGCTCGTGATCGATTCCGATCACCGCCACCTCGGCCACTTCGGGCATCTCGGCGATCGCCGCCTCGATCTCGGCGGGATAGATATTCTCGCCGCCGGAGATGAACATGTCTTTGATACGATCAACAAGCGTCCAGTAGCCGTCCTCGTCGCGCATCGCGGCATCGCCCGTCTTGAACCAGCCGTCGACAAAGGCCTGCTTGTTAAGCTCGGGCCTGTTCCAATAGCCTGTGGTGACGGTGGCGCCACGCGCCCACAATTCGCCCACTTCCCCGACGCTGGCCTCTTCGCCATCGGCGCGCACCGCCTTCAGCTCAACCGCGAGGTGCGGCACGCCGATCGAGCCGGCCTTGCGGCGCAGCAACTCAATATCGCCGATTGGCAAGGCCGTGGAGGAGCATGTCTCGCTCATCCCCCAACCGTTCGCCATCATCACGCCTTCCTCCAGCCAGGCGCGGTGATGCGCCTCGGGGTTGGGCGACCCGCCGGTGACATAAGCGGTGAGTCGCGCAAGACGGCGCCCGTCGAAACCGGGGAGCAGCCGCATCTGCATCGCCATCTGCGTCACCGAGAAGAAGTGCGTGATCCCCTGTTTCGGATCGGCAAGGCGGTCATAGGTCGCCTGCGCATCGAATTTCTGCCCGATAACGAGGCGCGCGCCCACGATCATCGTCGACCAGCACGCGCCGAACAGGCCCGCCGTATGGAACAGCGGCATTTCGACAAGGAAGCGCGAGGCAGGGCCGATATGCGTGCCGAGCACGAGGCCCAGCCCGCCGGTAAAGCCGTTAAGCAGGCTGACGACCGCACCCTTGGGCCGCCCCGTCGTGCCCGAACTGTAGAGGATCGTGATAGGCTGTTCAGGGTCGAGTCGGCGGCCCTCGCCGATATTGTGGGCCTCATAAGCGGCCATTGCCTCGGCCACCTCATCGCGATCATCGGCGATGCGGAGCACCGGCGCGGTGAAACCGGGCGGCACCAGCCCATCGAACAGCGCCTCGTGTATCAGCAGCGAGGGCGTGCAATCCTCGATCAGGAAGGCGATCTCGGGCGCCGCGAGGCGCCAGTTCAGGGGCACGAAGATCGCGCCGGTGCGCACGCACGCCTGCTGCACGATCAGCATCGTCGCCGAATTGCGACTAATCATGACGACGCGCGCGCCTTCCGGCTGCGGAAGCCTGTCTCGCAACATCGCCTCGGCGCGGCGCACGTCGGCGTCGAACTCGGCGAAGGTCCAGCGGCGGCCGGTGGCCAGTTCGACCGCCGCCACCCCGTTCGGCATGGTCCGCGCATTATGCGCCACGAAGTCCAGAATGATCGGCGTCACGAAAGGTCCTCCCTCGCGAAGCCGATTGCCGTCAGGGCACTCTCACGTCAACCATCGACCGTCCGGCGCGCCGCCTCATAGGTCTTGCGGCGTTGCTCCTCGAACGCCAGCCGGCGCGGATCGGCTTGTCCCGGTTCGGGAAAAGCATCGAGTACCTCGTCGAACAGTTCCTTCATCTCGTCACGGAATTCGGCGTGCGGGAAGATATAGAGCCGGTTATCAAGGATCGCGCGGACCACCGTGTCGGCTACCTCATCGGGCTCCATGCCCACCTGGTGCAGTTCGGCCAGCCGATCCATGAATTCGGTGTCGGCGGTGGTTGCCTCGCCTTTCAGGTCATCGGGCCGGACAAGGTCGCTCTGATAGATAGCCGATTTGACGAGCCCGGGACACAGGCAGGAAACGCCTATGCCATGGTTTACGAGGCTCCAGCGCAGGCTCTCGGTGAGTCCGCGCACCGCGAACTTGGTGGCGGTGTAAATGCCCGCGCTGGGGCCCGCGAGGAAGCTCGCCATCGACGCGGTGTTGACGATATGCCCCCCCTGCCCGCGCGCCTTGATGCGCGGAACGAACGTCTGGCAACCGTTGATGACGCCGTGCAGATTGACGCCGAGCAGCCAGTCCCAATCCTGATAAGTGCATTCGTCGATCGGCGCGAACAGGTTCACGCCCGCATTGTTCATCACGATCGACACGGGGCCGAGCGCCGCTTCGGCCTCGTCAGCCGCCTGCGCGAAGCCCTCGCGATCGGCGACATCGAGGCGGATGCCGACAAGCTCGCGATTGTCGAGGGTCGCGAGCGCCGTATCCAGATGGTCCTGCCGGATGTCGGCGATAGCCACCTTGGCGCCAGCGTCGAGCAATTTGCGCGCGACGCCGAGGCCAATGCCGCTGGCGCCGCCGGTGATGAAGGCCGTCCGGCCGGCGATATCCTTCATGCCCGCCCCTTCAGCTTGTCCTGGCGTTCGCGCTCGGCCTTGTGGATCGGGTTCCACACCAGCATGCCATAGGTCGATTTCAGCTCTTCATTCTGCGGTATCGTCGGCACCGAGGCGACGATCGCCTCGGCTCGCGCCTTCACGCCATCGGCGAACTCGCTGTGGGTGAGCAGATAGAGTTCATTATTTTTGACGCCCTCGATCACGCGTTCGCCGATCTCGTCGGCGGGCTTGAACAGATGCTGTTTCATCGCTCCACCCGACTGGCGGCGCTTGTCGGTGTCGCCATAGCCGGTATCGGCCATGTGCGCCGGGCGCGTCTCACCCGAATTATGGATATCCGACTGGACGGGTCCGGGGCAGAAGGCGCTGACGCCGATGCCCTGCGGCCCCAGTTCGGACGCCAGGCTTTCCATCATGCCGATGATCGCCGCCTTGGCGGTGGTATAGGTGATCGTCCCCGGATGCGGCAGCAGGCCCGACATCGACGCGGTGGAGACGATGTGGCCCGTCTTGCGCTCCACGAGGCGCGGCAGGAAGATCTTCACGCCGTTGATGACGCCACCCAGATTGACGCCCATCGTCCAGTCCCAATCAGCCCAGCTCGCAAGATGAGCCGGCCCCGCGACCGCGACACCCGCATTGTTGACGAGCAGCCAGACCGGCCCGAGATCCTTCTCCACCTGATCCGCCAGAGCCTCGTAGGCGGCGCGATCGGTGACATCGAGCTTGTAGCCGCGCACCTCGGCGCCGGCCGGAAAGGTCGGCAGTGCGGCATCGATATGGTCCTGGCGAATATCGGCGATCGCCACCTTCATGCCCGCTTTCGCCGCGGCATGCGCGATGCCGAGGCCGATGCCGCTGGCACCCCCGGTGATAAAGGCGACTTTGTTACTAAGATCGGTCATCAATATCCCTTACTCGTGTCTGGCGGGCGGCCGCGGCGATGCAGGCCGCCGCCGGTCGCGAACGGCCGTGCCTGCGCTGTCCCGATTGGATATAAAATGCGCGCCGGAGAGCGCGACGCTCCACTAGGCGCGAAGGCGAGCTATACCGATGTATGAAGGCGGCCGCGTCGCTCCTTATTCGACCGCGTAAACATCCAGCAGCACGCGATCCGGCTCGCGGCGGCCGACGCCGATGAAGAGCCGCGTCGTGAACTCACGCAAGCGAGGGGACTCGCTCCTGAACCGCATCGCGGTACGGAAATAGATCAGCGCGGGATCGACCTTCTCCCCCGCGAGCAAGGCGCGCATCGTCTCCGGCGGCCCCGAACGCAGGCCGTTGGAGGTGACTTCCACCAGCTCGCCCCGATCGGTTTCGAACGCATAATGCGCCTCCAGATCGGTCGTCCCGTCGGGGAGGATACGCTGCCAGTCAGTGCCGCCAGGCAGGCCGGTGCCGGTGAGCCTGCCGCGCACGATGCCGCGCGTGATGGGTACGCAACGCCGCTCGAATCCCTCGCCTTTGCCGAAGAGCTGCGGCGGCGCAACCTCCGCTTCCAGCGTCAGCCAGGGTTCGGATGACAAAGCGGGCATGGGCGTTCTCCTTGATCGGGATCAGTGGTCCATCGCCTTGACGATGTCCTCGACCATCTTCTTCGCGTCGGCCAGCAGCATCATGGTATTGTCCATGTAGAAGACGTCGTTATCGACGCCGGCATAGCCAACGCCGCCCATCGACCGCTTCACGAACAGCACCGTCTTGGCTTTCGCCACGTCGAGCACGGGCATGCCGTAGATCGGCGACGTCTTGTCAGTTTTCGCCGCCGGATTCGTCACGTCGTTCGCGCCGATCACAAAGGCCACGTCGGTCTGCGCGAATTCGGAGTTGATGTCCTCCAGCTCGAACACCTCGTCATAGGGCACGTTCGCCTCGGCGAGCAGCACGTTCATATGGCCCGGCATGCGGCCCGCGACGGGATGGATCGCATATTTGACGCGAACGCCCGCTTCCTTGAGCTTGTCGGCCATCTCGCGCAACGCATGCTGCGCCTGCGCCACGGCCATGCCGTAGCCCGGCACGATGATCACCTGCTCCGCCTGGCTCATGAGGAACGCGGCGTCCTCCGCGCTGCCGCGCTTCCACGGCCGATCGACCTTTTCCGCCCCGCCCGCATCCGCCGTCGCGCCGAAACCGCCGGCGATCACGCTGATGAAACTGCGATTCATCGCGCGGCACATGATATAGGAAAGGATCGCGCCCGAGCTGCCGACCAGGGCGCCGGTGATGATCATCGCCGTATTGTGCAGCGTGAAGCCCATTGCCGCCGCGGCCCAGCCCGAATAGGAGTTGAGCATCGAAACGACCACCGGCATGTCCGCGCCGCCGATCGGGATGATGAGCAGGAAACCGATCAGGAAACTCAGCGCGGTGATCGTCCAGAACACCCAGCCGCTCTGATCGGTCAGGAAATAGCCGATCAGTCCGAGGATCGCCGCGAGCATGCCGAGGTTGATGACGTGGCGCGCCGGCAGGATGATCGGCTTGCCCGACATATTGCCGTTGAGCTTGAGAAAGGCGATCACCGAGCCCGAAAAGGTGATCGCGCCGATCGCGACGCCCAGCCCCATCTCGATTCGGCTTTGCAGATGGATGACGCCTCCGTCGGCAATGCCGAACGGCCCGGGATTGAGGAACGCCGCCGCCGCCACCAGCACCGCCGCGAAACCGACCAGCGAGTGGAAGGCGGCAACGAGCTGCGGCATGGCCGTCATCGCGATCTTGCGCGCGATGACGAAGCCGATGATGCCGCCGATCGCCACCGCGATCAGTATCTCGACGAGGCCGGTGCCATGCAGATAGAGCGTGACGCCCACCGCCAGCGCCATGCCGATCATGCCCAGTCGGTTGCCCCGCCTTGAGGTGGCCGGGCTCGACAGCCCGCGCAGCGCGAGGATGAAGCAGATCCCCGCCGCCAGATAGGCGAGCGCAACCCAGGGCGGCGTGGCGGCGATGGTTTCGATCATCGGTGTGGTTATCCCCTTCCCCCGTCAACCGCGCACTTCAATCAGTTCCCACGGTCTTTCTTCTTGTACATGGCGAGCATGCGTTCGGTGACGGCGAAGCCTCCGAAGATATTGATGCTGGCGAGCAGCACCGCGCCGAGGCCCAGCCAGTGCGATACCGCGCCCCCCGTCGCCGCCGAACTGGCGATCAGCGCGCCGACGATGATGACCGAGGAGATGGCGTTGGTGACGGCCATCAAGGGCGTGTGCAGCGCCGGCGTCACCGACCAGACGACATAATAGCCGACGAAGCAGGCCAGCACGAAGATCGACAGGATCGAGATGAAATCCATGGCACGCCCCTCCGACAGCCCGGCGCCAGCCGGGCCGAACCCGATTATCCCAAAAGCCGTGGGTTCACGACCTTGCCGTCCTTCGTCAGGCGGATCGCCTGCGTGATCTCGTCCTCCTCCGGCAGCACGGGCCTGCCCGCTTCCTTGTCCCAGAAGGCCGAGAGGAAATTATAGAGGTTGCGCGCGAACAGCGCGGAGGCGTCGGCCGCCAGCCGCGAGGCGACATTGCGGTGGCCGATGATCTTCACGCCGTGAACCGTCACGATTTCCCCCGCGACCGCCCCTTCGACATTGCCGCCGCTCTCCACCGCCAGATCGACGATCACGCTGCCCGGCCGCATCGTCGCGATCTGCGCGTCGCTGATGAGTCGTGGCGCGGGGCGGCCAGGGATCAGGGCGGTGGTGACGACGATATCCTGTTTGGCGAGATGGCCCGAGACCAGTTCGGCCTGCGCCTTCTGATAGTCCTCGGACATTTCGGTGGCGTAACCGCCCGCGCCCTCGCCCTCGATGCCGGCGACATTCTCAACGAAGATAGGCTTGGCGCCGAGCGATAGGATCTGCTCCCTGGTCGCCGAACGCACGTCAGTGGCCGAAACCTGAGCCCCCAGCCGGCGCGCGGTGGCGATCGCCTGAAGGCCGGCGACGCCGACGCCCATGATAAAGACGCGCGCGGCGGAAACCGTGCCCGCCGCCGTCATCATCATCGGGAAGACGCGGCCATATTCGCTCGCCGCGTCAAGGACGGCCTTGTATCCGGCGAGATTCGACTGCGAGGAGAGGATATCCATCGATTGCGCGCGCGTGATGCGCGGCATGAATTCCATCGCCAGCGCCTCGACCCCGGCGGCGGCATAGCCGTCCACCCGCGCGCGCTCGCCAAAGGGATTGAGCCCCGCGACCAGCCAGACGCCCGGCCGGGCACCCTCCAGCGAAGCCGGATCGGCCCCCTGCACGCCCAGGATGATATCGGCGTCGCGCAGCGCAGCCGCGCGGTTGTCCACGTCGGCGCCGACCTCGGCATAGGCCTGATCCGCCACCGAGGCGCGGACGCCCGCCCCTGCCTCGACCGCCACCGTCGCGCCGAGCGCGATGAACTTGCGGACCGTTTCCGGCGTCGCCGCGACACGCTGTTCGCCGGCGGCAGTCTCCTTCAGGACTGCGATCTTGGGCTGGGGCACGCGCCCCTCAGTTCGCGATGGCGAGGATGACGAGCGCGGTGACGACGGCCGAAATGGCCGTGCTGATTTTCAAAAACCGGATAAAACCATCATAGGTCTGCTCATGGGCCTTCAATTCCATCCCACTACCATTGTCCGCGGCCATTCGAAGTTCCCCATTAATCCGGCATAGGTTGCTCGCTGCCTTAGCGAGGCTCGCCGAACGTCTCAAGGGCCAAGCATGTCGTAACGGCTGCGATTCGCTTAAGGCTGCCTTTACCTGGTCCTTTTAATTCTTCCGCATCGATGGCGGCCGAAGGAGAGTGAATGTCACCGGACGTTGAGCGCGCCCTGGTGCTGATCGACGATGAACCCGCGCAGTGCCGGCTGGTCGCCGCGATCGCGCGGCGGGCGGGCTGGCGCCTGCTCACGGCGCCCACGATCGCGGCGGCGATGACGCTGCTCGGTCGGGCGAACGGACCGCGCGTCGAGGCCGTCCTCCTCGATGTCTGGTCGGCCGATTCGCAGGCGGGCGCGCATATCGCCGCGCTCCGCACACGGCGGCCGGGGCTTCCCATCGTCGTGCTTACCGCGCAAAGCTCGGTCGCGCTTGCGGTCGAGGCGATGCGCGCCGGCGCCACCGATTTTCTGGTAAAGCCGGTTGCGCCCGACCGGCTGCTCGCCGCGCTCGATGCCGTCGCGACGATGCAGCCCGCCGCCGGCGAACTGCATCCGCTGGCCGAAAAGATCAGCGCGCCGCTGCTCTTCGCCGAGATCGTCGGCGATGCGCCCGATTTCCGGGCCGCGCTCGATATCGCCGCCAAGGCGGCGCGGACGCATGTCCCGGTCCTGATCGAGGGCGAGAGCGGCGTCGGCAAGGAAGTCGTCGCGCAGGCGATCCATGCCGCCTCGCCGCGCGCCGGGCGGCCACTGGTCGTCGTCCATTGCGGCGCCATCCCCCCCAATCTCGTGGAATCGGAGCTGTTCGGTCATGAGAAGGGCGCCTTCACCGGCGCGTTCGACCGGCATGCCGGTCGCTTTCAGGAAGCCGATGGCGGCACGCTGTTTCTCGACGAGATCGGCGAGATGCCGTTCGAAACGCAGGTGAAGCTGCTCCGCGTGCTCCAGACCGGCGAGGTTCATCCGATCGGCGCGCGCGCGCCCCGGCTCGTCGATGTCCGCGTGATCGCGGCGACCAACCGTACGCTCGCGGCCGAGGTCAGCGCCGGGCGTTTCCGCGAGGACCTCTTCTATCGCCTCAACGTCGTGCAGATGACGCTGCCGCCGCTCCGTGCGCGGCCGGGCGACATCGCCCCGCTCGCCCTTCATCTGCTGTCGCGCATCGCGGCCCAGCCGGGGATGCGCCCGATCGCGATCGACGAGGAGGCGCTCGATCTCCTGGCCGGCTATAACTGGCCCGGCAATGTCCGCCAATTGCACAACGCCCTCTTCCGCGCCGCCGTGCTGTGTGAGCGAGATGCGCTAAGCGCGGCGGATTTCCCGCAAATCGCGCTCTCCGCTCAAGGGCGGGAGGATGGCGCATCCTTCACGATGCACCACGGCCATGGCGTCAGCCTGTTCGAAGCCAACGGTCATCTGCGGCCGCTCGACGCGATCGAAGCCGACGTCATCCGCCTCGCGATCGATCATTATCGCGGCCACATGACCGAGGTCGCCCGCCGCCTAGGCATCGGCCGCTCCACCCTCTATCGCAAGCTGGGCGAGCTTCGGATCAACGACGTAGCCTGATCGCTCCGTCAGGCATGCCCCGCATTGGCGGCGAGCAGCCTGGCGTCGATGCCGGCGGCGGCAAAGGCCCCGGCCCAGCGTTCATCGGGGGATGCCGTAAAGATGAGTTCGTCGTCGCCCGGCGTCGCGAACCAGCTGTGGCGCGTCATCTCTTCATCAAGCTGCCCCTCGCCCCAGCCGGCATAGCCGAGCGCGCAGAGCCAGCGCGATGGGCCGCGTCCCTCCGCGATCGCGCGCAATATGTCGAGCGTGCTCGTCAGCGCCCAGCGGCCGCCGATCTGCAACGTATCCTCACCGCCCCAATCCTGGCTGTGCAGGACGAAGCCGCGTTGCGGCTCGACCGGGCCACCGGCATGGATCGGCACGTCAGGCGCGCTCCCCTGCGGGATGCTAAGCTGGTCGAGCAGCGTGTGCAGGCTGATCCGGGGAATAAGCCGGCCGATGCCGATGCCCAGCGCGCCATTTTCGTCATGTGCGCACATCGCGATCACGGCCCGGCTGAAACGGGGATCGCCGATGCCGGGAAAGGCGAGCAGAAGCTGGCCGCTGAGATACACAGGCGGTTCCATCCCCTCCTTCTACCGAAAGCGGCGGTGCGCTTCAAACCGCGCGCGCGATGATCTAGACGCAAAACTGATCGCGTCCCCGCGCGACCATAAGGAAAGGATTGAGCATGACGATCAAGGCAGGCGACACCGTCCCCCAGGCGACCTTCACGAAGATGACCGACAACGGCCCCGAACAGATTGACAGCGATACGCTTTTCAAGGGCCGCACGGTCGCGCTCTTCTCGGTCCCCGGCGCCTTCACCCCCACCTGCTCGGCCAAGCATCTGCCGGGCTTCATCGAAAAGGCGGACGCGCTGAAGGCAAAGGGCGTCGACGAGGTGGTCGGCACCGCGGTCAACGACGTGTTCGTGATGGGCGCCTGGGGCAAGCAGGCCGGCACGGGCGACAAGGTGACGCTGCTTGCGGACGGCAATGGCGATTTCGCCAAGGCGGTCGGTCTCACCATGGACGGCTCCAAATTCGGCATGGGCCTGCGCGCGGCGCGCTATTCGATGCTGGTGGTCGATGGCGTGGTCAAACAGCTCAACATAGAGGCGCCGGGCGAGTTCAAGGTCAGCTCGGCCGAGCATATGCTGGGCCAGCTATAGGCTCATCGTCGCGGGCGGGCGGCCATCGTCGTCCCCGCCCGCGATCAGTTCGCGAAGAAGTCAGCGATCGCCTCTCCCAGCTCGGGCTTCGTCACCGCGCTCATATGGTTGCCGGGCACGTCCACGAAGCGTGCATCGGGCAGGATGGCGGCAAGCTCCGCCGCCGAGCCATTGTCCTTGTCGTCGCGCCCGGTCACGACCAGCACCGGCGTCGCCACCGCGCGCAATTCCGCCTCGGTCGTATCGACGAAGCTGTCGAGCAACGGCAGCAGCGCCTCGGGATCGCCGCCGGTCGTCTTGAGAAATGCCTCGGCCAGCCATTCGGGCGAGCCTTGCTCGTGCGTGCCGAGGCCGGTCAGGACGTGGCGGAAATGGCCGGTGCGCGCGCCTGTGTCGAGCAGCCCTTGCAGCCCCATCCCCGCCAGCGCAGTCCGCCGGGGACGCGCGCCTTTGACGAGCATGCGCAAGGCGGTACGCCCGCCCAGCGAATAGCCCCCGAGATCATAGTCTTCCAAATCCAGGTGACAGACGAGCGCGAAGCCGTCTTCCGCCAATATGTCAGGCGGATAGGCGGCGGCATCGTGCGGGTGGTCGCTCTCCCCATGACCACGCAGATCGGGCAGGATGACGCGCAGCCCCCGCCCGGCAAGCCGCGCCGCATGTCCGTAGCGGATCCAGTTCGTCCAGCCGTTCGAAAACAGGCCATGCAGCAGGATCGCGGGGCGCCCGTCCGCCGCGCCCATTTCGCGCCAGGCGAGGCGCACGCCATCGGGCGCGTCCAAGAAGCGAACAGGCAGATCGGCGGGAGAAGAGGCCATTGCGATGCGCTCGGGCGATCCCCTCCCTATCCGATCAGGCCGCCTTTTTCAGATGCCGCCGCCCCAGAAGCTCGGCGATCTGCACCGCGTTCAGCGCCGCGCCCTTGCGCAGATTGTCCGAGACGCACCACAGGACGAGGCCGTTCTCGATCGTCGGGTCCTCGCGCACGCGGCTCACATAGGTCGCGAACTCGCCGACACATTCGACGGGGGTGACGTAGCCGCCGTCCTCGCGCTTGTCGACGAGCATCACGCCCGGCGCCTCGCGCAATATCTTCTGCGCCTGATCGGCCGAAAGCTCGTCCTCGAACTCGATCGTCAGCGCCTCGGCATGGCCGACGAACACCGGCACGCGCACGCAGGTCGCCACCACCTTGATCGACGGATCGAGGATCTTCTTCGTCTCGACGACCATCTTCCACTCTTCCTTGGTGAAGCCGTCGTCGAGGAACTTGTCGATATGCGGAATCACGTTGAACGCGATCTGCTTGGTGAACTTCTTCGGCTCGGCCGCATCGCCCACGAAGATGTTGCGGCTCTGCTCGAACAGCTCGTCCATCCCCGCCTTACCCGCGCCGGACACCGACTGATAGGTCGAAACGACGACGCGCTTGATCTTCGCGGCATCGTGCAATGGCTTCAGCGCCACGACCATCTGCGCGGTCGAGCAGTTCGGGTTGGCGATGATGTTCCGCTTGGTATAGCCGTCGATCGCCTGCGGGTTCACCTCGGGCACGATCAGCGGCACGTCCGGGTCCATCCGGTAGAGCGACGAATTGTCGATCACCGTGCAGCCCGCCGCCGCCGCGATCGGCGCATAGATGGCCGTCGCGTCGGAGCCGATCGCGAACAGCGCGATATCCCAGCCCTTCCAGTCGAAATGCTCGATATTCTGGACTTTGAGCGTGCGGCCCGTCTCACCGAACTCGATCTCGTCACCCGTCGATCGCGACGAGGCGACGACGGCGAGATCGTCGAGCGGAAACTCCCGCTCGGCCAGGATGTTCAGCATTTCGCGGCCGACATTGCCCGTCGCGCCGGCGACCACCACGCGGTAGCCCATGATTCAAAGCTCCGATCTGGAATAGTGCCGCGCCATGTAGCGTTTCTGGGCGATTTGTCCAGTGTTGCAGGTGCGAAAGCGGTCCCCTTTTCACCGCGATCATGTTATGGTCGTGCCCAAGGCAGAAGATCGAAACAGAAGGAATCCATTAAAGAAGGAGAGCATCATGGCCGCGACAGCACAGCCGAACAGGACAGGCGCCTATGGCCCGCCACGCGCAGCCGCGCCGGTGCCCATTCGCCGCATAGGCCCGGGCGATCTGCGGGCGGCTCTCCGCGAAGGCTATGGCGATTTCCTCGAAAAGCGCGGCGATCTCGTCTTCATCGGCTTCGTCTATCCGCTGGTCGGCATCGTCACGGCGGTGGCGGCGCTGGGTAATTCGATCCTGCCGCTGTTCTTTCCGCTGGTCGCCGGCCTCTCGCTCCTCGGCCCGGTCGTCAGTTCGGGCTTCTACGAACTGGCGCGGCGGCGCGAAGCGGGCCTCGAATCGAGCTGGTGGCACTTCTTCGACGTCTTCCGTAATCCGTCGGGCACGCAGATTGCGCTCGTTTCGGGGCTGCTCTTCGTCATCTTTCTCGCCTGGATCGTCGCGGCCGCGCTCCTCTACCGGCTGTTTCTGGGCGAAGCGCCGCCGGAATCGATCGGTGGTTTCCTCACCACCCTGTTCACGACGCCCGAGGGGTGGGGCATGATGATCGTCGGCGATCTCGTCGGCCTCGTCTTCGCCCTCCTCGTACTCGCACTGGGCCTCGTCTCGCTGCCGATGTTGGTGGATCGGCCGGTCGATCCCGGCGTTGCGATCGCCACGTCCATCCGGGCGGTGCGCGCCAATCCCGGCGTAACGCTGCGCTGGGGCGTCACGGTCGTCGTCCTGCTGCTGCTCGGGTCGATACCCTTCTTCCTCGGCCTCGCGGTGGCGCTGCCCGTGCTCGGCTATGCGACATGGCATCTTTACACCCGGCTGGTGGACCGCTCGGCACTGCCCCCGCGCCCCGCATGAGGGTCAGCGGGGCAGCGCCAACTTCTCGTCGAGGAAATTCTCGATCGTGGTCCAGAGGTGAATGCTGGTGTTGAGGCCGGAGAGCGCGTGCGTCTTGCCGGGATAGACCATCATCTCAAATGGTCGCCGCGCCTCCTGTAGCCGCGCATAGAGCGCGGTCGAATTCTCGAATACCACATTATCGTCGGCCATGCCGTGGATCAGCATCAGCGGATCGGCGATCTTGTCCGCATCCGCCAGCACATCGGCCTTGGCATAGATTTCGGGCTCCTTGCGCGGGTCGCCCAGATAACGCTCGGTATAAGCGGTATCATACAACTCCCATTTCGTGACGGGCGCCACTGCGACGCCCGCCGCGAACGTCCCCGGCGCAGCTTCCAGCAGCTTGAGCGTCATATAGCCGCCATAGGACCAGCCCATCACCGCCACCCGCTTCGGATCGACGAATAGCTGTGCCTTCAGCCACGTCACACCCGCAAGCTGATCCGCCACCTCCGCCCCGCCGAGTGCGCGATAGATCGGCGCATCAAAGGCGGTCCCGCGAAAGGAGGTGCCGCGATTGTCGAGCGAGAAGACAATCCATCCTTTTGACACCAGATAATCGTCAATCGGCGAACCCCAGGCGCGCTTCACCAGCGGCCCGTGCGGCCCGCCATAAACGCGCACGAACACCGGATAGCGCCGCCCCGGCTCGCGCTTCGGGCTGAGCAGGCTGTAATGGAGCGTCTGCCCGTCCGCCGCCTGCAATGTGCCGTAGGTGGGCAGCGGGTGCGCCGCGCGATAGGGCGCGAAGGGGTGATCGTCCGCCGCGATATCATTCTTGCTGATCCAGGCGATGCGCTTGCCCGTGGCGTCGGCCAGATAGACCTGCCGGGGCTGCGCCGGATTGGAGCGCGTGATGAGTATTCGCGCGGCGGTCTTGTCCATCACCGCGTCATTATACCAGCCGGGCTCGGTCAGCCGGGTGGGCGTGCCGGGATGGTCGATATCGACGGCATAGAGATGCTGCTCCAGCGGCCCATCGCGATTGCCCAGCACATAGGCAAGGCTCCGCCCCTGATCGACGCCCACGATCCGGGCGACCGCCCAGTTGCCATGGCTCAGTTGCGTCCACTGCCCCGCCCGCCAGCGATAGAGGTGCATGAAGCCATCGCGCTCCGACGCCCACAGCAGGCTGCCGTCGTCCAGCGGCCGGAGATTATTGTCGATCAGATTGATCCATGTGTCCGCCGTATCGCTGAACAGGACATGCGAGCGCCCGCTGTCAGGATCGACGGCCAGCAGATCGAGCCGCTTCTGATCGCGCGACAGGCGCTGTACATAGAGGGTGCGGCCGTCCGTCGCCCAATCCACCCGCGCCAGGTAGAAATCGGGATTGTCGCCCAGATCGGCCTTGATCCGGCCGCTCCCGTCCGGCCGCATTATGTAGAGATCGACCAGCGCGTTCGGCGTTCCCGCCTTGGGGTAGCGTTGCTCGAACATACGCGTGCCGTCTGCATCGATCGCGGCGCGCGGCACGACCAGCACCTTGCTCTCGTCCGACCGTTCGACGGCGACGCGGCTGTCGTCGGGCGACCACCAGGCCCCTTCGCTGCGCGCCAGTTCCTCCTGCGCGATGAACTCGGCCAGTCCCCAGGAGAGCGTCCCGCCGCCATCGCTCGTCAGTGCCCGCTCCTTCCCCGTCTCCAGATCGATCACGAAAAAATTCTGGTCGCGCGAGAAGGAGACATAGCGCCCCTTCGGGCTGACCCGCGGGTCGATTTCGCCCGCGCTCGTATCGGTCAGGCGGCGGACCTCGCCGTCCAGCCTGGCAAGGTAAAGGTCGCCATCGACCGGCACGAGCAGGCTCTTGCCGTCGGGCGCCCATTGATAATCGACGATACCGGTGATGCCCGACAGGCGCGCCCGCTCGCGCCGCATCTTCTCCGCTTCGGAAAGCGCCTCCCCGCTGCCCACCTTCTTCGAATCGACCAGCATTCGCGCCTCGCCGGTCTTCGTATCGATTGCCCACAGGTCGTAGCGCAGCAGATCGTCGGGCCGGTTGCGCAGAAGCGTCGCCAGATGGCCATCGGGCGACAGCTTCAACGCGCGCGGCGTCGGGCCGGACAGCGCCGGGCTGTCGAAAATGCGTTCTAGGGTGAGCGTCTGTTGCGGCGGGGCGGCGGCTGTCATCGTCGCGGTTCCGATCATTGCAAGGAAGAGGGCGGCTGAAGCGGCGCGAAGGAACATGAATCCGTCCGAAAAGAAAAGGGCGCGGGCTGCTTCACGCCGCCCACGCCCCATCCATGCCATGAAGGCCGTCGCTCAGCTATCCACGCCCTCGCTGACGCGCACATCGCGGCGCTCGGCGATACGCGCCGACTTGCCGGTGCGGCCACGCAGATAATAGAGCTTCGCCCGGCGCACGACGCCGCGCCGCACGACCTCGATCGATTCGATGTTCGGCGAATAGAGCGGGAAGACGCGCTCGACGCCTTCGCCGAACGAAATCTTGCGAACGGTGAAGGATGAACCCATCCCCTTGTTCGCGCGCGCAATGCACACGCCTTCATAAGCCTGCACGCGGCTGCGCTCGCCCTCGACCACCTTCACGCCGACGCGGACGGTGTCACCGGGGCGGAATTCCGGAATCTTCTTCTCGCCACTGATCCTGGCAATCTGCTCGGCCTCGAGCGTCTGGATGAGATTCATGGCTCATCGCTCCTTCTTTCGTCGCCGCGCGCCAGAGGGAGACTGACCCGAGCGCCCTCGTGACGCTCCCAAAGGTCCGGCCTCCGTGACCGTGTATCGCTCTCGGCCATGGCTTTTCGCCATGCCTCGATCTTCGCATGATCCCCCGATCGCAGCACTTCGGGGATCGTGCGCCCTTCCCAAATCCGGGGTCGGGTATAATGCGGATATTCGAGAAGCCCCGCCTCGAAGCTCTCGTCATCCCCGCTCGAAGCCGCGCCCATTACGCCGGGAAGCAGCCGGATGCAAGCATCGAGCAGCACCAGCGCCGCCATTTCCCCGCCCGACAATATATAATCCCCGATCGACACCGGCTCGATCGGCCGCGCCTCGAACAGCCGCTCGTCAATCCCCTCGAAGCGGCCGCACAGGATGGTGACGCCGGGGCCTTCCGCAATCTCGCGCACGCGCCCTTGGGTGAGCGGCCGCCCGCGCGGCGTCATCGCCAGCATCGGCCGCGCATCGGCCACGCTGTCGAGCGCGGCGGCGAGCACGTCGGCGCGCATCACCATGCCCGCGCCGCCGCCCGCCGGTGTGTCATCCACCGAACGGTGCCGGTCGGTCGCGAAGTCGCGTATCTGCACCGGCTCGCACGTCCAGCGCCCCTCCTGCAACGCGCGCCCGGCCAGACTGACGCCCAGCGGCCCCGGAAATATCTCCGGGTAAAGGGTGAGGATTGTCGCCGCAAAGGTCATTCCGCCCAATTCTCGACCTTGAGACCGGGGATATCAGCGAAATCGCCTTCATTGTTGGTAACGAGCGTCAACCCCAACGCCAGCGCATGCGCCGCGATCAGCCGATCGAAGCTGCCCCGCCGAAACGGTAGGCGCGCATAAGCCAGCCCCGCGGCAGCATCGAACGGCTGCACCGTGACGATGCGGAAGAAAGCCAAAGCTTCGTTGACTGCATCACGCCGATGCGCGCCGATCATCACCTCGGCAAAGACGATCGCCGACGTGACCAGTTCGCCCGCGTCACAGGCTTCCACCCGCCGCCGCGCCGGTTCCGACACGCCGTCGAGCAGATAGACACAGATATTGGCATCGAGCAGGAAGCGGGGATCAGCCACGTTTCAGCAGCTTTCCTTCCCAATCAAGCTCCCGCTCCTCAAATTCACGCTCTTCCCGGCTCAAGGGCTTGAGCCCCGGAATCGACCCGTAAATACCCGTCAGATCAATCTTCCTGCTCTCGGCCACGGGCTCGACACGGAATGAACCCCGCTCCTCGCGGACGATCATTTCGGTGCCCTCCTTCACCCCCAACGCCTTGGGCAGGCGCAGCGCGACCGAATTGCCCGACTTGAAGACCTTGGCGCGATATTCCTTGCCCACGACTCACTCCTGTATATACTTTATGTATATACTAGCCGGCGAACGCCGCTTCAATCACGAGCTGTCCCGGTTTGATCGTCACCGCCGGCACGATCGGAACCATGAAACGCTTGCCGTCGGGTTTCTCGATCTCGACGATATCGCCCGCGCCGAAATTCTCGACCGCCGCGACGACGCCCAGTGCGCGGCCCTCGCTCGACACACAGGGCAGGCCGATCAGATCGGCATGATAATATTCGCCCTCGGCCAGCGGCGGCAGGTCGGCGCGCGCGACGGTGAGCGGCGTTCCGCGCAGCGCCTCGGCCGCGTTCCGGTCCCCGATCTCGGCGAAGCGGGCGACATGGCCGTTTGGCCCAGGCCGGATCGCCTTCAGCGTCAACCGACGGCCCGCCGCATCGAGCGTGCGATAGATGGCGAGGTCGTCGGTGAAGAGCTTGAGGCGCACCTCGCCCGTCACGCCATGCGCGCCGATCACGGCGGCAAGGGTGACGGGCTTGTCCTGCAAGATCAGGCCTCGGTCGATTCCTCGGCCGCCGCTTCACCGGCCGGGGCCTCTTCGGCGGACGCCTCGGCCGGCGGGTTCAGCGCCTCGGCCAGCGCCGCCGCCTTGGCGGCACGCTCCTCGGCGCGCTCCTTGGCCTTCTCGCCCGGCTCGGCCTTGTTCGGGTTGTTCCGTGCCGCGCGCTCCCGCACGCCGGCGGCATCGAGGAAGCGGGCAACGCGATCGCTCGGCTGCGCGCCGACCGACAGCCAGTGCTTCGCGCGCTCGGCATCGAGGACGACGCGCTTCTCGTCATCCTTGGCGAGCAGCGGGTTGTAGCTGCCGATCCGCTCGATGAAGCGGCCGTCGCGCGGGCTGCGCGAGTCGGCGACGACGATGCGATAATAAGGGCGCTTCTTGGCGCCGCCGCGCGACAGGCGGATGGAAAGAGACATGGACTTCCTTTCTGCTGAACCGAATGAAATGATTTACTTCTTGATGAACTTGTCGAAACCGGGCGGCAGGCCGAAGGGCGCGCCGCCCGCGCCACCGCCGCCGGGAAGCCCCGGCAATCCGCCGGGAGGAAGCTGGGGCATGCCGCCCGCACCGCCGCCGCCCAGCATCCCGCCAAGGCCGCCGCCCTTGCCGAGCATCGCCGCCAACCCCTTCAATCCGCCCATTTTGCGGATCTTCTTCATGGTGTTGGCCATTTCCTGATGCATTTTCAGGAGCTTGTTGACGTCCTGCACCGTGGTGCCCGACCCTTTGGCGACGCGGATCTTGCGCTTGGCGTTGAGCAGTTCGGGCTTGCCGCGTTCTTTCGGCGTCATGGAGCCGATGATCGCGTCCATACGGGTGAGGATGCGATCATCCACCTGCCCGTTCGCCATCGCGTTCTTGACCTGCTTGATCCCCGGCAGCATGCCCGCGAGCGCGCCCAGCCCGCCCATCCGCCGCATCTGCGAAAGCTGCGCGCGCAGGTCATTGAGGTCGAACTGCCCCTTGGCCATCTTTTTGGCCAGCGCCTCGGCTTCCTCGACCTGGATCGTCTCGGTCGCGCGCTCGACGAGGCTGACGACATCGCCCATGCCGAGAATGCGGCCCGCGACGCGGCTGGGGTGGAACGGCTCGATCCCGTCCAGCTTCTCGCCCGTGCCGACGAACTTGATCGGCTTACCCGTCACCGCGCGCATCGACAGCGCCGCGCCGCCGCGCGCATCGCCGTCCATACGGGTGAGGATCACGCCGGTGAGCGGCACCTGCGCCGAGAAACTGGTGGCGACGTTGACCGCGTCCTGCCCGGTCAGCGCATCGACGACGAGCAATATTTCCTGCGGCTGGGCGATGTCCGCCACCGCCTTCATCTCGTCCATCAGCGCCTGATCGACGTGCAGCCGGCCGGCGGTGTCGAGCATGACCACGTCATAGCCCTGCAGCTTCGCGGACTGGAGCGCGCGCCGCGCGATGTCGACCGGCTGCTGGCCCGCGACGATCGGCAGCGTCGCCACCGACGCCTGCGTGCCGAGCGTCGCAAGCTGCTCCTGCGCCGCCGGACGATTGACGTCCAGCGACGCCATCATCACCTTCTTGCGGCCCTTCTCGGTCAGCCTTTTGGCGATCTTGGCGGTCGTCGTCGTCTTGCCCGACCCTTGCAGACCGACCAGCATCACCACCGCGGGGGGCGTGACGTCCAGTTCGAGATCGGCCGCCTCCGCGCCCAGCATCTCGACCAGCGCGTCATGGACGATCTTGACGACCTGCTGCCCCGGGGTGACCGAGCGGAGGACATTCTGCCCCACCGCCTTCTCGGTCGCCCCCTCGACGAAATCGCGCACCACGGGCAGCGCGACGTCGGCTTCCAGCAACGCGATCCGCACCTCGCGCATCGCCGCACGAACATCGGCTTCGGACAGCGCACCGCGACCGCGCAAACGGTCGAAAACGCCGCCGAGACGTTCGCTGAGACTATCGAACATGCGCCATCCTTCATCCTCATCCGCGCCAAACACAATTACGCCGGCGGGCGAAACCTCGCCGGCCAGCGTACGCCCGTGGGCGCTTGCAAAATCCCGTTCGTCGCGGAACGATGGCGCCTCGATAGCCCAAGCGGGGCATGAACACAAGGTTGCGCCGGGAGGCTCGCCTCTACCCGCCAGACTCGTTACGCCGGTTTACCCGATTTATACGGTTGCGGCCCATTGGCCGGTGCGATCAGGCGACAAGGGGATTCGGATGCAACTCGGGCGTTTCCGGCGACGGAAGACGGATGCGGTCGGCATCGTCCGACACGACCGCATGGCCGGAGGCATCACGATCGCCGCGATGCTGCTCCTCATCCTGACCAGCGGGACAGCCCTCGCCGCGGCGCTCCGGGGAACGGGCGAAGGTATCGATCGGCTGCTGATCGCCATTATACTGCTCAACATTGCCCTGATGCTGCTCGGCTGGCACCGCTATCGCCATCTGTCGGCCGAGGTCGCCGAGCGCAGAGTGGCCGAGGAAAGGGCGATTGCGCTCGCCTCGGTGGATGCGTTGACTGGCTTTCTCAATCGCCGTTCGCTGGCCACGCATGGCGCCGCCTTGCTGGCTCGCGCCGATCGGCAGCATGCGGTCGCGCTGCTGATGATCGATCTCGATCATTTCAAGACGGTCAACGATCTCCACGGCCATGTCGCCGGCGATACCTTGTTGAAGGCCGTGGCCGAGAAGGATCCGTACCATCCTGCCCGCCGATGCGCTGCTGGCGCGGGTAGGCGGGGACGAATTCGCCTGCGCCTTCCTGTTCGATCCCGCCGCCCCCGCGCCGGTGACTGCGCTCGCCGACGATCTCGTCGCGCGGCTGTCGCTGCCCTTCGAGGTGGAGGGCGCGCGCGCCTATATTTCCGCTTCGATCGGCATCGCGTCTCATGACTACGGCGGCAATGGCAGTATCGAAGCGATGATACGGCGTGCTGACATCGCAATGTATGCGGCAAAAAAGGCGGGGAAGAACCGCCTTGCCTGGTTCGACGCAAGCATGGAGCGCGAGCTTCAGGAGCGCAACGCGATCGAGGACGGCCTGCGCGTCGGCATCCCGCGCGGCGAAATCGTACCTTATTATGAGCAGCAGATCGATCTGGCGACCGGATCGATCCACGGTTTCGAGGCGCTTGCCCGCTGGCAGCATCCGACGCGAGGCGTGATTGGACCCGACATCTTCATCCCGATCGCCGAGGAATCGGGCCTGATCGGCGACCTCTCCCTTGCCGTGATGCGCCAGGCATTCGAGGAAGCGCGAAGCTGGGCCGCCTCGCTCAGCCTGTCGGTGAACATCGCCCCCGCCCAGTTGAAGGACCCGTGGCTCGCGCAGAAGATCGTGAAGTTGCTGGTTGAAACGGGCTTCCCCGCCGAGCGGCTGGAGATCGAAATCACCGAGCGGGCGCTATGCGAGAATTTCGGACTCGCCCAATCGATCATTCTCAGCCTCAAGAATCAGGGGGTACGTCTTGCCCTCGACGATTTCGGCACCGGCTATTCGAGCCTCGCCAACCTACGTGCGCTGCCGTTCGACAGGATCAAGATCGATCGCAGCTTCATCCTGGCGATAGGCGACGGCGCGGAGCAGGCCGGGATCGTCGACGCACTCGCCACGCTGGGCGGCAATCTCGGCCTGCCGGTAACGGCTGAGGGCATCGAGACGGCGGCCATCGAAGAGCGGCTGCGCGGCCTCAAGATTCGCGCGGGCCAGGGTTGGCACTTCGGCAAGCCGATGACGGTGAGCGAGGTCCGCAGCCTCCTCGCCGAACGCGCGCTGCTGCACACCGGCCGCGGATTGGAGAGCGGGCCCGCACGGCAGGTGCTGTAATCGGCGAGCGAGTCGCTCCTTTCAAAGCCGAAAGACAGAACCGAAAACGCACGCGGCCCCATGCAATTTCCTTGGGTTCCACACCACTTTCCCGGTCAAACCCGCCGACGAAACGGTTCACCGCAAAGCCTTACCGTTGTTAACCTTCTGCTCTTTCCACGCGGCGATCAGGCGGCTCTAAGCAAGTCGCGTCTCGGGGGAGCCAACGCATGGTGAGCGGTCTTCGAGCCCTTCGGGGTTCCATCCTTTTCATATGCTGTTTTCTGGGGCTCCTCGCGACGACTCCCGCCCAGGCCCAATATTGGCAGTGCGTAACCTTCGCCCGCGCCGCGTCGGGGATCGAACTGTACGGTAACGCTTATACATGGTGGGGCCAGGCGGACGGCGTCTATGAGCGCGGCCATACGCCCCGCCCCGGCTCGGTCATGGTGATGAAGCCCGGCCACGGCATGCGCGTCGGCCATGTCGCGATGGTGAGCGAAATCGTCGACGCGCGTACCGTCAAGCTGACGCACGCCAACTGGTCCGTCCGCGGCGGCGTCGAGCATGACGTCCTGGCCGTCGACGTGTCGGACGAAGGGGATTGGAGCAAGGTGCGCGTGTGGTGGGCGCCGATCCACGATCTCGGGTCGACCACCTACGACGCTTATGGCTTCATCTATCCGAACGCACCGTCTTCGGCCGAAGCCCCGGCGGTCACGGCCAAGGCCGATTCGGCGAACGCCCCCGCCTGACCTCTCACCGGCCGTCAGGCTTCCTGGGACGCTTCCGGTTCGGCCGGCGGATTTTCGAAATAGGGCTCCACCGTTCCGTTGAGCTTCATCGTCAGCGGGTTGCCCTTGCGGTCGAGCGTCTTGCCCATCGCGATCCGCACCCAATTTTCCGAAACGCAATATTCCTCGACGTTGCGCTTCTCCGCTCCATTAAGGCGGATGCCGATGCCGCGCGAGAGCAGCTCGGGCTGATAATAGGGACTTTGCGGATTGACCGACAGGCGATCGGGAGGCGTATCACTCATAAGCGCAGCGCTTGCACCAAAGCGGTGGCGAATGCCAGGCTTTTGACCATAAGGAGCCGTCCATGGCCTATTGGCTGATGAAATCCGAACCCGACGCCTTCTCCTGGGACGATCTCGTCCGCGACGGCAAGACCGAATGGGACGGCGTCCGCAGCGCCGAGGCGGCACGCAACCTGCGCGCGATGCAGCGGGGGGACGAAGCGCTTTTCTATCACAGCAATATCGGGCTGGCGGCGGTCGGCATCATGCGCGTGGCCCGTGCCTGGAAACCGGAAGGTCCCGACGGCAAATGGGCCTCGGTCGAGGTGAAGCCGTTAAGGCCCCTCCCCCATCCGGTGACGCTCAAGGCGATGAAGGCCGAACCGAAGCTCGCGGACATGAAGGTGATCCGCCAATCCCGCCTCTCCGTCTCCCCCGTCAGCGAGGCGGAGTGGGCGGTGATCCTGAAAATGGCGGGCGCCTGAAACCGACATTCGCCGACGATCCGTCGCCTCATACCAACTCAATTGTCATTCCCGCGCAGGCGGGAATCCATAAGCACTGCCGGTGCTTAAAGAGAGCAACGCGTCGCTATATGGATTCCCGCCTGCGCGGAAATGGGAGGCAACCGCGCCCGCGCGCTCCCCCAACTCCTTACGCCGCCTTGGCGCGGTTGGCGCGCTTGCGCTCGTGCGGATCGAGATAGCGTTTGCGCAGGCGGATCGACTTGGGCGTCACCTCCACCAGCTCGTCATCATCGATATAGGCGATCGCCTGTTCCAGCGTCAGCTTGCGCGGCGGCGTCAGGCGGATAGCATCGTCCTTGCCCGATGCGCGAAAGTTGGTGAGCTGCTTCGACTTCATCGGATTGACTTCGAGATCGTCGGGCTTGGCATTCTCGCCGATGATCATGCCCTCATAGATCGGATCGCCCGGGCTCACCATCAGCACGCCGCGCTCTTCCAGCGCATTGAGCGCATAGGGCACCGCCTCGCCAGTGCCATTCGAGATCAGCACGCCGTTCGGCCGCCCTTCGATCGCGCCCTTATACGGCCCATATTTCTCGAACAGCCGGTTCATGATGCCCGTGCCGCGCGTGTCGGACAGGAACTCGCCATGATAGCCGATCAGGCCGCGTGACGGCGCGGAGAAGGTGATCCGCGTCTTGCCGCCGCCCGAGGGCCGCATATCGGTCATCTCCGCCTTGCGGATCGACATCTTCTCGACGACCGTGCCCGAATGCTCGTCGTCGACATCGATGACGACGGTCTCATACGGCTCGGTGCGGCCTTCGGGGCCGTCGCGGAACAGAACACGCGGACGGCTGATACCCAGCTCGAAGCCTTCGCGGCGCATCGTTTCGATCAGCACGCCGAGTTGCAACTCGCCACGCCCGGCGACTTCGAAACTGTCCTTGTCGCTCGATTCGGTAACGCGGATCGCGACATTGCTCTCCGCTTCGCGGAACAGGCGATCGCGGATCATGCGGCTCGTCACCTTGCTGCCTTCGCGCCCGGCCATCGGTGAATCGTTCACCGCGAAGCGCATCGACAGCGTTGGCGGATCGATCGGCTGCGCGTGCAGCGGCTCAGTCACGCTCGGGTCGGCGATCGTGTTGGCGACGGTCGCGACGGTCAGGCCCGCGATCGAGATGATGTCACCCGCGCGCGCTTCCTCGACGGGCACGCGCTCCAGCCCGCGAAACGCCATCAGCTTGGACGCGCGCCCCGCCTCGATAACCTTTCCGTCGGGCGACAGCGCATGGATCGGCATGTTAAGCTTCACCGTCCCGCTCGCCACCAGCCCGGTAAGGATACGGCCGACGAAATTGTCGCGATCGAGCAGCGTCACGAGAAACTTGAACGGGCCGTCCGGATCGGCGGCCGGCGCGGGCACATGCTCGACGATCTTCTCGAACAGCGGCGTCAGCGTTCCTTCGCGAACGTCCGGATTATCGCCGGCATAGCCGTTGCGGCCGCTGGCGAAGAGCACCGGAAAGTCGAGCTGCTCGTCGGTAGCGTCGAGATTGACGAACAGATCGAACACCTCGTCCAGCACTTCCTGCGCGCGCGCATCGGCCCGGTCGATCTTGTTGACGACGACGATCGGCTTGAGGCCGAGCGCCAGCGCCTTGCCGGTGACGAACTTGGTCTGCGGCATCGCCCCTTCGGCCGAGTCGACCAGCAGGATGACGCCGTCGACCATCGAGAGGATGCGCTCCACCTCGCCACCGAAATCGGCGTGGCCGGGCGTATCGACGATGTTGATCCGCGTGCCCTGCCACTCGATCGAGGTGCATTTGGCAAGGATGGTGATGCCACGTTCTCTTTCGAGATCGTTCGAGTCCATCGCCCGTTCGTCGATCCGCTGATTGTCTCGAAACGTGCCCGATTGACGGAACAGTTGATCGACGAGCGTGGTCTTGCCGTGATCGACATGCGCGATGATCGCCACGTTGCGTAGGCTCATGGGTCGTGTTTTCCTGGTGCGGGAGGATGCGCGGCGCCCATAGCGGAAATGCGGCGTCGCAACAAGAGCCGCAAATCACGGACATCGCGATCAGGCGCGGATGAGGAAGCCGCCCTCCACAGGCTCGACCTGCCAGCCCCGTTCCGCCGCGAGCGCGGCTATCTCGCGCGGCGCGGCGGGATCATCGGCAAGGAGGCGCAGCGTCGCGCCCGCCGCCGTCCGCATTTCACGGGCGAGGCGCAGCGCCGGCCAGGGGCATTTCAGCCCGCGCGCATCGATCACGCGTTCGCTGCTCATTTCTCGTCATACGGGTTGCGTGTCGCGCGGACCATCAGCCGCACCGGCACCGCCCCGAAGCCCAGCTCGCGCCTCAGCCCGTTCACCAGGTAGCGCCGATAGCTTTCGGGGAGTTGATCGACACGCGTGCCGAACAGAACGAAGCTGGGGGGGCGGACGTTGACCTGCGTCAGATAGCGCAGCTTCACCCGCTTGCCGCCTGGCGCCGGTGGCGGGTTGGCCTCGATCGCCTTTTCGAACCAGCGATTGAGCTTGCCCGTCGAAACGCGGCGTGACCAGGCGTCGCGTGTTTCGAAGGCGACGGCAAGGAGCTGGTCAATCCCGCGTCCCGTTGCCGCTGAGAGGGTCAGGAGGGGTACACCCTTCAATTGCGCGAGCCCCTCCTCAAGTGCGGCGCGCACGCCCTGAAACAGGCCGGGCGGATCGGCGGCGACATCCCATTTGTTGAGCGCGATCACCAGCGCGCGCCCTTCCTGTAGCACTTGATCGGCAATCCTGAGGTCCTGTGCCTCCAGGCCCAGCGTGGCGTCGAGCAGCAGGACGACGACCTCGGCGAAATCGACGGCGCGCAACGCATCCGCCACCGACAGCTTTTCCAGCTTGTCCTGCACGCGCGCCTTCTTCCGCATGCCTGCCGTATCGATCAGGCGAACCGGACGGCGCGCGCCATCGGGCGCCTGCCACACCCACTCGATCGCGATCGAATCGCGCGTGATGCCGGCTTCGGGGCCTGTAATCATCCGATCCTCGCCGAGGATGCGGTTGACCAGCGTGGACTTGCCCGCATTGGGCCGGCCGACGATCGCCAGCTTGAGCGGGCCGCCTTCCTCGGGCTCGGCCTCTTCCTCTCCCTCCGCTTCGTCACGTTCGATATGTGGGCGCAGCGCTTCGAAGAGGTCGACGATGCCTTCGCCATGTTCGGCGCTGAACGGGGCCGGATCGCCGAGGCCCAGCCCATAGGCTTCGAGCACACCGCTTTCGCCCGCTTTCCCTTCGGCCTTGTTGGCCAGCAGAATGACCGGCCGATCGCCACCGCGCAGCCAGCGGGCGATCTCCTCATCGAGCGGGACGACCCCCGCCCGCGCATCGATCAGGAAGAGGATCGCGTCGGCCTCGCGCACCGCCGCTTCGGTCTGCGCGCGCATGCGGCCGGGCAGTGTCTGCGGATCGTCCTCCTCGAAGCCGGCAGTATCAATCACGCGGAAATCGAGGCCGAGCAGGCTCGCCTCGCCCTCGCGCCGATCGCGCGTCACGCCGGGCCGATCGTCGACAAGCGCGAGTTTCTTGCCGACGAGCCGGTTGAACAGGGTCGACTTGCCGACATTGGGCCGGCCGACGATCGCAACAGTGGGAAGACTGGGCATTCGCCTCCCCTAGCCGCACAACCGGCGCGCGTCACCGCCTTCCGTACAAGCGGGACATCAAAGCAGAAATATCCGATATGCGTAACTTGCGTCACCCCGACGAAAGTCGGGGCGCATGGACTCGGCTCGCTTCCTTGATAGATCGCCTCGCCATCATGGATTCCGGCTTTCGCCGGAATGACGGGTAGTGGCCGGAGACAGCCTCGCGCCTTAGCGCCAGGCGGTGATCCGGCCGTCCGCATCCAGAATGTAGAGCGTCGAATCGGCGATGATCGGCGAAAGGTGAACCTCGGAGCCGAGCTTGCGTTCCGACAGGATTTTGCCGTCGGCGACGGAAATGTGAACCATCTCGCCCCTGCTGCTGACGAGGATCAGTTGTCCGTTCGCCAGCAGCGGCCCCGTCCAGCTCGTCAGGCCCTTTTTCTTCTTCGGATTTTTCCAATGGGTGAGTTGGGTGATCCAGCGAACCTTGCCCGTCGACCGCTGGATGCACAGCAAGCGGGCGTCATCGGTGACGACGAACAGCCATTCGCCCGCGACCCAGGGCGTCTTGATACCCGCGGCGTTGATCTCCCAGAGCCGTTGACCGGTATTGAGCTCCATCGCGACCATCCGGCCGCCCTGTCCGATCGCATAGACCTGCCCCTGATCGATCACCGGATCGGCATCGACGTCCGAGAGGCTGGACACCGACGTCGAAATACTCGTCGGCGACAGCGCGTCGCCCCACACCAGCCGGCCATTCTCATAGCGATAAGCGTTGAGTTCACCCGACGAGAAGCCGGCGATCACCGTGCCCTGCCCCACCGCCGGCGCCGCCACGCCGAACACGCCAGAGGTTTCGAGCGTGCCCGCCTCGTTCCAGACGACATCACCGCTGTCGGCCTTCAACGCGAAGATCTGATTATCCTCCGCGACGACATAGACCTGATCGTAGGCGATCGTCGGGGCGCCCCGCAGCGGCCCGCCCGGGCGCTTCTTCCAGATCAGTGCACCGGTAGTGGCGTCAAGCGCCGCCGCATCGCCGACGCCATTGGTGGCATAGAGCCGGCCATTGTCATAGGAGACACCGCCGCCGAACAGCGCCTTGCGCTCCCCGCCATTGCCGCCAAGCTGCTTTTCCCACAGCGACCGGCCGCTTTTGGCGTCGAACGCATGAATGGTCGCATTAGTGTCGATCACGAACAGCTTGCCATCGGCGACGACCGGCGAGGCCGCGAGGCGCGCCTTCTTCGAGCTGCCCGCGATCTTCGCGCTCCACACGCGCGATAGCGAATCCCCGAGCGCGAGATTGCCCATCGCCTTCTGCGCGTTGCCGCCCGGCTGCGCCCAGCTCGTGTTGACGACGGGTGCGGGCACGGTGACCGGATAGTCGGCAAGGCTGGGCTCGACCTCGATCGCCGCTTCCGACGCCAGCACCGGAATGCGTTCGCCCAGCACGGCCGTCTTCGGCTTGTTTTCCTTGCCGCCGCCGAACATGCTGCAACCGCCGAGCGCGCCGACCAGCGCCAGCGCAATCCCCAAACGCCTCATTCGCATCATTCCTTTACCGTGCTCTTGGGCTGCGCCGCGGTATCGGCGCCTAGCGAGCTGGCCATGCGGAGCGCGCGGCTCCGCAGCGCTTCCGTCGCGCTCGCATCCTTGGCGATCGCCGCGAACAGCGGCGCTGCCAGCTCGGGTTTCTTCAGCTTGAGATAGGATAGCGCGACCAGCTCGCCCGCGCTTCCGAACCAGGGATTGCCCTCGACTGCAAGCGGCTTCAGCCGCTCGACGACGGCGGCGGGCGGCAACGTGTCGAACTCGGCGGTCGTCTGGCGTATCCGTGCGGCGTCACGCATCGGCTGCGGCAGGTCCTTGTCGTCGGCGATCGCCTTGAACGCCGCCGCCGCGCCCTTGACGTCGCCCTTGTCCAGCAGCGCGCCGGCCTGCATCAGCCGGGCTTCCGCACGGTAAGCGGGAATCGAGCCATCGGCGAGTTCCTTGAGCGTCGGCGTCGCCGCGTCGCGCTTGCCCTGATCGATATCGTAAAGCGCCTGCGTGAACTTTTCGGACGCGACGCCCGCGCGCTGCATCTGCGCATGCTTCCACCACAGCACACCACCAAAAATGCCGAGGCCGACCACGACGAGGGCAACGAGCGGAATGCCGAACCGCTTCCAGAATCCCATAAGCTGGTCGCGGCGCAGTTCCTCGTCCACCTCGCGGAAGAAGGGATCATCGACTTTGGGGGGCAGGGCCAAGCAGGATCTCCGGGTAATCAGCGGCGCCTTGTAGCGGCCGCACCGCGCGAACGGAAGCCTGTCAGGCGTCCGCCCGATAGGTTTGGTCGGCTGTCGGAAAGGCGCGCGTGCGAACCGCCTCGGCATAGGCACCCACCGCCTGCGAAATGCGCCCTGCCAGATCGTCGAACCGCTTCACGAAACGGGGTGTGCGCTCGAACATGCCCAGCATGTCCTCGGCCACCAGCACCTGCCCGTCACATTGCGCCGATGCGCCGATGCCGATCGTCGGGCAATCGATGCTGCGCGTAAGCTCGATCGCGATCGGCTCCACAACGCCTTCGACCACCAGCGCGAACGCACCGGCGCCGGCGATCGCCCGTCCATCGTCGATGATCCGCGCCGCCTCTTCCTGGCTGCGCCCGCGCGCGCCATAGCCGCCCAGCGCGTTGACCGACTGCGGCGTCAATCCGACATGGCCCATCACCGGGATGCCGCGCTCGGTGAGGAAGCGGACCGTCTCCGCCATCGCCGCGCCGCCCTCCATCTTCACCGCCGCCGCGCCGGTCTGCTTGAGCAGCGAGGCTGCGCTGTCGAACGCCTGCTGCGGCGATTGTTCATAGCTGCCGAACGGCATGTCGATCACTACGGTCGCGTGATAGCTGCCGCGCACCACCGCGGTCCCATGCGCAGCCATCATGTCGAGCGTCACCGGCAGCGTGGACGGCAGGCCGTAGATCACCTGCCCCAGCGAATCGCCGACCAGCAGGATGTCGCAATGCGGATCGAGGAGCTGCGCCATCCGCACCGTATAGGCCGTCAGCACCACCAGCGGCTCCCCGCCCTTGCGCTGGCGTATCGCCGGGACGGTCAGCCGTTTCATGGGCGCGGGCGTCGGATTGGCGCGGCTTGTCGACGTGTCGAGCGTGTAGGTGGTGGACATGGGCATGTCGTAACGAAGCCGCCGCCGCCGGGCAAATGACGAACGCGGTTGCGCGCGCCCGAAACGCCTGCTTAGTCCACCGTGACACAAGCGGGGGGGCGAATGTTGAAAGCGCGAATCACCTTTGCGGGCGCCGCCTTCCTGTCCGCGCTCCTGCCCGCACCGGCCTCGGCAGACCTGCCAGTGGCCCGCTACCGGATCGAGCGCGTCTATCCGCATGACAGCGGCGCCTTCACCGAAGGGCTCTTCTATCGCGACGGCTTCCTCTACGAGAGCACGGGGCTGGAGGGCCAATCCGACATCCGCAAGGTGCGGCTGGAGGACGGCATGGTGCTTCAGCGGGTCATGCTGCCGAAGAACCTGTTCGGCGAAGGCATCGTCGATTGGAAGAATGAGATCGTCAGCCTGACATGGCAGACGGGGATCGGCTTCCGCTGGTCGCTGGCGGGCTTTCGCAGGCGCGGCCAGTTCCGGTACGCCGGCGAAGGCTGGGGCATGACGCGCAACGATCGCGATCTGGTGATGAGCGACGGCACGCCGGTGCTGCGCTTCCTCGACCCCGTAACCCTGCGCGTCCGCCGCCGGCTGACCGTCACCGCCGAGGGCCGGCCGCTCAACGATATCAACGAGCTAGAATGGGTGAAGGGCGAAATCCTCGCCAATATCTGGAAGACCGACCTGATCGCCCGCATCGATCCGGCGACGGGGCGCGTGAAGGGCTGGATCGATCTCACCGGCCTGCGCCAACGCGCGGCCCGGCCGGGGATCGACAGCGTCGCCAACGGCATCGCCTATGATCGCGTCCGCGACCGCCTGTTCGTCACCGGCAAGAACTGGCGCTCGCTGTTCGAGATCAGCCTGGTGCCTGCGCGTTAGCTCCCCGTCACCCAACGAAAGTCGGGACCCATGGACTCGGCTCGCTCTTCATGGATCGACTCGCCGTCCAGGGATTCCGGCTTTCGCCGGAATGCCGAAAGGGGGCGACTGTCCGCCCCCCACGTCACCCGAACAGCGATGCATATATCTCCGGCTTGAACCCCGCCACCCGGCGGTCGTCGAGATCGAGCACCGGCCGTTTTATCATCGACGGCTGCGCCACCATCAGCGCCACCGCCTTCACCGCGTCGAGCCCCTGCTTCTCCGCATCGGGCAATTTGCGAAACGTGGTCCCCGCCCGGTTGAGCAAGGCTTCCCATCCCAGTTCCTCGCACCAGCGCGCGAGCACCTCCGCCTCGATCCCGGCGCTCTTATAGTCATGGAAGCGATAGTCCACGCCCCGCGCATCGAGCCACGCACGCGCCTTCTTCATCGTGTCGCAATTCTTGATGCCGTACAGCGTGACCGCCATGCTTCACTCCCACTCGATTGATCAGTCAGCCGCGGCGAAATGCGCCATCTGGTCCGCATGCGCCTTTATGAAGGCGTGCCGGCCCGTGGCGCGCGCGACATAGCTGCGACAGGCGGGATATTCCGCCAGTCCCCCGAAACGGTCCACGAGACGCAGCACATCGGCCATGCCTATGTCGGCGATGGAAAAACGCCCCGCGAGCCATTCACGTCCCGCCAGCACCGGCTCCATGCGCTGAAGCCGGACGGTGAGGAACGCGTCCAGGCGCTTCCAGCCCGGCGTGTCGTCGGTTTCGCCGGAGAATTGCAGCAAAGCCCATGGCAGGCTCGCCATCTCGACCGAATTGAACGCCGCGAACAGCCATTCCAGCACTTCGCTGCGGCCGCGCGGGTCGGGCGGCATCAGCGTCTCGCTGCGCTCGCCCAGATGCAGCAAGATCGCGCCGCTCTCGAAGATCGAGATATCCCCGTCGGTCAGCCACGGCACCTGCCCGAAGGGCTGATGCGCGAGATGCCCGGCATTCCGGTCGTGAAACGGCACGCCTTCGACGCGGTAAGCAAGCCCGCCTCTTCCAGCGCCCACCGCACCCGCAGGTCGCGCACATAGCCCCGCGGCATCTGGGGAACCCAATCGAAGGTGGCGAGAACCAGTTCACCCATCCGTCACCCCTTCGTATTGCAAACCCACAGGAGGCGCTACGAGACTATCCCCGCCTGCTCACTCCCATTCGATGATCAGAACCATAGCAAGCAAATTGAATCCATCCAACGATGGCTGCGCGACCATCAAAGCCGAGTCTGCAGCAAACCTCCTCCAACCACAGGGGGAAAATGGCAAAGAGGTCCCGCCACCGTGCTGACCAGGTTGCCAGAACGATCCGACAGTATCAGCTCCGGCTGATCGCACCACGCGGCTGACTGCATTTTTCCGGGGCGCGGCGGTTCCGCCCTGCGCCAAAATGCTCTAGGCGCGCCGGCCATGACCAGTGCTTCCGCCAGCCGGCCCGACCGGCGCACCTTCGCCATCATCTCGCATCCCGACGCCGGCAAGACGACGCTTACCGAAAAGCTGCTGCTGTCGGGCGGCGCGATCCATGCCGCCGGCGAAGTGAAGGCGCGCGGGCAGGCGCGGCGCGCGCGATCGGACTGGATGAAGATCGAGCAGCAACGCGGCATCTCCGTCACCTCCTCGGTCATGACGTTCGAGCGCGACGGGCTGACCTTCAACCTGCTCGACACGCCCGGCCACGAGGATTTTTCGGAGGACACCTATCGCACGCTCACCGCCGTCGATTCGGCGGTGATGGTGATCGACGCGGCGCGCGGCATCGAGGCGCAGACGCGCAAGCTGTTCGAGGTGTGCCGCATGCGCTCGGTGCCGATCATCACCTTCGTCAACAAGGTGGACCGGGAAGGGCGCGATCCCTTCGCGCTGCTCGACGAGGTCGCGGACCAGCTCGCGCTCGACGTTTGCCCGATGAACTGGCCGGTCGGCATGGGCGGCCAGTTCGAGGGGCTGTACGATCTTCCGGGCAAGCGGCTGATGCGGCCGAGCGGGGAGAGCCGCGCCTATGAAGGCGTGGTGGATGCGGTGACGGGGCTGGAAGATCCGGCGCTCGATACGCTGCTGTCCGCCGACGGCGCGGCGCAATTGCGCGAGGAGGCGGAGCTGGCGGCGGGCGGCTATGCCGAACTCGATGTCGAGGCATATCGCCATGGCGACCTGACGCCTGTCTATTTCGGATCGGCGCTCAAGGATTTCGGGGTGGACGACCTGATCGAGGCGATCGCCCGCTTCGCGCCCAGCCCGCGCCCGCAGCCGGCGGACCCCGCCCCCGTCTCGCCCGACGATCCAACCGTGACCGGCTTCATCTTCAAGGTGCAGGCGAACATGAACCCGATGCACCGCGATCGCGTCGCCTTCATGCGGCTCTGCTCGGGCCGGTTCCGGCGGGGCATGAAGCTCAACCAGGTGGGGCGCGGCAAGACGATCGCGGTGCACAGCCCGATCCTGTTCTTCGCGCGCGAGCGCGAGCTGGCGGACGAGGCCTTTCCGGGCGACATTATCGGCATCCCCAATCACGGCACGCTGCGCGTCGGCGACACGCTGACCGAGGGGCAGCCGGTGACGATCACGGGCCTCCCCAATTTCGCGCCCGAAATCCTGCGCCGCGTCGCGCTCAAGGACCCGACCAAGACCAAGCAGCTCCGCAAGGCGCTCGACGACATGGCCGAAGAGGGCGTGATTCAGGTCTTCTATCCCGCGATCGGATCACAATGGATCGTTGGCGTCGTCGGCCAGCTTCAGCTTGAGGTGCTGATCTCGCGGTTGGAGGCCGAATATAAGGTCGATGCGGTGCTGGAGCCGTCACCCTGGGATACGGCGCGCTGGATTGGCGCGGACAGTCCGGCGACGCTCAAGGCCTTCATGGACGCGCATCGCGGCGCGCTCGCCACCGATCGCGACGAGGCGCCGGTGTTCCTCGCCAAGGACACATGGGACCTGAACTATGTCGCCAGCCGCAATGAGGCGATCCGCTTCTCCGCGACCAAAGAGCGGGTCTAGAGCGATTTCGAGCCGGATGGACTCATCCGGCGGCTCGGAAATCGCGGCAAACCAAAGTCGCCCCGGTTGATCGGTACGCCCATTGCCGCCATCAAGACCCGATGGCGCTGACCGATATCGCGACACGCACCTATGATCATAACTGGCGGCTCGATCCGATCGTCCGCAGCCTGCTCGACACCGATTTCTACAAGCTGCTGATGCTCCAGATGATCCGGCACCTCTATCCGGACGTCGAGGCGACCTTTGCGATCATCAATCGTACCCGATCGGTCCGCATCGCCGACGTGATCGACGAGGGCGAACTGCGCGCGCAACTCGATCATGCGCGCGGGATCGGCTTCACGAAAAAGGAGCTGATCTGGCTCGCCGGCAACAGCTTCTATGGCGAGCGGCAGATGTTCAGCCCCGATTTCATCGCCTGGCTCGCCGATTTCCGCCTGCCCGATTATGACCTGCGCACGGTGGACGGGCAGTATGAATTGCGCTTCCGCGGCCCCTGGACCCACACCACGATGTGGGAAATCCCCGCACTGGCGATCATCAACGAGTTGCGCTCGCGCGCGGCGATGAAGGATCGCGGGCGTTTCGCGCTCGATATCCTCTATGCCCGCGCCAAGGCGAAGCTGTGGGAGAAGGTGGAGCGGCTTCGCGCGCTGCCCGATCTCGTCCTCTCCGATTTCGGCACCCGCCGGCGGCACGGCTTCCTGTGGCAGCGCTGGTGCGTCGAAGCGCTGAAGGAAGGCTTGGGCGATCGCTTCATCGGCACGTCCAACGTCCTGCTGGCGATGGACAATGATCTGGAGGCGATCGGCACCAACGCACATGAACTGCCGATGGTGCTCGCCGCGCTGGCCCAAGACGACGCCGGTGTCGCCGCCGCGCCCTATCGCGTGCTGGAGGATTGGCGCGATCATTATGGCGGCAATTTGCTGGTCGCGCTGCCCGACGCCTTCGGCACCGCCGCCTTCCTCGCCCACGCGCCCGACTGGCTGGCCGACTGGACCGGCTTTCGCCCCGACAGCCTGCCGCCGATCGAGGCGGGCGAGCAGATCATCCGCTGGTGGCGCGCAAAGGGCCGCGATCCGCGTACCAAATTGCTGATCTTTTCGGATGGGATGGACGTCGCTTCGATCGAGGCGACCTATCGTCACTTTCACGGGCGGGTGCGAATGAGCTTCGGCTGGGGCACCAATCTCACCAACGATTTCCGGGGCTGCGCGCCGTTCGAAACGCAGGGCCTCGATCCGATCTCGCTGGTGTGCAAGGTGGTCAAGGCGAACGGCCGCCCCGCCGTGAAGCTGTCGGACAACCCGGCCAAGGCGACGGGCGATCCGGCCGAGATCGCGCGCTATCTGCATATCTTCGGCAACGAGGGACGAACCGCCGCGCCGGTGGCGGTGTAAGCCTATCTGGCGGCCAGCCAGTCGGTCAGCGCCTGCTTGGCGCGATCGGTGATCATGCGCTTGCGATCGGCCTTGCGGGCGCGGCCGGGGATTGGCGGGAACAGCCCGAAATTGACGTTCATCGGCTGGTAGCTTGTCGCGTCGGCGCCGCCGGTGACATGGCCGAGGAGCGCACCCAGCGCGGTGGTGACGGGCGGCGGCGGCAGCGCCTCTCCACGATGTTCGGCAATCGCGAACAGGGCCGCCAGCAGCCCGACGGCGGCGGACTCGATATAGCCTTCGCAGCCGGTGATCTGGCCCGCGAAACGAATATGCGGCGCGCTTTTCAGCCGCAACTCGCCATCCAGCAGGCGCGGCGCGTTGAGGAAGGTGTTGCGGTGCAGCCCGCCCAGCCGGGCGAACTCGGCTTTCTCCAGCCCCGGAATCGTCCGGAACAGGCGCACCTGCTCGGCATGTTTGAGCTTCGTCTGGAAGCCGACGATGTTCCACAAGGTGCCTAGCGCATTGTCCTGCCGCAACTGGACGACGGCATAGGGCCAGCGGCCGGTGCGCGGATCATCGAGGCCCACCGGCTTCATCGGCCCGTGCCGCAGCGTGTCGATCCCGCGCTCCGCCATCACCTCGATCGGCATGCAGCCGTCGAAATAGGGGGTGTCGGCCTCCCATTCCTTGAACGGCGTCTTTTCCCCAGTGAGCAGCCCCTCGTGAAAGGCGCGATATTCGGCCTCGTTCATCGGGCAATTTATATAATCCTTGCCGCCCTTGTCCCAGCGCGAGGCGAACCACGCCTTGTCCATGTCGATCGACTCACGATGGACGATCGGCGCCAGCGCGTCGAAGAAAGCGAGCGCCTCCTCCCCCGCCTCGCCCGCGATCGCATCGGCCAGCGGCGCGGCGGTCAGCGGCCCGGTCGCGACGATCGCCGGGCCTTCGGGCAGGGCGTCGATCCGCTCGCGCACCAAAGTGATACGCGGATGCGCCTCGATCCCCGCCGTCACCGCCTGCGAGAAACCGTCGCGGTCGACAGCCAGCGCCGATCCGGCGGGCACGCGATGCGCATCCGCCGCCCGCAGGATCAGCGAACCCAGCCTGCGCATCTCGGCGTGCAGCAGGCCGACCGCGTTGGCGGCGTCGTCATCCGATCGGAAACTGTTCGAACAGACCAGCTCGGCCAGCCGATCGGTGCTGTGTGCGGGCGTGCCCTCGGGGCCGCGCATCTCGGAGAGGCGCACCGAAAGCCCCGCCTCGGCCAGTTGCCATGCGGCTTCCGATCCGGCGAGACCGCCGCCGATGACGTGAATATCCTGTGCCATGGCCAATCGCTCGTCGGTCAGCCGCGCGGGCTGGTGCCGAATCCGAACTGGAGGAAGGAAGGAACGGGCCCGTTCCAGCCGCCCTCGTCCGCCGCCTCGGGCTCGGCCTTGCGGCGCTCGGGCGCGGCCTTGGGAGGCACGGGCTTCGGCTCGGTCTTGGGCTGCTCCGTCTTTTTCCGGCCTCGCGGCGCCTTCCCGCCCGCCGCCTTCGGGGCAGTTTTCGTGGCCGCCGGTTCCTTCGGCGCGGCGGCGGCCCGCTTCGGCTCGCCCTCGGCACGGGCGATCGTCATGCCCGTCAGCTTCTCGATCGCCTCGACCGCCTCGGCATCGTCGGGCGTTGCCAGCGTGAAGGCCTTGCCCTTCGCCCCTGCCCGGCCCGTCCGGCCGATCCGGTGGACATAATCGTCGGGATGCCACGGCACGTCATAATTGAAGACATGGCTCACGCCCTTGATGTCGAGCCCGCGCGCGGCGACGTCCGAAGCGACGAGGATATTGATCTCGCCGTCCTTGAAGCGATCGAGCTCACGCACCCGCTCGGGCTGGCTCATGTCGCCGTGAATCTGGCTTGCCGCGAAGCCGTCGCGCCCCAGCGACTGCGCCAGTTCGCGCACCGTGGTCTTGCGGTTCGAGAAGATGATCGCGTTCTTCACGTCGTCGGCGCGCAGCAACTCGACCAGCTTCGCCCGCTTGCCGCGCGACGACACTTCCACCAGACATTGCTCGATAGACGTGTTCGCGGTCGCCGGCCTCGCCACCTCGATCTGCTTGGGGCTGCTCAGGAACTTGTCGGCCAGCTTCTTGATCGGCGCGGGCATCGTCGCGGAGAAGAGCAAAGTCTGCCGGTTGGACGGCAGCTTCGTGCAGATTTCCTCGATATCGGGGATGAACCCCATGTCGAGCATGCGATCGGCCTCATCGATGACGAGCAGGCCGCAGCCGGTGAGCAATATCTTGCCGCGCTGGAAGAGGTCCATCAGCCGGCCTGGCGTCGCGATCAGCACGTCAGCGCCCTTTTCCAGCGCGGCGATCTGATCGCTCATGTTCACGCCGCCGATCAACAGCGCCATCGAAAGCTTGTGATATTTGCCGTACTGCTCGAAATTCTCGGCGACCTGGGCGGCCAGCTCGCGCGTCGGTTCGAGGATCAGCGAGCGCGGCATCCGCGCCCGGCTGCGCCCCTCGGCGAGGATATCGATCATCGGCAGCACGAAAGAGGCCGTCTTGCCCGTGCCCGTCTGGGCGATACCGATGATATCGCGCATCATCAGGACGGACGGGATCGCCTGCGCCTGAATAGGCGTCGGTTCCGTATAGCCCGCTTCCGAAACGGCACGCAGGAGATTGTCAGAAAGGCCGAGATCGGCAAAAGTCATGCAGTGACCTGGAAAAACAAGCGGGCCTGAAAGCAGCCCGTATCCTGTGGGCGCTAGAGGCGAAAGGCCCGATTTGTCAAGGCCGCGCGCATGTTTCCGTGCCTATCGCTCCCTTTTCGGGACAAGTTTGCGGAAGCGGCGGATGCGGCATTCGCCCCCCGCGCGCGATCGGATGACGTCGCGCCCCGCGCAAATCTGCCCGTCCCGCGTCGGCCGGATATAGAAGCCGCCATAATAATCGAGTGCGGGGCAGGCATCCTCCAGCTCGGCGCGCAGGCGCAGGCCGCCGCGATAGATGATGTCGATATTGTCGGGCTTCACCACCGCCGCGCCCGCGATGTCCGCCATCGGCTGGCACTTCGCCGCCTTCTGCTCGCGATATTCGATCGGCCGCGACGGGCGGATGGCGCGGGTGGGCACGCGGATGATGATGCTCTGCCGGATCGTAAGCTGCGCATAGGCAAGCGGCGGAGCCTCCCTCGGCACAGGCGCGGCGCTGGCCGCCAGCATCAGAACGAACATGTCGGCAAGGATCACGACGGACTATCCATGAAAGGGACGGCATCTCCCGCTTTGCTTGAACCGGCGATTAATTGGCGCGATCCGGCCGCCTTGGCTATAGCGGCAGGGCAATGACCCTCAATTTTCCCGATGCGGCGCTGCTCGACGCGCTGGCGAAGCGGCTCGGGCCGCGCGGCTTCACTTCCGATCCGGCCGATCTGACCCCGTGGCTTACCGATTGGCGCGGCCGCGTGACGGGTAAAGCGGCGGCGCTGCTCTCCCCCGCGACGACGGAAGAAGTCGCCGATGTCGTGGCGATGGCGGCCGGGGCCGGCGTCGCGATCGTGCCGCAGGGGGGCAACAGCTCGATGGTCGCCGGCGCAACGCCCGATGCGAGCGGCGGCGCGCTCCTTCTTTCGACGCGGCGGATGCGGACGATCCGCTCGGTCTCGGCCGAGGACGGCGTCGCCGTGGCCGAGGCCGGCGTGATCCTGAGTGACCTGCACGATGCCGCCCATGCCAGGGGCCTGCGCTTTCCGCTTTCGCTCGCGTCGAAGGGGACCGCGACGATCGGCGGCCTCATCTCCACCAATGCCGGCGGCACGCAGGTGCTGCGCTTCGGCCCGATGCGTGCGCTGACGCTGGGGATCGAGGCGGTGCTGCCCAATGGCTCGCGCTTCGACGGGCTCTCGGCGCTTCGCAAGGACAATCGCGGCTATGACCTGCGCCAGCTCCTCGCCGGCGCCGAGGGGACGCTGGGGATCATCACGGCGGCGAGCCTGCGCCTCGTCCCCGCGATCGGCCAGCGCGCGGTGGCGTGGGTCGGCCTCGCCTCCCCTCCCGACGCGCTGGCGCTGCTGCGCCGGATCGAGGCGGCGACGGGCGAGATGGTCGAGAGTTTCGAGCTTGTGCCCGCCGACGGGCTCGATCTCGTCCTGCGCCACATCCCCGCTGCCCGCGCGCCGCTGGCGGGTGCGCATCGCTGGCATGTGCTGATCGAGGCGGTGGCCCCCACCTGCGCGCCCGATCCGGCGGAGGCGCTGGGCGAGGCGATCGCGGCGGCGATCGAGGAGGGCCATGTCGAGGATGCGACGCTGGCGGCGAACGAGGCGCAGGCCGAGGCGCTATGGACACTGCGCGAATCGATGTCGGAGGCAGAACGGATCGACGGCGTCGCCGCGAAGCACGACATATCGGTGCCCGTTTCGGTGATGCCCGGCTTCATCGTCTCGGCGCGAAAGACGGTCGAAAGCGCCTTCCCCGGATCGCGCGTGCTGGCGTTCGGCCATCTCGGCGACGGCAACGTCCATTTCAACGTCCGCGCGCCCAAGGGTGCCGACGATCATGCCTGGCTCGCCAACGAAGGCGCGGCGGTGAGCCGGCTGGTGCACGATCTGACGGTCGAGGCCGGCGGTTCGATCTCGGCCGAACATGGTATCGGCCAGACCAAGCTCGCCGAATATGCCCGCCTCGGCGACCCCGCCCGCCTCGCCGCCCAGCGCGCGATCAAGCAGGCGCTCGACCCGCGCGGCATCCTCAATCCGGGGAAGCTGGTGCCGGGCCCGTGAAGGCGTGGTTCTGAGTCCTCTTGCCCGAAACCGAACGGCCCGCTATCGCCGCACTATCGCGGGTGTAGCTCAATGGTAGAGCAGAAGCTTCCCAAGCTTACGACGAGGGTTCGATTCCCTTCACCCGCTCCAGATATCCCAAACAGTTAGCGAAATTTGGGCGGGTTGCGCGGGTAGTGCTGCCTTAAGCCCCTCCCCTTCAGGGGAGGGGTTGGGGTGGGGGGCGTGCAGCGCGAACCTCACACCTGTATCAGCACGCCTCGGTAAACGGGCAATGCGTTTGGCGTAGACGCGGCTCACCACATCGGGTTGCCGCTCCCGGTCTTTTCGGGAATCGGCTGCACGACGTCCCAATGCTCGACGATCCTGTCGCCGTCGAACCGCCAGAAATCGGCAAACATGCGGCCGCGATCCTGCGGGCCTACCGACAGGAAATAATGCACGATCAGGTAATTGGCGGTGATGAAGCGGTGGACGAACCGGCTCTCCCACCGCGCCTCTTCCTTGTAGAAATCGGGATGGGCGGCGGCGCGCTTCTCGAACCAGGCGATCTGATCCTCGGGCGCATTGGGAAGATCGGGATTATGCTCCACGAAGTTCGGTCCGACATGCGAACGCATCGCGTCGGCGAAATCATGATCCACATAGAGGCGTTTGAAGAAACTCTCCGCCGCGCATCGCATCGCCTCGCTCGCCGGCGCCAGGGTGAGGTCCAGTCGCATGGATCGTCCCGTTCAGTCCGCAACAACCGGCCGGCCACGGCCGCGTAGCAGCGCGAAAATGCCGAACGCCGCAAGCGCGAGGCACCAGATCAGGAAAAAAAAGCCCGACACCCCTGCCAGATCGAGCGCGAATACGCCGACAAAGGCGCCCAGCACGCCGCCGATCCGGCCGACCGCATCCGCAAGGCCGATCCCGGTCGCGCGCATCGCGCTGGGATAGAAATCGGCCGCCATCGTGTAGAGCGAGGTCACGACGCCCGACACCGCAAAGCCGGCGACCGGCAGCGTCGTCATGATGAGCCAGGCCCAGGTGGGATCGAGCTTGACGAACGCCAGCACGCCGATGACGGCCACCGCGGCCATCGAGAACAGAACGGCCGTATCATAGACGCCGATCCGGCCGATCACCCAGCCGGCGAGCGGCGTGCCGATCACGCTGCCGATCGTCCAGTAGAAAAGCGACTGGCTCGCCATCCACACCGGAAATCTGGCGGAGGAGAAGACCACCGGAATCCAGCCGAGCACGATCGATCCGAGTATGTAATAGAGGAAGAAGAGCAGCCAAAGCACGAGCGTGAGAAACAGCCGCGACCGCAGCAGGGTGAGCGCCGAAATCTTTTCGGCCGTCGCCCCGTCTGCCGGCACGGGATTCTCCTGATCGGCCAGCCCGAGCCGCGCCATGATCCGCGCCCGCTCCCCCCGCCGCGCGGTAAACCGGGCCAGATAGCGTGGAGATTCGGGCACGAAGGCGATCAGGGCAAGGACGAGGACCACCCCGCCCCCTCCGCCCACGAAGAAGAGGAGCGGCCAACCATAGCGCGGGGCGAGCAGGCCGGCGAGAAACGAACAGACGCCCAGCCCGATCGGGCCGAACAGGATCGCAAGGCTGACCATCAGCCCACGGCGGCGGGCCGGCGCGAGTTCGGTCATCAGCGCCATTCCTGACGGGAAATAGCCGCCGAGCGCAAAGCCGATCACGAACATCAGGATATCGAGTGTAGCGAGGCTGGCGGCGAACCCGGTCAGCGTCATACCGACGCCCTGCAACGCCGCAAAGCAGATGATCGGCGCCTTGCGCCCCTTGGCGTCGCCGATGAAGCCGCCGAGCATCGCCCCCAGCCCCGTTCCGATCGAGGTCAAGGCCAGCGGCGTCGCCAGCGATCGCGCGGCCATACCCCAGTCCCGGAGCATCAACGGCGCGACCACCGGCAGCGCCTGAAGGCAGAATCCGCTGTAGAGAAACAGGAAGAGGAGCGCCGCCACCGGCACGAAGCGGGAGAATGGCCGCGCCTCGATGCCGGCAGGCGTCACGGCCGCCGGGCTGGCCTGCCGCATGTCCGACGATCGATTTCAGGATCGTTGTGCATCGCACGTCCCTCTCCGGCATTTTGCCTACACATTTGATATACGATTCGTCAAATCCTTCGTTGTGACGAACTTCGGACGGAAGAGGGAGACAGGAGGGAGCACTGCGGTATAGTGGTCATCGACTGCCGCAAACGCGATGGGAGGCGCCATCATGAACATCCGCCTATTGGGAACGATCACGCTACTGCTCGCTTTGGGCGCGGGCGGCTGCGCCACCATGCAAGGCCCCGCGCCCGACGCGGCACATAGTTCGCGTAATGCACTCGATTGGGCCGGTACGTATAAAGGCGTCCTGCCTTGCGCCGATTGCGAGGGTATCGAAACCACGGTGACGCTAAGGGCGGACGGCAGCTATTCGAAGCGGATGCGCTATCTCGGCCGGGAGGTCGAGCCGCTTGTCAGCGATGGCCGTTTCACCTGGAATGAGGCAGGCACCATCATCAGCCTGTCAGGAAAGACGCCCGCCAAATATCGTGTCGGCGAAGGCCGGCTGACCCAATTGGCGCTTGACGGCTCCGCGATCACGGGCGCCATCGCCGATCATTTCGTGCTGACGAAAATGGACGATCGCATCATCGGGAAACATTGGAAGCTGGTGGAACTGAGGGGCAAGCCGGTGCCGAAGCTCGGCAAGGAACCCTATTTCATCCTGCAAGCGAAGGACAATCGCATCACCGGCTTTGGCGGGTGCAACGGCTTCTCCGGCACCTACACGCTCGACACGGTGAAATCGCGTATCCATTTCAGCCAGTTGATTTCGACGATGATGGCCTGCACGCCCGGCATGGATGTGGAAAGGGCGTTCACCGACGTTCTGGCGCAGGCCGATAATTATTCGCTGGACGGCGACCGTCTCAGTCTCAACCGCGCCCGCATGGCCCCGCTGGCGCGGTTCGAGGCGGTCTACCTGCAATAGATATGGTCGGCGTCAACCGGGACGGACGTGGTTCGATCGCGGCTGCATCGCCTCGAACTTTGGCAGCTTCGGATCGAAGAAATCCCAGGCGACCGCGTCCTTGGTATAGATGACGCTGGTGGGGCTCACCTGCCCCGGATCGTCGAGCGAGCCTGCCTGCACCATGATCGTCGTCCCCGGTAGCGTGCCCGACGTGAAGATGCGACCGCCGCAGGTGTCGCAGAAATGGCGCGTCACCTCGCCGCCGGTATCGCCGCGATTGGTATATTCCTTCACCGGGCCGGTTATCGCGAGCTGATCGCGATGGATGCCGATGATCGTCGTGTGGCCGGTGCCGGTCGCCTTCTGGCAATCCTTGCAGCAGCATTGGCTGACGAAGGCGGGCGCGCCCGACAGGCGGTAACGAACCGCGCCGCACAAGCAGCCGCCCTCCATCGTCGAACCGGCATCCTCTCCCATCTTGCACTCCCTCGGATCAGAACAGGCAGAACCCCTAGCGCAGCCAAGGCATCGAAGCGAGGGCGGTCACGTCGCCTCGCGGCCGATCTCGATCACGATCTTGCCGATTGCGCTGCGTTCTTCCAGCAGCGACAGCGCGCGCGCGCCCTCCTTCAGCGGCAGGCGCTCCGATATGCGCGGCCGCAGCAGGCCGCGCGCATAGAGATCGACAAGATCGGCGATCGTGCTCCGGAACCGGGCGGGATCCTCGGCGACCACCGCGCCCCAAGCGCCGGCGACGATGCGGGCATCGTTCAGCAGGACGAGGTTGAGCGGGATGCTGGGAATGCCGCCGGCGAACCCCACCACCACCAGCCGGCCGCGCCGGCGGATCGCGCGCAGGGCCGCCTCGCTATAATCGCCGCCCACGGGATCGAGGATGAGGTGGGGGCCTCCCCTCGTCGCCTGCCGGAAATCGGCCGCCAGCGCGCGGCGGGCGTCCCGGTCCAGCGGGCCGCGCGGATAGACGATCGTCGCGTCGGCGCCGCAACCGCGCGCCACCTCGGATTTCTCGGGCGAGGACACCGCCGCGACGACCGAAGCGCCCAGCGCCTTGCCCAGCTCGACGGCGGCGAGCCCCACTCCGCCCGCCGCGCCGAGGACCAGCAACGTCTGCCCCGCCGCCAGCTTGCCGCACGATACCAGCGCATAATGCGCGGTGCCGTAGGTGAGCTGGAACGCGGCCGCCTCGTCCATCGGCATGAAATCGGGAACGGGAACGCATTTCGTCTCGCTGACGACCAGCTTTTCGGCCATGCCGCCCCAACTGCAGATCGCCATCACGCGATCGCCGGGCGCGAAGCCGGCGACGCCCGGCCCCACCGCTTCGACAATGCCGGCAACCTCCGCCCCCGGCGCGAACGGGCGCGGCGGACGAAACTGGTAACGATCCGCCACCATCAGCAGATCGGGGAAATTGGCCCCGCAGGCGATCACGCGGATCGAAATCTCGCCCGCGCCGGGCGCGGCTTCGGCCACATCTTCGAGGACAAGGCTTTCGGGAGGGCCGGGACGATGGCTGAGCAACGCCTTCATGCCGCGCCACGCCCCTTCATCCCGGCCAGCGCGGCGGGCCTCGGCCGCACCACCCGCTCCCCCGTCTGGCCGGCGAGCTTCGCGAGGACGGGGCCGGACCAGTCGCGGATCACCCGCCGCGCGATCCTCCAGCCATCGGGCAGGCGAACGAACGCATCGTCATACCAGCCCATCACCGTCGTCGGATGCGGCCCGTCGCCCTGCCGCAGGACGACGGTGACATAGGAGACGGCGGTCGCCGCCTGATTGTCGCCCCGGACGATGATGTTGCTCACATGATGCTGCCGTCCGGCGGTGGTGGGCAGGTCGCGCAGGAAGCTGGCGAAGCCGCGCAGCTCTTCCGCGCCGCGCCATTCGGTCGGCTCCTCGAACGCATCCCAGACAAGGAGCGCATCCTCGCTGAAGCAGGAGACGAAGCCATCGACGTCGCCCGTGTCGAGCGCCCAGGCATAGCCGTAGATAAGCTCGTGAATCGCGTGCCTGTCGTCAGCGGTAAGGGTGCCCGCCATGCCGTTCCTCATATATTCGGGGTGGGACGCCGCCATCAGGCGACGCTGTAATAATCGAAGACCGAATGATCGCCGCGCCGTTCGCCGGTGCCGACGAAGACCGTGCGCGTCATCCATTCGTGCGGGCCGGGCGGCGCTTCGAAGCGCGGCGTGATGCGGCAATAAGGCGTTTCCGCGGGCTGCTCGCCCCGCTCCAGCGCCGCCAGCGCCTCCGGCCCGGCATAGGCGATGCCGCGATTGTGGATGTAGAGCGGCGTGCCGTCGTCCGCCTCCAGGATATAATGGGCCTCGAATTCGACGAGGCCGCTCTTCCACAATTTCGGCCAGTCGCCGCCCGACTGGCTCACCACACGCCCGTTGAGGCGTGGCCCCTCGATCGTTCCGCCCAGCACCGACACGAAACCGCGCGTGAAGCCGGCATAGGCCGGATCGAAGCGCAGCCTCGGCCCCGAACCGAATTCGAGGCGGATACGAAAAGCGAAATCAAGCGCGGGCGCCCGCATATCCTCCCCCCTCATGCCTTCTGCCTCGCGACGGAGGCAGCGGCCGGCGACAGCGCGTCGCGGATCGCCCGCTTCAGCACCTTGCCGACCGGGCTGCGCGGCAGCCGGTCCCAGGTCTGGAAGGATTTCGGAACCTTGTAGCCGGCGAGGTGCCCGCGACAGAGCGTGCCGAATTCTTCGTCCGAGGCGCTGGCGCCGGCCTTCAGCTCGATCACCGCGGTGACGGCCTCACCCCAATAAGCGTCGGCGACGCCGACCACCGCGCAATCCTGCACCGCGGGATGCATCATCAGGACGCGCTCGACCTCGGACGGATAGACGTTGAAGCCGCCCGATATGATCATATCCTTGCGGCGATCGGAGACGAATATCCAGCCGTCCTCGTCACGGAAGCCGATATCGCCGCTGTAAAAGCCGTCCTCGCGGAAGGATTGGGCGGTTTCCTCCGGATTCTTGTAATAGCCCGATGCGAGGACATAGCCGTTCACCACGATCTCGCCCGTCTCGCCCGGCGGAAGGACGCGCCCATCCTCCCCGACGATCTCCACCCGCGACAGAGGCGACGGCCGCCCGCAGCTCAGCAGGCGTTGCTCGTCCCCGTCGCGGATCGCCCGCGCGATGTCCGGGCCGGTCATCCAGCAGATGCCGCCGCCGAATTCTGTGCCGCCATAGCCGATGTGCAGCGCGTCCCCGAACACCGCCGACGCCTCGCGCAGCCGATCGGGCGCGATCGGCGCGCCGCCGCAGATCAGATAGCTGAGGCTGCTGAAATCGCCGTCGCGCAAGGTCGGTTCGGACAGCAGGCGATAGAGCGCGGTCGGCGGCAGGAACATGTGCGTCACGCCATATCGGCCGATCGCATCGACGATCGCGGCGGCGTCGAAACCCGGCTGCACGACATGGACGGCGCCCATCGCCATCATCTCCAGCGCGCCCGCCCCGGCGCCGTGCGTCATCGGTGCGGCGACAAGGTTGACCGGCGCGGGATGCGCGAGCCGTTGCATCACCTCGGCGATGCGGAATGCCCATGTCCGGTGCGAGGTCATGACGCCCTTGGGAAAGCCCGTCGTCCCGCCCGAACAGGCCAGCGTCGCCAGCGCTTCGGGATCGAGATGGAGTGCGCGCCGCTCCTCCGGGACATCGGCGCACCAGGCGTCGAGCCGCGGATGCCCCGCCACCCCTTCTCCATCGGTGCAGACCGCCAGCCTGACCGCCGGGCACCGCGCGAGCAGTCCGGGCACCTGATCCGCGAACCGGACGCTGTACAGCAGCACCTCGGCGTCGGTGTGGTTCAGGACATAGACGGTTTCCTCCACCGCGTTGCGCGCGTTCACCGGAACCCAGGTGCCGCCCGCGCGCAGCGCGCCGAGCACGCATTCGAACGACCGCGCCGAATTGGGGCCCAGCACCGCGATGCGCGTGCCCGGCCCGATACCCGCCAGCGCCAGTGCATTGGCCATGCGATAGGAGGACCGCTGCGCCTCGCCATAGGTCAGCGTCTCGCCTTCGCAGACGAGGCAGGGGCGATCCGTGCCGAGCGCAACGCCCTTGTCGAAGAAATCTATCAGACTGAGCGCCATCGGCGACCTCTCCCGCAACAGAAATGATTATGCATCGACAGCCGGCCGGCGGCCACGGCCGCTGCCGTCGAGTATCAGGACGAACAGCGACAGGATCAGCAGCGCCGCGAGGATCGCGATCGCCGGCGCGAAGCTGCCGGTGCGGCTCAATATCTCGCCGGTCAGCAGCGGGCCGACGATGCCGCCGGCGGTGCCGAACATGCTGATGAGCGCGATCACCCCGACGGGCGCCGTCTCGCCGCCGATCCTCACCGTCGAGGGGATCGTCCAGAACACGCCCTGCGCCGCGCCGATGCCGGTGCCGGCGGCGATCAGCAGCAGCAACACCGGCCAGCCGGTCGGCAGGAAGGCCGCGACCAGCATCGCCACGCCCGCCAGCGCGGTCGCGATGCCGACATGCCAGATACGTTCAGAGGATTTGTCCGAATGCCGGCCGTTCAGCAGCAGGCCGCAGACCATGCCGAGTTGCGGCAGTGCGCTCAGCGTCGCGATCGCGAACTCGCTCTGCCCCACGCCAAGCTGGCGCACGAGCTGGGGCAGCCAGAAGACGAGCGCGTAGGAGCCGGTCATCACGAGCAGCCAGGTCACGCAACAGCGCCAGACCCACGGATCGCGCGCCAGCGCCCATCGCGACGGTTCGGACGGCGAAGGCGCCGCCCCCTCCTCTTCGGCCAGCCTCTGCGTCAGCGAGGCGCGTTCGGCGGGCGCCAGCCATCGCGCCTGCGACGGGCGATCGACGAAATAGGCGGCGGCGATTCCGGCGATCAGAAAATTCGGGATCGCCTGCATCAGGAACATCCAGCGCCATGGGCTCAGGCCGACCGGATTGCCGATCCCCAGCAGCCAGCCGCAGAGCGGCCCGCCGAGCACCATCGACAGCGGCACCGCCGACAGCGCCCCCGCCATCGCCGTCGCGCGCGACGATCGCGGCACCCACTGGCTGATAAAATAGGTCATCCCCGGCGCGAAGCCGGCCTCCGCCACGCCGAGCAGAAAGCGTGCGGCGTAGAACTCGCCCGCCGTCTGCACGCGCGCCATCCCCAGCCCCGCCACGCCCCACAGCAGCATCGCGGTGAAGATCCACAGCCGAACGCCCATGATCCGCAGCAAGCGCGCATGGGGATATTGGAACAGCAGATAGGCGACGAAGAAGGCGCTGACGCCCAGCCCGAAGGCCTCGGGCGTCAGGCCGATCTCCTGCGCCATCGCATGGCCGGCATAGCTGATATTCACGCGGTCGATCGAATTGACAAAAGTCAGCAATCCGATCGGCAGGATCAGCCGGCGGAAAAGCTTGCGATCGACACGCTCCGCCTCCTGCGTGTCGATCGCCGCCACGGATAGTAACCGGCCTTGCGCCGCCGCCATGCTCAGAAGGTCCGCTTCACGGTCAGCGCCCATTCGCGCGGCGCGCCGGGGAAGCCGGTCACGGTATTGTTGGAACCGCGATTGTCGAACACCGCGTTATAATAGAGCTTGTTGGTGATATTGGTGACTTCGGCCGTGATGCTGAAGCGCGAATCCTTCGGACGCCAGGTGATGCGGCCGTTGAGCAAGGTGCGCGCCGGCGTGAAACCCAACGGATCGTTCACCGACTGGGTGTAGAAGCCGGCGCTGTGGCTCAGGTCCAGCCGCGGCGTCACCACGCCTCCGTCGCCCAGATCGGCGTCATATTGCACGCCCGCGCTATACTGCCATTTGGGCGCGTACGGCCCGCGCATCGACAAGGTGACGCCCGAACTGATGGCGGAAGCGGACAGCGATTTATAATCGAAATCCAGATAGGCCAGCGATCCGTCCAGCGTCAGGCCGGGCAGCGGCCGCAACGTGCCTTCCAGTTCCACGCCTTTGACTTCGGCGCGTCCGGCGTTGACCGGCAGCGCGCACGGCTGCGGCGGCGCGCCGGGCAGCGGGCACGAATTCACGATGACGATGATGCCATTATATTTGTTGAGGAAGGCCGAGACGTTCAGGCGCAACGCCCGATCGAACAGATCGGATTTCAGGCCGACTTCATAGGCGTTCAGCTTTTCGGGGCCGAAGGGCAGCGCCTGCGCCGGGAAGAAGGCGCGCGGATTGACGCCACCGATCTTGAAGCCCGTGGAGAACTGCGCATAGGTCATCAGCGTCGGCGACCAGCGATATTGGGCGACCGCGCGAAAATCCCAATGATCGTCCGCCGCCGTCGCCTGCTGCCCGTCGAGGGGCGCGACGCGCGGATCGGGTGCCCCGCCATAGATATTCCCCGGTATACCGAGACGGCCATAATAGAACGTCTTGCTCGCGTCGGTGTAGCGTACGCCGCCGATCAGGTGCAGCGCGTCGGTCACGCCCCAATCGGCATTGACGAAGGCCGCCTTCGTTTCGGTGCGGACGCGATCGTCCTCGATGAATTGCAGCGAGGGAATATCGACGCGCTGCCGCGACCGTCCGTTGAGCTTGAAGTAGAATCCGCCCAGCGTCAGGTCCACCGCATCCATCACCCGTGCATTCAGCCGAAGCTCCTGGCTGAAATTATGCGCCGAAACGTCATTGTCCACCATCGCCGTGTTGATCGGCGTCCCTTCGTCGAAGGAATAGCGGCTGCGATATTTGCGATAGGCTGTGATCGATTTCAGCGACACCGCGTCGGAGAGCTTATAGTCGATATGCGCGGAAACGCCCCAGCCGCTGACAGCATAGCGATCCTCGATCGAATAAGGCGCGGCGCCGTCGCGCGGCGCGGGATCGGTGAAGGTCGAATAGTTGATGTACGGGCTGTTGCTGAATGTGTCCTGCGCATAATTGCCGAACGGCGAGTAGCTGATGAAGGGCGATCCGGTCGCGTTGCCCAGCGCCACGCCCGCCATCTGATAGGCCGGATTGCCCGCCGGGACGCCGGGTACGCCCGCCTGGCTGCCGACATAGAGCAGCGTCGACGGCGCGCCTTCGGTGGTATCGTGCGTATAATCGCCGATTACGTTCACCTCGAAGCGGTCGTCGGGCGTCCAGCGCAACGTGCCCCGCACCGCCTGATAGGATTTGCCGCCCTCGGTGCCGAGCTTGCAGCCCCGCTGCCCCGTCTGGAAAGAGGGGATGCTCGTGCCGGGATGCGTGCAGGCATAGTCATAGCGCGTGACGTAACCGTCCTTCGCGACGCCCGTTCCCGCGACGCGCACGAACAGCTTGTCGGGCACCAGCGCGAACTCGCCCGCGCCGCGCAGCTCCACCCGGTTGAAGCGGCCATAGGTCGCCTGGAGGAAGCCACCTTCGGTCCCGTCGGGCTTGCGCGAGTAGATCTTGATCGAACCGCCGATCGAATTCTGGCCCGACAGGGTCCCCTGCGGGCCGCGCAGCACCTCGACCCGATCGAGATCGACAAGATCGATGATCGATCCGGTGAGCGTGGGATAATAGACGTCGTCGACATAGACGCCGACGCCCGGCTCCTGCGCGAAGCTCGAATCGAACTGGCCGACGCCGCGAATGAACGCCTGCAGCGACGGGCCGAGATTGGAAGTGGCGGGCCGCAGCGTCACGTTCGGGGACTGCGACGCCACGTCGATGACGCTCGATTGCCCCCGCGCCTCCAGCAGCGCCGCATTGATCGCGGTGATCGCCAGCGGTGTATCCTGCAGATTCTGCGCGCGGAACTGCGCCGTCACAACGATATCCTGCATCGCCGCGTCCGCCTCCGGCGGCGAGGGCTGCTCGGCCATCGCCGGCCCCGCGAGCAAGGCCGCCAGCGAGCAGCCGGCAATCCACTTCAGGCGTGCACGGCCGCCAAGGACATTCGCTACCCGCATTCCCGTCATCATCCTCTCCCATCCCCAGGCGCGCCGCCATCGCCGGCGCTCAGATACTTTATTTTCTAAACTAAAACTGATTTATTTTGGAATGTAAAGTATATTGTGCAGCCGCCCCCGAATGTGGTTAGACAGGCCCCATCCGATCCGCCGGCGATGCCGCGCCCTCAAAAGGAGAACAGCAGGTGAAGCCGCCACACCCCTCCCAACACTCCCGGACGGACGAGGACGGCGGCAAAAGCGTCGCCGCCGATATCGAGGGGCTGGACGTCGCGCCGATCACCTCGTCGCTCGGCTATCTGCTGCGCCGGTTGCAACTCTCGTTCAAAAAGCATTTCATCCGCGTGGCAGGCCCCGACAGCGTCCAGCCAAATCAGGTGGGCGCGATGGTGCTGATCGGCCTCAATCCCGGCATTACGCCCTCACAGCTCTGCACCGCGCTCGGCATGGACGGCGCGCAGGTCGCGACGATGCTCAACATGCTCGAATTGAGGAAGCTGATCGCGCGGCGCTCCTCCAAAGCCGACGGCCGATCGCGCGCGGTCCACCTCACCGCGGCGGGCAAGCGCGAGTTCGAGAAGGTGCGAACGGTGGCGCTCGATGCCGAGCACAGCTTCGTCGGCGATTCGCTGAGCGCGGAAGAAACGCGGCTGCTCATCAGCCTTCTCTCGCGGCTGCTCGCGGGCCTGCGCGAATGACGGCCCTCACGCGCGGGCCGCTGGCGGGCGTCCGGATCATCGAGATCGCGGGGATCGGCCCACTGCCGTTCGCGGGCATGCTGCTGGCGGATTTGGGCGCCGATATCCTGCGGATCGATCCGCCGCGTCCGCGCGAATTGCAGAGCGCCGACGCCGACGGGCGCGATCCCGTTATGCGCGGCCGCGCGGCGATGACGCTGGACCTGAAGACCGATGAGGGCCGCGATCGCCTGCTCGGCCTCGTCGCGGTCGCCGACGTGCTGATCGAGGGGTTGCGGCCGGGCAAGATGGAAGCGCTCGGGCTCGGCCCCGGCGCCTGTTTCGCCCGCGCGCCACACCTCGTTTACGGCCGTTCGACCGGCTGGGGGCAGACCGGCAGCCTCGCCGCCTCGGCCGGACATGACCCCAATTATGTGAGCTATACCGGCGCACTAAGCTGGCTGGGCGCGAGTGGCCGGCCGGCGATGCCCCCTTTCGGCCTGGTCGGCGATACCGCGGGCGGCGCGCTCTATCTGGTGGTCGGCGTGCTCGCCGCACTTCACCACGCCCGCGCGACGGGCACGGGACAGGTAGTGGACGCCGCGATCATGGACGGCACGCTATCCCTGATGACGGGCCTCTATGCGATGCAGGATCGCGATCCCGCCGAACGCGCGCGGTGGCACGCGACGATGGGCGGCTCCTGCCCCTTCGCCACACTCTATGAAACGGCGGATGGCGGCTTCATGGCGGTGTGCGCGCTCGAAAGCCGCTTTTACGCGCAATTTGTGGAGGGGTTGGGCCTCGACGCGAAGGCGCTGCCGCCGCGCGGCGACATGGCGCACTGGCCCGCGCTGCGCGAGCAATTCGCCCGCAGTTTTCGCGCGAAGCCCCGCTCCCATTGGGAACAGATCTTCACCGGCACCGATGCCTGCGTGACCGCTGCCCTGTCGATCGAGGAAGCGCGCGATCATCCCATCAATGCCGCGCGCGGTGCCTTCGCGAACGGCATTCCGGCGGCGGCGCCGCGCTTTTCGGTGACGGCAACGGGCCACGCCCCGCAAGGGCTGGCCGCCGATGCGATGATCGAACGGTGGCAAACCGGTTCGGGCTAGGCGTCAGAAGACGCCATTGTCGTTGAGCGGGTCGGCCGGCACGGACTGGGCCGCGTCCCAATGCTCGGCGATGCGGCCGTCCTCGATGCGGAAGATGTCGACCACCGCATTGCCCCGGTCGCCGGGATTGATGATGACATGGACATGGCCGATCACGAAATCGCCGTCGACGAACAGCCGCTTCACATGATGTTCCGCGCCGGGCGACTTCGCCTTGGCCCAATCGAGAAAGCGCTTCAGCCCCTCCGCGCCCGTCGTCGCCATCGGACTGTGCTGGATATAGCCGGGCAGGAAAAAGTCGTCGACGCGCGTTGAATCGAGCGGTTGCAGCACATGTTCATACACATTGCGGACAAGCGCGAGGTTCGCTTCCTCCTCCGCCGAACGCGCACGTGTCGGCTCGTTTTTGAGATTGAACATGGGCGCCCCTCCTCCGCAAAATCGCGCGCCTATTCGATGGGAAGCGGCGCGCGATGTCAACGCAGGCTCACGCGTCGCGATAGGCGCGCGGCCAGATTCCCTGCTTGCCGGGGGACAGCACGCCGTTGGGATCGAGCGCGTCCTTCAGCCGCTCGTTGAAGCGACGCTGCGCATGATCGTTGAAATCATATTGGTCGGCGACCAGGTCCATGAAGTCCAGGTGCGAGCGATATTCGCCATAGCCCAGCTTCGCGGCGGGCGCGACCAGCGCCTTGCACGCGTCATAGGCGGCCGACGCCTGCGCCTCATTTTCGGTATCGAACACCACCAGCCCGACATGGATCATGCTGCGCCGGCTGACGATGATGACACCGCTATAATCGAGCCCCGCCTCATTGAGGCCGGTGCGCACCAGATCGCGCAGCGCAGCGCCGTCACGCCCGGTGATCGGGGAGGCGCAGGAAAAGCCGATATGGCCGCCCTTTTCGCCGCCATACCAGCGCGTCATGCGATCGAGGTCCATGCTCGGGATGCCCGCCTGCACCCGCTCATGCGGGTTGGTGAATTCGGGCAAGGCGCGCCCGTCATATTTGGAGAAAGTCACCTCCGCGCCGGGTATCGAGCCGAAGGCGTCAGCGACGATCTCGCGCTGGCGCTCGACGATCCGCTCGTCGCCGTAGAGGGCGAACCGCATCACCCAGCGGCCGAGCCCCGGCTGGCGGGCGATCTCCTCGATCACCGCCTCGGGGATCGGCCCCGCGCCTGTGTACCATTGCTCGCGTCCGGTGAAGGCGGACATGGCGCAGACCGCGTTGATGATCATCGGCTGATTGGGGATCGTGCCGTCCATCATCAGCGGTCGCAGCTTTTCCAGCAGCAGTTCGAGGTCGCTGTCGCGCCGCAGCGTGAGCCAGCCCGGCATGTAGCATTCGGGCGGCGGCATCAGCCATAAGCCCATCTTCGTCACGATGCCGAAGTTCGATTGCATGAACAGCCCGTCCGCGCTGGGGCCGCAGCCGCGCCGATAGACCTGCCAGGCCTTGGCGTTGGCCATCGCGCCCATGCCGGTGCGCAACACCTCGCCGTCGGCGAGCACCACCTCCATGCCGCACTGGTTCGCGACATGGTCGCCGAACGGCGTATAGCCCATGCCATGGTCGAGCGTGTTGCCGACGACACTCCCCCAGCCGAGATCGGGAACCGACATCCACAGGCGCGATCCGGTCGATCGCAGATGTTCGTAGAGATCGAAGAAGCTGACCCCCGGCTCGACGAGCGCATAGGCCGATTCCTCATTCACCTCGATCACCCGGTTCATGCGCCGGAGGCTGAGGACGAGCGAGCCCGACAGGCGCGGCGCCGCGCCGCCATAACCGTTGTTGCGGCCCTGCGAACTGGTCCACACCGGCAGCTTATGCTCATTGGCCACGCGCAGCACCGCCTGTACCTCCTCCACCGAGGAGGGCATGACGACGGCGGACGGCTCGAACCGCCGCCAGTCGCGATGCGCGAAAGGATCGCGGAACGTGGCGACATCCTGCGCCCCGGTGAGGCATCCTTCCGGCCCGAGCAGCGCGCCGAGCTGCGCGATCGCGGCCTCGATCCCGGCGTCCGACAGCGCCACCTGTTCCCGATCGGCCATATCCATCTCCTGTCCTGCGCCCGTTCGCGGCGGTTCGTCGCCAGCATATCGGAGGACAGGGAACGGCCGTTTGGTTCTGCGTGCAATCCCGCTGGGTCAGGAGTGCACCGGGCCGCGCGCACCCGACGGACTGGTGCCGAAGCGCGCCCGAAAACGCTTGGCGAAATGCCCTGGATCGAGGAAGCCACATCGCAGCGCAATCTCGCCGACGGGCAGCGACGCATGGCGCGGATCGGCCAGTATCACGCGGGCGCGGTCGAGCCGCTCGGCTATCAGATGCCGGCCGAAGCTGCCCCCTTCGCGCGCGAAGAGCAGATGGAGATAGCGTTTGGAAATACCCGCCGCCGCCGCCGCGTTGTCGGGAGTGAAATCGGGATCGTGCGCCCTGTCGCGAATGATCTGGAGAAGCCGGGCGAACATGCGCCGATCGGTCCTGGACGGCGGATCCGGCGGGGTGCAGGCGAGGACAAGCAGGCTGGCGATCTGATCGGCCACCGCGCCGCTCGGCAGCGCAAGCCGGTCGAGCCCGCCGACCTCGAGTTGCGCGAGCATCGCCGACAGCGCGAGCCCCCAGCCGCGCGCGCCATCGATCCGCCGCCCGGTGAGCGCAACCGGATCGGCCGCCCAGCGGGCAAGCCAGTCATGATCGAGGTTGAGCGTCAGCGCGCAACTTTCGGTGGCGTCGAACGCATAGGGCGTCGTGCGATCGAGCAGCACGCAATCGCCCGCGCGCACGACATCCTCGCGCCCATGCTGGCTGAACCGGAACGCCCCCGATCGCACGCTGATGAGATCGATCGTCGCCCGCCTCGGCCCGGCGGCGATGCACCGCCGCGTCCGCCGCACCGATTGCGGCCCCGCCTCCACCTTGCTCAGAATCGAGGGGCCGAACGGCCCCTGCTCAATCCGGGCGTAAAAATCGGGCGCGGAAGAACCTATGTCGAGCGCGAAAAGCGACTGCCCGACGACCGCGCGCCACCGATCGAGCGCACGCTCGCCGACAGCGTCAGCGGTGGACCAGGCCGACCGGTTCATCGTCCGCACATCCCTCCTTCCCGAAAGCCGGTCGAGTCTACAGCGATTTGTTCTTATCCGGAACCTGCTGTTCGGCGGCGACTTCGCGAAGCTGCGCTGACGGCTGAATCCGTGCTCCCTGTCGACAATATTCCACTATATCGGGACATGCGCGTCACTACGTCTATTGGCGCAAATTCAGTAACGGCGTGATCGGCATCATGACCATCCTGCACGAGCGGATGCATCTGATGGATCGGTTCCGCGAAGGCAGCGAGTGCTGGCGAACAGGCCAACGCTTGGCAGCTTCAGCCTTTCGCGATCGCCGGCAGGATATAGGTTTCGATCGCGTGGGCGACGCCGTCCTCCTCGTTCGACGTTGTCACATGATCGGCGGCGGCCTTCACCGCGTCGGGCGCCTGCCCCATTGCGATCGACAGGCCTGCCTGCGCGAACATCGGCAGGTCATTGTCCATGTCGCCGATCACCGCGGTGGCGCTCAGCGGAACGCCGATCAGGTCGGCCAGCGCGATAACACCATCGCCCTTGTTCGCCTGCGTGTGAGTGATGTCGAGATAATAAGGCTGGGAACGGAGGATCGTCACCGCATGGCCCGCCGCCGACCTTACCTCCGCCTCGACGGTATCGAGCGCGCCGGACACGTCGCTGACCGCCACCATCTTGTCGATCGCGGGCAGGAGATCGGCGAAATTGTCGCGGACCACCGGGTCCTGTCGCGAGGCGATCCGCTCCCGCGCGACATGGGGATTGCCCGGATCGGCAACGAACCAGCGCCCGCGCGCGAACACCCAGGGCGTCACGTCCGGCCGCGACAGCATCGGCAGGACCGTGTCGGCAATCTGCCGGGGCACCTGCCAGTCGATCAGTATATCGCCGTTGCTGCGGAACAGCGTGCCGCCGTTGAAGGCAGCGAGCGGGCTGTCGCTGCCCAGTTCCTTGGCAAGCCAGCCGATGCCGCTTGGCGGACGGGCGCTGATGAGGGCGAGCGGCACGCCCGCCTCTATGACACGCTGGCCAGCGGCGCGGACGGCATCGGACAGGCTTTTGTCCTGTCGCACCAGCGTCCCGTCTATGTCGCAGACGAGCAGGCGGATTGGATCGGCCACCGCCTTATCCGATCCGATGCCAGCAGCGCCCGTCGCTCGCCATCAGCGCGTCGGCGCCGACGGGCCCGGTGCTGCCGGCGGTATAGGGCTCGGGCTCGCCGCCCTCGGCCCAGAGATCGAGCAGAGGCTGCACGACCTCCCAGCCCAACTCCACCATGTCGGCGCGCTGGAATAGCGACTGATCGCCGTTCAACACGTCGTAGAGCAGGGTTTCATAGCCGGTGCTGCGGGCCAGCCGGAAATGATCGGCATAGCGGAAATCGAGCGTCACCGCCGCGGTATCGACGATCGGACCTGGCCGCTTGGCGAGGAAATCGAGCGTGATGCCCTCGTCCGGCTGGATCTGGAGGATCACTTTGTTGGGGGGCAGCTTCTCGACATCGGTATCACGGAACAGCGCGAGCGGCACCGGTTTGAAGGTGACGACCACCTCGGTGTCGCGCGCGGCAAGCGCCTTGCCAGTCCGCAGATAGAAAGGCACGCCCGCCCAGCGCCAGCTATCGATGAACAGCTTGTACGCCACATAGGTTTCCGTGCGGCTGTCGGGCGCGACATCGGGTTCGGCGCGATAATCGCACACGGCACGATCGCCGATCTTGCCGGCCCGATATTGGCCGCGCACGGCATCGTCGCGCGCCTCCTCCCGCGTCGGCACGCGCACCGCATCGACCACCTTGGCTTTCTCGTTCCGCAGCGCCTCGGCATCGAAGGAGTTGGGCGGCTCCATCGCCACCATCGCGAGGATCTGGAGAAGATGGTTCGGCACCATGTCGCGCAGCGCGCCGGCCGTATCGTAGAATTTGCCCCGCCGTCCCACGTCCACCGTCTCGGCGGCGGTGATCTGGACATGATCGATATGATTGCTGTTCCATATCGATTCGAGGAAGGTGTTGCCGAACCGCGCGACCATGATGTTGCGCACGGTTTCCTTGCCGAGGAAATGATCGATCCGATAAATCTGCCCCTCGGCCGCGACGCGCGCGAGACGCGCGTTCAGCGCCTTCGCCGAGGCGAGATCGTGGCCGAACGGCTTCTCGACGACGATCCGGCGATAGCCGTCCTTCTGGTCCAGCAGCCCCGCCTTGGCGAGGCTCTCGGCAAGCGGCCCGAAGAAGCGCGGTAAGGTCGCGAAATAGAAGACCACATTGCCGCCCGGCAGCGCCTTCTTCAGCGCCTCGAAGAGGCCACGATCGGTGAAATCGCCGCGCAGATAGCGGATGCGCGTGTCCAGCCCGTGCCACGCGCCGTCTTCAAGGAACTCGGAAAGCGATTTGCGGACGCTTGCATCATCGCCCTCGCGAATGTCGACGCCGAGGATCGACAGGCCCTCGTCGATCAACCCGTCGCGCGCGAGATTGACGAGCGAGGGAATCAGCAACCGGCGGGACAAGTCGCCGGTGATGCCGAGAATCACCAGTGTCGCAGGATCGGGAACGGGCGGGCGCGGCGGTTCGCCTTCGCTCATTGCGGAATCTCGACATGGCCGCCGAAGCCGAAGCGCATCGCCGACAGCAGCTTGTCGCCGAAGGTGGTATCGACACGGCTGCGATATCGGGCAAAGAGCGCGGCGGAGAGGACATAGGCGGGCACCGCCTCCTCCATCGCCGCCTCCACCGTCCAATGACCTTCGCCTGAATCGGCGACGTTCCCGGTATATTCGTCGAGGTAACGATCCTTCGCCAGCGCAGCGGCGGAGAGATCGAGCAGCCATGAGGAAATGACGCTCCCGCGCCGCCACACCTCGGCGACGTCGGGCAGGTTGAGCGTGTAGCGCTCCTCCTCAGGCAGCAGCTCGGACGCCTTGGTTTTGAGGATATCGAAACCCTCGGCATAGGCCTGCATCAGGCCATATTCGATGCCGTTATGGACCATCTTGACGAAGTGCCCCGCGCCGGCCGGCCCGGCATGGATATAGCCGCGCTCGGCCCGATCATCGGCAGCATCGCGCCCCTTGGTGCGCGGGATATTTCCAAAGCCGGGGGCGAGCGTCGAAAAGATCGGGTCGAGCCGGCGGACAATCTCCTCCTCGCCGCCGATCATCATGCAATAGCCGCGCTCCAACCCCCAGACGCCGCCCGAGGTGCCGACATCGACATGATGCACGCCCTTCTCCGCGCAGGCTTTCGCGCGCTGGATGTCATGCTTGTAGAAGCTGTTGCCGCCGTCGATCAGCACGTCGCCCCGGCTCACCATGCCTGTCAGCGCCGCGATCGTGTCCTCGGTCGGCTTGCCCGCCGGCAGCATGACCCAGATGGTGCGCGGCTGATCCAGCTTGGCGACCACATCCTCCAGCGATCCGGCGGTCGTCACCCCTTCGCCGGCCAGCTCCTTCATCGCATCGGCGTCGCGATCGAAGGCGACGATCTCATGGCCGCCGCGCATCAGCCGGCGCGCGATATTGCCGCCCATGCGGCCCAGCCCGATCAATCCCATTTGCATAAGGCAGATACTCCCGATTTCTATTCGACCGCCTTGGCGACAAGGCTTTCCAGTCGCTGCAAGGCGTCGGCCTGCTTCAGATGGACGCGCAGCACGCGGCGGCCCCGCGATGCGAGGACATCAAGATCGCCGCGTGCCTGTGCAATCTGCACGGTGCCGAAACTCGCCTTGTGGCCGGGTATGGCGAGATCGGGATCGGGGGTGCGGGTGATTTCCAGAAACACGCCGCTATTGGGGCCGCCCTTATACGCCTGCCCCGTCGAGTGGAGGAAGCGCGGCCCGAAACCCGCCACCGTCGCCACCTTCCGCGCATCGCGCACCGCGACGCGCATCCGCGCTAGCGCGGCCTCGTCCAATTCGTCACGTTCGATATAAGCGAGAAAGCCGGCATAATCCCCCGCTTCCACCCGCGCGAAATGTGCGCGGAGCAGCGCCTGCGGATCGTCGCCGCCCGGCCCTGCCCCTTCGGGCGCGTAGAAAGCGATTGTGTCGTCCTCGAACAGCGGCGTCTCGTCGCCCAAAGTGCCGGACTTCTCATAGGCATCGACCAGCTTGCGCGTGCGGACCTTCGCCTCCTCGACATCGGGCTGATCGAACGGATTGATGCCGATCACCGCGCCAGCGATCGCGGTGGCTATCTCCCAGCGGAAGAATTCCTGGCCGATCAGTTCGGCCGAAGCGAGCGCGATACGGACGATGGGCTGGCCCGCTTTCTCGATCGCCTGCACCTTGCTTTCCAGCGCCTCGTCCTGATCGCCGGCGAGGTGGAAATGCACGAACAGGCGGTCTTCGCCATAAACTTCGGGCACGCCCAGCGGCTCCAGATCGACGGGCACGATTCCCTTACCCTGCTTGCCGGTCGATTCGGCGAGCAACTGTTCGAGCCAGGAGCCGAACGGCGTCAGGTTGCGGCTGGTGACGATCGTCAGCTTGTCGCGTCCCATCTTCGCCGCTTCGCCGATGATCGCGCCGAGGCGGATGCCCGGATTGGCAGCCGGCGGCGCATCGGGTCCGCAAGAAAACAGCATCGGCCGGATCGAGGCGAACAGCCCTTCGACATCCAGCCCGGTCGCCGCCGCCGGCACCATGCCGAACACCGACAGCACCGAATAGCGGCCGCCAATCGCCGGATCGCCGGCAAAGACATGCGCGAAGCCGTCGCGCTTCGCGATCTTTTCAAGATCGGAGCCCGGATCGGTGACGGCGAGGAAGCGATCTCCCTCCTGCTTCTCGCGATCGAAGAAGAAGGTACGGAGTAATTCCGGCTCCATCGTCGTGCCAGATTTGCTGGAGACGATGAAGATCGCATTGCCCGGATCGATCGCACCGGCGACGCGGCCGATCTGACCAGGATCGGTGGTGTCGAGCACATGGAGGCGCGGATGCTCGCGGCCATGGCCCAGGATGCGCGCGATCACCTCGGGGCCGAGGCTCGATCCGCCCATGCCGAGGAGCACGGCGTCGCGCCGCCCCTTCGTCTCGTCGGCCAATTGGCGGAGCGCGGCGAGATCGACCTGCTCGCCCTTGCCCGCCGCCAGCCAGCCGAGCCATTTATTCTCGTCCTTCCCCGTCCACAGCGTCGCATCGCCCGCCCAAAGGCGGCGTCCCCATGCCTCGGCACGCGCGGTTTCCAGCCTCTTGTCCACCGCCTCCTGCAGATCGGCGGGCAGGCTGGCGAGGAGGCCGTTGAGCCGTCCGTTCAGGAAAGCCGTGCGCTTCTTGGCGACCTCGCCCAGCAGGGCATCGGCGGAATCGGCGAACAGGCGCACGCCCTCCGCCACCAGCCCCGTCGTGACCTTGTCGAGGTCGAGCCCCAGCCGCTCCGCCTCGGCGAGGACATGGCGCGCATCGTCCATGTTCGCGGTAAGCGTCTCGCCCACTTTCCCATGATCGCGAAAGGCGTCCATCGTCTTGGGCGGCATCGTGTTGACGGTGTCGGGGCCGATCAACGTCTCGACATAAAGCACGTCCGAATAGGCCGCGTCCTTGGTGCCGGTGGAGGCCCAGAGCAGCCGTTGAGGCATCGCCCCCTTGCCCGCCAGCGCGCGCCAGCGATCGCCCGCGATCATCTCCTGATACCAGGCATAGGCCAGTTTGGCGTTGGCGATCGCCACTTTGCCGCGCAGCGTCTTCAGCGCGGCGCTCTCAGGATCACCCGTCTCCACGCGCGTGTCGATCGCCTTGTCGATCTTCGTGTCGATCCGGCTGACGAAGAAGCTCGCGACGCTGGCGAGCCGGTCGATCGGCTCGCCCTTCGCCACGCGCGCTTCCAGCGCGGCGAGGAATGCCTCGGCCACAGCATGATAGGCGGGTTGCGAGAAAAGCAGGGTGACGTTGATGTTCAGCCCGTCCTCGACGAGTTGCCGGATCGCGGGCACCCCCGCCTCGGTGCCGGGCACCTTGATCATCAGGTTCGGCCGGTCGACCGCCTTCCACAGCCGCCGCGCCTCGGCGATCGTCTCTTCCGTCCCGTTGGCGAGATAGGGCGAGACTTCCAGGCTGACATAGCCGTCCTTGCCGTCCAGCCGATCGTAAACGGGCCTGAGATCGTCCGCCGCCGCCTGGATGTCGGCGATGGCGAGGCTCTCATAGGTGTCGGTAATGCTCGCATCCGCGCGGCCGAGGAAATGGGCCAGCCCTTCGTCATAGGCGTCGCCATGCCCGATCGCCTTTTCGAAGATCGACGGGTTGGAGGTCACGCCCGTCAGTCCGTCCCCGGCGACGAGCTTCTTCAACCCGCCCTCCTTCAGGAAGGTGCGGTCGACGAAATCGAGCCAGATCGCCTGGCCGGCGGCGGCAAGCTGTTGCAACGGGTTGGTCATTGGGCATTCTTCCGGATGAGTTCACGCGCGGTGTGGACGATATTGTCGACGGTGAAGCCGAACTTCTGTTGGAGCTTGGCGAGCGGCGCGGAGGCGCCGAAGGTCGACATGGTGATGGTGGCGCCATCGGGGCCGACATAGCGGTCCCACCCCACCTCGCCCGCCTGCTCCACCGCCAGGCGGCTACGGATCGAGGGCGGGAAGATCGTGTCGCGATAGGTGCGGTCCTGCGTCTCGAAGAGATACCAGCTCGGCATCGATACGACGCGCGATCGGACGCCGTCCGCCTTCAATCGCTCATGCGCCTCGGCGACGAGCGAGACTTCGCTGCCCGTACCGATCAGGATGATCTCCGGCACGCCGTCCGAATCGGCAAGGATATAGGCCCCTTTCGCCAGTCCATCGGCCGGGGCGTAGCGGCTGCGATCGAGCGTCGGCAGCGCCTGACGCGACAGGATAAGCGCGGAGGGCCGGCGGCTGTGGCGGAGTGCCACCTGCCAGGCGACAGCCGCCTCATTGGCGTCGGCGGGACGGATCGTGTCGAGCCCCGGCGTCGCGCGCAGCATCGCGAGATGCTCGATCGGCTGATGCGTCGGCCCATCCTCGCCCACCCCGATCGAATCATGGGTGAAGATGAAGATCACGGGCAGCTCCATGATCGCCGCGAGGCGGATCGGCGGGCGCATATAATCGGCGAAGACGAGGAAGGTCGCGGTGAACGGGCGCAGATAGGAAAGCGCCATGCCGTTCGCGATTGCCCCCATCGCATGCTCGCGTATGCCGAAATGCATGTTGCGGCCGCCATGGTTCGCCGCTTCCAGCGAGCTTGCATCCTTGAGGTTGGTCTTGGTGGAGGGCGAAAGATCGCCCGCGCCGCCGATCAGCATCGGCAGGTGCGGCGCGATCGCGTTCAGCACCTTGCCCGCCGAATCGCGCGTGGCGAGCCCTTTCGGATCGGCGTCGAAATGCGGAATGTCCGCATTCCACCCGTCGGGCAGATCGCCGCCGCGCAGCCGCTCGAACTCCTCGGCGAGATCGCCGTGCGCCTGACGAAAGCGGGCGAACATCTGCTCCCACGCATCGCGCAGCGGCTTGCCGCGTTTGGCCACGGCGTCGTGGAACCGCTCCGCAACGCCATCGGGAACGAGAAATTGCGCGTCTTCGGGCCAGCCATAAGCGCGTTTCGTCTCGGCAACGACATCAGCGCCCAGCGGCTCGCCATGCGCCTTGGCGGTGCCCGCCTTCGAACTGCCCCAGCCGATCACCGAACGAACGATGATCAGCGTCGGCCGGTCCCCAGTCCCCCGGAACGTCTCGAACGCGCGCGAAAGCGCCTCCGTGTCATTCGCGTCGTCGACATGGATGACGTTCCAGTGATAACCCTCGAACCGCTTGCCGACGTCCTCGCTGAACGCCAGATCAGTCGATCCTTCGATCGTGATCGAATTGCTGTCATAGACCCAGCAGAGGTTCGACAGCTTGAGGTGCCCCGCCAGCGACGCCGCCTCGCTGGAGACGCCCTCCATCATGTCGCCGTCGCTGCAAAAGGCGTAGACGTCATAGTCGAACAGGGTCGCGCCGTCGCGATTGTAGCGGCTCGCCAGCTCGCAGGCGGCGATCGCCATGCCCACCGAATTGCCGCAGCCCTGCCCCAGCGGCCCGGTGGTCGTCTCCACGCCGGTCGTGATGCGATATTCGGGATGGCCCGGCGTTTTCGATCCGAGCTGGCGGAACTGGCGGATATCGTCGAGGCTGACGGCGGGTTTGCCGGTCGGCCGCCCGTCCGGGTCCACCTCGCGCACGCCCGCCAAATGCAGCACCGCATAGAGCAGCATCGAGGCATGCCCGCAGGACAGCACGAAACGGTCGCGGTTCGGCCAGTCGGGCGCGTCGGGATCGTAGCGCAGGAAGCGCGTCCACAGCGTCCAGGCGACTGGGGCAAGCGCCATCGGCGTGCCGGGGTGGCCCGAATTGGCCTTCTGCACCGCGTCCATCGCCAGCGTGCGGATCGTGTCGATCGTCAGCCGCTCAGGCGAACCGTCCTCGCGAAATGGGTCAGCGGATGTATCTGTCATGAAATCGTCCTTCGCCGGAGCGTCATATCTGAGGTCGCCCGTTCGCGCCGGACGACTCCGCTCGCATCGCCGAGATAGAGCGCGTCGATCTCGTCGACGAACAGGCCGTGGCCGAGCAGGCCGGGAATGGCGGACAGGGCGGCGGCGAGCGCGCCGCTGTCCGCAATCGTTCCGAAGGCGCAATCGAGAATGAGATTCTCCTGATCGGTCCGCCAGGGCAGGCCCGCATCGTCGCGCCGCAATTCGGGGCGGCCGCCGAGCGCCGTGACCGTGCGCGCCACGAAGCTTCGGGCGAAGGGCAGCACCTCCACCGGCACCCGCGCCGCCCCCAGCCGCTCCACCGCCTTGCTCGCATCGGCGATCGCGACCATCCGCGCCGCGGCGGTGGCGACGATCTTCTCGCGCAGCATTGCGCCGCCGGCGCCCTTGATAGCGCGGAAAGCGGGATCGATCTCGTCGACCCCGTCGATCGCCAGATCGATCGCGGCGAGGTCGTCGAACGCCAGGAGAGGAATGCCCAGCTCCTCGGCCGCCGCGGCGGTGCGCAGCGAGGTCGCCGTCGCGCGGACATGGAGCCCGCGCGCCACCCGCGCGCCGAGCGCCGCGATGGCGAAGGCGACCGTGCTACCCGTACCGAGGCCGACCAGCATGCCGTCCTCCACCTCTTCAACCGCCGCCCGCGCGGCCGCTCGTTTGCTTTCCGCAACGATGATGGAAGCCTGCCTCACGGCCCGTCAACGTCCAATCGCCGGAAAGGGTGCATGACAAGATGGACCCCTTTTCCCGGCTGCATCGTTCAGCCGAAAAAGGAGCCGCACATGAAACGATTGATCGCGTTCGACCTCGACGGAACGCTGGCCGAGAGCAAGCAGGCGATCGATACCGAGATGGGAAAACTGCTCGCGGGGCTCAGCCGGGTCGTTTCGGTCTCGATCATATCGGGCGGGGACTGGCCGCAGTTCGACAAGCAGGTCGTCGCCCGGTTGCCTGCCGACACCGATTTGACGCGTCTCTATCTCCAGCCCACCACCGGCACGAAACTCTATCGGTTCGAGAGCGGCGCGTGGAAGTGCCTCTACGCCGAGAATTTCAGTGAGGAGGAGCGCAAGCGCATCACCGACGCGCTCGACAAGGCGGTCGCCGACGAAGGACTGGCCGGCGGTAAAAGCTGGGGCGAAAAGATCGAGGATCGCGGCAGCCAGATCACCTTCTCAGGACTCGGCCAACAGGCCCCACTCGACGCCAAGCAGGCGTGGGACCCCGACCGCGCCAAGCGCGAGCGGCTGCAAGCCGCGCTCGTGCCGGTGCTCCCCGGCTTTTCGGTGAAGATCGGCGGATCGACCTCGATCGACATCACCCGCGAGGGCACCGACAAGGCCTATGGCATGCGCCGCCTGTGCAAGGCGGCCTCGCTCTCCCCGCACGATATCCTGTTCCTGGGCGACGCCATCTATCCCGGCGGCAACGACTATCCGGTGCACGCCGCCGGAATCGACACGATCGCGGTGCGCGACATTCACGAAAGCAAGCGGGTGATAGAGGCAATCATCGCCTGCCTTGCCCCCTGACCCTTCAATGAAAATCGCGCGAGGCCGGCAGGATGCGGACGTTGCGCGGATGACCCGCCAGACGGCGCGGCGGCGATATCTCTTCGCCATCGACCAGATGATCGAGCAGGCGGGTGCGATCATGGATACGCGTCGCCATCACATGGACGACGCCCTCGGGACTGCGCTGCACCTGTCCCTCGACGAGCATCAGCCGGGCCGACATCACCGGCCGCCGAAACAGTTCGAACAGGCGTGCCCACAGTACGATGTTGGTGATCCCCGTCTCGTCCTCCAGCGTGACGAAGACGGCATTGCCCTTGCCCGGCCGCTGGCGGATCAGGACGATGCCCGCCGCGCAGACCGCAGCACCGTTGCGCGCCTTTCCGATCGCTGCGCAGCTCGACACGCCCTCGGCATCGAGGAACGGGCGCAGGAACGTCACCGGATGCGCCTTCAGCGACAGGCGCGTCATCTGATAATCGGTCGCGACATGTTCGGACAACGGCATGGTGGGTAGCGCCGTGTCCGTCTCCTCCCCCAGTTCGCGCGCACGGGCGGCGGCGAACAGCGGCAATTCGGCGTCGGGCGTGCGACGCACCTCCCACAGCGCCTGCCGCCGGTCGAGCCCGATCGATCGGAAGGCATCGGCATCGGCGAGCAGCCGCAAGGCGCGCTGCGGCAGGGCGGCGCGGCGGGCCAGCGCCTCGATCGTCGCGAACGCGCCCGCTCTGCGCGCCGCGTCCATCGAATCCGCCCATTTCCGCCGAAATCCGTCGATCTGACGCAATCCGAGCCGCAGCGCCGGATCGCAGCCGCCATCACGCTCGATCGCATTGTCCCACGCGCTCGCATTCACATCTATCGCGCGGACATCGACGCCATGCGCGCGCGCGTCGCGCACGATCTGGGCGGGCGCGTAAAAGCCCATCGGTTGCGCATTGAGCAGCGCGCAGGCGAACACCGCCGGATGCCGGCACTTGATCCAGGCCGAGATATAGACAAGTTGGGCGAAGGAGGCCGCATGGCTTTCGGGAAAGCCGTAGCTGCCGAAGCCCTCGATCTGGCGGAAACAGCGTTCGGCAAAGTCGCGCTCATAGCCGCGCATCACCATTCCCTCGACCATCTTGACGCGAAACTCCTCGATATTGCCGAGGTGGCGGAAGGTCGCCATCGCGCGGCGCAACTGGTTCGCCTCGGCGGGGGTGAATTTCGCGGCGACGATGGCGAGCTTCATCGCCTGTTCCTGAAAGAGCGGCACGCCCTCGGTCTTGCCCAGCACGCCAATCAGTTCGTCCGGCGGCCCATGCTCGGGCGCGGGGGCCGGATAGTCCACCTTCTCCCGCTTGGCACGACGGCGCAGATAGGGATGGACCATGTCGCCCTCGATCGGCCCCGGACGGACGATCGCGACCTGAATGACAAGATCATAAAATTTTCTGGGAGCAAGGCGCGGTAACATATTGATCTGCGCCCGGCTTTCCACCTGGAACACGCCGATGCTGTCACCTTTGCACAGCATGTCATAGACGACGGACTCTTCGGCCGGGATGGTAGCGAGCGCATAATCGCCAAGGCGGTGCAGGCGCATCAGATCGAAGGCCTTGCGGATGCAGGTGAGCATGCCGAGCGCCAGCACGTCGACCTTCATCAGGCCGAGCGCGTCGATGTCGTCCTTGTCCCATTCGATGAAGGTGCGATCGTCCATCGCGGCGTTGCCGATCGGCACCGTCTCGTCCAGCCGTCCTTCGGTCAGCACGAAACCGCCGACATGTTGCGAAAGGTGACGCGGAAACGTCAGTAATTTCGAGGAAAGATCGATTAGTCGGCGGATCGTCGGATTGTCCGCGTCCATGCCCGCTTCCTGCGCCTTGCGGTCGTCGACGGCCGAACCCCAGCTGCCCCAGATCGTGTCGGCCAGCCGCGCCGTCACATCCTCGCTCAGCCCTAGCGCCTTACCCACGTCGCGCACCGCGCTGCGCGCACGATAGTGGATGACGGTCGCGGCGATCCCGGCGCGGTGGCGGCCATAGCGTTCGTAAATATGCTGGATCACCTCCTCGCGCCGTTCATGCTCGAAATCGACGTCGATATCGGGCGGCTCGTTCCGCTCCTCGGAGACGAAGCGGCTGAACAGCAGATCGAACCGCATCGGATCGACCGCGGTGATGCCGAGTATGTAGCAGACAGCCGAATTGGCCGCCGACCCGCGCCCCTGATTAAGGATGGCCTTCTTCTCGGCGAAGCGGACGAGATCGTGGACCGTCAGGAAATAGCGCGCATAGTTCCGATCACGGATCAGCGTGAACTCTTCCTTCAATAATTTCAATACCTTTTTCGGCGTTCCTTCGGGATAACGCCAAGGAAGCCGGCGGCGTACCAACTCCTCCAGCCAGTCTTGTGGCGCCCAGCCGGGCGGCACCGGCTCGTGCGGATATTCGTAGGTCAATTGTTCGAGCGAGAAGGCGATGCGATCGAGCAGCCGTCGGCTTTCCGCCACCGCCTCGGGCACGTCGCGGAACAGGCGCGCCATCTCGGCCGGGGCTTTCAGATGCCGCTCGGCATTGGCCTCTAGCCGACGGCCCGCCTCGTCGATCGTGCACTTCTCGCGAATGCAGGTGAGGATATCCTGCAACGGCCGCTGTTCGGGCGCGTGGTAGAGCACGTCGTTGGTGGCGAGCAGCGGCACGCCCTGCGTCTCGGCAAGGCGCTTGAGCCGGGCGAGACGGCGGCGATCGTCGCCCCGATAGCGCATCGTCGCAGCGAGCCAGACCGCGCCGGGCGATACTGCCGCCAGCCGTTCGAGCACAGGCGCCGCCGCTTCTTCCTCCTCGGGTGGCACCAGGATCAGCAACAGCCCTTCCTTATGCGCCAGCAGATCGTCGAGATAGAGCGTGCAATCACCTTTTTGAGCGCGCGCCTTGCCGAGCGTCAGCAGGCGGCAGAGCCTGCCCCAACCCGTTCGATCGGCGGGATAGGCGACGATGTCGGGTGTATCGTCCGCGAAAACGAGGCGGGCGCCCACGGCAAGCTTGAACTCGACCTCCTCGAACAATTCCGCGCGCCGCTTCTCGCGCGCCTGCTTGAGGGCGTCATAGGCGCGCACCACGCCCGCCACGCTATTACGATCGGCAATCCCGATCCCCGCTTGTTCGAGCGCGATTGCCTGGGCGACCAGATCGGCGGGATGCGATGCGCCGCGCAGGAAGGAGAAATTGGTCGCGGCGACCATCTCGGCAAAGCCGCTCATGCGAACAGGCCGTGCATATACCAGCCGGGGTGTTCCGCCTCGCTGCCGTAGAGGCCGTGGCGGAAGATCCAGAAGCGGCGGCCGCGCACATCCTCCACGCGATAATAATCGCGCGTCAGGCCCGGCGTGCCGTCATCACGCCGCCACCATTCGGCCGCCAGCCGCTCGGGCCCCTCATAGCGCGTCACCTCATGCATCGCGCGGCGCCAGCGGAAGCGATGGGGCGGGCCGTCGGGCACCTCGGCCATCACCTCGATCGACTGCGGAGGATCGAAGAGGTGGAGCGGGCGCAACGGCGGCTCGCCTGCCTTGGGCCGGGGCCAGGCGACCGGCGCGGCGGCTATCACCGCCGGCAGCGCCAGCGCCGCCTGCTCAGGCACATGCGTGTCGCGCGGGCGGAAACGGCGGAAGCGCCCCCGCCCCAGCCGCGTGCCCAGCCGATCGAGCAAGGCGGCTAGTTCGCCCTCGGCCAGCGCGCCGCCCTCCAGCCGCAACTGGCTGGGCGCGAGCGGCTCGATCACCGGCACGGCGAACCGGATCAGATCGAAGCCGAAGCCGGGATCGAGCGGATCGGCCAGCGCCTCGATCCGCTCGCGGAACAGGCGCGCCAGCACGGTGGGATCGCGCGTCGGCAGCCCCGTCTCGACCCGTAGGTCGCGCCACGCGCCGTCACTGCGGAACAGCCGCGCCGCGAAACGCCGCCCGCCCGCCTCGCGCGCTTCAAGCGCGCGGCCAGCCTCGGCCGACATGTCATCCAGACATGTGAGCACCTGCTCGACCCGTGCGATCGGCTCGGCGAAACGGCGTTCGACAATTAAAGCGGGAAGCGGACGGCGCGGCACGATGCGGCTATCGCGCATTCCCAACAGCCGGGCGAGCGTCGCCGTCGTCTTCTCGCCGAATCGCGCGGAGAGCGGCGCGGAGGCGCGCGCGGCGAGATCGCCAATCGTCTTCAACCCCGCGCGGCGCAGGGCAAGAACGGTCTCGCCCGAAAGGCGCAGCGCCGCGACCGGCAGGCGGCGCAAGGCGGCCTGCTCGTCAGGCGCGGGCACCGTCTGGAAACGCGCGAGCGCCTGCGCCGCCTCGGGCGTCGCCGCCGGTGCGGGTCGCACGCGCAGGCCGAGATGCGCCGCCAGCGCCTCCCAATCGGCGATCAGCCCCGCCTCGCCGCCAAAGAGATGCGCGCAACCACTGATGTCCAGCACCAGCCCGTCGGGCGGATCGAGCGCCACCATCGGCGTATAGCGATCGCAGATGTCGGCGATCCGCTCCAGCAGGCGCAGGTCCGCCTCGGGATCATGGTCGACCACGACAAGATCGGGCAGGCGCGCCCGCGCATCGGCGAGCGCAAGACCGGGGGCAAGGCCCAGCGCCTGCGCCGCCGCGTCCACCGCCGCCAGCCGCATCGCGCCGCGCTGCTTCTCGACGAAGACGGTCGGCGCGTCAGCCGGTGCGGCGGAGGGGCTGCCCCGCGCCCGCCGCAGCCGGTCTGCCGGCAGGAAGGGGAACCACAAGGCCAGAAAGCACCGGTTCCCGGAAACATAGTCGGTCACGATCCCACTCCACTCGCCAGCGCAGGCCCCCGATCCCGGCGCGCTGTCGCAACAAGGCGGCTTCCAGCATGGTGAGCCCCGGCGCATTCGCCTCCAGCGGCACAGACGGCGCGGCGGCGATCGCCCAGCGCGTCTGCGCGGCGCTGGGCGCAGGCTCCGCTTCGGTGCGGAGCAGGAGCGCGGTCACGCCCGATTTTTCGGCCGCGACCGCCAGCCGCCGGCTCGCCGTCAGGTCCAGGGCGCGCGGCTTCCGTCCTATTTCGAGCACCACTACCCCGATCTCGCGGCACCGCACCGCCTCCGCCGCCGCACGCAGCAAGGCCAGCGTGTCGGGCAGGACGCCGAGTATGAGCGCGCCGGGATCGAAACCCAGCTCGGCCAGCCCCGGCATATGGAGCCGCCCGCCGCGCGCCTCGCCCTCCTCGGCGCGCAGCCACAAGATCGCACCCTTCCCTTGCATGAGCCGCGTCGCCAACATCAGCGCGAAGCCGGCCGCGCTGCTCGCATCCGCCGCTTCGCCGGCGAAAATCTCGTGCAGCCGCCCCGCCATCAGCCCGCCGCCAAGCGCCGCGTCGATGCGTGCATGGCCAAGCGCCACCAGCCGGGGCGCCTCCGCCGGCCGCTGCGACTCGATCCTGGCAATAGTCCGCCTGAGCGCGGAAAGAGTTTGCAACGACTCGCGCATGTTTGAATGTTCCTGATATGTTCTATTTTTCTCCACGTCGCGAAAGAGTCAAGAGCCAGCGTGTAGGAAAAAGCCGTTCCCGGGCGTTTTGAGGGGCGGCTTGTCGTTTATGTCAATTTTGACACACCTGAACATATTGTAAGTGTTAAGGGCCCCGCGGCGGAGCGGCCGGAGCGCCTCCCTCGAACCAGCCGCAAGCGAAAGGTCGCGCATATATGAAAACAGAGTGGGCTGCGCCGGATCGGCGTGACGACTCTCCGATCCGGCGTCCTGCCCACGCAAGCCAGTGGGGCCTGCCCTTCTGCGTGCTTGCTTTCTTCCTTGCGCTCACTGGCTGCCAGAGTGGCGAAAAGCCGAAGCAGAAAGCCCCCGAGGTCGGCATCTTCACGGTGAAGCCCGAAGCGGTGACGCTCACCACCGAGCTGGCGGGCCGCACGAATCCGTCCGAAGTCTCCGAGGTCCGTCCCCAGGTTTCGGGCATCATCACCGAACGGCTGTTCAAGGAAGGCTCGTTCGTGAAGGCCGGCCAGCCGCTCTACCGGATCAATCCCGTGCTCTATGAGGCCGCGGCCAATCAGGCCAAGGCCAATATCGCCACGGCGCAGGCCACGCTTGCGGCCAACAAGCAGAAGGCGGAACGTTACGCCCAGCTCATCAAGATCGAGGGCGTCAGCCAGCAGGAGGTGGACGACGCCCGCGCCGCCTATCGCCAGTCGCTCGCCGAGGTGGAGGCCAATCGCGCGGCGTTCGCCGCGGCAGAGACCAATCTTGCCTATACCACCGTCACCGCGCCGATCTCGGGCCGGGTCGGCCGATCGAGCGTGACCAAGGGCGCACTGGTGACGGCCAGCCAGGCCGATCCGCTGGCCAAGATCCAGAAGCTCGACCCCATCTATGTCGACCTCACCCAGTCGGGCGACGATTACCTGGCGTTGCGCCGCGCGCTTTCCAGCGGGGGCGTCGCGCCCTCCTCGGCCGAGGTGCGGCTGCGCTTCAACGACGGGACATCCTACCCGCAGACGGGCCGGCTCGCCTTCGCCGATATCGATGTCGACGAGACGACCGGCACGGTGACGCTGCGCGCGACCTTCCCCAACCCGCAGGACATGCTGCTGCCCGGCATGTATGTGCGCGCGATCGTCACGCAGGGCATCAAGCGTGAGGCAATGCTGGTGCCGCAAGGCGGCGTCACCCGCGATCCGACGGGCAACGCGACCGCACTCGTCGTCGGCAAGGGCAATCGTGTCGAGCAGAGGGCGTTGACGCTCGGCCGCGCGATCGGCAATCGCTGGCTGGTGACGGGAGGATTGAAGGCGGGGGATCGCCTGATCGTCGATGGTTTGCAGAATATCCGGGTCGGCATGACGGTGAAGCCCGTCGCCGCATCGCCCACCGCGATCAATCCGCGCTGAGATGCTGCCCCGCTACTTCATAGAAAGACCGATCTTCGCCTGGGTGCTGGCCATCATGGTGATGGCGCTCGGCACCATCGCCGTCTTCACCCTGCCCGTCGCGCAATATCCCGATATCGCGCCGCCGACGATCAACGTTCGCGCCAATTATAACGGCGCTTCGGCCAAGACGGTCGAGGACAGCGTCACCCAGATACTCGAGCAGCAGCTCAGCGGTATCGACAATATGCTCTATTTCTCCTCGACGAGCAGCTCGTCGGGGCAGGCGCGGATCACGATCACCTTCGCCAAGGGCACCAACCCCGACACCGCGCAGGTACAGGTGCAGGACCGCGTCAACCAGGCGCTGAGCCGGATGCCGCAGGAAGTGCAGCAGCAGGGCATCACCGTCCGCAAGAGCAATGTCGACCAATTGATGGTGATCGCCGTCTATGACGAGACTGATCAGCGCTCGACCGTCGACATATCCGACTATCTGGTCAGCAATATCCAGGACCCGGTCAGCCGCGTGAACGGCGTGGGCGAGTTCAATGTGTTCGGCGCGCAATATGCCATCCGCATCTGGCTCGATCCGCACAAGCTGAACGCCTATCAGCTCATGCCGTCGGACGTCGAAAAGGCCGTCCAGGCGCAGAATACGCAGGTGACGGCGGGCGAGTTGGGCGAGTTGCCGGCGGCAGAGGGCCAGGCGCTCACGGCGACGGTGACGGCGTTGTCGCGCCTCCAGACGCCCGAACAGTTCGAGAATATCATTCTCAAGACCCAGCCCGACGGCTCATCGGTCCGCGTCCGCGATGTCGCGCGGGTGGAGATGGGCTCCGAAAGCTACACCACCAGCACGCAATTCAACGGCCATCCCGCAACCGGCATCTCCGTCCAGCTCGCCCCCGGCGCCAACGCGCTCCAGACCGCCGAGAACGTCCGCGCCACGGTGGACAAGCTGGCGAAGAATTTCCCGCATGGCCTGAAGGTCGCCTACCCGCGCGACATGACGCCCTTCGTCAAGATTTCCGTGACCGAAGTGGTGAAGACGCTGATCGAGGCGATCATCCTCGTCGTCGCGGTGATGTTCCTGTTCCTGCAAAGCTGGCGCGCGACGCTGATCCCCGCGATCGCGGTGCCGGTGGTGCTGCTCGGCACGTTCGGCGTGATCGCCATCGCCGGTTTCTCGATCAATACGCTCACCCTGTTCGGCATGGTGCTCGCCATTGGCCTGCTCGTCGACGACGCGATCGTCGTGGTCGAGAATGTCGAACGGGTGATGCATGAGGAGAAACTCGACGCGAAGGCCGCGACGATCCGATCGATGGGCGAGATCAGCGGCGCGCTGATCGGCATTGCGCTGGTGCTGGGCGCGGTGTTCGTGCCGATGGCCTTCTTCGGCGGCTCGACCGGCGTCATCTACAAGCAGTTCTCGATCACGATCGCGGCGGCGATGGCTCTGTCGGTGCTCGTCGCGCTGACCTTGTCGCCAGCGCTCTGCGCGACGTTCCTGAAGCCGATCGACCATGACAGCCATGGCCGCTTCTTCCACTGGTTCAACACCAATTTCGAAAAGGCGCAGGAGCGGTATCGCGCGAGGCTGACCAAGGTGATCGAGCGGCCGCGGCGGTGGCTGTTCGGCTTCGCCGTCGTCATCGCGCTCGTGGCGATCCTCTTCCATTTCATGCCGACCAGCTTCCTGCCGCAGGAGGATCAGGGCCAGATATCGATCCAGTTCACCTTGCCTTCGGGCGCGCCGCAGTCCCGCACGCTCGAGGTCGGCGATCAGATCGCGCGCTATTTCCGCGAGAAGGAGAAGGATACGGTCGACGGCGTCTTCCTGGTGTTCGGCAACAGCCAGGCCGGCAGCGGCCAGAATGCCGGCCAGGGCTTCGTCCAGCTCAAGCCATGGGACGAGCGCCACGGCGCGGCAAACAGTGCGGCCGGCATCATCGCGCGCGCGAACAAGGCGTTTCGGGGGCTGCGCACGGCCAAGGTGAACTTTCTCTCGCCCGCGCCGATCCGGGGCCTCGGCCAGACCGGCGGCTTCGATTTCTGGCTACAGGACGCAAGTTCCGAAGGGCGCGAGAAGCTGATCGCAACACAGAAAAAATTGCTCGCCGATGCCGCCGACAATCCCAAGCTCTCCTCGGTGCGCATCAACAGCCTTGAGGACAAGCCCGAACTTCATATCGAAATCGACCAGGCGAAGGCGAGCGCGCTCGGCCTCGCCCAAGCCGACATCAATTCCACCTTGTCGAGCGCATGGGGCGGCAATTACATCAACGATTTCATCGATCGCGGGCGGGTGAAGCGCGTCTACATGCAGGGTGACGCGCCCTATCGCTCCGCACCCGAGGATATCGACAACTGGTTCGTGCGGGGATCGAGCGGCAATATGGCGCCCTTCTCGGCCTTTGCCGAGGCGACATGGCGGATGGGGCCGCAGGTGCTGCAGCGCTTCAACGGCCTGTCAGCGATAGAGATACAGGGCTCCGGCGCGGGGCGCACCAGTTCCGGCACCGCGATGGAGGAGATGGCGAAGCTCGCGGCGAATTATCCGGCCTACAGCATCGCCTGGAGCGGCCTTTCCTATCAGGAGCAACTCTCCTCGGGCCAAGCGCCGCTGCTCTACGCCGCGTCGATCTTCTTCATCTTCCTGTGCCTCGCGGCGCTTTACGAAAGCTGGTCGATCCCGACGGCGGTGATGCTGGTGATCCCGCTCGGCGTGATCGGCGCGCTGCTCGCGGCGACGCTGCGTGGGCTGAACAACGACATCTTCTTCCAGGTGGGGCTGCTCACCACGATCGGTCTTTCGGCCAAGAATGCGATCCTGATCGTCGAGTTCGCCGAAACCGAACGGCGCGCGGGCAAATCGCCGCGCGAGGCCGCGATCGAGGGCGCACGTATCCGCCTGCGCCCGATCCTGATGACCTCGCTTGCCTTCATCGCCGGCGTGATGCCGCTGGTGATCTCGGCCGGCGCGGGCGCGGCGAGCCGACACGATATCGGCACCGGCGTCGTCGGCGGCATGATCTCGGCGACGATACTCGCCATCTTCTTCGTGCCGCTCTTCTTCGTGCTGGTGAACCGGATACTCGGCCGCGGCGTCAAGCACGCGCCCGCCGGGGAGAATTGAGATGCCTCGCCCCAGCCGCCTAGCTGTCCTCCTGCCGCTGCTGCTCGGCGGCTGCGACCTTGCGCCGCATTATACCCGGCCGCAGGCGCCGATTCCCCCTGCCCTGCCGCACGCCGAGGGCAGGGCGGCCGCCAATCCCGCCGACATAGGCTGGCAGGATTTCTTCACCGATCCGAAGTTGCGGCAGGTGATCGCGCGCGCGCTCGACAATAATCGTGATCTGCGCGTCGCCGTCGCCAATGTGGCCAGGGCACGCGCCGAATATCGGATCCAGCGGGCGGACCAGTTTCCCGCCCTCTCGGCCAATGCCGGCGCCACCTTCCAACGGCGCAGCGCCAGTACGCCCAACAATAACGGCGGCAGCGATCGCACCACCGAACAATATAGCGCCGGCATCGGCCTTTCGGCGTTCGAGATCGATCTGTTCGGCCGATTGCGCAACCTCAGCAAGGCGGCGTTCGAGCAGTATCTGGCGACCGACGAGGCGCGCAAGACCGCGCAGATCAGCCTGATCGCCGAAGTGGCAAGCGCCTATCTCACGCTCGCGGCCGATCGGGATCATCTCAGGATCGCGCAGGAAACGCTCGCCGCGCAACAGAAGATGCTCGATCTGACGCAGGCGCGGCAACGCCTGGGCGTCGCCTCGGGCCTCGACACGCGGCAGGCGCGGACGAGCTACGAACAGGCGCGCGCCGACATCGCCGCCTTCACCACCGATGTCGAGCAGGACAGGAACGCGCTGAACCTGCTCGTCGGCGCGGTGGTCGCCGACGAACTGCTGCCCGCGCAACTGACGCCCGCGACGCGGAGCGCGCTGCCTGTGGGGCTCGACTCGGCGATCCTGCTCAACCGCCCCGACGTGCGCAGCGCCGAACATCTGCTGATCGCACAGAATGCAAATATCGGCGCAGCGCGGGCCGCCTTTTTCCCGACCATCTCCCTGACCGCCGCGCTCGGCACCGCCAGCGGCGGCCTCTCCAACCTGTTCGGCGCGGGCACGGGCACATGGTCCTTCAACCCCTCGATCGTCCAGCCGATCTTCAATGCCGGCGCGATACGGGGGGGCGTGCGATCGGCCGAGGCGGCGCGCAACGCGGCGCTCGCCACCTATGAAAAGGCGATCCAGACTGCCTTCCGCGAAGTCGCCGACGCGCTTGCGCGGCGCGCCACGATCGACGAGCAGGTGGACGCGCAGCGCGCGCTGGCGAAAGCGGCGGCGGAAAGCCTCACCATCGCCGAAGGGCGCTACCGTCTCGGCACCGACAGCTATCTCACCACGCTGACTGCGCAGCAGACCCTCTATGGCGCACGGCAGAACGTCGTCGCGGTCGAATTGGCGGCAAACGCCAATATGGTAGAACTGTACCGCGCCATCGGGGGCGGGCTGCGATAGCCCGTCAGACGGGCCAGGTGTCCCGATAGGCGAGCATTACCTCGCGCAGCGGCTTGGGCTTCCGGCCGGTGATCCGCTCGACATGATCGGTCAACTTGTTGAAAAAGCCCTCGCGGATCGATTGGCCGAACGTCACCATATCGTCGCTGCTCCACGGAATCGGGCCATCGGGTACGTCGTCGGACGCGACGCGCGGAATGCCGAGCGAATCGAAATGGGCAAACATCTGCTCGTCATCCACCGGGATGACGTCGATCGGCTTGCCCGTGATCTCGCTCGCGATCGCCATCGCCTTGGGGAACGTCAGCAATTCCGGCCCGGTAATATCGTAGGTCTGGTTTTCATGCCCGTCCTGCGAGAGGACGCCCGCCGCGCAGGCAACGCAATCGTCGCGCGAGACGAAGGCGATCTGCCCGTCATGGGCGTTGTCCGGCAAGCGGCCATTCGCCAGAGCGCCGGGCGTCACCGCGCCGGCGATCGCCTCGGCATATTGGCTGTCGCGCAGGAAGGTCCACGCCGCGCCCGATGCTTCGATCAGTTCCTCGGTGGCGCGGTGATCGCGCTTCACCAGCGCCGGATTGGCGGCCTCGGCCGCGCCGATGATCGACGTGTAGACGATATGGCGCACCCCGGCCGCCACCGCGCGATCGATAGCATTCTTGTGCTGGCCGACACGGCTGCCGACGCGCGCCGTGCTGATCAGCAGCATCTTCGTGCCGCCGGCGAACGCCTCATCTAGCGTCTCGGGCCGGTCGAAATCGGCGAAACGGACCTTGGCGCCCCGTGCTGCGAGATCGCCGAGTTTCGCGGGCGTGCGCGAGGTGAGGATAAGCTGGTTGGCAGGTACAAGCTCCATCAACCGCTCGGCCGCGGCCCGTCCGAACGCGCCCGAAGCGCCGGTCACGATAATCATGGTCCCTCTCCCGATTTTTCAGAGCACCCCGGGGTGCGATATCAAAGCTCGACGCAACCGCCGTCGACGAACAGATCCACGCCGGTGATGAAGCTGGCTTCGTCGGAGGCGAGAAAGAGCGCGGCGCGCGCGATCTCGTCCGCCTCACCCATCCGCTTCATCGGCACCGCGGCGATCATCTGTTGCCGCAGGCCGTCCACCTCGGCCGCGTCCATGCCGACATTGCGGTTGATGATCGGCGTCTCGGTGGGCCCCGGACTCACCATATTGACGCGGATGCCCTCGCCTACCAGCTCGACTGCGAGCGCGCGCGCGACGGCGCGCAGGCCGGCCTTGGCGGCGGCATAGATCGCATTGCCCGGCACGGCGAGCACCGCGCCGATCGATCCGGTGATGACGATCGCGCCGCCCTTCCCCATCAGCGGCAGCGCCTTTTGCACCGCGAAGAAGCACCCGCGCAGATTGACCGCATGCACTTCGTCCCACAAGGCCGGCGTCACGTCGCGGATGGTGGCGAAGGTGCCGATGCCGGCGTTGACGAAGAGGATATCGAGCCGGCCATGCCGCGCGCGGATCGCCTCCACCACCGGCTCGATCGCAGCCGGATCGGCGATGTCGCACCGAAACGCGACCGATCCCGCGATCTCCGCCTCGGCCGCCGCCAGCGTCTTCGGATCGCGGCCGGCGATGAAGACATGCGCGCCTTCCGCCGCGAAGCCCCGGGCGGCGGCGAGGCCGATCCCGCTATTGCCGCCGACCACCAGAACAATCTTGCCCTTGAACCGCATCGGCCCCCTCATTTTCCCGCCGGGACGATGGCACGCCCCTTCTATCGGCGACGGTGATCGTTCGCTCGTCGGTTCATATCATCCGTTATTATTCGATCGAGTCAAGCCGCGCTGTCGTCGCTTCCGGCGTCGGGGCGGGTGCGTTCGAGGAAGATCGATCGGCCTTTCTCGTCGCGCGCTTCCAGTCGCGCGGTCAGCGTCTGCACATAATGATTGAACGCCAGCACCTCGTCAGCCCGCAGGGCTTCGAACAAATAGGCCGAGACGCCGTCCGTCGTCGGCGTCATCTCCGCATAGAGCCGTCGCCCCTCCTCGGTCAGGCGCAGCACCTTGCGGCGCCGGCTCATCGGATCGACGTCGACGCTGATCCGGCCATGGCGATTGAGCGAGCCGACCGCGCGGCTGACCGCCATGGTGTTGACGCCCAGCCGCTCCGCCAGCTCATGCGAGGCGGTGGTGCCGAGGTCGCCGATCAGCATCAGCACGCGAAACTCGTTGAGGCTGATCTTGTGGCGTTTTTCCAGATGCGTAGAAAAGGGCGCCAGCAGCCGATTGTTCAGCTTGAGCAGATTCTGCAGGATCTGCGTGCGATCGATGCTTTCGAGGAGGCTCGACCGGTCCTGGCTCGTGTCTTGCTGAATGCTCACCGTCAACCTGCATGTAAGAGGGGGTAAAAGGCGAAGTGCGTGTACCGCGTGGGCGAGTCAAGTTGCACCCTGCCCGTCTCCGCGCGACGGCGCCGCCTCAGGTTTCGAAAACCGCGCACAACACGCGCACGATCTTTCCATCCTCAAGATGGTAATGGATCAGCTGCGGAATGGTGATGACCTGCCCGCGTGCGAGCGGGGCGAGCTTCGGAAAACCGGCGGCGGCCGTCATCTCGGGCGTCAGGTCGGTAATGCCTTCGAGGCGCACGTCGGCTTCCAGCGCGACCATCCGTTCGTCCGATACGAAGGCGGTAAGGATGATATGTTCGGCGACATGCGCGTGAAGGAAGGCGTAGAAATTGCGGACATCCTCGCGCGTGCGAAAGACATAGCCGAGGAAGCTCAACTCGAACCGGTCGGCATAGAAATCGAGCACCGCATCATAGTCGCGCGCGTTGAACGCCGCGAGATAACGGTCATAGGCCGCCTTATCCAAAGCCACTCTCCATCACTCTTTTCAATTTGAACGAGCGTTACGATCAAAGGTGACAGGCCGCAACCAGCTTTGGTCATATGGCGGAGCAACAGGAAAATCGCACTCCGCCACCCGGCAGCATATTGCAACATATGTTACGACGTGCAACGCCCCGAACACGGGCAAAACATGGGACGAGCGGGAGGGACTGACATGCACGCGATTCGGCTGATCCTCAATTCGGGACGGCGGTGGCCCGCCGCTATCGGCGCCGGTATCGGGCTGTCGGCGCTGCTTCTGGGCCAGCAGATGAGCGCGGCGGTGACCGCATTGCCGAATGTGGATTGGCCCTATCCCGGCGGCGATGTGGGCAAGTCGCATTTCTCATCGCTCGCCGACATCAACCGGTCGAATGTCGGCCGGCTCGGCCTCGCCTGGTCCTACGATCTCGGCACCGGCCGCGTGCAGGAGGCGACGCCGGTGGTGATCGACGGGGTGATGTACACCAGCGGTAATCTCGGCCGCGTCTATGCGCTCGATGCGGCGACGGGGCGCGAATTATGGACGTTCGAGCCCGATGTCGACATGCAGGTGAACCGCTCCGCCTGTTGCGATCAGGCCAATCGCGGCGTGGCCGTCAAGGACGGGAAAGTCTTCGTCGGCGCGCTGGACGGCATGCTCTATGCGCTCGACGCGAAAAGCGGAAAAGTGCTCTGGAAGGTCGATACGATCGTCGATCACAAGCGCGGCTATACCTCGACGGGTGCGCCGGAGGTGGCGGGCGATCTCGTCATTCTCGGCAATGCCGGCGCCGAATATGACGTGCGCGGCTACGTCACCGCTTATCATATCGCCGACGGCAGCGAGGCGTGGCGCTTCTATGTCGTGCCGCGCGATCCCGCGCTCGGCCCGCAGACGAGCCCGGCGCTCCAAGCGGCGGTAAAGACCTGGTCGCCCGAGAGCCGCTGGGACGTTGGCGGCGGCGGCGCGCCGTGGGATGCGATCAACTACGACCCCGATTTCGACACCGTCTATATCGGCACCGGCAATGGTGGTCCTTACTCGGCCGAGATGCGCTCGCCCGGCGGCGGCGACAATCTCTATCTCTCCTCGATCGTCGCGCTCGACCGGAAGACGGGCACGCTCAAATGGGCCTATCAGGAAACGCCCGAGGATAGCTGGGACTTCACCGCCACCCAGCCGATGATCCTCACCGACATGCGGATCGACGGGCAGGACAGGAAGGTGATCCTGCACGCGCCGAAAAACGGCTTCCTCTTCGTGATCGATCGCAAGACGGGCAAGCCGCTGCGCATCAGCCAACTGGTGCGCGCGAACTGGACGAGCGGCTTCGACCCGAAGACCGGCCGCCCGACGCTGACCCCCGATCGCGCCGATTTCAGCCAGGGGCCGAAGATCGTCTTTCCGGCGACGGCGGGCGCGCGCAACTGGTATCCCGCCGCCTATGACAGCAAGAACGGCCTGTTCTTCGCGTCGATGCTCGACATGGGCAATCTGATGATGAAGGATCCGGGGTCGACCCGGCACCGGCAACAGGCGCTGAACACCGAAGCGTCGCTGATCTTCACGCCCGATCTGGTGGCCGCGCTGCCCACATTGCCGCCCGCCATTCGCAAGCAGGTGGAGGCGCTGCCTGAAATGGCGGAGGTCCGCAAAAATCCGGCGACGTCCGAATTGCGGGCGATCGATCCGCTGACCGGCAAGACGCGCTGGTCGGTGCCGATGCAGGGCTGGCAGGATCGCGCGGGCGTGCTCGCGACGGCGGGCGGCCTCATCTTCCAGGGCGATCTGGCCGGCCGCTTCAGCGTCCGCGACGCTGCGACCGGCAAGCTGCTGAAACGGATCGAGACGGGTTCGTCGATGCTCGCCGCGCCGATGACCTATCGGCTGAACGGCGTGCAATATGTTGCGGTGGCGACCGGCTGGGGCGGCGGCGGCTGGCCCTATGTGCCGCCCTACAGCGCCGCCTATAAATATGGGAACGCCAACCGCCTTCTCGTCTTCCGGCTGGACGGCAAGACGGTGCCGTTGCCCGATCCGCTGCCGCCGCTGACCGTCGCACCTGCGCCCCCCGCGCAGGCAGCGGGGGTAACGCCGGCGACGATCGATCAGGGCCGGGCGCTCTTTTATTCGAATTGCGCGATGTGCCATTCGAACCAGCCGCACTCGATCAGCCCGGACCTGCGCCGCCTGTCACCGGAGGTCCATCAGGCGTTCAACGAGATCGTGCTGAACGGCGCGCTGGTTCCCGCCGGCATGCCGCGCTGGGACGATCTGCTCTCCGCCCGCGACATCGATGCGATCCACGCTTTCCTGATCGATGAGCAGGGCAAGACGCGCGCTCGCGAACTCGAATTGCAACGTCAGGGCAAGCCGCTCGACGCGCCCAGCCTCGCGATCATGTCGAACTATTGAGGGGGCGCCGCCCTGCCGTTACACGATCAACAATCTTGACAGGACGCGCGGGCCTGCCATCACTCTCTTGAAAAATTCATGATGATGAACTTTCGTGGGACAGATGATGGCGACTTCAGGCGCAAGATACGACGACGCAATCCGGCGAGGGCGCAGGCGATGAGCAGCGCCCCCCGGCGCGAGGAGACGCCAGCCTCGCCACCGCCCGTAAAGTCGGCGATGCGCACGCTCGATATACTTGAGTTGGTGGTCGGCCAGGAACGGTCGATGGCGGCACATGAGATCGCCAGCGCACTGACCATTCCGGTGAGCAGCCTCGCCTACCTGCTGACGACGCTGGTGGAGCGCGGCTATCTCACCCGCGAAGCGCGCCGCTACGCACCCGGACCGGCGCTGCGCCAGCTTGCGCAAGGCCATGGCCCCGCCACGCTCGCCGATCGCGCCGCGCCGCTCGTCCGCTCGCTGCGCGCGCAACTCAACGAGACGGCGAGCTTCTTCGTCCGGCGTGACTTCGAGATCGAGGCGGTGGTGACAGAGATTGGCCAGCATGCGCTGCGCTATGCGGTCGAGATCGGCGCGCGCGCGCCGCTGCACAGCTTTTCGGCGGGCAAGGCGATCCTCGCCACCTTCGACGAGGCCGAACTGGCCCACTATCTCGCCAGTGCGCCGCGTATATCCTTCACCGCGAACACGCTGGTCGATGAAGGCGCGCTCCGGGCCGAGATCGCGCGGATACGCCGCACCGGCATCGCCCATACGCACGAGGAGCATACGCCGGGGATCGTCGGCATCGGCTGCGCGGTGGTGGTGGACGGCAAGGCGGCGGGTGCGCTTAGCCTCGCCATTCCGGCGGCGCGCTTCAACGACAGCATCGAGGCACGCGCCACCGACCTCCTGAAACGTTATACCGCGATGTTGGCGGACGAAGCGGAGGCGGCCGATCCGGCATAGGCCGGCCCCTCGCCCGCCGATCCGTCTACCAGCGATAGCCGACCGTGCCCTGCACGGTGCGCCGGTTGCCGTACCAGCACCAGCCATAATCCAGATAGCAGGACATATTGATCTTATCGAAGATGTTGGTCGCATTGAGCGACAGGCTCAGCCCCTTGAGGCGAGGAACGGCCTTGCCCAAATCGTAACGAACGAGGGCATCGAACAGCGTGTAGGACGGCATATTATATTCGACGCCGTCGAAATAGGTGCCGCCATAGACATGATCGATGTGCCGCACCGCGCCGCCGACGGTAAAGCCTTCCAGCGGCCCTTGCACCGGCGTCCATTCAAGATCGAGTGTGGCGCTGCCGCGGCCCACGCCTAATATCCTGCCGCCCTTGTCATCCTTCACGCTCTGCCGGCTGAAGGCGAGATTCGCCTGAAAGCCATAAGGCAGTGGCAGGTTCGCCTCCACTTCGATGCCACGCGAACTGACCTTGCCGGTCTGGATCGAATAATTGGTGTTGGGCACCGACGTGAGCAGGTTGGTCTGATCGATGTCGAACCAGGCGGCGGTGACAAGGAATTGCGTGTCGGGCAGTTGATATTTGACACCGGCCTCGATCTGCTTGCCGATCGAGGGCTTGGCCTCTCCCAGCGTACCGTCGGCGTTGAGCACCTGCCCGCTCTGCGGCTGGAAGGAGGTGGAGTAAGTGACGTAGGGCGCAAGTCCCAGGTCGGTCTTGTAGAGGGCGCCCGCGCGCCAGGTGAATTTCTTCGAACGCTCGGCATCCGATCCGATCGGCTGCACCCGCGCCCAATCCTGCCGGCCGCTCAACGTCACGCGCAGGCCGCCCCAGGCCATCTCGTCCTGCGCATAGAGGCCCTGCTGGCGCAGATGATAGGCGGTGTAGCCGACTGATGCGCCCGGCACATCTTCGGGGCGCTGAGGCACGGGCATGGTGCCATAGACGGGATCATAGGCGTTGATCGGGGAGAAGGTTCCGAAGGCATAAGCCTCGGTGGAGTGCAGCACCTGCCGGTCGACGCCGAACAGCAGATTGTGCGTCACCGGGCCGGTTTCGACCGTGCCGGTCAATTGATTGTCGAACGTCCAGCCGTTGACATGCTCGCGCGTCGCATAGGAAGCGCGTCCGAACATCGTCGAGGTCGGATCGTCCGCGACCAGCAGCCCGGTCGTGTAGGCGATACCCATCTTTGAACCGATATATTGATAGCGGCCCGACGCTCGGAAATGCCAGTTCGCTCCGAAATCATGGTTGAAGATATAGGTGAGCCCCGCCTGCTCGCGCCGATAGCGGTTGCCCGGCTCACCGCCGTCGAAATGGGTGGAGAGACGCCCGTTCGGGTTGGCGATGAAAGTGCCCGAGGCGGGGAATACGCCATAGGTGCCGTTATAGGGATCGTGCGAATAATTGCCGAGCAGCGTAAGGCTGGTCGCGCTGCCCTGCCCCAGCGTGACCGCGCCCGAAATCGTCTGCCGCTCGCGCTTGCCAAACTTCTGCTGGGTATGCGCGCCATTGGCGCTGCCATAGAGGCGCCAACCGACATCGGGTGCCAGCTTCCCGCCCACGTCGGCATCGATGCGGTAGAGGTCATAATTGCCGTAGGTGCCGCTGATCGCGCCATAGGAATCCTCCTCCAGCGGCAGCTTGCTCGACAAGGCGACGAGGCCGCCCGGGCCGGATTGCCCATAGAGCGATGAGGCGGGGCCCTTCACCACCTCGATCCGATCGAGCCGCGACATATCGACCTGCGGCGCGGCATAGCCCGACGGGCTGTCGAAGATCCTGAGGCCGTCGAGATATTGCAACGCATCGAACCCGCGCAGCTTGAACTGGTCATACACCTCCGCGCTCGCTCCGCGCTGTTCGGGCGTGACGCCCGCGACGAAACGCAGCGCCTGATTGAGGTTCTGCAACCCCAATCCGACGATCCGCTGCGAGTCGATCACGCTGACCGACAGCGGGGTTTCGGCAAGCGGCATCGCGCTCTTCGTCCCCGCGGACGCGATAGTCTCCTGCCGCTCGCCCGTCACCACGATGACCCCGCTATCGCCCGCTTCGGCTGCCCCTTCGGCAAAAGCAGGACCGGAGAGGATGGTCCCTATCAGGAGGGCGCAGGCAAGGCGGCGAACGATCATAAGGAACCCTTTCTTCTAGTCGGGCGCCCCCTCTATAGCTATTGATAGTGACTTGCAATTGCGTACTTTGCGCACACGCTTCCGTTATCTCCGCGCAGGCGGGAATCCATATCTACAGATTCCTGATTATTCCGTGGCGTCAGCTTATGGATTCCGGCCGCGGGAATGACAAAGAGGACATCAGAACACCAGGAACACCTCTACATCACCGGGCGAGCAGGACATTGTTTCAGTCGCGATACGCCGTCGGCGCTGCTATGAAACGGCCGATGCTCGACAGACGGACGGCCCTTTACGGCCTGGCTTCCCTCGCCGCCATTATGACCGGATCGCCGGGCGCTGCCCTTGCCCGGCCCGCGCTCCGCAAGCCGCCCCGGCTCCGCCCGGGAGACACGGTGGGCCTGGTCGAGCCGGCGGGCTTCACCGACGACGCCTTCGATCTGAAGATCGTTCTGGAAACGATCAGGGCGATGGGGCTTGTCCCCAAGCCAGCCCCCCACCTCCTCGATCGCTACGGCTATCTCGCGGGGGCGGACGCAGCGCGCGCGGCCGATCTCAACGCCATGTATGCCGACGATAACGTGCGCGCCGTTTTCGCGGTGCGCGGCGGCTGGGGATGCGCGCGCATCCTGCCCCATCTCAACTATGAGTTGATTCGCGCGCACCCCAAGCTGCTGATCGGCTTCAGCGACATCACCGCGCTGCATATGGCGTTCGCCGCGCGCGCTGGCTTCACGACCATTCACGGGCCGAACGCCGCGAGTTCTTGGGGAAAGCTGTCGTGGACTTCGTTCCACGCCCTGGCGTTCGAGGGCGCGACGCCGCTGTACAGCAACCCGGTCGCGACCGACGATCGTCTCGTGCAGCGAACCGGCCGCACGCGCACGTTCCGGCCGGGCAAGGCCAGCGGGCGGCTGCTCGGCGGCAACCTGACTGTGCTCGCGGCGCTGATGGGCACGCCCTATCTACCCGATTTCGACGGCGCGATCCTGTTTCTGGAGGATGTCGACGAGGCCGAATATCGGATCGATCGGCTACTGACCCAGCTTGCGCTGGGCGGCGTGCTACGGCGTGTCGCGGGCGTGGTGTTTGGCCAGTGCGTCAATTGCCGCGCGCCCGGCCCCTCTTATGGCGGCTTCACGCTGTCGCAGGTGCTGCAACAACATCTGGAGCCGCTGGGCGTGCCCGCCTTTCAGGGCGCGTTGATCGGCCATATCGCCAACCAGTTCAGCCTGCCCGAGGGGGCTCGCACGGAAATCGACGCCGAGGCGGGCACGATTCGCATCCTGGAACCCGCCGTCGCCTGACCATGATAGTGTTGCGGTGATCGGCCCGGCGCGCCATGAAGCGGTTCCCCCGAATAACGGCAAGCAGGCATGACGAAGATCGGCATATTAGGCGCGGCAGGGCGCATGGGACGGGCAATCGCGGAAGCCGCCGGCGCGCTCGGTGTGGACGTGGCGGGCGGCATCGGCCGCCAGGGCGCGGTGATCGGTCCGCATGACGATGCCGGCTCGCTCGCGAAGGTGAGCGACGTGCTCATCGACTTCTCGACGCCCGCCGCGCTGACCGCCCATCTTGCTGCCGCCCGCGAGACGGGCACGCCGATCGTCGTCGGCACTACCGGTCTGCGCCCCGAGGATCATGTCGCGATCGACGAGGCTGCGCGTTCGGTAGGCATCATACAGGCCGCGAACACGTCGCTCGGCATCAACCTGCTCTGCCATCTGGTCGAGGAAGCCGCCGCGCGCCTCGGCCCGGATTGGGATATCGAGGTGCTGGAAATGCACCACCGCCACAAACTCGACGCGCCGTCGGGAACCGCCCTCCTCCTCGCTGCCGCCGCCGCGGAGGGTCGCGGCTCCACGATCGAGGCGCTGAGCCGTTTCGATCGGATCGGCGCACCCCCGCATGCGCGCGAGGCGGGTACGATCGGCTATGCCTCGCTACGCGGCGGATCGGTCGCGGGCGACCATCAGCTTATCCTCGCCACAGACGGGGAGCGGATCGAGCTGGGCCATCGCGCCGAAAATCGCGGTATCTTCGCGAAGGGCGCGGTGAAGGCGGCGCTGTGGCTCGCGGGGCAACCCACCGGACGCTACACGATGGCGGACGTGCTCGGCCTTTAGATGCGCAAGGCCGACATCTTCGAATTCTATCGCCGGTTGGCCGAGGACAATCCCGCGCCGGAGACGGAGCTTCGCTACGTCAATCCCTATACGCTGCTCGTCGCCGTCGCGCTCTCCGCGCAGGCGACCGACGTGGGCGTCAACAAGGCCACGGGGCCGCTTTTCGCCAAGGTCGACACGCCCGAGAAGATGGTCGCGCTGGGCGAAGAGGGATTGAAGGCGCACATCAAGACGATCGGCCTGTTCAACACGAAGGCGAAGAACGTCATCGCCCTCTCGCAAAGGCTGATCGACGATTATGGCGGCGAGGTTCCTGCCGACCGCGAAGCGCTGGAAACGCTGCCCGGCGTCGGCCGCAAGACCGCGAACGTCGTGATGAACGTCGCGTTCGGGGCAGAAACGATCGCGGTCGATACGCATATTTTCCGTGTTGCGAACCGAACAGGGCTGGCGCCCGGCAAGACGCCGCTCGCCGTCGAGCAGAAGCTGGAGAAGGTGACGCCCAAGCCGTTTCGGCGCCACGCTCATCACTGGTTAATCCTCCATGGCCGTTATATATGCAAAGCGCGGCGGCCCGAATGTTGGCGGTGCCCGGTACGTGATCTGTGCGCCTTTCGTCCGAAGACGCCCCCACCCGCGACCGGAGCCGGATAGCCGCTCGTGCGTTACGTGCACAGGCCCTGCCCCGTAACGAAGGGACGGGCCGACAGGAGACTGAAGATGCGTCTGATTCCGATCGCCGCCGCCTGCGCCTGCGGGCTTCTCGCCCTCGCCCCGGCCAATGCCAGCAGGGCAAGCCGCAATGCCGAGGCTATCGCCGCCGCCAAGCCGGCGGGCAAGCCGGTCAGTTGCGTCCAGCTCAACAATATTCGCGAAACGCGGGTGCGCAACGATCAGATCATCGACTTCTACATGAAGGACGGGAAGGTCTATCGCAACACATTGCCGAATAGCTGCCCGCAACTCGGGTTCGAGGAAAGCTTCAGCTACAAGACCTCGATCAGCCAGCTTTGCTCGACAGACATTATCACCGTGCTGCTACACACTGGCGGTCTCAGCCGGGGCGCGAGTTGCGGCCTGGGTTCCTTCCAGCCGGTCACGGGCCTGTCAAAATAGGCTCGACCAAAGCCGGCGTTGAGGACCGAATGGTTAGGGGGAGGGACTAATCCCTCTCCCCTTCCCCACTCTTACATTCAGAACGACCGCTTGACGGTGAGCGACCATTCACGCGGACGGCCGACCACGTCGGTCACGACGCCGTAATTGGCCATATTCTCGTTCGCCCCGACATAATAGAATTTGTCGAACAGGTTGGTGACGGCAAGGCTGACCGTCCAGTCCTTGTCCGCCGATTCGTAGCTCAAGCGGCCGTTGAAGATGCTGCGGCCGTCGATCCGGTTATAGGGATTGTTGATCGCATTATAATAGAAGCTCGATTGGTAAGCCCAGTCGAGCCGCGGCGTGATCGTGCCTGATCCGCCCAGATCGGCCTCATATTGGATGCCGGCGGACGCCTGCCATTTGTTGTTGAACGGCGCGATCATGTCGATCGTCACGTTCGTCGCCGGATTGACGCTGGTATATTTGAAATCGAGATAGCCGAGCGAGCCGTCGATCGTCAGACCCTGTACAGGGTTCGCCAGCACTTCCAGCTCGGCGCCTTTCACATGCGCGTTGCCGGCATTGGCGGGCATGCTGCACGTCAGGCTGGCGCTATTCTCGCAGCGATAGAGGGTGAGCTGGATATCCTTGTAATCATTGTAGAAGAGCGCACCGTTGAGGCGGAGCAGGCGATCGAACAGATCAGCCTTGAAGCCTGCCTCATAGGCGGTGAGCTTCTCCGGCCCGAACGTCGTCACCTGATCGGGCACATAGGGGCGCGGATTGACACCGCCGCCCTTGTAGCCGGTGGACACCTGCGCATAGGTCATCAGCGCATCGTTCCAGCGATAATTCACACCGATGCGATAATCGACATGGCCCTTCTTGTAAGTCGCCGAGAGCCCGTCGAGCCCCGCCACCGTGAAGTTGGGCGTGAAAAGATCGCCCGAAGGCAGCGTGCCGTCGATGTTGCGGCGGCTGAACGTGTAGGTCTTCTTGTCATGCGTGTAGCGCAGGCCGCCGACGAGGTTCAGCCCGTCCGCAAGATGCAATTCGCCATGCGCGAACACCGATTCGCTGCGATTGCGGACGGGATCGTCGCTCAGGAAGTCGAAAAGGACGTTCGGGATCTGGATGCGGTTACGCAGCAGATCATGGGCATCATAATAATAGCCGCCGACCGTGAAATCGACGAGGTCGCCCACCTTGCCGCTCAGGCGCAGTTCCTGCGTGAACTGCTTGTGCCGCTGATAATAGGATTCGAGCAGGATCGACAGCGGTGAACCATCGACGTCGATGCCGTTATGCCCGCTCGCCTGGCGGTAGGCGGTGATCGACTTGAGGCTTAGATTGTCGCCCAGCGCATAATCGATCGTCCCCGAAAAACCGTAGCTGCGCGCCGTATTGTCGGGCTTCGTCGTATAGGTGCCGGGCAGCACCTGCGTCGGGAAGCCGAAGACGGTGTCGTAATTGCCGCCGTTCGAGAAGGTCGCGTAGCTGGTATAGCTATGCTTGCCGGTGATGAAGCGATCGTCGAACGGAATGCCGGCGGTGGGATCGCCCGCGACATAGCTGCGAACCGTGGGATTGTTGGCGTAGACGAGCTTCGTCGGCACCGCGTCCGACTTGTCGATCGCAACGTCGCCGATCAGGTTGATTTCCAGTGGCGAGCCCGCGGGCGCATAGCGCAGCGCGACGCGCGCGGCCTGAAGATCGCGGCCGCCTTCATGGCCGATCACGCAATTGCCGCCGCCGGTCTGCGGCGAGGGATCGATGCCCTGGCCGGGATTGGCGCAGCCGAAATCGAGTTCCTTGAAGAAGCCGTCGACATGCTTCTCGACGCCCGAAACGCGCGCGAACAGGCCTTCCGCGATCTTGAAATCGGCGCTCGCGCGCACGTCGATCCGGTTGTAACGCCCGTAGGTGGCCTCGACATAGCCGCCGCCGGCCTCGTCGGGCTTCTTCGAGAAGAGCTTGACCGCGCCGCCGATCGAGTTCTTGCCGGCCAGCGTGCCCTGCGGCCCGCGGAGTACCTCGACCCGGTCGAGATCGGTGAGATCGAACACCGCGCCGAAGGTCGTGCCATAATAGACGTCGTCGATATACATGCCGACACCCGGCTCGAGCGCGAAGCTCGAATCGCTCTGGCCGATGCCGCGAATGAAGGCGGCGACGGCATTGCCGTTCAGCGAGGTCGCCGAGGTGAGATTCACGTTAGGCGAAAAGGCGCCGACGTCGAGCACGCTCGTCTGGCTGCGCGCGTCGAGCGTATCGGCCGAAACCGCGGTGATCGCGATCGGCGTATCCTGCAAGCGCTGGGATCGGAACTGCGCCGTAACGATGATGTCGGCCACCGCGCCCGTATCGTCACTCGCCGGCGTCGCCTCCTGCGCCTGCGCGGGGGTCATAGCCATCATCATGGCGAGCGCGCCCAGCGCCACCCCGCCAAACCGTACGCACGTCTGCTTCTTCATCATTTCCCTCCCCGAAGTCCCGGCCTTCGGCCGGCACGCAATCGTCGCGTCCACGCGCGAACATTTCAGATGCCTGTCTCTTGGCGTCCCCGGCGGGCTTGCCGGATCGCCTCCCCTTTTCGGGACCCGACGCTCGGAAGAGCCGGTGCCGCATCCCGATTCAAGCGGATTTTTGTAACATTCATTATAGTTTTCCGTCAAGCCAGCACAGCCATTTGCACCGTGCGTGCGCCGTCGTGACGGCCGCAGCCCGCCCCGCCATTTCATTCATACGTTATAACAGGAACATAGCAGCGGCCGGCGCCGCTATCGCGTCTTCAGTCAACCCGGTCGTTCGGAAACGCCGGGAAGCGAACGGAGGCGGCGGGGTGGATGAGGCCGCTTTCCAGACGCGTGAGCAGGATGGGAATCGGATCGTCGAGAGTGGGCGGCGGCAGGCGCGCCGGCCGCAGCGGTTCGCCGGGTTCCATAACGTGCGGCGGCGCCTCCGGTGCAAGCGGAGTGTCGAACGCGGCCGGCTCGTCCGGCTCTTCCTCGGGTCCCGAAACCCACACGACAAGGAATGTCAGGACGGTGACGAGAAAGGCGATGAGCGCGCGCCCGCCAACACCGAAAGGCGGCGAGAGCAGCGCGCTCAGCCGGGAAAAGCCCCCCTCCCCCATGAGTCGCACGAGCAGGTCGGCAGGCGCGGCAAGGCAGAAGAAGACGACCGCACCGCCCAGCAACAAGGCGGTGAGTCGCCCAAGTGGCAGGCGCGCAAAACGCCCGCCAGATCGCGTCTCGCGCGACATGTCCAATAGCCGATCGGCCAGGCACCGCTGTCGGTGACAGCGTCGTGCCCGGCCGACCGTCGCGGCTCAGCGCTGCTGCTGGTCGGCCCGGCTCACGCCCTCGCCATCGAGATTCTTCGCGACGAAGTCCCAATTGACGATGTTGCCGAGCACGCTTTCGGCGAACTTCGGCCGGGCGTTGCGATAGTCGATATAATAAGCATGCTCCCACACATCGAGCGTGAGGAGCGGCTTCATGCCGTCATAGGCCACCGGCGTATCCGCGTCGTGCAGCGACGTGATCTCGAGATTGCCGTTGCGCAGGACCAGCCAGGCCCAGCCGCTGGCGAAGTGGCCGACCGCCTCGGCCGCCAGCTTCTTGAGCAGCTCGTCGGTCGAGCCGAAGGTCGCGTTGATCTTCTGCTCCAGTTCGCCCGAGGGCTTGCTGCCCGGCGCGGCAAGGCAGTTCCAGAAGAAGGTGTGATTCCAGACCTGGGCGGCATTATTGTAGAGGCCCTTGTCGCCATCGGTCTTCGCCTTGCGGATCACCTCGCTAAGGCTCAGCCCGCCAAGGCCCTTCTCGTCGATCCAGCCATTGACCTTGTCGACATAGGCCTTGTGATGCTTGCCATGGTGATAATCGAGCGTCTCGGCCGACATATGGGGCTCGAGCGCGGTCTTTTCGAAAGGCAGGGCAGGAAGTTCGAAAGCCATATCGCTTCTCCATCTCCGATCAGGGTTGTCTGCGTACAGCCCTAACGTGCCGGACGGACAAAAGTGACTGAAAAGTGCTAGTTGCGAGACGTTCGCGAAACGATTGCCCGATCGGCCCTTTTGCCGGCGCGTCGGCTCTGATACCCCGCCGGGCATGACTTCCGCGCCAACGCTCGACGATGCCCTTGAGGAATATGAGCTGCTCGACAGCGACGATCGCTATCGCATGCTGATCGATCTCGGCCGCACGCTCGAGCCGATGCCCGATCCGCTGAAGACCGACGCGACATTGGTGCGCGGCTGTTCGGCGGCGGTGTGGGTCTATCCGACGGTGCGCGACGACGGCCGGCTGCATTTTCTGGCAGACTCGAACGCCGCGATCACCAAGGGGATCATCGCGCTCGTCCTGCTGACGGTGCAGGATCGGACGCCGCAGGAAATCAACGCGCTCGACATCGAAAGCGCGCTCGCGCCGTTCGATCTCAGGAACCAGCTCAGTTCGAACCGGACGCAGGGCATCCCCAACATGATCGCGCTGATCCGGGCAACGGCACAGCGCTACGCAGGCTAGCGCATTTGCAGGTCAGGCGGCTCCGCCTGACGAATCGGCAGATACGCAAAACAACAATCAGCATGATCCGATTCACCTGGTCCGATCATGCTCTGACGATCAGCCCTGCCCCTGCCGCCGCTCTTCCGCGCGGCGCAGCACGTCGAACGCCGCCTGCACAGCCTGAAAGCGCTCCGCCGCCTCCTGGTCGCCGGGGTTCACGTCGGGATGGTTGGCCTTGGCGAGGCGACGCCACGCGGCCTTGACTGTCTCGAAATCGGCATCGGTTTCGACTTCGAGCACCGCGAGCGCGCGCATCTCGTCGCGCGATCGGCTGCCGTCGCCGCTGCCGCCCCAGCCATAATAAGCCGAATTGGCGAAGCCGGATGCGTCGCGCTGATCCTTCGCCTCGCGCCGGGCCGCCTCCTCCGCCGAGAGACCTTCGAAATAATTCCACCCGCGATTATATTCGGCGGCATGTTCCTCGCAGAAATACCAGCGTTCGCGGCTGTTGGGGGATTTCGGCGCGGGGCGATCGCCCGGCCGATCGCAGCCATGGCGATCGCACAAGCGAGTCTGCGTCGCCTCGCGCGAGGCGCCATAGCCGCGCCAGCGGGGAAAACCCCAGTCATAGGATCGGGAAGAACGGGCCATCCCCTCTCTTAACCCCAAAGCGCTTCCGGGGCCATGAGGGATCGGCCCGATCCCCTCACATATGCGACAGCGCGCCCATTCCCATCATCGCGCCGCCGAAGATAGCGCTCATCACCGCCGCGCCGATGATCGCGGCGACAATCCAGCTCAGGACCAGCCAGATGATGATCGTCACGGCGGTGAAGCCCGCCGCCTTCGCCACCGGCACCTTCGCGACCGCGATCGCCCCCAGATAGAAGAGATAGGCGCTGTAGGCGAAACCAATCAGCATCAGCAGCACGCTGAGCCCCGGAATGAAGCTGAAGAAGCCGACGACCCAGATCGGCGTCGCCGAATAGATGGCGAGCTTCGCGGCGCGAACGCGGTCCTTCTCTCCGTCGAAGCTGGGCAGCAGCGCATCGATGATGACGATCATCACGTAAAGGACGGCGAGGCTGACGATATAGCCGACGATCCCCGTCACGAGGAAGAAGCCGACGCCGATGCTTGCCCCGAAACGCCCGAACATCGAACCGAAAAGTAGCCCGCCCAATACCGAGCCGATCAGCGGCAGCAGCGCCAGCACGAGCGCATAGCCAGTAAAAAGACCGTTCACCGTCGCCGGTTCGTCATCGATGACGGCCCATTCCGATTTCGGCTGAAGCAGGATATTCTTCGCGCGATCCACCAAGCTCATCTTCGGTCCCCCTTGGATGCCGTAGAAGAGCGGAAGACTACTCTCCCGATTCGTCGTGTAAAGCCTTGTTTCAGGCAAGCAACGGGCGGCGGCTCAGAGGCCCATCAGGCTCAACACTTCCTTGCGGCTGCGCTCGTCCTTGCGGAAGACGCCCATCATCCGGCTGGTCGTCATAGTGACGCCGGGGGTGCGCACGCCGCGCGCGGTCATGCAGGCATGGGTGGCCTCGATCACCACCGCGACGCCCTGCGGCCGCAGATGCGTCCAGATGCAGTCGGCCACTTCGGCGGTCAGCCGCTCCTGCACCTGCAAGCGCCGGGCATAGCCGTGCAGCACGCGGGCGAGCTTCGAAATACCGACCACCATGTCGCGCGGCAGATAGGCGATATGCGCCTTGCCGATGATCGGCGCCATGTGATGCTCGCAATGCGACTGAAAGGGAATGTCCTTCAGCAGCACGATCTCGTCATAGCCGCCCACCTCCTCGAACGTCCGTTCCAGATGGTAGGCCGGGTCTTCTTCATAGCCCTGGCAATATTCCTTCCAGGCGCGCGCCACGCGCTTGGGCGTGTCGACCAGACCCTCGCGCGCGGGATCGTCGCCAGCCCAGCGGATCAGCGTGCGCACCGCCTCCTCGACGTCGGGCGGCACGGCGATCTTCGCCCGCCGGTGCGCCGACAGGTCGATCCCCGCCTCCTCGTTCTCGTCCATTCCGCCTCCTTCGGACCCCTGACGGGCCGCCTGTGCCGACAGCGAAGCCCTCTGAAGGAGGCGCGGCGGCGCTGTCAACGCCGGTGGGTTCCAATCAGCCTCGCTTTTCCTCCCGTCATTCCGGCGAAAGCCGGAATCCACGGACGGCGGCTCGGCAGCAATGAGGCGAACCGAATCCATGAGCCGGCTTCCGTTAATGCTCCGGAAGCCGGATCGCCAGCGTAACTTCGTGATCGCACGAGCGGGCAGGAGAACCATCCAGCCTCGCCTATTCGGTCAAGATGATTGACAAGAAGCAGCCAAACCTGGCTCGAAATTGTCCAGACTTGGCGAAGTCCGCAAACAGGATGTTGGTAGCGGAGGACCGATGCAGACTTGGCGGCCCCATGTCGGCGGTTCAAGTCCCTCCGACCGGCCGTCGCACACTTTCCACGCTTTCCTTCAACGCTCATCATCATAGATCACAACGCAGATACCAAAAAGCCCCACCGTTGGCGCGGCAGGGCTTTGGGGAGCGCCAGAGACGCTGGTCGTTAGCGGAACTCTACACTCGGCGCTCCTCCACCGCAAGCAGAGGAGGACTTCACTATGAAGCCGAATACCGCCGCACACACGATGTCCGCTGCCGGAGAAATTTTCTCACATGACGCGACATCGGCAGACGATGAGAAAATCGCCGCAACGCCAGCAAACGCGCCCGTTCCGGCCTATGCCACGACAGGCGATGTCACGCTCATAAGCAAATCCAATCATACCTGTCACACCGTTGAGAAAATGCAGGATGCCGAGTTCGTGCATGATCTCCAGCATCTGACGAAGATGCAGCTTCGGCGGAAATATCGGGCAGAGGCCAACTCCCATCGGAACATGCTGACCCGGAGCAAACGTCGGGGCAACATCGTGCATCCCGACCTCCGGGAGTTTCGGAACTTCCTTCGGCTCGTCGGCCCCATGCCTGTCTCCGGTGCCACACTCGACAGGATCGACAACGCCGATACCGAATACGCCCCTGGCAAGGTGCGCTGGGCCGACAAACGGACGCAGAACAACAACAAGGGCGACACCCTGACATTCCACGATCAGCGGGCCGGCGAAGTGTTCACGGCCTCCCGTATCGCCAAATTGCAGGGCGTGTCGGCGTCCGCCGTTCGTCACCGGCGGGCACGGGGCTGGTCTGACGCCCAGATCATTGCAGGCACTCGCTCGTCGCCTCCCCAGACCATTGACAAGCAGTTTCCTTCGACGCAGTCGTCTCGGGTGGTTCTTCCCAGGGAGCCATCGACCCAAATCGTCCCGATGCGTTCGCGGCCTACCCGAGACATCGAGTTCGAGCGGATGGCCGAGTATATTGCCCTCTGCCGGGAGCGAGATGGCGAGGAAGCTCTTCCTGCTCCGCACTACGTGTTCAATGAAGACCTCCCCGAAGCATGGCATGTGACGGAGGAGCAGTGGATGGCGCGCTTTGAACGACTGTGGCCTGAGTATCGTCCGCACATCATATTTGAACGCGCCGATCCCTACCACCAACGGGCGATCGAGCTGATCGACCCCGAATATGTCAGGCGCGAGCGCGCTAAGATCGCGCAGCGGGAGGCGTTGTAGGCGCTGCTCTGGTCTCTCTCATGGTTTGTGCAATTAATTGCAATCCATCTTTCGTTAGGATCGGGGTGATATGTCTCGACCTCGTTGGTGGGGCACGGGACTGCCGGGCCGACCAAGCTCAGTGCAGACACCCATGCGCTGCCACAGTCCGATCATCCCTTGCCCGGCTGCGTCTTTCCCATAGGCATCTGGTCCCAACAACTACGAAAGTTTCACAGATGGAAGGGATCAAGAAAGCAGCGGTGGAGGTGCCGCAGGACCTGATCGACCACAGCAAGTCACGCCTCCTCGAAGCGGCGAGCCTCTTGCGGACAGTCCGGGAGGATAATCCCGACGAATTCAGAACGGTCGCCCAGAAGTTGAGGATCGGCCTTCGCAAAGCCCACCATTTGGCACAGATCGACAAGGTGTTCGAGAAGATGACCATTCCGGTCGAACGGGCACAGCGCTTGGGCTGGACCAAGCTCTCCATCATCGCGGCTCATCGCAAAACCCATACGATCGACGACCTGATCGACGTGGCGGAGAGTTGCACCGCGCACGAACTGAAGATGCACATCCGCGACGGCAAGTTCGATCCCGACGGTCGAACAGTCGTGTTGCACTTCGACAAGGAGCAATATGCGTTGCTCGATCAGGCTCTGCGCGCCAAGGGGGCCGAGCCGCATTCCAGAGGGCTGCTGGGCAAGGAGGAGGCGCTCATGCGGATTGTTACCGAGAGCCTGACGGCCACGCCTCCAGCATCCGCAGCGAAGAAGGCGAAGGGCTGACCGGCGAGGCGAAGGTGCTGGTTCAGATAGCGATCAGCGGGCGAGCGAAGATGCCGTGACGCGCACCGTGTCCGCCAGCGCGGTGACAGGCACCGCCGAGGTCAATCTGCTGATCGTGCTCAGGGCCGCCTGCTTTATGTCCGGCAGATCGCGGGTGGCGACGACATAGAACGCCCACTGTGTCGGATCACGATGATCGGCGTGATCGGCATAGATGCCATGATGCGCAAATATGTAGATATGGGCTGGACGCCCCACTTGGGCGATCCACTGGGTTCCATCCTGCCAGTGCCCCGTGCGCGCCGCAACATCGAAGATGGGTCTGCTCGGCTTGCCGGTGGACCATGATTGCATCGCCGCCGATTGCTTGACCTCCAGCCGGAGGCCATCCGCCCGCTCGAAGTCCCACCCGCTATAATCTGCGCTGCACCAGTTCCATTCCGGCTCCAGGGCAAGCGCGACGATCGCTTCGGCCACATGCCCTCGCAGAACATTCGTGACCAGCGGCTTGCCGAACGCGACCTGTGATACCCTGGCGATCACGTCGCCGATCCCGAACGCCGGTGCCCCGGCCTGCTGTGATGTCGTAATGATCCTGCCCCTCCGTCGCCCCGGTATTCCTGTGGGGCGACGGCCAAAGCCGGATGTTGGAAACCCGCTGAGACAACGAGCGCATGCGCCTTTACCGGCGAACCGGCTGGACATGCGCGCATGCCACCCGGCCTCCGAAATCGGCGACCGAGGTGTCTCAAGAGGGGTTTCCACGCCCCGCCCTGCGGCTTTCACGCAGAGCGCGACGGTCATAGCGAAGCTCACCGGGGATAGGAAGGTGCCGGGTGAGACTGAAGGACCGCGTAGTATTTAAGTATTTGAAAATACTGTTTTTATTGGAGTTTTGACCATAGGATCATCTTCATTCTGAAAGGACCAAGATGATTGATGTAATGACTTTGGGGCACTCCAATGCGAGTTGGGACGAGTTCAGTTACGCCCTTGACCAGTTCGACATCGGCTGCATCATCGACGTGCGATCGTCGCCCCGTTCGCGGTGGCAGCATTTCAATAAGCCGCAACTGCGGGTCCGACTGAACCGGGTAGGTATCGCCTACGTCCACCTGGGCGATGCTCTGGGCGGAATGCCGGTGAGCGGTCCCACCGACTATGCAACGCGACGCGGGACAGCCGCCTTCGCTGCTGCGATCGACAGCGTGCTCGCGATAGCTGCCCGATGCAGGCCCACCTTGCTCTGCTCGGAGCGGGACGTGCTGCGCTGTCATCGCTTCACGCTGGTCGCCCGGCACCTGCACGGCCTGTCCGATGTTCGGGTCTCGCACATTCGCCACGACGGCACGCTGGAAACGCATGACGAGGCCGAGGAGCGCCTGCTCGCCCTCCACAAGCTGTCCGACGACCTGCTCACAGATCGCGGCGAGCGACTGGCCGAAGCCTTTGCCCGGCAGGAGCGAAAACTGGGCTGAAAGCGGCGATGCTTAAACCCCTCATTTTGGGCCAGTGCATTTGGAGCACCCTGCTGAAATCATGAGAGGAATTGCGAAATGCAAAATCAAATAATTGTCGAAATCAAGGCCGACGATCTGTGGGCCGATCGCAGTCGGCGGGCAACGAAGGACAACGCCCCGCACGAGCAAAGTCAGACCGAAAACGGAGGGTTCCAGACCCCTGTTTTCTGCATAGGCGACCCAGGCTTATCACTTTGAAATCACAGGACGAACCGCGATATGGAAAAACAAATAATTGTAGAAATTGAGGGTAGCTCCGTTTGTGCAATTAATTGCAAATCGAGTAGCCTGCCGGATCAGCAACCCCACCTCGTAGAGCCGATCTCAGAACCGCTTCACCGCCTGCTATCCTCGTCCCTGTCGGCTGGCACCCAGCGCGCCTACGCGGCTGATCTGAAGCATTTCCGGGCATCCGGCAGAGACATTCCCTGTCCACCACACGCCCTAGCGGAGTATCTGGCCGAGCTGGTTACGACCCATGCCGTCGCCACGATCCAGCGGCGGCTCGCCGCGATTGCGAAGGCGCACCGCGCCCTCGGACATGACGATCCCTGCCGGGCCGAGATCGTGCAAGCGACGATGAGCGGGATCAGGCGGACCAAGGGCATGGCTCAACGAGAGGCGCAGGCGTTGCAGCGCGACAGCCTGTTCGCGGTGCTGGAGCGCATGGGCGAGCGTCCAATCGACATCAGGGACCGGGCCTTATTGTTGATCGGCTTCGCTGGGGCATTCCGCCGCTCCGAACTGGTCGGGTTCGACTATCGCGATGTCGAGCAAGTTGGCCGGGGCATCGTGCTGCATCTGCGCCGGTCCAAGACCGACCAGACCGGGCAAGGTCGCAAGATCGCCATCCCGCATGGACGCACGCGATGGTGTCCCGTCCGTCATCTGGCCGATTGGATCGCTCACGCCGAGATCGAGGAGGGGCCGCTGTTCCGCAGCATCGACCGGCACGGGCATATCGCCCAGGATCGGCTCTCCGGGGATGCCGTCGCCACCATCGTCAAACGGCGCGTGGAGGCGGCGGGCTTCGATCCCACGACCTTCTCCGGTCACTCCCTCCGGGCCGGGCTGGCTACCAGCGCCGCTATGGCCGGAGCCTCGTCGTGGAAAATCCGCCAGCAGACGGGCCACAGGAGCGACGCCATGCTCGCCCGCTACATTCGGGACGGCGACATGTTCACCGACAACGCGGCGGGCGCGGTTCTGTGATTACCGGCGCTTCTATCGGTTATTCACGATGCTTATTGACCTCGACCATTCCATCGCATAATCCCGATGCATGAGAACCGATGATGCTCTCGTCGCCTTGGCAGCCCTGGCGCACCCCACACGCCTCGCGGCATTTCGCCTCCTCGTTCAACATGAGCCGGGCGGCCTATCAACCGGACAACTGGCTGAAAATTTCGGCCTGACCCAAAGCACCTTTTCCACGCATTTGGCGGTGTTGGTGAAAGCGGGTCTCATCATGTCGGAGAAGCGCGGGCGGCAGATGATCCAACGCGCGAACATCAGCGCCCTGCGCGACCTGATGCTCTTTCTGGCCAAAGACTGCTGCCAAGGCCGCGCCGAGCTTTGCGAACCGCTGTTGGCTGAACTGACCTGCTGTTGAAGGATGCTGCGTGACCGACATTGTCATATACCACAACCCGGAGTGCGGCACCTCACGTAACGTGCTGGGCCTGATCCGCAATGCGGGGATTGAGCCGCATGTCATCGAATATCTCAAAACACCGCCAATCCGCGAACTGCTCGTCCAACTCATCGAACGCGCCGGGATTACGCCGCGCGACCTGCTGCGTGAGAAAGGCACGCCCTATGGCGAACTCGGCTTGGGCGATGAAAGCCTGAGCGATGCCACGTTGCTTGACGCGATGATGGCGCATCCGATCCTTATCAACCGACCGCTGGTCGTCTCGCCGCTCGGCGTTAGGCTGTGTCGTCCTTCGGAAACCGTGCTCGACCTGCTGCCTTCGCCGCAACACGGTGCGTTCGCCAAGGAAGATGGCGAGCGGGTCGTGGACGAACACGGTTAACGGGTCGCCTGAGGCAGCTATGTCAACGGCTCCCCTTGCGGCCTCGGTGCCGCCTCGTCCGGGCATTTCCTTCTTCGAGCGGTATCTGAGCCTCTGGGTGACGCTCTGCATCGTCGTGGGTATCGCGCTCGGCCATGCGCTGCCCGGCGTGTTCGGTGTGATCGCATCGGCAGAGGTCGCCAACGTCAATCTCGTCGTCGCGGTGCTGATCTGGCTGATGATCGTGCCGATGCTGCTCAAGATCGACTTCGGCGCATTAGGGTCTGTCCGCCAGCACTGGAAAGGGGTCGGCGTCACCCTGTTCATCAACTGGGCCGTCAAACCCTTTTCGATGGCGCTGCTTGGCACATTTTTCTTGGGCTATCTGTTCGCGCCGCTGCTGCCGGAAGGACAGGCATCCTCCTATATCGCTGGGCTGATCCTGCTCGCCGCCGCACCTTGCACGGCGATGGTGTTCGTCTGGTCGAACCTGTGCGACGGCGAACCCAATTTCACACTGAGCCAGGTGGCGCTCAATGATCTCATCATGGTGTTCGCCTTCGCACCGCTGGTCGGCGTGCTGCTCGGCGTCGCCTCGATCACTGTGCCTTGGGATACGCTGGCGCTGTCGGTCGGCCTCTATATCGTCGTGCCGGTCGTCGTCGCGCAATTCCTCCGGCGAACTGTGCTGGCCTCTGGTGGGCAGGCCGCGCTTGACAGGTTGCTCGCCGGGCTTGGTCCGGTGTCCCTCACCGCACTACTGGCCACGCTGGTGTTGCTGTTCGGCTTTCAGGGCAAGGCGATCCTTGCACAGCCTCTGGTGATCGCGCTCATCGCGGTGCCGATATTGGTACAGGTCTATTTCAACGCCGGGCTGGCCTACTGGCTGAGCCGTAAATTTGGTGTCGCATGGTGCGTAGCGGCGCCCTCGGCGCTGATCGGCGCTTCCAATTTCTTCGAGCTGGCGGTGGCCGCCGCGATCAGCTTGTTCGGTATCACATCCGGCGCTGCGCTCGCTACCGTGGTCGGCGTGCTGGTCGAGGTGCCGGTGATGCTATCGGTGGTGGCCATCGTGAAGCGCACGCGCGGCTGGTATGAAAAGGGAACGACTGCTTGACCCGTATCCGAAATCTTCCCGACCTGAACTATCTGCCCGCGCTCGATCCTCGCTATGTGCATGAGTGCCCTGCATCGGGGCTTGGTGCAGAGGATCCGCCGCCGCGCATCCTTCTGCTCTACGGGTCGTTGCGCGAACGCTCCTTTTCGCGTCTGGCAGTCGAAGAAGCGGCGCGCCTGCTGCAACTATTCGGCGCGGAAACCCGCATCTTCGATCCGTCCGATCTGCCCTTGCCCGATCAGGTGAAGGGGGACGATCACCCCGCGGTCCACGAATTGCGCGAACACGCTTTCTGGTCCGAAGGTATGGTCTGGTGCAGCCCGGAACGACATGGCCAGATCACCGGCATCATGAAGGCACAGATCGACCACCTTCCGCTGGAGATGAAGGGAATGCGACCGACGCAAGGCCGCACGCTTGCGGTCATGCAGGTATCGGGCGGCTCGCAATCGTTCAACGCGGTCAACACGCTACGCCTGCTCGGTCGCTGGATGCGGATGTTCACCATCCCCAACCAGTCGAGCGTGGCGATGGCCTACAAGGAGTTCGACGAAGCCGGGCGCATGAAGCCGTCCAGCTATTATGACCGCATTATTGACGTGATGGAGGAGCTTGTGCGGTTCACGGTGCTGCTGCGGCCCCATGCCGCGCAGCTTGTGGATCGCTATTCCGAACGCAAGGCGGCGGGCGTGACGGTCGATCCTGCCAACGATCTGTCAGCGATCGCTATTCGCAAAGCCTAGCGCGCCGCACTGCCGAGACAGTGCGCTATATAGCGAGCATCCAACGCTTGCGTCTTGTAACGCAACGCGATACAGCGCATCATGATAATCGGATTTCGGCACAAGGGACTTGAAGCCTTCTTTCGCACCGGCACGACTAAGGGTGTCCAGGTTGCCCATGTGAAGAAGCTCCGCAACATCCTCGGCCTGCTCGATGTCGCGGCAGGACCGGATGACATGAACCTGCCGTCCTTCAAGTTGCACCCGCTGAAGGGCGACCTGAAAGGCCATTGGTCAGTATGGGTCAACGGCAACTGGCGTGTCACCTTCTGCTTTGTCGGCACCGACGCCGAGCTGGTCGATTATCAGGATTACCATTGAGGCGATGACGATGATGCACAATCCTCCCCACCCCGGCGAACTACTTCGCGATGAGGTTATCACGGCACTGGGTCTGTCCGTCACCGAGGCGGCCGAGCGACTTGCCATGTCGCGGGTTGCCATGTCGCGTGTGCTGAACGGCAAGGCGGCGATCAGTCCCGATCTGGCGGTGCGGCTTGAGCAGGCAGGCGCAAGCACGGCTCGGGCGTGGCTGGCCATGCAGGCGAACCATGATCTGTGGCGCGCCCGGCAGCACAAGCAACCGCCCGTGCGTCGATTGCAGGATGCGGCGTGAGTACGACGAACAATTCGGGCCTGCAACGACGCTGTGCCGGAGCGGTGCGTAACGATGTCCCGCTTCTGCCGATGAGCAACCCGGAAGCCGTCGTCAGGTTGGAGACAGTGAACGCCCTGCGCGACGAATTGGTGGTGACAAACGCACCGCCGGAACGCAGCCCACACCTCGGATAACTTCTATTACCACGGCCCACGCCGCCACCGATCAGCCCACCTTGGCGAGCAACTGGCCGCGCACGTCCTTACCGTCCGCCTGCTTCTCGGCCATCAGAAACAACCCCTTGCCACCGCTGGCCTTCTCCCAGAGCGCCCCGATCGCCCGCTTCTCGTCGGTATCGGCGGCATCGGTCAGGTGCGCGCCTTTGTATTCCACGATCAGGATGCGGCCATCGGCCAGTTCAGCCACGAAGTCCGGGTAGAACTTGCCCGATGCGGTCGGCAGCCAGAACGCGCTTGGGTGACGGGGGACGTTCCTGATCCAGTGCTTTACCTGGGGGAGGCTGTCGATCATCTTGGCGCAGTTCAGTTCCTCGCCGTCCTCGGCCCCATCGAAGGCCGCGACCTGATCCCAGCCGGTGAAGTGCTTCGAGAACCGATAGGAGCCGCGATAGGTGCGGACGCCCGCGAACATGTCGTCGGCAAAGACGAAGCCGTTATCGAACGAGATTTCCGGCTTGGCCTCTGGCGCGAACAGCGAGCGCTGATAGACGCCCTCGCGCTCCTTGGTGCGAATGTGCGCGATCCGTTCCTTGACCTTGCGGGCCAGCGGATATTTGCACTGCATCAGCGCCGATAGCGGGATATTGCGCGGGCCGGTCAGATAGTTCACCAGATCGGTCAGCCAGCGGACGAGTTCGCCCTGGCCGATGAACTTGTCCCGCACCTGCCGGTCGAGGAACAGCACGAGCGCCTGCTCGCTCCAGCCCTCAACGGGAATGTCGAGCAGAAGCTGGGCGCTCTGGTCGGCGTGTTTCACGAACAGCCGTTGCTGGTCGATGTCGATCTCGAAAGTATCCGCCGTCGCCTGAATGGCGAAGTCCTTGACCTCCAGCTTGGGCGAATGGTCGGCCAGCGACCAGTCGTGATATTCCATCAATATGTCGGTGTCGGCCAGTTCAAGCTCGCCCTGCACCCATGCCATCAGCGCCGGGACGGTAAACGTCTCGCTCCGTTCTGCCGGTGAAGCATCGCGTTGATGCTCGGCTTCATAGCTCGCAACTTCCTCCCTAAAGCTGGAGGCTTCCGCTTCAGGCAGGGCCGCGACGAACTTCTCTTTCTCGGTCGGGCTGAGGAAGCCGGTGATCTTGACCACGGCCTTACCGTCAGCCCCGGCGGTGACACGCACCTTGGAGGGGGCAGCGGCTTCCAGCCCCTTCAGCGCGGCGGGATCAACGGCGATGGTCGTGGTCAGGCTCGGCTTCGCCCGGCGCGCATGGCCGAACAGACCTTCATTGAGGTCTAACTGCTCGGGCAGGATATTGTCCTCAGCCTCGCTCTCCTCGAAGCCCATCGAGACGAGCCGGTCGCGTAGCGCATTCGCGGCATCCGAGAACGACTTGGAGGTCAGATTGGCATAGGCACGATTGAGTGCGGGGATCGACCGACGCTTGGCGTAGGGCATCCGCAACACCCGTCCCAGAAGCTGCTCGGCATCCGTCGCGCTGTGGATGTTCGCCACCGAACAGAAAACATAGGCGAAGGAGCAGTCCCAGCCTTCCTTCAGCGCCTCCACGGTGATGATGAAATCAATCTCGCAACCCGGATCGAAGAGGTTGATGCCGTCGAGCTCGCGCTGATCGCCGGTGGCGACGGCAATGCGATGCTCGTCGATGCCCTCGACGTCGATCAGGTGCTGCTTCAGCACGGCGACGGTGACTTCCTCATCCTTATTCTGAGCCTGAAACAGCACGATGGGACGGATGTAATCACGCTCTCGCCGCGCATCCTCGGCAAGCTCGGCCCGTTTGGAGATCGCGCCGGTGACGGCAGCCTGCCATGTCTGATGCTCGGAGAGCATGACCGGCAGCTTTATCATCTCCTCGTCCTTCAACTCCTGCGCGGAAACCGAGTGCAGGATATTGGAGTTGGTGCGCGGGGTGGCGGTGAACTCGATGATCGCGGTTGGGTTCACCCGGCTCTGCATCTCGCGGGAGAGGCCGGTGACGGCCTTGTGCGCCTCGTCCACGATCATAAGCGGCTGGTGCAGATGCATGAGGTTGGCGAAGGAGAATTTGATCGTGCCCGCGCCCCTGTCGTCCTCGATCAGCTCCAGCCCCGGCATCTTGTCGGGGACGCCGGTGAAGTGCGGCTCCAGCATCTCGTGATGGGCATAGACCTTGCGGCCTTCAGTATCCTTCACTCGCAGGGTCTGGATCGTGGCGACCACGACGCAGCAATTGGATCGCAGATCATGCGGCAGAAGCTGAGCGAAGTCGCCAATGTCGAACACGCGCACGCGCCCGGCGAAGGCATCGTCCAGCGCGGCCCGATAGGGGTGGCGCGGGTTCTTGAGCGCGTCCACGGTCTGCTTGCGGATGGTGGTCGAAGGCACCAGCCACAGCACGAGCGGGAAGTCGCGCTCGATCCACGTCTCCTTGGCGATGTTGACGGCATAGGCCGCCAGCACCGTCTTCCCGCCGCCGGTCGGCAGGCGCAGGCAGACATAGGGGGTGTCCTCCTGGGCGTTCAGCGCCTTGTAATGGCCTGCAAAGCCCTTGAGCCGCTTCGCCATCTCCGGCTCCGCGACAATCGCCTCATAGGCGGCGCGGGGGCCTTCGACGCGAGCCTTCGCAAGGAACCGCCGCAGCGTGTCGAGCGCCTGGGCCTGATAGGTCTTGAGTTCCATTAGCCCCGCGCCTTCACATCATAGGGGGTCTGCTTGAAGCTGATCTGCTCATGCGTCAGCGTGGCATCGGACAGCACGGATCGCTCGCCATAGACGGTGACGGGACCGGCGAAGCCCTCCGGCAGTGCAGAGCGGATCACGGCCAGCGTCTTGCGGGTCAGCACATTGCCGCCGCTCACCGACTTGTCGCCCAGGATGCCGTTGTAGAGCAGCGCATAGGCCCGCCCGTCATGGACGCCGAGAACGGGCGACAGCGGATCAGATCGGGACCATGGCTGCCGCGTTTCCGAGAACCACACATGCGCGGCCAGCACCGGGAACTCGATGTCGGGGCGTATCTGCCCGGTCTCGTCGAACACCGATGCACCCAGCCGGAAATAGCGGAAGCCACCGCCGCCCTGCCAGTTCACGGCTTCGGAGATGCCGCCCTGTTCGCCGTCCACAACCTTCACCAGGCGCGGCTGGCAATGGCTCGCGGCATGATCGCCCATTTCGATGCCGATGTAGCGGCGGCCCATCTTGTGCGCGACCGCCGCCGTGGTGCCGGAACCGAGAAAGCTGTCGAGAACGAGGTCGCCGGGGTTCGTGGCGATGTGGAGGATGCGCTGGATCAGGCGTTCGGGCTTGGGAGTGCCGAAGCTGACGTCCGCCCCGAAGATCGCGTTTGCTTCTTTCTTGCTCTCGTCCGTGTGCCCCACCTCGTCATGTGGCCACCACGTCCAAGGCACCAAGCCTTCGACTTCGCTGAGAAAGCGAATGACGCTTGGCTGCGCCTTGCCATCCTTGCCCCAATAGATGCGTCCAGCGCCCTTCAGCTTCTCAAACTCACTTTCAATCATCGACCAGCATCGCCCCTCCGGCGGTCGATGCTTCACCCCCGCAGGCGAGACGATTTCATACATCTGGTTGGGCCGAAACCCCTGGGCAGTCATTGGAAGGCCACGCCACCGCTTCGCTGGATCTGTTTCCTTCGGATTTTCTGGATTGCGGTAAATTTTGGCCTGCCGCTCGTCCAACGGAACCTTGTTGCGGGATCGCTTGAACGCTTCAGGCGACCGTGAATAGACAGCGATGTATTCGTGAACGTCCCCGATCGCTTCGCGGTTTTCACGGGAGTAGCGTTTCTGCCAGACATTCGACGCGATGAAGTTCCGCCGCCCGAATACCTCGTCCATGATGACCTTGAGGTAGTGCCCCTCGTTGTCGTCGATGCTGACCCAGATGCTGCCATCTTCGGCCAGCAACTCGCGTAGCAATTCCAGTCGGGGCCAGATCATCGCCAACCATTGGCTGTGTTCCAGATTGTCGTCGTAATGCTCGAAGGCAGAGCGGGTGTTATAGGGCGGGTCGATGTAGATGCACTTCACCTGCCCGGCATAGAAGGGCAGCAGCGCCTTCAGAGCGTCAAGATTGTCGCCCTGGACCAGCATGTTGCCGCTATCTCGATCACCATGGCCGAGATCGGGGATTTCCTCCAGCAGCCGGTAGGGCACATGCGCGGCAGCCCTGATGTCCTCGTCCCTCGTCAACCATCGCAAAGTCGGCATCAGCTATGTATCGCCCCCCAAACCTAAACACTTGCCCGCAGCCCTATCTGATTTGCCTGATGGTTGAAAATCTTATTGCGGACCTGAACGTCACGAACAGACAGAATTGCAATTAATTGCACAACGGCTCTGACGCGCCACGACACCGCATTGGAACGGCTCAGATGAGGATAGTCAGCTTAAGATCGAACGCCTTGCAGCGCCCTTACAGCTATTTCGAGTTCAGAGACGCGAGCCTCCAGATCAGGGCCGGGTGCGGCTTTTGCAGCGGCCGCCTTGGCCGTCTGCACGAACGACAAGCCACTCGACTGCCCATCGCCCCGAACACTCGCTTGTAGGCGAGCAACGATCTCACTGTTCAGCGAACGCCCGTTCCCGCGTGCCGCCGTGTCGAGTTCGTCCTTGAGTTCGCGCGGCATTCTCAAGCCATAGGGCGTTATGCTTGCCATCGGTGCGTCGGCAGACGGGGCTTTGCGAGATGATGCTTTTCTCATGGCTACACTGAAGCTCATTTTTGCTCTTGCCTCAATACATTCATTGTAGCTACATTGTAGCTCTTTTAAAGGAGGCAAAGCTATGCATACCCACGATGTTCAACCGACGAGCCTGCGGTTGCCCGCCGATCTGAAGGCGCAACTGAAAGATCGGGCGATGACCAACCGGCGCTCCCTGACTGGAGAAATTATCGCGATCCTGGAGCGAGTGATCGCTACCGAAGCGAAGGAGGCAGCGTGATGTCGACCATCAAAGTTCACAGCGAGTTCACGCCGCCACAACCCATCATCGTCCGGGGCATCCACGCCGAAACACATGAAACAAAAATGATCGTGAAGGGGGTCCGCGTCGAACGTCCGAATGACAGTGTTCTGGCCCCCAGCGAAAAGGGATCGACCCATGCCTGATCCCATCCGTGCCGCCGTATATGCGAGGTTCAGCACCGACCTTCAGAACGAAAAGAGTGCCGACGATCAGATAGTCCTTTGCCGGACCTATGCCGCTAACAACGACTTTCAAGTCGTGGCGGCCTATGACGACAAGGCGAAGAGCGGGGCGTCTATGTTCAACCGCGATGGTTTGCTCGCCATGCTAGCCGACGCGAAGGCGGGTAAGTTCAAAGCGATCATCGTGGAACACCTAGACCGTTTGTCTCGTGACATGGCGGACTTGGCAACGATCAAAAAGCAGATGGACTTCCTCGGCGTCAGCCTGATCGAAGTTCATGGGGGTGAAGCCAATTCCCTCATCGTGGGACTTCGCGCGATCATCGCCCAGCAATTCCGCGAGGATAATGTCCACAAAGTCCGGCGGGGGATGCAGGGCGTTATCCGCAGTGGCCGGAGCGCCGGGGGCAAGGCATATGGCTATACCCCTGATCCAGGCAATCGAGGCGTCCTTGAGATCGTGCCAGAGGAAGCCGAAGTCGTCCTTCGCATCTATCAAGAATATCACGATGGCAAATCCCCGAAAGCGATCTGCCGCGATTTGAACGCCGACGGCGTCCCCGCGCCACGGGGCAAGCTGTGGGCACCGTCTGCCCTTATCGGCTCCGCAGATCGGGGGTCAGGAATACTCCGTAATCCGCAATACAAGGGCAAGCCGATCTGGGGCAAGAACCAGATGGTGAAGAACCCTGACACCGGCAAGCGCGTGTCCCGGTCCAACCCTGAGAGCGAACGACTGCACCAAGACGCTCCCCATCTGGAGATCGTCCCGCCCACCTTGTTTGATGCCGTTCAGGAGCAGCTAGAAGCCCGATCCACCGGCAAGCGTAGCGGCATCGTCAACAAGCGTCGTCCCGTGCGCTTACTGTCCGGCCTCATTAAGTGTGGTGCCTGTGGCCATGGCATGGCGGTAGCTGGCACCGATAAGAGCGGGCGTACCCGTATTCGCTGTTCGGCTCACACCAATTCGGGAGCCTGTCCCGATCACAAAACCTTCTATCTTGCGGACGTAGAGGCGCTAGTAATCGACACCCTTGTCGATGAACTGGCCACTGAGGAACAGGTGAACCGCTATGCGAAGGCATGGCTGGAGGGGCGGCACAAGGAAGCCGCGAAGGACGTTGCCCGCCGTGCCAAGGCCGAAACCCGCAAGAAGGCCATCGGCAAGGAACTGGACCGCATCAACAAATTGCTGGCCAAAGGCATTGGCGATGAACAGTCGCTAGATGCCATGTCCAAGGAATTGCGGGCGGAGCATGACCAGCTACAGGCCCAGTTGGACAAGGAGCCTCCCGCGTCCAATGTCGTAGTGCATCCGGCAGCCGTGGCAGCGTTCGCCGAACGCCTGAAGGCGAGCCGCATCAAGCTGGAAACGGCCCTGCACCTGTTGGAGGGCACTGGCGACCTGCACCGGATGATTAGGGAAGTCGTGGCGTCCGTCACGCTCTATCGCGATGACGAAAAGCGCATGGTTGCCCACATCACGACGTTGCTAGACCCGTTCACCGCTGAAGGGACGGCTGCAATGGGAAAAATCCACAACCCCGAAGGGGGCTGTCAAGTTGGTAGCGGAGGAGGGACTTGAACCCCCGACACGCGGATTATGATTCCGCTGCTCTAACCAGCTGAGCTACTCCGCCCCGGCATCGACGGGCGATGCGGCGGGGCTATACGCATGGCCGTTCCCAGGGTCAACTGGCGTCGGGCGTCGGCGCGCGATAGACCCTGTTTCCGAGTCGAAAAAAGCAAATCGGGAGGAAGAACCTTGGATCGTTATGATGTGCTGATCGTCGGTGCGGGCCATGGCGGGGCGCAAGCAGCGCTCGCGTTGCGGCAGCAGAAATTCGAAGGAACGATCGGCCTTCTCGGCGACGAGCCCGAGCCGCCTTATGAGCGTCCGCCGCTTTCCAAGGAATATTTCTCCGGCGAAAAAACGTTCGAGCGGATTCTGATCCGCCCCCCCGCTTTCTGGGGCGAACGCAATATCGACCTGCTGCTGAACCGGCGCGTGACGGCGGTCGATCCGGACGCACACAGCGTCACCACCGAGGATGGCGCGACGATCGGCTACGGCACGCTGATCTGGGCGACCGGGGGCAGCCCGCGCCGGCTGGCGTGCGAGGGGCATGATCTCGCCGGCGTGCATGCGGTGCGCACGCGCGCCGATGCGGACGCGATGCTCGCCGCGATCGATCGCGTTCAGAACGTCGTCGTGATCGGCGGCGGCTATATTGGGCTTGAGGCGGCGGCGGTGCTCACCAAGTTCGGCAAGAAGGTGACGGTGCTGGAAGCGTTGGACCGCGTGCTCGCGCGCGTCGCCGGCGAGCCCCTGTCGCGCTTCTATGAGGCCGAGCATCGCGCGCATGGCGTCGACGTCCGCCTGGGTGCGCGCGTCGAGGGCATGGTCGGCTTCCAGCCGCTCGACGATGCCGTGGAGGAAGCGCGCGTCACCGGCGTCAAGATGGCCGACGGCGAGCTGATCCCCGCCGAGATGGTGATCGTCGGCATCGGCATCCTGCCGGCGGTCGAGCCGCTGCTGGCCGCCGGCGCCCAGGGCGGCAACGGCGTCGATGTCGACGCGCAATGCCGCACCTCGCTGCCCGATATCTATGCGATCGGCGATTGCGCCGCCCATGCCAATCCTTTCGCCGATGGCGTGAAGATCCGCCTCGAATCGGTGCAGAATGCCAATGACCAGGCGACGACGGCAGCCAAGGCGATCATGGGGCAGGATGCGACTTATCATGCGGTGCCCTGGTTCTGGTCCAACCAATATGATCTGCGCCTGCAGACGGTGGGCCTGTCGACCGGGCATGACGATCTCGTCGTTCGCGGCGATCCGGCGACGCGCAGTTTCTCGGTGATCTATCTGAAGGGCGGCAAGGTGATCGCGCTCGATTGCGTCAACGCCACCAAGGATTATGTCCAGGGTCGCGCGCTGGTGACGGGGGGCATTGCCGCGCCGCGCGACCGGCTGGCCGATGCGAACGAGCCGTTGAAGGCGTTGGCGGCGGCATGAGCATGAGCGGGAACCGGGCGGCTCGCCTCACGTTCCCGCTTTCCCACCGACGGCAAAGGAAGCGGCGATGGAACTCCAGATATCGCTTGAAACGGTATGTCGGCTGATCGTGCGCGCGCGCGAGCTGGAGGCGCAGGTTCCCGCGATCGAGGCCGACGATGAGCCCGACCCCGAGGATTCGGACGACGAGCGCGCCGTCCTTGAGGACGAATCGAACGAGGCGATCGAAGCGGAGGTCATGGCGGCCCTTGAAGACCTCGCCGATGACGAGTTGGCGGAGCTGCTCGCGCTCGCTTGGGTGGGGCATGGCACCTACGATATCAGCGAGTGGGACGAGGCGCTGGAACAGGCGCAGGATCCCGACGGCGAGAGCCCGATCGACCAGCTTCTCGACATGCCGACATTGTCCGCCGATCTCGATGCCGGCCTCGCCGCCTTCGATCTCAGTTGCGAGGGGCTGGGGCAGCTCGACTGAAAAACGCCGCGCGCTCTTGCGTCGGCGCGCCTTGCGGGGCCATCAGGCGGCACATTCCTGATGGAGCAAGGCTTGATGCAGATCGTCCTCATTCCCGGGCTGATGAATGACGGCTGGGTGTGGCGCGATCAGGTCGGGCCGCTTTCCCGCGTCGCGCCGGTCCGGATCGCGCGCAATGACGGCTGCGACAGCCTTGCCGCGATGGGCGCGCGGCTGCTCGAAGGGGCGGACGACCAGCTCTGGCTGATCGGCCACTCGATGGGTGGGCGCGTTGCGCTCGAAGCCTGGGCGCAGGCGCCCGGACGGATCGCCGGCATGGCGCTGTTCAGCACCGGCGCGCACGGCCCGCGCGAGAGCGAGCGGCCGGGGCGGATGCGCCTCGTCGAACTGGCGCGTGAGCAGGGGTTGGGCGCGGTTGCGGCCGAATGGCTGCCGCCTATGCTGGGCAAGTCCGGACTGGCCGATGGGGCGCTCGTGCATGGGATAACCGCAATGCTGAAGCGCGCGACGCCGGACATCTTCGCCGCGCAACAGCGGGCGCTGCTGGGGCGTGAGGATCGACTGCCCCTGCTCGCGACCATCTCTTGTCCCACGCTTGTCGCGACCGGCCGCGAAGACGGATGGGCGTCAACCGCCCAGCATGCGGAGATCGCCGAGGCCATCCCCGGCGCCGAACTGCGCGTGATCGAGGGTGCGGGCCATATGATGCCCGTCGAGGCACCCGAGGCGGTGAATATGATGCTGCTCGACTGGCTGGCGCGTCACGCTTGAACTGTCAGGCCAGCAAGGGCTGGCATGGCGTGCGGGATCGGTGAACCAAACGGCACGGATCGTTCGACGCACCACTCCGTCACCCGGCGAAAGCCGGGATCTATGGATGCGGCTCGCCTCCTTATAAAGACTCGCCGTCCGGCTTTTGCCGGAATGACGATGGGATAGGGGAAGACGTGTCGCCTTCCCCACTTTCCCAATCAGCCTTGCGTTTCGAGCTGCTTTTCGAGGTCGCCCAGCACCTTGTAGCAGGGCAGCACCTGCGCCACCGAGCTGTTCGGCTCGCGGCCTTCCTGGATGGCGGAGATGAATTCGCGGTCCTGCAGTTCGATGCCGTTCATCGACACCGCAACCTTCGACACGTCGATCGGTTCTTCCTTGCCGTCCACCAGATCGTCGTAGCGCGCGATATAGGTGCCGTTGTCGCAGATATAGCGATAGTTCGACCCGAGCGGCCCGTCATTATTGAACGACAGCGACAGCGTGGCGATCGCGCCCGACGGCGCCCGCATCAGGATGCCCATGTCCATGGCGATGCCAAGCTCGGGATGCGGCGGCCCTTGCACCGCATGCACCTCCGAGGGGACTTCGCCGGTCTGGTAAAGGAACAGGTCGACAGCGTGGCAAGCGTGATGCCAGAGCAGATGATCGGTCCAGGAGCGCGGCTCGCCGCGCGCGTTGAGATTGGTGCGGCGGAAGAAATAGGTCGTCGCCGCAAATTGCTGCAATTTCAGTTCGCCGGCCACCATCTTGCGATGCACCCACTGGTGGCTCGGATTGAAGCGGCGCACATGGCCGGCCATCGCCACTACGCCCTTCTCCTTCTGCACCTGCAACAGGCGCTCGGCATCGGCGATGTTGTCGGCCATCGGGATTTCGACCAGCACATGCTTGCCGGCGCGCATCGCCTGCTCGGCCTGCCGCGCATGCAGCGGCGTCGGCGTCGTCAGGATGACGGCTTCGACGCCGGGCTGGCTCATGCCTTCGTCGAGATCGAGGCTCCAGTGCGGGATGTTGAACTTCTTCGCCACGGCTTCGGTAGCATCCGCGACGCCGCCGACCAGCGAGGCCACTTCGACGCCGTCGATCTTGGCGAGCGCCTCGAGATGCTTGTTGCCGAAGGCGCCTTCACCGGCGACGCAAATCTTCATGATGGACTTCCTTGCAATTCTTGACCGTCAGGCCGCCTGGCTCTGCGCCACGCTGCGATTCTCGAGCACCAGAGTGGCGCCCGCGGTGTTGGAGATCGGGATGTGATAGTTGCGGTGGATCTGGCTGACATTGCCGAGCAGTGCGCCGCGCATCACGATCCAGTTGAGGAATTCGACGCCCTGCGCGCCCGCCTCGCGCACCAGATCGATCACCGACAATTTGGTCAGCGCTTCCGGATCGCGCACGATGGTGTCGAGACAGTAGAGATCGAACTTCTTGTTGATGAAGCCGGCACGCGTGCCGTCGAGTTGATGCGATAGCCCGCCGGTGCCGAACACGACGACACGCAAATCCTTCGGATAGCTTTCGATGGCGCGGCCGATGGCGCGGCCGAGCTTCCAGCAGCGCAGCGGCGTCGGCAGCGGGTGTTGCACGGTGTTGATCGAGATCGGAATGGTCTTCACCGGCCACTGCCCGCCGGCATCGGGAAACATGAGATTCATCGGCACGGCGAAGCCGTGATCGACCGCCATGTCCTGGCACGAGACGATGTCGAACTCGTCGGCGACCAGATGTTCGATGATGTGCCACGACAGCGCCGCATCGCCGGGGAACGAATTGAGCACCGGCAGGCCCCAGCCCTCGTCCTCGCTGCGATACTGCGCGGCGGCGCCCACGGCAAAAGTCGGCATCTTGTCGAGGAAGAAATTGAGGCCGTGGTCGTTGTAGACCATGACGACGACATCGGGTTTGGCCTGCTTCAGCCAACTGAGCGCTGGGCCGTAGCCGTCGAAGAACGGCTTCCAGTACGGATCGTTCTGCTTCTTTTCGGCAATCGCCTTGCCGATGGCCGGAATATGCGATGT
>DATMRS010000007.1:0-112284 GCA_035566015.1 Sphingomonadaceae bacterium
AGAAGGTCGCCGCGCTCCATCTCGAGAAGCTCGGCGTCAAACTCACCACCCTCACCGACAAACAGGCCGCCTATATCGGCGTCCCCAAACAAGGCCCCTTCAAACCAGACCATTACCGCTATTGAAACAGTAAGGCGCGCACCTCACCGCAAATCCTCACCGTCGTCCCCGCCCGCGCGGGGATGACGTCGGAAGACATGAGCCGTAAGAACCTCCATCACGAAAAACCAAAGGACAGGCGAATGGCGAATTCCGCTATCGAGATATTGGGCATCGGCAATGCGATCGTCGATGTCATCGCGCAGGCGGACGACGCCTTTCTTGCCCGTCATGGCATGAGCAAGGCCGCCATGGCGCTCGTCGACGAGGCTCAGGCCAATACTCTCTATGCCGCGATGGGACCGGGGATCGAAGCTTCCGGCGGTTCAGCCGCCAACACGATCGCGGGCGCCGCTTCCTTTGGCGCGCGCACCGCTTTCATCGGCAAGGTGCGCGACGACGAACTGGGCGGAATCTTCGCCCACGACCTGCGCGCGCTCGGCGTGCGGTTCGAGACGCCGGCGGCGACCCACGGTCCTTCCACCGCCCGCTGCCTGATCCTCGTCACCCACGACGCGCAGCGCACGATGAACACCTATCTGGGCGCCTGCACCGAACTCACCCCCGCCGACATCGACGAAACTTTGGTGGCGGCGGCGGACATCACCTATCTAGAAGGCTATCTGTTCGATCCGCCGCTCGCCAAGGAAGCCTTCCGCAAGGCCGCGACGATCGCGCGCGGCGCCGGCCGGCGCGTGGCGCTGACGCTTTCCGACAGCTTCTGCGTGCATCGCTATCGCGACGAGTTCCGCGCACTGATCGCCGAGCATGTCGACATCCTCCTCGCCAACGAGGCAGAGATCGGCGCGCTTTACGAAACGTCGGACATAGAGGCCGCCGCGCGCGATCTCGCGACGCAGGTCCGGCTGGCCGCGATCACGCGAGGACCGGCGGGTTCGATGCTGCTCCGGGGTGACGAGCGCGTCGACGTGGCCGCCGCGCCGATCGACGAAGTGGTGGACACTACCGGTGCGGGCGATCTCTACGCTTCGGGCCTTCTCTTCGGCCTCGCCCGGGGGCTGCCGCTCGCCGAATGCGGCCGGCTGGGCAGCCTCGCCGCGCGCGAGATCATCAGCCATTTCGGCGCCCGTCCCCTCCTATCCCTCGCGGAACTCGCCGAGGCCGAACGCCAGGACGCCTGAGGTCACAACAGGCGCGCGCGCCTTCAGCCCAGTTCGGCCCGCCGCGAGACGATATAGGTTTCGTTGTTGAACCAAAGGCCACCATGCTTGCGCAGCACCGCCTTGGTCGCCTCGACATAGGTTGAATCGCGCATCGCCTGGGCGAGGCGTTCGTCGTCGATCTGCGCGACATAGCTCGCGGCATTCCACGCGGCGATCAGCGTCGAGGAACCAATCTCCGCCTTGGGATCGATCTCGGTCGAAAGCGTACGGATCGGATAGCGGAAAAGCGATTCCTCGTCGGACAGATTGTGGAATCGATAATGACGCGCGCCCCCGCCCAGCGCATGGCGCACCTCGCGCATCAGTATGTCGCGCTTGATGACGAAGGGTGCCTCGCCCGGCCAGAGCGACCGGACGATCTCCATCCCCGGATCATCGCCATAGGCGTGGACACCCATCAACCGGCCGTTCGCCCGCAGCGCGCGCACCATCGGCGCGACGATCCGCCGTGCCTTGAACGCCAGCGGCGCCCGCGCGCTATAGGGCTGCGACAGCAGGACAAAGTCGAAATCGGCGCGCGCCAGTCCGCGGCGCGGCAAGACCGAATCGAGCGCGAACTGGTTGTCGCGGCGATAGAGGACGAGAACGGCGGGCGTCTTGTGCAGCGGATGCCCGCTCCGCGCACTCACCTCCACCTGCCAATTCTGCTCCAGAAAAGGCTGCAGGCCGGCGATCGCTTCCTCGAAATCGCCGGCTGTCGTCCCCTCCAGCGCCATTTCGCGCCAGACCATCGCGCTGGCGGCGACAGGCGAGGCCGGCTTGAGCCAGGGCGCGTCGACATAGGGCAGGTTAGTGACGACCAGCACCGTTGCCGGATGTTCCTGAAAGCGATCGGGCATCTTCTCCAGCATCAACCGGACATTCTCGATGCTGATCTCCTTCGCGACCACATAGAAAGGCAGCCAGGGATAGCGTTTGTGCGCGCCGCGCAGGAGGCGGGCCAGCGCCGTGCCGTCCCCGGCGCCGCCGTCGAAAAGGCGGATCGCGGGCGGCTCCGGCTGCGCGAAGGTCAATTGCTGAAGCGCACGGTCGGCGACGAGTTGCTTTTCCGCCGACGTATTGACGAACATAAGATATTTCTGGCGGTTGTCGTAGAAGCGGAAGACCTGTTCGGGCCGCACCGCGTCGCCATAGATGGCCGATCGCAGCCGGGCCGCCGTCGGGCCGCCCTGCTCAGCGATGAACTGGTGGACGCGATCGACCGTCTGGACCGTCACCCGCCCCCCCTGTTGGAGCCGGCTGACGAACTTGCCGTCGTTTACCGCCTGCCGCCCGAAGGTCGTCTGCGCTATCTTGAGGCGTCGACATGCCTCCTCGATCTGCGCCAGCAGCGTTGCCGCGTCCGTCATGGGTGCGGCCGGAAGTGTTGTCGAAGCGTGCCGCCGACCGACTGTTTCAGAGCCCGACCTATACCCGTGGCGCTGTGCATCCTCTCCCGTCCCGCACGATCTCCATCCGATCAGGCATGGCATGCGGATGGCGCGGCCGCTTACCCCCGCCGGAAATTGCGCATGCCTTACCCGGTAGGGGCGGCAGGTTTCAGAAGCCTACGGCGTCCCCGCCCTTCAACGCAAGCAGCGTGCGAGCTTCGGCGGGGCTGGCGATCTGGAGCCCGAGTTGCTCAAGGATCGCGCGGATCATCCGTACCTGCTCCGCATTGCTGCGCGCCAGCATTCCGGGTCCGATATACAGGCTGTCCTCCAGCCCGACGCGAACATTGCCGCCCGCCAGCGCGCTTTGCAGGCAGAAGCTCATCTGATTCCGGCCCGCCGCGAAGGCGGAGAAGAGATAGTCGTCGCCGAACAGGCTGTCGGCGATCGTCACCATGTGGGACAGGTTGCGCGGATCAGCGCCGATCCCGCCGAGAATGCCGAAAACGCCCTGAACCAGGAAAGGCGGCTCGATCAGCTTCCGGTCTGCGAAATGCGCCAGCGTGTAGAGATGGCCGATATCATAGCATTCGAACTCGAAGCGCGTGCCGAAGCCCTGCCCGATCTCCCGCATGATCCGCTCGATGAAGCCATTGTCATTATACATGATGCGGTCGCGGGCGTTCTCGACATAGGGCTGTTCCCACGGATGCCGCCATTCTTTCACGCGCGCGGCGGCCGCGCTGAAATCGAAGATCAGCGGCCCCATATTGAGCGAGCAAAGCTCGGGCTTCGCGGCCTTGGCGCCTTCCAGCCGGTCGTCAAGCGACATCGTCGCGCTGCCGCCGGTGGAGATGTTAATGATCGCATCGGTGGCCTGCTTGATACGCGGCAGAAAGGCCATGAAGTCCGCCGCCGCCGGACTAGGACTGCCGTCCGCCGGATTGCGCGCGTGAAGGTGAAGGATCGACGCACCCGCCTCGGCCGCCTCGATCGCGGCCTCGGCGATCTCGTCGGGGGTAACGGGCAGGTGGGGCGACATGGACGGCGTGTGGATCGATCCGGTGGGCGCGCAGGTGATGATGACCTTACGGTCCTTGCCTTGTCGCCTCATCTCAATAACCCGCCTCGCAGACATATTTGAGGTTCAGATATTCGTCGATGCCGTGCCGCGATCCCTCACGGCCCAGGCCGGACAGCTTCACTCCGCCGAAGGGCGCTACGGGCGTGGAAATCAGGCCGGTATTGACGCCCACCATCCCGCTTTCGAGATCGCGGGTCGCGCGCGCGACCGTCGTGCGGCTGGTCGAGCAGACATAAGCAGCAAGGCCGAACGGCGTGTCGTTCGCCAGTCCGATCCCCTCATCCACCGTGTCGAAGGCGATCACGGCGGCGAGCGGACCGAATGTCTCCTCGCGCGTGAGCAGCGCATCCTGCCGCACCCCGGCGAGCAGCGTCGGCGGCGTCAGCCGGCCAGGCTCCGCGCGGCCGCCGGCAAGGACCTCCGCGCCGCCCGCGACGGCGTCGTCGAAATGCTCGACGACCTTCTCGACGGCGGCCTCGTTGATTAACGGACCGATGTCCGTAACGGGATCGAAGCCGTCGCCCAGCTTCAGCGCCTTTACCCGATCGGCAAAGGCTGCGACGAAGCGATCGTGGATGCCGCGCTGCGCATAGATGCGGTTAGCCGCGATGCAACTCTGCCCGCTGTTGCGGAACTTGGCGACCAGCGCCGTCTCCACCGCGACGTCCAGATCGGCATCGTCGAAGATCACCAGCGGCGCGTTGCCCCCCAGTTCCAGCGACAGCCGCTTGATCGACGGCGCGGAGGCGGCCATCAATTGCGCGCCGATCTCGGTTGATCCCGTGAAGCTGATCTTGCGGACCAGCGAGGAACGAGTGACGATATCGCCGATCGTCCCGGCCTTCCCCGTCACGACGCTGAACACGCCGGCGGGAATGCCCGCCTCCTCGCCCAGCACCGCGAGCGCCAGCGCCGACAGTGGAGTGAGTTGCGCAGGCTTGGCGACGATCGTGCAGCCTGCGGCCAAGGCGGGGGCCACCTTGCGCGTCAGCATCGCCAGCGGGAAGTTCCAGGGCGTGATCGCGACACAGACGCCAACGGGCTCGCGCTCCGCACGCAACTGGCGGCCCGCGACATTGGCCGGAATGATCTCCCCCAGCACGCGGCGCGCTTCCTCGGCATAAAATTCGACGAAGCCCTTGGCGTAGTCGACCTCGCCCAGCGCCTCCTTGAGCGGCTTGCCGTTTTCGAGCGTGATGAGGCGCGCCAAATCCTCGCGATTCCGGTCGATCAGTTCAAGCCAGCGGCGAAGCACCGCACCGCGTACATGCGCGGGTTCGCGCGCCCAGCGCGGGAAAGCGTCGCCCGCCGCCGCGAGCGCCTGTTCGATGCGCGCGCTTTCCAACGACGGAATCGAGCCGATCTCGGTATCGGTATAGGGGTCATGCACGACGATTGCACCGCCGTCGGCCGCGTTCAGCCACTTTCCCGCGACATAGGCTTCCGAACGCAAAAGGCCCGCATTGGTGATGCCCGAACGGCGCTGCGCGTTGAAATTTGTGGCCACCTTCTACTCCGCAACGGATAGTCCCGGAACCGCAACGCACGGGAAGCGCCGGACGCGCCAAATCTGGCAGGTGATCGCCCGCATCGCTTCGCTGGCCCGGCAGGGAAGATTGAAGGAAACGGAAAAAGCGGGCGTACGCTATCGCGCGCCCGCTACCGCGATATTGGCGCCCGATACATAGGAGGCGGCGTCCGACACGAGGAACATCACCGCCTCCGCCACCTCGCCGGGCTCGCCAGCGCGCCGGAGGGGAAGGCCGCTCGCGATCCTTTCCAGCTTGCCGGGCACATGGATGTCGGTCGCGATCGGGCCGGGCGAGACGATATTGACGCGCACGCCCACCGGGCCGACCTCGCGGGCAAGGCCCGCCCCGAAACTGTCGACGCCCCCCTTCGACGCCGCATACCAGACATGCTCGCCGGGCGATCCATAGAGCGCGGCGCGCGAAGAAATAAGCACGATCGAGCCGCCCTGCCCGCCACGGTCAGTCGCCATGCGACGCACCGCCTCGCGCGCGCAGAGCATCGCCCCGGTCAGGTTCACCGCGACCACATCTGCAATCGTCTCGTCGGACGCCTCCAGCAAGCTCGAGGAAGGGCCGGTAATTCCGCCATTATAGACGAACGCCGCGAGTCGTCCCATCCGATCGGAGGCCGCGAAGAGCCGCGCAATGTCCTCGGCGCGCGACGTATCGGCCCGTAGCGCTTCGGCTTCGCCACCGATTTTTTGGATGCGCGCCACCACGTTGCTGGCCCGCTCCGCCCGGCCTGCATAGGTGAGGAGAACCCGATAGCCGGCGCGCGCGGCGGCGGTCGCGATCGCCTCACCAATGCCCCGGCTGCCCCCCGTCACGATCAGGACGGGCGTGTCGCCTTCTGCCTGCATGGTCGCCTCCCCTCGCGTCATCCGACGCGCGCGAATTTCTGGATCTGATGATTGCGGCATTCGTCCCACGACAGGCGCTTGGCGCGCGCGCCGAACGTGCCCGAGACTTCGCTGACATACAGATTGCCGCGCGAATCCAGCGCAAGACCATGTGGCGCGATGAAATTGCCGGGCGCGCCGCGATTGTGCGAATCATCGCCCCAGCGCGCCACGATCTTGCCGTCGCGACGATAGACAGTGACGCGACCGGGCTGGTCATGATCGGCATAGCCGTGGACGAACGATCCCTGCCCCGTTTCCACGGGCCGCCATAATTCGGTGACGTAAATCAGCCCTTCCTTGTCGACCACCGCATGGGTGGGCCGCAACACGTCGGTCCACATATAGAGGAAGCGGCCGCCGCGATCGAAAAACTGCAGACGATCGTTCTCGCGGTCGCAGACGATCACATTCTCGTCATTGTCGAGCGCAATGCCGTGCGGGAGGTGGAACTGGCCCGGCCCGGTGCCGACATCGCCCCAGGAGTTCAGCAGGACACCGTCAGTTGAGAAATGGTGGACGCGGGCGTTGCCATAGCCATCGCATACGAAAATGTCGCCGTTGCGCGCGATAGCGGTGTTGCAGCAGCTATTGAAGGGTCCGGCCGATCTCTCCACCGTTTCATTATGGTGGATCCTGGCGGGGCCTTTGAAGCCATAGCCGGTATCGGAGACGACGCCCGGCGTCCCCAGCATTTTCTTCAGATTACCTTCGAGATCGAAGATGCGGATGACGCTGTCGCCGTTGTCGGTGCAATAGACCAGGTCGTCGGCAATCGTGATGCCGTGGGCGATCTTGAACAGGCCGTCGCCCCATTTGTCGAGGAACGCCCCATCCTCGCGATAGACGCTTACCCGATCGCCGCGCCTCGTATGAAGATAGACGCGATCCTGTGAATCGCACGCCACCGCCGCGACGTCCTCATGACTATATTCGTCGCCCGGCGGGCATTGCTCCCAATCGGGAACGACCTCGAAACGAACCGATTCAATCGCCATCCGCGCGCTCCTGCTCCAACCGGCGCACCGTGCAACCGCCCACGCCGGAGCGCTTGACCCGGACGGTAATCGCACATGCCCCGCGCGGCAGCGAGAGCGAAGCCGCCGCTAGTCGATCGAGAGGGTACGCGTCTTGGTGATGCCGAAATGGTCGGCAAGATCGTGACCGGTGAAGCCGCCGGTTGAGGCTTCGGGGTCGAGCGGCAGCATCTTCGCGTCCCATGCCTGATATTGGGCGAGGAGGCGCTGATAGATTTCAGGATGGCGGTCCTTGAGGTTGGCGCGTTCCAGCGGATCGTCGACGACGTTGAACAGGAATCGGTTGTCAAGGATCTTGAGATATTTCCAGTCGCCGTCGCGGCACGCCTCCTGCGACAGGTTGAGATAGCGCCAGCACAATGTGCGAGGCTTCGGCGCGGCGCCGGCGAGCAGCGTGTCGCGCAGATCGATGCCGTCGGGCGGATAGGCCGGATCGGGCGCGCCGCCGGCGATCGCCAACAAGGTGGGCAGCCAATCCATCGAGATCATCACCTGTTCGCTCACCGCATCCGCCGGCACATGGCCGGCCCAGCGGATGATCGCCGGGATACGCAGGCCGCCTTCGAGCAGTTCGGTCTTCTTGCCGGTAAAGGGCCAGGTGTTGGCGTAACGCTCGCCGCCATTGTCGCTCGTGAAGATGACGATCGTATCGTCGGCAATGCCGAGATCGGCGAGCGCCTTGGTGATGCGGCCGATCTGCATGTCCATGCGCGTGACCATCTCGGCATAGGTCTTTTGCGAGCCACCATCGGTATCGTAAACCGCGAAGGGATTCTTGCTGGCGGCGAGCCGGCGCGATTCGGCTTCGTCCTCCGGACCCTCCCAAGGCCAATGCGGCGCGTTGAAATGGACGCTGAGGAAGAAGGGCTGGCGTTTCGCCGCATATCGCCCGATCACCTCCAGCGCATGCTGGCCGATGAGATCGGTGAGATAGCCCGGTTCCTCGATTTCGCGATCATCGTCCCACAGGTCGTGCTTGCCGATGAAGCTGTGGCTGAAATAATCGAGGCCGCCGCCGCGAAAGCCCCAGAAATGATCATAGCCACTCTTGAGCGGCCCATATTTGGGCAGCGCCCCCATATGCCATTTGCCGATCAGCGCGGTGCCGTAGCCCACCTTCCGCAGCAGCGAGGGCAAGGTGGGATGTGAGGGCGGCAGGCCGACATCACGCACTCCCAGCGGCTCTTCCAGTCCGATTGGCAGGCGGTTCTGATAACGACCGGTGATGAGACCGACGCGCGTCGCCGAGCAGACTGCCGAATTGGCATAGGCTTGCGTGAAGCGCAGCCCCTGTTTCGCCAGCGCATCGATGGCAGGCGTCTCATAATCCGGTCGGCCGTAGCAACTGACGTCGGCATAGCCAAGATCATCGGCCATGATGAAGATGATGTTCGGCGACGAGGCCGACGCCTTCCGCGCCGCAAAGGCCGCCGGCGCGATCATGCTCGCGCCCGTGATCCCGGCGGCCGAGGCGAGCAGCTCCCGGCGTGTGATGGTGCGATCCGTCATATCCCCCCTTTTTTGCGTTGTGATTCCAATCGATGCGCAACGCTAAGCCGAAAGCGCGCTTTTTCAATCTCCTGACGAAGACAGCACCCTCGAACGATATCATCGCAAGGAATGGTATCGATATCATACAAGCTCATCGATCAAGAGGACGGAAGGCGGCCAATTCCATCACCCACATTCAGCATAATCAACTCTCCCTGTGCTATGGCGCGGATTTTGGGGCATGAAACAGCCCGTGCTGGACGGGCAGATCGAGCTATGGTATCGGTATCATCAATAAGAGGATCCGCTCGCCTTCGGGTGAGCTCAAGGTGCCGGCGACAGGGAGAGAATTCAGATGAGACAGACTCGGCTTTCATCGTGCGCGAAGATGCTGAACCGGGGCGTTGCGGTCGGCGTTCTCGCCTTCGCTTCGTTTCAGGCACAGGCACAACAGGCGGCCGGCGACGCGGCAAACGGCCCGGCCGCGCCCGAGGAAATCGTCGTCACCGGATCGCGCATCACGCGCAGCGGCTTCACCGCGCCGACGCCGGTGACTGTCGTCGGGCAGGAGCAGCTTGAACAGCGTGCAATCACCAACGTCGGCGAGGCGCTGAACGACCTGCCCTCCTTCCGGCCGCTCGTGACGCCCGCCACGCAGCAGGCGGTGGGCGGCAATATCGGCGCGCGCGTGCTTGATCTGCGCGGACTGGGCGCGACACGGACGCTGGTGCTGCTCGACGGCAAGCGCTTCGTGCCCTCGACGACGCAGGGCACGATCGACGTGAACCTGATACCGAGCGCGATCATCGGGCGCACCGAAGTGGTGACGGGCGGCGCATCGGCGGCTTATGGTTCGGACGCGGTCGCCGGTGTGGTCAATTTCATCATCGACAAGAAGTTCGACGGCCTGAAGGCATCGACCCAATATGGCATTTCACAGCGCGGCGATGCGGCCGACTTCAACGCCTCGGTCGCTTACGGCACCGGCTTTGCCGAGGATCGCGGCCATTTCATCGCTGCGTTCGAATATGACAAGGCCAAGGGCATGGGCGATTGCTATGCGCGCAGCTGGTGCCCGCGCGAGCAATTGGTGGGCAACTCGCCCGCCGGCTATGACGGGTTGCCTGCCAGCATCCGCACCGGCCCCGATGCGCCTGGCAACCTCAATCAGGATGGCCTGATCAATACCACCTCGGGACCGTTGCGCGGCATCACCTTCAACCCCGATGGTACGACGCGCAATTATCAATATGGCCATATCTTCGGCACGAACCTGTCGCCGCTGTTCACGCTCGGCGGCGAAGGGACGTATGAGAACGGCTATCTGCAAGGCATCCTGCTGATCCCGCCGGTGAAGCGCTTCACTGCCTTCGCCCATGCCGATTATCAGTTCAGCGACGCGCTGAAGGCGAATATCGACCTCTCCTACGGCCGCGTGCAGGGCACTGTCATCGGATCGGAGGCGCGCACGTCGAACGCGGTCATCACGCGCGACAATGCCTTCCTGCCGCAACAGGTGGCCGACATCATGGACGCGAACGGCATCTCGTCCTTCACGCTCGGCCGCGTGTTCGGCGATCTCGGCGGATCGGTGAACCATTCGGACAACAAGACGTACCGCGCGGTCGTCTCGTTCGAGGGCGATATCAGCGACAAGTGGAGCTGGGACGCCTATTACCAATATGGGCGTAACAAGTTCGAACAGGTCTATACTGGCAACGTCGTGATGAGCCGCCTGAACAACGCGCTCGATGCGGTGATGACGCCCGGCGGCCCGGCATGCCGGATCAACACCGACGCGATCACCAGCAACGACGATCCCGCCTGCGCGGCGCTCAATCCGTTCGGGCGCGGCAACATCTCGGACGCGGCACGCGCCTATGTCGCGCCCTCGGGCTACCAGACCGCCGACACGACTGAGCACGTCGTCGCCGGCAACCTGCATGGCGAGCTGTTCGATCTGCCGGGCGGGCCGCTGGCGATCGCGACGGGCGTCGAATATCGCAGCGACAAGATCACGGGCGATGCCGACGCTCTGTCCGCCGCCAACGCCTTCTGGTCGTTCAACGGCAAGGCAATCAACGGCAAGATCGACGTGACCGAAGGCTATATCGAGGCGAACGCGCCGCTCGTGAAAGACCTGCCCTTCGCCCATTCGCTCGAACTGAACGGCGCGGTACGCCGCACCCATTACAAGCGCACCAGCCCGGGCATCGATTCGACGACGACAAACGTCACCACCTGGAAGGGCGGCATCGTCTATGAGCCGATCGAGCAAATCCGGCTACGCGCCACCCGGTCCCGCGATATTCGCGCGCCGAACCTCACCGAGCTGTTCGGCCCCGTCACTGCCGGGCGAACGACGATCGTCGATCCCGAAAATGCCGGCAGCCAAATCCAGGTCAATTCGCTGACCGGCGCGAACCCGCTTCTCAAGCCCGAAAAGGCGGATACCTGGACGGCGGGCGTCGTATTCAGCCCGACATGGGAATTCGCCCGCTCCCTGCGCATCTCGGTCGACTATTATGAAATCAAGATCGACGGCGCGATCGCCACGCTCGGCGCACAGACGATCGTCCAGCGCTGCTCCGAAGGGGCGACCGAATTCTGCCCGCTGGTGACACGCGATCCAGCGGGAACGCTGGTGCAGGTGCAGGACGTCCTCCAGAACGTGAACCGGCAGGTCAATCGCGGCATCGATATCGAGGCAAGCTACTCGACCAGCATCGGTTCGCTCGGCGCGCTCAATTTCCGGCTGCTCGCCACGCGCTATCTGGAACTGTCCACCCGCGACACGGTGAGCGTCACCGATCGCGCGGGGCAGACCGGCTATCGCCCCGGCACGACGACGGGCGTGCCCGACTGGATATTGGACGGCAACGTCACCTGGAATATCGACAATGTCACCGTCGGCGCGCACGGCCGCTATATTCCGAAGGGCGTGTTCGACGTGCTGATGGTCGGCCCCGAGGATAGCGGCTATGATCCCAGCCTGCCGAACAGCGTCAGCTCGAACCGCGTCAACGGGCGCTTCTATCTCGATCTGAACGCCAATGTGCGCGTCGGCGAGCATTTCGAATTCTTCGGCGCGATCAACAATGTGTTCGACAAAGACCCGCCACTGGCCGCCAGTGCGCAGGGCGGCACGAACCAGGTCTATTTCGATCCGATCGGCCGTTACTTCAAGATCGGCGCACGGATACGGATGTAATCCGGCGCCGGCGATCGCCACCACATGAGGATTATCGACACATGGCAAAAAAGACGTTGAAGCAACTCCTGAAGGAAAGCGATCGCTGTGTGGTGGCGCCGTGCGTCTATGACTGCGCCTCGGCGCGCGCGGTGGAGATGGTGGGCTTCCCGGCGATGATGCTGAGCGGCGGTGAGGTATCGATCGCGATGAACGGCGTCATCGATTACGGCTTCACCAACCTCACCGATCTCGAATGGATCACCAGCCGCATCAGCCAGACCTCGCCGCTGCCGCTGGCGGCGGATATCGAGGACGGCTTTGGCGGCCCCCTCGCCGTCTATCGCAGCGCCCGGCGCATGGCGATGGCGGGAGCGACGGCGCTGCAATTGGAAGATGCAGGCGACATGGAGGAATCGACCGGCCTCCTGCCACGCGACCGCTATCTCGAAAAGGTGAAGGCGGCGCTGGCCGCGCTGGAGGGCACCGACTGCATCCTGATCGCGCGTACCAATGCGGACCCGCGCACCCAGCTTGACGAAGGCTGCGAACGGATGCGGCTGGCGCACGAGTTGGGCGCGGAAATGACGACGGTGGTCAAGCTCGGCAACCTCGAAGATGCGCGCTACGTGGCGAGCAAGGTGCCGGGCTGGAAAATGTATCCCGATGTTCGCGGCCGCCACGGCGTGCAGAACGTGACCGTCGATCAAATCTACCCGATGGGCTTCAACTTCATGACCATGCATTACACGCTGAAGGCGGCGATGGACGGCATGCTGGAGCATGGAAAGAAGAATTTCGCTCAGCAGGGCAGCCTCTATACCTGCGACAAGACCGACGCGACCGGCATCTACGGCATGAGCGCGACGCCGCTGTTCGATCCGCAGGGTTATATGGAATTGGAAGGCCGTTTCAGCGGCCGTTCGAAGGAGTATACGATCGTCGGCAATGAAGTCGAAGACTATCCCGAAGGATTTGTTAAGACGCCGATCACCGATCGTCTCTAATATTGCAAGAATAGGTTGAGCGAGCGCCCGGGCGGCCTCCCCGGGCGCTTTCTCATGTACCCCGGCTTTTCGTCTCGTCAGCTTGCCGCCCGCAGCGCCCGGTAGGGGCGGCAGGCGAGGAGCAGCAACGCAAACATCACCGGCGCCGGAAGGCCGACGACGATAGCAAGCGAATAACGGATATCGGCCGGATCGCGGAACAGATGATCCGTCATCAGCCCGACGACGAGCGGGCCGACGCCCAGCCCGACCAGCGTCGTGAGCGTGATGTAGAGCGCCGTCACCTGCGCACGCGCGCGATTGGGCACGATGAGTTGGATCGCGGTGCCGGCGCAGGGATAAGGCGTCGTGCTGAGGAAACTCGCCGGCGCGAGCAGCAGCAACGCCGCCCCCGCCGTCGGCATCAGCGGGGTGAACGCGCCGAACAAGCCGCAACCGACGAAGCCGAAGGCGGCAACCTTGAGCGGCGCGTCGAGATGGCCGCGCCGCGCCAGCCGGTCGCTCATCCAACCCGCGAAATAAGCGCCCGACGTGCCGAAAAAAATCAGGATCAGCCCGAAAGCCAGCCCGATCTCGCCCGGCGTCCAGCCATAGCTCCGCTGAAACAGGGCGGGTGTCCAGATGAAGAAGGCATAGGAGACGAGCGTCACCATCGAAAAGCCCGCGAACATCGGCACGAGCGCGGCCTTGCGCGCCCCGATGATCGAAATCACCTCGCGGATCGGCAATGGCGTCGCGCCCCCCGGACCCCGCCGGACCGGCTCGCGCATCAGCAGGAAGAAGGGGACGAGCAGCAGACCGGGCGCGCCCACCAGGATGAACGCCATCTGCCAGGGCGCGAGGCCGGAAAACAGGCCCGACGAAAGCGAGGAGGATGTCGAGAGCCACTGGATCAACCCGCCGCCGATGATGAAGGCCAGCCCCTGCCCCACGGGCGCGCTCATCAGGAAGGCGCTGACGGGCCGCGCCAGCCGTTCGGGCGGGAACAGGTCGCTCAGCATGGACAGGCCTGCCGGCGTCAGGCTCGCCTCACCCACGCCCACGCCGACGCGCGTGAGAAAGAGCTGCGCGTAGCTGCGCGCCAGCCCCGATGCCATCGAGAACAGGCTGAACAGGCCAAGACAGATACCGATGATCAGGCCGCGCCGGTAACGATCGGCAAGGCGGCCGAGCGGGATGCAGGCAAGCACGTAGAAAATCCCGAAGGCAACACCCTGCAACAGGCCGAAATGGGTGTCGTCCAGCCCGAATTCTGCCTTGATCGGCTCGACGGCGAGATTGATGACCGTCCGGTCGAACTGCGACACGATCGAGGCGAACGCGAGCAGCGCGGCCGCCATCCAGCCGAGCGCGGGGGGAGGCCATGCGTCCGGATGGCTTTCGGAAGACGCGGTATTGCCCGCCACCCCCGCACAAGGATTGCCCGCCGTCGCCTGGCCTGCCTGATCCATTTCGCGCCTCTCCGTCCGGCCTCTATGTGACCGTGCACATTCATGGTGCGCGGCGCTTCTGTCAACCGCTCCGCTTGTGCGTTTCAGCCCGGTTCAGTCGCTGCAAGGACGCGCTCGACCTGCGCCTCGACTGGCGCCACGCCGTCGATCAACACCGCTCGCTCGTCGGGGCCGGGCAGTTCGAGCGTGGCGAGCTGGCTGTCGAGCAGCGAGGCGGGCATGAAATGCCCCAGGCGCCGCTCCAGCCGTTCGAGCAGGTGATCGCGATCGAGCAGAGGCAGGACGAACATAATATCCCCCGCCCGCGCCCGGATGCGGTCGCGATAGGCCCGTTTGAGCGCCGAGCAGGCGATGACGGCGCCGCCATCGCCACAGGCCGCCGCCGCCTCGGCGACATTGTCGAGGAAGGGCAGCCGATCGGCGTCGTCAAGCGGGATGCCCGCCGCCATCTTGGCGATGTTCGCGGGCGGATGCAGCGCATCGCCCTCGATGAAGCGCCAGCCGAGCCGATCGGCCAGCGCGCGCGCCAGCGTCGATTTGCCGCAGCCGCTGACGCCCATGACGATGATCGCGCGCGTCACCCCGCGCCGTCTTGAGCAAGATCGAACAGACGGACATATTCGGCGCTGTCCGCCGCGCCGAGGCCGCCCGCCACCAGTATGCGATGCAGATCGGCAATCAGCGAGGTGACGGGCATCGGGATGCGCCGCGCGAGCGCCGCGGCCTGCACCGTCTCCAGATCCTTCAACATATTGTCGATGCGGCCGGTCGGCGAGAAATCGCGCCGCGCCATCTTGGCCATGAACTCCTGCAATATGCGCGAGTCGGCACGGCCGCCCGCAAGCGCGGCGGGAATGCGCGTCGCATCGACGCCATGCCGCTCGGCAAAGCGCACCGCTTCGGCCACCGCCAGAAAGGCGTTTGCGCACAATATCTGGTTGATGAGCTTGACGGTCTGCCCCGCGCCCGCCGCGCCCATATGCGTGCGATTGGTGGCGAGAAGCGCCAGCAGCGGCTCGGCGCGGGCCACGTCGGCGTCGCTGCCGCCCAGCATCAGCGTGAGCGCGCCCTTCGCCGCCGCCGGCGCGCCGCCGGACAAGGGCGCATCGACCCAGCCCATGCCCGTCTCGGCCCACAGCCGCGCCGCCATCTCCGCCGTACGGCCCGCGTCGATGCTCGACATGTCCACCAGCAACTTGTCCGGGCTCGCCGCCTCGCCAATACCGCCGGGACCGAACACCGCCGCCTCGACAACATCCGCGCTGTTAAGGCTGGTGATGACGAAATCGGTCTGCACAGCCGCATCGCGCGCCGAGGCGGCGATCTCGCCCCCCGCCCCGGCCAGCGCATCGCATTTGCCTGGTGCAGCGTCGTAAAGCCGCACCGAAACCCCCGTCTCGATCAACCGCCGCGCGATCGCCGAGCCCATCACGCCGATGCCGATGACCGCGACCCGCATCAGGCGCGCGCCCTCACCGATGCCCGCTCGACTACCGACAGACCGACATCGACCGCCCTCGGCGCTTCCTCGCCGCCGCCCGACAGCAGGCCGAGGATCATCTGCCCCGTCCGCTGGCCAAGCGCGCGGAAATCAACATGGATAGTGGTAAGCGGTGGATTGATCTCGCGCCCGATCTCGAAATCTCCGAAGCCCATCACCGAAAGATCGTCAGGCACCGCGACGCCGCGACGCTGGCACTCCATCACCACGCCGACGGCCGAAAGGTCCGATACCGCGAACACCGCCTCCACCCTCGGTCGGCGATCGAGGAGGAGGCCGATTGCCGCCGCGCCATGATCGTAGCTGACCGGCGGCGTGCCGTGACGCAGCACGAGATCGGTCGACATGCCCGACAGGCGCAGTTCGTCCTCGAAGCCACGCATCCGCTCCTCACCGCGATGGTCGATCACGTCGCCCTCGGTCGAGCTGGCGACCGCCCCAATCCGCTGGAATCCCTTGTCGATCAGGTAGCGCGCCGCGGTACGGCCGACATGATAATTGGAAAAGCCGATCGCATGTTCGATCGGCCGACTAGGCAGGTCAGCGATCTCCACCACCGGAATATCCGCCGCGACCAGCATGCGCGAGGCGGTGCGGCGATGCACCGCGCCGGTGAGCACGATCGCCTCGGGGCGGCGGGCGAGCAGGTTGCGAAGCTGCCGCTCCTCCTCCGCCATGTCGTAATCGGTATAGGCGATAAGCAGATGATAATCGGCCTCGCGCAGCGCCTCGGTCAGGCCGTGGGCGACCGAGGCGAAGTTGGCGTTGGTCAGCGTCGGCAGCATCAGCGCGATGAAGCCGGTGCGTCGGCTCGCTAGGCTGCCGGCGGCGCGGTCGGGCACATAACCCAGATCGGCGATCGCCTTGTTGACGCGCGCGCGCGTCGCCGGCAGCACCAGATCGGGATCGCTTATCACCCGCGACACCGTCATCCGCGAAACGCCGGCCAGCCGCGAAACGTCGCGAATCGTCGGCCGCTGCGACGGCTTGCCACGCCGCGACGGCTTCTCATCCTTATCGTCTGGCGCGGGCGTTTGCGGCGAGCGGCTCATGCGTCTGGGTGCCCCGGTGGTTGAGTTAACCAACGTATAGCAAAGTAACGACAGGGAAGAACAGGCCGACTCGCCTCAACTGGCATCTTCCACGGCATTATCTTCGCTGACGACATGGTAGAAACGCCCTTCGAACATCGTCATCAATTCCATCGTGATCGCGCGCGCCTCTGTCCGAACCGGCGAGGCGAGTGCCTCCTCCAGCGCCGCCGTCGAGGGATAATCGACCTGCTGGATCATCACGATCGCCGGCGCGTCGGCATCCGCCGCGGCGACGCGCAGCAGCCGAACGTTGGAGGCGTGCGGGAATCGCTGCCAGAGCGGCGCGAGACGCTCGCGAACTTCCGCGAAGAAGCGTTCTTCGAAACCCTCCTTGATCCGGCCTTCGAAAATGGCTGTGCGCGTGATCATGCCGTTTTCCCGGCGAGCGCAAGGTGCAGCTTCACCACCTTCGCGCGATCGCCCGCTCGCTCGAACGCCGTCACCGCCTCGGCGAGCGGATAGGTGCCCGACAAGATTGGCGTCACGTCGATCGCGCCCGAGACGATGAGATCGACGGCGAGGCGGAACTCGTCCTGCGCGCGAAATGCACCGACAAGATCGATCTCGCGCGACTGGAGAAGGTTGACGGGCACCGGCGCGGCGCCAGGCGGCATCATCCCCACCTGCACGATGCGCCCGCCTCGGCGGATGATCCTGAACAACGACGCGAGCGCGGCGGGGGAACCCGATGCCTCGAACGCGACGTCGAATCCCTCTTCATCGGCCTCGAAAACAACCAACCCGTCGGGATCGGCGGCGACATTGACGGTATGCGTCGCGCCCATATGCGCTTTGGCAACGGCAAGCGGCGCGTCCTCGATATCGGTAGAAACAAGCACCGACGCTCCGGCGAGACACGCCGAACGCGCCGTCAGCAGACCGATCGGGCCCGAGCCGGTGACGATGACGCGCTTGCCCATCAACGGGCCGGCACGGCGGACGGCGTGCAGGCCAACCGACAGCGGCTCGGCCACCGACAGCTTGAGCAGATCTGTATCGTCGGGGACGGGAATCACCTGATCCTGTCGCAGGATCAGATGTTGCGCGAAGCCGCCCTGCACATGCGGGAAGCGCCCCGCGCTGCCGAGGAAGCGCATGTCGGCACACAGATTACTGCGCCCGGCTCGACAATAGCGGCAGGTGAGGCAGGGGCGGCTGGGATCGAGCGCCGCCTTCATCCCCGGCCGCAACCCCGCGACGCCTTTGCCTATCTCGACGACAACGCCGGAGACTTCATGGCCGAGCGTCATCGGCTCGCGCACCGCGAAATCGCCGACTGCGCCGCGATGATAATAATGCAGGTCCGATCCACAGATACCGCCGAACGCGACACCTACGCGCACCTCGTCCGCTGCGAGAGGGCGGTCCTCGACCGGCTCGACCCGCAAATCCTTCTTTCCGTGGCAAACCGCAGCCAGCATCGCACGCTCCATTTGGTGTGACCGATACCATTTCGATCATCTCATGGCAAATGTCCTATTCTGCCGTCGCATATCTGCCCAGAGACATGAACGATCTCAAGGCAGGCCGCGCCGCACCGTCATTGCCCGCCTTGCAATGTGACCGGTCCCTTAGTAGAGAAAGCGTAGCGAAAACGGCCTGTCGGGTGGAATTTGACCAATAATCTCTTCAGCCTGGACGGGCGGATCGCCCTTGTCACCGGCGCCTCGCGCGGCATCGGCTTCGCGATCGCCGACGCGCTTTCGCATGCGGGCGCGCACGTTATCCTCAACGGCCGCGGGCAAGGTGCGCTCGGCGAAGCCGCCGAACACCTGCGCCGCGCGGGCGCGACGGTATCCATTAGCACTTTCGACGTCACCGATCCGGCGCAGGCGAAAGCGGCGATCGACGGCATCGAAAATGCGATCGGGCCGATCGACATATTGGTCAACAATGCCGGCATCCAGCGCCGCGCGCCGCTGGAGACGTTCGACGATGGCGACTGGCGGGAGCTGATGGCGGTCAATGTCGACAGCGTTTATTATGTCAGCAAGGCGGTGGCGCGGCACATGATCGCGCGCGGACGCGGCAAGATCATCAACATAGGCAGCGTCCAGTGCGAACTCGCCCGGCCGGGCATTGCGCCCTACACCGCATCAAAAGGCGCGGTGCGGAACCTGACGCGCGGCATGTGCGCCGATTGGGCGCGCCATGGCCTGCAGGTGAATGCGATCGGGCCGGGCTATTTTGCGACACCTCTGAACAAGGCGCTGGTCGAAGATCCCCAGTTTGACGAATGGCTGCGCAGGCGCACGCCCGCCGGCCGCTGGGGCGATCTGGAGGATCTGCACGGCACGGCGGTCTTCCTCGCATCGCGCGCGTCCGATTTCGTCAACGGCCAGACCATCTATGTCGATGGCGGCATCCTCTCTGTCATCTGAGGTCAGCCATGAACGAGACGCGTGCGTCGGCCCTGCAACTCTGCCCTTTCTCAGCCTATCTGGAGGCCGGGCTGAATGCACGCTTCAAAGTGGTCCGCTGGTTCGAGATGGATGAAGGCGCGCGGGCGGCGTGGCTGGCGGCCCATGGCCCCTCGGTTCGTGCTGTCGTCACCGGCGGCCATATCGGCTGCACCAATGCCCTGATAGAGTCGCTTCCCGCCCTGGGCGTGATCGCGATCAATGGCGTCGGCTTCGACAAGGTCGATCTTGATTTCGCGCGACGCCACGGCGTCGGCGTGACGACCACGCCCGGCGTGTTGACCGATGATGTCGCCGACCTTGCGATCGGGCTCACCATCGGCCTGCTGCGGGGGATTCCGGCTGCCGACAGCTTCGTGCGCGCGGGCGAATGGCCGAAAGGCGATCGCGCGCCCGCGCGCCAGGTGAGCGGCTGCCGCTTCGGCATCGTCGGGCTGGGTCGGATCGGCGAGGCGATCGCGACGCGACTCACCGTCTTCGGCCCGGTCGCTTATGCCGGCACCCGCAAGAAGCCGGTGCCTTACGCCTTTCATGCCGACGCGACGGCGCTCGCGCGCTGGGCGGACGTGCTGGTAATCGCCTGTGCGGCGAGTCCGGCGACACGCCACCTGATCGATGGGGGCGTTCTGGAGGCGCTGGGGCCGGACGGTTATCTCGTCAACATCGCGCGCGGATCGGTTGTCGACGAAGCGGCGCTCGCCGCCGCGCTTCAGGACAACAGGCTGGCGGGCGCGGCGCTCGACGTCTTTGAAGACGAGCCGGACGTACCCGAGGCGCTGCTCAGGAGTCCCAGGACGGTGCTGACGCCGCATATCGCCAGCGCCACGGTCGAGACACGGCGGCGAATGGCGGACCTCGTGCTCGCCAATCTTGATGCGCTGACCGCCGGCATGCCATTACCGTCCGCCCTGGAATAAGGGGAGAGACATGGCGGGACGGATTGCGATCATAACCGGGGCAGGAAGCGGCATCGGACGCGCAGTCGCGCTCGCTCTCTCCCGCCGCGACTATCGCCTTGTCCTCGCCGGACGACGCGCGGAGGCTTTGGCGGAAACGGCGGCGCTGCTCGCCGATACCAGCGACGCGCCCCTGTGCGTGGCGGCCGACGTTACTGATGCGGCGGCGGTGTCAAGCCTGTTCGCCCGCGCGATCGAGCGGTTCGGCCGCGTCGACCTGCTGTTCAACAATGCCGGCATCGGCGCGCCCGACGTGCCGCTCGACCAATTGCGCGAAGCCGATTGGCGACGCGTCATCGACACCAATCTGACGGGCGCCTTCCTCTGCCTGCAGGCGGCGTTCCGCGCAATGAAGACGCAAACGCCGCAAGGCGGACGCATTATCAACAACGGCTCGATCTCGGCACACAGCCCGCGCCCCAACTCGATCGCCTATACCGCGAGCAAACATGCGATCACCGGCCTCACCAAATCGGCCTCGCTCGATGGCCGGCCGTTCGACATCGCCTGCGGACAGATCGACATCGGCAACGCGGCAAGCGCGATGGGCTCGCGCATGGCACAAGGCGTCCCGCAGGCGAACGGCAGCATCGCCGTCGAGCCGGTGATGGATGCCGAGCATGTCGGCGAGGCGATCGCCTATATGGACAGCCTGCCGCTCGACGCGAATGTCCAGTTCATGACGCTGATGGCGAGCGCGATGCCGTTTATCGGCCGGGGATAATCGGGACGCGCAGTCGCAACACCCCTCACATCGCCGCCGACTCGCCCGGGCGCTGGCCATAACAGGCCCATTCGATCGCCCGGCTGGGGCCGGTGATGTCCCACTCGCGAACGATGTCGGCGATGCGGGAGGCAGGCAGCGCGCGGCCGAAGAGATAGCCCTGCCCATAATGGCAGCCGCGCGCCAGCAGGTCGGCCGCCTGCGCTACCGTCTCGATCCCCTCGGCAACCACGCCCATGTTGAGGCTGTTACCGAGATTCAGGACCGCATCGACGATCGCGCCGTCATCGGGGCCCTGCGCCAGATCGTGCACGAAGCTGCGGTCGATCTTGATGATATCGACGGGAAACTGCTTCAGGTGGGTGAGCGAGGCGAAGCCCGTGCCGAAATCGTCGAGCGCGATGTGGACGCCCTCGGCGCTGAAGGTACGGAGCGCGCGCTCGACATATTCGGCGCCGCGACCGAGGAACACCGTCTCGGTGACTTCGAGTTCCAACTGCCGGGGCGGGATTCCGGCCTTCGCCATCCTGTCGAGCATGCGTTCGGCGAAATCGTCGTTCCGGAACTCGGCCGCCGAAGCATTCACCGCCACGCGCCCGAAGCGTATGTCCTGGCTCAACCAGTGGCGCATGTCGGCGATGACGCGCTCGAACATCCGCTCGCCCAGCGCGACCGCAAGGTCGAGATTGTCGAAGGCAGCCGCAATATCGCCCGGGAATTGGATGCCGACACCGGGATGATGCCACCGCAGCAGCGCCTCAAACCCGATCAGCCTTCCGCTGCTCAGCTCGATCTTCGGCTGATAGAAGGGCACGACCCGATCGTCGGCGACGGCGTTGCGCGCAAGGCCGATCATCGATGCGCGCCGGCGCGCGGCGGTGCGCATTTCCGGCCGGAACAGCCGCATCGTGCCGCGGCTGGCGGACTTTGCGGCGTAAAGCGCCATGTCCGCCGCTTTCAGCAGGTCCGCCCCTTTGTCCCCATGATCGGGAAAGAGGCTCGCGCCGATCGTCGCCTGGCAGGGGAGCAGATGACCCTCATAAGCGAAAGGCTCGCGCAACGTAGTGAGGATCGACTCGATCGTGACGGCGATCTCCTGCTCGTCGGCTCCCACCGGCAGGGCGACGACGAACTCGTCTCCCCCCAGCCGGGCGATCGCCGATTCGGTGACGACGATCGTCCGCAGCCGCTCGGCGATCGCGCGGATCAGCGCGTCGCCCGCGTCATGGCCCAGCGTGTCGTTGGTTTCCTTCAGATGATCGAGATCGACCAGCAGCAGCGCGATCCGCTCCTTCGATCGCTCGGCCTGCCGAATCAAAACGTCGAGCACATCCTGGAAGGCGGAGCGATTGGGCAGCCGAGTCAGCGCGTCATGCGTCGCCGCCCAGCGAATGCGCTGATTGGCGGTCTGCTCGTCGGTAATGTCGCGGATCGTCGCAAGGATACGCGCCAGCCGCCCCGCCGGCGTTATCGTCCGCCAGCCGCCGATCCGCACCCACCGTTCGGCTCCGTCGCTTACCCGCGAAATGCGGACGGTGGCCTTGAAACGGCGGCGCCGATGCCCTTCCTTGCTGTCGTCGAGCAGCGCGGACAGACTATGGCGATCTTCCGGATGGACGAGCGCGAGGATCGTTTCGATGCTCGGTATGGCGTCGGGAGGCAGGCCCAATATCTTCCTGAATTCGTCCGACAGCAGAATCCGCCCCTTGATCGTATCCTGATCCCAGATGCCGAAGCCCGCCACCTCGGCCGCCAGCCGGAACCGCTCCTCACTCTCGCGCAGCGCCTTTTCGGCAACCTTCCTGTCGTGAATGCCCTCCAGCGTGCCGTACCAGCGGACGATCTCGCCGTCCGCGTCCCGCCGGGCGGCGCCGCGCGCACGAAACCAGCGATATTCGCCGGATGGCAGGCGCAGGCGATATTCCACGTCGACCGGCTCACCCGAACGGACCGCGTCCGCCCACTTGATCGCCGTCAATTCGGCATCTTCGGGATGGAGCGCATTAATCCAGGCATCGCCCAGCGCCGACACGGGATCGCCGCCGGTGACATCCCTCCAGCGCGAGCTGACCTCGATGACTTCACCGTCCGGATTGGCGATCCACGGAATCTGCGGATTGAGTTCGACCGAATAGCGATAATGCTCTTCGCTCTCGCGCAGCGCCTGCTCGTTCTTCAGCCGTTCGCCAATATCGCGCGATACACCGATAACGCCATTGATCTTGCCGCCTTTCCTCCAGGGGACCTTGATCGTCTGAAACGGCCGGCGCTCGCCATGGAAGAGGATCTGCTCGTCGCGCACAACGGGCAGACCGGTTTCGATCACGCGTCGGTCCGCACTGGCATATTCGCGCGCCAGTTCGGCGGGCAGACGCTCTCTGCCATCGGACTCCAATATCGATCCCAAGCCGTCGGTCATCGCCTTGTTGGCCAGGACGAAGCGGCCCGACAGGTCCTTGACGAAGATCAGATCGGCGACACTGTCGACGATCGTCTGGAGCAGATCCTGGCTCTCACGAAGTTCCTGCTCCGCCTGCTTCCGCTCGGTGATATCCTGCGCGACGGTGATGACCGACCGCGCGACGCCTTTTTCGTCGCAGACGAAGGAGACGTGCACCGCGCACCAGACGATTCCGCCGTCGGGGCGGACGTAGCGCTTTTCGATCTGGAAGGGCTCGCCCAGCGCGCTCTGCCGCATATAGAGGGGGGCGTTCCACTCGATGTCCTCCGGATGCGTGAAAGCGGCCATGGGCAGGCCCGAAAGAGCCTCCGCGCTGCGTCCCACGATCTCGCAATAGCGGCCGTTGACCATCAGCACGCGATTGTTGAGGTCGCGGTGCAGGATGCCGATCATCGCCTGGTTGAAAACGGTGTGCAGATTGGTCCTGCTCCGCTTCAGCGCCTCGGCCGCGAGGACCTGTTCGTGTATCGGTTCGCTGGTGCCCGACCAGTGGCGGACGACATCCCCGCCATCGAAAGTGGGCACGCCGCGCAGCCGCATCCAGCGCCATTCGCCGTCACATGCCTTGAGACGAACGCGCATGTCGATCGCATCGCGCCCTCTCGCCGCACGACCGATTTCCCGGTAAAGGGGCTTGCGATCGGCGGGGTGGACCAGATGGCACCAGCGACGCCCGAGCGCCGCGCCGCAATCGACACCCGTCAAATCCGCGCCATGGCCGGAAATCTCGATCAGACGTCCTCGCTTATCGGCCTTCCAGCATATATCGGGAACGAGTTTCAGCAAGGCAGCCCGGTCGTCCTCAAGCGCCTGGCAGGAACGAAGCAGGCGAAGCTGGGCATCGGCCTGCGCGGCGCATCGGCGCAACATGCGCTCCTCGGCGCGATCGAGCGTCGCCGGCCGCCGCCCCTCCATCAGAACAAGGATCGCGCCGCCCGCCTCCAGGGGGACGCCTGCAACAACGACCTCGCCCAGGGTGCGGATCAGGAGGCCGTCTTTTTCAACCGTCTCGCGCGCGAGACGGGCAGCCAGCAACCGGCCATCCTCCCCCGCCCCCAATTCGCCTGCCAAAGCGAAGATCGCCGCATCGGGAACGACAAGCACCGCCGAAATCGCGCCCAGGCATTCCACCAGAAGATTGAGCAGATCATCCCAGTGGGGCGAAGGCGGGTTCGGTTCCATATTATATGCATCCGATCGCTAGGACGATCATGGCCGTCATTTCACGCGCCAGAACGTCAAAAGAGGTGCCGGACGAGATATTCCCGCGCCCATTTCTCAGCAGTTCCGGAAAGCGCCCGTCGCCGGCTGCACAAACAGGTTTGCGAAGCCGTGCCATCTACATCCAGGCGAAAAGCGCATTGACGCTGCCTACAGCCAAAAAAGTTACCAAGTTATGAAGAGCGGCCTTTGTGAAGTAGACACCCGTTCGTCAAGCAATCATCCGCGCCGGTAAATCGATATGGGATCGAATCGATCGCCAGGACGTTGGGTAAAAATCCGACAACCAGCGGAGGAATGTTATGCGTGCAGCTATACTGGCCACGGCGTTGGCGGGATTGGTTTCGTCCCCGGCCTTCGCCGCCGATGCGTCCACCCCGATTTCGGCGACAGCGACTTCCGCCGCCGCCCTCAGCCCAAGCGCCCGGATCGGCGCGCCGACGCGGCATGCAAGCAAGCTCGATGGCCATGGCAACGGATTGTGGATCATCGGGGCCGCGGCGGCGGTCGGCGGCGTCATCTATGCCTTCGCACAGGATGATGACGACAATGAACGTCCCGTCAGCCCCTGAGCCTTCCATCGTCATCTTCGTCATGGCCCCGGCAAGGACCGGGGCATTTTTTTTGGGGCTGTCAAGGCGGGCGTGCCGCCGCCGGATTGTCATACGGAATACCATGCCGGTATAGCCGGGAACGGGAGGGCTCCGGATGACACTGGCAGATGACGGCATGAAGGTGGGCCCGGTACCCCGCCTCAGGACGCTGGTGGCCGAGCGGATCCGCGAAGGCATCGCCACCAACCGCTTTCCCCCCGGCACCCGCCTTGTCGAGCGCGAATTGTGCGAGATGCTGGGCGTCTCGCGCACCTCGATCCGCGAGGCACTGCGGGAGCTGGAGAGCGAAGGGCTGATCTCCACCCAGGGCGGCCGCCCTGTCGTCGCCGTGCTGACCTTGCCCGAAATACGGGACATCTATCAGGTCCGCACCGTGCTGGAGGAATTGGCGGCGCGGCTGTTCGTCCGCAATGCGACCCCCGAACAGTTCGAACGCCTGTCGACCAGCGCGGAGGCGCTGCTCCAGGTTTACGAGAATTACGCCCCCGCGCCGTTCCTCGCCGCCAAGGCACGCTTCTACGAAGCCTTGTTCGAAGGCGCGGGCAATCAGGTGGCGGCGTCGATGCTTCGGATCATTCACACCAAGGCGTCGCAGCTTCGCGCGACCTCGCTTTCGGTGCCGGATCGCATCCAGGCGTCGATCGGGGAGATACGCGGGCTTGTCGCGGCGGTCGAGGCGCGCGACGAGGACCTCGCCGCGCGGCTTTCGGCGCGTCACATCGAAAATGCCTGCCGCGCGGCGATGACCGTATATGAAGAAAGCGCCCCCGGCGGATGCCGGGCTTCGCGCGAGGTCAACTAGCCTTCGTTTTCGCCCAAGCCGCCCCGGATCGTCCTTTCTAACGTCCGCCCCCGACAGCAAAGCGGAGCGGGATATTGGCCGAGGAACTGGACGAAAGGGTCGATGCGCGCGGATCGGGCTTTCCGATCCGTGGCCGATATGAGGCGCGCTACCGCCCCGTCGTCGAGGCCTTCAAGGAAAATTACCGCGAGGAGGATGAAACCGGCTCGGCCGTATCGGTCATCGTCGACGGCGAGACGGTGGTCGATATCTGGGGCGGCTTCCGCAACGGCGCGCGCACCGATCCGTGGGATCGCGAGACGACGGTCTGCATGATGTCGGTCGCCAAGGGCGTCACGGGCATCGCCTTCAACATGCTGGTCGATCGCGGCCTCATCGATATCGACAAGCCGGTCGCGCATTACTGGCCCGAGTTCGCGCAGAACGGCAAGGCCGCCATTCCCGTGCGCTGGATACTCGATCATCGCGCCGCGATCCCGGTGCTCACCACCAACACGCTCTGGCCCGGCGCAATGTTCGACCGGGAAGCCTATGTGAAGGCATTGGCCGAGCAGGCGCCGCTCTGGGAGCCGGGCACGCAGGCCGCCTACCATGTCCATAATCAGGGCTATCTGCTGGGCGAGATCATGCGCCGCGTGATCGGCAAGACGATCGGCCCCTTCCTGCGCAGCGACGTGACAGGGCCGCTCCACGCCGAATATTATATCGGCGGCATGACGGCCGAGGAGCAGGGCCACGTCGCCGAGGTGATGCCCAACATGGGCGCGCGCCTGTTCGCCGCCAAGGAAGTCGCCCTGCCCAAGGGCGAGGGCGCGGCATGGACGGGCGACATCCTGCGCCCGCTGGCCTTCCGCCAGAATCCCGACGAGCCCTGGTACGACACGCTGAACGCCCCCATCTGGCGCGAGGTGGAGATCGCCAGCGGCAACGGCCACGGCAATGCCCGCGGCGTCGCGCGCATCTATGGCGCGGTCGTGCGCGAGGAGGGGCTGGACGGCGTGCGCCTGATGTCGCGCGAGCGGCTGGAGGCGATGATCGCCGAACAGCATAACCAGATCGAACTGCTGCAGGAACGCCCCTATCATCAGGCGCTGGGCGTCCTGCTCAACACGCCGGCGGCGGTCTATATGGGCCCCAATCCGCGCGCGTTCGGCCATCACGGCATCGGTGGATCGATCGGCTTCGGCGATCCCGACGCGCGTATCGGCTTTTCCTATGCCTGCAACAAGATGCACGCGGTGGGCGACAACGGCCCCCGCGCGCGCCGCCTGATCGACGCGCTCTACAGCGTCATGAGTTGACGGGCGGCCTTCCGCCCGACGAACCGGAGAAAGGATCCCGATGGACAAGGCCACCTATGATCGTGGGCTCGAAATACGCAAGGCCGTGCTGGGCGAGGACTATGTCACGCGCGCGCTGGCGCGGGCGGACGATTTCAACAAGCCGCTTCAGGATCTGGTGACCGAATATTGCTGGGGCGCCGTCTGGGGCCGCGAGGGGCTGTCGCGACGCGATCGCAGCCTCATCAATCTCGCGATGATCTCGGTGCTCAACCGCCCGCACGAACTAAAGGCGCATGTGAAGGGCGCGCTGACCAACGGCCTGTCCAAAGCGGAGATCAGCGAAGTGCTGTTGCAGGTCGCGATCTATGGCGGCGTGCCGGCGGCGGTGGATTCCTTTCGCCTTGCCAGCGAGGCGATCGCCGACGCCGGGAAATAGGGGAGAGACGCGATGGACGACCTGAAGAGGCTGGCGATCGAGCAGGCCTGCCGGCGGCTGGTGCTCGAATTCGCGAAGTTCAACGACGATTGGGATCATGAACGGCTCGCCGCCTTGTTCGTCGAGGATTGCGAGTTCGCCCGCCCGCTCGATCCCGAATATCCCTATTTCGGCCGCGACAAGGTCCATGCGATCTTTCGCGATCGCAAGGCGCGGCTGACGCGCCACGTGATGACCAACATCCTGATCGATGTCGTGTCCGAAGACGAAGCGCGCGGCAATTCCTACGTCACGATGCTCTCCAGCCCGCATACCGAGGACCCGCCCTACGAAGGCGAGGGCATTTTCGTCGGCGCGTTCGACGACGTGTTCGTCCGCACCCCGGACGGCTGGAAGTTCAAGTCGCGACGCGGCAATGTCGCGCTCTATCAGGGTGGCGAGGTGCCGCACATTCCGCCAGCCACACCCGAGGAGAGGGGAGTGAAGGCATGAGCGTCACCGCCAAGAATGCCAACGAACAGACCGTGCTCGATTTCTTCGCCGCGCTCAGCACCGGCGATCTCGAAAAGCTGCGTCCTTTCCTCACGGAGGAGTCGGTGTGGGAGCCGATGGTGCGCGATATTCCGGGCGCGGGCGTCTATCGCGGCAACCAGATCATCGACGATTTCCTCGGCCCGGTGCGCGGCATGTTCGCGCCCGGCGATCCCAAGGTGCACGTTAAGGCGCTGATGTCCGACGGCGATACGGTAACGGTCGAATCGAGCAGCACCGGGCACCTTGCCGACGGCAAGCGCGTCTATGACAATCGCTATGCCTGGGTGTTTCGCATCAAGGATGGCAAGGTGGCGCGGCTCCACGAATATATGGACAGCCACTATGTCGCGCGGCTGTTCGGGATGGACGCGCAGTGAGTGACCTCGGCGGCCGGTCGATCCTGATTTCGGGCGCCGGCCGGGGGCTGGGGCAGGCCGCCGCCGAATATCTGGCCGCGCGCGGCGCCGCGATCGGCGTGTGCGATATCGACGGCGCGTCGGCCGAACGAGTGGCGGACGCCATCCGCAAGGCGGGCGGCACGGCCCACCCCTATGCCGCCGATCTGTCGCGCCGGCAGGCATTCCTTAACATCGGCGCCGATTTCGCGGGGCGCTGCGGCAAGCTCTATGCCGTCATCAACAACGCCTCTGTCCTCGTCTACGAACCCGTCGAGCAGATCAGCGAGGAGACGCTCGATCGGATGATCGGCGGCGGCCTCAAGGCGGTGTTCTGGGGCGTGCAGGCCTTTCTCGCCAATCGCGACGAGACGGCGGAGGGCCGGATCATCAATTATTCGTCGCCCGTCGTCTATCGCGGGCGGCCCAACACTGCCGCCTACAGCGCGATCAAGGGCGCGGTCGCCGCGCTCACCAACGTGCTGGCGGGTGAGCTTGGGCCGCGCGGCATCCGCGTCAACGCGATCGCGCCGGGATCGGTGCCGACGCCCGCCACACTCGGCTTCGTGAGCGAGGCCGAATATGAAAAGCGGGCCAATTCGATACCGCTCCGCCGGCTGGGCCGTGCGGACGATGTCGCGAAGGCGCTGGCCTTTCTGCTGAGCCCCGACGCGGACTTCGTGAACGGCGCGATGCTGAGCGTCGACGGCGGCATCATCGCCGCCGGCTGAAAGATAAGGAGAGGATGTCTATGGCGGCGGGTTTCTGGCAGGAACGGCTCGATCACCTGAAGCGCGTGATCGAGGAGGATATCGCCAGGGGCGCTTATTATGGCGCGGTGCTGCGCGTTGCGCGCCATGGCGAGATCGGCTTCGACGAGGCGATCGGCGCCGAGGACGCGGCCGGCGCGAAGCCGCTGCGCAAGGACAATGTCTTCAGCCTCTTCTCGACCACCAAGGCGTTCACCAACATCCTGACGCTGCGCGCGATCGAGATGGGCCGCTATGCGCTCACCACGCGCGTTGCCGATATTATCCCCGAATTCACCGGCAGCCCGCGTGATCGCGTCACCTTCTTCAACCTGCTCACCCACACCACCGGCATGCCCGGCGTGTGGATGCCCAAGCCCGACATGTATCTCGACCGGCTCGACGAGCTGGTCGCCGCCGTCGTCGCGAACGTCCATGGCGCGATCGAGCCCGGCCTGCGCTGCGATTATGCGCCGCTCGCCAACCATGTACTGATGGGCGAGGCGCTGCGGCGCACCGATCCCAAGGGCCGCGCCTTCCGCGATATCCTGCGCGAGGACCTGTTCGAGCCGCTGGGGATGAAGGACACCTCGATGGGCCTGCGCCCCGATCTCCGCGATCGTCACGTGAAGCCCGACATGCGCGGCACCGTGCCGATCAAGCATCTCAGCCGCACGCTGCCCGGCGATCATGCGCTGTTCGAGGACCCGGCAGTCGAGGCGCCGCATGTCGGTTGCGCCTCGACCACCGCCGATCTGTGGCGCTTCGCCGAGATGCTGCGCCGGGGCGGCGAGCTGGACGGGGTGCGCATCCTTTCGCCGCGCACCGTCGCCGTCGCGCGCAAGGTATGGACGGGCGACATGCCGAACGAACTCTATCGCGGCGTCGCCGTCCGCGCGGGATGGAACACGCCGCCAGCCTATATGGGGCTGGGCTTCAACGTGCGCGGCGCCGCGATCGTCAATCACCAGCTCGGCACGCTGACCTCGCCCGAGACGTTCGGCAATTATGGCGCGGGCAGCTCACTCTTCTGGGTCGATCCCGAACTCGACGTCAGCTTCGCCTGCCTCACCGCCGGCGTGATGACACAAGCCGCCAATATCGAGCGGTTCCAGAAGCTTTCCGATCTCGTTGTTTCAGCGGCGGTGTGACATGAGCGACGCGGATATCATTGCCATCGGATCGGGGCATAACGGCCTCGTCGCCGCCGCTTATTGCGCGGTGGCGGGCAAGAAGGTGCTCGTCCTCGAACGCAACGCCTGGTTCGGGGGCGGCGTCGTCACGCGTGAACTGACCCGCCCCGGTTTCCGGCACGACCAGCATTCGATGAGCCACATATTCATTCAGGGCAATCCATTGCTCCTGAATGACGAACTGGGCCTGAAGAGCCGCTATGGCCTCAGCTACCTCTATCCCGAAACGCCGATGATGTCGGTGTTCGAGGACGGCGCGACGCTACCCCTGCACCGCGACAGCGAACGGTCCGCCGCCGAGATCGCGCGCTTCTCACCCAGGGACGCCGAGGCGTTCCGCCGCCTCTCGCAACAGGCGCAGGCTTGGCTGCCGATGATCATGGCGAGCCTCTACACGCCGCCGATGCCGCTCGGCGCCTCGACGATGCTGATGGATCAGAGCCCCGAAGGGCGCGAGCTGTGGCGCATCATGCAGATGAGCAGCCATGACGTGCTCTGCGACCTGTTCGAGGACGATCGCGTCCGCATGCATTTCGCGCGCGTCGCCGGCGAAAATCTCGTCTCGCCCGACGAGAAGGCGACCGGCATCGGCGTCTATGTCTTCCTGGGTTTCCTCGAACGCTTCGGCTTCGGCGTGCCCGTGGGCGGCAGCGGCAGCCTCACCGACGCGCTGGTCGCCTGCATCCGCGACTATGGCGGCGAGGTGATCGCTAATGCCGACGTGCGCGAGGTGACGACCGAGGGCGGCCGCGCGACCGGCGTGATCCTCGCCGACGGCACCCGCCACACCGCGCGTGACGCGGTGATCGGCGCGATCCACCCGCATCTGCTGTCGAAGATCGTGCCCGACGCGCCGGCGCCCGTCACCAAAGCGGCGGAGGCGACGCAGATTTCCGAAGCCGCGTGCATAACCGTTCACGCCGCTCTGTCCGAGCCGCTGCGCTTCCGTACCAGCGAGCCGGTGAACGCGGTGATGATCGAGCTGATGCCCGATCGCTACGAGACGCTGCGCCGCGCGTTCGACGATCTGCGCTATGGCGAGTTCGTGCGTACCCCGCTGGTGGGGCTTGGGTCGCTGTCGATGTTCGATCCGTCGCGGGTGCCCGAGGGATGCGGCACGCTCCATGCGTGGGACTATGTGCCCTACCAGCGCCCCGACGGCGCGGCGTGGGACGAAACGAAGCGCGACTATGCCAACAAGATGATCGCGCGAATGGCCGATTTCATAGAGAATATTCCAGGCGCAATCCTCGATTTCCACGTCGACAGCCCGGTCGACATGGAGCGCACCTCGCCCAGTTTCCTGCGCGGCGACCTGCACGGCATCGCCACCACCACCTATCAATCGGGCGCACACCGCCCGACGCCCGAGCTGGGCCAATATCGCGTGCCGGGGATCGACCGGCTGTTCCTGGTGGGGCCGTTCCAGCATCCGGGCGGCGGCGTGTTCGGCGCGGGCCGCGCCACGGCGCAGGTGCTGCTGGAGGATTTGGGCCTCGATATCGACGACGCACGGGTGCCGTCATGAAGATCTACGCCGCCGATAAGAGCGAACTGATGACGATCGGCAAGATCGAGCGGAACGGCAATGATCTTGTCCTTAAAGGCAAAGTGTTCGGCACGATGCCAATGGCTGCGCGGGTGACGCCCGAGGAGGCGCGCGCCGCGCTCAAGCTGCTGACGCCGCGCCTGTTCTTCTTTCTTCTCACCCTCCCCTTCCGCTCCTCGAAGGCGAAATAATGACCGACCTCAAGGACCGCAGGATCATTGTCACCGGCGCCGCCGGCGCGATCGGCTATGCGACGGCCGAGGTGCTGGCGCGCGACGGGGCGGCGCTGCTGCTCGTCGACATCGCAGGCGATCGCCTTGCCGAACGGACAGAGGCGTTGCGCGGTACGGGCGCGCGGGTCGAGGCGGTGGTAGCCGATTGCAGCAAGGATGAGGACGTCCGCCGCTATGTCGAGGCCGCGCTCGCACATTTCGGCCGTATCGACGGCTTCTTCAACAATGCCGGCACCGAGGGCAAGATCGCGCCGACGCCCGAATATGAGGTGGAGGAATTCGATCGCATCATCGCGATCAACCTGCGCAGCATGTTCCTCGGCCTGCGCCGCGTCCTGCCCGTGATGCTCGAACAGGGCAAGGGCGCGATCGTGAACACCGGATCGATCGCCAGCGAGCGCGGCCTCGCCGGCGCCTGCGCCTATAATGCCAGCAAGCACGGCATATTAGGCCTCACCCGCACCGCCGCCACCGAAGTGGGCAACAAGGGCGTGCGCATCAATTGCGTCCTGCCCGGCGTCATCGAAACGCCCCTGCTGAACGCGATGCTCGAACAGATGTTCGACGGCGATGTCGCGGCGGGCAAGGCCGTGCTCGGCCGCGTCGCCTCGCTCGATCGCTGCGGCAAGCCGGCCGAAATCGGCGAGGCGGTGGCTTTCCTGCTGTCGGACGCGGCGTCCTTCGTGAACGGCGCGGCCTGGGCGGTGGACGGCGGCGCGCTGGCGACGATCAGGAATTGAGTGCGCGTTCGGCCCGCCGCCCGGCGCGATAATCCCTTGCCGACACGTTGAAGCGCCCGCGGAAGGCGCGGCAGAAGGAACTCAGATCGTTGAAGCCGACGTCGTAGGCGACGTTGGTGATGGCGATATTCGGCCCGTCGCGCTCCAGCCGCCGCGCCGCCAGTTCCAGCCGTTGTCGCCGGATGAAGGCGGTGGGCGTCGTCGCCATCTCGGCGAACAGCATCTGCACGTAACGCGGGCTCACCCCCATCCCCTCCGCGATCCGCCGCGAATCGAGCGTGGGATCGCACAGATTCTCGTTCACCACCGAAATCAGCGCGCGGCGGCGCTCCTCGCGGCGGCTGGCGGCGGTCGCGTCGACGCGCTGCGACGCATAGGTCATGTCGAGCAGCGGCCAGATCACATCGTCGAGCGATGCGGCCCAATCGCCGTCATCCTCCTGCAACTGCGCCCAGATGTTGCGCAGGAATTGGGAGAAGATGGCGGCCGGCCCGCTATCGCCCCGCATCTTCACGCCCACCATCTGGCGAAGGCGCGGCAGGCGCGCCTCGGTATAGGCAAGCGGCAGCCGCAGGACGAGCGCCTGCGTCGGCTCGGTAAAGGTCAGCCGCAGCGGTTGCGAGGGATCATAAAGGAGGAAATCGCCTTCCTCGAGCACGCTTGTCCGCCCGCCCGTGAAATTGGTGCTGCGTCCGCGATGCTGGAGTTGTAGGTTGAGGATGCCGGGCGTCTCCTCCTCCGCGCCGCCGACGATCTCGGCCGGCGAAGAGCAAGGCGAAACGATCTCCAGGTCCCGGAAGCGGCGGCGAAAAAGCCGGGCCTCGAACGTGTCGGGATCGGCGACATTGACGTGGACCGGCGCGATCATCCGCGCGGCCACCTCATTCCAGAAGGGCAGCCGATCCCGCGCGGCCAGATTATGGGTGGTCAGCTCTTCGAGCAGTGCCATCGATCCTCTCCCCGGCGGCGCGTGTCGGTGGCGCCCGCTCGTCCGATCTCATCGTAACATTGTATGACAAAGCGGAGAGGGGTTCAATCGTGATGTGCAACGACGAGCGTCAGGCGGGGCGCTCCGGATCGAGACCGGCATCCGCCTCGACGATCTTGGCGATCGCGGTGAAATCCGAATCCTCGCCATAGGTCGCGGCGGTACGTTCCAGCAGCGAAACGGCGATCGAGCCCAGCGGAATCGGTGCGCCCAGCGCCTCGGCTTCGGACGCGCAAAGCCGCATGTCCTTCAGGCTGAGGCCCGTGGCGAAACCGAAATCGAAGGTGCGCGGCAACACCGATCGCGGCCATTTGTCCTGCGTCGCCGAATTGCGGCCGGTCGATTGATTGAGCACCTCGATCATGCGCGCGGGATCGAGCCCCGCCTTGATGCCCATCGTCACCCCCTCGGCCGTCACCGCGATGGCGACTGCGCCGAGCAGGTTGTTGATGAGCTTCATCGTCTGCCCCGCGCCCGGTACCGATCCCATATAGAAGGGCTTTCCCAGCCGTTGCAGCAGCGGCTCGACCTCGGGCCAGGCATTCTCCGGCCCCGACGCCATCAGCGACAGCTTGCCGTCGCGCGCGCCGGCAACCCCGCCCGAGACGGGCGCGTCGAAGGCCGCGATCCCCTTGTCCTCAAGCCCCTTGGCGATGCGCTGCGCCATCTGCGATCCCGATGTCGAGAGATCGACGATGATCCGCGCCCTGCCGCCCGCCGCGACGCCGTCTTCGGCCAACAGGGCATCATGGACGATCTGCGGCTTGGGCAGGCTTAGCAGGACGATATCCGCACCCGCGCCGACTTCCTTCGCCGATCCGGCCGCCACCGCCCCCTTGGCGACCAGCGCCTCGACCGCCCCCGGCGCGACGTCGTGGACGAGAAGCGAGGATCCCGCCCCGATCAGGCGCGCGGCCATGCCCGCCCCCATGCGACCCAGGCCGATAAAGCCGATGGTGGTCATAACGTCTCCTCGATAGGCACAAGCGGCGGCAGATCGACGCGCACGATATCGGCCGCCCCCGGAATGGGCGAGAATCGTTGGAGCACGAGCGGATCGTGGCCGGGAATGATATGGCCGAGCGACGGACCAAGTTCGCGCAGCCGCCGCAATCCGGCGAGATAGGCGGGCACGTCGACGACGATCGGAAAGGGCACCGCGCGGGTGATGTTGGCATAGAGATGCGCCGCATCGGAGGCGAGCACCACCGGCCCGCGCGCCGTCCGCACCTCGACGATCTGCAGGCCGGCGGTATGCCCGCCGATATGGTGGACCGTGACGCCCGGCGCGATCGCCGACGTACCGGCGTGGAAGATCACGCGGTCGCCGAACAGCATCCGCACCATCTGCGCCACCGGTTCGCCGTCGAAGGGCGCGCGCAGCGTCCGTTCGGTCATCGCGCGGCCGGTGCAGAAGGCCATCTCGGCATCCTGTATGTGGAAGCGCGCACGCGGGAAGAGGCCGAGGCTGCCGGCATGATCGAAATGCATGTGCGTGACGATCACGTCCTCGACCGCATCGATCCCGATCCCCGCGGCGGCAAGCCCGTCGGCGACCGGCCGCAGCAGCGTCCGCCCCCGCCGCGCCGCCGTCTCGGCATCGAAGCCGGTGTCGACCACGATCGGCGGGCCGTCGTCGCGCTCTATCGCCCAGACATAATAATCGAGCGGCATATCGGCCGCATGGTCGTCGCCGCCCAGGAAATTGGCGGCCGCCTTGCGCGCATGATGGCCATAGCGGATCGCCAGGATGCGATGATGCGGCGGAGAGTCCACGCGATCAGCCCTTCGCCGCGATGCCGCCGTCGATATGCAGCGTCTCGCCGGTGATGAACGCCGCCGCGTCGCTCAGCAGGAACAGCATCGCCGCCGTGCACTCCTCCTCGCTGCCGAGCCGCCGCAACGGGATCGAGCCGGCGCGCCGCTCATATTCGTCCTTGGGGGTGATGGCGATCGCACCCGGCGTCGGGATCGATCCGGGCGCAACGGCATTGACGCGGATGCCCTTCGGCCCCAGCTCGGCCGACAACGTGCGCGTGAACGACGCCAGCGCGCCTTTCACCATCGCATAGGCAAGCGTGCCCGGATAACCGCGCTCCCCCACCGGCGAGGTGAGCGTGAGCAGCGCGGCGTCCTGCCCCTCGGCCTTGTGCCGGACGAGGGCCTGCGCGCCCCACACCGCACCTTTCACGCCGATCGCCAGCATCCTGTCCAGCATCTCCTCGCTGAGCGCTTCCAGCGGCTCGTAGCGGATCAGCATGGCATTGTTGACGACGGCGTCAATCGCCCCCGCCTCGCCGGCGAACGCCGCCGCCGCCGCTTCGAAGGCGAGCCGGTCGGCGACATCGACGACATAAGGCAGGACGTGCCCCTCGCCCGTCCGGCATGTCTCCTCAAGCGCCTCGCCATCGACATCGAGCGCGGCCACCCGCGCACCGGCGCGCGCCGCGCCGACCGCGAGTGAGCGGCCCAATCCCCGCCCCGCCCCCGTTATCAGGAGCCTTCTGCCGGAAAGATCGAAGCGGGCTGGCATGGCGATCGCGATTTCTCCTCAGAACTGTTTGCGGATCGTGAAGGCGAAGCGGCGCGGCAGCCCCGGCTGGCCGTTGATATAACCCGATCCGCTCGGCACCTGCTTGCTCAGCAGATAATATTTGTTGGTGAGGTTGGTGACTTCCACCGATGCCTGCCAGTCGCGATCGGGCGACCGCCAGGTCAGCCGGGCATTGACCAGAGTATAGCCCGGCAGGATGTTGAGCGGACCATTTGCCGCGAGCGACCAACTCGTCGATTGGTAGCTCGCATCGACGCGCGGCGTGATCGAGCCGAGATCGCCGACGGGAACCTCATATTGGATGCCACCGCTCAGCTTCCATTTGGGCGTGTAGGGCGAGATATCGCCTTTGACCACGCCGGTATCCGGATTGATCTTGGTGTAATTGAAATCGAGGTAGCTCGCCGAGGCATCGATCAGCAGGCCGTCGACCGGCCGCGCCGTCACTTCCGCCTCGATCCCCTTCACATGCGCGCTGCCCACGTTGAGCGGTGCGAAACAGGGCGCGCCCGGGAAAGGCGAGATCGCGTCGCAGCGCGTCGTCGTGAGCTGAATATCCTTATAATCATTGTAGAAAGCGGACATATTGAGCCGCAGCCTGCGATCGAACAGATCGGATTTGAAGCCGACTTCGAACGCGGTCATCGTCTCGGGCTGGATCGGCACGATCTGCGAGGGGAAATAGGGGCGCGGATTGACGCCGCCGCCCTTATAGCCGGTCGCGACCTGCGCGTAGGTCATGAAATCATCGGTCCAGCGATAGGTGAGGTTCACGCGATAGTCGGGCCGCGATTTCTTGTAGCGGCCAACCGATCCGTCGAGGCCGTAGAGATAGCCGTTAGGCGGAATATTGTTCGGATCGACAATCGGCGGGATGGCCGTTCCGTCCGGATTGCGGCGGGAGAAGATATATTTCTTCCTGTCGCTCGTATAGCGGAAGCCGCCGATCAGATCGAGCCTGGGCGTCAGGTGCGCCGTCGCCTGCATGAAGCCGGCGATGCTGCGCGCGGGCGTCGGATCGTTCTGGAGGAAATCGAGGATGCCGCCATAATTAAGGTCGACGCGCGCCGCGCCGTTGCCCCGCTCCTTCAGGTAGAAACCGCCCACCGTATAGTCGATGAGATCGCCGATCGATCCGTTGAGGCGCAGTTCCTGGCTCACCTGCCAGTGCCGGGTATGATTGACGACGATCTGCACCGGCAGCGGCGAACCGTCGGTATCCTCGGCGAAATCGTTGCGATACCAGCGATAGGCGGTGATCGATTTCAGCGTGAGCCGGTCGCCCAGATTCCAGTCGATCGTGCCCGACACGCCCCAGCCCTTATAATGCTGGATCGGCTGCGTCGCGAAGGGATACCAGGGCCGCTCCGCCGTGGCCGCGCGCAGATCGATGAAGGTCGAATAGCTGGTATAGCCATTGGGCGGCAGAAAACGGCTGTCATAGGGCACACCGTTGATCGTGCTGAGCGTGGGGGCCAGCGGCGCGTCATAGATGTCGGTGACGACGCTCGCCCCCACTTCGGACATATCGCGCACGAAATCCGCCGCGACATTCACCTCGACATCGTCACTGGCGATCCAGCGCAGCGCCAGCCGCCCGGCGGAGACGGACTTGCCGCCTTCGGTGCCCAGCTTGCAGCTTGCGCCATCCGCCACCGCCACGAGGCCCGAATCGGGATGCAGACAGGCATAATCGAGGCGATCGACATAGCCGTCCTCGTTATGCGTCATCCCCGAAAGGCGGACGAACAGCCGGTCAGGCACCATCTCGAAATTGACCGCGCCCTTGAAATCGAGCCGCGCATAGGAGCCGACAGTGCCCTCGATGAACCCGCTCGTCCCCGCCTCGGGCTTCTTCGAATAGAGCTTGATCGCGCCGCCGATCGAATTCTTGCCGGCGAGCGTGCCCTGCGGCCCGCGCAGCACCTCGACACGATCGAGATCGAGCAGATCGAGCAAGGTGCCGGTGAGCGAGGAATAATAGACGTCGTCGACATAGATGCCGACGCCCGGCTCCAGCGCGAAGTTGAAGTCATCCTGGCCGACGCCCCGAATATAGGCGATCATCGAGGAGCCGAAGGCGGTGTTGTTGGCGCGCAGCGTCACGTTCGGCGCCTGGTTTGAAATCTGCTGAACGCTGGTCTGGCTGCGCGCCTCCAGCATTTCGCTGTTCACCGCCGTGATCGACAGCGGCGTCGTCTGGAGCCGCTGCTCGCGGAACTGGGCGGTGACGATGATATCGCCGATGCCGCTTGCCGGCGCGGCCTCGGCCGCTTCGGGGCTGGCTGCCGCCGTATCCTGCGCACGGGCGGCCCCGGCGAACAGGATCATGGCGAAGGCGCTGGTGGAAACAGCCAAAGTGCTGAGTTTCATGAAGGCATCCCCCCTTGCACGCCGGAACTCCAGCCCGGCTTCGCAGCCTGAATATCGGTGCCGCGACGGAATGACTTGGTGGCAAGCGAACCGGAATTGGCGGCTGGTGAAGTGCCGGAAAAAGTGAAGCCTAACGTCTATTGAACCAGGTTTTCCGCCGATTCTCCGGCGCTCACGCGTCGAAGCGCAACCGCAGCGGCAGACGCGCCGGGCCGTGGCCGACGGTGGTCATCCACGGCTCGGGCTCGCCCGCCACCTCGATCGTCTTCACCTGCCGCGCGATCGCGCCCAGGAGAGCGGCCGCCTCCATCTGCGCGAGCGTCCGTCCCACGCAGGCATGCACGCCATATCCCCATCCGACGCTGTGCTTGAGGTCGCGCGTCGCGCGATAGGCTTCCGGCTCGTCCCAGAAACGCGGATCGCGGTTGGCCGCGGCGAACATCAGGCCGCAGCGCGTGCCCGCCGGGACGACATAGTCGTCGATCTCGACATCGCAGGTCGTGATCCGCCCGGCCATGCGCGAGGGCGAATCCCAGCGCAGGCTTTCGTCGAACGCATTGCGGATCAGCTTCGGATCGGCGCGCACCCTGGCATATTCGTCCGGGAACAGCGCCCAGGCATAAAGCGCGTTCGCCATCGTGATATAGGTGGTATCCGAACCGGCGGAGAGCACCGTCTGGAGCAGCAGCTTGGCTTCGGCGAGGGTGATCTGCCCCCGGTCGGCGGCCTTGAACAGTTCGACGCCGATGCCGTCGGGCGCCAGCGCCTCGCGCTCGCAGGTTCGGTCGAGCCAGGCGACGACGGGCTCGAAATCCTCCGCCATTGCCTCTTCATAGAGCGCGTTCGGCGGCCCCATCGTCGCCCAGACCATATGGCTGAAACCATACATATGCTCGCGCCCCTCGTCGGGCAGGCCGAGCGCGTCGGGCAATATCTTGTAGACGAAGCGCTGCGTGATCTCGCCGACGCCGTCCAGCACCTCGCCCTCGCGCCCGCGCATCTCCTCGACCATCGCATCGGCGACCGTGACGAAATGGCCGCGCAACATCTCCAGACGCGCCGGAGACAGGGCGCCACCAATTACCGAGCGCACCTTCGTATGGCGGGGCGGATCGTCGGTCAGCAGTATTTCCGGGCGCACCGAATTGGGATCGTGCCATGGGCGCGAGGTGGAGGAAAAACTCTTCCAGTCCATCAGCCCCTTCGACACATGCTCGTGGCGCGCGATCATCACCGTGCCGTCGGGCAGGCGGACCGCCGGCGCATATTCGCGCACTGCATCGTCCACCGCGCGCGCGTTGCGCACGGCGTCATGCGTGAAGATGTCATAGGGATAATCGGGGATCGGGCGGCTCATGCCTCAACCTCCGCGCCGAGGCCGACGAAACGGCAGTCCGCCCCCGTTCCCCGTATGTGACCGCCGCTCGGCTCGGCGAAATGGCTGCCGACCACCAGCACGCCCGAATCGCGATACTTCTCGACGAAACGCACGCGGCTGTCGCGGCCTGCCTCCTTGTCCATGTCAAAACGTGCGGGGCGGTGCGGCATCGCGCACTGCATCGGATGATGCATCAGGTCGCCGGTGATGACCGCCTCCTCCCCGCGCGAGGAAATGCGGACATGGACATGGCCGGGCGTGTGCCCGTGCGACGGCTCCAGCCACAGTTCGTCGGTGATCCGGTGGTCGGCCTCGACCAGTTCGGCGAGCCCCGCCTCGATGATCGGGTCGATCGCGTCGACCATGTGCCGCATGTCGTGTCCGCCATGCGCGCGCATCGCATCCCAGCCTTCCTTCTCGACACGACCGAACAGGTAGCGCGCGTTGGGGAAGGTCGGCACCCATGTGTCGCCCTGCCGCATCGTGTTCCAGCCGACATGGTCGTGATGGAGATGCGTGCACATGACGATATCGATGTCCTCGCGCCTGACGCCCAGCGAGGCGAGGTCGTCCAGGAAGCTGGTCTGGAGATTGGTGAAGACGTCGAACTCGCGCTGTCGCTCATTGCCGATGCAGGTATCGACCATCAGCGTATGCGTCGGCGTCCGGACGAGGAAGCCCTGGAAGTTCATCCGCTGCTGCCCGTCGGGCGTGACATAATGCGGCCGCAGCCAGTCGAGCGCGAGCGCCTCCTCGGGCGTCGCGTCGGCGATCGTCATGTTGATGTGGTCGCGGAAATCCCACAGCTCGACGATCGCGGTGATGGTGACGTCGCCCACCTGCCATGTCCGCATATGTTCGATCGCCATTGTCCTCTCCTTCAGCTTGCGCGTTTGCGGGCGACCGATTCGGGCGGCAGTTCGGCCGCGGGCAGCGGCGGACGGCCCAGAATGAAATCGGCCGCGCGTTCGGCCACCATCACCGTCGGCGCATTGGTGTTGCCGCCGATGATCGACGGGAAGACCGAAGCATCAGCGACGCGCAGCCCTTCCATGCCGTGCACCTTCAGGCTCGCCGGGTCGGCCACGGCATCGGCGCCCTTGCCCATGCGGCAGGTGCCGACGGGATGGTGCACCGTATAGCCCGTTTCGCGAATATAATTCTCGATCGCCGCATCGCTCGTCACCTCCGGGCCAGGCGCGACCTCGATGCCATGATAGCGCGCGAAGGAGGGGGCGGCGAAGACGCGGCGCGCCAGCTTGATCGCGCGGACCAGCGGGTCGATATCCCCCGGCGCGGTCAGCAATTGCGGATCGATCAGCGGCGCGGCGCGCGGATCGGCGGCGGCAAGCGTGATCCGCCCCCGGCTCTTCGGGTAAAGGCAGACCGGGCTCAGCGCATAGCCATGCCCCACCGGGAGCGGCAGCTTCGTCGTCAGCCGCTTGGCCGGCTGGAAGACGAACTGCACGTCGGGGCGCACGAGATCGGGGTCGGTGCGCAGAAAGGCCACCGATTCGAAGACGTTGCCCGCGAACGGCCCCTTGCGGGCAAGGATATATTCGAAAAGATTATAGACGCCGCGCGGCAGCGCCCGCCACGAAATGCCGTAGGATGTCGGAACGTCCGTCTCGATATGGATCGGCGAGGCGACATGATCGTGCAGATTGCCGCCGACGCCGGGCAGGTCATGCGCCACCTCGATCCCGACCGACCGGAGATGCTCGCCCGGGCCGATGCCCGACAGCATCAACAGTTGCGGCGACTGGATCGTACCGGCGCACAGTACCACCTCGCCCCGCGCCATCACTCGCCGGCCATCGGTCAGTTCCACGCCCGTAACGCGCCGGCCGTCGAGCAGCAGGCGCGCGGCCCAGGCATCGGTCATCACATGCAGGTTGGGCCGCGTCATAGCCGGACGCAGCAGCGATCGCGACGTCGACTCGCGCTGGCCGGCGCGGATCAGTCCCTGCCGAAAACCGTAGCCCTCCGGGTTCGCCGCGTTGAAATCGGGGCAGGCGGGATATTGGAGCGACGCCAGCGCCTCGCCGAAATCATAGTTCAACTGGTTGGGCCGGGCGACCAGCCGCACATTGATCGGCCCGCCGACGCCGTGGAAGACCGAAGCGGGATAATCCTCGTTATTTTCAGACCGCGTGAAATAAGGGAGCACCTCGGCATAGCTCCAGCCTGGCGCGCCCTCGTCCGCCCAATCGTCATAGTCGGTCGGGTGGCCCCGGAAATAGACCATGCCGTTGATCGATCCCGATCCACCCAGCACGCGGCCGCGCGGCACGGGTATCCGCCGGCCGTTCATCCCCGGCTGGGGCACGGTGGCGAAGCGCCAGTTGAGCTTGGCCGTGCCGATCGCGGCCGCGACGGCGGCGGGCACCTTGATGAAGGGATGGCGATCGCGTCCCCCGGCTTCGAGCAGGCAGACGCTGCGGTCGCTCCCCTCCGCCAGCCGCGCCGCCAGCGCCGCGCCGGCCGTACCGCCGCCGATCACCACATAATCGAACATCGGCTCGTCCGGCATCGCTCCCCCGCCCGCGCTCATCGCTATTATCCCGCCAGTCTAGCGAAGCCCGGCGGAGCGGGCTTGTTACAGAACGAAATTCGCTTGTGCCCTGGCGAACGGCGCGCACCTCGATTGAACCAATGGCGCGCGCAAGCATTGAACAGACCAACTGGCGGCGCGGGGCTTCCCTCTTGATGGAAGGAGCAGGAACCATGGCGACGACGACCAGCAACGAGATCATCGACGAACTATCGAATGACGTTTCGCGTCACGACAAGTCGCGCGCGCCCGCCATCGTCGGCGCGGCCGCGGCGGGGCTGATGGCGGGGCTCGCCGCCAATTTCGTCCGCAAGGCGGTGACACAGGCGCCGACCGCCGTCGCGGGCGACTGGATGGGCGGACTGAAGGCGGAGCATCTCGCCACGCTCGCCATCTTCGACAAGATCGAGCAGACCGGCGCGCAGCATATGGCGCGGCGCAAGCTCCTCCTCATCCAGCTCAAGCATGCGCTCGGCAAGCATGCGTTCCAGGAGGAGAATGTCGTCTATCCGGCGCTGCGCGATCATGGGCAGACCGAGGGCGCCGACGCGCTCAATCACGACCATGGCTATGTTAAGCAATATCTGTTCGACCTGACCGAGATGCCCGCCGACAGCCCGCAATGGCTGGAAAAGGTCCGCAGCTTCCGCGCCGATGTCGAAAAGCATATCCGGCATGAGGAGGACGAACTCTTTCCCCGTCTCCACGATGCGCTGGGCGAGAAGGGCAACGCGCATATCACCCGCGCGATGAATATCGAGGGCCTGAAAATCGCCTGACGAGGGACAGGAGGACGTCATGCGGCGCGCACATTATGGCGGGATTGGCGAGGCGACGATCATCGTCCTGATCGCGGTGATACTCGCCTTGCCGGGCTGGTTCGTGACCTCGCTTCTCCAGGGGAACAGCGCGGGCGAGTTGCGGCCGATCGCGCTGGTGATCGGCGCCGTGATCGTCTTCCTGCTCGTCGCCGTCGGCCTCGCTTTCTATCTCGCGCCACGCGGAGGCAATGGAAACCGGCGCGCCGTGCTCTCAGGCGCGGTGGCCGCGCTTGTTTTCCTGGTCATCGTCGGTGCGAGCATCCTGCTCACGTCGAGCAAGCAGCAGGCGATGGCGACGGGCAATTCCGCCGGTGCGGCGACCAACGACGCCATCCCGTGGGGCCTGGCGGTGACGGTCGGCCCCGTCTTGCTGCTGCTCGCTCTGGCCTGGGCGGCATGGCGCAACCGTTCGATGACGCCGACGGAAGAGCGGCGCAGCGAACGAGGCACGCGCGAATTGCGCGACCAGATCGACGCCGAAGACAGTCGCCGCGATCGCGGACAGGGATCGAGGATGCCATGACCAGGAAAGTTTGCGGCGGCGCCGTCCTGCTGTTTCTCGCGCTCGCCGCTTGCGGGCGCCAGACGCCAGCGGACAAGACGGCCGACCAGCTCGACCAGGCCGCCGAACAGAGCGATCCCGCCGCGGCGGACGTCCTCGAAAACCGCGCCGATGCGATCCGCGCGAACGAGACGGCGTCGCCCTCGACGCTCAACATGGCCGTCCAGAACGCGATGGAGTCTGCTGGCAATTCCCAGGCACGCACGGTCGATCGGCAGACGCCGACACCGCCCTCATCGCGTCAGGCCGTGCCGCACGGGCCGGGCGACCCGACTCCATCCCCGACGACCGAAACGCGGTAGACGCCCATCGGCAACGCGTCAGCCCGACACGCGCCCCGACACGGCGCCCAGCGCAACGCCGCCGTCGATCAGCAACTGGCTGCCCGTCATGTAGCTCGACGCGTCCGAGGCGAGATAGAGCGCCAGCGGCTTGATCCGATCGGTATCGGCCACCTCGCCGAGCGGAACGGTTCGCGCCCATTGCGCCCGGACGGCCGGGTCCTTCATCCAGCCCCCCGCGATGTTCGTCACGAAGGTGCCGGGCGCGATGGCATTCACCCGGATGCGCGAGGCGGCGAGTTCCAGCGCGGCATGGCGGACGAGATGCGCGCCGCCCGCCTTCGCCGCCATATAAGGCACGCCCACCAGCGGCTGGTTGAACAGCGCGGCGTTCGAAGTGGTGACGATGATCGAGCCGCCCTTGCCGCCCGCCTTCATCAGCCGCGCCGCCTCGCGCAACGTGTTGAACGCTCCCGTCAGATTGACGCCGATCACCGCATCCCAATGCGCAGGATCGAGCGTGTCGATCTGCCTGTCCGGATTGCGATGGCCCGCCGGGTTCCAGAAGCCCGGCCCGCCGCCGATGCCCGCATTGGCGAAGACGATATCGAGACGCCCAAACGCCTCCTCATGGCCATCGAACACGTCCGCGAGCGCCTGCCGATCCCGAATATCCGCCCCCGCCCCGCGTGCGAGCGGGCCGAGCCGTTCGGCTTCGCGGCGGGCGGCGGCCTCGTCGGCATCGACCAGCGTGACGCGGCAGCCCGCCTCCACCATCGTTTCCGCGAAGGCCAGCCCCAGCCCCGACGCCGCGCCCGTGACCAGCGCCGCACGCCCGCGAATATCGAACTGCGAAAGGACCGACACCTCAGATCCAGAGCGCATCGTTGATCGGCAGTCCGCTCGCCTTGCAGTGCTTCACATAGAGATCGATGAAGAAGAACACGTCCACCGTCTCGACCCAATTGCCCTTCGCGTCGAAATATTCGTTCGCGCCCTGCATCCACATGATCGTCTTCATGCCGTTGGGATCGTCCGTCACCAGCGTGTGCGCCTGGCCGGGCGGTTCCCAGATGAAGTCGCCGGGTTTGCAGACCCAGTCATATTCGAGATAGCGGAAGCTGCCTTCCAGCCCCACGCCCCATACCGCGCCGCGATGCTTGTGCGTGCCGATCACGCCGGGACCCTTGATCCACAGGATGTTGCAATAGGCGTTGTTGCGCACGTCGAACGCCATGTTGCGGATCATCGCGTTTGGCCCGCGCGGTATCCAGGGCGAGTCGTTCGCGCCGACGAACAGGCCGGGGCGGCCGAACCGCTCGACCGTCTCCTTCACCGGATCGGGTATCTCCACGATCGCATAGGTGCTGCTGGGCGGGCTGTTCTCAGCCATGTCACTCATCGAAACCGCTCCTCTCGTTGTCCGCGCCGCGCGGATCCGAATCCAGCCTGTAGAACGACTGGCGCCGCCCGCGCCACCGCCGGCGAAGCGAGAGGCGCAACTTCCGCCTTCGCCCGACGTTCGGGATTTCAGGGCGGGGAGTCCACGGCAGGAGAGTGGCGATGCCGGACGTGACCGACGCCCATACCGAACAACCCGCGCTACGCGGTAAGAAAGCGATTGTCACCGGCGGCACCACCGGCATAGGCCGTGCGACGGCGGTGCTGCTCGCGAGCGAGGGCGCGAAGCTGTTCGTCTGCGGCCGCACGCCCGCGCATCTCGACGACGCGCTGGCGCGGATCGGCGAAGTGGGCGAAGGCAGCGGCATCAATGTCGATCTCGCCCGGCGGGAGGATGTGCACCGCTTCTTCACGGCGGCGGACGAATATCTCGGTGGCCTGGACGTCGCGGTGATCAACGCGGCGATCGCGGCGGAGGGGCTGGCGGACACCAGCGAGGAGGATATGCGATACCAGATCGCGACCGACCTCACCGCCTATCTCGCGACGACGCAGGCGGCGATCGATCGGATGAAGTCGGGCGGGGACATCGTCCTGATCGGCTCGATGTCGGCGGTTTCGCTCTCGGCCGGCACCTCCGTCTATGCGGCGGCGAAGGCGGGCGTGCAGGGCTTCGCCTCCGCGCTGCGCAAGGAACTTTCCGAAAAGAATATCCGCGTCGGCCTGATCGAGCCGGGCTTCACCGGCGCCGATTTTCAGGAGCCAGACTATCCGCCCGAGAAGCAGGCCGAACTGATCCGCCAGCATAAGATGCTGCGCGCCGAGGATATTGCCGTCGCCGTGCATTATATGCTCACCCAGCCGCGCCGCGTCGACGTCTCGCTCATGCGCGTGGAAACACGGCTGGCGCACCCGTAAGGTCGTGCGGCAGCGCCCTCTTCGCCTTCCATCGTCATTCCCGCGCAGGGGGAATCCATACACATTGTCTGCGGAGAAAGGCTAAGCCGCGCCGACATATGGATTCCCGCCTGCGCGGGAATGACGGGTAAAGAGGGTTGCTTATCCCGTCCCTTCAACGTTCGCTGGATTTGCCGCTCTTGTCCGGCTTGCCCCGCGACTGCTCGTCGGCCTTCTTCAGTTCCTTGGCGGTGCCTTTGGCGGGGTCGCGATTGGGGACGCCGACGCGTGCGTCGCGATTGACGCCGCTGATGTCCGAATGCGGCCCGGAGGGTGGTGGCTTGGCCATGTCTCTCTCCTGCTCCTCGCAGCTAAAGCGATCGCGCGCGCCATTGGTTGCGGATCGCTACAGGAGGAGTTTGCGGCCATAGCGGTGGATGCGCGCATCGTTGCGCCGTCTCTCCTCGCCATCCGCCAGCGCCTCTCCCGCCAGCCCGGCAAGACCCAGCCGAAAGGCGATATAGGCCGGTTGCAGAAAGCGCAGCAGATCGCGATCGACCGGCCGACGCAGCAGAGGATCGAGGCGCGCGAGCAGGTGGTCGGCGTCGATATCCAGCTCGACGATTGCGCCCGCCACGTCCCATGCGATGTCCTGCGGCCCGATCAGGTCCGGTCCGGCATCGTGATCGAGCGCGTCGGCCTTGCGCCCCGCCAGCCATTCGCAGGCATCCATCCGCCCGTCGATGGCGATCGCCTCTACCCGCTGCGCCAGCGCCGGAGAGGGCGCGTGACGGCTCACGAAGGCATCGGCCGCCGCCGATCCGAACCCCTTGCGGAGATTGAATACGGCCATGTCGAACAGGCTTTCGATCGAGGCGCCGGCCTTTTTGGGGCGCGGCAGAAGGCGCGCGCGGCTTGCCAGATACGCCGCTACCCGCTCGGCCGACGGCGCGGTATCGCCGGTCTGATCGATCCAGCGCTGCACCAGAAAACCGTGGAGCAATCCCTTGACCTCGGGTGCCATTCCCGCCGCCGCGAGCAGCCGCGCGCGGTGCAGCTTGCGCGTGCCCTCCTCGCCCAACCCTGCGAATTTCAGAAGCCAGCGCCCGCCGTCCACCGTCATCGCCAGAAACTTCCGCCGTTCCAGTCCCGGTTCGACCGCCGGCCAATCGCGCGCATCGGCGTAGCGATAGTGGCGCCACCGGCCGCCCGAAATATCGATCGGCGGCTCCTTCAGCGGGCCGAGCAGCGGCTCCGCCCATTGCGCAAGACGATTCACGAAGCCGAGGTTGTCGATCGTCACCACCGACCGGCCGACCTCCGCCCAGCAGCGCCGGGTCGCCTCGCCGGCGCGGGGGCCGGGTTCGCCGCCATGGCTCGGCAGCATCGTGATATGATCGGCGGGCACGCCCTCCGCCCGCAGCGCCGCGACGACGGCGGCGAAGGAACTGCCCGACAGCCCCGGCCCCTCGTCCACGACAAAGTGGTGAAGCCCCGGCTCGCCCAGCCGCGCCCGCGCCGCCTCGTCCAGCGCGATCCGCCGATCGAAGGGATGACCGATGGGCCGCACCGTCAGCGGCACCGGCGCGTCGAGCGCCGTCGCGACCATGGCGGCCAGCGAGCTGCCGATGCTGCGTATCCCGACCACCTGCGGCCGCCCGCGAAGAACGATGCGCCGCGCGGCCTCGGCATAGGTTTCGGGATAGAGCGCATAAAAGGCATAGCCTTCGGGCTGGCGAAGCGTGACGCGGGCTGGAAGATCGCCGGGACTGTCGATCGCCGGCAGGCGCGTCAGCGTCGAAAAGCCGCTCCCCCATGAGGCGATGACGGCACGCGCCAGCGCCATCGTGTCGCGCAACAGGTACGTTTCCGCCGATGAACCGCCATCGGCGCCATTCGCTTCGAAGGCGGCATCGGCCACGCCCTGCGCGATCTGGCCCAGCAGGATGAAGGCGCCGACGAGCCGGCCGTGGCGCGCCACCCCCGCCGGCATCGCCTCCACCGCCCGGCATTCGCGCGCGACCCGTGCCAACGCGATCGCGGGATCGCGTCGGCTGGCCTGATCGCCATAAACTATCACACCGGCGCTATTCCGCCGCGACGCTGATCTCGATCCGGTTCGGCCGGGGCCGACGATCCCCGGCCCCGATTTCGCGCGCGAACCATTCGCATGTCGCCGCAAGGCCCTCGGCCAGGGGCACGCGCGGTTTCCAGCCGAGCAGGCTGCGCGCGCGGCCGATATCGGGCCGGCGGCGGCGCGGATCGTCGGTCGGCAAGGGCCGATGGACGACCGCGGCGCTGGTGCCGGTGAGCGCGATCACCCGCTCCAGCAGTTCGTTCACGGTCAGCTCGGTGGGATTGCCGAGATTGACCGGCTCCAGCCCGTCCATCTCGCACTCCGCCAGCCGGATCAGGCCGTCCACCATGTCCGAGACGTAGCAGAAGCTGCGCGTCTGGGTGCCGTCGCCATAGATGGTGATATCGTCGCCGGTAAGCGCCTGACAGATGAGGTTGGAGATGACACGCCCGTCGTCGGGCTGCATCTGCGGCCCATAGGTGTTGAAGATACGCGCCACACGCACCGCCACGCGATCCATCCGCGCGAAATCGAAGGTCATCGCCTCAGCCGCGCGCTTGCCCTCGTCATAGCAGGCGCGCGGGCCGGTGCAGTTCACCCAGCCGCGATAATCCTCGCGTTGGGGATGCGATTCGGGATCGCCATAGACCTCGCTGGTCGAGGTCAGCAGGAAACGCGCGCCCGCGCGCTCGGCGAGGTGGAGCAGACGGCTGGTGCCGACGACGTTCGTCAGCATCGTATGCTCGGGGTCGGCCTGATAATGCGGCGGCGACGCGGCGCAGGCGAGATTGTAGACGCGGCTGATCCGCCGCGCCTGATCGAGGACGGCGCGCGGCAGCGGCTTGACGATATCCGCCTCGATGAAGGTGAAGCCCGGATGAAGTTGCAGCCTCCGCAGGTTCACCGGCCGCGAGGTCTGCAGATTGTCGAGGCAGAGCACCTCATGCCCCCGCGCCAGCAGCGCCTCGCACAGATGCGAGCCGATGAAGCCCGCCCCACCCGCTACGACTGTCAGGTTCTTCGTCCCGTTCGTCATCTTGTGGTTCCTCGTTTCTACGCTGGTCGGTCAACAGGCACGTGCGGGCGCCGGCGAGGCCAAGGCCGGCCGCGCCCGCTTTCGGGCAAGGGCGTCAAGAAGGGCGGTCTCCAGTTCGGCCGCACGATGGCCGGCACTATGCGCCGCGACGACCCGCGCGCGCGCCGCCCGGCCGATCGCGTCGGCGTCACTGTCGAGCGCATGCAGCACGTCGCGTCCGTCTTGTGCCAGGATGATCTCGCGGCCGGGCGCGAACAGCGCATCCAGCCCTTCCCATATGTCGGAAATGATCGGCGTGCCGCACGCCGCCGCCTCGAACAGCCGCACCGAGGGCGACCAGCCGGCGCGGATCATGTCGGCGCGGGTGACGTTCAGCGTGAAGCGCGACGCGCCGTAGAAGGCGGCATGATCGGCGGGCGGCAGATGCTCGATCCGCTCGACATTGGCTGGCCAATCGATATCGGCGGGATATTGCGGCCCGGCGACGACGAAGCGCAGGTCGGGCCGCGCGCGGGCGGGATCGAGCAGCAGCCGTTCGAGCGTCGGCTGCCGGTCGAGGCTGTAGGTGCCGAGATAGGAAAGATCCCAGCGTTTCTCGATATCGAGCGGCGGATAGGCGGCGAGATCGACCGAGCAGAAGAGCGGCCGCGCGGCGGGCGAGCCATATTGGTTCTCGATGCGGCCGAGCGTCGGCCCGCCGGTGAAGGAAAGATAGACGTCATAACCGGGGATGAGCGCCGGCGAGAGATAATCATGCTCGCCGCGCATCAGCTTCGCCAGCGTCACCGGCGTGTCGATATCGTAGAAGGCCGTGACACCCGCCGCGCGCGCCTGCACGAACCGGCCGACCGCCACGCCGTCGGGCACGTAGGAGCCGACGATCACCGCGTCGGCGGCGGCGATCTCCTCGCCCCATCGCTCCAGCTCGCCAAGGTCTGCATAGAAAGCGAGCCGGCAATAAGCGGGGTCGGTCATGTCGCGCTCGCAGGCGTACCAGGGCACGTCGCGTTCGAGGAACAGGATATCGTGGCCCCGCGCGGCGAAGGCGGCGAGGAGCGCGCGATAGGTGGTCGCGTGGCCGTTCCCCCAGGAGGAGGAGAGGCTCAGCCCCAGCACGACGAGGCGGAGCGGCCGGCTCATGCCGCCTCCGCCCGGCGCGCGCGATGCGCCTTGAAGATCGCGTCCACCTGCGCGCCGCGCAGCGCATAGCTATGCTCCGCCTCTACGCGCCGGCGCGCCGCCTCGCCGATGTGCCGCGCCCGTGCAGGCGTCAGCGCGGCGAGATGGTCGACGACGTCCTGCCCGTCGCGCGCGACCAGCACCTCCTCGTCGGGCTTCAGGAACATCTCGATCCCTTCCCACGCGTCGGTGATGAGACAGGCCGCCGCCCCCGCCGCCTCGAACACGCGCGTCGCGGGCGAGAAGCCGACCTCGGCCATGCTGTCGCGCGCGATATTGAGCACCGCGAGCGGCGTCGAATTGAAGGCGTTATGCTCGGTCGTATAGACATGTCCGCGATGGCGGACGTTCGGCGGCATCGCCTTGTCCTGCCAGCCATTGCCGCCGATCAGGAACTCGCGATCGGGCAGCTTCGCCGCCGGTTCGAGGAAGAATTGCTCGACCCGCGCCTCGCGGTCGGGCAGCCGGTTGCCGAGGAAGGCGAGATCGGCGGCGAAAGCGGGATCGATTGTCGCGGGAAAATGCGTCGTCGGATCGAGCGCATTATAGACGGGCACGCAGCGGGCCGCGCCGAACCCCTCATAGGCGCTGACGACGGGCGGCCCGCCGCCATAGGTGAGCACCATGTCGAGCGACGGCAGCGCGCGCCGGACGGGATGGTCGGGATCGGCGCGCATCTCGTCGAGCGTCGCGGCCGCATCGACATCCCAGAAGACGCGGATCGCATCGTCGCGGCCGATCGAAAGGATGCCGTCGAGCAGTTCGGCGTCGAAAATGCCGACCCCGTTCGCCTTTATCAGGATATCGGCGTCCGCCGCCTCGGCCAGCGCCGCGCGCGCCGCCTCGATCGTCGCGGGATAGACGATCGAGCGCGCCCATTCGGGCGGTTCGATATCGCGATGCTGCTGGCGATCGAAGGCGTCGGGCTCGTAAAAGTCGATCCGGTATCCCCGCCAGGCAAGATCGCGCAGGATGCCACGATAATAAGTCGCCGCCCCATTCCAGTAGGACGAAAGCAGGCTGGACCCGAAAAACGCGATCTTCATGCGACACTCCTATGGGGAACAGGCGTGGCGGAAAGCTGCCCGACGATCGCAAGCAGCTCGTCGGCGCGATGCGCGCAGCTATGGCGGGCGCGGATCGTCGCCAGACCGCTGGCGACAAGCCATTTGCGCAGCGCGGCATCGCGGCGGAGATCGTTCAGGTAGCGCGTCATCTCCGCGCCGTCGCGCGCGACCAGATAGTCCTGGCCGGGGCGGAACAGATGCTCGCGATCCTCCCATGGCGCGGAGACGAGCGGGATGCCGCAGGCCAGCGCCTCGAACATGCGGATCGTCGGGATGCCCGGCAGGATCGTCGCATAATAACGGCGCGGAACATGCACCGTCGCCAGATGCCGCGCGAAGATCGCCGGCGCCTGCGCGTTGGGCGCCCAGCCATGATAGCGTGCGCCATATTGCGCGAGCATCGCCAGCGCCGGCACGGGATAGCGCACGCCATGGATGTCCAGCGGGAGGCCCGCGTCGCGCGCGGGGCGGAGCAGGAACGCCTCAATCTCGCGCGTCCGTTCGCCGTCGCCCCAATTGCCGATCCAGACAAGGCCGGCGCGTGCCTCTTCCTCCCCCTCCGCCGGCGGATGGAAATGGCGAAGGTCGGCCGCCTCATGCCAGGTCCAGACCTGATCGCCCCAGCCCCAGCGGCGATACACCTCCGCCAGCGCCTCGCCGAACGCCAGCACGCCGTCATAGCCCGAAAGATCGAACGCCCGGATCGCCTTGGGATCGCTCACCGCGCGATGATGCGTATCATGGAACAGCAAGCGGAAACGCGCGCCGCGCTTGCGAAGCCGGCCGAGCGCTGCAACCAGCCTTGGCTCGTTCCATTCGTGGACGATGACGAGATCGGCTCCGTCGACGAGCGCCGCGACGTCGCCCGCCGGATCATAGCCTTGCGAGCGGAGTTCGGGATAGGCGGCGCGATACGCCTCCAGGCCGGCGACCCCATGGTCCGCGAGCAGGTTGGCGAGGCTCCAGTTGCCGGTCGGCTCCAGCGCCAGCACGTCATGGCCCCTGGCGATCAATTCGCGCAGCACGCCACGCAGGAAATGGGCGTTGCCGTGATTCCAGCAGGACAGCAGCGAATGGGTGAAATAGACGATCCTCATGCCGCCGCCCTCGCCATGCGCCGGCCCTGGGCATCGTGATAGAGAGCGGCCATGCCGGCTGCCATCGCCTCGGGCGTATAGCGCGCCGCCCGCCGCCGGGCCGCTTCGCCCAGTGTCAGCCGCTGGCGCGCATCGCCGACAATCGCATCGACGGCGCGGGCCAGCGCCGCATCGTCATCCGGCGACACGAAGGCCGCGACGCCGTCCCACAACTCGCGGAAGGTGGGGATATCGGACAGGACGAGCGCGCATCCCGCCGCCGCCGCTTCCAGCACCGCGAGGCCGAACGGCTCGTAACGGGCGGTCGAAACGAAGACGGGGCGCGGCGCGAGACAGGCGGCAAGCGCCACCTCGTCCAACTGGCCGAGCGGGTGGAGATGCTCGAAGCGGATTTCTTCCCCGTTGGGGCCGCGCGTGGCACCCGCCGCCTTGGTGAGGATGCCCAGCCGCCGGGCGGCGCGATCGATCGTCGCGACATTCTTGCTACGATCCCACAGCCGACCGGCGGTAAGCACGAAATCGTGCATCGCCGTATGCGCGAAGGGCAAGGGAGCCCGGCCGTTATGGACGACGTGCGGACAGGCGGCGAGGCCATGCGCGCGCTGCGTCGCCTCGGCAAAGGCGCGGCTCGGCGCGACGACGACGTCCGCCTGCCGCAGCCCGGCCGCCGTCAACGCGCCGCGCCAGGCCAGATCGTCGGGCAGTGCGCCCTGCCCCTCCACCGCCTGCCACCATGTCGTGACGCAGCTATGCGCCACCGCGATCACCGGCGCGGTAAAGGCAGTCCCCGCCGCCAGCGCCGCCATATTGAGCTGCACCACATCGGAGCGGATATCGCCCGCCAGTTCGGCGATCCGGCGGCCGGCTTCCGCCACCGTCCCGGCATCCTCCGCCAGCCAGTCGAGCGCGAGGCCGGTTTCGATCAGCGTCGCCGCCGGGCAGGCACGAGCGGCGGCGCGCTGCGCCTCGGTCGGCGGCGGTCCCATCAGCGCGAGCGTGGTCCGAACGCCGAACGGCGCGAGAGTGCGGGCGAGATCGAGCGCATAGGTCCACACCCCGCCGACCGCATCGACGGTGAGCAGGACGTTGAGCTCGCGCGCGCTCATGCCGCCGCTCCCGCCTCGGCGGGCGCCGGTTTGCCGAGCCCGCGCTCCTCGGCGAGCCAATGAGCCAGCCGCGCCACGCCCGTTTTCCACGGCAGCCTCGCGCCAAGCCCCAGCGCCGCGTCGGCCGCGCGCGTGTCGGCGACGAAATAGCGCTGATCGCCCGCGCGCCAGTCCGAAAAACCCACTTCGATCGGGCGATCGAGCAGCATCGCCATATAATCGAGCAACTGGCGCAGGCTCACCGCATTGGCAGGGCCGCCGCCCAGATTGAAGGCGCGACCCTTCACCCGATCGATGTTCCGCCACATCGCCAGATAAGCGTCGACGGCGTCGGACACGTCGAGAATGTCACGCACCTGCCGGCCGTCGCCATAGAGGGTGATCGGCCGGCCTTCGAGCGCGCGGATCAGGAAATGGGCGACCCAGCCCTGATCCTCGGTTCCCATCTGCCGCTGTCCATAGATGCAGCTCATCCGGAGCACCGCCATTGGCAGGCCGAAGCTGCGCGCATGATCGAGCACATATTGATCGGCCGCGCCCTTCGAACAGCCATAGGGCGTGTGGAAATCGAGAGGGCGCGCCTCACCGATACCATGATCGCGGATCGCGCGGTCGGCGGGGAGATAGGCGTCGCCCTCCTGCGCCAGATCCACATCGGCGAGATCGCCGTAAACCTTGTTGGTCGAGGCGAAGACCAGCGGTACCGCCTCATCCCGCCGGCGCAGCGCGTCAAGCAGGTTGAACGTGCCGCCGACGTTGATATCGAAATCGGCGCGCGGGTCGGTCAGGCTGGTGGTGACGGCCACCTGCGCCGCCATGTGGAACACCGCCTTCACGCCGGCCACCGCTTCGGCGAGCCGCGCGCGATCGCGCATGTCGGCGACGATGCTCGTCACGCGCCGCGGATGACGTTTCTGGAGCCAGAGGAGATTGGCCTCGGTGCCGGGACGCAGCAGCGCGTCATAGACTAGCACCTCTTGTCCCGCGCCCGCGAGGCGATCGGCGATGTTGCAGCCGATGAAGCCCGCGCCCCCCGTGACGAGGACGGGCCGGCGATCGCCAACGGCCGCCGCGCTCATGCGACGAGCCCCCGCGCTTCGAGTTCCGCGCGCGCCTCGCCCACCCGGTCCTCGGCGGTCTGCCGCGCGACCCACTCGACCAGTTCGGCAAGTCCGTCGTCGAAATCCTGCCGCGCGCGAAAGCCTAATTGCTCGGCCGTCTTGGTGGTGTCGCAAAAGCAGTGGCGGATATCGCCGACGCGCGCCTTGCCGACGATTTCGGGCTCGATATGATTGCGCCCCATCGCCCTCGCCAGCGCGATCGCGACCTCGTTGATCGAACGATCCTCGCCCGATCCGACGTTGAACGTCTCGCCCGCGGCCTGCGGCAATTCCAGTGCGTCGGCGAAGGCACGCGCGACGTCGCTGACATGCACGAAATCGCGACGCTGCTCGCCATCCTCGAAGATCAGCGGCTGCTGCCCGTTCAGCAGGCGCGAGGCGAAGATCGCGAGCACGCCCGTATAGGGATTGGAAAGCGCCTGCCCCGATCCGTAGACGTTGAACAGGCGCAGGCACACCGCCTCGATCCCATAGGGCTTGCCCATGATGTGCGTCGCGCATTCCTGCACATATTTGTTGAGCGCATAGATGGAGGCGAGATTGGGGCGCTTCCATTCGGGCGTCGCAACGGCCGTCAGCGGCCGTCCGGCCTCGTCGCAAGGGTCCCAGTTGCGCTGATGATCGCGCAAGGTGCGCCGTTCGGCATTTTCGACGAGCCGCCCGTCGGCATCGCGATACAGGCCCTCGCCATAGATGCTCATCGACGAGGCGGTGACGACGCGCCGCACGGGGCGGTCGATCAGCGTCTCGAAGAGGACGGCGGTGCCGACGTCGTTCACCGACGTATAGCGTTCGACCGCATACATGGACTGGCCGACGCCGACTTCCGCCGCGAGATGGATCACGCTGTCGACGCCATCCAGCGCCCGTGCGACCGCCGCGCCGTCGCGAATGTCGGCGCGGACAAGCTCGACCTCGGACGACAGCGCCTCGGGCCTCTCGCCATCGCCATCGCCATGGACTTGCGGAATGAGGCTGTCGAGCACGCGGACCTCATGTCCCCGGCGCAACAGCTCGTCCGCCACCACGCGTCCGATGAAACCAGCGCCGCCTGTTATCAGGACTCTCTCCACAATCTTTCCTCTTCGGACGAATGTTGCACAGACGATATAAATGGAACTTTCCATTCATATCACTGAGATCCATAAAGAAGAGCCTCGTTACGCGAGTCATTCGTTTCGCATGAGGCGACGCATTAACTTATGCTTCTTCATCTTTGTTCCGACTTATCCAGGCTATTTACAAAATTTTGACCCGTTACCGTCGCGGTACAAGTTTTTATGGAACTCGGCACAAGTTAAGCGGTTCCCGATAGCTATGTTGAACCTTCGCCTGATCTTCCGCCGCTTATGAGCACGCCCATCCTCCTGGCCCGGCATGCCGCGCATGCCGAGATCGGCCGGATATTGAGCGGCCGACATACCGGCGTGCCGCTGAACGAGGAGGGGAGAAGGCAGGCGGAGCGGCTGGCGCACATGCTGGAAGGGCGCGGAATCGTCGCGATACAGTGCAGCCCCCAACGGCGCGCCCGCGAAACGGCGGAGATCATCGCCGCCCGGCTCGCGCGCGATATCGAGATCGTCGACGCGCTCGACGAGGTGGATTTCGGCGGCTGGTCGGGCCGGCGCTTCGATGAGCTGGAGCAGGATTCGGCGTGGCGCCGCTGGAACGCGGAACGCGCCTCGGCCGCGACGCCCGGAGGCGAGACGATGGCCCAGGCGGTGGCCCGCGTGGTGGCGCATCTGGAACAGCTCGCCGCCGCCCGGCGTGGAACCGTTCTGTGCGTCAGCCATTGCGATATCATCCGAGGCACGCTCGCGCATTATCTCGGGCTGGGTTTCGACAACCTGCTGCGCTTCGACATCGATCCGGCATCGCTCAGCGCGCTTGCCGTCGGCGAATGGGGCGGACGCGTGACGCTACTGAACGCGGTCGCGGCATGAACGAGGAGACAACATTGGCCTCGGCAAAGAATCTTCAGGAGCGGATCGACGAACTCGCACCGTGGTTCCACAATATAGATATAGATGGTGTCTGGACAGCGCCCGATCATTTCCTGGGCGATTATCCGGGCGACAAGTTCCGGCGCTTCGCCGATGCTCTGCCCGCCGATCTTTCCGGCAAGACCGTCCTCGACATCGGCTGCAATGCCGGCTTCTATTCGATCGAGATGAAGCGGCGCGGGGCGGCGCGCGTGCTGGGGATCGATTCGGACGACCGCTATCTGGCGCAGGCACGCCTCGTCGCGGCGGCGCTGCATTTCAGCGAGATCGAGTTTCGCAACCTCTCGGTCTACGATGTCGGCGCGCTCGGCGAGCGTTTCGACGTCGTGATCTTCATGGGCGTGCTATACCATCTGCGCCATCCGCTGCTCGCCCTCGATCTGATCCGCGCGCATGTCGCGGGCGACATGCTCCTCTTCCAGTCGATGCAGCGCGGATCGAGCGAGGCGGCCTCGCTGGCGGAGGATTATCCCTTCGAGGAGAAAGCGATCTTCGACCGGCCGGATTATCCGCGCCTCGCCTTCGTCGAACGCGAATATTCGCACGACTGGACGAACTGGTGGGTGCCGAACCGCGCGTGCAGCGAAGCGATGCTGCGCGCCGCCGGCTTCCGCATCGAGGCCCGGCCCGAGGAGGAAGTCTATCTCTGCCGTATTGCCGACGTGCCCTATGTCCAATGGGGCGCGGGCGCCGTCTACCCGGCGAAAGGAGGCGCGCGATGATCGAAGCCGCGATGATCTGGAACGAGCCCAACAACAAATCGCACTGGGACCCGGAGATCGATCCCGACTGGTCGCGCTTCGCCCAATGCGTCATCCAGGCGGGGACCGCGATCGCCGACGCCAATCCGGCGATGACGCGTGTGCTGGGCGGCATGTCGCCAATCGATCCGCACTGGCTGCGCGTGATGGAGGGGCATGGCGCGCTCGACAGCATCGATGTCGTCGCGGTGCACGGATTTCCGCTCGACTGGAACCTGTGGCCGATCAACGAATGGCCCGTGCGCATCGCGGAGATCGAAGCCGTGACCGACAAGCCCGTCTGGGTGACGGAGGTGGGCGTCAGTTCCTTCGGCGCGGAGGAGGTGCAGTTGTTCGGCCTCGATCGCACCGCCGAGCTGCTGATCGGCCGCGTGCCGCGTATCTTCTGGTACAGCCTGTTCGATCTGCCGCAAAGCTGGGGCGCCACCACCCGCCACCGCGAGGCGGAGGGGTCGAGCTATTATCGCCATTTCTACATGGGGCTGATCCGCGAGGACGGCACCCCCAAGCCCGCGCTCGACCGCTTCGCCGCTTATGCCGGCGAGATGGGACTGATGCAGTGGTTTCATTATCAGGACCCGCGGCTCGACGATGCCGTCGCCTGGATGAAGCGCCTGGGCGTGCGCCGCCTGCGCACCGGCCTTTCCTGGGCGGACAGCTTCCGGCCCGACGCGATCGGCTGGTTCGACCGGCAGATGGAGGCGCTGGCCGATTTCGATCTGACCGTCACCTTCTGTTTCACGCCCGAACATCTCGGCATCGCGCCGCATCATACGAGCGCCCCGCACGACCCGCAGGGTTTCGCCGATTTCTGCGCCTGGATGATCGATCGCTACGCGCCCGCCCGCGCCGCCGCGCCCGTCGTCCTTTCGGCCTGAAGGAGCCTGTCCATGCTAACGCCCTTCCAACGCTCCGATCATGCGATCAACCTCGCCATCGTCGGCCTCGGCAATTGCGCCAGCTCGCTGGTGCAGGGCCTGTCTTATTATGGCGGCGGCGCCAACGATCATGCCGGCCTGATGCACTGGGATCTGGGCGGCTACAAACCCGCCGACATTCGCGTGGTCGCCGCCTGGGATATCGACGCGCGCAAGGTCGGGCGTGACGTCTCGGAGGCGATCTTCGCCCGGCCGAACTGCACCGCCACCTTCTGCGATCATGTCGCGCCCACCGGCACGAAGGTACGCATGGGCCGCATCCTCGACGGCTATTCGGATCATATGACCGATTTTCCCGACGACCGGACCTTCCTGGTCGCCGACGCGCCCGAGGCGACGCGCGCCGACGTCGTGACGATGTTGCGCGAAGCCGAGGTCGACGTGCTCGCCAACTACCTGCCGGTCGGCTCTCAGGAGGCTACCGAATTCTACGCGGAATGCGCGCTGGAGGCAGGCGTCGCCTTCGTCAACAACATCCCGGTCTTCATCGCCAGCGACGCGCGATGGGCGGAGCGCTTCTCCAAGGCCGGCGTGCCGGTGATCGGCGACGACATCAAGGCGCAGCTCGGCGCGACGATCGTCCACCGCGTGCTGACCGACCTTTTCCGCAAGCGCGGCGTCAAGCTCGACCGGACCTATCAGCTCAACACCGGCGGCAATACCGACTTCCTCAACATGTCGAGCCGGGCGCGGCTGACGTCGAAGAAGATATCGAAGACCGAAGCGGTCCAGTCGGTGGCGCAGCGGCGGCTGGAGGACGAGAATATCCATGTCGGCCCTTCCGATTATGTCGCCTGGCAGAATGACAACAAGGTCTGTTTCCTCCGGATGGAGGGGCAATTGTTCGGCGGCGTGCCGATGAATCTGGAGTTGCGCCTGTCGGTGGAGGACAGCCCCAATTCGGCCGGCGTCGCGATCGACATGATCCGCTGCGCCAAGCTCGCGCTCGATCGCGGCATCGGCGGCCCGATCGATGCCGCGGCCGCCTATTTCTGCAAGCACCCGCCACACCAGACGACCGATGACCGGGCGCATGAGACGCTGGAGGCGTTCATCGCCGGCGCGGTGCGGGGCGCCGCCTGAAATGAGTGACAGGACTATGCGCGCGGCGGTGCTGACCGGGCCGGGCGAGATGCGGATCGATCGGGTTCCGATGCCGCGTCCCGGCCCCGGCGAGGTGCGCGTCCGGCTCGAAGGGTGCGGCATCTGCGCGTCCAACCTTACGCCCTGGGCCGGCCCCGAATGGATGCACTATCCGACCGAGCCCGGCGCGCTCGGCCATGAGGCGTGGGGAATCGTCGACGCGGTGGGTGAGGATGTCGACACGGTCGCGCCGGGCGATCGCGTCGCCGCCCTCTCCTATCACGGCTATGCCGAATATGACCTTGCCGCCGCCGACGCGGTGGTGCCGATACCCGCGTCTCTGGCCGACCTGCCTTTCCCCGGCGAGCCGCTGGGCTGCGCGATGAACATCTTCCGCCGCAGCGATATTCGGGCGGGGCAGAGTGTCGCGATCGTCGGCATCGGCTTTCTGGGCGCGCTGCTCACCCGGCTCGCGACCGACGCCGGCGCGCGCGTCATCGCCATCTCGCGCCGCCCCTTCTCGCTCGACGTGGCTCGCGCTTTCGGCGCGGCCGAGGTGATCGCGATGGACGATCATCAGGCGATCATCGACAAGGTGAAGGCCCTGACCGGCGGTGCCTTCTGCGATCGGGTGATCGAGGCCGTCGGCATGCAATGGCCGCTCGACCTCGCCAGCGAACTGGTGCGCGAGCGCGGCAGGCTGATCGTTGCGGGCTATCATCAGGATGGGCCGCGTCAGGTGAACATGTGGCTGTGGAACTGGCGCGGCATCGATGTCATCAACGCGCATGAACGCGATCCGCAAGCCTATCTCGCGGGCATGCGGGACGCGGTGGAGGCCGTTGCCGCCGGCCGCCTCGACCCGACGCCGCTTTATACGCACCACTTCCCGCTCGAGCGGCTGGGCGAGGCGCTGGACGCGACGCGTGACCGGCCGGACGGCTTCCTGAAAGCGGTGGTCGCGCCATGACGGCCGCCAAGCCCCGGCTCGGCTTTCTCGGTGTCGGCTGGATCGGCCGCCACCGGCTCGAAGCGATCGCCGCGACCGGCGCGGCCGAGATAAGCGGCATCGCCGACGTCTCGCCCGATAACGCGGCGGCGGCGCGAGAGATCGCGCCGCGCGCCGCGCGGGCCGAGACGCTGGACGCACTGCTCGCCCTCGACCTCGACGGCGTCGTGATCGCCACCCCCAGCGCGGACCACGCCGCCCAGTCGATCCGCGCGCTCGATCATGGCGTCGCCGTCTTCTGCCAGAAGCCGCTTGGCCGCAACGGCGCCGAGGTGCGTGCGGTGCTGGCGGCCGCGCGTCGGGCGGACCGGCTGCTCGGCGTCGACCTGTCCTATCGATTCACCGAGGGGATGCGGCGGATCGCCGATCTGATCCGCGGCGGCGAATTGGGGCGCATCCACGCGGTCGATCTCGTTTTCCACAACGCCTATGGGCCGGACAAGCCCTGGTTCTACGATCCGCGCCTGTCGGGCGGCGGCTGCGTGATGGACCTGGGCGTCCACCTCGTCGATCTCGCGCTCTGGGCGCTCGATTTCCCCACGGTCGCGACGGTCGACAGCGCTCTGCTCGCGCAAGGCGCGCCCCTGGCGGATCGCGAGACACAGGTGGAGGATTATGCCGTCGCGACGCTCACCCTCGCGGGCGGCACGATCGTCCGGCTCGCTTGCTCATGGCGGTTGCAGGCAGGGTGCGAGGCGATGATTTCCGCCAGCTTCTACGGCGATCGGGGTGGTGCGGCGCTGCGAAACGTGGACGGTTCCTTCTATGATTTCACCGCCGAGCATTTTCGCGGTACGCAGCGCGAAACATTGTCGACCCCGTCCGATGCGTGGGGCGGCCGCGCGGCGGCGGCTTGGGCAAGGCGGCTGGCCGAGAACCCCCGTTTCGATGCCGATGCCGACCATCTCGCCAGCGTGTCCGACGCGCTCGACCGCATCTATGGCGCCTGCGATCGGGGCGCGGTGACACGATCGACGCCCACGCTGGCGTCGGTCAGCAGCGGATAGGGATTAATCGGCGTCCCTTCATACCAGTCCTCGCCCGGCGCCATCCGGTTGATCGCGAAATGGAGATGCGGCGCGGCGGGATCGGCATTGCCCGTCGATCCGACCGTCGCGATCGCCTCCCCTTGTGCGACCGTCTGCCCTTCATGGAGGCCGGCGCGATACGCGTCGAGATGCGCATAATAATAGATCCAGCGTCGGTCGGGCGACCGGACATAGATCGTGTTGCCGCCTTTCTCGCTATGGAACAGCTTCTCGATCCGCCCCGGCGCGGCGGCGCGCACCTCGGCGCCGCGCGGAGCCATGATGTCGATTGCGTCATGGCTCGTCCCTGCCGCGCGGGCCTGGGCGAACGTGTCCACCAGTTCGCCCGGCTTCACGCCGGCCACGGGGACGATCAGCCCGCGTGCCGCCTGCACCGGCGCCGTTTGCGCCGGCGGATGCGGCGCGTCGGCGGGGATCACGCGCACGCAATAGCGCACGAACAGCGCCAGCACGAGCAGGAGCGCGACGATCGCCAGCAAGCGCCGCAAACGGCTATTCCTGGAAGATGGCGGGCGTGCCGGGCTTCACCATGCCGGCGAGCTTCGCCGCGTCCCAGTTGGTCAGGCGAACGCAGCCATGGCTCTCGGCGCGCCCGATCGTCTGCGGCTCACTCGTGCCGTGAATGCCGTAATGCGGCTTCGACAGATCGAGCCAGACGACGCCGACCGGCCCGTTCGGCCCGGGCTTCAGCGTCACCGCCTTCTTATTGTCGCTCACGTCCCAGAACAGCTTGGGATTATAGTGGAAATCGGGATTGCGGCTGATCCCCTCTATCTTCCATGTGCCGATCGGCAGCGGATCGTGGCTGCTGCCCATCGTCGCGGGGAACTGGGCGATCAGCTTGCCGGCATCGTCGAATGCCCTCAGCACGCCGTCGGACTTGTCGACGACCACCTTCGCGGCGGCCGGCTGGTCGGCAGAGACGCCCAGCATCTGCAACGTCCGGTTCCAGCCGCGATCGTCGGGGCCAGAGGGCACCGGCGCCTCGGCGGTGTTGGGCACACGGATCACCGCGCCCGCGCCGATCTTCGTATCCGGCGGATTGAGCGCGACCAGCATCTCGGGCGTCGTATGGAAACGCTCGGCCAGCGCTTCGGTCAGCGTGCGATAGCCGAGCGCGGGCAACTTCGCCTGCGCCGCCGCCTCCTTGGGAAGGTCGGGCACGAACGGGCCTTGTGCGAAGGCGGCCGGAATGCGCACGAGCCGTGTTTCCGGCACGGCCTGCCGCCCCAGCGCCTGCGCCGTCGCCTGGTCGAGCCGGCCCGTCACCGGCAGATCGTTCGCCTCCTGAAAGCCGCGCAGCGCGAGATGATAGGATTGCCCTTCCTTGCCGTCGATCACACCGGGCGAGAAGCCGAGCCTGTCGAGCGCGACCTGCGCCTTCAGGATGGGGCGCGGCGGCTGCGGTGCGCCGGTATCGCGCACGTCCTCGAAGGTCAGCGATGTATCGGGAATGGCGACGCGCTGGGTGGATGTGGCCTCTTCCTGCTTTCCGTCATTGACGGCGACGTTGCAGCCGGCGAGCACCAAGAGGCTGGCGAACAAGGGAAAAGACTTCAAGGGCGATCCTTTCGATTGGTCGATGGGGAACGTCCCATCGATCGAAAGGTGCCCGCCGGCCTACCGCCAGCCGCCGAAGCGGCTCTTCTCGAACGAGATGATCGCGCCACCGCGGTCGCCCAGCGGAATGGCGGCGGTGCCGAAGATGCCGCGCGTCCCGCCGGTGCCGATCATCGCGCCGATCTCGCCATGCACCTGCCGGTCCCCACCGCCGCCGGCCGCCTGCGCAAGCGCCGCATCGGTGGAGGCTTCGGTGGCGGAATCGAGCGCGGCGGCCCGCTCTTCGGGCGTCAGGCGGACGATCGTGGCGCTGTCTTCCGCCCCTGCCAGCGCCGGCGACGCGACGAGGAGCCCCGCGCCTGCGATCAGCATCGCGGCACAGGACCGCCGCACATCCGGATGACGCCTGCTCATACCGCCTGATTGCTACCACCAAGGTGAAGGCGATGTGAACATGCTTCATGCCCGGCACGGCTTTCCTTCGCCCACGGGCTCCTCTTTCTTGCCCTCGCCTGTTAGCCTCCCCGTCGCGAGATCAAGCGCGGCAGACGCATCCGGCTCGCACGGGATGAGGAGAGAATGATGCATATAGGCATGGCGACGGGCTTCGCGCATCAGCGCGGCGACAGCTATCCGGACGCGCAGTTCATCCGCGAGGAGCTGGAAAACTGCGTCCTTGCGGAGGAGCTGGGCTTCGATTCGGTGTGGATCACCGAACATCATTTCACCGATTATTCGATGTGCCCCAATCCGCTTCAGGCGCTGAGCTACATTGCCGGCCGCACGCGGCGGGTGCGGCTGGGCACGCAGGTTATCGTCGTGCCGTGGCACGATCCGGTGCGGCTTGCCGAACAGATCATCCTGCTCGACCATATGTCGAACGGCCGCACGATATTGGGCTTCGGCCGGGGGCTTGCCCGCCACGAATTCCAGGGCCTGCGCATCGATCAGTCGCGCGCGCGCGAACTGTATCACGAGACGCTCAGCACGGTGATCCCGGCGCTGGAAACGGGCGTGATCGAGGCAAACGACTATCTGCAACAGCCCCGCCGCGTCCTTCGCCCGCGCCCCTTGCGCAGCTTCGCGGGCCGCAAATTCTGCGGCTCCTATTCGGACAGCTCGTTGCGCACCGCGGCGGAGCTGGGCTTCGGCCGCATGATCCTGATGCTGCCCCAGCGCGGCGCACAGCCCGAGCCCGACGATTACCGCGCCGTCTGGCAGGAGGTGCACGGCCCCGGCAGCGAGCCGCCGCGCCCCTGCGTCTCGGGCCAGTATTTCGTTGACGAGAGCGCGGACAGGGCGCTGGAGATCGGCGCACGCTACACCGCGCGCACGATGCGCGCCGCCGTCGCCAATTATGAGCTGGATACCGACGTGCACGCCTCGATTCCCGGCTACGAATCCTATGCGAAGCGGCGCATCCTGCCCGAGAAGGTGGACGAATATGTCGAGGCGTTCGGCAAGACGGTGATCGCCGGCACGCCGCAGATGGTGATCGAACGGCTGGCGGAACTGAAAGCCGTCTACGATCCGCAGGCCTTCTTCCCGCACCTTTATTTCGGCGGCATGCCGCAGGAGGAGGCGGTGCGGAACATGCGGATGTTCGCGCGCACCGTCCTGCCCGAGGTGAAAAGTTGGGAGGCGCGAAGCTCGCTCGATACCGCCTTCGAAAAGCTGGCCGCGTGACGATGGAGCGCGCGCCGCTGACGATCGATCCCGCGCTCTTCCGCCCCGAGGCGGTGAGCGAGGAGACGCGGGCCTTCAACCGGATGCTGGCCGAACGCGGCGGGCCGGGCCTTGCCGATATGGGCGTGGAGAAAGCGCGCCAGGGCGGCCTGATGCCGCCGCCGGTGCGGAGCGACCGGGGCGAGGATCGCACGATCCGCGGCCCCGGCGGCGCGCCGCTCGGTCTGCGCGTGGTCGCACCCGACACGCCGAGGGGCGTCTATCTCCATCTGCATGGCGGCGGCCTGATCCTCGGATCGGCCGACGGGCAGGATGCGCGGCTGGCCGAAATCGCCGACGCGACCGGCCTCGCCTGCGTCAGCGTGGACTATCGCCTCGCACCCGAGCATCCCTATCCCGCCGCCTGGGACGATGCCGAAGCGGCGGCTCTCTGGCTTGCCCGCAACGGCGCGGCCGAGTTCGGCGGCGCATTTCTCGCGATCGGCGGCGAATCGGCGGGCGCCACGCTCGCCGTCCCCACCCTGCTCAGGATGCGCGACCGGCACGGCTTCACCGGCTTCGGCGCGGCGGCGCTCAGCTACGGCAATTATGACAGCAGCGGCACGCCCAGCAATCATTGGAACGGCCGCGACGGGCTCATCATCCGCGACGTCGACATCGCTTATTGCACGCAATGCTACGCGCCCGATCCGGCAACGCGTCGCGATCCTGACATGTCGGCGCTCTATGCCGATCTCCGCGACATGCCGCCCGCCTTGTTCAGCGTCGGCACGCTCGATTGCTTTCTCGACGATTCGCTGTTCCTCGCGGCGCGTTGGGTCGCGGCGGGAAACGCGGCCGAGCTCGCGCTTTATTCCGGCGGAATCCACGGCTTCACCAGCTTCCCCTATGCGCTGGGGCGCGAGGCCAACGCGCGGATCGACACCTTCCTCACCGCGCGCCTCGCGGAGGCGGGGCTATGAGCCTTCGCGTCGCTGTCATCGCGCCGGGGGCGATGGGGTCGGCCGTCGCCGCGCGCCTCACCACGCAAAAGGCGACGGTGCTGACCTCCCTCGACAGCCGCAGCGCCGCCAGCATCGCCCGCGCCGCAGCGGCGGGCATGGAGGACGCCTCGCTGGAGGCCATCGCCGGCGTCGACATGATCCTGACGATCCTGCCGCCGGTCGATGCGCTGCCGCTGGCAGAGCGACTGCTTCCCGCCTTGACCGCGAGTAGCACGAAGCCGCTCTACATCGATTGCAATGCGCTGAGCCCCGACACCAAGCGCGAGGTGGCCGCCTGCGTGGCGGAGGCTGGCTGCGATCTGGTGGACGGCTGCATCATCGGCATGCCGACCGCGCCCCGCCTCTATGTCAGCGGCCCCGCCGCGCCGCGTGCTCTGCCGCTCAACGACTGGGGCCTCGACGTGCTGCTGGTGGACGGTCCGATCGGCGCGGCGGCGGCGCTCAAAATGTGCTATGCCGGCATCAACAAGGGCATGTCGGCGCTTGGCGCGGCGTTTCTGTCGGCCGCTGCCCGGTCAGGCGCGGCGGATGCGCTGCGGCGGGAGATGGCGCACAGCATTCCCGATACGCTCGCCCGCCTCGAAAAGGCGGTGCCGAACATGTACCCCAAGGCCTATCGCTGGATCGGCGAAATGCGCGAAATCGCGGCCTTCCTCGGCGAGGACGAGGCCACCGCGATGATGTTCGAAGGCGCCGCCCGCCTCTTCGAAAGGCTCGCCGCCGACGTCGCCGGCGAGCAGCACGAAATCGCAAGGATCGACGCCGCGCTGGGGCGGCAAGGCTAGCGGCTATACCGCTCCCGCTGCCTCCACCGCCTCGCGCATCCCTTCCGCGACGAAGGCGGCGAACCGGTCGAGCGCCTCCTGCGTCTCGGGAAGGAAATCGAACAGGATGAAGGCGTGCACGCTGTCCTCGACAAGGTCGAGCATCACCGGCACGCCCGCTCGCTCCGCCGCGGCGGCAAGGCGGCGGGCGTCATCGAGCAGCGCCTCCCCCGCCGCCGCCTGGATCAGCATCGGCGGCAGGCCCGTAAGATCGCCGAAGACGGGCGACACCAGCGGCAGCCTGAAATCGGTGCCGCCGATATAGGCGGCCGCCTGGTTGCGCAGCGTGCCGATGTCGAGCAGCGGCTCGGTCGCGGCGCGCTCCTTCAGCCCCTCGCCGCTCAGCGTCATGTCCGCAAAGGGCGAGACGAGATGGAGGAGGCGGGGCAAGGGCTCGCCCGCCTCGCGCAGTGCAAGCGCGAGGCTCACCGCGAGGCCGCCGCCCGCCCCTTCGCCGCTGACGACGATGGCGCGCGCGGGATCGCGACGCCGTAGCCAGCGATAGGCGGCCAGCGCATCCTCCAGCGCCGCCGGATAGGGATTTTCGGGCGCGAGGCGATAGTCCACCGTCAGCGCGCAGCCCCCGGCGGCGCGGGCAAGATGCGCGGCGAGACGCGCCGAACCTTCCGCCGATCCCATATCGAAGCCGCCGCCATGCAGGTGCAGGACAGCCGGTCCCTGCCCGTCCCCACCCGCCGGCGTGACGAGCAGGCCGGGAACGTCCCCGCAATCGACCGGCTCGATCCGCGCATCGGCGGGCGCCGGGCATTGTTCGGCCAGGAAGCGCGCATAGCCTTCGCGCTCGCCCACCCATTGCCGCGACCGCTCCTCGGGCGTGATCGCGTGGCGCAGCAGGTCGAACGCATGGCGCGCCTCGGGCCGCTTCAAGAGACAGGGCGTCGGCCCCGCCGTGGCCGGCACTTCGGGCGCGGTCGCCACCGCGACGGGATCGTAATTCCACAGCCAGTCGAGCGTCATCGAATTGGTCGGATCGAGCTGGTTGGACCCTTTGAACCAGGTGTTGCGCGCCTCCCGCTGGCGTGCGTCCGGCTCGTTATGGACACGCAGCATGAAGCGCGAGGCGATCAGCATGCGCCGTGTGCGCTCCTTCCGGCGCGCCGCATAATCGCCGAACGCCGCCTTGATGCCGTCGCGCCCGTGCCGCTTCAGCGCATTGGCGAGCGCGAGCGCGTCTTCCAGCGCCATCGCCGCACCCTGCCCGGCGCTCGGCGGCGCGGGATGCGCCGCATCGCCGAGGAGGACGGCGCGTCCCTTGCTCCACACTTCCAGCGGGTCGCGGAAATAGATCGGCGTGACGAGCGCGCTGTCGACCGCCTCCAATATCTCGCGAAGCGCATCGCAGGCCCCGGGGTAAAGGCCGGGAAGCTCGGCCACGTCACCCATCACTCCCCAGGACTCGGCGTGCACCTCCGCCGCCGGCACGAAGGCGTTGAGGCAATAGGTGTCCTGCCGCACCCCGTAGAGCATGGCATGGCGGTTGTCGCCGAGCCACACCGTATGGATATCGCGGAAACGCGGCCGGATACGGTCGGCCGGGATCAGGCAGCGCCAGGTGACGATGCCGGTAAAGCGCGCTTCCCGCTCGCCGAACAGGCTGGTGCGGACGTTCGAGCGCAGCCCGTCCGCGCCGACGAGAACATCGCCCTCTATTTCCTCGCCGGTATCGAGCCGCGCGACCACGCCCGAGGGCGTCTGCTCCACCGCGACGACGCGGGCCCCGACGCGAATGCAGTCGGCCGGCACCTGCTCGGCAAGCGCCTGGTGCAGGTCGGCGCGGTGCACCGTATAGGCCTTGTCGCCGTAGAGCGCGGCCGTCTTCGCCGCCTGCCGGATGATGATGAGTTCGTCATTTTCGAGAATCCGGTTCTCGTTCGTCTGGCTGTCGATCGAGACGCGGCGTATGAGCGCGTCGGCGCCGAGATATTGGAGCGCCTTCATTGCGTTGGGATAGAGGCCGAGGCCCGCGCCCGCCTCGCCAAGCGCGGCCTTACGCTCCAATATCAGCGGCTCGATCCCCAGCTTGCGCAGCGCGAGCCCCGTCGCCAGGCCGCCAATTCCGCCCCCCGCGATAAGTACCCGCATCCCAGCCGTTCCTCCCTTCCCCGATCCGCTTTGCTCTCGCGAAATCCCTAGTCAGGAGAGGATACTCTTTCAAAAGGGCTGTCAAGCAAGGCAGGGGCCGAACATCTCTTCATTGAGGCAGCGGAACCTTTCCGTGATGCACCGGTTTTCATCTTCCACGATAAAGGTGGAGAAACCGCATGTCCCTCGTCAGTATCGTCATAATATTGATCGTGGTCGGCGTCCTGCTCTGGCTGATCAATACGTACATCCCGATGGACAGCAAGATTAAGAGCATTCTGAATGCCGTCGTCGTGATCGTGGTGATCCTCTGGCTGTTGCAGGCGTTCGGGGTACTGGGCTCGGTGGGCGGCGTGCGGGTGCGCTGACACGCGCCCCGATTCTCGCGAACCTTTCGCAGTAGGAACCGCTCCCCGTCTGGGTCGTATCCTGTACGATCCTTTTCGGCTGGAGGCTGCCCGTGGCGAACGAACCCAATTCTTTCCTGACCGACGTCCAGACGCTCCGCGTGCGGGCGCGCCAGTCCCTCGAAAGCGGCGCGGTCACGCCCAGCTATGAAGGCGACGTCGAAAAGGCGATCGAACTGCTGCAAAGCGTCGTCGCGACCGAGCTGGTCTGCGTTTTGCGCTATACGATGCACGCCATCTCGGTGGTCGGCATCACCAGCGAGAGCGTCGCCGCCGAGTTTCAGGAGCATGCGAAGGACGAGCGCCGGCACATGCTCGCCGCCGCCGATCGCATCGATCAGCTTGGCGGCACGCCCGATTTCAATCCCAAGGGCCTCGCCGAGCGTTCGGCCACCGAATATGGCGAGGGCGGCAATCTCGTCCAAATGGTGAAGGACAATCTCGTCGCCGAGCGCATCGTCATCGAACATTATCAGGAGCTGATCCGCTATTTCGGCGATCGCGATCCAACGACGCGGATCATGCTCGAAGGCTTTCTGAAGGATGAGGAGGATCACGCGACCGACATGCATGATTTGCTCGTCGCGCATGAGGGCCAGCCTTTCCTACCGGCCGACTGATCCCGATCCTCGCGCCGCCGCGCAACCGGCCCTGATTGTCCTGCGCGATGGAGAAGAGACGGAGCCGATGCGTTACCCAGATGGAAAGGAGTCACGCATCATGGCCTATGACGATACGACCGAAACCGACGAGACCAATCGCCTCATCGCATCGAACAAGGTCGAGGGGACGGCGGTCTATAACCCGGCCGGCGAGCGGCTGGGGACCATCTACAATTTCATGGTGAACAAGCGGAAGGGCACTGTCGAATATGCGGTGATGTCCTTCGGCGGCTTCCTCGGCATGGGCGAAAGCTATCATCCACTGCCTTGGGACGTGCTCACTTATGATACCGACCAAGGCGGCTATGTCGTCGATCTTGACAAGGAAACGTTGGAGCGTGCGCCTTATTATCGCGCGGGCGAGGAGCCGACCTACGATCGCGCTTATGGCGAGCATGTCTACGGCTTCTACGGCGTACCCTACGGTTTCTGATATTGCGTGAGAGCGGCCTCTTTCCGAAGGGGCCGCTCTCCTTTTGCGGGTGCTCGCAGATTCAGCGACCTTGTGTCTGATTCCACAGCTTTTCGGAAACAGCCACCAGATCCGCCATGCGAGACGGCTTCCCCAGAAAGATGCTGCCATCAACTTGGCGCGTTTCGAGCGCGGGATTCGCCGAGGCGTAGATCACCCCCACCGCCGGGCGTGCGGCGCGCACCGCCTCGGCAACATCCCAGCCAGTGAAGGGGCCCAGCAGGCGAATATCGGTGACGAGCAGATCGAGATGATTGAGCGTCGGCAGCATCTCCAAAGCCTCCTCGCCCGACGCCGCTTCGACGATATCCCAGCCGGCCTCTTCAAGGGTATCGGCGATTTCCAGCCGTACCAGCCATTCATCCTCGACGATCATGGCTACGCGCGACAAGCCGATCACCTGCATGGGTGTACCGGACGCATCCCCGGCAAGCCTCTCGACCGACCAGGATCAGATATTCTCGCATTTGGCACGACAGCCCCGAACCCCTCGGCATATTACGTTCCGCATTCGCGTAGATGGCGCGAAAACCAACGTGGCGATTTCCGGAACACATTGGATGCGCGCGGGTTCCCATTTCTCCCGCCCTAAAAACGGTAAGCCGACTGCTAATGACGATTGTGCCCGATAACATGTCTGTGCAAGAGGAACGGGGTGGGACAATTTCCGAGGCGGCAGCGAGCATGAACGCCTTGCTCAACGATCGTCTGCCTGATGGGCTACCGGGCGATGAATCCCCCTATCGGCAGATCATATGCGACCTCCCGATGGCCCTCTATATCACCGACACCGAAGGCCATATCACCTTCTACAACGATGCCGCGGCGGCTTTGTGGGGCCGCCGCCCGACGCTGTTGGAGGACCGGTGGTGCGGATCGTGGCGGCTCTACCGGGCGGACGGGCAGCCGATGGCACATGCCGAATGCCCTATGGCGATCACGCTCAGGACCGGACAGATCGTACGCGACGTCGAGACGCTGGCCGAGCGGCCCGATGGCTCCTTCTATTCTTTCATCGCCTATCCGACGCTGCTGCGCGACGCCGCCGGCCAGATCACCGGCGCTGTAAGCGTGCTTGTCGACGTCACCGAACGCAAGCGCGCCGAGGAGGCCACCGAAAGGCTGGCCGCCATCGTCGCCTCCTCAAGCGACGCGATCGTCGGCAAGACGCTGGACGGCATTATCACCAACTGGAACGAAGGCGCCGAGCGGCTGTTCGGCTACAAGGCCGACGAAATCATCGGGAAGTCGGTCCTGACGCTGCTGCCGCCCGATCGCTATTATGAGGAAACGTCGATCATCGCCCGGCTGCGGATAGGCGAGCGTATCGAGCATTTCGAAACGGTCCGCCTCCACAAGGATGGCCGCATGCTCGACGTTTCGCTTTCCATATCGCCGATCAGGCTGGCGGACGGGAGGATTATCGGCGCGTCGAAAATCGCGCGCGACATTACCGAGCGCAAACGCGCGGAGGCGCAGCTACGGCGGCAAAGTTACCGTCTGGCGACTCTGCATCGCGTGGCGCAGATCATCTCCCAAGATCTCGACCTCGAACGCATCGTCCAGTCCGTCACCGACATCGCCACCGATCTGAGCGGCGCGCGGTTCGGGGCCTTCTTCTACAAGGCAGCCGAGAAGGACGAGACGAGCCGGCTCTTTGCGCTTTCGGGCGCGACGCGCGACGCTTTCGAGAAATTCGGCCTGCCGCGCAACACGGCCTTGTTCGGCGCCACTTTTTTGGGCGAGCAGGTCGTCCGCTCCGACGACATTCGAACCGACCCGCGCTACGGCCATAACGTCCCCCATTTCGGCGTGCCGAAGGGTCATCCGCCGGTCGTGAGCTATCTTGCGGTGCCTGTCATCTCCTCCTCGGGCGAGGTGATAGGCGGCCTGTTCTTCGGCCATGAGGAGCCGGGCAAGTTCGAGGAGGATACCGAGCTTCTCATCAGCGGCATCGCCTTGCAGGCCGGCGTGGCGATGGACAATGCGCGCCTCCATGAGGCCGCCCGCACCGAGATCGAGCGACGCCGCACCGCCGAAGAGGCGCAGGAACTGCTGCTCAACGAGATCAAGCATCGCGTAAAGAATACGCTGGCGACCGTGCAGGCGATGGCGGTGCAGACGTTCCGCAAGGCCCCGCCCCACGAAGGCCAGGCCTTCACCGCGCGCTTGCACGCGCTGTCCGGCGCACATGACCTCCTGACGCAGCAGAATTGGCAGGCGGTGGCCATCACCGATCTGGTCAGCCGCGCGCTCGACCCGTTTCTCGATCGCGAGGAGCCGCGCATCGCCACCACCGGCCCCGAGGTGCGCCTCGATCCGAACAATGCGCTGCTGCTCGTCATGGTGCTGCACGAATTGGGGACGAACGCCGTCAAATATGGCGCGCTGTCCAACAATAAGGGGCGCGTCGATGTCCACTGGTCGCTGGAGGACTGCGACACGCCGCCCTGCCTGCGGCTTTGCTGGCGTGAAGAGGGCGGCCCCGCCGTCACGCCGCCGACGCGGAAGGGTTTCGGATCGCGGATGATCGAGCGCGCCTTGCGCGGCCGCCGGGGCAGCGCGCAGTTCGATTTTGCGCCCGGGGGGCTGAACTGCGTGCTCGAAATAACCCTCTGAGAGCGGACGTCAGGCGGCGGCGGTTCCGCCCACCGTCAGGCCGTTGACGAGCAGTGTCGGCTGCCCGACGCCCGCCGGGACCGACTGGCCCGCCTTGCCGCAGATGCCGATCCCCTCGTCGAGCGCCATGTCGTTGCCGATCGCCGTGACCTTCGTCAGCACCGAGGGGCCGTCGCCGATCAGCGTTGCGCCCTTGAGCGGCGCGCCGAGCTTGCCATTTTCGATCCGATACGCCTCGGTGCAGGAAAAGACGAACTTGCCCGAGGTGATATCGACCTGCCCGCCGCCGAAGCTCTTGGCATAGACGCCGTTCTTCACCCGGCCGAGAATCTCGTCGGGATCGTCCTGGCCGCCGAGCATGAAGGTGTTGGTCATGCGCGGCATGGGCGCGTGCGCGAAGCTCTCACGCCGGCCGTTGCCGGTGGAGGCCACGCCCATCAGCCGGGCGTTGAGCCGGTCCTGCAAATAGCCTTTGAGGATGCCGTCCTCGATCAGGACGTTGCGCTGCGTCGGCGTGCCTTCGTCGTCGATCGTGAGCGAACCGCGCCGCCCCTCGATCGATCCGTCGTCCACCACGGTGACGCCGGGCGCGGCCACCCGCTCGCCGATCCGGCCGGAGAAGGCCGAGGTGCCCTTGCGGTTGAAATCGCCTTCCAGCCCATGACCGATCGCCTCGTGCAGCAGCACGCCGGGCCAGCCGGCGCCGCACACCACATTCATCTCGCCCGCCGGCGCGGACACCGACTCAAGATTGACCAGCGCCTGCCGCAGCGCTTCGTCGATCGCACGGTTCCATGTCGCGGGCTCGAACAGCCGGTCATAAAGGTAGCGGCCGCCCAGCCCGAAGAATCCGGTTTCGCGCCGGCCATTCTGCTCGGCGACGATCGAGACGTTCAGGCGGACGAGCGGGCGGACGTCGGTGGCGATGAAGCCGTCGGGCCGCACGATCTCGACCACGCTCCACGAACCCGACAGGCCCACCGACACCTGCGCCACGCGCGGATCGCGCGCCCGCGCCGCCGCGTCGATCTGCTGGCACAACGCCACCTTGCGCGCGAAGGGGATGAGGCCCAGCGGATCGTCGGCGGTGTAAAGCGCCATGTTCGTGCGCTGCGGCGGCGCGGCGCGGCCGCCCTTTGCCGGATCGAGCAGCGTCATCGTCTCCGCCGCGCGCCGGATCGCCGCCTCGCTCAGCTCATTGGCATGGGCGAAGCCGGTCGTCTCGCCCGAGACGCCGCGCAGGCCGAAGCCCGCCTGCGTGTTGAAATCGGCGGTCTTCAGCCGCCCGTCGTCGAAGCCGAAGCTCTCCGACGCGATATATTGCAGATACAGTTCGCCATCGTCGCAGCGCTTGAGCGCGTCGGCCGTCAGCCGCAGCGCCGCATCGGGATCGAGCGCGCCTTCGCGATAGAGAAAATGGCGGGGATCGCCGGCGAATGCGTGGGGACGGGTGGCCATGGCGCCGATATGGCGATCTCAGGCCGCTTTGTCACCCTCGGGCGCGGTATCGGCCGGGCCGCCGATCAGGACGAAACGCCGATCGCAATAGCCGCAATCGACATAGCCCTTCTCGTCGATTTCGAGGAATACGCGCGGATGGCCCAGCGCCGCGCCGCCGGGAATGTCGGTGGCGCCGTCGCAGGCGACACGCGCGGAGGATGTGCGGAGGGTTTCGGGCACGGCTTGCATAGCGGCTACCGCCCCTAGCGGCACGTTCGCGAAGGTTCAAGCACCCGAAAGCACGGAAGCTTTTGCACGCGCGCGCGCGGCTCGCTATGCGCAGCCGTCATGAGCGACGCGGCGATCAGCATCCGGCATCTCACCAAGGTCTATGAGGGCGGCAAACAGGCGCTCGACGATGTCAGCTTCGATGTGGAGCGAGGCAGCATCTTCGGGCTGCTCGGCCCCAATGGCGCGGGCAAGTCGACGCTGATCAACATCCTGTCCGGGATGGTCAACAAGAGCGGCGGCAACGCCGTCATCTGGGGCTTCGACATCGATCAGAACCCGCGCAACGCCAAGCGTTCGATCGGCATCGTGCCGCAGGAGATCGTCTTCGATCCCTTCTTCACGCCGTTCGAGACGCTGGAGAATCAGGCCGGCCTCTATGGCGTGCCCAAGGGGCAGCGGCGCTCGATGGAATTGCTGCGCGCGGTGCACCTTGACGACAAGGCCTTCGCTTATGCCCGCACGCTGTCGGGCGGGATGAAACGCCGGCTGCTGGTGGCGAAGGCGATGGTTCATTCGCCCCCCGTGCTCGTCCTCGACGAGCCGACCGCCGGCGTCGATATCGAGCTTCGCCAGCAACTCTGGGCCTATGTCCGCGATCTCAACCGGCAGGGCGTCACGATCGTCCTCACCACCCATTATCTCGAAGAAGCCGAGGAGTTGTGCGATCGCATCGCGATCATCAATCACGGCCGGCTGATCGCCAACGAATCGATCGGCGCGATGGTGGGCATGGCGCGCGAAAAAGCGGTGCAGATCGTCGTGGATCGCGATCTGGAAACGCCGCCCGCCGCCTTCGACAAGATCGAGCTGAAAGGCCCGCGCACCCTCGTCATCACCTATGACAAGGACAGGATGAACGCGGGCGAGGTGCTGGCGACGCTTCAGCGCGCCGGGCTCGGCATCGTCGACGTCTCGACGCGGGAGGCCGATCTGGAAGACGTCTTCCTGAACCTCACCCGCGCGAGCAACTGACTGGATGGAGAGCGGGGGGTGCGAGAATAGATGAGCGAGCATCACGCCTATGACATCGTCATCATCGGCTCCGGCGCGGCCGGGCTGACCGCCGCGCTGAACCTGGCCGAACGCTTCCGCATCGCCGTCATCGCCAAGGGCGCGCTCTCCGACGGATCGACCGCGCACGCGCAGGGCGGGATCGCCGCCGTGCTGGAACCGGGCGACACGTTCGAAAGCCATATCGAGGACACGATGATCGCGGGCGCGGGGCTGAACGACCGCCGCACCGTCGAATTCGTCGTCGGCAACGCGCCCGCCGCGATCGAGCGGCTGGCGGCGCTCGGCGTGCCGTTCAACCCCGGCGAATCCGAACGCTGGCATCTCACCCGCGAAGGCGGGCACAGCCACCGCCGCATCGTCCATGTCGACGACGCGACCGGCTGGGCCGTGCAGCAGGCGCTGGAACGCGCGGCGGGCGAGCATCCCAATATCCACCTGATCCCCGACATGGCGGCGATCGACCTCGTCACCGGCCGCCACGGCGTCCATTATTCGGGCGAAGGCCATGTCTGGGGCGTCTATGCCGTCAACCGCAACAGCGGGCGGGTGGAGCTGTTCACCGGCCGGGCGACGATCCTCGCCACCGGCGGCGCGGGGCGCACCTATCTCTATTCCACCGCGCCGCGCGGCGCGACCGGCGACGGCATCGCCATGGCCTGGCGCGCGGGCTGCCGCGTGTCGAACATGGAATTCATGCAGTTCCACCCCACCTGCCTCTACAATCGCGAGGTCAAGAACTTTCTGATTACCGAAGCGATGCGCGGCGAGGGCGGCCTTCTGAAGCTGCCGACCAACGGCCATCGCTTCATGCCCGATTTCGATCCCCGCGCCGAACTGGCGCCGCGCGACGTGGTGGCGCGCGCGATCGACCATGAGATCAAGCGGCTCGGCCTCGATTACGTCCATCTCGACATCAGCCACAAGCCGGCGGATTTCATAATCCACCATTTCCCGACGATCCATGCCCGCCTGCTGGACCTGGGCATCGACATCACGAAGGAGCCGATCCCCGTCGTTCCCGCGCAGCATTATACCTGCGGCGGGGTGATGATCGATCTCGACGGGCGGACCGACCTGCCCGGCCTCTACGCGGCGGGCGAAGTCACGCAATCGGGGCTGCACGGCGCCAATCGCCTCGCATCCAACTCGCTGCTCGAATGCTTCGTCTTCGGGCAGGCGGCGGCGGCGCATATCAGCCGCTGCTGGGACGATCTGCCGCCGCCGCCGCCGATCCGTTCGTGGGACGAAAGCCGCGTGTCCGATTCGGACGAGGAAGTCGTCGTGCAGCATAACTGGCGCGAGATACGGCGTTTCATGTGGGATTTCGTCGGCATCGTCCGCACGACGAAGCGGCTCGAACGCGCGCAGCACCGCATCGAATTGCTGCGCCGCGAGGTTGCGGAATATTACGGCAATTTCCGCGTGACGCCCGACCTGATCGAGCTGCGCAACCTGATCGAGGTGGCGAGCCTGATCGTCCGTTCCGCGCTTGCCCGCAAGGAAAGCCGGGGCCTGCACTATACACTCGACTATCCCGAGACGCTGGCGGAGGCGAAGGATACGATCCTGACGCCCTGAATGCGTGGCAGGCGTTTGTTTCAACCGCCACTTGGGCTATCCCCCGCCGATGGCTGCCAATCACCTCTACCTCGTCGACGGATCGAGCTACATCTTCCGCGCCTATCATCGGCTGCCGCCGCTCACCAACCGGCACGGCGTGCCGGCGGGCGCGGTGTACGGCTTCACGACGATGCTGTGGAAGCTCATCAAGGACCTGCACGACGCCGACGGGCCTACCCATCTGGCGGTGATCCTCGATGCGGGCTCACACACGTTCCGCAACGATCTCTACGACAAATATAAGGCGCACCGGCCGCCGCCACCCGAAGACCTCGTCCCGCAGTTCCCGCTGATCCGCGATGCCACGCGCGCTTTCTCCGTGCCGTGCATCGAGGAGGACGGGCTGGAGGCGGACGACATCATCGCCTGCTATGCGAAAGCGGCGCTCGCCGAAGGCTGGCAGGTGACGGTCGTCTCCTCCGACAAGGACCTGATGCAGCTGATCGAGCCGGGGCTCGACCTGCTCGACACGATGAACAACCGCCGGATCGGGCCGGACTATGTGATCGAGAAGTTCGGCGTGCCGCCCGCCGATCTGGGCGACGTGCTCGCGCTGATGGGCGATTCGGTGGACAATGTGCCGGGCGTCCCCGGCGTCGGCCCCAAGACGGCAAGCCAGCTGATCCGCGAATATGGCAATCTGGAAGCCGTCCTCGCCGCCGCCGCGGGGATCGCGAAGCCCAGGCTGCGGCAGTCGCTGATCGAACATGCCGACATGGCCCGGCTCAGCCGCGAGCTTGTCCGCCTCGTCTGCGATCATCCGCTGCCCGAGCCGCTCGACGCACTCGCGCTCCAGGGCCTGCCGCCCGAGCCGCTGCGCGCTTTCCTGGAGGAACAGGGCTTCCGCTCGCTGCTGCTCAAGGTAGGCGGCGAGGCATCGGCTCAGGCGCCCCGCCCCGCCCCCGCCGCGCCCGGCAAACTGCCCTTCGTCCACAAGGACTATGAAACGGTCGTTACCGAGGAAGCGCTTGATCGCTGGATCGTCGAGGCGTTCGACAAGGGGCTGGTCGCGATCGACACCGAGACGGACGATATCGATTGCATCCGCGCCAACCTCGTCGGCATCAGCCTCGCGACCGCGCCCGGCAAGGCCTGCTACATCCCGGTCGGCCATATCGGCGACGGCCTGCTGAGCGCGCCGCCCGTGCAGCTCGATCGCGCGCTGGTGCTCGATCGGCTGCGCATGCTGCTTGAGCATCCGGGCGTGCTCAAGATCGGGCAGAACCTGAAATATGATCTCATCATGCTGCGCCGGAACGGCGTCGATATCGCGCCCTACGACGATACGATGCTGCTCTCCTACGCGCTCGACGCGGGCCTGCACGGGCACGGCATGGACGAATTGTGCAAGATCCATCACGAGCATGACCCGATCGCGTTCAAGGACGTCTGCGGCACGGGCAAGGCGAAGATCACCTTCGACAAGGTGCCTCTCGACCGCGCGACCGAATATGCCGCCGAGGATGCCGACGTCACCTATCGCCTGTGGGAGACGCTGAAACCCCGCCTCGCGCATGAAGGCGCGACGCGCGTCTATGAGCTGGTCGATCGCACGCTCGTTCCCGTCGTCGCGGAGATGGAGCGCGCGGGCATCCTCGTCGATCGCGAGGAGCTGGCGCGCCTTTCCGCCGAATTCGCGGCCGAGATCGGCCGGCTGGAGGGCGAGGTCCATGCGCTCGCCGGCGGCCCCTTCACCATTGGCAGCCCCAAGCAGCTTGGCGAAGTGCTGTTCGAACGCCTCGGCCTCACCGGCGGCCGCAAGGGCAAGAGCGGCGTCTATTCGACCGACGTGAACGAGCTGGAACGCCTCGCCGGGCAAGGCGCGGAGATCGCGACGAAGGTCCTCGAATGGCGCCAGCTTTCGAAGCTCAAATCGACCTATACCGACGCGCTTCAGGCACAGATCAATCCCGCGACGGGGCGCGTCCATACCAGCTTCGGCCTTGCCATCGCGCAGACGGGCCGTCTCTCCTCCACCGATCCCAATCTCCAGAACATCCCGGTTCGCACCGAGATCGGCCGCCGCATCCGCGACGCGTTCATCGCCGGCCCGGGCAACGTCATCCTCTCGGCGGACTATTCGCAGATCGAATTGCGCCTCGCCGCGCATATGGCCGACGTGCCGACGCTGAAGGAGGCATTCGCGCGCGGCGACGACATTCATGCGCTGACCGCGCGCGAGCTATTCGGCGAGATCAATCGCGACACGCGCGGCAAGGCCAAGACGATCAACTTCGCGATCCTCTACGGCATCTCGTCCTGGGGGCTGGCGGGCCGGCTCGCGGTCGAGCGCGTCGAGGCGCAGGTGATGATCGACCGCTATTTCGAGCGGTTTCCCGGCATCAACCGCTACATCGCCGACACGCTGACGGCGGTCCGCGAGAAGGGCTATGTGACGACGCTCTTCGGCCGCAAGACACATCTGCCGGGTATCCGCTCCTCCAAGCAGGGCGAGCGGCAGGCGGCCGAGCGGCAGGCGATCAACGCACCGATCCAGGGCACCAGCGCCGACATCATCAAGCGCGCGATGGCGCGGATGGGGCCTGCGCTGGCCGAAGCCGGCCTCGCCGACGTGCGCATGCTGCTCCAGGTCCATGACGAACTGGTGTTCGAGCTACCCGAGGGCGACGTCCCGGCGGCGCGCGCGGTGATCGCCCGTGTCATGGCCGAAGCGGCCGAGCCGGCGGTCACGCTGTCGGTGCCCCTGGGCGTCGAGATCGGCACCGGCAAAAGCTGGGGCGCCGCGCATTGACCAATGCTGCGCAGGCGGGGCCGGACCCCGATATCGCGGACCTCGCAAAGGGTGGGCGCACCAATTTCTTCGGGTTCCTCCTTCGCCTCGCCGCGCGCATTCCCTTCCTGTTCATCGCCGGCCGCCTCTACGGGCCGGACGCGCTGGGGCGGTTCGCTTATGCGATCCTCGTGGTCGAGTTCGCCGCCCAGCTCGCCACGCTGGGGCTGAAACGCGGCCTCGCGCAGCAGCTTGCGAAGGGCGAGCGCCCGCCCGCCCATATCGTCTGGGACGCCTTGCTGCTCGCCGGCCTCGCCGCCGCCGCCGCCGCCGCCCTGCTCGCCGCCATCCCCGAAATGATGTTCCCGACGAGCGGGCTTTACGGGCTGGAGCGGATGCTGCCGCTGGCGGTGTTCGCCATGGCCTGGTCCGACGTGTCGCTTGCCGCGCTCGCCTATCGGCTCAACGTCGGCGCGACCGTCACTGCGCGCGCGGTGATCGAGCCGTGGACGATCAGCCTCGCCGCGCTGGCCTTTTATTATTATTCGCCGCGCGACGGGCTGATCCTCTCTTATGCGCTGTCGATGATCGCCGCGTTGCTCGCCTCGCTCATCCCGTTCATCCGCAGCTATGGCCTGCCGCATGGCTGGAGCCCGGCGCCGGGGCCGCTCTTCTCGCTCGCGCGCCGCAACATTCCGCTTGCCGCCGCCGACGCGATCGAATGGAGCACCCGTAATGTCGACCGCGCGATTCTCGGCCTCTTCTTCGAACCGAAGATCGTCGGCATCTACTGGGTCGCGCAGCAGATCGCGACGCTGCCGCAAAAGCTGAAGACCAGCTTCGATCCGATCCTCGGCCCGGTCATCACCCAGAATCTGGAGGCGGGGAACAAGGCGGCGGTCGCGGCGCAGGTGCGGCAGGTGGGCTTCTGGATCATCGCCGCGCAGGCGGGCATCGCGCTCGCCTTGTCGATCCCCGGCGAGGGGGTGATGGGCCTTGCGGGCCGCGAATTCGTCGGCGGCACCGCGGCGCTCGCCTTCCTCCTCTCGGCGGAGGTCGTCGCGGCCACCGCCGTCGTATCCGAATCGGCGCTCGTCTATATCGCCCGCCATCGCAACCTGATGCTGTCGGTGGCGACGATCGCGCTCCAGATCGTGCTGAGTTTCGCGCTGATCCTCGCCGCGCGCGAGCTGGGCCTGCCGGTGGCCGTGCAGGCGGCGGGGCCGGCCGTGGCGCTGCCGCTCGCTCTCGCCTTCGCGTCGATCACCAAAGCGCGGCTGCTCTCACGCCTGCTCGGCCAACCGGTTTCGGGATGGCGCTGGGCGCTCGTCTGGGCGGCGGCCACGGCGGCGGCCGTCGGCTATGGCACGCTTTATCTGCCCGAATGGTGCGAGCTGCTGTTCGGCATCCCGCTGATCCTCGCCAGCTACGGCCTCGTCATCTGGTACAAGGGCTTCACGCACGAGGACCGCATCCTCTTCCGCCTCGCGGAGAAACGGTCGCGCGCCGCCGCCTGATCGATCCCGCCCCGTCCCGCCGGCAAGCCGGGGGAGGGGGCAGGCCGCCGATCAGTGCCGGAAATGGCGCATGCCGGTGAAGACCATCGCCAGCCCCGCCTCGTCGGCGGCGGCGATCACATCCTCGTCGCGGATCGATCCGCCTGGCTGGATCACCGCCGTCGCGCCGGCCTCCACCGCCGTCAGCAGGCCGTCGGCGAAGGGGAAGAACGCATCCGAGGCGACTGCCGATCCGATCGTGCGCGGCTCGGCCCAGCCGGCCTTCTTCGCCGCATCCTCGGCCTTCCAGGCGGCAATGCGCGCCGATTCGACGCGGTTCATCTGGCCCGCGCCGATGCCGGCGGTCGCGCCGTCCTTCGCATAGACGATCGCGTTCGACTTCACATGCTTCGCCACCGACCAGGCGAACAGGCAGTCCTTCAGCTCCTGCTCGGTCGGCGCGCGCTTCGTCACCACCTTGAGGTCGGCCGCGTCGATCCGCCCGAAATCGCGCGACTGGACGAGGAAGCCCCCGGCGATCGATTTCATCACCTTGCCCTTGCGCGCGGGATCGGGGAGCGGACCGGTCAGCAGCAGGCGCAGATTCTTCTTCTTCGCGAACACCGCCTTCGCATCGTCGTCGGCATCGGGCGCGCAGACCACCTCGGTGAAGATGCCCGAAATCGCCTCGGCGGTGCGGCCGTCGAGCGGGCGATTGACCGCGATGATTCCGCCGAACGCCGACACGCTGTCGCAGGCCAGCGCCGCTTCATAAGCCTCCACCAGCGTCTCGCCGGTGGCGACGCCGCACGGATTGGCATGCTTGATGATGACGACGGTCGGCGGGCCGTCGCGGAACTCGGACACCAGTTCCAGCGCCGCATCGGCATCGTTGTAGTTGTTGTAGCTCAGCTCCTTGCCCTGCACCTGCCGCGCATGCGCGATGCCGACGCCGCCGCTCGGCCCCGCCTGCACATAGAGCGCCGCCATCTGGTGCGGATTCTCGCCATAGCGCAGATCGGCGGCCTTCACCGCCGGGATCGCGATCCGCTCGGGGAAGCGTTCGCCCTGATCGACATGGGCGAACCAGCCGCTGATCGTCGCGTCATAAGCGGCCGTCGCGGCGAACGCCTTGGCGGCCAGCCGCTTGCGCGTCTCGAACGAGGTCGCGCCCGCATGGGCGTCCAGCTCCTCGATCAGCGCCGCATAATCGGCGGTATCGGTGACGCAGGCGACATAGGCATGGTTCTTCGCCGCCGAGCGAATCATCGAGGGGCCGCCGATATCGATATTCTCGATCACCTCGTCGCGCCCCGCGCCCTTCGCGACCGTGGCGGCGAAGGGATAGAGATTGACGACGACGAGATCGATCGCGCCGATGCCATGCGCCTCCATCGCCTGCGCATGCGCCGGATCGTCACGCACGCCGAGCAGGCCGCCATGCACGATCGGGTGGAGCGTCTTGACCCGGCCGTCCATCATCTCGGGAAAGCCGGTCAGGTCCGAAATGTCGCGCACGTCCAGCCCCGCCTCGCGCAGCGCCTTCGCGGTGCCCCCGGTCGACACCAGCTCGACGCCATGGCGCGCCAGCGCACGGCCGAGATCGGCAAGCCCGCCTTTGTCGGAAACCGAAAGCAATGCGCGGCGGATGGTAATGCTCTTCATGCTGACTCTTGCGTCCCTGTATTCAGCCGGCGGAGGGCGCCGACACCCCTGTTCCTGAAGGGCGCGCCTGCGCCCGTTCCCGATGTCCCTACCCTGCCCGCTTGAGCAGCCAGGCCACGTCCGCCCCGCCCGCCGGCGCATCGCCGGTGACGACGAGCTGGGCCGAGGCGCGGGGCTGGCCCTGCGGATCGATCCACAGACTGTCCTCGCTGCTGAGCGCGCCGCCGCGGCAGCGGAATTGCCAGACAGGCCCGTCCTCCAGGCGCAGCAACGCGCCCTGCCCGTCGGCGGTGCTCGTCACCTCGACGCCGGGCGCGAGATGGAAGCGGATGACGAAAGCCGAGGACGCGCCATGGCGCCGCCGTCCGGCGGGAAGCAGCACGTCTTCGCCGCGCAGTTCGCGCCCGTCGCCGGAGAGCACCAGATGGCGCCGGTGGAGGAAGCCCTGCCGCCGCACATAGCCGTCATGGCTCACCTCAAGCCGGCTGCCGCCCTCACCTTCCTGTCGATCCAGCTCGACCTCGCCGACGCCGCGCCCCAGCGATCCGTCGGCATGAATCGCGGTCGAGTTCGATTCGGCGACGACCAGCGTCGAATGCGCCGCCGTGGTGCGCAGCGCGGACGCCAGTTCGGCGGGCAGCGCCGTCATCCCACCGGCGCCGCCGCAATTGACGATCAGCCGATGCGGCCCGTCCGAAAGCTCGAACGCCAGTGTCGAGGCGCAACCGCCCGCGCCGAGGCGCGAGGCAGGCGGCGGCGCGGCGTCCAGCACGATCACCGTCTGCCCGCAGGACAATCGCTGATAACCCCAGTCGCGCGCCTGACGGAGCGGCCGCGTCCTGACGCCCGACGCCTCCACCGCCGCCGCGACGCGCGCGCGCCCGATCGGCGCGGCGCCCTGCCAGCTCGACAGGCCGCCATCGCCCAGCGTCACGCCCAGCAAGGCGGGCACCGCGCGCGCGAGCGCGGTGATAAGCGTCTCGGGCGGATCGCGGCGCCGGGCATGATAGGCGGCGCGAAGCTGCGACAGCAATTCGACGAGTTCGAGCTGGCCGACGGGCGACCGGCTGGCGAGGCCGCCGTCGCCGTACAGCGAAAGCGACAGCGCGCGCGCCAGCCCCGCTTCGCCATGGGCGAGGCGCAGTTCGCCGCCGGGGATCAGCAGACCGGCGGTAATCACCCCTGCCCAGGCGGCGATGCGCGGCAGGCCCAGCGCCGCCTTGTCCGCGCCGCGATCGAGATGCCGCGCGCCGCGCGCCAGCCCGTTCAGCACCGCCGAGCGATAGACGAGATCGTTGCTCGACAGGATCAGCGGCGCATAGGCCGTCCAGAACAGGATGCGCCGCCCCCACAGATCGGGCCGCCATCCCGCCTCATTCACCTGATTCGCATGGGCCGCCAGCCATTTGCGGACCAGCCGCTCGGCCACCGGCGCGGTAATCTCGCGCGGGCCGGCGGTGGAAAGATCGCGCAGCCAGGCGAAACTCTGGAGATGATCGGCGAGCGCGGGGGACGCGCCCAGCCGCCCGAAATCGAGTTCGGCGATCGCGATCGTCTCCCCGCCATGGCTGATCGCGCCCTTGAGCAGCGCCATTCCCGCCGCGCCGTCGCCGGGAATCGGATCGTCGGGCACGCCGAGCAGTTTCAGCGGATAGCGCCCGCGCAATCGCAGCGAATGCAGCGGCGTGCGCCAGGCGAGACGATGGAGATGGTTGGCCAGCCGTTCGGCGAGCGAGAGGCCCTGATCGCTGGCCACGCGAATCAGGCGCTTGCCGGGCTCGATCCCGTCCGGCGCCTCGGGGGGCGGAGAAGTGTCTTTCGGGGCCGTCTCGCTCATGCCGCCTTCAACGCCGCGATATTGTCGGCATAGGCGGCGGGGCCGCCCCGGAAGGTGGCTGTTCCGGCGACGAGGACGGTCGCGCCCGCATCCTTCACGCGCCGCGCGGTATCCCGATCGATCCCCCCGTCCACTTCCAGTTCGATCGGCTTGCCCAGCTTGTCGATCTGCTTACGCAGCGCCTCGATCTTGCGAAGCTGGCTTTCGATGAAGCTTTGCCCGCCGAAGCCGGGATTGACGCTCATCACCAGCACCAGATCGACGTCTTCCAGCACATAATCGAGCATTTTCGCCGGCGTCGCGGGGTTGAGCGACACACCCGCTTTCTTGCCCAGCGCCTTGATCCGCTGGATCGAGCGATGGAGGTGCGGCCCTGCCTCGGCATGGACGGTCAGGATGTCCGCCCCCGCCTCGGCGAAATCGTCGAGATAGGGGTCGGCGGGCGCGATCATCAGATGCACGTCGAACGGCTTCGCCGTGTGCGGGCGCAGCGCCTTCACCACCGTCGGCCCGATCGTGATGTTGGGCACGAAATGGCCGTCCATCACATCGACATGGATCCAGTCCGCCCCCGCCGCGTCGATCGCGCGCACCTCCTCGCCCAGGCGCGCGAAATCGGCGGAAAGGATGGAAGGCGCGATGCGGACGGGCATTGTCATGAGGCTTCCGGCTCTATCGCGCCGCCGCCAAGCGGGCAAGCCGCGTCGCGGGGCTCTCAGTCGATTCGGGTGAAGCGCGCGACGAAGAAGCCGTCGGCTCCGCCTTGCTCCGCGAGCGTTCCGGGCAACACCCGGAGGCGCCCCGCGCCGCCGATGGCGAAACCGGCGGGCAGTTCCTCCTCGCGCACGGGATTGCGGGCGAAGCGCCGGTCGGCCGCGAAGCCGTCCGCCACCGCCTCGCCCTCGGCCGGCTCCAGCGAGCAGACCGCGTAGACCAGGGTGCCGCCCGGCGCGACATGATCGGCGGCGCGGGCCAGCATCGCGCGCTGCTGCTCCGCGAGACTCGCGATCAGGCGATCGCCCGCGCGATGGAGGACGTCGGGATGCCGGCGGAAAATGCCCGTCGCCGAGCAGGGCGCGTCGAGCAGTACGGCGTCATAGCGCTCGCCCACTTCGAAATGCAGCGCGTCGGCCTCGACGACGGCGGCCTCCAGACCCGCGCGCGCCAGATTGTCGCGAAGCCGCCCCAGCCGATTCGCCGACGCGTCCACCGCCGTCACCGCCCAACCGGCGGCGGCAAGCTGCAATGTCTTGCCCCCCGGCGCGGCGCACAGGTCGAGCGCGCGCCTGCCCCGGCCTTCGCCCAGCAGACGCGCGGGCAGCGAGGCGGCGATATCCTGCACCCACCACGCCCCTTCGGCAAAGCCGGGCAGGGCGGGAACGGCGGTGCCGCGATCGAGGCGGACATGGCCGGGTGCGAGGCTCACGCCCCCCAGCCGCTCCGCCCATCCCGTCGTTTCGCCCGGCGCTTTCAGCGTAAGGTCGAGCGGGGGCGGCGTCGCGATGGCATGGCGTGCCGCCTCGACAGCCGCCGCGCCCCACGCCTTGCGCCAGCGTTTCGCCACGGTGGCGGGCAAGGCGGGGAGCGCGGGCAGCGTCGCGCCCTTCCGCATCAGCGCGCCGAACACGCCATGGACAAGGCGGCGCGGCCCGCCATCGACCAACGGCAGCACGGTGGCGATGGCGGCATGGGGCGGGGTATCGAGCGTCAAGGCCTGCGCGAGCGCGATCCGCAGCACGAAACGCGCCTTCGCGTCGTGCGGCAGGCGCTTCGCCGTCGCCGAATCGATCAGCGCGTCGAGATCGGGCAGGCGGCGCAGCACCTCGCCCGCAATGGCATGGGCCAGCGCGCGATCGTCGGCGCGCTCAAGCCCACCCGTCGCCGCGCCGAGCGTCGCCTCGATCGACGCGCCCCGGCGCAGCACCGCGTCGAGCAGGCGCAGCGCCGCGCGCCGCGTCTCGACGCCCGAAGGCTCGCCCTCGCTCAGTTGCGGCGGCCGAGCGGATCGAGCGCGCTGGCCCGCCGGCGCGACACCGGCACGGCGGCGGAGCGGGCGGGCGGGTGCTGGCCCATCTCGCCTGCGATCGCCTCCAGCGCGGCGATGCGGTTCCCGGTGTCGGGATGCGTCGAGAAAAGATTGTCGCGGCCCCGGCCGAGGGCAGGCACGATATAGAGCGCCGCCGCCGCCGGATTGCGCTCCGCCACCGGATTGGGCACGCGTGCCGCCCCGTTGGCCAGCTTGGCGAGCGCGGACGCCAGCGCGCGCGGTTTCCCGGAAATTTCCGCACCGGCGCGATCGGCGCCATATTCGCGCGTGCGGCTGATCGCCATCTGCACGATCATCGCGGCGAACGGCGCAAGGAACACCGCCGCCAGCGTCGCCAGCAGATTCTGCCCGCGATCGCGCCCCGCGCCGAAGAACAGGCCGAAATTGGCGAGCATCGCGATCGCGCCCGCGATCGTCGCGGTCATCGTCATGATCAGCGTGTCGCGGTTGCGGACATGGCCCAACTCATGCGCCATGACGCCGGCGATCTCGTCGCGGTTGAGCAGGCCGAGCAGGCCGGTGGTCGCGGCGACGGCGGCATGATCGGGATCGCGGCCGGTGGCGAAAGCGTTCGGATGCGGCGAATCGATCACATAGACGCGCGGCATCGGCAGGCCGGCGCGCGTCGCGAGGTCACGGATGAGGCCGACGAATTCGGGGCAGCGCGCCTCGTCCACCTCGCGCGCATTGTGCATGCGCAGCACGATCTTGTCGGCGTTCCAGAAGGTGAAGAGGTTCATCCCCGCCGCGACCAGCAGCGCGATCACCGCGCCCGTGCTGCCGCCGATCGTATAGCCCAGCCCCATGAACAGCGCCGTCAGCGCCGCCAGCAGCATGGCCGTCCTCAATCCGTTCATATTGCCTTTGCACCTCCGAACCCCAATGTGGGAGGGAGCGGCATCCACTTCAATCGGACAAATCCATGCCCGGCAAACGCCCCCCGCACGTCAAGGCCCCCGCCTATCTGACACCGAACAGCCCGGTTCCGAAGCCCTCCCGCCCCGCCGAAGAGACAGAGCATGGCGGCCGCGAAGGTCCGGACCCGACCCGCTACGGCGATTGGGAGAATAAGGGGATCGCCGTCGATTTCTAGGCGGAAGGCGCGGTTCATTCCCCCTCGTTCCTGATCGGGCGGGCGAGCAGGCGGCCGACCACCTCGTCCACATCGGCCTCGCCCGCCAGCAGCGCGCAGACCGCCGCGACGATCGGCATGTCGACGCCCGCGCGCGCCGCGACCTCGGCGAGAATCGGCGCGGTGAACGCCCCCTCCGCCACGGTGCGCCGGTCCGCCATCAGTTCGGCGGCGCTCCGCCCCTCGCCCAGCCCCTTGCCCAGCGAGAAGTTGCGCGAACTGGTGGAGGAACAGGTGAGGACAAGATCGCCCAGCCCCGACAGGCCCGCCAGCGTCTCCGCCCGTGCGCCACGCGCGAGGCCGAAACGCGCCATTTCGGCAAAACCCCGGCTGATGAGCGCCGCGCGCGCATTCTGGCCCAGCCCGCGCCCTTCGACCACGCCGCAGGCGATGGCGAGGACATTCTTGATTGCGCCGCCAATCTCCGCCCCGATCACGTCGGTGGAGAGATAGGGGCGGAAGGCAGGCCGGGCGAGGCGCGCGGCCAGCGCGGCGCCCAGCGCCTCGTCGGCGGCGGCGAGCGTCACCGCGGTCGGCAGGCCCGCCGCCACCTCATGCGCGAAGGTCGGCCCCGACAGCACCGCGACCGGCGATCCGGGCCGCACCTCGGCCACCACTTCGGACGTCAGCAGCCCGCTGGGCGACTCCACCCCTTTCGAGCAGAGGATCAGCGGAACGCCGCAATCGGGCGTCTGCCCCAATATCGCGCGCAGATGCTGGGCCGGCGTCACCACCAGCCAGGCATCACAATCCCTCAGATCATCGAGCGCGTTCGTCGCGCGAATCGCCGGGGACAGTGCAATATCAGGCAGGAACAGCGGATTTTCATGGGCACCGTTGATCGCAGCGACCACCTCGGCCTCATAGGCCCAGAGCAGCACGTCCCCGCCCTCAGCCGCGACCTGTGCGAGCGCGCTGCCCCATGCGCCGCCGCCGATGACGCCGATCCTGTCGAAGCTCATGCCTTCACCCCCGCGCCACGCGCCTTTTCCGCCGTCGGATCGAGCGGCCAGCGCGCGCGCGCCGGCGCGTCATAGCCGTCGGTCAGCCCGGCGGCGAACCGTTCCGCCCCCGCCCAGGCGATCATCGCCGCATTGTCGGTGCAGAGCCAGCCCGGCGGGGCCACGAAGGGCAGCCCCCACTCCGCCGCCAGCGCTTCCAGCGCGGCCCGCACCGCGCCGTTCGCGGCCACCCCGCCCGCGACCACAAGCGCCGTCGCCTCGCGCGCCTGATCGAGCGCAAGCCGCGTGCGATCGACAAGACAGTCGACAACCGCCTGCTGAAAGGAGGCCGCGATATCCTCGGGCGTATAAAGCCCGGCGTCGCGCGCGCGCAGCACCGCGCTCTTCAACCCGGCGAAGGAGAAATGCGGCTCGCCCGATCCCACCAGCGGGCGCGGCAGCTTGACCGCGCGCGGATCGCCCCCGCGCGCCGCCCGCTCCACCGCCGGCCCGCCCGGAAAGCCGAGGCCGAGCAGCTTCGCCGTCTTGTCGAACGCCTCGCCCGCCGCATCGTCGATCGTCGTCGCCAGCCGCCGATAGGCCCCCGCCCCCTCGACGAGCAGAAGCTGGCAATGCCCGCCCGAGACGAGCAGCAGCAGATAGGGGAAGGCAAGATCGGGATCGGCAAGACGCGGCGAAAGCGCGTGCCCCTCCAGATGGTTGACCGCGATCAGCGGCTTGCCCGCCGCGAGCGCGAGCGCCTTGCCGGTGACGAGGCCCACCATCACGCCGCCGATCAGCCCCGGCCCGGCGGTGGCGGCGATCGCGTCCACCGCGTCCAGCGTCACGCCGGCGGATGCCAGCGCCTCCTCCACCAGCGGGGTCAGCCGCTCGACATGCGCGCGCGCCGCAATCTCGGGCACCACGCCGCCGAAGGGGCGATGCGCCGCCTCCTGCCCGGCGAGGCTGTGCGCGAGAATGATGCGATCGGACGTGACCAAAGCGGCCGCCGTCTCGTCGCAGGAGGATTCGAGGCCGAGAATGAGTGCCATGCCGGCTTCCCTGCCATCGCGTGCGGCATTAGAGCAACCGTCATGACGCATCCCCTCCGCCTCGGCAGTCGCGGTTCGCCGCTCGCGCTCACCCAGGCCCGCATGGCGGCCGACGCCCTGCGCGCCGCGCACGGCTGGGGCGAAGAGGCGATCGAGATCGTCCCCGTCGTCACCTCGGGCGACCGGATACAGGACCGCCCGCTCGCCGAAATCGGCGGCAAGGCGCTGTGGACGAAGGAGCTGGATATCGCGCTGGCCGACGGCCGCATCGACGCCGCCGTCCATTCGATGAAGGACGTCGAGACGTTCCGTCCGGCCGAGATCACCATCGCCGCGATGCTGCCGCGCGCCGACGTGCGTGACAGGCTGATCGGCGCGGATAGCATCGCGGCGCTTCCCCCCCATGCCCGTGTCGGCACCGCCTCACCGCGCCGCACCGCCCAGCTTCGCCGCGAGCGGCCCGATATCGAGATCACGCTGCTGCGCGGCAATGTCGCGACCCGGCTGGGCCGGCTGGAGGCGGGCGAGTTCGACGCGACTTTGCTCGCCTCCGCCGGGCTGGACAGGTTGGGGCAGGGCGATATCGGCACGCCCGTTCCGATCACGACGATGCTGCCCGCGCCCGCGCAGGCGGCGATCGGGCTGGAGACGCTGACGGCGAACGAGGCGGTGCGCGCGCTTCTCGCCGCGATCGATCATCGGCCGACCAGCGCCTGCGTGTTTGCCGAACGCACGCTGCTCGCCGCCCTCGGCGCAAGCTGCCGGTCGCCGATCGCCGCACTGGCGGTTGAGGAAGGCCATGCGCTGCGGCTGCGTGCCGAGCTGCTGTCCGAGGACGGACGCGAATGCGTGTTCGGCGAAACGCGGCTGGCGGGCGGCGGCATGGCGGAGGCGACCGCGCTCGGCCACGATCTGCTCCGCCGCGCGAGCCCGGCTCTCAGGGCCTTGTTCGACGAATGAACGCCCCCCTGCTCATCCTGCGGCCCGAGCCCGGCGCCTCGGCGACCGCCGCGCGCGTCGCCAAAGGAGGCGGGCGCGCAATCTCGACCCCGCTTTTCACCGTGAAGGCGGAAAGCTGGCATCCGCCCTCGCCCGACGGCTTCGACGCGCTCATGCTGACGAGCGCCCATGCCGCGCGGTTGGCGGGGCCAGCCATCGCCGCCTATGCGCATCTTCCCGTCTATGCCGTGGGCGCGGCCACCGCCTCGGCCGCGCGCAAGGCGGGCTTGCGGCAGATCAGGGAAGGCGACAGCGACGGACAGGCGCTCGTCGAACGCGCCGCGCGCGACGGCATCAGCCGGATGCTCCATCTCGCCGGGCGGGAGCATCGCCCGCTCGCCACCCCCGGCCTGCTGATCGAGCGTCGGATCGTCTATGCGGCCGATCCCGTCGCCCAGCTACCGGCAGCGGCGCGATCGGCGCTGGCGGACGACGCCGTCACGCTCATCCATTCTCCGCGCGCGGGCACCCTGTTCCGCCAATTGCTGGCGGAGGCGGGGGGCAGCCCCGAAAAGCTGCGCCTCGCCACGATCAGCGCCGCCGCCGCCCAGGCCGCCGGCGAGGGCTGGCGCGCGCTCGCGATCGCCCGCCAGCCGACCGATGACGCGCTGCTGGCGGCAGCCGCGCGGTTGTGCGACTAGAAGGATCGGGAGGACCACCGATGGCGACCGACGCCTATGACGGCTATCATGACGATCCGCCGCCCGCCGAGCCGAAGCGCCGTTCGCGCTGGCTGGGGCCGATGATCCTGCTCGTCATCGCCTTTGGCGGCGGGGCCGTGGGGATGGGCTATATTCTCACCCATTGGAGCGTCGCGACGCGCTATCTCGCGCCGCCCATCGTCATTCCGCCGCCGCCGCCCGCCGAGATCATGCCCGCGCCGCGCGGCACGCCGATGACGCCCACGCAGCATGAGGCGATCGATCGCCGGATCACCGATCTCGAAGCGCGGCTCAACCGGATCGACGTGCAGGCGGCGGCGGCCGAGGGCAATGCCGACAGGGCCGAAGGGCTGCTGGTCGCCTTCGCGGCGCGGCGCGCGCTCGATCGCGGCATCCAGCTCGGCTATATCGAGGCGCTGTTGCGCGCGCGCTTCGGCACCACCCAGCCGCGCGCGGTGGCGACGATCATCGCGGCGGGGCGCCAGCCGGTGACGCTCGACGAACTCAAGGCGGAACTCAGCGAATTGTCCCCCAGCCTGATATCCGCCGCGCCCGACGAAAGCTGGTGGACGACGCTGCGGCGCGAGCTGGCGGGGCTGATCGTGATCCGCCAGCGCGGCACGCCCTCGCCGCTCGCCACCGAACGGCTCGCCCGCGCCCGTCTCCAGCTTGAGGCAGGGCATGTCGGCGCGGCGATCGCCGAGGTGGCGCGCCTGCCCGGCCATGAACGGGCGGCGAAATGGATAGCGCTCGCCCGGCGCTATGCGGCGGCGCGCGACGCGCTCGACGTGATCGAGACGGCCGCGTTGCTCGCGCCGCATGAGCGCCCTGCCCCGTCGCCGCAATCCTCACCCGACGCCGCGCCCCCCGACGAAGCCGCCCCGCCCGCCGCCGAGGCCGATAACGGGGCATAACCGCATGGTTCAGGCCATGGCCGGTTCGCGCCAGAGCTGCTTGCTCGCCAGCGCCGAGCCTTCCACCATCGTCTCAAGCTTCGCCCAGCCTATCTCATGCGGGATGCGGCCGCCGCCCATGCCGCAATCGGTGCTCGCCATCACATTCTCGCGGCCGACAAGATTGGCGAAATTCTGCAACCGGTCCGACACCACTTCGGGATGCTCGATCGTGTTGGTGCGATGGCTCACCACGCCCGGCAGCAGGATCTTGCCGTCGGGCAGCTTCACGTCGCGCCAGATCTTCCACTCATGCTCGTGGCGCACATTGCCCGCCTCCAAGCTGTAGCCCTGCGCCTTCACCTTCAGCATGAGATCGACGACGTCGCGGAAGGGGATATCGTCCATGTGCGGGCCGTTCCAGCTTCCCCAGCACAGATGGTAACGGACCATTTCCTCGGGAATGTTGCGCAGGCTGTGGTTGAGCGCCTCGACGCGCAGCATCGAACGCTTGCGATAATCCTCCAGCGTGATTTCGGGCACGAAGGTCGCCCAGGCGTCGGGCAGATCGGGCGCGTCGACCTGGACGATGAAGCCCTTCTCGACGATCTTCTCATATTCGGGCCGCATCATCTCCGCGAGCGCGAAGATGAACTCCTCCTCGCTCTTGTAATGTTCGTTGAAGATGAAGTGATCGAGCCAGCCGGGCGAGATGACCGGGAAGAAGGCGTCGCGATCGTTGAGATCGAGTTCGGTCAGGATACGGCGGAAGCGGTCCAGCTCTTCCTCCAGCATCGCGGTGTCCTTCGCCCGCAGCTCGTCCACCGCGACCATGCGCATGTCGCGGCGTGACGGCGCGCCGTCCTTGTAGCGGTCCTCGTCGGCCTTCTGATAATATTTGGAGAAGCGGCGGCGCTCGCGCGTGTTGAAGATCGTCGCCCCGAATTCGCCGGGCTTGCATTCACGATAGACGATCCCGTCCATGCGGTGCCGATAATAGGCATAGGTCCTGCGGCGGCCCAGCTCGCCGTCGGAGATGACGTCGACGCCCGTCTCCACCTGCCGCTGGATGACCTCCTTTATGGCCGTTTCCAGCATGGGGATATAGATTTCGTCCGCGATCTCCTCGCCACGGGACTTGCGGAACTCGATCCTCTCGAACTCCTCATTATCGGAGGAGAGGCGCCCCGCATGAGTCACCAATATCCGATCGTCGCTGCGCTTCATCCGAATCTCTCCATGAATTTTTGTTAGTCATTTTTGTATTACTATCTGGCGGGTGTCAACGCAGCCGGCTCAGGCCGCCCGCAGCGTCCCCGCGCCCTCGCCGGCCAGGATCAGGTCGGCCGCCTTTTCGCCGATCATGATGACCGGCGCATTGGTGTTGCCGCCGATGACGCGCGGCATCACCGACGCATCGGCGACGCGCAGCCCCTCTATCCCGCGCACCTTCAGGTCGGGATCGGTGACGGCCATCGCGCCCGCCCCCATCGCGCAGGTGCCCGCGGCGTGGTGCGCGAGGATGCAGGTCCTGCGATTATAGGCGTCGATTTCCTCGTCGCTGCGCACCGCCTCGCCCGGCATCAATTCCTTGCCCATCAACGGGGCCAGCGGCTCGGTGGCGAAGAAGTCGCGCATCATCCGCACCGCGCGCCGCATCGATTCGAGGTCGCGTCGATCGTGGAACATGTTGATGCGGATCGACGGCGCGGCGGCGGGATCGGCCGAACGCAGTCGGACATCGCCCCGGCTTTCGGGCCGCAGCAGCACCGCGAACACCGTCATCGCATGGCCCGCGCCCTTGCGGATGCCGGGAAACCAGACGCGCCCGTCGAGGCGGGTCGGATAGACATTGGCCTTGATGTCAGGCCGATCGAGCCCCTCGCGCGTCCGCATGAAGCCGAAGCTCGTCACGGGAAGCTGCGTCGCCTTTGCGTCCAGCCCCAGCGCAAAGCGCGCGACATTGCCGGCGAGGCGATCGAAACGTAGTTCGCGTTCGAAGCCGATCGGCTGGTTGAGTTCGTAGCCGACGCCGGTGAGCGGATGCTCCTGAAGATTCTGGCCCACGCCCGGCAGGTCGGCGACGACATCGATGCCCGTCTCGCGCAGATGATCGGCGGGGCCGATTCCCGACAGCAGCAGCAGCTTGGGCGAATTATAGGTGCCCGCCGACAGGATCACCTCGCGCGCGGCGCGGATGACGCGGCGGCCGCCTCGTTCGCTCAATTCGACGCCCACCGCGCGGCCCTTTTCGATCGCCACGCGCGTCACCAGCGCATCGGTCAGCACGGTCAGGTTCGGCCGGTGGAGCGCGGGGCGCAGATATTGCGTGGCGCTGCTCGCGCGGCGGCCGTGATCCACCGTCACCTCGGGCGGCGAAAAGCCCTCGCCCGTTCCCGCGCCATGCTGATCGTCGAGCACGGGATGGCCGAGCGCGCGCGCCGTTGCCATCGTCAGGTCGAACAGCGGGCCGCGCACGTCGACCGGCGAGACGGTCAACGGCCCGTCCCCGCCATGCCAGGCGTCGGCGCCGCGCCAGCTTCCCTCCGATCGCCGGAAATAGGGCAGCACATCCTTCCAGCCCCAGCCGCGCGCGCCCAGCGCTTCCCATTCGTCATAATCAGCGGGGTGGCCGCGCGAATAGACCATGCCGTTGATCGAGGAGGTCCCGCCCAGGCACTTGCCGCGCGGCAGCCAGAGCTTGCGCCCGTCCAGTTCGGGCTCGGGCTCGCTCCAATAGCCCCAGGAGAGGCGGGGCACGAATTGCAGCTTCATGAAGGCGAAGGGCATGCGCATCAGCGGGTGGCGATCGCGTCCCCCCGCCTCGATCAGGATCACCCGGTTGTTCGGATCGGCCGACAGGCGATTGGCGAGCACGCAGCCGGCCGAGCCCGCGCCGACGATCACGAAATCCGCTTCATCGTCTTTCGACACGCAATCACCCTTTCCTCTCCGTCCAGATTGGAATACTCGATTGTCTGACGATTTCAAACCACAACACGGCCCTGCGGCGGGAGAGGAACAGTGCGCGCGCATCAATTCTATGTCGGTGGCGGGTGGGTGGACCCGATCGGAACCGAACGGATCGAGGTCCGCAACCCCGCCGACGGCAGCCTGATCGGAAGCGCGGCGCTGGGCAATGCCGAAGATGCCGATCGCGCCGTCGCCGCCGCGCGCGCCGCGTTCGACGGCTGGTCGCGAAGCAGCCTCGCCGAACGGCTCGATCTGCTCCGGCGGATGCGCGCGGCGTTCGAGGCGGCGGCGCCGCGCATCGAGGCGCATCTGGTGCGCGAGATCGGCCTGACGACGATGGTCGCCGCCGGGCAGAGCGTGATGGTGCGCGCGCATTTCGACACGATCTTCGATCTGCTGCCCACCTATCGCTTCACCAGCCCCATCGACGGCAGCGCCGATCTGGTGAAGGAGCCGGTCGGCGTCGTCGTGGCGATCACGAGCTGGAACGCGCCGGTCAGCCAGATGCTCTGCAAGGCCATCCCGGCGATCGCGGCGGGCTGCACCGTCGTCGTGAAACCCAGCGAGCAGGCGCCGCTCTGCGGCATCCTCCTTGCCGAGGCGCTGGAGGATGCGGGCATGCCCCCGGGCGTCTTCAACCTGCTGAACGGCCGCGGCGCGGATTGCGGGCGGCGCCTTGCCGAGCATCCCGACGTGGACATGGTGAGCATGACCGGATCGGTGCCCGGCGGCGCGGCGGTGGCCATGGCGGCCGCGCCGACGATCAAGCGCATCCACCAGGAACTCGGCGGGAAATCCGCCAATATCCTCCTTCCCGACGTCGACTTCCCCGAGGCCGTGGGCAAGAGCCTGTTCGGCTGCATGATGAACGCGGGGCAGACCTGCGCCGCGCCGACGCGGCTGATCGTGCCCGAGGATAGGTTCGACGAGGTGGCCGCGCTTGCCGTCGCGGCGGCGGAGCGGATCGTCGTCGGGCCGCCCGACGATCCCGCCACCGTCATCGGCCCGCTCGCCAATGAGGCGCAGTTCACCCGCGTCAACGTGCTGCTGTCGCGCGCGGTCGCCGAGGGCCAGCCGCTCCTCGTCGGCGGGCCGGGGCGGCCGCCGCATCTCGCGCAGGGCTTTTACGCGCGCCCCACGATATTCGGCCCGGTCGCGGTGGACGCCTTCCTCGCGCAGGAGGAGATTTTCGGGCCGGTCCTGTGCATCCAGACCTATGCCGACGAGGAGGACGCGATCCGTATCGCCAACGCCACGCCGTTCGGCCTCGCCGCTTATGTCCAGTCGAAGGACAAGGACGCCGCGCGCCGCGTCGCGGGGCGTCTGCGCGCCGGTTATGTGACGATCAATTTCCCGCCGTGGAGCGCCAATGCGCCCTTCGGCGGCTACAAGCGCTCGGGCAACGGCAAGCAATATGGCGTCTGGGGCTTCGAGGAATTTCTGGAAACCAAGGCGATCGTCAGCGCCTGACGGGGAGGAACAGATGGCGGAAAACACAAGGAAAGTCGCCGTCGTCAGCGGCGGCGCCGGCGGTCTCGGCGCGGCGATCGCCGAGCGACTGGCGCAGGACGGCCACGCGGTCGCGATCGTCGACATCAAGGAGGACGAGGCAGTCGCGGGCCGGATCGCGGCGGCGGGCGGCGAAGCGGCCTTCTTCCGCTGCGACATCACCGATCCCGCCGCCGTCGAGGCGCTGGCGCGCGATGTCGAGGCCCGGCTCGGCCCCTGCGATATCCTCGTCAACAATGCCGGCCGCTACGAGCATCGCGCTTTCGAGGATCTGACCTTTGAGCATTGGCGCGCGGTGATGGCGCTGAACGTCGACGGCATGTTCCTGATGGCGAAGGCGTTCGCCCCCGCGATGCGCCGCCGCCGCTGGGGCCGGATCGTCAACATGACGTCCAACTCGGTCTTTCTGGCGCCGCCGCACATGCCGCAATATGTGACGTCCAAGGCGGCGATAATCGGCCTCACCCGCGCGCTGGGCGCCGAATTGGGGGCGGACGGCGTGACGGTCAACGCGGTCGCGCCCGGCCCCGTCGGCACGGAGAAGGTGCGCGCCTCCTATGCCGAGGAGATGGGCGGCGGCAGCGAGGACGGCTTCGATGATTTCATGGGCGCGCTGGCGGCCAACCAGTCGATCAAGCGCCCCGGCACGCCCCGCGACGTCGCCGCGCTCGTCGCCTTCCTGGCGCGCGAAGAGGCCGAGATGATCACCACGCAGACGATCGTCGTCGACGGCGGCTGGGCACGCGTCTGAGGGGGAAGGCCCTCCCCGTCATTCCGACGAAAGCCGGGGTGACGGGGGGTAGCGTTCCCCTAATGCGTCTGCCGTGAAACCGGAGGCGCGGCGGCCTTCTCGCCCTTTCGCCGCGCGATCATGTCGTCGACGATATAGGCCTTGATCGCCGCGATATCGCTGTCGCTCAACTGGTCGGAGAAATTGGCCATCCCCGCATAGGCCAGCGCGCCTTCGCCGACGATCGCATGGAATGCCTCGATCGTCTCGGGCCGCATGTTCCAGAGGTTGGGGTAGACGGCCGGGCCACCGCCCGCGACGTGGCAGCGGCTGCACCGATCGAGAAACAGCGCCTCGCCACGCTTCAACACCGCCGCGCTGGCGGCGATCGGCTGCGGCAGCGGCGCGGGCTCCGGCGCCGCGCGCTTCGGCGGCAGCGGGACGGCGCCGCCATTCAGCTTCAGGACGATCAATCGTTGCCGGTTTTCGCGCTCGGCGGCGATCACGCCGGGGCCGAAGAACGCCCCCTGCGGCCCGCCCGCCCCGGCGAGGAGGGCGATATATTGCACGCCGTCCAGTTCGTAGGTCATCGGCGCGGCGGTGGCGACCGTGCCGAGGAAGAGGTGCAGAAGCGGACGGCCGCTCGCCGCGTCATAGGCGTCGAGATAGCCCGACGCCGATCCCTGGAAGACAAGATCGCCCGACACCATCACGCCGCCGTTCAGGAAGGTGCGCGGTGCGCTCACCCAGCGTGCGGCGCCGGTCGCCGGGTCCCATGCCTTCAATCGCCCTTCGAAATTGCTCTGCGGGCGGCCGTGCAGCATCTTCGCGTCGAAGGGCGGGAAGCGTCCCGTCGTCACCTGATTGATGTTGCCGGGGACGAAGCTGGCCGGCCCCGCCGCCGAATCCTCCATGCCGGCGTCATAGACCGGGATATAGACGAGGCCGGTCAGCGGGCTGTACGCCATCGGTTGCCAGCCGTGTCCGCCCGCCCCGCTCGGCCAGACCAGCCGGGGGCCGTCGCGATAGTCGGCCTCGGGGTTGAGGCGCGGCCGGCCGGTTTTCCTGTCGACGCCCGTCGTCCAGTTGACCCGCGTATAGGGGTCGGCGCGCAGCAACTCCCCCGTCTCGCGATCGAGGACGTAGAAGAGGCCGTTCTTCGGCGCCTGCATCAGCACCTTGCGCCTCTTGCCGCCGATCGTGACGTCGGCAAGGATCATCGGCGCGGTGGCGGTGAAGTCCCAGCTGTCGCCGGGCGTTTCCTGATAATGCCATTTCATCCGCCCGGTATCGGCATCGACGGCGACGATCGAGGACAGGAAGAGATTATCCATCACCTTCCCGCCCTGGCTGCGCAGCCAGGCCGGATGCGGGCCGCCATTGCCGAGCCCCAGATAAGCGGTGTTGGTCGCGGGATCGTAGGCGAGGCCGTTCCAGGCATTGCCGCCCAGCCCCAGTTCCCAGCGCGTATCCTTCGGCCAGGTCTTGCGCGCCAGGGTGACTTCGGGCGTCTCGTCGGGGCCCTTGGCGGGATCGCCCGGCACCGCCCAGAAACGCCAGGCAAGCTTGCCCGTCCTGATGTTGTAGGCCGAGACATAGCCGCGCGCGCCCATGTCCGCGCCGGCATTGCCGATCATCACCACATCGCCCGCGATCTGCGGCGCGCCGGTCAGCGAATAGTTCCATGTCTTGTCGACGAAGGTATCGACCTGCCAGACGGGCTTGCCCGTCTTCAGATCGAGCGCGAACAACCTGCCGTCGAGCGCGCCGACGAACAGCTTGCCGTCCGCCACCGCGACGCCGCGATTGACGACGCCGCAGCAGGTGTTGCGCGCATATTGGCCGTCGGCATCGGTATCGTACATCCAGCGCAGCTTGCCCGTGCGCGCGTCCACCGCGTAGGCCTCACCCCAGGGGCCGGAGAAATAGAGGGTATCGCCCACCAATATCGGCGTGGACTCGAGCCCGTACTGCATGCCGCCGCGCGACAGGAAGTCGTCAAACTCCCAGGCGAGGCCCAGCCTGGCGACATTGCCCGCATTGATCTGGGCGAGCGGGGAGAAATAGCTGTCGCCCATGTCGCGGCCCGATCGCGGCCAGTCCCCTGCCCGCGCGGGCGGCCCCAGCAACGCCGGTTGCCCCTTTTCGGGCGCGGAGCAGGACGGGGCGACGGCCATTATCGCAAGGATCATGGCGCCCGCACAGGCGGCGGCCTTCAGATGATTCCGCATTATGGAGAAAATCCTATTCGGCTGCGGCGAGGGCAGTCCCCTCGGCTTCTTCGCGGGCGATTCTGTCCTTGAGCATGCGTCGCGCGGTCACGGGCGGCCCGTCGGTCTTGAGCAGAACGGGATTGAGCGAATCGAGATCGCCGGTATCGCCCATCCGCGCCTGCACCGCTTCGATCATCGGCTCGTCCTGCGTGCGGAAGGCGGTGTTGAGCACCCCCATCAGCGCCGCGTCGATTGCCGGATCATCCAGCCGCAGATTGCGGGCGGCGGCGAAGAAATAGTGGCAGCTCGTCTCCGTTTCGGGCGTCATGCAATGCGCCTGGGGGAAGCAGAAACCCTCCAGATCGGTCTGCCCCGGAAATTTGGTGCCATTGTCGAAATCGATCATCGCGGGCGGATACCAGGTCATGTGCGTGCGCGTCTCGCATGGCTCGGCCGGGAAACCGAACAGATCGATCGTCGCCTGGTTGGGTGGCAGGCCGCTGCGCAACCGATAGGCCAGCACGCGGTCCTCATGGCGCTCCAGCCGGGTCGTCGTCGCGGCCAGTTGCTGCTCGGGCGTCACATTGGGCATCTTGAAGCCCGGATGCAGGAAAGGCGCGTGGGTGAGGTCGAGCAGATTGTCGGTGACGAGCTGGTAATTGCCCTTCACCCGCAAATGCCCTTTCAGCACCGCCCATCCCTCATCCTCCAGATAATGATAGGGCGGCAACAGCGACGGATCGGCCTTCGCCGCATCGCCCGGCCATAGCCACACGAAGCCGTAGCGCTCGAACAGATGGAAGCTGCGGACGCTCGCGGCCGCGAGCGGCTTGCCCTCATTATGCGGATTGCCGACGCATCGCCCCGCGCAATCGAAAAGCAGCCCATGATAGCCGCATTGCAGGTCGTCGCCGACGACCGCCCCCAGCGACAGCGGGGCGAATCGATGCGGGCAGCGATCGTGCAGCGCCACCGGCGTGCCGTCCTCGCGCCGATAGAAGACGATCGGGATGTCGAGCAGGGTCCGCGCCATGGGCGTGCGCGTCACCTCGTCCGAAAAGGCGGCGGCATACCAGCAATTCTGAAGGTAACGGCTCACGAAATCCCTCTCCCTTGATCGGCCCCGGCACGATTTCAGCACATGCCTGCGCAGTCAAGAATTGACTAACAAGATTTGCTACCACAAAGTCGCACGCAGGTGGAGAGGCGAATGGCGTCTATCGCATTAGAACATCGGGCGGAGGCCCGCCGGCCCGGTGTGCGCGCGATCGCCGCGCTCTTTATCCTTTCGGCGATCGTCGGGCTCAACACCGTCGATCGCAACATGTTCGGCCTGCTGCTGCCCGCCATCCGGCAGGATATTCCTCTCTCCGACGCCAGCCTCGGCTTCCTGATGGGGCCGGCTTTCGTGCTCGTCTATTCGCTGACGGGGGTGCCGCTGGGCTGGCTCGCCGATCGCACGAGCCGGCGGATCATCGTCGCCGCGGGCCTTGCTTTCTGGAGCCTCGTGACGGTGGCGACCGGCTTTGCCGGCAGCTTCGCCGCGCTGCTGATCGCGCGCATGATGCTGGGCGTCGGCGAAGCGAGCAATCTCGCGCCCACCTCCGCGCTGATCGGCGATACCTTCACCGGCCGCGCGCGCGTGCCGGCGATGGCGGTGTTCGGGGCGGGCGGTCCGCTTGCGGTGATGCTCTTCTATCCGCTGATCGGATGGATCGCCGATACGCATGGCTGGCGCTTCGCCTTTCCGTTGATGGGCGCCGCGGGCCTCGTCGTCGCCCTGCTGACGATCCTCATCGTGCGCGAGCCGCCGAGGCGGACGCCCACGGGCGGAGCCGCCGCCATCGCCTTCCCGCGCGCGGCGGGCATGGCGCTGCGCTCCCGGCCCTTTTGGCTGATGGTGGCGGCGGGTACGTTGCTCAGCATCAACTATTCGGCGATGCTCGCCTGGCTGCCCACCTTCATGCTGCGCGTCCATGCGCTCGATGCGCAGCAGACGGGCGTCCTCATCGGCATGTACAAGGGCGGGCTGGGCGTGATCGCTACCTTCGCGTCGGGCTTCGTCGTCGCGCTGCTGATGCGGTTCGACCGGCGATGGCTCGGCTGGGCGCCGGCGCTGTGCTGTCTCGCCATGGCGCCCGCGCAACTCTGTCTGCTGTTGGCCGACCAGCCGATCTGGTGGCATATCGGCCTTGCGATCGAGACGGTCGCGATGGCGGCCACCACGCCCTGCACCTTCTCGCTCGTCCTCGCCTTGCTCGACCGGCGCATCCGCGCGACGGGCACCGCCATCTATCTGCTGATCTTCAATCTGGTGGGGCAGAGCGTCGGGCCGATGCTGATCGGCGCGCTCAACGACGGCCCGCTCGCCTTCGTCGGGGCCAAGGCAATCCGCTATTCGCTGCTCACGGCGCCGGCGGCTATCGCGATTTCGGCGCTTTTCTTCCTGCTGCTTGCAGTCCGCCTGGACAAAATCGGGGATGAGGATGGCGAATGAACGCGTGAAACTCGGCCTCGCCGCGCTGCTGGGGCTGGCCGCCTTCGCCGGCGCGGGCGCGCTCGCCGAAAAAGGCCCACCACCACCCTCCCGACCCTCCTGGCGCGTCCCGGCGGGCAACGTGCATCGCGGCGAAGCGATCGCCCAGACATGCCTCACCTGCCATGGTCCCGACGCCCCCGCCGCCCGCGATCTCCACCCGCGCCCGCCCAAACTCTATCGGCAGCGGGCGAGCTACATCTTCTTCGTCCTGCGCGAATATCAGCAGGGCGTCCGCCATAACGACCTGATGCGGGGAATGGCGGAGACCTTGTCCGAACAGGACATGCGCGACGTCGCCGCCTATTTCTCGCAGAATTTCCCCGACAAGCCGCCCCGCGCGCGCACCGATCTCCCCGGCTATCGCATAACTTCGCGCGAATGCACCTGGTGTCATGGCGAAACCGGCATCGGCGAACTGGAGGGCACCCCCGTCCTCACCGGGCAGGACCCCGAATATCTGGCGCATGCGCTGGCGGCCTATCGCAGCGGCGAGCGCACCGATCCTACGATGCGTGCCGAAGCAAAGCGGATCGCGCCCGCCGACGACGCCGCGCTCGCCACCTATTTTTCCGCGCACGAATGGCTGGAGCGTGGCCAATGAAAAGGCTTCCCATCGCCCTCCTATCCCTCCTGCCGCTCGGTGCCTGCTCGGCCGCGCCGCAGGCCGTGACGCCGAAGATGATCGATATCCCTGCCGGCAGCTTCATCATGGGCGCGCCGGCGGATGCGGACGCGCAGCAAGGCAAGCCGCAGCATCGCGTGACGCTCCACGCTTTTCGCATCGGCGAGACATTAGTCACGTTCGATCAATATGACGCCTTCGCGCGGGCGACGGATCGCCCCCTGCCACAGGATGATGGCTTGGGACGCGGCACCCGCCCGGTGATCAATATCGATCGGGCGGACATGCTGGCCTATATCGACTGGCTCAACCGCGAGAGCAGCGAGACGGGCTTTCGCCTGCCGAGCGAAGCGGAATGGGAATATGCCGCGCGCGCGGGGACGACCACAGGCTTCTACTGGGGCAATGATCCCGATCCCCGTTTCGCCAACACCCGGACGAATGGCGGCCCCGACACCTATGACTTCACCTCGCCGGTGAAGAGTTTCCCCGCCAATCCATGGGGCCTCTACGACATGGCCGGCAATGTATGGGAGATGACGGCGGACTGCCGCTACCCCGACTATGTCGGCGCCCCAACCGACGGCAGCGCCCGCACCGGGCCGGACTGTTTCAGCCACATCGTGCGTGGTGGCGACTATAGCAGTTCGAAGCGCGGCCAGCGGCCCACCGCGCGATCGGCGGCGGGGGACCGGTTCCGCTCGACCGGCCTCGGCTTCCGGATCGCGCAGGACGAACCGGCGCGCTGAACTGAATCAGCCCCTGCTCTTGAGCAGATCGTCGCCGTCGCCGCGGCGAAGCATCAGGAAGCTCAGGATCGACAGCAGCATCACGCCGGCCAGCGCCAGCGTGGGCAGACGAAAATCGGCCCAGACCGGCTGGGCAGCGCCGCCCGAGGAGAAAGCGAGCAGGATCGCGGTCAGGCTGATCCCGAACGCCATCGCAAGCCGCTGCACCACAGCACCCACCGAGGTCGCCCGCCCCAGCACCTCGCTCGGCAGGCCCGAGAAGTTCAGCCCCGCAAGCGTCGAGAGCTGGATCGAATGGATCAGGCCGAAAATGAACATGAAGCCGCCCAGCACCCAGAAGGAAGAGCCCGGCGTGAAGATGAGCAGCGCCGCGAGCAGCAGGCCCAGCACCAGGCTGTTGGAGACAAGCAATTTCTTGATCCCCAATTTCTTCAGCAGCGGATCGATACCCAGCCGCAGTGCGATCTGGCCGAAGGCGAGCACAGCCATCAGATAGCCCGCCACCACCGCCGACGCGCCGAGCCCCAGTTGGAAATAGAGCGGAAAAAGGAACAGCGTCGCCCCCAGCACCAGGCGCGAGAACGACCCGCCAAGCACCGCGACCGCGAAGGTGCGATAGCGGAACAGCCCCAGGTCGAGAATGGGGTCGGGACGCCGCGCATGGCAGATATAGGCGAACAGCCCCGCCGCCCCCAGGCCGAGCGCGACGAGCGCAACCATATCCACTCCGCTGTCCGCCGCGATAGCCTCCAGTCCCACCTGCAGCGCGACCAGCGTCACCGCGACGAGCAGGAAACCGGCAAGGTCGAAGCGGCCGACCGCCATCGTTTCGCCCGGTTTCAGGAAGCGGAGCGCAAGCAGGGTGCCGAGCACGCCGAGCGGCACGTTGATGAAGAAGATCCAGCGCCAGTCGAAATAGGTCGTGATCCAGCCGCCGACCACCGGCCCAAGCATCGGACCAAGCAGCCCCGGAATGATCATGTAGCTCATCGCGCGCACGAGTTCGTCGCGGGGAAAGCTGCGCGCGAGGATCAGGCGCCCCACCGGCGTCATCAGCGCCCCGCCTGCCCCTTGCAGGAAGCGGCCGGCGACAAGGACATAGAGGTTGGGACTCAACCCGCAGACGATCGATCCCGTTACGAATACCACGATCGCGCCGATGAAGACGCGCCGCGCCTCGAACCGGTCGGCCAGCCAGCCGCTCGCCGCCATCCACATCGAAACGCTGATCAGATAGGCGGTGAGCGAGATGCCGATCTCGTTCGCGGTGACGTGCAGCGCATCAGCGATCTGGGGCAGCGATGTGGCGATGATCGTACTGTCGAGTCCCTCCATAAAGAAAGTCGCGCCGACCGTCATCGGAATCAACAACGACGGTTGCGCTGGGGCGGGCACCGCATGGCCGATCGCGGGCACTTCGCCCTCGAGGGTGGCCGCGCTCGCGCGATCGGCCGCCCGTTCCCGTTCTCCGGCGTCGTTCACCGTTGCGATCGTCAATCGCCCTGCTCGGCCGCTATCAGCTTCGCAAGCGCGCGACGCGCGGCGACCGGAGCGCCGTCCGACTTGAGCAGCACCGGATCGAGCGCGAGAATGTCCGTTTCGGTACCCATCCGCTCCTGCTGCGCCTCGATCATCGGCTCGTCCTCATTACGGAAGGCATTCTCCAATATGCCGAACAATGTTTCGTCGGCATTGGCGTCGTCGAGCAGCATGTTGCGCGCCTGCGCGAAGAAATAATGGCAGGTCCGGTCGGTTTCGGGCGTGATCGCATGCATTGCGGGCAGGCATAACCCCTGCTCCTCCGGCTCGTTGAGCCGCGCCGCGCCGGCATCGAAATAGATGAGCGAGGGCGGCAACCAGTGCATGTGCGACCGCGAATCCATGAACTCGTCGTTGAAGCCGAACAGCGTCCGCGTCGGCCCGTTGGGCGGGCAATTGAGGCGCCAGCGCCGGGCGATCACACGCTCGGGCATCCGTACCAGTTCGGTGGTCGTGCGCTTGAGCCGTTCCTCGGTAGACAGCCCCGGAATCGCGAAGGCCGGGTGAAGATAGGGCGCGTGCGTCAGGTCGAGCAGATTGTCGACCACGAGCATATAATTGGCGTCGACCTTCAGATAGCCCGTGACCGCCTTGAAATCGGGCGACTCCATGAAGCCGAAATCATCGGGCAAACGGGCGGGATCGGCCTCCTCGTCGCCCATCCATATCCAGATCATGCCATGCCGTTCGATCAGCGAGTAGGTCGTCACCTTCGCCGCCGCCGGCAGCGCATTATAATGAGGATTATGGACGCAGGCGCCGTCGATGCCGAAGCGAAGCCCATGATAGGGGCATTGCAGTTGATCCCCGATCAGCATGCCCATCGATAGCGGCGCGAAACGATGCGGACAGCGATCCTGAAGCGCACGCGGCACTCCGTCCGACGTGCGATAGAGCACGATATGTTCGCCGAGCAGCCGACGCGCCAGCGGCGTCTCGTTCACCTCGCCCGGCCAGGCGGCCGCATACCAGCAATTGCGCAAGTAGGTCATGCGCCGGGCAACTCCTCTCCATGTCGCGATCGCAAGATCGTAACACTAAATCGTATAACAATGCAATCAGCGGATGGACGGCCTCGGCACGAGATGGCGGACCTCGTAGATGGCCTGCGGGTGCAAGGCATATTGCACGATCATCACCGCAAGCCAGGCCACCATCACCACGCCCATGATCGTGGCGAGCGGGCCAAGGATACGCATGATCGGCCGGACGATATATCCCACCACGTCGGCGACCACGTCGCCCTCTGCGCCATGTGCCGTTGCCGGATCGGCACTCGCCACGCTCCTGAAAGCCAGCATTGATCGATAATAGTCATAATAAGCGAGCAGCAGATAGACGTTCATCACCAGCGATCCGCTGCCCATCAGGAAGGCCCGCAGCCGCCATTCGGGCTTGAACACGTCGGTGATGAACACCGGCACGGTGACGGTCATCGAAACGACCAGCCCGAGTGGCACGAAGCGGTTGGAAAGCAGGGCCAGTCCAGTCACAACCTCGATCGCCTTGGCGAGGTGGAATAGGATGCCTTGGTCGATCAACGCGCCGACGATATCCGGCGGCGGCATATACTCCATGAAATCGGAGATGCTAGGATAGGGCGTGATGATCTTGAAGAACCAGTTGACTCCGTTGACGAGATAGACCGTCCCCAGCAACAGCCGGATCAACGTGGTAAGCCTTTCCATCATAATCCCTCCCTCTTTCCCGCCTCGGCTATTCGGCCATGCGCTCTGCCGCCGCTGCCCTAAGCCGGATAGAGCCGGACCGCCCAGCCGCCGCATCATGGTTATACCAAATAATATACGATTATAAGCATGTAATGGCTGATTCTACCTGTGCCGACGACCTCCGTGCGATTACGCATAATTTCGCTTGAGCAGCCGCGCGCCTTCCGGGAGAGAAAGCGTGGCGGCATGCGGGCCCAATCGGAGGATACAAAGCGTGGCAACGGAAGAGGCCGATTTCGTCATTATCGGTGCGGGCAGCGCGGGTTGCGTCCTGGCCAACCGGCTGAGCGCGGACACCGCCAATCGAGTGGTCTTGATGGAAGCGGGCGGGGAATGCCGCCACCCGCTTATCGACATGCCGCTTACCTGGATGCAGGCGGCGGCGGACAAGCGCTTCATCTGGGGCAATGAAAGCGCGCCCGACCCCGGCCGTCTCGGCCGTACCGAGCCGATCCCGCGCGGCCACGTACTGGGCGGCAGTTCCTCCATCAACGGCACCATGTATGTGCGCGGCGCGGCGGCGGACTATGACGCCTGGGCGGCGACGGGCCTGGCGGGCTGGAGCTATGCCGACGTGCTCCCCTATTTCCGGCGCTCCGAACATCATTGGCGCGGCGCTACAACCGAGCATGGCGGCGACGGACCGCTCTACGTCTCCCCCATGGCGAAGGACCCGATCCTCTTCCCCGCCTTCCTCGAAACCGCGCGCGGGCTGGGCTATGGCGCCGCCGAGGATTTCAACGTAGCGCGCCCCGAAGGCTTCGGCATACCCGATTGCACGATCCGCAACGGCCGCCGCCACAGCACGGTGCGCGCGTTCATCGATCCGGTGAAGGACCGCGCGAATCTCCGCATCGAGACGCAGGCGCTGGTAACGCGTATCCTGGTGGAGGGCGGCCGTGCGGTCGGCGTCGAATATCGGCGGGGCGATGCGCTGCATCAGGTGCACGCGCGTCGTGAGGTGATCCTGAGCGCCGGCGCGATCAATTCGCCGCAAATCCTGATGCTATCGGGAATCGGGCCGGCAGCACATCTTCAGGCCATGGGGATCGAGGTCCGTCGGGACCTGCCCGGCGTCGGACGCAACCTGCAGGATCATCCGATCGCGCTCAGCTTCTGGACGGCGTCGCAACCCGTCACCTTCGACAGCCAGACCCGGCTCGACAGGCTGGCGTTCAACGCCCTGCGCTGGCAACTAACCGGCAAGGGCACGATGGCGCAAAGCCCTATGTCGATCCAGGGCTTCCTGCGCTCCAGCGACGTGCAGGAGCGGCCCGACTGGCAATTCCAGATCGTCCATTCCAGCTATGCCGCGCGGCCTTGGTTCCCGCTCTGGCGCAAGGGCGCCGGACACCAATTCTCCTGCGGCGTGCTGCTGCTCAATCCCGAAAGCCGCGGTGAGATCACCCTCGCCTCACCCGATCCGGCCGCGCTGCCCCGCATCCAACTCAACTTCCTGAGCGAAGAGGGCGATGTCGGGCGCTTGCGCGAAGCGGTGCGCTTCATGCGACGCTTCATGAACGCGGCGCCCGCCCGCGACCTCGTTGCTGCCGAGATCGCACCCGGCGGTGACCCGGCCGAACAGGACAGTGATGCCGCGATCGACGGCTGGAACCGCGCCAGCGTGATGAGTGGCGGCCATGCCGCCTGCAGTTGCGCCATGGGTACGAACGACGACGCCGTCGTGGACGCCACGCTGCGTCTGCGCGGCATAGAAGCCCTCCGCGTGGCCGACGCCTCGGTCATGCCCACCATCATCCGCGGCAACACAAACGCCCCGGTTATCATGATCGCCGAAAAGGCGGCGGACATGATCCTTGGCTGAGAGGATAACAGGCACGCTCCGTACCATTCAGCGCTGCGACAGGCCCTCAAAGCAGTCGGACCACATTATCGCGTCGCGATTGGCGAACCTTCGCGAAAACCGCAGAAATTTCGCCATTTCTATGGACGATGGTGACCCCTACGGGCATGTTTCCTTTGTAGGAAGCCAACTCACAAAGTCTCAACATATTGATATCGCGAGATTGATGGCCGAACATTAGTATCACGTCGTTCCACCAATGTTCGCTAAATCCAGCTCAAAGTGTGGGACTAAATGTGGGGCTGTGAAGGGTCGCTGCCATGCCGCTCACCGCACTCAAAGTTCGCCACGCCGGGCCAGGTCGTCATGCCGACATTCAGGGCCTCTATCTCGTCGTTCGGGACTCTGGAACGCGGTCGTGGATGCTGCGCATTCAACGACACGGGTGTCGACGCGATTTCGGTCTCGGCTCCGTTGATGATGTCTCGCTAGCAGACGCTCGGCTCGCGGTCGCCGACTATCGCCGGATGCTCCGCAACGGTCTCGATCCCGTCAAGGAATTAGGGTTGCGCCGCAAGGCAGCGCCAACCTTCGAGAAGGTCGCGCGCGACTGCTTCGAGGCGATGAAGGGCGGCTGGAAGAACGGCAAACATAATTCGTGGCTTCCGAGCCTCGAAAACCACGTCTTCCCAATCATCGGTCGGACGCCAATCGACGCTGTGGACAGCGTAGCGGTGCTGGGCGTGCTGGAGCCGATCTGGCTGAAGATACCCGATACGGCACGGCGGATATTGCAGCGTATCGGCACGACGCTGGATTACGCGCACATCAAGGGACTGGTGCCCGAAGAGATATCGCTGCGGTCCGTCACGCGCGGCCTGCCACGCCAGTCACGGCAAGTGACGCATCTTGCGGCCATGCCCTACGCTGAGGTGCCTTCATTCATGAAGCGATTGGTTGCGTTGGAGAACAGCGTCGGGCGCGATGCGCTAAAGCTGACCGTGCTGACCGCCGCTCGGTCCAATGAAACGCGCTTCGCGACCTGGGGCGAGTTCGATCTTGAAAGAGGCATTTGGGCAATTCCTGGAAGCCGAATGAAGATGAAGGAATTGCACGTCGTGCCGCTCTCCTCGCCAGCGGTCGCCATCTTGAAGCGACTGCGCGACGAGCGTCTCGCGCTCGGCGAGAAGATCAGTTCAGACACTCCGGTGTTTGTTGGCTCGACAGGCAAGGCCATCAGCGACATCACGATGGCGAAGGCAATGCGCAACATGAAAGTGATGGGCGTCACGGTTCACGGCTTCAGGTCGAGCTTCACCGATTGGGCAGCCGAACGAACGGATTTCCCGAAGGAGATCGCCGACAAAGCGCTGGCGCACAAGATTCCGAATGCCGTTGAAGCAGCCTATCGCCGCACCGATTTCTTCGACAAGCGTCGGGTCCTCATGGATCAATGGGCCGAGTTCGTGACGGGTGGCGCGGCGATGGGCTGAAGGGCCCTGGCCTAGGCGCTGGGATGATCCTCGACAGAATAGAAGATCGGGTTGCGCATCCAGTCGTTGACGGCGGATTCTCGCCAGCCGGCGCAGCGCGCCGCGATCTTCAACTGACGTGGAAACGTGCCTGCCTGGACCTTGCGGTAAAGAGTCGCGCGGCTGAGGCCGGTGCGAGCGAGGACTGTCGGCAGACGAAGGATACGATCGGGCTGTTCGGGCATTATTTCTTACTCCTTTCTGATGCTCCCCGAGTAGGAATGGGTATTCGATCGGGCTGCGCAAGAGTGCCAAAACAGTGCCGTTTCAGTTACCTAGTTCGTAAGCGTCCGTATTCGTCCCGTAGCGTATCGTCGGCGGTGAAAATATTTTCGCCTCTATCCCGATCGCGGACGGGCCAATCGGCATACGCCACCAATGCCGCAGTTTCCCATGGTTTGCTTGGCCATCGGAAATCGACCCCTTATTCAGTCGGCGAGATGTGGCGCTTGTGGGCGGAAAGTAAGCATCCGGCGTGGGCCGCAGGATATTGGTTCAATTGAGGCCGCAGCAGCGTTTATATTTCTTTCCTGAGCCACAGGGGCATGGCTGATTGCGGCCGGTTTTACGCGCTGAGGGGGTATGCGCGCGTGGGGGCTCGGC